>CAWBCW010000011.1:0-880441 GCA_963787345.1 uncultured Bacillaceae bacterium | reverse complement strand
TTTTGAGAAATCAATTCTGCTGTATATTTCTTCACTGTATTCATCATATTTTAAATAAGGAAGACACTGAGAACTAGAGTCTTAATTGTATACCTTATTCTAAAAATTGTGTATAATTATAAATAAACTAATATATTAGTATTTTAGTAATGAAGGAAAGGGAAATTGATTTGGTTACGATTATTCATATAGCTATTGAATTAGCACGGAAAAAGATGATTGAAAGTGTTATGCAATTTGGCTTTAACGATAAAAAGACTATTTTATTAAGTCAAGAATTAGATCATTTGATAATTTATTATCAAAATCAACAAATTAGGAGTTGTTTAAAGGGGAGTGAAAAATAGGATGTTTCGAACGGTTAATGGTTTATTAATACTCAATTAGTTTTAGACTTTCATAAGAAAAACGTGAAACAGGGAGGATGAAGAAAAGGAGTACAAATGGTTACTACGGATCATACGGGAGAGTTTCATCTCAGAGATTTTATAGAGTTGAAGGAAAGATTTTAATATTTAAAGGAAGAAGGTTTATTAAATGAAAAAATACAAAATTGCAGTAATCCGTGGGGATGGAATAGGTCCTGAAGTGATCGATGAAGGCAGTAAAAGTATTAAAAGCAATTGCCGATTTAGATCGACAGTTTCAATTTGACTTCACTTATTTTCCTTGGGGATGTGAATATTACTCCAAATATGGAAAAATGATGGATGATGATGGCATTGAAAAACTTAAACAATTTGACGCGATATATTTGGGAGCAGTTGGTTTTCCTGGAGTACCTGATCATATCTCTCTTTGGGATCTTCTTTTAAAAATCCGTAAAAGCTTTGATCAATATGTAAACATACGGCCAGTAACCTTACTACAGGGAGCCCCTTGTCCTTTAAAAGATGTAAAAAAGGAAGATATTAATATGCTCTTTATTCGAGAAAATACCGAAGGTGAATATTCTGGTGCTGGTGATTGGCTATATAAAGGAAAAGAACAAGAAGTCGTTTTACAAAATAGTGTATTTTCTCGTAAAGGAACGGAAAGAATCATACGATTTGCTTTCGAAACAGCACGAAGAGAAGGAAAATCATTAACTAGCATTAGCAAAGCAAATGCTTTAAATTACTCCATGGTTTTTTGGGATCAAATTTTTGAAGAGGTCAGTAAGGATTATCCAGATGTAGAAACTGCTTCGTACTTAGTAGATGCTGCAGCAATGCTCATGATAAAGGAACCACAGAGATTTGAGGTAGTGGTAACATCTAATTTATTCGGGGATATTTTAACTGATTTAGGAGCAGCTATTGCTGGGGGCTTAGGTTTAGCTGCTGGGGCAAATATTAATCCAGAGAGAAGGTATCCTTCTATGTTTGAACCAATCCATGGATCTGCACCTGATATAGCTGGTACACAAACTGCGAATCCTCTTGCAGCCATATGGTCTGCAAGCCAAATGTTAGATTTTTTCGGATATGAATCATATGGAAAATTAATATTGGATGCTGTTGAAAGGTTATTAATGGAAGGAAATGTATTAACACCAGATATGAATGGGACATCTTCTACATCTGAAGTCGGAAATCGTGTAGTAGAAATTGTAAGAACAATAATAAATAATAATTAATGTAGTTTTTTTTTTACTTATTAAGAGAATGGGATTAACTTAGAGACTTTATTAACCTTAGACCTAGGGAATGTATTTACAATTGGATGTAAATAAGGAACCTGTCCAAAGATATGGAAAGTTCCTTTAAAGGAAAAAGAAGTTGATTACCTACTATATGTAGGATAATCAACTTCTTTTTTGTTTATGCATTTTCCACTGTATCGGTATTTACCATTTCTATTTTTTTAACCCTTTTCGGACGTATTGCAGCCCACCCAAGTCCTCCAGCGATTAGCAAAATCAAGGCACAAATCTGGAAGGCGTAATGAAATCCTGCCGCTGCACTTGAAGAGTTTTCTACAAGGTAACCTGTAACATATGGACCAACGATGCCACCTAATGATGTAAATGCCATAAACCATCCTTGAATTTTACCTTGATGTCTTCTTAGGAGACTAGTTCCATTAATATAGCTGGTCCAAGCACCATTGTAATAACTCCAAAGGTTAAACCGAGGGATAATAAAACAATAGCCAACCAGTTGGAACTTGCCATAGCTCCAAAAAAGTAGCAAACCGCTCCAGCTAACAATACAGGACCAAGTACAAACACACGGCCTTTCACGACACTTTTCGTTTTAAGAAAAAGGCGGTCAGAAATGGTTGAAAATGTGAGTAGTGATAACGTGATGAGAATCCATGGCAAAGCGACAACGATTTGTAATGTTTCTGCACTTAATTGAAGTATATTCTCCATATAGTTAGGAAGCCAGTTTAATCCCATTGTAAACGCCCAGTACGTAGCGAAGCCACATAAAGCAACTAGAATGAAATTTTTCGAAAGCAAGAAAGATGAGACCTTTAATGATTCTTGTTCGGGTACCAATAGGTCAGAATTGCCTTTTACTACTGAAGACTCTACCTTTGAATCCGCTTTCCCTTTTACGACCCATAGCCATGCAAAAATCCAGATAACTCCAACAACTCCGGTAACGATAAAAGCTGAACGCCATCCATAATTTGCCATGAAGTTCATTAAAATAGGGGCAGATATCGCTACCCCGATAGGACTACCAATGGAAACAATAGAGAGACCTATTCCGCGTTTTTCTTTAGGGAGCCATTGAGATGCTGCCGTCATGGCTAAAGAATAGGAAGGTCCTTCTCCCATCCCTAAAATAATTCTTGTAACTAGCAAAAAGGCAAAGCTTGATACAAATAAAGTGGAAAACTGAACAAGGGACCAAATTACGACCATACCAACTATAACAATTCTTGTTCCAAATTTATCAGCGAGTACTCCACCTAAAACCGCTGAGAGCGAATATAATAGAAAGAATACACTGCCTACTATACCCCATTGCTCCGGAGTTAGTTTTAATTCTTCCATGATGGGAACCGATGCAAATCCAATAACAGCTTTATCAATATTACTAATGGCATTTAATAAAAACAATAGCCCAATTACGACCCATGCTTTTTTAATTACTTTCGATTTCTTTGTATTTTCTTGAACCATAAAATGGCCTCCGCTAAATAAATTTATTTTTAAAAATAGGCAGCATTAATCTCATTTTTCATTAAAATTGCCAATTAATAGGCCAAATATTCAGAAAATTATGGTAACAAAAAGGATTATCTATCAATAGATATAACTAGATTGATCAAATAATGAAAAGAAGAGCACTATTTAATGATATTTATAAATATTATTAAATAGTGCAATACAAATATATTAGTTTGAATATAGATAGTTGAATGGTCTGTAGTGACCACGAAATTAGTATCTTCCAAATTTTAGTTTTTAAAATTTAAATAGAAACCTCATTCAAGGTCGAAAGATTCTTCTTTTCATCATTAAACGTCTTTGCAAAATGCACAATCCCCATACCGGTTACCCATTCTGGAATAGGTTCATAGCAGACTAATTGGGATTCAAAGTTTTGAACAGCACCCATTAAGACGAGCCAGTTTCTAATTTCCTGACCGCCATTACCTAATTCCTCCTCGATGAATTCGTAAGACCATTTCCGTAATGCATCATAATCTTTTTCTTCAATTAATTGTAAAAACAATCGATCAGTTTCTTCGTTTACTGGACCTGTTTTTAGGCTTGTCGTTCTTTTTTTACGAGACTCCATATACTCATCCAGCTGCTCAATTTCTTGGCGACCATTTTTGAGAATATGAATTAAACTTTGATCCTCAGGCTTTTCACTATCAATTTTCGGAATGGGTACCCAATGCGATAATCCGCCAGATGCCACAATGGCTACTTTTAGGTCCGAATCCCATGTCTCAATTGCTTTTCGTAACAATTCACCTAATTGAAAACAGCGATCCATTGTCGGAAGTGGAGGTGCGGCTGTATTCACGGCAATTGGAACCACTGGGATATCTAATTCAGAATTCAAAAAGTAAACGGCTTGTGTGTGCCCATGATCCACTTTCATTTTCATCGAAAAAGCAAAATCAAAATTATGGTTTAATCCAGTATCTAAAATATGTTTTGCTAAATCCTTCTGTACAGGAATGTTATACTGAGGAAGATTCCAATCCCCCCATCCCTTCACACTCATTGATACCAATTGTAAAAGACGGCATATGATCATAGAAATAACTATTGAAATGGTCATCCGAAACTAAAACGATCACGTCCGTTCCGTTATCCTTTAACCATTTCTTCATCTCTTTTGCACTTTGGATAAAACGCTGACCTTTTTCTCCAGCACCTTCTTCATTTGTCATGATAAAAGGGCTGTGTGACATTGCTACACCTGCTATAATTTCCGCCATTTTCCCCACTCCCCACTTTAAAATTTTCATCTATTTCTTTTACCCGATCACCGCATAGGCCAATTCCTTATTGTTTGAACATGAGGAATGCCATTTAATCGATATAGAACCTCTCATGGTTCGAGGTATTTTCTTTAAAAAAGTTAACGTTAATCTCCCATGATGTTCTTGGACAGATACCTCAGTATTAATGGATTGACTTTCATCGTTAACCGTCACCACATATCTTCCAGGTGCCGGAAGCGTATAATAGGGTTGAAGGATCAGTTCCGCCCCGTTCCAATTTCCTTTTACTTCGTATGGATGGCCAAGGAAATCAGGAATCTCCTCTACCTTTCCTTGTAATAATCTTTCCCTTATACAAGTGGAACTGATTTTCTCGCCACGGCACTCGATCTTTTCGACCATAGTTATCTCAATCAATCCACCTGAATCGTTTTTTAAGCGTTCCATATTTCCCTTCCCTTTATGCCCATACGTAAAATCGAATCCGGCGACTGCATGGATAACGCCGAGATTATTCAAATAGTTGGACACAAACTCTTTCTGGTGAAAGGGAAGCAAATTCTGGATCAAATTTCACAAGGTAAAACGTATCCACTCCAAGTTTTTCAAGCATTTTCTCTTTTTCAGTCGGCGGCATTAAATAGCAAACTTGCTTTTTCCCATTCGATAACACCGTCTTTGGATGAGGAAAAAAACTCATGACTGCTAAAGATACCTCTTTTTCCTTCGCCTTCTGGAAAGCTGTCTTAATGACCTCACAATGCCCGAGGTGAAGACCATCAAAAAAACCTAGAGCCATCACATTCTTCTTTGCCTTCCCTTGCCATTCCAACAAATTTTCCCGGTTCAAATAAATCGTTTCCATACAGTCTCCTTCCTCCCAAATTAAACAGAAGCTGTCTGTTCTTGTATTAATGATCGATATTTTCCACTATAAAAAATAAGAGGGTCTCCTTCTTCTAAGTGAATATCTGTTACCTTTCCAATAAATTACGTATGTCGCCTTCCACATGTTCTACTCAAACTTCACATGCAATTTGTGCAATTGTCCCTGGTATAACAGGCTTTCCATCAAGACAATCAAAGATGACTTCACGATCCTTATATATTCTCCTTTAAATTATAGGAAAATTTTACAGAAAAATAGAGGGGCACTATTTAATAAAAGGACTATTAAATAGTGCTTATTCTAATATTCTAATATATTAGTTTGTAATTAATGATGGTGCTTCTTCTTGCCTAAGTTGCTCCAATAATGTATCCACAAGTGAGAAACATTCTGTTTTGTCATATTTTTTATATTGTGAGTTGATTCTTAAGAATAACGGATCACCTGCATAATATCTTTCATATAGCTCATGTCGTGATCCAAATGCGGAAACAGCTAGTTCAGAAGCAATTTTATAAATTTGAATCTTTTCCTTTGCTCCAATATCTGCTCCTCTAAAGTACTTTTCAATATCTTCTTTAATCGGACTATCGAAGACTTTAAATGAAGATGGCTGATACATTAAACCGCCTGCTAATATTTGTTGGAAGAATTTCCCTCGTTCTTGGGTACCAGCGGTTACCTGAGTTCCGTATCGCACTTAATGGTCTAAAATCAGGAATATAAATACCTTGTTCATTTGGTTTCGCATTTTCTTCCGATGCCGTAATGGCTGCTCTACACAACTCAACATAAGTTGTTATTTCACCCATTAATCCTGTACTTGTGGGAACACATTTGTATTAATCACGTCTGTTGCCTTCATGGCAAGACCTGCAAGAAATTGAAGCTTTGTCATTAAGCGAATTGTTGACTGATGCCCTGTATATAAGCTCGTTAAGTTTAAAACTTGGTTAACACGAGCAGGGTCCTTATAAATGAAGACACGCTCCCATGGAACAAATACATCATCAAAAACTAAAATGCCATCTAATTCATCAAACTGACTAGCTAATGGATAATCCATTTTAGATTCTTTTACAAAAGATTCACGGGCAATACATCTTAAACCTGGTGCTGACATTGGGATCGCAAAGGAAATTGAGTATTTATAATCCTCTGGCGTCATTTGTTGATTGGCAAACGGGAATACTAGTACTTCATCTGCGTATGGACCTGCAGTTGCCATCATCTTTGCCCCACGTACGATAATTCCATCTTCTGTTTCCTTCACGACCCCAAGATACGTAAATTCATCTGGCTGTTTGGAAGGCGGCTGACTACGGTCCACTTGCGGATTAATCAACACATGTGTTAAATATAAATCATTTTTGCGAATGTAATCAAAATAGTTTCTTACATTATCAGCATATTCTCCGAAAAAGTCTGCATTGGAATACCATCCTAAAAGCTGCGCACTCATAAAATCGGTTGAACGACCCATAAATCCATAAGTTGCTTTCGCCCACTCTCTGTGCATTAGGCCTCTCTTTTTCAAATCCTCTTTTGATTTTGGTACTAAATATTGAGTCCCTTCCAGTTCACCTGTATTTGGATCATGGTATAGCATATAATCTTTTTTATCTTCATCCCACTGTATGATCATAAAGTTTGGCAATCGAATGTGCCGGTGGCGCTACAAGTGGATGTGATGTAGGATCTAAAATCTTTTCATCCCCCAACCATGTTTCGGGAGGGTTATTTTTTAAACGAGTTAAATAATCCTGCCCTTTAATAGCCGCCATTATACAAGCACCCCTTTAGCAAATTTAATTTGAAATTCGTTGAATTCTTCTGGCTTTTCCCATTGCGGCCAGTGCCCTGCACCTTCGATAATTTTTAATTGGCTATCCTGGAATGAGCTCTTGAAGGTATTCCGCATCCTCAATCGTTGCAGTTGGATCATGATCAGACATAAGAATAACTGTTGGAGCTGTAATTTTGTGTGTCCATGAAGTTTCCCATGTATAATGTTTACGCACTTCCCAATCTTGTAAGACAACAATATTGTGAATTGCCTCTTGGTATTCTGGCTGTGTATAAATCTTATAACGAGATTCTATTAATTCTTTTGTCACAAAGTTTGTGTCATAGAATAAGAACTCTAATCTTGCTCGTACCGTCTCTTCACTTGCCTCTAAAACTGCCTTTAATCGTGGAATCCTTCAGCTTTTTCATTACTTCAGGTTTTCCTTTAATATTTCCTGGTGTATTTAATAGTAATGTTTTCACATATTCCGGATGATGGGCTGCAAACCAAGCAGATACCCATCCGCCCAAAGATTCACCAGAGAAATGAACTTTTTCAATGTTAAAGCGCTTTAATAACGGCCAATAAATGATCGCTATAATCCTTTATGGTATATGGTTGATCAGGTTTTCCTGTATACCCATGTCCAAGCATATCCAACACAATCACGCGGAAGTGTTTGCTTAGAGGCTTAATATTTCTCGCATATGCTTCAATATGACCACCAATTCCATGAAGTAAAATAAGTGGTTCTCCTTCTCCAGCTTCAACAATACGTGTACTCACACCATCTGCATCTACATAGTACTGTTTAAATGTTAACCCCTGCTAATTCATTCCAAATACTAACATCATATTTTGACATTTTCTTTCCCCTTTTCTATATATTGTGAGTTTTCTAAAAAACAAAAAGATTATAACTTGAACTTTCCATACTTATATACTAATATATTAGTTTATATTGTCAATATATTTTGAATCTTTTATCTCCATTACTTTGTTTTTAATCAAAATAAAAAGGTAGAACTAATCCACCCCGTAAAGTATAAAATAAATGAACACTCTGAGAGAATCCTCTTGGTCTTCATATTCTAAAGTTACACCATTCTATTGAGAGTACTTAGGGTAACTTTTCTTCCAAGTTTTTTACAGTCTTTATAGTATATTCCCTCATTTTTTCACTTGCTTTCTGAGGTTCTCTTTTTTTAATGTAATAAATAATTTCATCGTGACTATCTATAGATTCCTTTGGATCGTTCATAAAATAATCAAATGATTTTAACATATAAAAATCAGTTAAATTCCAAATTTTTAGCGTTTGAGATTTTATTATTTCGGAATGAGTCATTAAATAAATCGAAAAATGAATTTCCCTAGTAAACTTTAAATAGTTTAACTTATCCTTAAGTTTTTCAGGACTCTTTTTCTGTAGATGAAATATAATTTTCCACATATTCTATTTCTTCGTTATGATGGTTTAATGCAGCTAATTCTGTACACAAAGATTCAATATAAGAACTTAGTAAAAGTTGATCTAATATGTTCTTTTTACTATAATCCACAATTTTACAGCCGGATTGGGGAATAATTTCAATAAAACCATCATTCTCTAACATTTTCATTGCATCCATTACAGGTCGTCGTGAAACATCATATTTTTCAATTAACTGATTTACTAATATTTTTTCCCCGAATTTCCACTTCCCTGTTAAAAGTTCTTTCTTCATTTCTTCATATACATACATAGATTTCATTTTTGGACCTTTTGGGTAAATACTCTGTAAGTGTTCCATATACATCCTCTTTCTAGAATTTATTTAAATTAATTATAATTTTTAAAGTTAGAGTGTAAAATAAGTTATCTATTCTTTTTCTTTCCATTTTTCGACAGTATAAATAAATCTTTCATTGAATTAGCATAAAAAAGAGAGATTTCCTAAAAAAATGCTTGGGAAATGCTTTAGAGCAAAATTAGAAATACTTTTTGTTTACTATCGCGATGTAAATCTAAAACCTTTATTCTTTTCGATTCAGTAGTTCGTATTCATTTACCTTTTTATAAAAGGTTGACTTTTTCATCCCTACAATCTCCATAAATTCTACAGCCTTTAATTGGCTATTCTTCCATTGAAGATAAAGTTCATCCCATTCTTTCGGAAGTGTTTTTGAAGGTCTTCCAAATTTAGTTCCCTTTCTCTTTGCTGCTTCAATTCCTTCGGCTTGTCTTACACGTATATCAGAACGTTCTTTTTCTGCAAATGCAGTAAGAATAACAAGTACGGCTTGCTGAATCGCTTTTAATATGACATCATCTGTTTCACTATTCGTGTTAATCATAGGTTCCTTTAAAAATTCTAAGTTGATTCCATTTTCAACAAACCATCGATATTCTTTTAAAGTTTCATCCATATTACGTCCCATTCTAGTAATCGAGTCAACTACTATCGTATCACCTTCCCTTAGACGACTTGGATCTTTCATAGCTTGGTATTGAGGTCGATCAAAATTTTTCCCACTTTGCTTATCTATATAAATATCTCTCTCATGAACTCCAGCATCCAGCATGTTTTTAATCTGCCTTGCTTCATTCTGGTCTTTACTGGAAATTCTTACATAACCGAAACGCTTATTCAAAACTCTCACCCTTTAAAAATACTATTTATATAAAAAGCGTTCACAAAAGTATCCAACTTTTTACAGACGTCTATAAAGTGAATTATATATGATTATAGACTAAAATTTCATAATTTTCTAGCGGTCTATAAAAGTGTACCTTTTTGGATGAGTAATATAAATAGCTCTAAATAAAAATACCCTGAATTCAATTTCAATCCAGAGTATACCTCACTTTACTAAATTTATTTAACGGCTTCTTTTAATTCTTTTCCTGCCTTAAAAGCTGGAACTTTAGAAGCAGCAATTTCTATTTCTTCTCCTGTTTGAGGGTTTCTTCCCTTTCGAGCTGAACGTTCACGTACTTCAAATGTTCCAAAGCCAATTAATTGAATTTTTTCCCCTTGAGCAAGCGTGGTAGAAATCGTATCAAATAACGCATCAACTGCTTTTGTAGCATCTTTCTGTGTCAATTCAGCTTGTGCTGCCACAACTTTTACTAATTCTGTTTTATTCATTCTCATACACCTCTATTTTTAAAATTGCTATGTAGGAACTACAAATATAGCATAAAGTATAATCGCATTCTGTTTCAATCAATACTCCATAAAAAAACCTGAAAAACTTCATCCACAATTTCTAACAGATAATATCTTACCTAATATAAGAATGGTGTTGTAGAGCCATTTAAAGGCTACCTTCGGTGCCATGTAAGAACTATTCGAAGTAAAAATCAACTTCTCATGAACCTTACATGTACATTGAAGTCCACTAAAATCCAAGGGATATTTTTCGTTCATGAAATTTAAAGCTATAAAAATTTCTTCTTTTCCTGTTTCATATATTTCACTGCCGTAGACCTAGACCAATATTTGGTACCACCAATCAACAAGTCGGGTTGAGGAATTTTTCCTCGTTCATAATATAAATTCATAGGTTTAAGATATTCATTTTTCACTAATGATCCCTTACACAAAATGTTTCCCGGAACGATGTCATTAGGTAAGAAAATGAAGAAATCATATCCTTTGTCAAAGAACTACTCTATGTATAGCTTTAAACTATGACAAAGAATAGATATTATGTGTTACCCTATATTAACTTTTACATGTTACATTTAACATACAATGAAATAAACAAGAAAGTTCATACAGACAAAAAAACATCGACCCTATGCTTTTGTTTTAATCATGCAAAATAAAAAAATCTTATTTGGAAGGGAATAGCCCTTAAAAAGCCTCGGTTATGATTTTGGGCATAAAAAAACAATAAGAAAGAAGGTATTTAAATGACAAAAACTATTATTAAAGCACCATTTAGAGCAGATCACGTAGGTAGTTTGCTTCGTCCTCAATCAATTCATGATGCTAGAAAGAAATTTGTGGAAGGTGCCATTACAGCTGAACAATTACGTGCCGTGGAAACAGAGGAAATTAAAAGAATCGTAGATAAACAAATTGAAGTAGGTCTTCAAGCGGTAACGGATGGCGAGTTCCGCCGCAGATTTTGGCATACTGATTTCATGGAGCACTTAAACGGTGTGGAAGGGTACGTTCCTGACCATGGATATAAATTTAAAGGGGTCGAAACCGAGGCTTATGATGTGCGTGTGACTGGCAAGGTATCCTTTAATCCCGATCACCCTCACCTCAAAGATTTTATTGAATTTAAAGAAATCGTTGGGGACCGTTCCGTTGCAAAAATGACCCTTCCAAGTCCCAATCAATTTTTCAATGCTGGTATCCGTAATGAAGAAATTTATCCAGATATTGAAGACTTTGCGACAGATATTATTCAAGCCTATCGTGATGCAATCCAAGCATTTTATCATGCTGGCTGCCGTTATATACAGCTGGATGATGTATATATTGCAGGGCTTTGTGCACCAGAGCTTCCATTCGCAAAAAGCGACTTAGAAAGAGAGAAATTAATTGATCTTGCTTTGCGTGTTGCAAATGGAGTACTTGAAGATAAACCAGAGGACTTAACGATTACTACTCACCTATGCCGTGGAAACTATCAATCTGCTTGGGCTTTCGAAGGGCCATATAATCGAATTGCTTCTAGTTTCTTTGCGAAAGAAAACGTAGATGGATTCTTCTTAGAGTATGATGATGAGCGTTCCGGTGATTTTAAGCCGCTAGAACATGTTCCAGTTGGCGGACCACAAGTAGTATTAGGTGTGTTCACATCTAAAAGTGGAGAATTAGAAGATAGAGAAACCATCAAATCTCGTGTGCAGGAGGCCTCTAAATATGTTCCACTTAAACAGCTTTGTATCAGCCCGCAATGTGGATTTGCCTCCACACACCACGGCAATAAATTAACCGAAGAACAGCAATGGGAAAAGTTAAAATTCATTGTTGATGTTGCGAAGGAAATTTGGGGATGACATTATATTAACAAACAATAGATTATAGCTAATGATTTTGTATAGTGGAAAGTAATTTTCATAAAATAATCGGGCGCACTTCTGGAACAACACAGTAGAAAATGATCAAAAATTTTTATAAAGAAATGATTAAATCGAATATATTAAAAGCTTGTTTTAATCAATCTCTTTTTAAAACAAGCTTTTCCTTTTTACTCTTTTATCAAGGTTATTAGCATCAATTTGATCAAACTTTATTTAAAATAATTAATATTGAATTAAAGGGGGAAATGAAGTCATTGAGAGGGAAAAAGGTAGTCTATAATAGTGAAACTTACAACGTTTTACATGATTATGGAAACGGACAGATTGAAGTTCAAAAAGAAGGTTCAAGTTCCATATACGATGTTAAGTTAGTAAAAAAAGAGGAAGTACTTATTATAAATGAATAATGGAATCAAAGAAGTTCTTTGATTAACGATCTTTAAATGTTCTTCTTGTTTTGGGAAGGTTAGTGCTGGGATGAGTTGGCAATAGCCAAGAGGAGAAAATTTGATAAAAGCTCTGTTATTTCCCTTCCATGTTAAAGAACCTCTTCGACATTCTTAATAAAACTCCTACTTGTTTAGCAATCTGGCCCTTTAATTGAATAACATGGGTAACAAACGTTTTTGAAACAACTTTATTGTCATTAACAACAGTAATGTAAGTTATTTTTCATGTTGTGGCTACTGTCAAAAAGCATGGGTTTTGAGATAAATTAAAAAGAGGTGCAGTCCACCTCTTTTTGTAAGCTTTTTCTATCTAAACTTATTCTAAAATCAATTTGTCATAAACGAAGGTTCATCTCTTATTCAATAAAAGCCACCCGTTACTTTAAGTGCATCTCTTCCTAAACTTAGTATTATTTACTACAGGAATGCTAACCTGCCAAATAGCCGGGGACAGATAGAACTATAAGGAAAGCACTATAAAGAGAGAAAAAAAGGATGTCCCAAAAGCTGGATCTCGGGACATCCTTGAAAGTATCTTCAGATTTATCGCTTACGCAACTTACATTGTACTTATGTCAATCACGAATCGATACTTGACATCTGAAGCTAAGACACGTTCATAGGCTTCATCAATTTGGTCAGCCGAAATTACTTCAATCTTAGGAACAATGTTATGTTTTGCACAGAACTCCAACATTTCTTGAGTCTCACGGATGCCTCCAATCATTGAACCTGCAAATGAACGACGATGACCGATAAGCGAATTCACGCTTAGTGACAACGGTTCTGCTGGAGCACCGACGTTTACCAGAGTTCCGTTAAGAGTGAGTAGTCTTAAATAAGCATCTATGTCAATCTTTGCACTTACCGTGTTAATAATTAAGTCAAAGGATCCGGCAAGTTTCTTAAATGTTTCTGAGTCGCTAGTGGCATAGTAGTTTTCTGCACCAAATTGCAAGCCATCTTCCTTTTTATTCAATGTTTGTGACAGGACGGTAACTTTTGCACCCATGGCGTTTGCAATCTTGACAGCCATATGACCAAGACCGCCCATACCAACTACAGCTACTTTCTTACCTGGTCCAGCTCCCCAATGGTTTAATGGAGAATATGTAGTAATGCCTGCACAAAGTAAAGGTGCTGCAACGTCAAGCCCAATATTATCTGGAATTCTAACTACAAAGTCCTTAGTTACAACAATATGGGTAGAATAGCCACCTTGAGTTGGCTCACCGTATTTGTCAACACCAGCGTAGGTAGGGACATTTCCTTTTAGACAGTATTGTTCCTCTCCTTTACGGCAGTTCTCACATTCACCACAGGAATCAACCATACAACCGACCCCAACTCGGTCACCGACTTTATACTTTGTTACCTCGGCTCCAACATCTGTGACAATTCCCGCAATCTCGTGTCCAGGTACAAGAGGATAGTTCACGGGACCCCATTCGCCGTGAGCAGTATGAATGTCAGAATGACATATGCCTGCATATTTAATTTCAATTAGAACATCATGTAAATCAAGGTCACGTCTTTTAATATCAGCAACTCGAAATGGTTTGTCCGGACCGTCAACTGCTCGCGCTTTAACTGTTATCATTTGTTTAAACCTCCAATATAATTTGATTTTTCAAGAGAATTGACTTGTACCGGGTATAGATACTTAACTTCACTTTGATTCATTTCTCCCTTTTTCTCTTGAAAAACTAGAATAATCTCTATAGTTAACTCTATTTCAAGCAAAAAGTTTATATGCGGAATATAATTCAAAACATAAAATGATTTAGTTATGCTTTGACATTTAACATACAGCATGATAGGTTCTTGTCAAAACGTAGAGTTAACTCGAAGTCAAGGAGATAAATGCCGATGACATATTCTATAAGTGAAGAGGAATACAAATGACTGAGCAAAATCAATCTGCCATTGATCGAGGACGCAACACAGCAAAACATGGGGTTGAAGCAGCAGGAGATGTAGCAAAAAATGCAATTGATACTGTTGAAGATGTTGGAAAAGCAGCAGTTGACCGTATTTCTGACGCGGTTAAAGATGTTACAGCAAGATGACTTATCTTACTGTGGTAATAGTGGATCAAAGAAAACAGTGAGTTGAAAGGGAGGTATTATCCCCCCTTTCGCTCCTCTAATTCTACGATAATAGCTTTCACCCACTCTAGTGCCTCCTCTTCATTGCTAAATTATTCCGTTAATCTAAAAACCTTTTTCGATACTTCCCCCTCTTGATATAACCATCCTACATAATATCCTTTGCTTGATTTTGCTATCTTCAATCCATTATTTCTCCTTTCCATTCTCGATCACTCCTTTTTTGTTTGACCACTTTGAGCCTTTGCGAAAAGGGCTGTCAAGGTACTTGAAGTTTATGAGGTTTTTTAAAATGATCTTCTTAAAAAAGTTCATAAACTTTGCGCAGAGTAAGCTAAGCATCCCTTTACTGCCCTCATGAGCAAACGATTACAATTGGAAGAACAAAGAAGGATAGATACTCCGGGCTTAAAATATTTAGGAGCAATGCGAAGCTAACGATCAGATTCCTGGCGTGGCCGAGAATTTCCATACCTCTGCTCTTAAGCTATTCGGCTCGTTCGGTAGTGCTGCCGGCCAAATATATCCGATTCTTTTCCTATGTACTGGACTTAATGATCTTATGCATTGTCCCAACGATTACATAAAGGCCTACTTACGGCAACAGTAAGAAAAGATGATCGGCCTTCTCGTGACCTTGGCCCACAAGAAGTAATACTGCTGCTCAATTACTTCCGCAATATAAACTATCCTGTTGCCTTTGCGCTGGTTCACATTCTAACTACAACTGATTTAAGAAATGTTTTGGTGAGCGAAAAATGGGGCCGTATTCAAAATTCTGTGTTTGTCTTAATTTTTTTATGCTAATTAAATGTACGAGTATTATTATCTTTTTCTATACTATTTGATGTACGAGGTTTATTTATATATTGTGTATTTAGCACATAGTGTTATTAAAATTGAAATACTAAAAAATAAGAGATATCCATTTTAGAATGGATATCTCTTATTTTAGTTTACATAATAATGTTATTGGAAAATCGTTGCAATGATTTCATCTAAGGACATTTCGCTGTTGATTTCGTACATACCAGGGCGTAAGCCATTTGATAATCCACGATTTTCAACCTCTTTCGAAAAGGCGAACGCACTTTCAATAATGTTCGTTTGTTCTAAAGCTTTTCCAACATCAATGCTAGTCATTCCAGAAGACACGGATATCATCGTGCGATAAATGACTTTTTCCTGTCCCGGCTGTTCCTGGTTCTGTTCTTGTGCTGCATTCTCTTCTGTTTTAGCAGCTGCAAGTTGTTCATTCCATTCGGCTTCTGTCTGAATGACATAACCTTCATTAGCGAGAGCATTTTTCATTTCATCAACCGATAAAGTTTCAACCTTTGTTTTTGAATCTTCACCATTTTTTCCCTCATCCGATTGTGTAAAATAAACAAGACCACATACACCCGCTGCAATAAGAAGCCCTAAAGCAAAACTGCGAATTGAATTAGATGTCATGAGCAACAGTACCCCCTTCATTATTTACTTGTTTAAAAGGGGCTAATAACTCCTCTACTTCTTCTACAGATAAACGTTTCTTTAAGGCTATACTTTCTATAGAATAACCACGTTTATGAAGGTCAAGGATTTCACGATATAAAACACGCTGTTGCCCGTTGTCTTGGATCAAACCGGTTTGAACCGCTGTTATTTCAGCGTCTAATTCTAAATTCCGTATTTGCTGTTGTAACTTACTTATCTCTTCCATATAAGTAAAAGTAATCTCTTCTAATTGTTTGTCGATATTTTTAGACGCTTGATTATTTTTACTAAACGATAAAATGAGCAGCAAGATGGCTGCAGCAAATAATAGGACTAAGACCCACTCCATCATTCTCTAATCCTCCCTAGCTTAAATCTATCTTCTGCAATATATTATTATACATGATTTTCGACATATTTCGAATGAAATCTTTAATTTCACACAAAAGTCGCATGTATTTGATAGAAATATTCTAGAGAGAACAATAATCAAATTCGCCTACACGAATTTGTACCCCGATTTTATTGAGCTTGCTCGATAAAATCGAGGTATCCGCCGGAGGCTTTAACTTCATTCAGCCTCCCCCCACCAAATTGATAAAACTTGCATTCACCTCACCACCTATAAAAATAGGAGATCGCCGCAATATTAATTGCTCTTTACCCCATAGATAATGCAAGCAACACCACCGAACACCCATAGTATTTTCGTTAGTGAAATCTTCTCGGCCATTCCTACTAAACCAATTGTAGTTGTAAGCAGTAATATGATTGGACCTACTAAAGCTAAGGAGCTGTTAATGACTAATGCTTTTTCAATATCATTATATTTTATAAACAATAATGCAACGAAAACCTCTAAGCTTCCTGAAAAAAAACGTAAAATTGCCATTCCTAAGATTGCCTTTTCAATTAAATGAAACATCCAATCCCTCCTGATATCCTTACTATCACGTAATATATATGCAATAGATAATAAAAGAAGGACAAGTTTTCATAATCGAAATGAACCAAGTTTACAAGTTTTTTCCGATCCATGCATCAAAATCAAAAAACAGCTTCTAATTTATTAATCTTAGAAGCTGTTTTTCTATTAGACATATTATTTTACTTCAGTTGCACCAGTTACAGTTCCTTCAATAACGGCAGATTTTTGGAACTCTTCGCTTGCGAAGTAAAGATTCCCGTCAATCGTAGTATCTGGAGCTAGTGAAAAACCGTTTACTTCTACAACTACATCGCCTTTAACTGTACCATTTTGAATCTTAAAGTTTGGACTTTCAACTGTCATTTTTGGAACGGTTAACGTGAAAGTATCTTGTACATTACGATCTTCATCTTGCGTATAAAGAGCTAATTTACGATAAAGGTCTTGGCTTTTATCGTCTTTATTATAGAATTCACCCGCTACTAATACTTCTTCATCGAGTGTGATGTCTGCAGTTGCTGCAACAATCCAAGTTCCATCTTCACCTAATGCTGCTGCAAATTCCGCTGGATCAGCAGTAATAGATGCTGCTGCTACTGCGTCCGTTTCTTCTGCTGTATCTTCTTTTATTTCATTTGCACCAGTTACAGTTCCTTCAATGACTGCTGATTTTTGGAATTCTTCATTTGCGAAGTAAAGATTTCCATCAATCGTAGTATCTGGAGCTAGTGAAAAACCATTTGCTTCTACAAATACATCGCCTTTAACTGTACCATTTTGAATCTTAAAATTTGGACTTTCAACTGTCATTTTTGGAACAGTTAACGTGAAAGTATCAAGCACATTACGATCTTCATCTTGCGTATAAAGAGCTAATTTACGATAAAGATCTTGACTCTCATCGTCTTTATCATAGAATTCACCCGCTACTAATACTTCTTCAGCAAGTGTGATATCTGCAGTTGCTGCAACAATCCAAGTTCCATCTTCACCTAAAGCTGCTGTAAATGCCGCTGGATTATCAGTAATAGATGCCGCCGCTACTGCGTCTGTTTTTTCTTCTTCTTTTGGTTCTTTAGCTACGTCTTCTGATCCACATGCTGCTAAAGTTCCTACTAATAATGCTGAAATTAAAAATGGCTTGAATTTCATAGGTGTTTCCTCCCTGAAAGTGTTTTCATATTTCCTATACTTACTACTTTATCATAGATTTTATGCATAAATATCCAACACATATGTACAATTTTTGACAATTCATTTATTAGCTAAAAGGTGAGTAATATTCCGTTAAAGCGAAGTTTATTATAGAAAACTATAAATAACTACAGGCCTTTCTATGTTAATTGTGATTTTTGAAATAAATATGATTCAATTCATAGCTATAAATTATTCTCTGTAGCTTCTTCATAGTTTCTATTAATATTATTATGTAAACTATAATAATAGAAAAAGCAGCATTATAGCCGAAGCTATAAGCTGCTTTGAAATCAGGCTGATTATGATTGTACTTCTTGAGTTCCAGTAACATCGCCTTCAATAATCGCTGAATTTTTTACTTCTTCATTTGCATAGAAAATATTTCCATCAACCTTCGCTTCTTGAGCAACATTAAATCCTTCTGTTTCTACATAAATATCTCCTTTAATTGTACCACCAGCTAGTTTCGTATTCGGACTTTTGATCGTCATTTTTGGAACAGTTATCGTGTATGCTTTTGTAATCTTGTGATTTTCATCTTGTTCATAAGGGGCTATTTTACGATATAAATCTTTTGAAGCATCATTCTTATCATGAAATTCTCCAGCTACTACAACATCTTGATCGATATTAATATCGCTAAGTGTTGCAATAATCCAAGTTCCGTTTTCACCTATCGCTTTTACAAAAGCATCTGCCTCAGCGACAATTGAAGCTGTTGTATTTACATCTGTGCCTTCTTCATTCTGTCCTGCATCCTTATTTTCATCTGCAGCAGGTTCTTCTGTCACAGGCTCCTCTGTTTGGGTTGTATCATTTGTTTCGTCAGCCGTTTCATCATTTCCTCCTCCACAGCCAGCTAAAATACCGATAAATAAAAAGGTGGCTAACCACGCTTTTAAGTTCATAAACAATTCCTCCTCATGTTTCTCATTTAAATATGTTTTATACTTTGCACATATTTATTCTTTTTATGTACAAAAAATAGAAGGCGCAACAATTAAAGCTTTCGTTACACCTTCTATTCTAAACAACATCAATGTTTTTATTACAAAAAACTCAAGTCTGCATTTTACATTAATAGCAAGAGACTGATAGCCATTACAGCCATCCCTGCAATTAACCCATATATAGAAGTATGAGCCTCATCATACTTTTTGGCAGCTGGCAATAATTCATCAAGAGATATAAAAACCATGATTCCTGCAACAGCAGCAAAGATAACACCAAACATAATCCCGTTTAAAAAAGGCATTAATATGAAAAAAGCAACTAAAGCACCTATCGGCTCTGATAAACCAGATAAAAATGAAAGTTTAAAGGCTTTCTTCTTACTTCCCGTAGCAAAATAAACGGGTACCGACACTGCAATGCCTTCAGGTATATTATGAATTGCAATTGCCACCGCTATCGCGATTCCTAGTGAAGGATCTTGAAGTGTAGATACAAAAGTAGCTATCCCTTCCGGAAAATTGTGAATACCAATCGCCAGTGCCGTAAATGTGCCCATTTTTAATAGAGCTGGATCATCGATTGCCTTACTTGGTCCACTCATTTCTTCCACTTTTTTTAATTCATGCGGATTACTTTGTTTTGGAATACACTTATCAATTAAAGCAATCAGCAACATACCAGCAAAAAAGCTTCCCACTGTTGTCCAATTACCCGGAACCTTACCCATTTCACCAACTAACGCATTTTGAGCTTTCACAAATATTTCAATCATGGATACATATATCATAACACCTGCTGAAAATCCTAATGCAAATGATAAAAACTTCGTATTTGTACGCGAAGTAAAAAAAGCTAACACACTTCCGATTCCTGTGGCCAACCCCGCAAAAAGAGTTAGCAAGAATGCTAATAAAACATTTTCCACTTAATTCCCTCTCCTTCAACCAATCTAACACATCAAAATTGTATATAGGACAAAATGTTTACCCAGCCCAACTTTTAGGTTAAAAATTATTAGCCCTTTGATTTTTTGAATTAATATATGCATGAATTCCAAAATGTTTCTCTTAGTCAACATTTTAATCTAAAATAATTATAAATTGCAATCTATTAGTACTATTTTTATATTATATTCTAAAAAGGCTATAGATGAAGGAATTTTTTGACTACTTTTGTCGGAACGGTTGAATTTTTATTAAGTTGTATTAAAATAATAATTAAGGAAATGTAAATTTATTGTAAAGTTTATATTAAGATTGCGTAAGCAACTGAGAAGGAGGTTGTTTCTGTGGAATTGGTTGAATATTGCGGTAAAGCTGAATACTCGATCATTCAGTTTATTTTTTCAATTACAAGTGAAATACAGGAAAAAATCACACAGAAGAAATTCATTTATAAAGAACAAATCGTTAGATATATTAATCGAAGAATCGATTACTTTTTTAAACCTTTTCCATTTAAACTCGCTTTGCTCCAAACCCATAAAAATGAAGTTTTTAACAGCGTAATGTTTAAGTTGAAACCAACGATAAAGGAGCACATTATCTTTCAATGTTTATAATAAATGAATCCAAAAAAACAGAGAACTTTTTCTAAAACGTGAGAAACGTTGAGAAAAAGTTCTTTATTAATTTACATTTAAGAAAGTCACAAAAGAGAAAGTTTCTCAACTTAGAAACTTTCTCTTTTGATATTTGATTATTTTACTAATTCTTTTAAATAATCCTCTTTACGCAAGCCTAGGAATTCAACTGCATTATCACCTAACATTTTTTGTTTATCCTCAGCTGAAACACCTTCGATAAGATCTACAACTTTTCCAGAAGGAACTTCACGTAAAACAAACGGATAATCAGATCCTGCAATCAATTTCTCTGGACCAAATTTGTCAATCATGAATCGCAGGTTCGTAGGGTCATAAACAAGCGTATCAAAATAAAGTTTTTTAGCATAGTAACTTGGCTTTTCTTCAGTTGTACGAGTATTTGGCCAAGATTCCCAAGCTTGATCAATACGAGCTAATACATAAGGGAATGATCCTCCACCATGAGAGAAACAAATCTTTAGATTAGGATATTTTTCTAGAATTCCACTATAAATTAAGCTAGCAGCAGCTAAAGCCGTTTCTGATGGCATTCCAATTGAATACATAAAATTATGTCTTGGCATTCTTTCTACTCCAACGGTTGCCCATGGGTGAACGAAAATTGGAACATCCATTTTTGCAGCAGCTTCTATAAATCTTAAAATCTCTGGATCATCAAGGGTCTTTCCATTCGCATTACTGCCAATTTCAATTCCTTTTAATCCTAGTTCATTGATCGCTCTTTCCATTTCCGCAATAGCTAAGTCTGCATCTTGTAAAGGAACCGTCCCTAACCCAGCAAAACGCGTAGGATATTCTTTTACAACAGAAGCAATGAAATCATTTTGAGCTATTGATAACTCTAAACATTTCTCTGCATCTGCCCAGTAATTAAACGTTACTGGAATAGGAGAAAGAACTTGAACATCAATGCCCTCTTCATCCATTTGGGCAATACGTTTTTGGGGATCCCAGGCATTATCTTCGATTTTACGAAACGACTTGCCATCTTTATATATTTCCGCTCCACATTCACATGTATGCTTTAATGTTGGAAATCGATTGTCGCCGTATTTTTCATCCAAATTTGGAAAGTCATGCGGAATAATATGTGCATGAAAATCCACGCGTAATTGTTTTTCGTTAGACAAAATATTTCCTCCTCGTAATCTGTTCATTCGTTATGATGTATAAACCTTAATTTTTAACTGGTTCAACCGAATCGTCTGGTAATAACGCTCCAACTTTACCGAACTCCGGCTGTGGTGAACCGCCCCACTCGTCAATTGTTTCCTTACTTGGTTCTAAGCGACGTGGTTCTCTTGCGCCTACTTCAGGAAATTCTGACATACCTTGACTGTATTCAATTGCCATACCGTCTGGATCTGCATAGTACAAGAAGATACTTCCTGATGGATGGTGTCTTCCAGGTCCAAATAGAATTGGTACACCTTGGTCGTTTAAACGGTTTACTTGGATGCCGATATCATCTACTCTGCTTACTTTATAAGCTAAGTGGTTCAACTTATTTTCAGGTCCTTTTGTAATGGCAAATGTATGGTGCCATTTATTTGGAAATGCTCTTAGCCATGCAAAATTCGTTTCTCTCCCAGAGAAATCGGAAACCTTGAAGTTTAAAGTGTTTACAAAGAAATCAGTCATTTCTTCTAAATGTGGAGATTCAAAAACTACATGTAGAAGAGTTTCAATTTCTAATTTATTTGTTGGTTCATATGGTAAGCCTAACTGCATCATTTCAACATAAAATTCATGCGTTACTCCCACATATGGATCTTGGAAACGTAATGTTCTACCTTGTGCTAATTTTTGCGCTTCTTTATCGCTTAATTCAACCGGATTTAAGCCCTTTTCTGTTAAATAGTCAAATACATCTTGGAATTGAGAAGCCTTCTCAAGCTCCCATCCAACTCTTTTTAGTCCCGGTTCAGAACCTTGTTGTAAAATTAAGTTATGGTGGTCATAACTACTTCTTAAGTATACGTTTTCATTATCACGTTCTACAAATTGCAAACCTACAGTGTTTACATAAAAATCTAAAGATTTTTCAAGATCAGTAACACTTAAAACAAGATACCCCAATTTATTATATCGGATCATTTCTATTCCTCCCCTATATATACTAGAATAATTTTAATTATCTATAGTCTTAATTTATCGTATTTATCGAAAATTGTCTAATTATATATTTTTTGAATATTACACAGCAACTAAAAAAAAAATTTGAGTTTGTGAAAAAGATCAAAAAAATACTAATTAAAGCGTTTTTCCTTTTAAAAATAGACCGTTGCTTCTAAAAATTTACTGTGGTTATAATGGATAAATTCTTATAAGATAAAAAAATGAGGAATTTGTTATTGCAAAAGAAGAGTTGAAGCGTGCATTACAGGCCTATAAGGGAACGGTTGTCCTTGTCTGTCATGAACCTGAATTTTATGAAGGCTGGATCACAAAGGTTTGGAATGTTGAAGAATGGTCTCAACAAATAAATCATTAAACAAAAAAGGATCTTTCCCTAATAGAAAAGATCCTTTTTTAACTAGTTATTATTTAGTAGTAACAATATTTGCTTATTCCTTTGGTCCTTTTCTTGTTCTGATGATAAATCATACTTTTTTAATAAATGAAACATTTCATTTAAAATAATTTGAGCATGCTCTTTTGAAAAGAACGATTCAAACATTGGAGTCATTTCATTTGGCAAAAACTCTATTTGTGATTGATATTTCTTTTGTACATCTTCATGACTGTGATCTATTTTACAATTACTCATCTTCATATCCCCTTTATAAATTTTTCTTTTTAATATTCACTATCAAAATGATATCAATCTTACCTGCCTGTATCAATCCAAATGCGTTTATTTTCCACACGCTTCGTCTTACCTATTTCATCCAACTTTTCAAGAAACAGAACAAGAAATTTTCGCGATAAACCTAATGCCTCTTTTGCGTGTTTTATTTCAAACTCTAAATCTGTTGCAGATCGTACTGACTTAACTGCTTCTTGAAAAACATCTCCGTGCCAATAATACTGGTCATCTAAAGAAACAATTTGTCCTTGTCCTTCTAGGAAGTGTTTCATCTCATTACTTAAATGATCTGGGATTCCATCCGCTTTGAAATAATCGGCCAAATGACGAACATCATAACCATCTTTTTGAAGTTTTGCTAACATATTTTCTGTTTTCTTCTGCCAATTTTCAGGTACATGAGGAATAAAAGCAGGAATTGCAATAAATTGCCCTTTTCTTTTTAATTGTTCTACTTCAATGGTATGATGGAGAACAAACTCTAATAAACTTTTTGGATAATCCTTTTCTAGATGCTGGAACAGCTCAGCTTTATTCATTCCCAGCTTCATTGGATTTTGTTCATGGTAGAGGGAAACTCGATCTGCAAACTCTTCTTGTAAAGTCTCAACAAGGGAACGAAGCGTATACTCTGTTTTATTAATGGAAATAAAATCATCTTTTGATAGTTCAGCCATAATCACGTTTTCTTCAAGTGCTGTCATCGTTAATAGACCCGGAAGAGTCAAGCACTTCGCTTCTACGAGAGCCGCAGTTACTCGCTCTGTTGGTGTTCCGGTTTTTTTCTTCTCTAATTGTTGTATTGTCCGATATCCAAATTTATATTTTTCTCCACGAGGTTCAATCACCCATCCTCCGCCAATCGTTTCTGAAGGACTCGGTCTCCTTAAAATAAAACGGTCTCCCCGTTTTGCGACAATTTCTTCATCAAGTCTAAGTTGACAAAGTATTTCATCGTTTTCTCCCTCGAGTTCATTCCGATCAAAAAATACAATTTTCCCCATTACTTCTGCGGTTCCGATGTGGCATTTAATCGGCATTCTTTGCTTAACAATATAATCCAAATCACTGACTACATTAATAGCTACATCAATCGTCTTTGTAACAATAAATTGTTCAGACGATACAAGAACATCTCCTCGTTCTAATTCTTCCTTTGAGATTCCAGAAAGATTGATAGCTGCTCTTTGTCCTGCAAATGCTTCTGATTGATTTTGATGATGGACTTGTATTTGTCGTACTCTAGCGTCTAATCCCCTCGGCATTACTTTAAGTAATTGCCCTTCTTTTACTTGTCCTTCAGCAACTGTCCCACGGACAACCGTACCTTGTCCTTTTACTGTAAAAACTTGATCGATCGGCAAACGGAACCCACCGCGAATATCACGCATTTCTTGTTCCTTTAATGTATCTATAATTAATGTTTTTAAGTCACTGATCCCTTTCATTGAAACACTGTCTACTAAAACAGATGGTGCCTGTTCAAAAACAGTGTTTTTTAACTCAGTAAAAATATCATCGTTTACTAATTCAATAAATTCCTCGTCTACGCGATCAATTTTCGTGATCGCTACAATCCCGTTCTTCACTCCTAAAAATCTTAAAATTTCAAGATGCTCTCTCGTTTGAGGCATAACCCCTTCATCTGCTGCTACAACTAGAACGACTAAGTCTATTCCTGTTACACCAGCAATCATTTGCCGTATAAACCTTTCATGCCCTGGAACGTCGATTACAGAGATTTGTATATCCTCATCTTCGTATAATGGAGCAAATCCCAGTTCAATTGAAATTTGGCGTTCTTTCTCTTCTTTTAAGCGATCGGTTTCTACGTTTGTTAATGCCTTTGTTAAAGTCGTTTTTCCATGATCAATATGCCCAGCCATTCCTATTGTAAAATAACGTTTACTCATTGAAGTCACCTACTTGTAATTACATTTGAATATCTATTATAGCATATCCATTTAATCTCATTTTTGGGCGTAAAATCATCAAGCCGTATTTGATCGTTCGCTCTAGTAATATTAAGACTGGAATTTTGCGCAAAAAAAGCCCAACCGAATCGGATGGGCATCTATATGGATAAAATTATGCGATTGTAACGTTAGCTGCTTGGGGTCCACGAGCACCTTCAACAACTTCAAAAGTAACTTCTTGACCTTCTTCTAAAGTCTTGAAACCTTCAGTTTGGATTGCAGAGTAATGTACAAATACATCATTTCCATCTTCAGCTTCGATAAATCCGAAACCTTTTTCTGAGTTAAACCATTTTACTTTACCGTTTTTCATTTTAAAAAATCCTCCTACCTGACTAGAACTAGTCATTAAAAAATTTACCATTTACAACGTTGATAGCTTTTCTCCCATTACTCATTCACTCTGAGATCATACTTAGAATAAGCAGCTTGCAAAATCTAAAACGATGCATAACGGTTAATTAGAATTTACCATTTTCTAGATTGAAAGTCAATGAGTTTACCTTTCTAAAACCCTATTAAATAAGGAATGTAAGCCCTATCATACCTTCGTTTTATCTACCAAAATTTACGATCATTTATAATTAACTTTATATATATTATATGAATATCCTCATTAAGATCAGGCAAAGATTCGATGTGTTTTTTCCAACGAACAAGTGAACACGAAAAAAGTAATAAGATGAAAGTCTTCTTTAAAAGTACGATGCATATATTTAATCGAAGTTTAATTTTAAAGGAGGTTTTGTGATGGGAAGTCGTTTAATTAAAATTTCAGCAGTGTATTTTGCGATTGGGGTGTTACTTGGATTATTTATGTCCATTGCCCACGATTATCATCTTTCATCCGTCCATGTTCACATTAATTTATTAGGATGGGTATCATTAGCAATTGCTGGTATTATTTATACTCTTTATCAACAAGCTGCAACTACAAAACTCGCAAAAATACACTTTTGGCTTCATAATTTATCTTTACCTCCTATGATGATCGCACTTGGTTTTGTTGTATACGGTAAAACTGCTATAACTCCATTGCTATCTATTAGTGCTACGATACTAGTAATTTCAATCTTATTATTTTCCATCAATATTTTATTAAATTTGAAATCTAATAAATAAAATTCAATAAAAAGCAGTTTCCTTCCCATTATTTAGATGGATAGAAACTGCTTCTTTTAATTCTGGCTGATTTCTAAAACATCATCCTTAATACTGCCATAATAATGATCCCTATCATAACCGTCCCGAGTAAGCTTTTAGTTATAATTGCAATAATAAAAGCTGCTGTTGCAGCCAATAGTTTCAATCCATTCCCTGCTAAAGAAATTGAATCATTCGAAAGAAGAAGTTCTTGTGCTAACAATGCAGCCATTACTGCTACGGGGACATTTTTCAACCATCGAATGAGCCACTTCGGCAGTTCCATTTGACTCAATATCATTAACGGCAAAACTCGTGGAATGAAAGTAACAAGTGCACAGCCAAT
The DNA here is from genome assembly GCA_963787345.1 of uncultured Bacillaceae bacterium. Lineage (GTDB taxonomy): Bacteria > Bacillota > Bacilli > Bacillales > Cytobacillaceae > Bacillus_BD. The sequence continues at coordinate 853,338 of CAWBCW010000011.1, read as the reverse complement.
GATGATGATGAAAATAGACCATCTTACCTCCATCTTTCAATCACCATCCCTATCGTAGACGCTAAGATTGTGGCAATCATGACCCCAGCACTGCCAGTAAAGTAAAAGCTCACAACGACAACAATCAATACTGCACTTAACGCTACTATAATATCCACAAAATACTTCTTTTGACTAAGGATTTGGATCACAAGGAGACCTATAAACATACCAGGCAAAGCAAAATCGAGGCCGAAAGCTTCAGGATTTGGAATCCATTGGCCTAAAAATCCTCCTGCAATGTTGGCGATAAACCAATTTAAATACGCCGTAATATTTAATCCAATCATCCATTTATAACTAGCCCGTTTCTTATTTTGGACATGATTAATAGCGACCCCGAATGTCTCATCTGTTAACAATGAACCGACAACCAGATTTTTGCGAGGTGAGAGGTGTTGAAAGTATGGAGCAATCGCTGCACTTAATAGCAAGTGACGTAAATTGATAAAAAAAACAGTAAAAATAATCGCAGAAATTGGATTACTAGCTGCAATCATTCCAGCTGCAATAAATTGACCTGAACCTGCGTATAAGAGAAGACTCATTAAAGCAATCTCCACAATACTAAGCCCAGCCGTTTTCTCTACAACCCCCGCAGCAAAGCCAATACTTAAGTAGCCTAGTAAAGTCGGCACACAATCCTTCACACCTTGCCAAAAACTTTCATCTGCATTAGATACGTATTTGGGATTCAACTCAAGACCCTTATGTCCCATTTATCTCCCTCCTTAAATTGGTCTTAAGAAGGACCCTTGATGTAGAAACAAATCCTTATAATAATATCATAAATAAAGTGTTTTAAATATTAATCTGGCTAACTCCCGTTAAATAAAAAAACAGAATGGTTTCATAAGAAAATCCATCTGCTTTTTGTGGAAAAATCAACTAACCTATGTTCTCTGCGCTGACTATTCTACGGAATAAGAGACTTCTTCAAGCAGGTTAGCCAACCTTTCCATTTCAGAGTCTAAATCTTTAATTTAGTATTCTAAAATATTATTAATTTCTAAGTCTCCTAACAGAATTAGTGCTTGGATCGCCATAAGTAGTTGACAGCTGTTGACCGGATTGCGAACATCCTTTTGCAATACCTCTTCCATTTTTTGAACTCGATACCGTAAACCGCTAATAGATAAAGAGAGTTCTTCGGCCGTTTTCTCCAAGTTACCTCCATTCACTAAAAAGAAATAAAGCGTTTTCACTAAATCGAAATTTTTTTGATCATTATAATCTAAATGATTAAGTAACGCATGTGCCAGACTTCTGACTTCATGTTCATTTTGTTGATTTAATAATGACCCGATCATCCCTAGTGACTCATAAAAAATAACTTGCTTATGGGATGTAATCATTCGCTTCGCCATTTTTGCTTCTTTATACGCATTCGGTGCCTTTAATATCGTATCCGTTTGGCTGCTAATGCCCATATAAAAGTGTGAACCAGGAAAACGAGCAGCTAAATGATCAATGAATGAAGTAAAAAATAGCTTCTTTTCTTGCCCATCGTTAAATTGCTTATTTACAAATAAATAGATATGGTGCCCTTCGTGATTTATGAGCATCTGAATTTTATTCTGGTGATTAAGAAACTTAATGCACTCGATCATTTCACGACCAAAAACAACTTCACTTGGAAAATTATTCTGATCAAATTCATAACCTAAAAAACAGATATAAAAAGGCCGTCTTAAATTAAACTGGAATAAACCTGCTTTAGCAATCATTTCATCTTCACAATTAAATTGTCCAGTGATAATGTCTTTTAAAAATATACTTTTCATCTGTTCGGAAGAATCTATTTTTGTTTTTTCATTTAAAAAAACGAGCGAACAAACGATAGAAAGCTGTTCAATCAACTTTAGAACAAATTCCAGACAAGGTTCATCATCCTCTTTCAAAATGACACAACAATATCCCGCTTTTTTTTCATTTAAAAAGAAGGCTTTAGAGATAAAATAAAAACAGTCGTGACTTCGTTTGATCATTTGTACTGCTTCAATTGGCGTATTCACCGACCTGTTTCCTATATATTGAAAAAGTATATCTGGTGACAGTCCTTTAGACAAACTCTCTACCCCAACAGAAGCGATAATATGCCCATGAACATTATAAATGACACCTGAAAGTTCAGTCAGGTTATAAAACTCTTTTATGATGCTATTTATCGAATTCCCCTTAATAAACTCGGCAATTAATTTTTGTAGAACGATGTTTGCCTTTACTAAGTGTTCATAGTTTTCTAATAACCTTTGATATGGAAGACTTGTGTTGACAGAGAAAGACTTTTCTTCCATTTTGGATGATTGAATGCTTTCATTACCGTTTTGGGACTTCCCAACTTCTTCATTCACGTGAGCATCTAATTTAATTGAATCCTCTGACAGAAACGGTAAAGTCACATACACAAATACCACCAACCTTTTACGATAAATTCATGTCTAGGTGTAAATCACTTTGTGGATAGGTTTTACATAAGAGAATAATTCCACAAGATACTTCCTCGTCCGATAAGGCACTTTTTGCATACGTCCCCATTTTGTATGATCCATCCATCACTTTAACTTTGCAATAACCACATCCGCCGCGTGTACATGCTTGTGGAACTTTAACCATTTGCGCACGAGCAGCCTCTAACAAAGTTTCATTTTCAGAACATAAAAAACTTTGATTATTATTAATATTTATTATAAACACTTTGCTCACTTCCTTCAAATTTCATTTTTTTGTTTTTTTAATGAATGTGACAATAATGTAAACGAATGGAAAAAGCTGTTTTGCTTTATTTTAGCGAAACAGCCTATTCTTCTTTCAATCTCTATGAAATTTTCTTGAAACAATTATCCTTTGTTTTATTAAGAAAACACAGTTGCAAACGTTTCGTTTAATTGACGGCGGTGGTAAAAGATCCCTGTACCTAATTTATCTTCTGTCCATGTAATTGTTGGAAAATCGGAATATACAGCATATCCGCCTGTATATACCTCATTTCGATTTCCAGATGGATCATAGAAGTAAATGGTTTCACCTCTAGTAATACCGTGTCGAGTCGGAGTCACTTCTATTTCAACCTCATTACGGGATAAAATATCAGAGGCTTTTAATATTTCATACCAGTTATCTAAATAGAATCCTACATGGTGTAACTTTGCATCAGGTCCTTTAATGAAAGCAACATCGTGTCCAGTCATTGATGTCGATAGGAAACTAGCAATTAATTCTTCGCCATCGACACTAATTACTTTTTCAGTTTGGACAAATCCTAATGCTTCAGTGAAAAATCGAGTCGTTGTTTTCACATCATCCCCTGATAATAAAGCGTGATCAAGTCGATGTGGAGCAATTCCTCTTAACCCATCTGGCCACGGGTGTGGATTTAGTCTTCCTGTTGGGACACCTACATAATCAACCTCATGATATAATTCAAATGTATGTCCTGTCGGAAGAATAAAGCGGATCGCTTCTCCTTCGCCAATACGTGAACGATTTGAGACCCGCTGCACCGTACAGCCAAACTGTTCAATTATACGCTCTAATCGATCAAGCGCATCATTATTTGTTACTTTAAAGGCAATATGGTCCATTCCAGCAGAATCTGATTTTTCTAATACAACACTATGATGATCCCATTCGTCCCATGCTTTCAAGTAGACCCTATTTTCATCTCTGCCTGTAATATCTAATCCAATAATGTTTGAGTAATAGTCTACAGCCTTTTCAAAATCAAATTGTCTTAATTGAATTCGACCAATTCTTTCAATCCCATTTCCATTCATCAATAACACCCCTTCAAATAATTAGTAGAATTCCTAGCCCAACCCAAATGCTATAAATATAAAAATCCATTAAAATATTTAACATCTACACTTATATGTTAGCGCTTACATTACTACTTTACAATAACAGGAATTGTTTGAATATGGTGTAAAATCAAACAAACGATGTTTAACTTTATCACAAAAAACTTGTTCAAATATAAACAAATTTGTTTCATCGTTTATATTTAAACAAGTTAATAATCATAAATGCCCGATCTAATCCTCTATTAACCCAAAACGGATTCTTTTAATCTTCTTGACGCTATTTCTATATCATCCGCATGACTAATAGCCGTAATAATAGAAACACCGTCTGCACCAGCATCAATCACACTTGCTGCCTTATCTGCTGTAATCCCGCCTATTCCAACGATTGGAGTGGTAATTCCAGACGCACGGAGTTCAGTAATAATCGTAAGCCCTTGTACTTTATTCGCATCTTCTTTTGTTTTTGTTGGATAAATCGGTCCGACTCCAAAATAATCGGCTCCATTCTTTATTTCTTGTCTTGCCTCTTGAATATTATGAACAGAAATCCCTAAAATTTTATTTTTTAGTTTCTCTCTCACATGTTGGGCTGGTTCATCATCTTGCCCAATATGAACACCATCTGCATTGATCGAAAGAGCTAGTTCAATATCATCATTTACAATAAATGGGATATTTGCTTTTTTACAAATGAACTGCAATTCTTCTGCCAACGCATATTTTTCCTGCCCCGTTAACGCGCCATCTCCCTTTTCACGAAATTGAAACATCGTGATGCCACCTTTAATAGCAGCTGAGAGTACTTCCTTTGGACATCGTCCGTTACAATTTGTACTGCCCATGATAAAGTAAACCTTTAATGCATTTTTTAATTTTTGTTGGCTAGTTGCAATCATAGACGAATGCCTTCCTTTTTCTTAAATGCCCAATGATTTGTTGGTCCATTTCCATTTCCAATATGCAGATCCTCTTTAATAGCAGCAGAAATAAAACCTTTTGCATCAGATACAGCATCATAAACCGTCAATCCCTTTGCAATTCCTGCCGTAATAGCTGCCGAGAATGTGCAGCCTGTCCCATGCGTATTTTTAGTTGGATATCTCATTTCTGGAAACGTAAATATATTTTCCCCATCAAATAGGAGATCGATCGACTCAGTTTGATTTTCATCATGACCGCCTTTAATAATCACATTTTTTACTCCAAAATCCATTATCCGCTTTGAAGCTTCTTTTTTATCCTGATTTGTTTTAATAACCATTCCTGTTAATTCTTCCGCCTCCGGGATATTCGGTGTTACGATAAAGGCGTATGGTAATAAGTGTTTTTTCAGTGCTTCTACTGCTTCTTTTTGTAATAATGAAGCTCCACCCTTTGCAATCATAACAGGGTCAACAATTACATTGTTCCATTGATATTCTTTAATCTTTTCCGACACAACTTCAATAATTTCTGCTGAAAAAAGCATTCCTGTTTTTAGTGCATCAACACCAATATCCGTCGCAACAGAGTCAATTTGTTTAGCAATGAATTCTGGCGGTATCGGATGTACAGCTTGAACACCCATTGTATTTTGTGCAGTAACAGCCGTAAGAACTGACATTCCAAAAACATCCAGCTCTTGAAATGTTTTTAAATCTGCTTGTATTCCAGCACCTCCGCCACTATCTGATCCAGCAATTGTTAATCCTTTATTTACCATCTTAATATCCCCCAATCTAATCAACTAACTTTTTAAATGACCCAAATAAATCGATTTCGGCTGAAGAAACCTTTGATAATTGATTAATCAATTCAATTTGGAAACTTCCAGGCCCTAATTCTTCTGTTTTATTAGCCGCAACTTCCCCTGCTACTCCATAAAAAGTGACTGCCGCTATAGCTGCTTCAAGATAATTCTCTTCGACTGCAGTAAATGCCCCAACCACTGTGCTCAACAAGCAGCCTGCTCCTGTTACTTTTGTTAAAATGGGATGCCCATTGTAAACGATAAAGGTGTCTATTCCATTTGTGATAATATCCTCCTTCCCTGTAAGGACCACTATCGTACCCAGTTTCTTCGCTGCCATTTTAGCAAGTGCCTTAACATCCCCCTGAATATGGCCAGCATCAACTCCTTTTATCTCCCATTTTTCCCCGATTAAATGAGCAATTTCTGCTGCATTCCCTCGGATTACAGCAAACTTTATGTGTTGAAGTAATTCCTGCGATGCTCTAGTACGGAAAGTAGTCGCACCTACACCAACCGGATCTAATACGACTGGAATTCCATGTTCATTTGCAGTTTTTCCTGCGATTAACATAGATTGTACGGTTTCACGATTTATTGTCCCCATATTAAGGACAACCGCATTAGCTGCTGTTGCCATTTCAGAAACTTCTTCAACAGCATCTGCCATAACAGGTGATGCACCCAATGCTAATAAACCGTTGGCCGAGAAATTGGCCACAACAATATTAGTAATATTGTGGATAAGCGGTTTCATTTGTCTAACTTTTATTAGTAATGCTTGAATATTGGTCTTTTCCACACTAACTTCTCCCCTCTTTAAATCGTTATAGCCTTTTCATTCCCTTTACCCCTTTAAAATAGATCTAAAGAAATATCCCCAAATATAAAAACCAGGTTCTATGCAGAACCTGGTTCATTGTAAGAGAAAGTTATTTAACTCGCTACTTTCCTACGCCGGATTTACCCGGATCAGGTTCAAAGGGTTAAAAAACATAAGTTTTTCTCTCAGCCTTCAAAAGGCACCCCTAGTAGAAATATATTTGAATAATATAATTTTATCATAGATAAGTGAATGATTAAAGTAATTTAAATCGTACAAATAATTTAATGAAAAAGCTGAGGGATCCCCTAAACCTTTTACACAAAAATACTTGTACATAATAGATAAATTAGAATTCCGTCTCAATATACTCTCTAAGTTGGAATAAAAAATGATACACATTATTATAGGCTTCACGAATCGTCCAGTCCTCTTTAAATCCCTTTATACCATTAATTGAGAAGTTAACATCCCAAATCCCTTCATTAGCATTAAACATGACTTCAAAAGTACGTTTATCACTGATTAAATTTGTTGAAAAAAAGGTTTTGATTTTCACTTCATGCTTCTTTTGACATTTCAACCCTAACATAACATCATATGTTTTAAAAACACTATCCATTTCAAAGCTGATCGCATCAACCCCAATGATATCAAACCAAGAAGACTCGAGATACATAAACTCTTCTAAATGATGTTGAAAATATCGAATTTGCTGATCCAAAAACGTAGATGATTCTTCAGAAATAAGATCTTCCGTTTCTTTATTGCATTTTTCAATATAAACATCATTAAAACGAGTATCCTGAACTTTTTCACTTAAGGTCACTTTTTTTCCTATTTCTTGTACAATTGAAGAGTGTTTCTCCAAAAAACTTTTTTCTTCCTTATAAAGTTCAATTTGAAACGGCTCTACTGAATTGGATCCCTGTTGATTTGCTAATTGCTCTTCTATGTAATCTTTTAACTTGTTTTTTAACATGTTACTCATCCTTTTATTATAATCATAAGCCATTACTATTTTGATTGTTTATGATTGTAAATGCAAACTTTTTCAGAAAAAAATACCTGTAAGAGAACAAATTCATAATATTTTTACGAATTTGTCATCCATACAGGTATTAATATTGTAGCATAAATGAATTATTTTCGAGTCTCAGATGCTGGAACGCCTGCAATTCCCCAATGAGTTTTAGGCATTTCAGTTACAAGTACACGAATGTTTTGCTTTGGAGCATCTAAAGTTTCTGAAACCGTATCAGTAATATTTTCAATTAATTGCTTTACTTTTTCAGGTGGTCTACCTTCCATAATGTTTACTTGAATAAGTGGCATAATGGTACCTCCCTTTATTTTTTAAAAAATTAGTCTCTTTCGCCAACTGTGAATGTTACTTCACCTAATCCGTCAAATTTAGCGCTAACGAAATCGCCAACGTTTAATAAAATGGCTCCTGTTAATGCTCCTGATAAAATCAAATCACCTTTTTTGATTTTTTCGCCTTTTCTAGCAAGCATATTAGCAAGAACAGCAATTGCATTAGCTGGGTGGCCTAATACCGCTGCTCCAGCTCCAAGATCTTCAATTTTACCATTAACAGATAATGTTGCACCAACTAAGTCAAGTTCAAGATCACTTGGCTTTCTAAGTGTATTACCGAAAACAACTCTTGAAGTAGAAGCATTATCAGCAATAACATCTGTAAGAGTGAAGTTAAAATTCTCATAACGGCTATCGATGATTTCAAGTGCAGGTAAAACATATTCTGTTTTCGCTAACACTTGTGCACCTGTAATTCCAGGTCCTTCAATATCTTCACCGATAAGGAAAGCAATTTCAGCTTCTACTTTTGGATGAATTTGATAAGGAACAACTCCACCATTATCAACTAACATATAATCAAATACATATCCATAAATAGGTTCTTTAACACCCATTTGATCCCATTTTGCTTTACTTGTTAAACCCATTTTAGGTCCAATAATTCTGCGGCCTTCATCTAATTTAGTTTGAACAAGCAATTCTTGTGCTTCGTATGCTTCTTCAACTGTTAAATCAGGTTTAATTTCGGAAGTTACTTTAACAACTTCACGCTTTTCTACCTCTGCAGCAACTAAGTAATCTTTAATCTTTTTAATAATTTCGTTAGACATTCCGATTCCTCCTTGTGTACTTACAACATTCATAATCTATTATTTAAAATTAACAGAAACTTGTCCTAAATGAGCAAATCTTGCAGTGAAAGAATCTCCTGAGTTTGCTACAACCATTCCAGATAGAGCTCCAGAAAGAATAACTTCTCCTGCTTTTAGCGTAATATCATAATCAGCTAAACGATTAGCTAACCATGCAACACAAGTAGCTGGGCTTCCTAAAGCAGCAGCTCCGACACCTGTATTTGCCATTTCACCGTTTTGGTATAAAACCATTCCAAGCAATTCAAGATCGATATCTTCAACTTTCGTCGGCTTGCCTCCTAGTACATAGAAACCAGAAGAAGCATTATCTGCAACTGTATCTTGAAGTTTAATTTTCCAATCTTGTACACGGCTATCAACAATTTCTAATGCTGGTAATACATAATCTGTTGCTTGAAGTACATCAACAGCAGTCACATTAGGACCTTTTAAATCTTCTTTCAATACAAATGCAATTTCACCTTCAATTTTTGGTTGCAACATGTTCTTTGTATCGATTGTGCCACCATTTTCAACTACCATGCTATCTAAAAGATGTCCATAATCTGGCTCATCGACACCTAATAATTTTTGAACAGCAACAGAAGTTAAGCCAATTTTCTTTCCAACAATCTTTTGGCCTTCTTCTACTTTCTTCTTAATGTTTTCTAGTTGAATATAGTACGCCTCGTCTACTGTAACTTCAGTGTCCACAGTAGTAATCGGATCGATTCCAACTTGAGTTTTTTCAGCTTCTAATAATTGAGCGGCAAACTTTTCAATTTTACTAGTCAAAACAATACACCCCTTCTATTATTATGTACGATCGTTTCTATTATTATTTTCAAACGGATTTTTGTACTTATAAATGTTGCACGGCCATAAAGCAAAAACCGTGCAACATAATAATTTAATTAATTATAGTTTCACACAAACGTTTGTTAATTCAGTGTAGAATTCCCAGCTGTGGATACCACCGACACGGCCAAGACCACTGTCTTTTGTACCACCGAATGGAGTTCTTAAATCACGAACGAACCAGCAGTTGATATATGATAATCCAGATTCAATTGATTGTGCAACACGGTGCGCACGACGGATATCGTTTGTCCAGATTGTGTTACTTAGTCCTACACGAGAATCGTTTGCCATCGCAATCACTTCTTCTTCTGTATCGAAAGGAATGATTGAAACAACTGGTCCAAAAATTTCTTCGCGAGTACAACGAGCACCATATTCTAAGCCAGTAATAATCGTTGGCTCAACGAAATATCCTTTATCCAATCCTTCAGGACGCTTACCGCCTGTAACGAAAGTAGCGCCTTCTTCTTCAGCAAGTTTAAAGTAGCTCATTACTTTATCATAATGGACTTTTGCAACTAATGCACCTTGGTCATACTCCATATCAAATGGGTTACCAACTTTCAATTGTCTTGTTTTTGCTGCTAATTTTTCAACGAACTCATCATAGACCGCACGTTCTACAAAGATGTTCTCACCACAAACACATACTTCACCTTGGTTTGTAAAGCTTGATTTAATTGTTGTTTCAACAACTTCATCAAGGTTAGAATCAGCGAAAATGATGTTAGGGTTTTTACCACCTAATTCGAATGAAAGCTTTTTCAATGTTTTAGAAGCTTCCTCCATGATTTTAGCACCAGTTGAAACTTGTCCGATGAATCCAATACCTGCGATATCAGTGTGTTTGTTAATCGCACTTCCAGCACCTGGTCCAAAACCGTGTACTAAGTTTACAACTCCATCTGGAACTCCAGCTTCTTTAAGGATTTCCATTAATTTTGTTGCAGTCATTGGTGTTAATTCAGAAGGTTTAATAACTACTGTACAACCCGCTGCTAAAGCTGGAGCTAATTTCCAAGTTAATAAGAATAATGGAAGGTTCCATGGTTGGATTAATCCAACTACCCCGATTGGACGGCGGTAACCATAGTTAATCGCACCATTAGCATCATCTTGGAATGCTTCTGTTCCAACAGAAATCATATAGTCAGCAAAGAAATGGAAGTTTTTTGCTGCACGTGGAGCATCAACGTGACGTGAGAATTTAAGGTGTTTACCAGTATCTAATGATTCTAATTGCGCGATTTCTTCTTGTCTTTCTTCTAAAAGATCGCCAACTTTACGGATAATCTTTGAGCGTTCTTGAGTGCTCATTTTTCCCCATGGTCCTTCTTCAAAAGCACGCTTTGCAGCAGCAACAGCTAAATCAACATCTGCCGCGCTTCCTTCTGCTACTGTACCATATACTTCTTCTGTTACAGGGTTAACATTATTAAAAGTCTTTTTATCTACTGATTCTACAAATTTACCATCAATAAAGTGTAAACAATCAAAAGCTTCAACAGTACGTTCTACAATAGAGTTTTTTGTTTCAACTGCCATTTTTAGTTCCTCCTTATATTAAAACAACATAGAATTCTTTAACTGACCTTATGATAACGTTTCCTAGTTTCATATACAACTCCCTTGTTGCTCTATATGAAACAGCGATTACTTTTTTAATAAATTATTTTTTTCTCTCAATTCATTATAATACATAAAATACGAATATATTAATATACTAAATTTTTAGAATATATTATTCTTTCTTTTTTAAATCATTTCTGATATATTTTTCATATAAAGCAACTATGTTTTGCTATACGAACTGAGTGGGAGAAATATATACAGGGGGAATAAAAATGGGACAAACAAATACAGGAGAAAAATATCTATCTTCTGTAAAGAATGCATTGAGAATATTAAATAGCTTTACGATGGACGAACCGGAAAAGAAAGTAACTGATATTGCCGTAGAATTAGGGTTAAATAAAAGTACGGTCAGCCGTACAATGGCTACACTTGCAAGTGAGGGGTTTGTCGATAAGGATCCTGAAACAAAAAAATATCGACTTGGTTTATCCATCCTAACGTTGAGTGGGGTTTTAAACAATAATATAGATGTTTACAGAGAATCACAGCCCATTCTCAATAAATTAGTTGAGCAGATTGGTGAGACCGCCCATATTTCCATTTTAGATCAGTTAGATGTTGTGTATTTACAAAAAGTAGAATGCTCTCATCCAGTAAGGTTTTTGACACATATCGGAAAACGAAATCCAGCTTATTCTACAAGCTCTGGAAAAGTACTTATGGCTTATTCAAGTGACTATATCGTCGAAAAAATCATTCGTAATGGACTAGAGAAATATACTAAAAATACGATTACCGATCCGGTTGTATTACGACAACAATTAGAAGAAATTCGGAAAGATGGTTATGCATACAGTATTGAGGAGTTTTCTGAAGGTGTAATTACCATTGCAGCACCGATTTTTGATTATACAGGAAAAGTCGTAAGTGCACTTTCAATCGTTGGACCGATCCAAAGGATTCAGCGCAACAAAATTCCTACGATAGCAAAAAGAGTAAAGACAGCATGTAAGGATATTTCGGAAAATTTAGGTTACAGAGGGTACAACCTTTAAAGAGACACTTGGCTAACGCCAAGTGTCTTTTCGTTTATTCCGGAACCCCAAGAGCAATTTTCGCATATCGAGACATTCGCTCTTTTCCCCATGGCGGATTCCAAACAATATCAATTTGAATATCCGTTAATTCTTTTATATTCATGGACAGTTTCATTTTCGCATCAGCTAATATTTCTCCAGCCATAGGACATCCCATTGATGTCATCGTCATTTTGATAAAAGCCTGCTTTTCCTCGTTCACTTCAACTTCATAAACCAACCCTAAATTGACAATATCAATCCCTAGTTCTGGATCAAGTACTTCTTCAAGTACTTCATATATACGATCAACTAATTCTTTGCTCATAATATTCACCTCTAATTCTTTAGTCATAACAAACGATCTCTAATGATAATGACTTCTCAATTATTGTAACATATGCAACCCATTTAAATTGTGATATAAATCATCACTATAATTATTTGTTTAACTTTTATTATTTATTGCAAAATAACGACTAATAATAGTGAAAATATTTCTGTTCATAGCAATCATTACATATTTGATAACGATGTTCCCATGGCAAAATTTTATTGCACTTGCGACATCTTTTTTTCATTGTTTTCATTTCGGATTTTAATTTTTCATGAACTAAATCACTGATTTCCAAGCGTTTGCGTTCCCAATAATAACTTTCTGTATGTTTGTTTAACCGATATAAAAATAGCAAATGAAGTCCAATCGCTTTATATGTCAACTCTAGGTCTTCTAGTGTTCGAATTTTAACATTAGGCTCAGGCAGTTCTCTATCTTCAACAATTGCTTCAACTGTTTTTTTCCATTGTCTAATTAATTCAGGCTCTCTCGTTGAAAACGGTAAATGCAATAGACCATATAAATCCATTAATGATAATCTAGCTTCTAACTCAGAACCACGAATTAGATTATATAGTTCTTTTTCCTCGGTAAGAATCGCTTTTTTTGTTCCTTTTGGATTTTTAAATTTATCCCAAAGTTCAAAGAAAGTTCCGAGGTCCCGATAATAGGTTTGAAACCTTTCCAAAATAGAATTTGTCGGAGCGATTGTAAAAGTATGTAGCGGTTCGTCCTCTTGCTCTAATAATGATTTCATCAAGTCAATGTCTTCTGTAAAGGCAACCTTTCCTATATCATAGATCCCTTTTCGACCGGCGCGTCCAGCAATTTGTTTGACTTCTTGTGACTTCAGCAAACGTCTTGATGTCCCATCAAATTTCCGATTTTCTAAAAATACAATTCTCTGAATCGGTAAATTTAGTCCCATTCCAATTGCATCTGTGGCTACGATAACCTTTGCTTCACCGTTAATAAACCTTTCCACCTGTTTTTTCCGAGTTTCAGGAGGCATACTGCCATAAATCATACTTACAGTATGTCCATTATTCTGTAACCTTGATGCGGTCTCAAGGACACGTTTTCTCGAAAAACAAATAAGTGCGTCCCCTTTCTTAACTCCATTCAATTTAAAGTCCTTTTTTTCAACTTTCAAGGGAATATCTCGGGTATATTCATGTATTTCAATTTCTGAATCTCCTAAGAGTCCTACTAACATCTCCTTTGCATTACGACTCGCAATAATATGTACTTCTTCGGCCTGCGCCTTTGTAATAGCTTTATACCATGAAAACCCTCGATCTTTGTCTGAAATCATTTGCGCTTCATCAATCACTACGATTTGGTATCGATCTTTTTCATGAAACATTTCAACTGTACAGGAAATATGATGAGCACCAGGTTGAATTTTTTCCTCTTCCCCCGTCTTTAATGAGCATAATACTCCGTGGTTATTTAAATAATCATAAACCTCTAGAGCTAACAATCGCAGCGGGGCTAAATAAATCCCACTTTCAGCATTCATCATTTTTTGTAAAGCGTGGTAGGTTTTCCCTGTATTGGTTTCACCAATATGGAGAATATAACGAACATTTCTTTCAGCAGGAGGGTTGTATTCAACATGAAAAATATCATGAATGATTCGCAGCTCTTCTTCTTTTTTTCGTCGGACTTCTGCCCTTGCCTCCGCTGTTCGCCGCTCTCTCAATTTAATGTCTTCCAGCCATATTTGTTCATGCTGTTTAACATCAAAAGGAATTTCTGCTAATTTCAATAAATCCATAACTCTTTCATCATAAATGAGAGAAAAAAGTTCATCACTTATGTCATTGCTTTCATCTGGAGCCCATTCGTGTAGAGCAGCATCTACTACTTTTTCTTCATATTTATATAATCCACTAGTCTGTAACTGCTTTTTTATTTTATGAATCACGATTTCATAGACTTGTTCATAAATAAAGGCTTGATATTCATCAAAATAAGTCTCATATTCATAGCCTCGCCAAGAATAACTCGTTGCAACCTGTCCTGTCAACTCTTGAAAAAATTCACCTATTATTTCATACTCGATAGGCTGAAATGATCCTAATGGAAGTAACCTTTCTTCAATCTCACTTGGATCCAACCACTCATATTTAATATTGGTTTCGAAATCTCGTTTTAATTTATCAGCTACTAATTTTCTGATTTTCAAGTATATTTTTTCGTTAGCATAACCTATTATTTTTTGAGCGTCATCAGTCAGTTCATCAATCAATTTCTGTTTAGATTTTTTAAAATTCATTTTTTCTAATTCCTGTTTATAAAGTTCTCTCGCTTGTGAGAACATGTCACGCCATTTTTCATGATGATCAGAATACGTTTCAATTACCCATGCTTCTACTGGAAAAGGTTGATAGCTTTTGATTTCTTGTCTAAATAGTTTATTGATGGTTTTTTTATCGACTCCGTCAATATTAAATCCTCTTTGCTCTAAATAGTGTTTTTTTTCGTAGCGTGGTAGTGTACTCGTTGCTTTATTGACCCAAACATTTACCCAAATTTGCTCGACATAATCTTTTCGATTCTTTACGTACTCATCAAAATCAGGCATTTCTTCCTTCGTTTTTAAAAATTGAATCATGTCTTCATGGACCTTTTCCTTCGTACGTTCGACTGCATCTGGATAAATTATATCAAGCTTTTTCATACAGCTGCCCCTTTTCATTGTCTAGAATTTACCTTTATTATAGAACACTAGTTCTATAATGTCGATACATTTATTATTTTAGTATCACCAAAACTAAACTCTTTATCTACATGAAAAAAGAGCCCCTAATGGACTCCTAAATGAACCATTCTTATATCTCTAGCATAACCGGGCAATGGTCACTCCCCATAACATCGTGATGGATACTTGCATTTTTTATTGATGGTGCAAGTATTTCTGAAACAACAAAGTAATCAATCCGCCATCCGATATTCCGCTCACGAACCTTATTCATATAGCTCCACCATGTGTAGGCATCGGTACGTTCCGGGTATAAATAGCGAAAACTATCGATAAATCCCGCCTCTAGTAAACTAGAAAACTTGCTTCTTTCTTCATCTGTAAAACCAGAGTTACCCTTATTCGGTTTCGGATTTTTTAAATCAATTTCATTATGAGCAACATTTAAATCTCCACAAAAAATAACCGGTTTATGTTCATTTAATTTTAATAAATGAGCTTTCATTGCATCTTCCCATGTTAATCGATAGCCTAATCTCGTTAAATCCCGTTTGGAATTCGGTGTGTATACATTTACTAAGTAAAAGTTATCAAACTCTAATGTAATGACTCGACCCTCGTTATCAGGTTCATCTAATTGAATTCCATATTGAACGGATAGTGGCTCTTGCTTCGTAAATACCGCTGTTCCTGAATAGCCTTTTCGCTCTGCATAATTCCAAAACTGATGGTATCCATCCAATTCGAGTGAGATTTGATTTTCTTGAAGTTTTGTTTCTTGAATACAAAATATATCTGCATCTACTTGTTGAAAATAATCTAAAAAACCCTTTTTTACACAGGCCCTTATGCCATTAACATTCCATGATACGAATTTCATTCTATTTCTCCTTACTTTTCAAACTTCTAATAGCCATTATCTTGTCGTTTATGATTAATTTCATTTTTTTGAATATATGCTTGTTCGATTTGTTCCCAAGAAAAATCGAGTATTTTCCCTAAATTTAAATAGGAGGCAAATGCCTGGATATAATGAAAGGGATCTTGGCTTTGTTCCATCATTAATATTTTTGCCATAACCTCTTTAAAAGCTGTTACTATTGAGGCTTGTTCTTGCTTTACTTCAAAATCTGTTAAGTACACATCATATAACCGATCAACATCGTATTGTCGGTGATTAGCAATACTTAAGAAAAAATGCAAAGAGTCCACATATTCCTCTAGTAATATATTCTTTTCACTTGGCCCTTTATTGCTCCAGTGTTTAAAACATCTTGTTTCATTAGCCAATTCGCATATTTCTACTAATAAAGCTAAGATTTTATTTTCTTCTAGATTCTTCCCTTCTAACTTATGCTCTTGAATAATACGGTTATCCAAAGCTTGTTGCATCTCACATAACTTTTTTACATTCATCTATTTTTCATCCCCAATTCTTTTAAAACGTATTAATATCATACTTATATGCAGCGAAAACATACATACACTAAATTATACCCACTTATTTACCAAAACAACTTTACCAACAGCTTTACCTGATTCTAAATGTTGGTGAGCTTGTGTAACTTCATCAAATGTAAATGTCTTTGAGTCGATAAGTGGCTTTAACTTTCCATCCTCAATGATCTTCGTTATTTTTTCCAAAATATCCCCTAGTTCTTTTCGATGAGCCTCATTTAAGACGTCTAATAGAAGGAAAACAACATGGAAGGTTAATCCTTTTGAATGTAATGGTGTTAAATTATGAGTAGACCTTGCCGCAATCGCAGCCACCTTGCCATGTTTTGCTGCAGCTTCAAAAGAGTGATCGAGGTTTTCACCGCCTACTGTATCAAAAATAGTTGAAAATCCCTGACCATTTGTATAGGTTTTAACATAATCTTCAACAGATGTTTCTCGATAATTAATAGTGACATCCGCTCCAAATTCTTTTGCGATTTGAAATTTCTCTTCATTAGAGACCGTAGTATAAACTTTTGCACCTTTCCATTTCGCTAATTGAATCGCTACATGACCGACACCGCCTGCTGCTCCATGAATTAAAATTTCATCATCTTCCTGGAGGTTTATACGTTCAAATAAGGCTTTCCAGGCCGTAAGTGTCACAAGAGGAATCGCAGCCGCTTCTTTAAATGATAAATTTTTCGGTTTTAGGGCAAGAAGTCTAGCATCAGCTACCATATATTGCGCTAAAGCACCGTCCATACCTTTGAAGCCACCTGCGAGACCATAGACTTCATCACCTAGTTTAAAATTAGTCACACCTTCTCCAATTTCTCGAACAACGCCAGCAACATCTCCATGAAGAATAGCAGGTAAATCAGGAGATACAGCAGGAACCGCCCCGCTTCTTACTTTTGTATCAATCGGATTTACACTTGTCGCTTTTACCTCGATTATTACGTGTCCAGGCAAAACGGACGGAACGCGTATTTCTTCTAATTTAAATACATTTGTGTCTCCAAACTCACGAACAACTTGAGCCTTCATAATTATACATACTCCTTTTATAAATAATCCTTCCTATTGTAACATGGAAAAGTTAAAAAAGAGCACCCTCGATAGGTGCTCTTTTCAATTGCTATTATTTTGATAGCTCTGCTACTTTATTGTCAAGTTGTTCATGACGAATCGTTGCTTGAGCAGCCGCTAGACGGGCTAACGGCACACGGTATGGAGAACAGCTCACATAATCTAGACCTGCTTTATAGCAGAATTCAATCGAGCTCTTTTCACCGCCATGTTCACCACAAATACCTGTTTTTAATTTTGGTTTTACAGAACGGCCTAATTTTACACCGGTTTCAACTAATTTACCAACACCCTGCTGATCTAGAACGGCAAATGGATTTTCCGGTAATACTTTTTGTTCAATGTAAGCTTGTAAGAACTTACCTTCCGCATCATCACGACTGTAACCAAATGTTGTTTGCGTTAAATCATTTGTACCAAATGAGAAGAAATCCGCCTCTTCTGCAATTTGATCAGCTGTTAAAGCAGCACGAGGAATTTCGATCATTGTACCAACTAAATAATCAAAACCAATGCCTGCTTCTTCTTTAATCTTTTCAGCCGTATCAACAACTAATTGTCTCAGCATTTTTAATTCATTCGCATGACCAACAAGCGGAATCATGATTTCCGGATTGACTGAGATACCTTTTTCAGTAACGGTAATCACTGCGTTAAAAATGGCTCTTGCCTGCATTTCATAAATTTCTGGGAAAATTACGCCTAATCGACAGCCACGGTGTCCAAGCATTGGATTCGTTTCGTCTAACTGTTTTACTTTTTTCAACAAGAATTCTTTTTCTTTCAATTCCTCTGAATCTGGTGCTGTCATTTGTAATTTTGTCACTTCAACTAATAATTCATCTTTATCTGGTAAAAACTCATGCATTGGAGGATCCAATAAACGAATGGTAACTGGATGTCCTTGCATCGCTTCAAATATTCCCTCAAAATCACCTTGCTGCATTGGCAGTAATTTATCTAAAGCAGTCAAACGATCTTCAAGATTATCTGCCAAAATCATTTCTTGAACAATTGGAGTTCTTGTCGGATCCGCAAACATATGCTCTGTACGGCAAAGTCCGATCCCTCCTGCACCAAATTCTAGTGCTTTTTTCGCATCTTCAGGATTATCTGCATTCGCACGTACACCTAAGTATCTTGCTTCATCAGCCCAAGATAATAATTGTTGGAATTCATCTGAAAGCTCTGGATCAATCATCGAAATTTCACCAAGCATAATCTCACCAGTTGAACCATCGATGGTAATAATATCTCCATAATTAACAACCGTATCGCCAACTGTAAATTGTTTTGCTTTTAAATCGATTTTTAATGGTTCACATCCGCAAATACACGCTTTTCCCATTCCACGAGCCACTACAGCTGCATGGCTCGTCATTCCCCCGCGACTCGTAACGATCCCTTGTGCATAAACCATTCCATGTAGATCATCTGGAGTTGTTTCCGCACGTACAAGGATCACTTTTTTCCCTTCATTCCCCAGTTTTTCGGCCTCATCAGCGTCAAACACGACAGCACCTGTTGCAGCTCCAGGAGAAGCTGGCAATCCTTTTGCAAGCAGAGTACGTTCTGATGACTCATCAATGCGGCGGTGAAGCAATTGATCTAATTGGTCTGGATCTACACGCAGCAATGCAGTCTTTCTATCAATAATCTCCTCTTTAACCATGTCAACAGCAATTTGAATAGCTGCTTGAGCTGTCCGTTTTCCAACTCGGCACTGAAGGATATAAAGGACACCTCGTTCAACTGTAAATTCAATATCCTGCATATCTTTATAGTGATTTTCAAGCAACTCACAAGTTGCTGTAAATTTCTCATAGACTTCCGGCATGTCTTGTTTTAAAACATGAATTTCTTGTGGTGTACGGATACCTGCGACAACATCTTCACCTTGAGCATTAATTAAATACTCTCCGTAAAGGATATTCTCTCCTGTAGAAGGATCTCGCGTAAACGCAACACCCGTTCCTGAATCATTTCCCATATTTCCAAATACCATGCTTTGAATATTTACTGCAGTTCCTAAATGATCAGGAATTTTATTTAATCGGCGGTAAAGAATCGCCCGTTGGTTATTCCAAGAATCAAATACTGCATCAATTGCTAAGAACAATTGTTGTTTTGGATCTTGTGGAAAATCTTGCTTTGTATGCTTATTAACAATTTCTTTATATCCTGTAATGACTTCTTTCCAATCTTCTGCTGTTAATTCTGGATCTGCTTTATAACCTTTTTTCTCTCTGACTTCTTCAAGATATTGTTCAAAATAAAACCCATCGATCTCTAATACAACATTACTAAACATTTGAATAAAACGACGATAGGAATCATAGGCAAAACGAGGATTATTTGTAAGTTTTGCAACAGCTTCCACTGTTTCATCATTCATTCCTAAATTTAATACGGTATCCATCATTCCCGGCATCGAGAAAACAGAACCTGAGCGGACTGAAACAAGTAACGGGTCAGAAGCATCCCCTAATTTCTTGCCTGCCTTTTCTTCTAATGCCATAAGAGATGCATCGATTTGTTTTTTTACCTCATCGGAAATTTGTTTTCCTGCTTCATAATAATCATTACACGCCTGTGTTGATATCGTAAACCCGAATGGAACAGGAAGACCAATTCTAGTCATCTCAGCCAGATTTGCCCCTTTACCACCGAGTAGATTCTTCATTTCACTATTTCCTTCATTAAATAAATAAACAAATTTTGTCATCTCTATTTTGAGCCTCTTTTCTTTAAAATGTCGATAATTAAACCTGCTGTTTCTTCAACGGCTTTGTTTGCCACATTAATAATCGGACAACCAACGCGCTTCATAATTTTTTCAGCATAGTCAAGTTCTTCAAGAATACGTTCGTAGCTGGCATAACTTGCTTGAGATCTTAGCCCTAAAGCTTTTAAACGCTCTTTTCGGATTTCATTCAATTTGTCAGGGGTGATAATCAGTCCAACGCATTTCCCCCTTGGAACATTAAATAATTCATCTGGAGGCGATACTTCTGGTACTAATGGAACATTCGCCACTTTATATCCCTGATGCGCTAAATACATGGATAAAGGTGTCTTTGATGTACGAGAGACACCAATTAAGACAATATCCGCGCGTATGACTCCCCGCGGGTCACGACCATCATCGTATTTTACAGCAAATTCAACAGCTTCAACTCTTCGGAAATATTCGTCATCCAGCTGTCTCAATAATTTAGGTTTATGATTGGGCTTTTTATGAAACTTTTTCATAAAAACTTCAATAAGTGGCTGCATAATATCAACCGCCATAATCCCTTCTTCATTCGCACGCTGATCTAAATATTCTTTCAATTCTGGGATAGCCAACGTATATGCGATAATGGAATTACTATCCTTTGCCCTGTTAATTACTTCTTCAATATCTACTGTGTCTTCAGCAAAGGCATGTCGGTGAATATTAATGTTTCCGCCATTAAATTGTGTCGCTACTGCCTTCACGACAAATTCAGCAGTTTCTCCAACTGAGTCTGAAACGACAAATACAACCTCTTTCGACTTAATGATGTTCACAACCTTTTCTTCAATGGAAATCTAAAAATACGAACGAATATCGGTGAAAATGCATTTTTTGCTAGTATCATCTCCATCGTTTTTTAAGCGCTTTAAATATGTTATACTTATTATGCATTTAGAATAACACATTTAAAAATATTCGTGTACTCTTTTTTGTGATAAATTTTACACTTTTTAATAAAAACTTTTTATTATCCGCTAAATAACAAAAAAGATAGATAATTAGACCTTTGATAAGCCGATTATCTATCTTCTTATTCTGATTAGCCCCCTGTAATTTTCTTAATTGTTTGTTCGAACTCACTTTTAGTTTTTTCTGACATTTCAGGAATTGAATTTTTTAAAAAGGGTTTAATCAATTTGGCAATTGAACCTTCTGCAGATATTTGAAAATTAGCACTGATCATTGTTTTATGATTGGATAATTTAATGGTTTCAATCTGTCCACGTCCATTAAATTTATCACTTATTCCTATAATAAGAAAAGTAATTTTATCATATTCCTTCCACTCTAGTATTTCTGCTTTGAAATGGAGCTTTTTCTTGATTAGTCCAAAATCACTTTTAATCTGCCAGGTTGAAAGATGTTCAGATTGGAATTCATGTGAAATATATCCCGGAATTACCCGATACCAATCTTCTTTTGAATGCAAAAAAGACCATACCGTCTCTATCGGAATGTTAACAGCGGTTTGAAAAGTATGCGTAGTCATAATTGTGTCCCCTCCTTAGAAGAATTTCTCCATTATAGAGACTTATTCTCCTACAGAGATGAATATGTTACTTAATTTTTTGATTTTTCATTGATCACGTTATCAATTTTTTCGTCTAATTGTTTTAATAACTTAACTGCTTTCTCGTTATCGACTTTTCGGTAATGATGATTGCCGCCTGGCTCTTCATCTTTTTCATCTGCTTTTTTGATAATCTCCTGTAGAGGGGTACGGATAATCTCTCCGCCTGGGAAATAAGAATCGGTGTGAAAAAGAATCGCTAATGCAATTTCTTTTGCTTTAACTGGATTTTCTCCAAGTCGAATTAATAATTTATGAGCTCTTTCTGCCCCTTTTATCGCATGAATATCATTTTTTCGGTACAATTCATAATCCCATTTTCCGTTTCTATACCAGGTAAAATGTCCAATATCATGCAAGAAACCTGCTTTTGCAGCACTATCTGGGTCAACCCCTTTGTCTTTAGAGAAATGAAATGCATGATAAGCAACGGCTATAGCATGAACTAAACCTGATCGGTTCACATACTTTTGTGCAATATGATGATTAAAAACTTGTACTAATGTAACATCTCTCATCCACTTTCCCTCCTAATTTACGCATTATTCATGCATAAAGCCCTTTAAGAGACAATCCATAAAAAGGATCTATTTTAGAATGTTTTTTCTATCCTACTCTAGTTTAAATATCGATTCAACTATTTTGTTTGTATTATTATATTCGATGGATTAAGAGCCGTTCATACACATTTCCCGTAATCTAGCGAACATAAACTTTCCGTTTGTAAAAATAAGTTAAAAATTCACTTTTAATGTGGTAAGATATTGTTTGAATATACTTTCACCTTGAATAAGGTAATAACTACATATAAGGAGTACAAACATGGAAAAAGTACTAGTTTTTGGACATAAAAACCCGGATACTGACACAATTTGTTCAGCGATCGCTTATGCAAATTTAAAATCTGCATTAGGTGTTAATGCGGAGCCAATTCGTCTAGGCGAGATTAACAGTGAAACGAAATATGCCTTAGAATACTTTCAAGTAAATGAACCACGTTTAGTTGAAAAAGTAAGCCAAGAAGCCAAACAAGTCATTTTAGTTGATCACAATGAAAAACAGCAAAGTGCGGATGATATTGACGATGTACGTATATTAGAAGTCATCGACCATCACCGTATCGCTAACTTCCAAACGAGTGACCCCCTTTATTATCGTGCGGAGCCTGTTGGATGCACAGCAACGATTTTAAACAAGTTATATAAAGAAAATGGGGTAAAAATTAAAAAAGAAATTGCTGGTCTAATGCTTTCAGCGATTATTTCGGATTCATTATTATTTAAATCACCAACATGCACAGACGAAGACGTTGCTGCTGCTCGTGAATTAGCAAAAATTGCAGAAGTTGATGCTGATAGCTACGGCCTTGAAATGTTAAAAGCTGGGGCAGATTTAAGTGATAAAACAGTTGAACAATTAGTTACTCTTGACTCAAAAGGCTTTGATATGGGTGATCATAAAGTGATGATCGCTCAAGTAAATGCTGTTGATACGAATGATGTTCTTGCACGTAAAAAAGAAATTGAGGATGCCATTGAAGCAATTATTGCCAAAGAAAACCTTGATTTATTCCTATTTGTTGTCACGGACATATTAACAAACGATTCCATTGGATTAGCCCTTGGTAAAATGACAAATGCGGTTGAATCTGCATTTAATGTTGAATTAGACAACCACACAGCTGCTTTAAAAGGAGTAGTTTCTCGTAAAAAACAAATTGTTCCCGTGCTAACAGACACAATGAAAACGATGTAATGATAAAGAGGCTTAGGATTCAATCTCCTAAAGCCTCTTTTTTGTTCACCTTCCTAAATACTTTCGTTTATATTTAAGAAAAAATTTGATTTTTCACATAATAAATCATTGCAATCTCATCGCAATTGTGTATTTTGGGGCAATTAATGCAATCCTGCCACACTTTTTGCGGCATCGTATCTTTCACCGTTACTTCAAAACCACATTTTTTAAAAAAATCTACTTGATAGGTTAAAGAAATGAGTTTATCAATTCCAATTCGTTCTGTTTCTTCTTTTATTTCTTCCACAAGCATTTTCCCAATTCCCAACTTTGCCTTTGATTCATCTACAACAAGAGACCTTACTTCAGCTAAGTCTGTATCTAAAATGGCCAAACTTGCTGTACCAACCACGATATCATCAATAACAGCTACAAAAATAGAGAAAATATTTTGACTCAAAGACTTTTTTGATCTCGGTAACACAATTCCTTTATTTGAATAAATATTAATTAATTCGTATAGGCTATCTACATCAGCAATTTTGGCCCTTCTAATTTCAACCATGTCTCGTCCCCGCTTTATCCATTTATCTATAATGATTTAATCATACTTGATTTTCTCCAAAAGTCAATATTTAATCATAAAAATGTATAATTATAAGTTACAGAAAAATAAAAAGGCGCCTGCACCTTCCATAAAATGGATTGTGCCAGACACCTTATAATTAAGCTTCTACTATTTCTACCTTTTTCATAACATCCCCATTTTTCATGGCAAGTACTGTATCCATTCCAGATGTTACTTTCCCAAAAACGGTATGTACTCCATTTAAATGCGGTTGTGGCTCATGGACGATGAAGAATTGGCTGCCGCCAGTATCTCTTCCAGCATGTGCCATTGATAATGAACCAACTTCATGTGTATGTGGATTTCCTTCTGTTTCACATTTGATTGTATGCCCTGGACCGCCAGTTCCTGTTCCCTGAGGGCATCCGCCTTGACTTACAAAACCAGGAATGACACGGTGAAATGTTAGACCATTATAAAAGCCTTCATTGATTAATTTCTCAAAGTTAGCTACCGTTCCCGGTGCTTCATTTGGATATAATTCAAATTCAATTTTTTCGCCGCTCTCCATTAATATGTATCCTTTTTTTGCCATTAAAATCATCTCCTTTTAATAAGTAAAGCAAAACACAATTAATCATATCATTATTTTAGTGATTATACAAAATATTACAATGGAACTACTTAACTGTATTATTTTTCTCATAATATTGAGCTAATTCCACAATCATTGCACCCATTCTTTCATGGCTTGGAACAACAATTCGATTAATTCCCTCTTCCTTTAACGCCTCTGCCGTTACTTTTCCGACAGCTGTCGCAACCGTTTTCCCTTCATTAAAAGCGGTTAGGATCTCATGACTAAATCCTATCCCTTTTACATAATGAAATAATTCATAAACTTGTACAGCCGTTGTAAAACAAACAGCATCTACTTCCTTAGCTAAGATTTCTTTACATAGTGTTTCAACTGTTGAGTGATCAGGAGCGATATGTTGGTAAGGAAGTAAAATGCTAATGTCGGCACCCTTTGTTTCTAAAAAGCGAAGGAGCGAAGGAGCTTTTTCACCATGTAACTGTACAACTACTTTTTTTCCTGCCAAATCAATCTCCTGCATTTTACTGATTAGGCTTTGTGTTGTCCCATCATCATCCGATATGACGGCCTCTATTTTTAATTTCTTTAATGCAGCTGCCGTTTTATAGCCTCTTGATGCAATCTTAGCCGCTTCTAAACGATCAATAAATTGATCCCTTAATTCTAACTTCTCCGCTTGTTCGAGTAATGTCTCAAGACCAATTCCTGTTGTTAAAATGACCCAGTCTGCGCCATTTTCAACAAAAGCTTTAATTTCGGGTTCAATCTCACTTCCTGCTTTAAAAACCGTCCCTTGAAGAGACCGAACACTAGCTGTTCCACCTTGTTTCCTTATTAATGTCATCATTTCTTCTGTTTTACGCGTCGCACCTAGCACAACATGTTTCCCAGATAATCCTTTTTCCATTTTCGTTCTCCTTTATTTACGTAATTACTACATATTTTCATTTTCATTTTTTATCATAATAAAAGCCTCGGCATCAAAACCAAGGCTTTTATTATTTATGACAATGACCTAGACCACCGTAATCTTATATGATCATAACTCTCCTAATAAATTGAGGAGTTCACTCAAACTGCTAATTTCATAATCAGGAATCACTTCATTCCGGTCTTTATCATGTCGATTAATCCAAACAGACTTAATCCCGGCACGTTTTGCTCCTAAAATATCTGTCATTAAGTTGTCCCCAACCATGATTGCATTTTCCTTCTTTACGTCAAGAAGTGAAAGTGCATGTTCAAAAATTGACGGATCTGGCTTCCCTCTACCGAATGCACCCGAAATAATAATTTCATCAAAGTAAGGAACTAATTCAGGTGTAATATCTAACTTTGTATTTTGAAGATCAGGAGAGCCATTTGTTAAAAGCAATAATTTATATTTTCCTTTTAACTGATCTAATACAGGATAGCTATCATCATAGACAAACGGATGTTTTCGTCGTTCTTCAGGAAACTTCTCTGCTAAAAACGCCGCGTATTCCTCATCATCAATTCCACAGCCTTTTAACCCATTTCTCCACGCTTCTTTGCGGTATATTGGGGCAATTTCTTTTAACTTACGAAACTCATCGGTATCATCTAGAAAATTAGCCCAAAGTCCTTCAAAGGGGTTAATCCCAATCATTTGTGTATATGGATAGGTTTCATAACTAGAATAAAGCTTTCTTGCCTCTTCTCGCACAGATTCCTCTAATTGATCCGCATCAATATGATATTTTTCAGCAGCTATTAAACAGGTCGATGCAAAAGCCTCTTTTACACTTTTTTGGTCCCATAACAACGTGTCGTCAAGATCAAATAATATTGCTTTAATCATTAGGAAATCCTCTCCCTATTTTGTTCATATTTCTATTTATTTACTTTTTGTTCGACTTCAACTGTCCAACTAAATGGATCTTCTGCTTTTCCAAGCTGAATAGAAGTTAATGTGTTATATAGTTTCAACGATAGATCGCCAATTTCTCCATTATTTATCATTAACTTTTGATCATTCCAATATAATTCACCGACTGGAGAAATAACCGCTGCGGTTCCTGTACCAAACACTTCTTCTAATAAACCGTCTTCATGTGCTTTGTACACTTCAGCCATTGAAATTTTGCGTTCAACAGTAGGAATATCCCAATGTTTTAATAAATGTAAAATGGAGTCTCTTGTAATTCCTGGCAAAATACTTCCATTTAATGCAGGGGTAACGACTTCACCATTAATTTTAAAGAAAATATTCATACTCCCTACTTCTTCAATGTACTTTCTTTCAACCCCATCAAGCCAAAGTACTTGTGAATAACCTTCTGCATCAGCAACTTCCTGAGCTTTTAAACTAGATGCATAGTTTCCAGCTGTCTTCGCTTGTCCCGTTCCACCTGCTACTGCACGTACATATTGGCTTTCGACTGCAATCTTAATTGGTTTAATCCCTTCCTTATAATAGGATCCAACCGGAGACATGATGATAATGAACTTATATGTTTCAGAAGGATGCACACCAAGTGAAGCTTGCGTTGCAATAATAAATGGACGAATATATAGAGATGTACCCTCTACTTTTGGAACCCATTCATGATCTATTTTAAGAAGTTCTTTCAATGCATCTAATGCTAATTTTTCATCAATCTCTGGAATGCATAGGCGATCATTTGATTGATTTAATCTTTCCATATTTTTATCAGGTCTGAAAAGAAGAATTTTTCCTTTTTCAGTATAATAAGCTTTTAATCCTTCAAAAACGGTTTGTCCATAGTGAAAAATCATTGCTGAAGGGTCGATTGAGAGTGGTTGATAAGGGATGATTCGCGCATCATGCCATCCTTGTTCTGTTGAATAATCCATCACAAACATATGGTCTGTAAATACTTTACCGAATTCAAGATGTTCAAAGTCAGGCTTTGGTTTGTGAGTGGTCGTTTGTGTTATCTTTATTTTTTCGTTTGACATGATCTTCTTCTCCTATCTAAATATCTAAACTGAAAATATGACATTCTAATAGTAATACTTTATCACAAAATAGAGATTTTTAAAGATATTTTATGATTTAATCTTAGTAATTTATGATATCTTCTAATTTGTCTTTCAATTTCTTACCAAGGCCCTCTAACTCTTCCGACCCTTCTTCCAATCTTTCTTTCCATTTCGGAACTGCTTCCTTCATTTTTTCTTTTAACTTTTCTGTTTGATCCTTAAGCGGTTCCTGTTCTCTTTGTTTTTTCTCCTCTTTTTCTCTTAAAGCAGATTGAATCGATTGGACAGCGAACCCTTTGTCTTCAATATAAGGATGGGTATGTTCCATTATCGTTTTAAATAATTGTACAGCTGCGCCAGTACTTTTAGAAGATAGGTAGTGTTCCCGATCGGTTCTATCATATCCAACCCAAACAGCCCCAACAAGGTTTGGAGTATACCCTGCAAACCACTGATCTTTCGTCCCCTCGATATCTTGATAAGGTAATTGTGTAGAACCGGTTTTTCCAGCGATTTGCACATCAGGGATAGCTGCCGCTTTTCCCGTTCCTTCTTCAACAACTCCAAGAAGCATGGAAGTTATTTCATTCGCTATTTTCTTAGATGTCACTCTTACATTTTTAGATTTATGTTCAACAATCACATTTCCAGTTGGTCCTTCAATTTTAGTAATTAAATGGGCATCTTCTCTCTTACCGTCATTTGCAAAGGTTGAATAGGCTGCCGCTAATTGTAGTGGTGAAACCCCTCTACTCATTCCACCTAAGGAAATTCCTAAATATCGATCTTCCTCTTCAAAAGGGATTCCAAACCTTTCTAACGCGGACATTCCTTTATCTAAGCCGATTTCATTTAGCAGCCACACTGCCGAAAGATTAGTAGACTGTTCTAAAGCCTTATACATCGGTACTTCCCCTTGATATGTTCCAGTAACATTTGTCGGTGCATAGTCACCAAACACCATCTTTTCATCCTTTAATGATGACGTTGGGGTAAAACCTTCCTCAAGTGCCGGCGTATAAACAGCTAAAGGCTTTAGGGTAGAACCAGGTTGAACCTTAATATGCGTTGCTCGGTTAAACCCTCGAAATACATAATCACCTCGGCCACCAACTAATGCACGAACTCCTCCTGTTTGAGGATCAAGCAAGACAGCCCCACTTTGAACAAGGGTCTTACCTTTTCCAGTTGGAAAATTCGCGTTATCTTGATACACCATTTCCAATACAGATTGGATTTTTGGATCCATTTCCGTATAAATGCGATAGCCTCGAGTCATAATCTCTTCCTGTGTTAAGCCATACCGTGAAATAGCTTCATCAATGACAGCATCTACATAATAAGGATATTGGCGCTTAATATAATTTTCTCCGCCATCCTCTAGAACAATTTTCTCGTCTTTCGCCATGGAATGCTGTTCGTCAGAGATCATGTCTAGTTCTTTCATTGCCACAAGAACAACATCTCTTCGATTCATTGCTCGTTCATAATTTTTATATGGATCTAAAGCGGACGGTGATTGCAATAGACCAGCTAAAAGAGCTGCTTCACTAATAGTAATTTCCGTGATATCTTTATTAAAATATTTCATTGACGCATGATCAATTCCCCATGCTCCGCTGCCAAAATAAACTTGATTTAAGTACATACTTAAGATTTCATCTTTTGTATAATATTTTTCAATTTCAACCGCTAAAAATAATTCCTCCACTTTTCTGCGTACCGTCTGTACATGTGTCAGCAATGCATTTTTAGCTAATTGCTGGGTGATCGTACTGCCTCCTCCTGTAATTTCACGAGCCAATAAATTTTTTGCGAATGCCCTTGAAATCCCAATGAGATCGAAGCCATTATGTTCTTTAAAACGACGGTCTTCAATGGCGATCACTGCATTTGATACATGCTCAGGTAAATCTTTTACATCGACTCCTTCCGTTCGATTAACATTAACTTTTGTTGCTTCATATCCATCTTTATCATGAATAATCGTCGTTTGCGACAGCCCTTCTTGCAATGATTGAACATTCGCTTGTGAAGCTGTAAAGGCAAAAAACACAATCACAAACAGGATGAATGTTAATCCTAGCAACATAATAATCTGGGTTAAATGTGACTTTTTCCAAATATGGCTTATTTTTTCGAACACTTTATGCATCCATACAATGACAGATGGGCTATACTTATCCCAATATTTTTTAATCATTTCCCAAAATGGTTTTAATCTATCCATTAACGATTAATTTCATCTCCTCTGCCTCACTTAGATGATCCATCATGAATGAGAATCCATTTTGATTTTAACATAAGGTAATCAGATAGAAGCTGCATTTATATTCGTTAATAGAATCAATTTACGAACAAAATAAAATGATTACCAAAAAAATAAACTACACTTAAATCGTGTAGTTTATATTTTAGGAAGTTCGCGTACCTCCATTGTCATTTCATTTCCACATAAAGGACATTTAAGATCAGCTGTGGCAAAATCCTTCCGCATCCACCCATTACATACAGTTTCACTACAAGAATATACCTCTATATCCTCTAAAATATTTTCTAACTCATCACCTTGTTTTTTTCTGTTAAAAAATATAATAATCACCCCTATGTTTCTTTTTAACTAGGCACACTTCAATTAAAGAACGGTCAAACCTTAACTTAAGATTAAGACATTAAATGAAGTTAATTTCCTTAATCTATAATAGTATAGACAAAAAACGGTTAATTATGTAAGTATAACTTCATTCAAATGAAACCTTTTAGTTCTATAAGGGGGAAATAAGCACAAAAAGGCTTAAAAAAACAAAGGGTAAAGATATCTTCCATCCTACCCTTCCATTATATATACTCCAGTATTGAACGATCAATGCGACTTTCATGACATGAATACTTGATCATATCTGTTGCAGTTCCATAACGATCATTGCCATTTAAATGTAACAATATTTTTGTCCGAGGCTTTGTAAAGCTTATTTGAATTCCAGACTTTTGCATTCTATTTACAAGGTCGACAAGCTGCTTATTAGGCATAATACCTACTCCTTCTAAAATCTCGATTACAACAATCTTATTTCATTCTATCTCTAATCTAATAATACGCTTTTCACCCACTATTTTCCTGCAATAATTTAAAATTTTCACAAAATTTTATTTATTGTTAATATTGCTCCTAATTTTAATACAATAATCGACATATTTCTTCATAATAAAATTCGCCCTTCCATATGGAAAATGGTATAATCTTAACATATTGTGTTTTGGAGGAAAATAGATTTATGATAACTGTAAGCAATGTTGGTCTACGCTTTGGAGACCGAAAATTATTTGAAGATGTAAACATTAAATTTACTCCTGGAAATTGTTATGGCTTAATAGGAGCTAACGGTGCCGGGAAGTCAACCTTTTTAAAGATATTATCAGGTGAAATTGAACCACAATCAGGCTCTGTTGCATTAGGACCTAATGAAAGACTCGCTATTTTGAAACAGAACCATTTTGAATATGAAGACGAGCAGGTCTTAAAAGTTATTATTATGGGACATAGCAGACTTTACGAAGTCATGCAGGAAAAGGATGCCATCTATATGAAGGCTGATTTTTCGGATGAAGATGGCATGCGTGCTGCTGAATTAGAAGGTGAGTTTGCCGAACTCAATGGATGGGAAGCTGAATCTGAGGCTGCTATTTTATTAAAGGGCCTTGGGATTGCGGAAGATTTGCACGATAAGAAAATGGCCGAATTGACTGGTGCTGAAAAAGTAAAAGTGTTATTAGCCCAAGCATTATTCGGTAAGCCGGATGTTCTATTACTAGATGAGCCGACAAACCACTTAGATATTAAAGCGATTCAATGGCTTGAAGAGTTTTTAATTAACTTCGAAAACACAGTGATTGTCGTATCCCATGATCGACACTTCTTAAATAAAGTGTGTACACATATAGCGGATCTCGATTATAGTAAAATTCAAGTATATGTAGGTAACTATGATTTTTGGTATGAATCAAGTCAGTTAGCATCAAAAATGGCTCAAGATACGAACAAAAAGAAAGAGGAAAAGATTAAAGACTTACAAAACTTTATTGCCCGATTTAGCGCCAATGCTTCTAAATCAAAGCAGGCAACCTCTCGTAAAAAGCTGTTAGAGAAAATTACTTTAGATGACATTAAACCTTCGTCGCGCCGCTATCCATACGTCAATTTTACACCTGAACGTGAAATCGGAAACGACTTACTGCGAGTAGAAGGTATTTCAAAAACCATTGATGGAGTCAAAGTTCTCGACAATATTAGTTTTATTATGAACAAAGATGATAAAATAGCTCTTGTCGGAGCAAATGAGACAGCAAAAACAGTCCTATTTAATATCTTATCAGGAGAAATGGAACCTGACAGCGGATCATTCAAGTGGGGAATCACAACGTCTCAAGCATACTTTCCAAAGGATAACTCCAAGTTCTTTGAAAATAGCGACTTGAACCTTGTTGATTGGCTACGTCAATTTTCACCACAAGATGATAGCGAGAGCTTTTTACGTGGGTTTTTAGGAAGAATGTTGTTCTCAGGCGAAGAAGTACTGAAAAAAGCAAGTGTTCTTTCCGGTGGAGAAAAGGTACGTTGCATGTTGTCAAAAATGATGTTGAGTGGATCAAATGTATTATTATTAGATGAACCGACAAACCATTTAGATTTAGAATCAATTACAGCATTAAATAATGGACTTATCACTTTTAAAGGTTCTCTTATCTTTTCATCACATGACCATCAATTTATTCAAACGATTGCAAATCGAATTATTGAATTAACACCAAATGGCATGGTTGATAAACAAATGACGTATGATGAATATCTAGAAAACAATGAACTTCAAGCTGAAATTGCAAAAATGTATCAAGCTTAACAAACTATTAAGGAAGGCGCTTAAACTTAGCGCCTTCCTTTTTGCTTAGTATCGTTTTTGTTTGCGTCGAGATGACGGAGCTTGATGTGATCCGGTTTCAGTTGTCGTTGTCCCCTGTCCCTCAACTTGCGGGGAATTTAAACCAATTGTAGATGGATCCTTTTTACGTTTTGACATATTTACACCTCCACCTTTATATTCCCCATTCCAAACGTACCATTATGCATCAAGTAAAAATTATGAATGGCCTTTTTTCATATGTTTTAGATAGTCTGAGTATTGATCATCTCTTGATAAAGCTGCCGTATACTGTCTTTTCACAAAGTGCTCCGCTTCTATAAATGAAGGAAAACTAATTGGCAATTGTTTATAATCGCGTTCAATCACCCAATTCTCATTGTTGTTTTGTTTTATAAACCATTTCTCTTTTTTGAAATTTTCATATAAGCAGCCAGCTGGGTTACTTTTAACATTATGCTGGTTTTTCGGTGCATCAATTCTTGATGGATCAAGTGGAAATACCTCTTTAACAAATAAATCAAATGCCTTATCCGTCATTGTGCAACCTGAAGCTTTCACATGTCCACCACCGCCAAACCCGCCGGCAACTTCTGATACGTCAATATGATCATGAATGGTACGAAAGCTTACCTTTTTCCCGCCCATATTTAAAATAGCAATATAATCCAAATGACTATTTTCTTTTCCTAATTCATTTCCAAGCTCCGAGTGATACATTTCAGCATGGACAATCCCTACACAATGATCCCCAATAAATGTTTGCACAAGTTCACGATTCTTTTTACGAATATAACGATTGATTTTATCTTCTTCCATTTTTAAAATTTGTTGCTCAAACTCATTAAACTCAAACAACTCTTCATTTTTTAAACGTTCAATCATTCTTGTTTCAAATTCATCTAAAGAGAGCAAGGAAAATAAATCATTTAGTTGTTTCGCCTTGAGTAAGTTGTTCTTTTCCCAGTCCCATGTGTCATACTGACGAATTAACTCAACAAATTCATTCAACGATTCACTCGCTGTAATCGAGTTATTTTCAAGCAAATAATCATAAAACAATGATGTTGCAGACGTTAACTTGCCATCATCATAAGCAACTAACACTTTTGCCCAACTATATTCATTTAAGTTCAAGGCGGTTTTATGATGATCTAAAAATTGTGCCTTTCCCCCTGCTTTTACAAACTGATCAATCTTTTTACTGTTTGCTTCGTTAACGGTTAAATCTGTAATCCATAAAACATCTTTTTTTCCGTTATCGTGTTTCGCAGCCTCTAGAAAACGTTCAACTTGTGGATTTAAACGAGCCACAGAATTATAATGCACTTCTATTTCCTCACCAAATGCCAACTTCGCTAATATGCCGCAACCTAAACCATCTAAGTCATTATGGGTATATAAATGGATCAATACAACTACACCTCTTCTGATAATTTTTATATGTAAAACGATAAGTAAGTTTTCATTTATATTTTTCACAAATTCACTTTATAAAAACTTACCTATATTTTCCTTGTTTTATTACTTTACCATAAGCCAATATAAAATAATAATACAAACAGGATGCTGTTCTCATTCTACAATAAACCAAACTGTTTATATAACAGTCACACAGAGTCACCCTTACAGTAGTACAGTTAATTGTTAACCTCTCTATAATTCACGTTAAACCCTTGGTAATTAAAGATTACTAAAAGTTTCACAAATTGTTCATACCTTATGTGTTTCACCTTTTTATTGATCTGTTATACTAAAAATGTAGAAACAACCATTAACAGTTAGCAATCATAGATATAAGTAAATTAATGAAACAATCTATAACGAATAGATGAGGTGACCATAAATGGAACAATGGAAAGGTTTTACTAATGGAGTTTGGCAAAAAGAAGTTAACGTCCGTGATTTTATTCTAAATAACTTTACTCCTTATACTGGTGATGAAAAATTCTTAGAAGGCCCAACTGAAGCAACCTCTAAGCTATGGGATCAAGTAATGGAATTAACAAAAGAAGAACGTGAAGCAGGCGGAGTTTTAGATGCTGACACAAAAATTGTATCAACAATCACTTCCCATGGTCCTGGATACTTAAATAACGAACTTGAACAAATCGTCGGTTTTCAAACAGATAAACCGTTTAAACGTTCATTAATGCCGTTCGGCGGAATCCGTATGGCTAAAACAGCTTTAGAATCATATGGATTCCAATTAGATAAAGATGTAGAACATATTTTTACAGATTATCGTAAAACTCACAACCAAGGTGTTTTTGATGCTTATACACCTGAAATGAGAGCTGCACGTCATGCCGGCGTCATTACAGGGCTTCCAGATGCATATGGCCGTGGCCGTATTATCGGTGACTATCGTCGCGTTTCCCTTTATGGTGTTGATTTCTTAATGCAAGAAAAAATAAGAGAATTTCAATATATCGGCAACGGTGCAATGTCTCCTGATGTCATCCGTGACCGCGAAGAATACAGTGAACAATACCGCGCATTAAAGGAACTTAAGGAAATGGCAGCTGCATATGGATATGACATTTCAGGTCCAGCATCAAATGCAAAAGAAGCTATTCAATGGTTATACTTCGGTTATTTAGCAGCGATTAAAGAACAAAATGGTGCTGCGATGAGTCTTGGCCGCACATCCACTTTCTTAGATATATATATTGAAAGAGATTTACAGAATGGTATTTTAACAGAAAAAGAAGCTCAAGAACTAGTCGATCATTTTGTTATGAAACTACGCCTTGTAAAATTCGCAAGAACGCCTGAATACAACGAATTATATAGTGGAGACCCAACTTGGGTAACGGAATCAATTGCTGGTATGGCTCTTGACGGACGTCCATTAGTAACGAAAAACTCATTCCGTTTCTTACACACATTAGATAATTTAGGACCAGCTCCAGAACCAAACTTAACGATTCTTTGGTCTACTAAGCTTCCAGGAGCATTTAAACAATATGCAGCAAAAATGTCAATTAAATCCAGTGCCATCCAATATGAAAACGATGATATTATGAGAGAACACTGGGGCGATGACTATGGAATTGCTTGCTGTGTTTCTGCCATGAAAATAGGAAAACAAATGCAATTCTTCGGTGCTCGTGTGAACATGGCAAAAGCGTTATTGTACGCAATCAACGGTGGCGTTGACGAAAAGCTAAAAGAACAAATTGGTCCATCCTATCAACCAATTACTACTGAGTATTTAAATTATGATGAAGTAATCGCTAAATACGATAAAATGCTTGAATGGTTATGTGGATTATATGTGAATACCCTTAATGTTATTCACTATATGCATGACAAATATGCATACGAAAGAATTGAAATGGCTCTTCATGATCGTGAAGTTTTAAGAACAATGGCATGTGGAATTGCAGGTCTCTCAGTTGCAGCAGACTCACTCAGTGCGATTAAATACGCAAAAGTGAAAACAATTCGCGACGAGAACGGTTTAGTTGTGGATTATGAAATTGAAGGCGACTTCCCTAAATACGGCAACAATGATGATCGCGTCGATTCGATCGCCGTAAAACTTGTTGAAGATATTATGAACAAAATTAGAACGCATAAAACCTATCGAAATGCAGTTCCAACTCAATCTGTATTAACGATTACTTCTAATGTTGTATATGGCAAGAAAACAGGTGCTACGCCTGACGGACGTGAAGCTGGCAAACCATTTGCGCCAGGCGCTAACCCGATGCATGGCCGTGATACAAAAGGCGCTCTTGCCTCTTTAACATCTGTTGCTAAATTACCTTATGAATCATCATTAGATGGTATTTCTAATACATTTACAATCACACCAAATGCACTTGGACGTGAAGATGAATCTCAAGTGAAGAATCTAGTTGCCATGCTGGATGGCTATATGTCGAAGCTTGGACATCATATCAATGTTAACGTGTTGAATCGTGATACCTTATTAGAAGCGATGGAACATCCTGAATTATATCCACAATTAACGATTCGTGTATCTGGCTACGCCGTTAACTTTATTAAACTTACTCGTGAACAACAAATCGATGTGATTAATCGTACCTTCCATGAGGGTGTAACTAGTTCATCAGTTAAAGAACCTGCTTTAGTATAAGATAAACCTTAAATATCAGGGAGATCCCCCTCCTTGGTATTTTAACAATAAAACGCAAAGGTCAGATGTTTCGCTCGTTATCCTAAAGTCAGTACTTGAAGGGAGTCATTAATATGATCGGAAATATTCATTCTATTGAGTCATTTGGTACAGTTGACGGCCCTGGCATTAGATATGTCATTTTTACACAAGGTTGTCTTCTTCGGTGTCAATTTTGCCATAATGCTGATACTTGGGAAATCGGAACTGGCAAACAGATGTCAGTGGATGAAATTATGGAAGATGTCATATCTTACCTCCCTTTTATTGAAGCTTCTGGCGGAGGCATTACGGTCAGCGGCGGTGAACCATTGCTGCAAATGCCTTTTCTCATTGAATTATTTAAGGAATGTAAAAAGAACGGGATTCACACAACGATTGATTCATCGGGCGGTTGTTACTCTACCGCTCCACACTTCCAAGAGCAATTAAATGAATTACTGGAATATACTGATTTAATTTTATTAGATCTAAAACAGATCGATCGTAAAAAGCATATTTCTTTAACTGGAATGGCAAATGACCATATTCTTCAATTCGCTAAGCTTCTGTCCCATAAACAGACTCCTGTTTGGATTCGTCATGTCCTTATTCCAACCATATCAGATTATGATGAGGACTTACATGAGCTTGGTCAATTTATTGGTACGCTAAAAAATGTTGAAAAAATTGAAATCTTGCCATACCATAAGTTAGGTGTTTATAAATGGGAAGCTCTTGGTTTAGAATATCCACTTGCAGAGATCGAGCCTCCTAGCGAAGAGCGCGTTCAAAATGCTTACCAAATTTTATCTAAACAAGCTGCATTCTCATAAACCTTTCATAAAGAGTATCAATAGTTGTTCTTTTAAAAGTATTTTCATTTTTAATTTCAAATAAATGAGGGTGCCCTAATAATGGGCACCCTCATTTATTCACGATTATTTCCACCAATCATCAAATAATGAAGCTGGCATTTCACGTTTATGCTGTGAGATGAGATAACGTTTTTCAATTTTTTCAGCCACTTGCTTATCAACCGATTTTCCTTCTAGGTAATCATCAAGCTCATCGTAGGTAATCCCAAGTTCCGTTTCGTCTGCCTGACCTGGTCTTTCATCCAATAAATCGGCTGTCGGCACTTTTAAATAAAGCCTTTCATCTGCGCCTAACTCTTGGAGTAATGCCCTCCCTTGTCTTTTCGTTAACCCTGTTAACGGAAGAAGGTCAGCTCCCCCATCGCCATACTTTGTATAAAATCCAGTAACCGCTTCTGCGGCATGATCAGTCCCAATGACAAGCAATCCTTCCTCCCCGCCAATCGCATATTGAGCAATCATTCGCATTCTAGCCTTCACGTTTCCTTTATGATAATCGCCAAGCGGCTTTCCTTTTGTTTGCTTGTCATACTCAACTTTTATGACGTCAACGGCATTTTCAATATTAAAAATCATCTCTACATCTGCTTTAATAAAGTCTAAAGCCAATTTAGCATCATCTTCATCTGTTTGTACTCCATACGGCAAACGAACTGCAATAAATTTAGCTTGAAGTCCTTCGCTTCTTAATTCTTCAACAGCTAGCTGAGCTAGTCTGCCTGCAAGCGTTGAGTCCTGTCCTCCGCTAATTCCTAATACAAACCCATTTGCGTTTGTTTTAATTAGATAATCCTTTAAAAATTGAACTCGCTTTCGAATTTCACTTTTTGGATTAATGACCGCTTGAATATGTAATTCTTCCATAATTCTTTTTTGCATCGCCAATTTTACTGAACTCCCTTTTCATTGTTCACAGTAGTTACCATCGAACGAACTCTTTCACTAACCGTTTCAATGTTTCGACGTTTATTTTCCCAGCACAACGGACTTAAATCAACTGGGTATTCTGCTGGATTTAAGGATCGTTTGTATTCATCCCAAAGATAATTTAAATTGTTATGACAAAACTTTTGAATGTCGTGAATATTCGGCAACTCATAAATGAATTCACCATTAACAAAGATATCTTGATGAAGATCTCTCGCCTCAAAGTTTGTTACATATTTCTTTAAATAAGTATGTGTAGGATGGAACATATGCAGCTTTCTTTCTTGATTCGGATCCTCGTGTTCTAATGTAATATAATCGCCTTCTGATTTTTGATTCGCCAAATTAATGATCCGATAAACTCTTTTAAGTCCTGGAGTAGAAACTTTCTCTGGATTTGCACTTATTTTTATCGTATCCATCATATTGCCATTTTCATCCTCGATTGAAACGATTTTATAAACAGCCCCTAATGCTGGCTGATCAAATCCAGTAATAAGCTTTGTCCCTATTCCCCAGCCATCAATCTTAGCGCCTTGCTGTTTAAGGTTGATAATTGTATACTCATCAAGATCATTAGAAGCCATAATTTTTGCATTTGGGAAGCCTGCTTCATCGAG
The DNA here is from genome assembly GCA_963787345.1 of uncultured Bacillaceae bacterium. GTDB lineage: Bacteria > Bacillota > Bacilli > Bacillales > Cytobacillaceae > Bacillus_BD. The sequence goes on along the minus strand of CAWBCW010000011.1, from coordinate 813,990 downwards.
CATCCTTCTAGCTTCTTTTGAGAGATAGGCAAGGTCTCCGCTATCAAGCCGAATCCCGACAAAGTTAATACGATCTCCTAATTCTTTAGCTACTCTAATGGCATTGGGTACCCCAGATCGCAGCGTATCGTAAGTATCTACTAAAAAAACACAATCTTTATGACGACGGGCATATTTATGAAATGCTGTATATTCATCAATATAGGCTTGAATAAGGGAATGAGCATGCGTTCCCGATACAGGAATCCCAAACATTTTGCCTGCGCGTACATTCGATGTTGAACTAAAACCACCGATGTAAGCTGCACGAGTTCCCCAAATCGCTGCATCCATCTCCTGTGCTCTTCGCGTTCCAAACTCAGCAGCTGCTTCATGATTACCGATAACATTCTTGATTCTTGCTGCTTTTGTAGCAATCAAAGTTTGAAAATTGATGATATTTAAAATGGCTGTCTCAATTAATTGAGCTTCTGCAAGCGGTGCCTCAATACGCATCAACGGTTCATTTCCAAATATAATTTCACCCTCTACCATTGAACGGACTGTTCCGGTAAATCGAAGCTCTTTTAAATAAGCAAGAAAGCCTTCATCGTAGCCAAGTTCAGTTCGTAAATAATCAATATCCGTTTCGGTAAATTGCAAATTTTTTAAGTAATGGATTACTTTTTCTAATCCTGCAAAAACAGCATATCCATTTCCAAATGGCATTTGCCGAAAAGATAGTTCAAAAACAGCTTTCCGATTATGGATTCCATCTGCCCAATACGTTTCCATCATATTTATTTGATATAGATCAGTATGTAATGTTAGACTATCGTCTTGATAATACTCGTCCAAAGGTAATACCCCCCTATTAAATTCACCCATTAACCGCACGTATTCTAAGGTTATTTCTTGTTTGTGTTCCCTTAATATTATAGCCTTAATTCAACATTTGTCTAATACGGCTTTAGTTATTTACTCAAACTTTTGATGCTTACCATTGCATATTAAAATGAAAACTTATATACTCTTAAAGCACTTACTTAAAATGGGAATTTCCCGAGGTGAACGGTTTGTTTGAATTATTTATAGATGTTTTAAATGGCCAAACGGATTATTCTATCCTGATTGGGTTGATAATCGGCTTAACTTTTCAGTTTTTATGGATTTGTTATACTGATTATAATCAGAATCAGAAAAACAGTCATTCCCCATGGGGCAAACGAACAAATAGCATCCCAACGTTATTACTAAAGACCATTATACTCTTTGATAAAAAACTTAAATGGCTCATTATGATTATCCACAGAAAAGAAAATGCTGATGAAGAACCACATCCACCCCATTCTTTCCATATATACATCAAATAATATTTTGGAGGAATGGATCGATCATGGTTATTAAGAAAAATGCTTTATTTATGTTATTCGTGACCTTTATTATTCTATTTTTATCGGCATGCTCAGTAGACAGCGGGCAAAACAGTGGTTTTTTTACTGACTATTTTGTCAAACCGTTTACTTCTTTAATTACATGGACAGCCCATCTTTTTAATGATAATTATGGGTTAGGAATTATATTAGTCACTTTACTCATCCGATTTGCTTTATTGCCATTCATGCTTAAACAATATAAAACACAAGTAAATATGAAAGAAAAAATGGATCGTTTAAAACCAGAGATGGAAACGATACAAACTAAGTTAAAACAAACTAAGGATCCTCAAGAACAACAAAAACTTCAAAGAGAATTAATGGGACTTTACCAAAAACATGGCGTTAATCCGTTGAACATGGGATGCTTGCCTTTACTCATCCAAATGCCCATCTTAATGGCATTTTACTATGCAATTCGTGACTCCCATGAAATCGCCACACATTCTTTTTTATGGTTTGATCTTGGACAACCTGACATTTGGTTAACTGGACTTGCAGGTATTGTTTATTTTATTCAATTTAAACTATCCCAAACCACCCTCCCTTCCGCTCAAAAAGAGCAAATGAAGATCATGGGCTTGATTTCCCCTCTGATGATCATGTTTATTTCATTTAGTGCCCCTGCTGCACTACCGCTATACTGGGTTGTTGGAGGTATCTTTCTAATCTTTCAAAGCTATATCGGCCGTAAAGTTTATCCGATAACAAAGGAAAATGTAATCTCAAAAAGTTAATTGTTTAAGAACCTGTCAATTGTTTTGACAGGTTTTTTTGATCAGAAAGATAATTGTTAAATATTTGATGACCTTTTCTTCGCACATAAGTTTTTACGCATAATGTCAAAATAAGTGTAGGTTAAATTTCAAAGGAGGTTTTTATTGAGATGAAATGGAAACCCATTATAACAATAATCGCGTTATCGTCCATCGTGCTTACGGCATGTGGAACAAATGATAATGCCATGAACGATCGAAATGCAAGAAACAATAATGACAACTTTAGAAATGTAACATACCGCAATAACGCATTTCAGGATGATGTCAGAATGAATGATTTGGGAACAACAAACGTTCGAGATAATGAAGTATGGGACGGTCGAAGAATTCAAGGAGATCGCACAAATGGCAATAACAATCTTGCTAATCGTGCTGATCAAATGAATGTTAGTGACCAGAACTACCCAGCTAATTATATCCCTCCGCAAAATAACGCCAATCAAAATGGCAACAATAATCATATGAGAGTTGCAGATCAAGCTGCAAAAAAGATTGCCGATTTAAAAGAAGTTGATCGTGCAAACGTAATAGTGACAGACAATAACGCTTATGTTGCTGTTCATACCGGAAATGATACAAATGACCGAGTAGCAAAGGATGTAGAGAATAAAATTTCTCGAATTGTTAAATCTACAGATCGAGACATTGAAAACGTGTATGTTTCCCAAGATCCAGATTTCTTCAACAGATTGACAACGTATACGAATGATATACAAAGGGGACGTCCAATCGAAGGATTTTTTGATGAATTTGGAGAGATGGTTCGACGTGTGTTCCCAACAAACAGATAGCGTATAAAGTGAAATTTCCATTAGTCGGGATCTTCTTTCATCCTCACTAATGGTTAGTCACGCAGAGCCTAGTTGATTTATCTAAGGACTAAAACCCAAAGATAAACCTTATTTCACCATTTGGAGCTTTACAGGCAGTTGATCTCCTACCTATCTCACTGAGAACTTTGAGGTAAGGAGCTTACTACCTGCTAGGCCTAATAAAATGAAAGAGTGAGCGAAAACCATTGATCGTATGGTTTTCGCTCACTCTTTTCATATATGTAATAATCCCTTTAATCTTACTTAAGCCTCAAAATAATCCTTGTAGAAGCCACCGACTCTTCCAGTATTATCCACAATAAAATAAAATTCCTCTGTTTCATTTATAACGTCATATACTTTATCAGCGGTAAGAACATTTTGAACGATATACTTTTTTGCATTTGTATGGATACATTTTACCTTTTTAGTTGTTGTTGGATTATTCCACTCTAAATGAATCATTCTGATCACTCCTTTATCTTATCTTTTCAAGTATATAAGGAACTTCTTCTAGGAGCAACCTTTATTAAAACACAACAGTGTATGTTGTAATCATTGAATTATGACATTCTCACGAATATTTTAGCAAAAAATTTCCGAATGTTCATAAAACATTTAAAGTAGAATAATATTAAATATTCTTTACTTGGAGGTATGCGCAATGAGGATTTTAAGTAATGAACAGTTAATTGTCTCTTACCGTGATGCATTAAAAACAGGTATTGATAAAGATTGGATACACTTTCTATACAGTGAAATTAAACGTCGCGGCTTAAATCCCGTCAAATGTTAATTCAAAAAGAGCAAAGGATACTCCTTTGCTCTATTTTAACAACTAAACCACTACACCTTTTACCAAATAAAAAACAGGTTTAAGCCAGGTGTATGATCATCATTTATATATTCAAAACAACTCGATCTGAAGCCGTAGTTTTCTTACGTTTATCTAGTGGTTCAAGCGGATAATCAAAGTGACCATAAAGACACCATTTATGAAACGTTCCTTTTGAAACAAGCACTTCCATTTCTGATTGTTTTGTAAAAGCAAGATATTCCTCTTTATTTACATAACGCTGATGGCAAAAACTACTTTTCTCTTTCATTGACTATCCCCTCCTTTAATTCTATTATAAGAGAGGGAATTAAATAAATATTTATACACTTTGAATATTTTATTATAAATATATGTCTCTCTATGGCTAGATGGGCATTTATTACAATATTTTATTTGTCCATTCTACAATAAAAAGAATTGAAACTTATACTATATTGTAGTAAAGTTTAAGAAATAATCATAGAATTCTTATCAAGAGAGGCAGAGGGGATGGCCCGGCGAAACCTCAGCAACCATCAATGACAAATATCATTGAAAAGGTGCTAATTCCAGCAAGTTTTTGAACTTGAAAGATAAGAAGAAGCGTATGTGTACAAACAAAAGTCTTCTTCTTACAGAAGACTTTTTTCATTTTTAATCTTTTTCCCAGTACACAAATAAGATAAATCAACATAAAGATTCTAAATCTTATAATTCCCATCTAATCACCCAGATACAAAACAAAAAGGAGTGTTATAATCATGCATAAAATTGATACAAAGCTTGCACAAATTGGAAACCGTAGTGAAGATAAAACTGGAACCATCAATGTTCCTATCTATTTATCAACCGCCTATCGACACGAAGGAATTGGCCAATCGACAGGCTTTGATTATACTCGTACTGGAAATCCCACTAGACAGGTGCTTGAACAAACAATCGCCGATTTAGAAGGCGGAGATCAAGGCTTTGCCTGTAGCTCAGGAATGGCAGCGATTCTAACCATACTATCCCTGTTTCAATCAGGTGACGAATGGATCGTATCAAAAGATCTATATGGTGGAACGTACCGACTGCTTGAAGAAGGATTTAAGAAATGGGGTTTAAAAAGCACCTATGTCAATACCTCTAATGTGCAAAACATTGAAAAAGAAATAAACCCAAATACGAAAGTAATCTTTATCGAAACCCCAACGAACCCATTGATGGAACAAACAGATATTGCTGAAGTTGCAAAAATTGCCGAAAAATACAACGTACTTCTCATTGTAGATAACACATTTTATACACCAATTCTACAGAGGCCAATCGAGTCAGGAGCCGATATCGTTGTCCATAGTGCAACCAAATACTTAGGTGGCCATAATGATGTTTTAGCTGGTTTAATTGTCGCAAAAGGCTCTGAGCTTTGTGAAAAACTTGCTAAATTCCATAATGCAGCTGGTGCGGTTTTGAGTGCATTTGATTCATGGCTGTTAATACGCGGCATGAAAACCCTTTCGCTTAGAATGGAGCGGCATGAAAAAAATGCAAAAGAGATGGTTCAATTTTTAAAAGGCCATGAGTCTATCACAGATGTTCTTTATCCAGGTCAGGGCGGAATGCTTTCATTCCGAATTTTAGACAAGTCTTGGGTAAATCCATTTTTACAAAAACTAAATTTAATTAGCTTTGCAGAAAGTCTTGGCGGAGTTGAGAGTTTCATCACCTACCCTGCCACACAGACACATATGGATATCCCTGAAGAAATTCGTAAAGAAACAGGCGTTGACGACACATTGCTTCGTTTTTCAGTAGGAATTGAGGATTCCGAAGATTTAATTAGCGACCTGGCACAAGCACTAGCAAAAGTAAAAGAGGAGGCTTCAATTTAATGAGTAATTCCTATACATTTCAAACCAAATTACTACATAACAATCAGAAAATCGACCCAGCTACGGGTGCAGTAAGTGTTCCAATTCAGCACACTTCAACCTTTCATCAATATGATATTGATTCATTTGGTAAATATGATTATGCAAGAAGCGGAAATCCAACAAGAGAGGCTTTAGAGGAAGTCATCGCCGAATTAGAGGAAGGCTCTAGAGGTTTTGCTTTTGCTTCAGGGATGGCGGCTATCTCAACAGCCTTCATGCTTTTGTCAAAAGATGACCATGTTGTTATTACAGAGGATGTATATGGCGGGACATTCCGAATGGTCTCACAAGTCCTCGTTCGTTTTGGAATTAGTCATACATTTGTCGATATGACAGATCTTGAGGCCGTAAAAAGTGCCATTCAACCGAATACGAAATTATTTTATGTTGAAACACCATCAAATCCTACTTTAAAGGTTACAGACATTAAGGCGATATGTGATTTAGCAAAAGAACATGATGCTTTAACATTTGTTGATAATACTTTCTTAACACCCCAATACCAAAAACCATTAACACTAGGTGCAGACATTGTCTTGCACAGTGCGACCAAATTTTTGGCTGGGCATAGTGATGTCATGGCGGGATTAGCTGTTGTAAAGGACCCTGAGCTTGCAGAGAAATTTTACTTTTTACAAAATTCATTTGGAGCGATATTAGGTCCTCAAGATTCATGGCTTGTTCTTCGCGGATTAAAAACCTTGCATGTCCGCCTTGAGCATTCTGTTCAATCAGCCATAAAACTAGCGGAGTTCTTTAACAATCACCCTCTCGTTAGTAAAGTTTATTATCCAGGTCTTGAAGATCACCCGCAATATGAGATCCAACAAAAGCAAGCAACTTCTGCAGGAGCGGTTCTTTCTTTTGACTTGCTTAATGAAGAGGTTATGAGAACGTTCGTAAAACATGTGAACCTTCCGGTGTTTGCGGTAAGCCTAGGTGCTGTTGAATCCATCCTATCTTATCCTGCAAAAATGTCTCATGCAGCAATGCCTGAGGAGGAAAGAAATCAAAGAGGAATTACAAACAGCTTATTGCGTTTATCGGTCGGACTTGAAAATGTAGAGGATTTAATTAAGGACTTTGACAATGCACTAAAAAAAGCAGAGCAAATTCATTTGATCCAAAGTCAAGGTTAAGATAAAAATAAACTTCTTACACAGAATGAAAAATGAAATTTTAATAGCCAATGGAGACACGGGTACTCTATTCATTTGGAAAGGTTAGCTGTCTTGAAGAATTGAATCTTTCCCACCCAGAACAAATACTCGGGATTCATCAAGCCTACTTACAAGCTGGTGCAGAAGTCATTCAAACCAACACTTACGCTGCTAACTCCCTCAAGCTTACACGCTATGGGTTGGAAAGTTCCGTTAAATCAATTAATATGGCTGCAATAAAGTTAGCAAAACAAGCGGTTCAAAAGAACGGATATATATTAGCAAGCATGGGCGGAAACCGCGGCCTTAATCCACAATCGATTTCACTTGAAGAAATAAAGCAAAGTTCTCGTAAGCAACTATCGTTTTTGCCTATCCAGACGCAAGGTATTTTAATGTATTAAGATAAGGCAATAATATGAAAGCTAAAAACAACCTATCTCAAATTTGACGATAGGTTGTTTTTAGTTAGGCGTTAACTCCCCTTTTTGGAAAGGAAGCTTAACGATATATTCTCGTATCTCCCTAATTGCCTTTTCCAAATCATTGGCATCAATAGTAATAAACTCCCTCTTATATTCGCCTCTTTTAAAACCATAACGTGGATCATAATAATAAACTAATAATAAGCGAATGACCTCTTGATAGCATCGATTTTTGGTTTGCTCGATCAACTCTTGATATACTTCTTGCTTTTTAAATCGTTTTTCCATCAATGAGATTTTTCCCATAACCTCCTCATGAAACCATTCATACCCAATATTAGGCTCTACATATTCTTTCATGATTCTAGCAACTCTTGTTTCAACAGAAGCTGTTAAATAAATATTGAGCCCATTTAGCTTACTTTCATATAACTCATCTGGTTGAGATACCCTCCCAATCCGTTTACTTTCTGCTTCGATAATATAATAAGGAGAGCCCTGAATATCCATTAAATTTTCAAATAATAAGCTATCAAACATTTTTTGACTGTGCCCCTCATGACGGTAGCCGACCGTACCAAATAGGGAACCTCTATGTCCCGCACCCCCTTCTAAGTCTACTACCGGGTAATTGGAGTCTTTTAGTTTCATTAATATTTCCGTTTTACCCGTACCTGTCGTTCCGTGTAGAACAATCGCTTGTTGCGGAATAAGTTTTGGGATCATCTCTAAAATATATTGACGATAAGCCCGATAACCACCTTCCAATCGATTGGAAGGCAATCCAGAAAATTCAACAAAAGTGGCAATTGAGCCGCTTCTCATCCCTCCTCTTGCACAATATAAGACAGGATCTTTATCATTTTCCACAAGTTTCTTGATTCTACCTAAAATACTAGGAAGCTTAGGGGAAACGATTTCCATCGCACGCCATTTAGCCTGTTCAGCTCCATTTTGCTTATAAAGCGTACCAACCTCTTTCCTTTCCTCATTTGTAAAGATAGGAATGCTCACCGCACCTGGAATATGGGCCTCTGAAAATTCCAAAGGTGAACGCACATCCACCAATACAGTTCTGCTTTCCATATTTAATAGTTCTGGAACCGTTATCTTTTTCAAAATGATTTTCCTCCAATGTTTACGAGTAACCGATTATTTGAATATGAAAAGGATATTAGTATTTACTAATATCCTTGACTCCGTAGGCATGTCTCATTCACTCCATCAAACATTAACAAAATTTTTTACCGGTCAATTGTGTTAATGCTTGATAAAACGCAGGCCACTCTTTCGGAAATAAATCTAACCCTTTACTTTTATGAATATTAACCTTTGTTTTTAATGCGATGGACCAACATATTCCATCTAACACAATCTCTTGCCGCTCATAACAATGTTTCCAGTCCCAAATTTTTAATTGGTAAATAGCTCTCTTAAACTCATCCGTACTCCCCGCCTGCAACGGCTGAAAATCAAATGGGTTTTTCGAATCTAAATTTAACTCTAAAAGCATAAATGTTTTATTGACAAAATCTACCTTTAATTTAAACCATGGGCTTCGGCAAGTGCCAAGTTCAGCAGTCATTGAAAGAAACTCTCGCTCTGGACGCAAAGAAACGAGGCCGTCACTTTCAATAAATACATCTCCTTTACGTCCGATTACTGCTTGTATTTGTACGAGTCTAATGGGTTTTGATGGACCTTCACTCATTGAGAGTTGATTATTTATTTGTTTATGAATCGAAGGAATACTTGTCGGCCCATTTTGATCAATAATTGCATAAATCAATAAATCTAAACTCATTATCTCTCGTTCCCCTGAAATTTCACCCTTCATTTGATTAACCATCCTTTATCTTTGGAGGTTCTGTAATTTGTAACACCTTAGATGATAGTTTAAGTATATTAAAAACAACACCTTATATCTGTAACAATTAGCACTCACAGGATAAATAAGTTATTTTTTAATAAGTATACAGATCCATAGGTATAATTATAGCGGGGATTCACATGCTATAGCTGATAGCCCTTAGTGGATATCAGTTTCAGCAATCCTAATGAAGAGGTGATTCGATGAGTTACAAAGATCATTTAGATCGTCAATCGGAGCTTTTTCACCACCCAAACACAAGGCGTAAGCATACAAAGTCTCAAATTAACGGTGAAACCCAAATGTCTCAATCTGTTATTATTTTGAGGAGTAACGCAAAAGCCCATCGTTGGTAAGGATGCTGATTAATAAAAGGAGCAGACTTTTATGAGTCCTGCTCCTTTTACTTACATGCCTATTGATTCGGAAACCTTTTAATCTATTTGGATTGGATAATTCTTCTATATATGGGTCATACTATTATACATGTGTGAAAAGTCACATTATTGCAATTAAAAAACAGTTATAATGAGGCTAATTGTTTAGTTATTAATGAATGTTGGAGGTAGATGATATGAAATTATCCCTAACCGATCGTCCATTAAAAATCATCTTATTGCATCATATCCATTCACTTAGAGAACAACTAATCGGAGCTGGAATGAAGGAAGGATTAAATCATGAAAAAACCCTCCATTTAAGCCAAAAGTTAGATGAATTTATCTATTTATATCAATCATACGAAAACCAATCATAGATACACCTTTAAAATATAGAATAAGAAAAAGGCAACTTATTATTGCCTTTTTCTTATTCCCTCAATCAATGATGACTACTGCGTTAAGTCCAGCTTCTTTCGCTCTTTTAAGGAGATCCTCTGCATGATCTCTGTTTGCAAATGCACCAATTTGGACCTTAAATAACTGTCCATCCTGTTTCACATAAGTTTGAAAGCCTTTTGCTTTTGCCTCAGCTGCTATCTGATCAGCATTTTCTTTATTCTTAAAGGCACCAACTTGCACTTTAAATAAATCATTTGTTGAAGGTTTCTCTTCTGGTGTTGTTGGCCTATTTTCTTGTTTTTTCCTTAAATTTAAAGCAGATGCAACACCATTTGCATGCCCACGAGCTAAGCTCTCAATAAAGCCAGATTTTTTTAACTGCGCTGCATCATTTGCACTGTCAATAAAGCCACTTTCAGTAAGTATGGCAGGCATAGTTGTTTCGCGAAGAACATGAAAATTGGCTTGTTTCATGCCCCGATCTATGAGGTCGATCTGCGTCACAATATTTTGATGAATGACTTGATGATTGGCCGAAGTTGGTTTCCCTGCACCGGGATAGCGATAGCTTTCAAAGCCGGTTCCCCCTCCAGAATTAATATGGATAGACAAATAGAAGTCGGCACCCCATTTGTTCGCTGCATTTGTACGAGATGTTAAACCTACCGTCTCATCTCCTGTTCTGCTCATTTGGATCGAAACATTTTCATATTCAGATATTAAAATTTCACGAGTACGGGCAGCAATATTTAACGTAAGGTTCTTTTCTTGCAATCCGTTCCCTACGGCACCTGGATCTGAGCCACCGTGACCTGGATCAATAAAAATTTTTACCAAAAAAATCACCTCCACTTCTTTTATATGCGTTCATCCCAAGAAATGACTGCATTTTTTTCTTTACGAAAAAATGGCCTTTATAATGAAGCTCAAATAATAAAAAAACAGTCTCATGACGAGTCTGCTTTTTAGCTATATGTTCAATATATATACTTTCTAGCTAGGTTAGCCCAATAGTCCTTTTCCTACAAATGAAAAACTTACTTGTAAAACAAAAAGGATAATCACCAGTATAACTGAAACCCGTTTCGAAAGCTGTCCAATCGCTTGAAACCCAATCGCAGTAACAATGAGACTCCAAATACGAAAGATTTCAATGAAATGAAGAGGTGTGAACTCACTTTTTAATAGACCGCCTAGACTCGTAACCATCAATCCCGTTTGACTGTCATTCATCATAATCCATAACAATGAATTTACGATTAACCCTGCAGCCCCTATGATAAAAACATAAATATTCATTGAAAAAACCTGTTTAAAAGGCACATTTTTTCCTGCTGCTTTCAAGATAAGGAAATAAAGAATGGTCACAGCTGTAATCGAAAAGACGGGAGAAATAAACCCCGACATTGCTGTAAATGCTTTTAAATTGGCAGCAACCATCTCTGCTTCTTGCATCGACATCCCAGAAATTATGACGTCTTCTGTACGTATGGAAAAGGCTTTTAATGTATTGGCAATCACATAAAGAATCGTAACCAATAGAAGCGGAAAGGCAATTAATGGATTATGTCCTATTTTAAGTAATTGCTCTCTCGGACTCCAAAACATCCTAACTAAACTCGGTTTATTCGTTTGATCATGTACTTCCAACATTTACACTCCCTAAAATTACTATAAATGATCATATCATAGAAGGGAAAGTTTTTAAGACAAAATCTAAAATTGTCACCAAAAATATAGAACTTTTATCAGGCTTAACGGGTAGTAAGACCCACACCTCAAGACTCTGAGTACAATAAAAGAGGATAGGTGGGGGATGAAAGAAAATTCCACTGATGGAAGTTTCACTCTACACTGTTTGCAAAAAAAGTTCATGATTCATCCAGTTTTTCGTGTTTGTTATAAGTTCAGTAAAATGGTGGTAATTTGAAATGGTATGGTTCGCATCACTAATTTCATGACAAATGCAACTTCCCATTTTCCGCGAATTAAACGCTGCTTCATATTCCTTTGCGTAGGATACAGGGATATCCTCATCTCCAGTACCATGTAAAATTAGAACATTTCCTGTAAATTCGGTTGCTGCTTGTAACGGATGGAATTCTATTAATGAGCTGAAAAAGCGTTCCTCAAATAAATATCCCATATATTCGACTGAAGAACCTTTTTTTAAGGCTCTCATTTTTTCATTTCCAATAATCCGACTTAAATCCTCATATGGATTTGCTACAGATGACCACAAAACTAAATGACGAATCCGTTGATCTTTTGCAGCAACTAATAACGCGGTAGCTCCTCCTAAACTATGCCCAATCAATGTAATTTTTTCCGCATCAATTTGTTTAATTTGATCGATAGAATACGCGAGAACCGTTTTTAATTGATCGACTAAATCATGCAATCCCGTTTTCCCATATTCACCGCTGCTTTCTCCACAGCCAACAAAATCAAAGCGAAGGACGATTGTCTGATCTTGAACGAGTTCTTCTGCTGCTTTAACAAAAAGCCTGTCAACCCCCACTTTACTTCCGATAAAACCATGGCAAATAATGATAAATGGGTATTTCTTTCCTTCTTGTAGATTATTTGGAAAATCAATCGAGACTGATAATATTTCATTCTTCCAATTGATGAAGTGTGATTTTCTCAATTTCACCATCTCCTCACTCTATAATTATTCTATGTAGGATTCAATCTATACTTAACTAATTATTCGTATTGTTTTACTTGGTTTTAAGGCGATATAGTAAGATAAGTATTAGAGAAACTTGATTATTCTCATAACTTATCTTTAAAAATTATTTTTATTTATTTTATAATACTATACAAAAAGATAAATATAATGTCAATCTTTTTACTTGTTTTTGTAAAGTTACTTTTCTAATATTCTGCTTCTTCAAATGGTGCATAAAATTTTCCTTTAGGTGCAATAACATCAGAATCGGACATAATTAGCTCTCCATTCACCATGTATTCCCCTTCTGGAAAAAATTCGAACAACCCGCTATGAATATGCAATTCTACAAAGAAATCAAATAATTCAACCATTAATTGTTTATATTCCTCATAATGGATTACATCTCCGAACTCGTCTAACTCAAAATTCTCCTTAATAGCTTCTTGAAACTCAAAATGATTGGCTGTTGCAATTTCCAAATCAACATCACTGCATTCTAAGCAGAGTAAAACGGGCTCGTCTTTAATTTCTTCATAAGATTTTTCAACAATATCCGTTAGGATCCTGACAATATTCTCTTCATTCACTAATTTTTTCGTCGTCTTTAACATGAATACTCCTCCACAATTTCTATTTTAAGGAGAAAAACTAATTTCCCTTTTAGCTTACCACTTTATTTATCAGTTTAATAGTAATAAACACCATTTCTATTTCCTTATTAAATAGGGGCACTACTCAGCGTAGTGACTTGGTCCATAGCTGTATTTGACAATATCACGGAACTTTTTATATAAATATATAAAAAATGACATAGAATCTACTGAAAATGTCTATTTTTGCGCTTTCCCGAGAAATATTAAAATAATAACTTTTATCTTTTTACCCATAATTGGGTACACTCTACTTGATCGGATTATTTTAATTCCCTAACTAATGAAGAATTTAAATAAACATGAATGGGGTAAAGAATAAATGGAGAAAAAATCAATTCTCGATGCAATCGAATATAGCGAAGAACGATTTACGAAACGAATTTTATATAAAAAGGGAAAAAACACAACATTTATGCTTAATTTTCAACCTGGACAAGAACTACCCACACATACCCATCCCGGTTCAGATTTGTTTTTAATGGTAATAAAAGGAAAAGGAACACTCGTCATTAATGGTCAAGAAACTGAAATCAATGTTAATGATGTTATTTATGCAGAAGGCGACGAACAATTTGCATTTAAAAATACAAGTCAAGAACCAGCTAGTCTATATATTACACTATGTAATATCCCAAACGATAATTTTGCAAAGAATATTTAATCCCTAAATTTGAAAAGCAGGATAGCATTAAGCTACCCTGCTCCATATGTTAATTTCGAACTTGGCCTTCCCCATAAATACAATACTTATTTGAAGTTAGTGCTTTTAACCCCATTGGACCTCTAGCATGAAGTTTCTGCGTACTGATTCCGATCTCCGCTCCAAAACCAAATTCAAAGCCATCTGTAAATCTTGTTGAAGCGTTATGATAGACCGAAGCAGCATCTACTAATGTTAAGAAAAGAGATGCATGATCTTTGTTCTCAGTAATGATCGCTTCCGAGTGCTTTGTTCCATATTGATTAATATGTTCAATCGCTTCGGACACACTTGTTACAACTTTAATACCAACTGTTAAACCTAAATACTCCGTATACCATTCTTCCTCTGCTGCCAATGTTGCATCCTTATCCACTTGGCAAACCTTATGATCGCCAATAATCTTCACATCTTTTTCTTTTAAAGCTTGGAGCAATGCAGGACCATGCTGCGCAAACCAGTTTTCATGAACAAGGATCGTTTCAATCGCGTTACAGACGGATGGACGCTGTGTTTTACCATTAAGCGCAATCGATATCGCCATATCGGATTTTGCACTCTCATCAATATAAATATGACAGTTTCCCGCTCCTGTTTCGATAACAGGTACGGTTGATTCACTCACAACCGTGTCAATAAGCTTTTTCCCGCCACGTGGAATCAAAACATCTAAATAATCTTTTAAATGATAGAGTTCTTTTACAGCTTCTCGATCCGTATTTTCTATCGACTGAACAGCCTCAACAGGGATCGTCGTTTTTTCAAGCGCTCGGTGAATGGTTTTTGTTAACACTTGATTCGAATAAGAAGCAGACGAACTTCCTCTTAAGATCATTGCATTACCTGTTTTTAAAGATAAAGTCGCAGCGTCAATGGTAACATTCGGTCTTGCTTCATAAATCATTCCGATTACCCCAATTGGCACCCTTTTACTTACAATCGTTAACCCGTTCTCTTTTTTGATCGTTTCCAAAATTTCACCAACTGGATCTTCTAAGCCTATTAATTGTTCGATCGCATCTGACATATCAACGATTCTTTTTTCATTCAACATAATCCGGTCTAAAACCGAATCAGAAAGTCCATTTTCTCTTCCTTTTTGTAAATCTTTCTCGTTCTCTTGCAAAATTTCATCTTTATCTAAGATGAGCTGCTTCGCAATTTGCGCCAATGCTTGATTTTTTTCTTCTGTTGTTTTATTAACTAATTCAAAACTAACCTTTTTTGCTGCTTTTGCTTTTTGGATTACTTCACTCATAATTATCCCCCTATTGATTATTTAATTGAACCCATTTATTACGATGAATGACAACAGATGTGTCCATCTCTAATTCACGAAATACGTCTTGACTGCTTTTACCCATGATCTTTTTCAATTCATTTGAAGAATAATGGACCTCTCCTTTACCTAACATTCCCTTTTTACCAAAAACTTCCACGACATCACCTTTGCTAAAACTTCCCTCTAAGCTATATACACCGGCCGGTAATAAACTACTTCCATTATACGTAAGTGCAAATTCAGCACCCTCATCGATATATATTCTCCCAGAGGTTTCTGAATGGAGAGCAATCCATTGTTTTGGATTATTTACACTTGTAAGCAAATCGCTCCCGATATAAGTCCCATCCCCTTTTCCTTCAAGAATATGAACGAGCTTTTCTTTGCCGGATCCTTTTCCAATGAATACTTTAACACCTAAAGCTAGCGCTGTTTTGGCTGCCATTAACTTGGACCTCATCCCACCTGTCCCTACCTTTGATCCCGATCCACCTGCCATTTTTAGAACATTATCAGTAATCTCTTGGAGGTGATTCCATTTTCTTGCCGATGGGTTTTCAAATGGGTTTGAATCATATAACCCATTAATATCTGTCAAAATAATCAGTTTGTCAGCATGGACAAGTCCGCTAACGAGTGCTGAAAGCATGTCATTGTCACCAAAGGTTAACTCTTTTACAGAAACCGTATCGTTTTCATTAATAATCGGGATTATTCCTCTTTCTAATAATTCCGTTATCGTTGCAAACGCATTTCGATAACGGCCTTTATTAGAGAAATCATTTCTCGTTAACAAAATCTGAGCAGGAGTAATATTAAATACGTTAAATTGTTCAAAGTAGGATTGAATAAGAATACTTTGGCCAACAGCTGCTGCTGCTTGTTTTCCTTTTAATGTTACTGGTCTTGATGGATATCCTAAGCGCGAAAAACCAGCAGCAACAGCTCCAGAAGAAACTAAGAGGACCTCATGTCCAAGTTGCTTCAATAAAGCTAGCGCTTCGACATGATCAATAAATTTTTCCTGATCAATTTCTCCTTGTGAATTTGTCAATGAACTACTACCAATTTTTACAACAATCCGCTTTTTCTCCATTCTACACCCTCATTTTATTATTTTAGCAAATATTTTTCGAATCTTCACTCTTTAACTCAAATGTATCTCAATTGTATTATGTTTAAATAAAAAAGCCCTTTTCATCCTCTAAAAAAGGACGAAAAGGGCTTATATTTTCCGTGGTACCACCTTTATTGGATACAAATCAACCTTGTATCCCACTTAGGCATGATAACGCTCTGAAAGCGCCTATGTTTAGCACACAGGACTAGGACGGCAGGTTCTGAGGCTTTCTTTGTGATGAGGTCTTTCAGCTTGTAAACCTCACTCTCTTGCACATCAAGGATCTCATACTAATCCATCTTCAACGTTCAATTTTTGTTTATATAGTTTATTATGCCTACGAAAATAATTTATGTCAAGCCGTACAATTACACCATATCTGTAGAATTTAACTAGACAGTTTTGTTATAATGGGAATATCTAGAAAGAAAAAAGGTGAATCGTTTGACAAAAAAGAAAAATTTTCAATATTGGGCATTACAAATTTTAATTATTGTAACTATCATCTATCTATCGACGAAAATCTCATTTTTATTCGAACCGATTGGAATTTTCTTCTCAACGCTTTTCTTTCCTATCATCATATCTGGTTTTTTATATTTTTTACTAAATCCCTTTATTGGTTTTTTGCAAAAAATAAAACTTCCGAGAATTTTAGCGATTCTCATTGTATATGTCATCATCATTGGAGTTTTATCCCTTATCATTGGCAATCTTATCCCAATGATTTCAAAGCAAATCATGGCTTTTGCGAATGATGTCCCATTTTATTACAACCAGACAATGGTATTTATCAATCAATTGTCAGCATCTGATCAGTTTAAATGGGTGATGACACAGGATTATGTTTCGATAAGCAATATCGTAAAGGAATTAAATGACTATGTAGCAACTCTTCCAAATCGCATAACGGAAAGTGTTTCGGGAATTTTTAGTGCGGTAACAAATATTGCTGTAACGATTATTACGGTTCCTTTCCTGCTATTTTATATGTTTAAGGATGGGAATAAGTTCCCTGAAATGGTTGGCAAATTTCTGCCAGCTTCCTATAGAAGTGAAGGGTTAAAAACATTAAAAGATACCGGTGAGACGCTTGCAGCTTATATCAATGGTCAAGTTACTGTTGCTCTATTTGTGGGGACACTAGCTTTTATTGGTTATTTAATCATCGATTTACCCTATGCATTAGTAATGGCTCTTATCGTTGCTGTTACAAATATCATTCCATATGTGGGTCCTATTTTAGGTGGAGCACCTGCGGTCATTCTTGCTTTATTTGATTCACCATTTAAAGCCATATTAGCTGTTCTCGTGATTACGATTGCACAGCAATTAGAAGGAAATGTCTTATCTCCGCTCATTTTAGGAAAAAGATTAGACACACATCCAGTCACAATTATTGTGATTCTCCTTGTTGCTGGGAACTTAGCGGGGATTCTTGGAATGATTTTAGCTGTACCATTCTATGCCGTAACAAAAACAATTATATTGAATTTTGTTCGATTTCTACAACTACGAAATTCAAGCATTCATAATGATTCATGAAAAAAGGACCTCAAGCAGGTCCTTTTCTCTTTATAATTGTTGTACTTCTTGATCAAATAACTCTTTTTAACGCGTCATAATATTAATCGCCTGATCAGAAACATCGCTCAATTCTTCGTAAAGCCTTTTCGAAGTGGAGTCATCCCCTTCTTTCACCTCTTTAAAAATTTTCTCTGCCAACTGTCTTCTTCGATGCCCCATTTTCCGTAATTCTTCACCAAGCTGTTCAAACTGTTGACGATCCATCATAATCCTCCTACTTTTGTAAATCATTACTATGCATTATTCACAATTACAGAGGATTTATTCGATTAATGACAGTTATGAAATGAATTCAGTCTGTTTAACAGCGGTTATAAACTTTTTAATTTTAGATAAATCCTTCTTTCCATTTGTTTCAACCCCGCTGCTTACATCTAACATATCAACTGCTTTTTGTTTCATTGCTATGTCTACATTCTCGGGATTTAATCCCCCGGCTAGAATCACTTTTTTATGTTTAAAATCAAATGTTGATAACATCTCCCAATCAAAGGAGATTCCATTGCCTCCATAATATTTTCCTTTTGGTCCATCAAGAAGAACATATTCACAAGACGAATAATCATTAACTTTTTCTAAGTCCTCCCTTGATTCAATACTAAATGCTTTAATAACGGAATATGGAAGAGAGGCACAAAATTCGGGGGTCTCATTTCCATGCAGTTGAACAACATTAATTCCAGTCACCGCAACAATTTCATCGACCATTTCCCTGCTAGGGTTCACAAATACCCCAACTTTGATCGTTTCCTTCGGTAATCTAGAAATAATTTCCCCGGCTGCGAGAGGCAAGATCTTCCGCGTACTCTCAGCAAAAACAAAGCCGAGAGCATCTGCCCCATTTTCAATTGCAAAAAGGGCAGATTCTTCATTCTGAATGCCACATATTTTTACATTCATTGATGCATCACCTTATTTAATGGCAATTTCATTTCTTTTAATGTTTGCTCTACACTTTGAGCTTTCATTAACGTTTCCCCGACCAAAATTCCATTAGCACCCGCAGCTACCACTCTTTTTACATCATCGAGATCCTTAATTCCGCTTTCACTAATTAAATAAGCGCCGCTTTGTTTAACAATTGGAGCCAGTCTTTCCGTAACCGATAAATCTACATGAAAGTTTTTTAAGTTTCGATTATTAATTCCGATTATTTTTGCACCGGTCTTTAAGCCGATTTCCAATTCTTCTTCATTATGAACTTCCATTAATACGTCCAAGCCTTGTTCTTTTGCATATTGATAGAGAGAATTTAACTTCCTTTCATCCATTGCAGCAACGATGAGTAAAACCACATCGGCTCCAACATTTTTAGCAATATCAATTTGGACAGAATCGATCACAAAGTCTTTACATAGAATCGGATTTTGGATGGTTTTGCGAACCTCCTCTAGATCAGAAAAGTCCCCTTTAAAGAATTTTTTATCAGTTAAAACAGAACATGCATCTGCACCGTGGCGGATATAGGAACTTGTTTGATCGGCGGGACTAATATTTGAATTAATCTCCCCTTTTGAAGGACTGGACCGTTTGAATTCGGCAATAATCGTTAAGTCTTCAGCCTTTTCGAGAACTGAAAGTAATGAATAGCGGGGATGATGACTCTTTTTATTTAATAGAATGGAATTCTTTTTTAATTGTTGTACCTCGACTTTTTTCTCTGCAATAATTGCATCTAAAATGGTTGCCATTTTAGATCACCTCACTTTTCATTTTACTAGCTTCAATTAAACGTTGTAATTTTTCATATGCTGCACCATTATCAATCATTTCTTTTGCGAGATTAACCCCTTCTTCAATGCTGCCTGCCTTTCCACCGACATATATTCCAATTCCCGCATTTAAAAGAACTGTATCACGATGGGCACCTTTTTTACCTCTTAACACATTTCGCAATATTTCGGCATTTTCATTGGCATAGCCGCCAACAATCGCTTCATTTGGCGTTATGGGTAAACCAACCTCTTCCGGATGTAATGTTTTTTCCGTAATCGTTCCATTCTCTAACACGACAAGATAATTTTCTCCTTGCAGGGAAGCTTCATCCATCGAACCTGCACCATTCAATACAACCGCCCGCTTTCTTCCTAACTCATGAAGAACATCGGCAAACACAGTCATTAAATCTCGGCGATAGACACCTAAGAATTGAGTATCTAAAGATACAGGATTCATTAATGGCCCTAATAAATTAAACACCGTTGGAATCCCTAAATCTCGGCGGACTTTTTGGATTCGTTTAATATTTGGATGAACATTTGGTGCATACAAAAACGCAATCCCTACCTCTTCAATGATCTCTTCCAGCCTTTCTGCTGAAAGATTAAACTCAATTCCTAGCTTCTCAAGAACATCCGCACTCCCTGTTTTACTGGAAACACTACGATTGCCATGTTTAGCTACAGGAATCCCAGCAGCTGCGATAACAAATGCAGACGTAGAGCTAATATTGAAGGTTTTAAGGCCATCGCCACCTGTACCGCAATTATCCATAACATTCGGAATGCTCTTTTTGAAAGATAGTGCATTTGAGCGAATGCCATCAACGAGCGCAGCAATTTCTCCTACCGTTTCACCTTTTGACTTCAAACTGATTAAAAAGGCAGAAATTTCACTATCCGTTATATCTTCTGAAAATAAACAGTTTACTGCCGTTTCAACCTCTTGCTTTGATAGTTCTTCTCCCGCCGTTAACCGAGCTAATATTTCCTTCATATCGCCACTTCCTCTCTTATTTCATGTAAAAATTGTTTTAATAATTGCAAACCAGATTCTGTTCCAATCGATTCTGGATGAAATTGCATTCCATACAGCGGATATTCACTATGTTTAATCGCCATGATTTCATTGTCGTCCGTTGACGTAGCCAACACCTCGAGCTCGTTTGGCAGCGTATCTTTTTGAATAACGAGCGAATGATATCTCATCACTTCTAAATCTTGAGGAAATGGTTCAAAAATACTTTTTCTTGCATGCTGAATTTTTGATACTTTTCCATGCATAATGTTCTTTGCTTTCGAGATCGTTCCTCCAAAACTACAGCCGATGGCTTGATGTCCTAAACAAATGCCTAAAATCGGATATTTGGTATGAAATTGTTGAATAACATCGATGATTATACCTGCTTCTTCAGGCCGTCCTGGACCAGGAGATATTACAATCGCTTCTGGATTTAATTGTTGTATTTCTGAAATCGTAATATCATCATTTCTTTTTACAATGACTTTTTCACCTAGTTCTCCAAGATACTGATACAAGTTATACGTAAAGGAGTCATAATTATCAATTAATAAAATCATCAACATTCTCCTCCAAAAACATTTTTAATTTATGAAGCGTTTCTTCATATTCCTTTTCTGGAATCGAATCATAAACAATTCCCGCTCCCGCTTGAATAAATGCCTCGTTCCCTTTGATGACCATTGTTCGGATCGCTAGGGCAAAATCTAGATTGCCGTTACCGGAGACATAGCCAATCGCTCCTGAGTAAATGCCTCGTTTACAATTTTCCATTTCATTAATGATTTCCATCGCTCTAATTTTCGGTGCTCCTGAAACGGTTCCTGCAGGAAGAGTTGAAATCAAGGCGTCAATTGGACTGCAATTATCTTTTAACTCCCCTTCCACTTCAGAGACTAGATGAATCACATGTTTAAAGTTTTCAATTTGCAGATATTTCCTAAGATGAACACTTCCAAATTCACAAACACGCCCAAGATCATTACGCCCTAAATCCACTAACATTTTATGTTCAGCTAATTCCTTCTCATCGGCTAATAAATCTTCTGCAAGATGCTTATCCTCAGCCTCACTTTTCCCTCTTGGCCTTGTTCCTGCAATTGGATTCGTTATGACTTTCTTCCCTTGTACCTTTATGAGACTTTCCGGTGAAACTCCAGCAATATAGTAGTCAGAGAAATCAAAGTAATACATATAAGGAGATGGATTTTTTATTCTAAGTTTTCGATAAAATGAAAAGGGGTCCCCTTCAATCGTTGCTTTTAACCGCTGCGAAAGTACGACTTGAAAAACATCGCCTTCTTCAATATATTTTTTTGCTCGCTCAACATGATTGATAAATTCATGTTTTGGGATCGATGCCTGAAAAGCAGTAAGTTTTGCCTCTATTTCTTCCGATTCAGAAGCTGTGTTTTGGATGTCCCTTTTTACTTTTTCAATTTGTGCTAGCAATTCTTCTTTCGTAGAACCATTTACATGTGCTGCCCCTACGAGATAAATCTTTTGTTCCAAATGATCAAAAACAACCAATACTTCAAAAAACAGGAAGTGCACATCTGGTACATTCATTTCATCGTTTGGAACAACACCAATCTTTTCATATTGTCTAATCGCATCATAACCGGCAAATCCAACTGCTCCTCCAGCAAAAGGAAATAACGGGTTACTATCATGATGACAATCAGCGATCATTTCTTTAAGAATTTCCAATGGTTTACCGACGATCTCCTCCCTGCCATTTTTACTAATGATTTGACATTGATCATCATATCCAATTAATTCCATAAATGGCTCGGCACCGATAAACGAAAAGCGTCCTGAGTTTTCATGCTTTAAAGAGCTTTCAAGAAGAAATTTCTTTTTCCCTTGTAACCTTTGATAGATCGTGATGGGTGTTAAGGTATCTCCTTGGATCTCTACAATAGTTAAATTCGTATTTGTACTTAAAGGTTCCATCCTCATAACCTCCTTAAAAATAAAAAAGTCCCCTATCCACAAGTAAAAATATGTGAATAGAGGACGATTATGTACCGTGGTGCCACCTCTTTTAGAGTTCGTGAACGAACTCTCTCTTTTCGGGTACAAATTGGTGGTTTGTAATTTGGGATCGTTGTTACTAACCCTAACCAAAACCTCTACCTAAATACCCTATCCTTTTAACGGTGGAACTCCGTATAGCCATACTCCTATTTTCAGGCTATCTCTCGTAAGTCCATTCCAGCGAAGTCTTCGTACCGGTTCACACCATTCCCGGCTCTCTGAAACGAAGATTTTTCGTGTACTCCTCTTACTGTAGCGATTTACATCATTCAATTTTATTTGGCTCTGTTAAATCTTAATATTGATTTTCAAACGCCCTTATGTGTATGGGTTCACTACGTTACTCATTATAGTAAAACCTGCTCATGCCATACACATAAGGCTAATTATCAACAATAAACATCTATTTTAAAAACACAAAAAGGGTTTCCCGTCGAATATAAGGACGAGAAACCCGTGGTGCCACCTTGATTAGCTAAAATATTAGCTCACTTTATCGTATCGAACAAACCGTTCCGTTCTAATACGCGTCTCTTTTAACGATGAGACATTCGCCAAAGCCTACTACTTTTGAAGGTTCGGTTTGGGGCTCAGAAGTCCATTCGCTTTTCATCACACACTGATTCTCACCAGCCATCAGCTCTCTTAAGTGCTCAAGAAAAGGTACTACTCTTCATCACTGCCGTACATTTATTTGTCTATTATCATAATATTAAATTTATTATTAGTCAACATAAAAATTAAAATAATTTTCAATAAACATGAAAAACTTATTAAAATACAGAATTTTTTCCATACTAGTTTTGGGTTTTTAGGCAAAGATAAAACTGTTACTGAATGCAAAGGCGGTTTGTCAATTGGATCATGTTGAAAAACTACATTCACTTAAAGGAAGCAAAGCAGCTAAAAAGAAAAAGAATAATACCCATAATCAAAAATGGGCAGTCTTATCTATCGCATCCATCCCACTTATTATGACATTGGGAAACTCGATGTTCATACCCGTTCTAACTGATATACAGAGAAAACTAAATATCTCATCCTTTCAATCGAGTATGATTATTACGGTTTATTCTATTGTTGCCATCATTCTTATCCCGTTAGCTGGATATTTATCCGATCACATCGGTCGAAAGAAGGTAATTATTCCTAGTTTAATCATTACCGGAATCGGTGGTCTTGTTTCTGGATGGGCAGCCTGGAAAATGGCCGATGCATACTGGATTGTTTTACTAGGACGGGCTTTACAAGGAGTTGGAGCAGCTGGAGCCTCTCCAATCGTAATGCCTTTAGTAGGAGATATGTTCAAAAGCGAAGAGGAAGTTAGTAGCACATTAGGGATTATCGAAACATCCAATACATTTGGAAAAGTATTAAGTCCGATCCTCGGCTCGATTGTAGCTGGGATCATCTGGTTTCTACCGTTTTTTGCGATTCCGGTTTTTTGTTTAATTTCAACCTTATTAGTATGGTTTCTTGTTAAACCACCGAAAACAAGAGAAAAACCAATTCCATTTAAACAATTTTTCAAAAATATAAAAAAGACCTTTTCACATAATGGTAAATGGTTAAATGCAATTTTTCTCATTGGCGCCATTATGATGTTTGTTTTGTTCGGTGTTCTTTTTTATTTAAGCGAAACACTTGAAACACAATATCATATCGATGGTATAAAAAAAGGACTTTATTTAGCGATTCCTTTAGGGGCCTTATGTTTAACCTCTTATTTTACAGGAAGATTAATTAAGGAAAATAAGGTCCTGATGAAATGGCTCATCTTTTCCGGAAGTGTTATGTTAGCTATTTCTGTTATCGTGTTAAGTTTTTCAAATCGACAATGGTTCTTAATCAGTTTATTTTTATGTTGCGGAATTGGTATTGGTGTGGTTTTACCTTGTTTAGATTCTCTCCTTACTTCAGGTATTGAAAAGGAACATCGGGGTACCATTACGTCAATCTATAACTCCATGCGATTTTTGGGGGTAGCAGCTGGTCCACCCGTTTTAGCAATCTTGATGGATCATACCGGAAAATTATTATTTTATATTTTATGCGGATTCAGTGTACTTTCCTCCTTACTCACCTTTATGGCGATTAAACCAGGAGAAAAAGAAACAGCAAAATAAATCAAAAGAGTGCAAGTCCCCTTCCTTTTTGTGGAAGGCGCCGAGCACTCTTTTTACATTTCTACTGACGCGCTAGTAATCCGCTTTACTCCTCGAATAGAAGCAATGTCTTCGACTAACTTTTGCATAGCAAAGTCCTTTTGCTTAGCTTCAATCATGATATCAAAGTCTTGATCCAATTCTTTCGCACAATCTAAAAAAGGCCGAACAAAGTCTAATGACACAAAATCTGCATGGGAACGAAAGGCTTTTTCCGTCTTTGGTGATGAAAGATGAACTTTAGGGATCAAATTAGAAACCGTCCAAGTTGCAAAAATCCGTTCCAAAAACGGTGTTACTTCATGTCCCCCATCATTAGCGATATGATGATGATAATCAAGGATCATCGACACTTTTTCCTTTTCACAAGTTAAAAGAGTTTCTTCAATGTTATATGTTTTATCATCATTTTCAAGAGTCGTTCTTTTTTTAATATGGCTTGGAAGGGACTTAAAGTTTTCATGAAATCTTTTTAACGTTGTCTTTTTATCCCCATAAGCTCCGCCAATATGAATATTGATAATCGATTGTTCAGTGATTCCCATCGCTTCAAGCATGGCATAATGATATTCCATATCTTTAACTGCATTTTTCGTAACATCTTCCCTCGGACTTGTAAAAAGTGTGAATTGATTTGGATGAAAACTTGTTCGTAAACGAAAGTTCTTCACTAGATTTCCTAACTCTTCCCATTCTTGTCGAAAAGGTGAAATAAAATCCCAGCTCACCTCTGGATGGGTTGCGAGAGGAACGAGAGAGCTTGAAAATCGATACAGTTCGATTTCATGAGCAATGTTATAATGCAGAATCCTTTTCGTATGATGTAAATTTTGTGCTGTTACTTCTTTGAGTTTATCCATTCTTTCTTCTTTTGGGAGAGCGGAATATCGAGTAAATGTCAAAGCCTTTGAAGGGCTGGCGTTCCATAGTCCCAGCGCGTTAGCAACATAGCCAAATCGAATTTTCATTATCGGGAATCCCCTTGTATTATTTTGAACTTCCGTTAATCGTTTCTTGAATTCTTTCTTGAAATTCATCGAATGCGTTATATCCTTGTTGTTCTAACCGCAAGTTTTTCGCAGCTACCCCGATCAAAGTGGCAATATCTCTTCCCGGTCGAACCGGAATTTCAATATGTGGGACTGCAACGTCTAAATACTCTACAAATTCATTTGATTGTCCCATTGCATCATAATACTTATTTTCATCCCATGCCGATAAGACAATATCTAATTCGATGATCGTCTCTTCCTGGAAAGCACCTGAACCATAAAGTCTCGGAACATTGACCATCCCCACTCCACGCAGTGATAAGAAATCTCGGTTTGTTCCATTATGAGTTCCAATTAATGTTTCATTATCAATGTTTTTAAGAATGACTAAATCATCTGAAATGAGCCGGTGACCTTTTTCTATTAAAGATAGAGCCGATTCACTTTTCCCAATCCCGCTCTCCCCTCGAATTAATAATCCGACGCCAAACACATTCATACACACTCCATGAATCCCAATACTTTCAGCTAACTCCTTTTCCAAAAAGTTATTCAATCGACTTATAACCCTTGTCGTATGCTCCTTTGCCCGGAGAAGTGCGACCCCTTGTTCATTGCAATGCTTAATGAGATACGTTAATCCTTCTTGGTTATGGGTAATGATAATACATGGAGGACGTTCTTTAATGACATTTCCAATTCTTTTGTTTCGTTCCTCTTCTGTTAATGAATGCAAGTATGTAATTTCTGTTTTGCCCAATAGCTGGATTCGTTCCCTTGGATAATGAACCAAATACCCAGTTAATTGTAATCCAGGACGATGCATTTCATCCGTCGTGATTACATAATCGAGGCCTTGTTCACCAGCAATAATTTCTAGTTTTAATTTTTCTACTAAATGTTTTACCGTTATTTTATTCATAGTAACTCCTCATTCTTTTCTTCTCTTATAATTACTTGTCCTCCACTATCATAATACTATTTCACTTATACATCTAATGGTTATTATGACTTTTCATTCCAAACTTTTTCACTTTATTCATCTAATAGTTATTATAATTTTTCAATAAGTGCTTTCACTTTAAATAAAAAGATGATCCATCAATAATATCTACGTCCTTTCTATTTTTCACATCATTCATTAATTGAAAAAGGGCTTCATCCTTTCTTTTTGCTTCAATCATGCAATAAATTTCCGAAACGCTCCCTTTTATTTCCTGCAGAAATTCAAAGAACATTTTAGGATCAATGAAATCTGAATGATGACGAAATTCTTGGTCACTTTTTGGACTTGATATGTGCATTTTAATTGGCAATGGCGAGTATCTCCAAGTATTTACAACTCGATCCCAATGCACTTTCCAGTCCAAATCGGAATGATGGGCTAGGTGATGATGGTAATCAAATACAAGTGGAATCTCTAGTTTTTCACATAAATATAAAGTATCTTCCAAAGTAAAGGAAGTATCATCATTTTCAAGCATGATCATTTGTTGTATTTTGCCTGGGACCATCATCCAATTATCAACAAAACGTTCGAGTGATTGTTCTGTTTCTTTATAGTTACCACCTACATGCATTACACATCGGTGGGTTGGATCAATGCCCATTCCCTTCAACAATAAATAATGAAGTTTTAGTGTTTGAATGGAATTCTTTAAAACTTGTTTTTTACTTGAATTAATAACGACAAAGTGATCTGGATGAAAATCAACTCTTATTTTTTGTTTTTTGGCAAAATCACCTAATTCCTTTAGATCCTCTTTTAGTGGTTTCATATAATTCCAATCAAGAAGTTCCTCATGATTTGCTAAAGGAATTAATCGTGAAGTTAAACGATAAAAATGAATGTCATATGCTGCGCAATGTCGCAGGAGTCTTAATGTGTTATGTAGATTTGACAGAGCGATCCTCTCTAATTTACGAATAGCTGCTTCCCGATCTCTTACCTTTTCGAATTGTGAAAAAGTCATGGTTTTGGATGGAGAAGCATTTTTTAATTCCATACTCATCGCTACATAACCAAGGCGGACAATCGTCATTGGTTCACCTCTTTATTTACCGGTTTTCACCGTAATTAATTTTAATGATTATTTAATAACTTCTGGGCTATTATGTCCATTTTAAGCAAGTACTAATTCTAAGAAATTCCAGCTATTTTAATGCTCATCTTTACTTTACTTATTTTACCCAATTTTATTATTTATAGGGAAAGAGGTTAGGGTTGGCAAGCTCGCATATACTATCCATAAACAAAAAAATGATGTAATACATTTAGAGTCATTCATCCCAGATTCCTAAAGCCCTAACGCAAGTTGCTCTTTGCTTCCAACCTCTCACTTTAGCCTTACTCTAAGTCCCGTTAGCCGTTATTAACGACTAGATTGTTACAACTGAATAACCCAGCAAAAAAGCCCACGTACGAATCCAAGAATTCAGACGTGGGCTTTTAGTTATGAAGATAATACACTTATACTTTCTTCACGTTTTTTAATTGCTATTTGGTATTCTTCCATTAATTGTTTCATAATTTGTTGAACAGGCAGGATCCCATTTATTTCATGTACTCGGGCCCCAGCAAAAACAAGACCATTTTCTACATCCCCTTCCATTACTTTATAAAGAGAATCTAGTGTACAAAAACGGTAAGAACAATTTTTTAAGCAATCATGACAGTTTCTTATTTTTACTTTATCTTGACTTGTAATCAAATCAGAAAAAGAATTTTTGATGATTCGCCCTTGTAGACCAACCGTTGTTTTAACTAATAAAATATCGTCTTTAGTCGCATTTACATACTTTTGCTTGAAAGCCAATGGAGCATCACATTCATCACTTGCAACAAATCTTGTACCCATTTGTACACCTGAGGCCCCCATACTTAATGCCTGTTCAATATCTTCTCCTGTTAAGATACCTCCTGCAGCTATTACCGGTATTGAAACGGCCTCAACCACTTCTGGAAGGATCTCAAACATTTTCCGATCTGTCCCTAAATGGCCCCCCGCTTCAAAACCTTCCACCACAACAGCCGCTGCACCTAGCTTTTGGGATATTCTTGCTAACTTTGCAGAAGAGACGATAGAAAGTACTGGAATACCCGCTTGCCTTCCCCAGGCATACATATCTCTGGAGATACCGGCACCCGAAATAATAAAGTCTACCTTCTCTTCAAGAGCTACTTTCATTTTTTCCGCAAAATCATTCATCGCAAATAATACATTTACACCAATATAACCAGGTCCTGTTAATGATTTTTTTGCTTGCTGGATATGAAAGCGCATTTCATCAATGGAAATACCCGTTCCTGAAATAATTCCGATACCCCCAGAATTGGCAACGGCAGACGCTAGTTTACTTAGAGAAATTCCGACACCCATTCCTCCCTGCATAATTGGAAATTTAGGTGTCATGTGACCGATTCTTAATGATGGAAAGTTCAATGTAATTCCCCCGCTTTAATTAATATTTTAAAATAACTATTTGGAGCTTAACACGATCTTCACCACTCTAATAGTGACACCTGTCATATAGGGGTTTTAACCACATTATCACTATAGTTATATAGTTTTAATCTAACAGGAATCTTGGATGATCTATGAATGAATTTGACTACGATTGCTTATACTATCACTGCATTACTATTAATTACATATTGGAGATGAGTAAAAAATGGAAATGGAATTTAGAAATCCTACAGAAGCAGCCTTACATGAATATAAGGCTGGAATTGGCGAGTTTACAAAGAAAATGCCTTCTCTTGCAGAAAAGTATAATAATTTTACAGAAGAATGCTTCAAAGAAGGTGTACTATCAAAAAAGGAAAAACAATTAATTGCTCTTGGCATCAGTCTGTTTTCACAAGATGAATATTGTATTATTTACCATGTGAAAGGATGCCTTGATCAAGGCTGTTCAGAACAAGAAATTTTTGAAGCAATTGGAGTGACTGCTGCATTTGGTGGCGGTGCCTCGATGAGCCAAGCTGTAACCCTTGTACAAGAATGTATCCAAGATCTCAACCAACAAATGCAATAAAGTGAAACTTTCATCAGCGGTTTTTTTTCTTATCCTCCACCGATAGTTAGTTGAGGCCAGCAGCATGCTGGTCACGCAGATGTTGCCACAGGCGTATTTAGTCTGCGTTCATTAATTCAGATCTTTACAAGCAGTTGATTCCCTACCTATCCATATTCGTTATTACTCTACGTCTTGAAGTAGGGGGCTTACTGCCTGTTATGACAGGATAAAATAACTTTATACAAAAACATCTGTCATAGGAATCTGCCATGAACTCGAAAAAAGGATCCAATTGTCAATATATACTGACTTTTAGATCCTTTTTATTTTCTGCCAATACCATTCGTCCTTTATATAAACCTTGATCGTGCTTCTGCATTGCTCCTAATCACAGTTGGAGCAAAAGAGGACGAAGAGAACGTATAGATCCTTTTATTCATTGGCTAGAAAGTCATTTTCAAAGGATATCGACCTTCCGATGCATTTTCATCTACGAATAATCAAGGAGCTTTAGCTGCATTAAATTACTTGCAAATATCAATGGGAATGAGACTTCTAATTGGAGAATCGGGTGCAGGAAAAACATTTGTCTTGCGTTCTTTTAAAGAGTGCTACTCCTACCTTATAACATTTGATGTGATCTACTTCCCTTATCAACTGGTGGAGTAATGGATTTCTATCGTGGATTAGCATAAAGGTTGGGAGAGAACTCAAAATTCCACAAAAAATAGTTGAATTAGTTTGAATAGAGTTTTTCACATTGCGGAATAAAGTGAATATTAGAGCTCATTATTTCAGATTTTCTTCTGGATTAAAGCGAAAAGGCAAGTTTGAAATAATGTGCCCGCTTACATCATTGTTTTACCGTTTTTATATTCACAGTAACTCCTTATCTATATGAATGATTTTTTCCTCCATTAAAGCTTTTACTTAGTACTCCTCATCACAATCTCTTTTTTTCCTTTCAATAGGACAAATTTCTAATGTATTACGTATATCGTCCATTACTTTGACTGCCCATTTTACTTTTTTATAGGGAAAACGTATAAGTGATTAAGACAAGCTTGCATATACTATTAAAGAAATAAATAATCATGTAAATCATTTTCCTCAAAATCAAACCTTCTCATTTACCCAATAAAATATTTGATTTATTTGATCGCCCGATATCTTCCTGGATAGTAAATTAGTCGCCTCCTAACATTGAGACGACTAATGAACAAAACCTAATTATTATTTCATTTTTTATTATCCTGATTTTGATTATCTTTATTTTGATTATCTTTATTTTGATTATCTTTTTATCTTATTTTTTTATCCTTATCCTGATTTTCCTCTTTTTCCTTTGGAAATGGATTATTCCCATAACTTACATTTCGAATATGGAAGTTAGAAACATTTACCACTTCATCCTTTAATACTAAACTGATTCCTGCTTCATCAACACTAATTAATACACCTTCTACTCTTTCAGGACCACCGCGATTGATAACTACCCATGTAAACACTAATTTTGATAAAACATCTTTAAATGAATCACCCTTAAAGTAAGTGAATGACTTGGGTAATTTTACAGCCAATGCTTCATGGTCTTTCTTCGGATCACGAGTAAAACTCTTGATGTGCTGCAGATTATAATATACAACCCCATCCTCTTCCGTTAGAAGCGCGAAGTAATTATCCTGAACATCTAGAAGCATTCCACTTCTTGATTCAGGACCACCACGATCGACTTTAATGTGTTTCCCAACCAAGGTATTTAAATATTCCTTCATCATAAGTCTCCCCCAATATATATATTTTTTCTTAGTCTAAATACATTATATTTATATGTGTCATGCCATGACATTGCTATACAGTTAGCCTAGTGATTAATAAATTGGTTGAAATGCCTAAGGCTTATCCAAAAGTACCCCATAGGGTATATTTTATCAGATACATTTATGTATTATAAAAGAACAAATTATTTACTAAAAGAGATTTTAGAAAAAACAATCTTGTAACGTGCATCAGGGATTTCTATCGAGGCTAATAATGAAGAGGGGTGACAAGCACCGAAAACGAACTTGAAATAATAGACAGTACGAGTACCCGCTCCGAGAATACAATTTGGGTTTGGGTATTGAAAGCACATATTTAAGACTCTAAAAGGAAGAATAGGCAAGCCAACCTTGAGATGTTTTCCCTAAGAGATGAATATTTTAGTACATCTTTAATAAATAGTAACGAACTTATTAAAAAGCTTCTCTTTACTCTAATACATCAAACCATACATCTGATTTACAATTAGGATCACCATTATAATTTACAGTAATTTCTTCTCCCTGTTGAATGTCTCTTAATGCATAAAAATCAATTGTACGATTATCTAGATTATTAATAAATTTTGCATTTGGGGAATAGGAATGATTATATAAAGAACCGTACCCTAAGCAAATAGCGGGATCCTTATTTTTTTCACCCCAATTAAAAAAATACTCCAATAACCTCGTTTTCTCTATATAATTTCTCTCAGTTTGTGGCATATCAATAACAGGAGCCGCCTCAATTAATTCTCCTTTCATAAAAGAACGTAATGCAAACACACCCCTACCATATTTTTCAGTATCCTTCACAACAATATGATCCAAAATAACCCCTCCTTAATCCTACAAATGTTTAATCAAACTTTGGGAGATTATATATAACGGGAGACAAACGAGGGTTACTTAAAGTATTTTTCCCTATTTTATTTAAAGAAGAGGAGTGTTAGACCCCTCTTCAAATTGAGATATATTAAATAACACGTCATTTTAATTAGTAGTAGTCCTTTTACATGTTAGTCGTTTTTTGTAGTATCAGTAGTTGTTGTTTCGCTGGATGTATTTCTAGTTCCACCTTTTCCGCCTTTTCCACTTGAATTAGTTGTATTGGCTGATTTCGCTTCAGTATTTGAGGCATCCTCTGATGTCTCGGTGGTTGTTTCGCTGGATGTATTTCCTAGTTCCACCTTTTCCACCTTTTCCATTTGTATTAGTTGTATTGGATGATTGCGCTTCAGTATTTGAGGCATCCTCTGATGTCTCGGTGGTTGTTTCGCTAGATGTATTTCCAGCTCCGCCTTTTCCACCTTTTCCATTTGAATTAGTTGTATTGGATGATTTCGCTTCAGTATTTGAGGCATCCTCTGGTGTCTCGGTCGTTGTTTCGCTAGATGTATTTCCAGCTCCGCCTTTTCCACCTTTTCCATTTGAATTAGTTGTATTGGATGATTTCGCTTCCGTATTTGAGGCATCCTCTGGTGTCTCAGTCGTTGTTTCGCTAGATGTACTTCCAGTTCCGCCTTTTCCACCTTTTCCATTTGAATTAGTTGTATTGGATGATTTCACTTCCGTATTTGAGGCATCCTCTGATGTCTCGGTCGTTGTTTCGCTAGATGTATCTCCAGTTCCGCCTTTTCCCCTTTTCCACCTTTTCCACTTGCATTAGTTGTGTTGGTTGATTTCACTTCGGTATTTGAGGCATTCTCTGATGTCTCGGTGGTTATTTCAGTTGATGTGGTGTCCTTTGCCGTTTTATCAGTTGTCTGTTCAGTTGGTGTATTGCTAGTTCCATCTTTTCTCTTTCCTTTACCTGACATGTTGTCACCCCATTTTCAAAATTTACTATATCATATGATTAGTTGACTGAAAGGATACAACTAATTCATATTCATTAATACTTTTTATCAAGCAAAATAGACTACTTTTTGTATTTCACATTATGTCATTTCTTCATCCTGAATGACCTAATATCAAATAAACTTATTCGTTAGGTGGAATAATCTTCTTTTGTTCATAATGAATTGAAGAGAATAAGAGGGAGTTAGAATGAGGAGGCAGAGTGAGCTTTTTTATAAAAACTAAGGTGATGAATTGTTTTTTCCAATCATCACCTTTCCTATTTCCAGTAGAATTATACAACATGAACAGATTTTATATGTTGCAAATTAATTAATATGACATTCCCCTTTGCAGAAACCAATTGAATAAACTTAGATTCGACTTTTTTTAATCGTCCTATTCGATGTTCTACTAAACCTAAATCGAAGACAACTATTTTGCCAATTAATTTTTGCAATTGAACATCAAATGATCTCGCCATAGAAATATTGGATGAATTAACAGATAGCATCTCATTATCTAAAGTATAAGGTTTCTTTGAAGTATGATATGGCATTAGCCATTTCAAATGATTCAACGGAATATACATGGTTTGAAAAATCGGAGAGTAAAAAATTATATAATCACTTTGTACACCTGTAACATAACCATGAATCGACTGTTTTCCAACAACTTTTATTTCCAAGTACATTCCTTTTGCATTCATTAATATAGAGCGAACAGATAATGTTGTAGTATTAAAAGGCTTTGTCTCCTTTTCTTCATACACTTCGTCATCATCCTGAGTCGACCAAAAATGTTGAATGTGTGTAAAAGGAATATATAAATAATCCTTCCCATTAAATAGGACGATTATGTCTGTTCCAACATCTACTAATTTCCCCTTTAGAATCTTATCCCCTGACACTTCAAGTTCCACATTTTGATCAAGGTAAGCGTGTAACGTTTCCATATTCACCCTCCTTTATTTTCATAAACACTACACCCAAATATCAAAAGCTTAAAGACTTGACAATCACATAATTATTTTTAAAACTACATTCGATCAGTCCATGCTTGTAATATCATAACCCTAATAATCCATAACCCTAGAATAGACAATATATAGTAGTCGTGTCTTCGGATCATTGTTCTGGCAAATGGCTTGTCTTGAATTAGCATCATGTACTTGCCTTATATCCCCATCATTTTTTGGAGATCCCACTTTTTTATAACCTTTACTAGAGTGAGACTTTACTTCATCCTCTCTTTTCTCTTCAGTCGAACCGGATAATTCCTTTTTAGGTGTATGATTATCTGAAATTTCCATTTCCTTGACATTAGGTTTGGTAGGAGAATTACCTTTTGCCATTTTTTCTTTAAATTCTTTTTTCGTAATTACCTTTTTGTAACATTTTCGAGACCGAACCTTTACATCATTCTCTTTTTTCTCTTCAAACGAACTAACTAATTCCTTTTTAGGTGTATGACTATCTAACATTTCTGTTTCCATCGTGACAGACTCGATAAGAGAATCATGTTTCTCTACTATTTCTTTAGTTTCTTTTTTGGGAATTCTCATTTCCATGTTATCAAAAGTTGGAATGTTTACATCATCTTCTTTTTCTTTTTCTTTTTCAAACGAACTCACTGTTTCAATTTCAGTCGCATTGCTCTCATTTTTATCTGATTCTAAAGTAATAGATTTGACAGGAAGAACATCCTGTTCATTCTGTACAACTAGTTGAACCTCCTGTTGGATAGGCTGAGCTTCTATTTTCGTTTCCTTCTCCTCAATAATGGCATCTTTCACCGCTCCTATTTCCATTGATTCCACTACTATCTCTTCTGTTTCCTCATTTTGTCCCGCTTCAGTTACTTGTTCATTTGCTTGTTCCTCTTTTTCTTTTTCAAACGAACTCACTGCTTCAATTTCAGTTGCATTGCTCTCATTTTTATCCGATTCTAAAGTAACAGATTTGACAGGAAGAACATCCTGTTCATTCTGTACAACTAGTTGAACCTCCTGTTGGATAGGCTGAGCTTCTATTTTCGTTTCCTTCTCCTCAATAATGGCATCTTTCACCGCTCCTATTTCCATTGATTCCACTACTACCTCTTCTGTTTCCTCATTTTGTCCCGCTTCAGTTACTTGTTCCTCTTTCGCAGTGATACCCTCTTTAACTTCCATAACTTCCTGAACAGAAACAATTTCATAAATCGGAATGATCATAATGTTTTCATCATGTACAAATAATGCATTATCCGTATAAACAGAACTTAATACACCCTCTAAAA
This sequence comes from uncultured Bacillaceae bacterium, assembly GCA_963787345.1. Taxonomy (GTDB): domain Bacteria; phylum Bacillota; class Bacilli; order Bacillales; family Cytobacillaceae; genus Bacillus_BD. Next base: position 778,121 of record CAWBCW010000011.1, on the reverse strand, counting down.
AATCCGTATTAGCTGTTTTCAAATACAACCAATTTCTCTTCATTGATGTAAGTAAATCTTTAAAAAGTGGCTGCTTGACCATTGCCAGATTAGAAGGTTGTAATTGCATTGTTTTTGAATTTCTTTTAATAGCTTTTATAGATTTTATTGGAATATAAATCGGTATTTTGTTCGTATCTTCAAAGTGGATATAATCTGTTTTTACACCAACAATATATCCCTCAACCTTATAGGATCCAGATAACGACAGAGAAATGGGAAATTGTATTAGACTTTTTAATTGTTGACGTAAATTTACCATGATAATGAACCTCCTGGATAGTGGATAGTCGCCTCCAAGCATTGAGGCGACTAATGGTCAAAAGCTAGTTATTATTTTCCTCTTTGCTTTCCTTTTTCTTACTTTCTTCTTTACTTTCCTCATTATTCTCTTTTTCTTGTGGGAACGGATTATTCCCATAGCTTATATTTCGAATATGAAAGTTAGAGACCTTCACTACTTCGTCCTTTAATACTAAACTGATTCCTGAATCATCAACATCGATTAATACTCCTTCTACTCTTTCCGGACCGCCACGATTGATAACTACCCATGTAAATGCTAATTTGGATACAATTTCTTTAAACGATTCACCCTTAATGTAAGTGAATGTCTTTGGTATTTTTACAGTCAATTCTTCATGGTCTTTCTTCGGGTCACTCGTTAAACTCTTGATGTGTTGAATATTATAATAAACAACCCCATCCTTTTCCGTTAAAAGCGTGAAGAAATCCCCCCGAACATCTAGAAGCAATCCACTTCTTGATTCTGGACCGCCACGATCAACTTTAATGTGTTTTCCAACCAAGGAATTTAGATATTCCCTCATTACCGGCCTACCCCCATATATTTTCTTAGTCTAAATACACTATATCTATATGTGTCCTGCCATGACATTGCCATACTGTTAGGCTAATGTTTAGTAAATTGATTGAAACGCCTAATTTCTCTCCTCAATTGCCTAAAACATCTAACTTATATTCTTAACAACTCTTTAATCCTAATAATTTTAATGAAAATTAAACTCAATAGTAGATAGAATCTATTAGACAAACATCCCTCTTGGATCAACCTGGGCAATCGTCTAGCTTGAATATAAAGACATTTTAATCAAATTCGCTCTAAATATATGAGCTCTAACTAAGCTGGTCATCTATCTTTCTAGATCAATTGTCTCTATTGGACAAACATACATTTTAATAAACTTGGGCAATTGACTAGCTCCATCTCTATAGTCAAACGAATATATATAAACAAATGGACAAACTCTCAAAAAACAAAATAAGAGATGGAGTGAGTATAATGTCAATTACATTAGTTTTTACAAGTTTAATATTTGTAATGACTATGTTAGTAATCTTTTGGAGGCCAAAGGGGATAAATGAAGCGGTTCCAGCGGGTGTAGGTGCAGGATTAATCATATTAACAGGTATCGTATCGCAAGCAGACATCTCGGATATTGTAAGCAAAATTAGTGGGGCCTCGATTACGATTATAGCAACGATCGTCATGGCAGTAATTTTAGAAAGTTTTGGTTTCTTTCATTGGGCGGCAGCTAGACTTACCAGTTTGGCGAAAGGATCAGGCTACCGTCTATATTGGTATGTTCAACTTTTATGCTTTTCAATGACATTATTATTTAATAATGATGGAAGTATCTTGATTACAACTCCAATTTTGATACTACTTCTAAAAAACCTTCAATTAAAACCTAAACAACAAATTCCCTATTTGTTAAGCGGAGCGCTAACCGCAACCGCTTCAAGTGCTCCGATCGGCGTAAGTAATATTGTCAATTTAATCGCATTGGAAATTGTAGATATGTCACTTTATATGCATACAGCCATGATGTTTGTACCTGCAACACTTGGCTTGCTATTTATGTCCTGGTTGATGTTTATAGTAGTAAAAAAGAAGTTGCCAAAAAGATTGCCTGATATGGCTAATGAGATTGAGGAAAATTATTTTGATAAAAACTTCCATCCATTAAAAAGGGCTAAGCTTTCAGTAGAAACAAAGAGAAAACGAACAAAATTCATGTTGAAAATTTTACTATTCGTCTTCGTAATGCGCTGTCTATTGTTTGTGGCTTCTTATCTCTCCATCCCCATCTCCATAGTTGCTGTTCTAGGTTCTCTCGTATTACTTATTTGGCGATGGTATCACCTTCGTACAAACCCGATTGATATTTTGAAAAAAACACCTTGGCACATTTTCATTTTCGCCTTTTCAATGTATGTCATTATTTACGGGTTAAACAACGTAGGATTGACGACATTTCTAGTACAAACACTTAAACCAATTGTTAATCAAGGGCTATTTTATGCCAGCTTTGCCATGGGAGGACTCGTCTCTATACTCTCTAATATCTTTAATAATCATCCAGCCTTGATGGTTGGTACGATTACTTTAACTGAAATGGGACTTGACCCAATAACATTAAAAACCATTTATCTTGCGAGTATTATTGGTAGTGACATGGGATCTTTATTATTGCCTATCGGAACACTTGCATCACTTATTTGGATGTATATCCTCAGACAACATAAAATCCAAGTGAAATGGAAAGATTACTTAAGTGTATCGTTGATTGTAATTCCAATCTCAACTTTTGTCACATTATTCTTTTTATATTATTGGGTTCAACTCGTATTCGCTTAAAAAAAATACCATTAAATTTCCCCAATGCCGAAGAGAAGAAAAAGGATCCAATCGCCCATGGTTACTACGTTTATATCCTTTGTATTATCGCATTTTTCATTCTTTATAGAAAATCCTGACAGGGCTTTTGCATATTCCATTGGTGACCTAAAAACGGAATCTCTCAGTTCATGATCCTTTATTTTTCCAAAACTGGCATGACCGTAATTTGTATTGGCTTCAAGGAAATAAACATTTCCTTGACGATCTAATATGAAATCAAGTGCGATATCTCCATAATGCCCTAAATTCTTTTCGAGACTTTTTCCCGCTAGGATGCAGGATTCCTCTATTTTTTGAGTAATTTGATCGACGTCTTTCTCGTTAAAACCATAAATTTCTTTTAAAGCCTTTTTACCTGACAGTATTTTTTCGGCAAACTTTAGATTTGTTACAACACTATTTGGTTTGGCCAGCCTGACAAATAAATCCTCTAACTTTCCATTCCTCACTACCATCTTTTTGCAAGTAAGCCCGAAAATCAACTTGTTTTTGCCCGGCTACAAAAGGGACCCCTTGCTGAATGACATACCTATTTCTTTTCAATAGCCCTTGGAGAAATGATTTCAATTCTTTTTCTGTATCGAACATAACCTTTTCCTGTATCCCCTTTATAGACCCTTGTTGTCCTCAAAAAAATGTTCCATTTTTTTTACTTGAATGATCCCATTTCCCCGAGCACCATATCTTCTTTTTAAATACAGAATCCCAAATTGATTGAGCATTGTCGAAAGTTGTTCGAAGTTATGATATTTTACTGTATAAGGAACGAGCAGTTCTCGTTTCTATGTTGTTATAAAGTGCCGAGTAAAATTCCCATTTTCCGATATTTTTACTATTAAAAAATCTTCCTTCTGTTAATTTTCTAAGAAGCAAACGGTATTTATCTGCCAGGACCTGCTTTGGCTCTTACAAAAACAGCACTGGGAAAAGGGAACAGTCCCTTCTTTCCACCGGTTTTTAGTGCTATTTGGATGATAATAATATCCCTTGACCAATTGTGCCCCTTCTCTAACCTCTGATAATGGAAAAACCAAAATCAATCCCTTAATTTTCTTATAATCTTTTACCCAGCGCAGCAGATGGAAAGCCCGCCTTTTGTTAGTTTACTAAAATTGGGACCTCTTATAATACCAAGCACGGGTCCAATAAATAATTCATTTCCTTTTCGATACCATTCAAAATCGATGTCTTCAGGAACCGTAAAGGAAGAAAATAAACTGTGTGAAATTCCCAACGTTTCTTCCTCTAGGTCTTCTGAATAACCTATTTCCACCTCTTTATTCCATGTACCAAAATGGAGAATTATGTTATCTCCTTCACTTACATTGATTTTTTTAGCTAACACTTGCGTTTATCATAATCCTATTCCCACTCATCGCATCCAATGTTTTTAAATACAATTCAGCACCTTCTTCTTCAAAAAATGGAGCTTAATCAAATCAAGTAGTAAAGATCACTTTATGATCAAATAGATGATGCCAAAACTTTACCTCACTCCTATATTTATATGAAAGTATTAAACAGATTGTACGTGAATTCGGCTAATATGAATCACTAATTTTCATGGGTTGAATAAAATAGAATTAAATGGCGAACTGCAAAGGCAGAGAATAAATCACAAAATATTACTTTAAACCATAGGAGTTGACTAAACGGGTATGGAGACCATTGTTTTTCTAGGCAGTACTAAATCCGGATCAAGCCGTGACGCTATTATTGCGGCTAAAGAGTTGGGGTTTTTCACCATCTTATTGACCGATCAAAAAAGATGGATAAAACAACGGACGGAATTTCCAGATGTACATCAAATGATATTATTAAATGACTTACAAAATAAAGAGATGATTGATAAGAAAATTTCAATTATAAAGAATCAAGGAAAACAAATTAAAGCTTTTATAAGCTTTATAGATCCTTATGTAAGTTTAGCAGCTCAAATTGCAAAGGAATTAAACCTTCCAGAATTATCCGTTGATGCACTCTTCAAAATGGAAGATAAAACCCGTTTTCGTGAAGTATTAAAAGACAATCCGGTAACCCCTCTCTATCGGATTTGTTCTTATGAAAACGATTGTCATAAAATGCTTGAAAATGAATTTATAAAATTTCCGTTTGTTCTTAAAACACCTGTATCGAAAGGCTCAAAGGACGTATATCTTATTCAATCAACAAAGGACTATAAAAAAACAATTAAGGATTTAAAAAAGAGTTTTCCAAATAGCCCTATCCTCATAGAAGAGTATGTCGAGGGACCCCAGTATTTAATTGAGCTGATCGTCGCGAATTCCAAAATCACCATTGTTGCGATCATTGAACAAGAAATTTCAAATATCTCAAATCGCTTTATTATTACGGGCTATAAGATGCCAGCATTCTTACCCGAGAAGGCAAGTCAAATGTTATCCTCTGCCATTGAAACCATTATAAAAGAGGTTGGTCTTAAAAATGGCGCATGTCACCTAGAAATGCGCTACGTAAATCATGAATGGAAACTTATCGAAATCAATCCAAGGATTTCAGGTGGTGCAATCAATCAATTAATTTATGAAGCTACTGGAACTAATCTTGTGAAGGAGACTCTTAAACTAAATCTTGGATGGGACCTTTGTCTCGAGCCTACTAAAAACGAGAATGCCTTTGTACAATTTTTAACGATCACTTCACCAGGAAAGTTACTCCGAGTAACTGGAAAGAGCAAAGCTCAAAAAATCGATGGGGTAAAAAGCGTTTATGTGAAACCTAGAAAGGGCAGTATCCTTACACCACCCGTATCTATGGGGGACCGATACGCATATGTTCTCGCAACTTCAGAAGACCCATTGAAAGCGAGAGAAGTAGCAAAATCCGCCGCAAAAGAAATTAAATTCTTTTTAGAACCATTATAGGAGTTGTGCATGATGGTACTTATTGGCATGCTTCATTATCGTAAAAAACCACATAATCTCAAAATGGCCTATGCTTGTGCCGCTGTCGCAAAGATGTTAAGCATTGATTTCATTTATTTCTCTTATCGTGGAGTGGACTTTAGCAGAAAAAAAATTAATGCTTGGATTTTTATTGATGGGAACTGGACTCAGAAGGATATTCGTTTTCCGGATTGCATCATTAATCGAGGTGGTCCAAAGACAAATGAACAAACGATTATCCTTAATGGATTAAAAAAGACGATTCCATTTACAAGCCATTCTGTTGGAAGCAAAATGATGGTTTATAAAAAAGTTAAAGAAGGACAACTGTTTGACAATTATCTCATTCCTACTACACATGCTTCCAGTCCTAATACAGTACTATCCTTTATGAAAAAGTATCCGAAACTAGTCATAAAACCTAGTTCGGGAAATAAAGCACGTTCCATCTACTTTATAACACGGTTGGAGGAAGATAAAATCCATTGTGTTAGCGGTCTAGACGAAACCATTTATTCTCTTCAAGAGTTTACAGAATTTATTGATCAATTGATTTCAAAAGAAAAATATTTAATCCAACCCTTTATTAAATGCCAAACAAAAGCAGGGTTAACCTATGATTTTCGAATACATGTCCAAAAAAATGAAAAAGACAAATGGATCATTAACTTAATTTACCCCCGCATCAGCGGGAACCAAAAACTGACTAGCAATATTAGTAGCGGAGGCTATCGAGGGGAATTCATTCCATTCCTAATCGAAGAATTTGGAGACCAGTACTATGATGTGAAACAATTGTTAGAGCATTTTTCGATCACCTTTGCTACACACTTTGAAACCCTTTATCAAGATCGTTCTTTCGATGAACTAGGGATAGACGTGGCAATCGATCAAAATCATCGACTTTATATTTATGAAGTAAACTGGCGTCCTGGATGCAAGCACCGAGAATTTACTGTTGCGAATAACCTAGTAAAGTATGCTAAATACCTTGCTGAAACTCAGGATCGTGAATCGGGCTTGTAGAAGATTAACAATTAAAAGGAGAAATATCGTGATCTCTTTACATCTGGACGAAATTCTTCCTCATATTGGTGGAGTATTAATAAAAGAACAAGCATCGCCAAGTTTTAATAAAGTCATTACTCGTCAACATAAACTAAAAGCGGGTGCCTTATTTTTTTTGCCTTGATAGAAAAATACAGGAAACTGAAAATCCATTTCCTTCATGCATTATTGTAAGTGATCGAGTTGAACAAGTCCAAAAAATATCAGGTGATGTTACCATTGTCAAAGTTCATAATATTAAACATGCTTACCGAAACTTTCTCACCTTTCACAGAAGTTTAATTTCCATTCCATTTATTGCTGTTACAGGAACTTATGGAAAAAACCGCTACAAAGGAAATGATCAAACATATTCTGTCGGGAGCATTCGAGGTAGAATTCACCATTAGAAATTATAATTTATTCCGATCAAATTCAAGTGTACTAGCAAATTTAGATGTTGAAACTGATTTTTCTGTATTCGAGTTTGGGGTTGATAAAGCCTCCCATTTAGATCGTTGTTGTCGATATTTTGGTCCCTTTACCACAATCATTACTGGCATAGATGTTGACCGCATTGAACGATTTGGTACGTTTGAAAACTATCGAAAGGAAAAAGCCAAGATTCTTAATGGAGCCGGTGATCATCAATCAGCGATTTTAAACGCTGATTGTTACAATACCCTTAAAATAAGTGAGTTGTATCCAAACATTAATAAAATCTGGTTTGGCTTAGGAGAAAATGCGGATGTAAGAGCACAAAATATTAACTATACCGAAAATAGAATGGATTTCACCTTAATCTGCAATCAAAATAGCTATGCTGTCCAAGTTCCTTGTTTCGGTCTCCACAACGTATACAATGCGCTCGCTGCTATTTCCGCTGTCTGCTCAAATGGAGTTGATCTTCAATGGGCAATCCAACGCCTTGTTACCAACATTAATAAAGGGGGAAGTTCCCTCAGTTTCGATACAGTTTTAAAAAGCCATCCCTATCTTTCCTATACAAAATCATATGAAGCTATTTCACATTTAAGCATAAAAATGGAAAAACATCTTGAAAAATATACAGAGCATATTGCAGATCTTGCATTTGACATGGCTTTAAATAAAGACGTTCACCTTTATCTTATTGAAAGCAACTTCCGTGGACAATATGGGAACGTTCGATATAAAGGAAAAAGATACCAAGAATGGAAAGCAAAACACTTTAACCCGATAGGATATGGAAGGTTTCTCATTGACCGGATCCAGTAATCGCACTCTCCTTCTGAATCTATAGGCTAGAAATATAAATGAATGATCAGAATGTCTCATTCTAAACAGAAAAAGTGGTGAATCCTCACCGCCTTTTCTGTTTAGATATGAATAGGAAGGGTTATGCTTTTTAATCCTCATCAAAATAATCTCGATACCACTCGATCGTTCTTCTTAATCCGGCATTATAGTTATAGTTTGGCTTCCATTTTAGCAGACTTTTAGCTTTTTGAGCGGAGAGATATTGATGTTTCATTTCATTACTGTGATTTTGAATAATAGGCATTAGATCACTATCCATTATCTCTAAGATATCTTGAACAACTTCCATTATCGTTTTAGGATTTTCATAGCTAAAATTAAATGCTTCCCCCATCAAGTTGTTGTCAGTTTCCATTTTTTTAAGTAGGAGTAAATGAGCACGCACAGCATCCTCGATATAAAAGAAATCACGTTTAAACGTACCTGCACTATGAATGACAGGTGCTTGATTTTGAAAAACCGATTTTATCGTGTATGGAATAATTCTACTAAAATTCAAATCTCCCCCACCGAATAAATTGCCAAATCTAATCGTACATACGGGTAAATCATAAGTAAAATAATAAGAATGGGTGATTAAATCGGCACAACTTTTTGAGACATCATAAGGATATCTACCTTGAAGGGGGAAAGTTTCCATAAGTGGAGGCAGAGATAAATCCCCGTAAGCTTTTTCACTAGATGTCACGATGATATTTTTTGCTCCGCTTTGACGGCAAGCTTCCAATAAGTTCCATGTTCCACGAATATTGGTTTCAAAGGTGGAGACTGGATTTTGTAACGCATCCCCCGTAATTGCCTGTGCAGCCAGATGAAAAACGGTATCAATGTTGTTCATTTCAAATGCATTTTTGATAAGCTGTACATCTTCTAAACCACCGTAGACACAATTCAAGTTTTTATAAAGTCCTTCTTTACAAATGGAAAAATGGGGCTTGTGAACTAATCCAGTTACATTTACACCAATTTGCAGCAATTCTTTTACCAATTGTCGTCCTAAATAGCCGGTACAACCGGTGACGAAAATATTTTTATGTTTCATTATTTTTACATTATGCATTGGGATTCATGCCTTTCGTCAATAGCATCTTTTATTGTTCCGCTCTTACACATAAGGCCCGAATCGTCTTTATGCCCTGTTGGGATAAACTCCATTCCAATTGCAATTTATATTTGGCAAATTGAAACGCTTCGTGACGCGCAAATATTCCAAGAAAGAACCCAATTCTAGCGATAAGACTCGGAAGAATCTCAATCTCCTGAGGAGTCAAACTGCCATATCCTTTCAGAAATTCCTCTGACATCGATTTGTTATTATGAAAAATGAGGAAATAATAAAGGGCATACGCGACATCAAAAATCCGTACTCCCTTTTGTAATGAATCAAAATCAAGAACACATTGGATCTCACCATTCTCCGTATACAATAGATTCGTAGGATGCCAATCCCCATGAATGATTGTTTTAGGAAGGTAACTAGTATTAAGTGGATGCTGATTTAGCAATGTATAAAAATTATTTAGTGCAGAAATCTCTTGTATAGATTGGGTGGATCCCACTCGCTTCAATCGTTCTGTAATGGCTTTAGTATCTAAATCAAAATACTGGTAAGTCCCTGTAGACTTTGGACTTTCCTCTACTATTGACAAGGTTTGATGAATTTTTCTCAGCATCCTTCCATTATGATAAACCTGCCCTGGCAACCATTGAAAAGAAGCCGCTTCAACAAAGGGTGTTACTTGTACTAAATAGCCATTATACATCGAAGTGCAGAAGCCCTGATCGTTCAGAATTGGTTTTATGACAGGAATATCCGCTTTAGATAGGATGGAAATAACTGCATAGGCATAGACTAACCTATCTATACCTACGTCACGATTCTTTATGATTCGCACAACATAAAAACCTTTACTCGTCTCGATTTTTAAGACTGAATTTGCTAAACTATCAAGTTTTGAATTTTTTTTTTGAATCTCCCTAAATTAAAATCACGGCAAATTTTTTTTAGAGTCATCGGCAACTTTACTCCCCTTTGCTAAAATCAAATTCGCCTCGGCGAATTTGCACCCAGATAATAACTTGCGCTTGTGAAGGTATTCTTTCCTTTAAAAATCGCATGTCTCCGTCGGAGGCTTTAACTTCATTGGGCTAAGGGTTAACCCCACTGAATTGATAAGATCTTACAGTTATCTCACCACTTATAGAAGTGGAAGACTTTTTGCTGAAGGAAGTTAAACCTAAATTTCCCAAAATAGCTTCAGATCATCATCCTCTGCAAAGCCATTAAAAATCAGATTCACCTTTTCAACTTCTTCAATCACTTGATTGATTTCATATATATATACTTTAAAAATATAGGGAAGATTCCTTTTAAAACCATGAATCAATTTAATTTGATTTTTTGCTTGAATCCTGAAGCCGCTAAAATGGAAATAAATGAGAGGAACCTGATCAATATAAAATTTTTTATCAATAATATGATAATGATATTTAAGATAATTCCAAGGTCCTATATTTACTCCTGGGGTAGTAATATCACAAATACCAGTAAATAATTCAGGCATTTGATCTAAATACAATTGATCTCCAAAGATATTTGCATCAAAATCAATTGCACAACTTTCAAAGCATTTTTCTTTCCACCAACGCAGACATTCTAGTCCATTGCCATTATTTTTAAAACTGATAAATCCAGAATTATATTTTCCTGTTTTTTTTGAATTTTTTCTACGTTTTTTTTCTTCGACTGTTAATAGTACCGACCAATCTTGCTGATTTTGAAAAATGATATCTGGACTTTCGAAAAAATATAAATCTGAATCCATGTAAGTCACTTCAGTAACGGAAGGGTTTTCAGTGATTACTTTCTCAATTATAACGGACTTTAATGTCCAACAGTATTCATGTAATTTGCGTTTTGGTTTTAAAGAAACGATTTCCTTATCTAATTCATCTTCATGAACAGGATGAATACTTTTCCAGTTTAGCGCTTTTAGTAAACGATAGGTTTCATCATCCGTACAAAGAGTATAAAACAGATAATCCTCTTTCATAACCTTATTAAGTGAACGGATAAGAGCAAGAAATTGATACAATCTTTTGTTTGATAATACCGTACAAAAAATGTTTTCTATGGTAATACACCGTCCTTTTATCGTTTAATTGAGTTCCTGAACGATCTTAATAAAAGCATGGGCAAAGTAGTCTTGCTTTGTTCGTTCGATTAATTCATTTTTGATCCCTTCCAGTTGTCCTGAATTCCTTTTTAGTTTCGATTTTTTCCACTTTTTCTTTTTCTCATTTAACCGTAAATGTTTATTACATAATTTTTGCAGCAGTTCCCGAAAATGGTCTAATATCTCCAAATCCATATCGGAATCAATCATCATGTCTATGTTTATTACGATTTCGTTAAGTTCTTTTTCATCGAATATCGATCTAAATGGAGGAATAGAAGAAGTTGAAATTGTAAGAATGATGAGGAGAACATCCAAATGCCTGATATCATTATATTTCTCTAACATATATCGGGTACTATCTCTAAAGCTTGTTAAGGTAAAATTAACCGGATGCTCCTGATGAATATTAACAATGTCATGTCGAATCATAAATAGATGCCCTGACTTATGGAGCCTTATCGCCAAATCAAAATCCTCATAACCCCAATCTTTATTGTTTTCATCAAATAATCCTGCTTCTACGATCACTTTTCGAGAGATGGAAGCATTATTTGTAAAAAAAAATCTCCAAGGAAATTTATAGCCACTCAAGTTTTCTCCAAATGTATGAAGCACTGTTTTTAATAAAGTCATCATTGGGCTCTCTAAATCAAAGCTTTCTTTTATAAAATCACCGTTCTTGATTTGTTCTTCTGTTAGGATGCGATACTTGTCTTTATCCTCTGTTCGAATGAGCGGATAACGATGTTGAAATTGTTGTATATGGTGAGGCTCTAATTTAAAGTCTCGATAATACAAACTATAGATTCTTTTCCAACACGAACCGCAAACAATGGTGGAATCTTGCCCTTCATGTGCTTCTATATGTTTTCTGACAAAATCTTTCGGCGCAATCATATCACTATCATGAAAAATAATAAGTTCTCCTATAGCTTTTAATATTCCTAAGTTTCTCCCTTTTGCAATTCCGACATTTTGTTGTACCCTAATAGTGCTCAGCTTATAATAAGAGGAAAAATGAGCGAGCATTTCGGCTGTATGATCGGTTGAACCATTATCGATAACAATGACTTCGAAATCTGAAAAAGGATAATCTTGGCAGTTAAGGGAAATTAAATTATTATAAAGTCTGTCTTTTGCATTAAAAGAAGGGATGATAATACTTGCTTTCATAACTCGAGCCTCCTCTCTGCAGATATATTACTCATAATTTTTAGTATTTTAGGAATATAACTTAGTAATGAACATGCTAATTCCAATATTTCATCAAATCTGTTTTGCTGGCAAATCCATTAAAATATGGATCTACTTTTTCTGTTAATTCAACCGCATCACTTAATGCCTCTTGGTATATACCATAAATAAAAGGGAGTTTACTCTTATTCACCTTATAGATAAACTTTATTTGATCCCTGGCGATTACTCGTAAACTGCTAAAATGATAAAAAATGAGCAGATCATTATCAATACGAACAGATCTAGCATCTTTCGAGAATTGATACTTTAAACGATTCCATGGACCGATATTGACTCCAGGCATTGTAATCGAACAAATATTGGAAAACAGCTTTGGCAGTTCATCTAAATATTTCTGATCTCCAAACAGCCCTTTTTCTGGTTGAATGGAACATTGATTTAAGCATTGTGTTTTCCACCATTTTATCGATTCAAGACCATTCTCATCTCGCTTGAAACTTATAAATCCAGAATTATATAAACCGGTTATTTTGATCCTCCTTTTTAATCTCGATTTATTCCATTTAGGACGATACTTTTCTTCTATTGATAGTAAAACCGAACATTTCGGCTGGTTTTGTACGATGATGCCAGGATCTTCCCAGAAATACAAATCAGAATCTAAATAAGTGACTCTTTTTACAGAAGGGTAGTGAATCATCACATATTCACATAAAACAGGCTTCAAAGTCCAACAATATTCATGAATTTTTCGCGTTTCCTTTATTGTTCGTATTTCCTCAGGAAAATCATTCTCATGAATTAAAACAAGATGATCCCATGGTAGCTTTTTAAATAAAGAATAGGATTCATCATCTACACAATAAACAAATACAGTAAATGGATCTCTTATCACCTGATTCAACGACATAAGCATTGCAATTCCTTGGTATACCCTTCCTTTTGTTAAAAGCGTACAATAAACATTTTCTGATTCCAATGTATCACTCAATTTCACTTTGGCTTCCATGGTACTTTCCCTTGCTCCCACATTTTATTGACTTCGAGAACATTTTTGTAAGTGTCAATGGCCGTCCAAAACCCTTCATGAGGATAAACAGATAATTGTCCATCGGCAGTCAATTTCTTCATTGGCTCTTCTTCAAAAACACAGTTCGGATCATCTGTTAAATAGTTAAATATCTCCGGCTTCAATATAAAAAAACCGCCATTTATCGTGCCTTCCATTTTTGTTTTTTCTTCAAATGATGTGGCAATTCCTCCATTAACCGTTAGCGTACCAAATTGACTTTTCTTCTGGATCCCTGTTACAGTTGCAACGGTTCTCTTTTTATCGTGAAATTGTATTAGCTCATGTAAGTTAATGTCAGATAGTCCGTCACCATACGTTAACATAAAACTATTATTTCCGATTAAATTCTCTGCCTGTTTAATTCGACCTCCAGTCAATGTATGAATCCCAGTATCAAGAAAGGTAATTTTCCACTTTTCTGATTGACCTAGCATGTTAATTTTTCCCGTACTAGAATCCATTGTAAAACTATTATTTTTCCATTCATAATCCATAAAGTATTCTTTAATCTTCTCGCCTTTATATCCAAGCAATAAAATAAATTCATTAAATCCATATTTTTGATAGATTTTCATAATATGCCAAAGAATAGGCTTATCCCCAATTTGTGCAAGGGGTTTGGGATTTTCAGTTGTTAATTCACTCATTCTGATGCCCTTTCCTCCACAAAGAATAACGACTTTCATTTCTCTTCTCTCCTTCTCTGGATGTTGACAAATCTTTCGCTGCAAGTGTTTTAAGTTAAAAGATCCTTAGGGATACATATCATATCAAAGTTATTATTGAAGTCATTATGTTCAATATATTTAAGATAACCTTTCCATGCATCAAGCCCTAAGAGGAGATAGTCGGGTAATAAATCCAAGATTTCTTTAGCCCCTACTCCTGAGATCCTATGAATCTCCAACAATATGATTGGTCTAGATCGATAAATGATATCCAAAGCACCCTTCAGAACTTGATATTCATAACCCTGCGTATCAATCTTCATCACATTGATCCGATTCTTCTGATCATGGTTTAAGAACTCATCTAACGTCGAGATCTTCACATTTACTTGGTGACTCTCATTCTCTAGACTTTCGTCATTTAATATCGTCGACAATCCACGGTTATAGGAGCTATCATTCGTGAGGTTTATTTTTGTATTGCCGCAAAAATCGCCTACTGCCACGTTATGTGTAACTAAATGGTTGAAATGATTTAAGCCTGCATTCGTACTTAACTGCTCGAAAATTTTTGGATGGGGTTCAAATGCAATGCATTCAGCCTTAGGAGAAAGGCTAGCAATATATAGACTGTGATAGCCAATATTTGCCCCAACATCTATAAATATTCCATCTTCCTTCATATAATAGTCAATAATATAATCGATAGCGGGCTCCCAGCAACCATACCGGATAATGGTGTCCTCAATCAATCCTGGAGTTTCTAAAAGCATCTTAAACGTATTTGATTTTTTTCCTTTAATCTCCATTTCAATTTTCGCCATTAAGACATCTCCTTAAATAATAGAAGGATCGAGTGTAAAACAATGTTTCTTCCATACGTCGTCCATCAAATATCCTTAATTTCGGATCATTCCTTCTTTGCAAGTTGTTGGAAGACGTTAACATAGCCTGTGGCTGTATGATTCCAAGGAAATTCCTTTGCCCTTTTCCATCCTTGGTAAGATAGTTCGTCCCTCAACCCCTTCGATTGAAGGAGTAAAGAAAGATATAGAAAAAGTTCTTGACGATAGTTTTCTACTGAAAAGACCAATCCAGATTCACCATGAATAACGACTTCAGGAATCCCACCCTTTCTTGTCGTGATGACAGGTTTCTTCGATGCCATCGCTTCTAAATTAACCAATAAAAAAGGTTCATCCCAAATCGAAGGTGTCACGACAATGTCAGCCAATTGGTATATATAGGGCATCATGTCAGGATTCACAAAATCTGTGAATAAAACGTGCTCCTTTATTTCTTCTGTCATCGTTTTCATTTTATTTACATATTTTGTATTTTGATTTTTCCCATACCTTGGGCTTCCTGTAATGATTAGTTTTAATTGAGGGTAATCTTTTAACAATCTAGGCAAGATTTCTAAAATTAAATGGACACCTTTCTTTTTCAATAATCTTCCCGCAAATAAAATCGTTGGTTCCCCACTCACTAAACCATATTTTTCTCTTAAACTAGAAACGACTTGCTGATTCCTCTCTGCTTCTTCATAGGGTGTCGTATCGATGCCTAAATGGACCGGGTGGCTTTTGCCTTGAAAGGCAGGATATTTCTGAACAAGTATTTTTTCAAGGGCTTTGCTATTTGTTATTAAAGCATCAACTTTTTTAGAGACGTTAATCATATTCGCTTTGCGTATATGTGGTTCAGAGGAAAACACATCTGATTGCATATTTAATATAATAGGAATGTCAGGTAGTGCTTCTTTTATTTGAAGAACAAAAGCTGGCCTATTTTCTATGAGAATGACATCGGGATTGGTCTGTTTCATATGTTTGATCACTTTTTTTACATATTGAATTGAATTTTTATAAAGAATTCTTTTAATAAGAAGCTGGCCTTCCTTTGAAGAGACCGGATACTCACTGCATTTTCTCGTATACACTATCACTTGGTTTTCATCTTTCAAGACTTTCGCTACTTGATAAGTAACATGTTCGACTGATGTACCTTTTACTGGTGGAACAGAAAACAGACCCGAGCTCACAATCGCAATTTTCATCGTTAAGGTTCTCCCCTCCTTTTTACTCATGTGTTTCCACTCATCATCCTAAACATTATTTACGAGTTTTGAAAAAACAGAGACTAAACCTAATACACTATATGTTTTATTCGATGAATGTTACTGAGTAATAATCAACTAATAGCAAAATAGGTTTTGACCTAGTTGCATTCAGCTTCTCTCTCTACATCCGATACAAGGGCATAATTTGAGCTATTATATCTTCGGTTTAACCTCATTAATTGTTACTATACGCCTAGCTTCAAATACTCCGGCACTAATAAAGCCGACCATTTCCTACTAATTCCAAATCAAAACTAATATCTGAACTTGTTTGAGAAATTTGATGGATTTCGACTGCAATGACGTTAGCGCCAGCTTTTAAAAAATGAGGACTGATTTTTCTAATCACAAGATTATCTTCTATAAAATAAATAGGAGAATTAGCTAAAGTATGATAGGCAATCGAACCCGGAGGCAGATTGGTTCTTAATACTTCTATCCCATTAACATAAACGACTGCCCCATCATCTCTTAATAATTTGAGAGTTAAGGATTCATAGTCTAATGGACTGTTGATCGAAAAGTTCTTTCGAAAATAGTACGTGATGTGTTTTTGGTAAGGATTTAGACCGTAGCTTAATAGGGTAGCTTCATCTCCATCTCCATCCCCATATCCAAGTATCGCGGGTCCAGCCTTCCAAACGGCATCATTAAACGAAGGGTACTTCCAGGTTGTATCTAGACCTGGCCCATGATCCCAATACTTCCACTCAGACCGAAAAGGAATAAGTGCCTGAGATTCAGGTGCTTTTTTTATCCCTGTAAGCTCCAAACTAAAACCCATATCTGAACTGGAAGGATCCCATTTATGAACTTCTGCTGCGATGATATTCTTCCCTTGTAAAAGCAGATTTGGACGAATCATCTCATCAAGAAAGAGGATTTCCTCGTAATCTTTGAGAGCAGCATTTGCTAAGGTTTTATAGTTCACCGGTCCTTTAGGCATGTTACTGCGGAACACTTCTACCCCATTTACATACACAATCGCACCATCAACTTTTAAAACCTTAAGATGGATGTTTTGGTAATCTGATGGATTTTCGATCGCAAAGGCCTTTCTAAAGTAGGTTGTAATTGGTTTGTTTTCCTTGGAACCATAGCTAACGATCGTGAATTCATTTCCATCTCCATAACCGAGTTTAGTCAGTCCGCTAAACCAAGCAGAATCATTAAAGCTATTATTTCTCCACTGATCCCCTTGATCAGAACCATCATCTAAATACTTCCAACTATCCCCAATTTTTATTAGACTTTCTTGTAATAGATGATGCTTTTTTGTTGAGTGGTGAATAAAAAAATCAAGTTGATCATTATGAATATTATTAACCGTGAACGCTGCCCAATCATCGAAAATATCAACGATTAAATATTGCTGATCCCCAAAGGGCCCTGCCTGCAAATTTTTAGAATCAAACACCCTCATACTTGGAAGAGAACCACTTACCCCAACGGTTAGTTGATAAATGAAGTTTTTAAATGTGCTATACTTGCTGCTAAAAGAATGATCAATCAGTCTCCGATTATAGTTATGTTCATGGCCAACAAATACGGCGCTAACTCCATATTTATCTAGAACTTTCCATAGGGCATCTCTTTCTTTCTGATTAACATTAAGAGAATCTCCATAATGATGTCCAATTGGAAATGCTGGTACATGGAATAAAACAAAAGTATGAGCTTTATCATTGTTTTTTAAGAGTCCTTCCAGCCAAACCCTTTGCTCACAACCAATCGTGTAATGATTATTGTAGTCTCTACGATCAGAGTTCAGAACGATAAAACGAGTATTATTCACATCAAAATAATAAACGGTCCTTTGATAATCAGAAAGTTGATTGTTCGGAAGATGAGGAAACATATAGCTAAAAATTGTTTCATCGCTATCGTGATTGCCAAATGCAGGAAATACTTTGGAGATCGGAAAGTAATCACTGACAATTTCTTTCCATCTCTGAAATTCAACAGCTGGGGAGTGGCCGAATATTAAGTCACCAACAAACAGAATAACTTCAGGTTGAACGGGCAGGTTTTTTATTTTTTCTAACACGAGCCGAAATTCAGCCTCATTATTACTTGAGCGGTCACCCACAACAACAAAACGAAAAGATGTCATGATTACACAACCTTTTCATGATGAAATTCTTCGATTTGTTTTAAGCAAATAGTTCTTACATCATGGTTACCTAAGTATCCCTCTGTCCATTCAATAATTTTGTCAATCGCCTGCTCAACATTCCATTTTGGATACCAGCTTAATTTTAATTTTGCTTTTGAACAATCCAATCTTAAATAATGAGCCTCATGTGGATGAGGGCCTTTCATTACCGTATAGGAAGCATGTGATCCCCA
Source organism: uncultured Bacillaceae bacterium (assembly GCA_963787345.1). Taxonomy (GTDB): domain Bacteria; phylum Bacillota; class Bacilli; order Bacillales; family Cytobacillaceae; genus Bacillus_BD. Next base: position 759,539 of record CAWBCW010000011.1, on the reverse strand, counting down.
TTTAGAACAAATGATTTTTACAATCGATTCAACCGTTTTTCCATCCCCGTCATCAGGACCAAAATTCCATCCTTCCGAATATTCAGGTCCATTTTCATATAGATGTTCTGCTAATGTTAAATAGCCGCTTAAAGGATCAAGCACATGCTGCCAAGGACGAATCGCATGTGGATTTCTAACCTCGATTACTTCTCCTTTTATAAGTGTCCTTAAACAATCCGGAATCAATCGATCATCTGCCCAATCCCCTCCGCCTATGACATTTCCGGCTCTAGCAGATGCTACTCCTACCCCATGTATTTCATAATCCTTCACATTAAAAAAAGAATTTCGATATGCATCTGTAACGAATTCAGAACAGGCTTTACTATTGGAATAGGGATCATATCCACCTAACCTATCTGTTTCTCGGTATCCCCATGGCCATTCTTGATTGCTGTAACATTTATCCGTTGTTACATTCACGACTGCTTTTACTGGAATCCCATTATGAACAGCCATCCTTACCGCTTCTAATAAGTGAACGGTTCCCATCACATTAGTGGCGTAGGTGTCAACGGGATTATGATAAGATGCTCTCACTAATGGCTGTGCAGCCATGTGAATCACAATATCCGGCTCCGCATTCTTGATCGCAGCTTGTAACGTATCTTTGTCTCTAATATCAGCATAGTGAGTAGGAATTAACTGTTCTAATCGACATAACTCAAATAAACTTGGTGAAGTTGGCGGCTTTAAACTGTACCCAGTCACTTTTGCACCTAAAAAATGAAGCCATAGACTTAACCAAGAACCTTTAAATCCTGTATGACCTGTAATAAATACTTTTTTGTTTTTCCAAAAACTTGCATTAACCACCTTAATATTCCTTTCTTTTTCAAATTTATAAATTCTTTATGGCTCATCCTTATTCATATTTACACCAACTTAAAATGGGAATATTAAATTTCTTTTGAATCATTAAACATACTATGTCTTATCAATAAAAAAGGGTTGGACGAAGTTCCCTTTTTTGAGATCGAATTCTTTATGACTCTCCTGAAATAAATAAAAGCCTATTCCTCAATGGAATAAGCTTTTTAGAAATCATGCTTCCGCAACATCTTGAACTAGATACGATCTCCCAAAGTATCTTTACAAGTGATGAATTATACACAATCGATTACGGCAATTGACTACCATTTAGGTTCAATGATGATTTCTCTCTTGAGTAACTCCGTATCGAGAAGCTGGATTCCACAGCAGTCTTTCAAATTAATGGTTAGACATGAAGAGGTTTTCTTTAACATGATTAAATCACAATGGGAATCTGTAACATGGCCATGGATATCCAATGGAACAAGCAATGAAATCGTTGCATCACAAGTTTCACGGTCAATCTCTTCAATTCGAAAAATGGAAGTTACAAAACATTCTTTCTTATTTGAATAATCATTTTGATAAACCCCCACTAATTTTAAAGGTCCATCTTTTGTAAACAACATAAATGGGAGAGTATCAACACCGGCTATTTTTGAAAATAAATGTCCAAAATATTTCGTTTTAAAATTTTTAAGATAATCCTGTAAAAATTTTAACTCCTCTAATACATCACATATTCCTGTCACATTCATCTCAGTTATCATATCTACCCATTTTCCCATCCTCCATAAGATGAAACTTCCATCAGAAGGGTTTTCTTCATCCCCCACTGATAGGTTAGTTGAGACCAGCAGCATGCTGTCACGCAGACGTTGCCTCAGCCGTATTTAGTCTGTGTTCATTATTCAGGTCTTTACAGGCAGTTTAACCCCTACCTATTTCTTTTTCATTTTCACCCTTAATCTTGAAGTAGGGGTCAAACTGCCTGTCATGACGTGGCAAACTGCCTTATTTCATCTTATGTGCAGTCTATTTTGATTGTTCCTTCATATTGGTTGTTTATCTAGGAGATATCGTGCATATGCAATTGGTGTCATATAAGTGTTCTTCCACGTTTTTATCATTTTTGCATTACGAAAGGCATACCGAAGATCTCTGCAATTACATTCAATAAACATTGGAAATCCCTGTTCTGTAATCCCAATATCCAGTCCAATATCTGCTAATCCATTTAATTTGCTTGATAACCGCTCTGCTACTTTTAATGAAATGTTCTCAACCTCACTACAGACTTCTTCTAATATTAAATTCTTATTTGCTAAAAGGACTTGAAGTGGTTGTACGGTTCCTCCTCTCGCTACATTCGTTACGTAAAGATTCTTACCCGCAACTTTCCCTACAATTCCAGTGACTTGCCAATTTCCTGTTCCATTTTTTTGAACGGATACTCGTAAGTCAAATGGGTGACCTTGATAACATGCCAATGGAATTCTTTGTTGAACAATATACATGCGCTTTTTTAATATATTTGTTAATTCTGTTGGTAATTTATTGTTAAATAAAATACTTTTATATGTCTTTGTTCCTTTATCAAGAAACATCCATTCATACCGATCCTTTACTTTCGTCATTTTCATGACCCCATGACCTAAACTACCGTTATTTGGTTTAATAATAAGCGTATCATATTGACCTAACATATGAAGGATATTCTCTTCGGTTGCTCTTAATGTAAATGGTAAATAGCTTTGCAACATCGAGTCCTCTGAAAGGAGCTCATGGATTTGTAATTTACGATATCGAGTCTGTTCATTAAAAATAATAATCCCTTTCTCCAGTACCTGCTGAAGTTTATATTTATTACGATTTGACTTAGTAAAAGCACGATTATGAATCACTTTAGGAATGGGGATATGCTGTTTTGTGTATAGGTTATTTTTACCTTTTACATAGGCCTGAACTTGATCTTTTTCTAATACAATATCCCTTAACTGAAAAAAACAAGGGATACATTCATGTACGATTCCTGCTTCTTCATAAAAAGAAATCCTTTCAAATCCTGTTTTTCCGCTAGGTATTGCCTTATAAATCCTACTGTCTACCAATATTCCTACATACGGCCGACTCATTGAACCCTTTGCCCCCAATAATTATTCTTCTCCCCTTAAAGTACAGATATTTTAATATATTAGAAATATAGCATCTAAACCATTTTATTATATGCACCTATCCTCTTTGTGCTAAATTCAATAAGTATTGCCCGTAATCACTTTTTGATAGAGGTTTCGATAATGAAATGAATTGTTCATAGGTAATAAAACCTTTATTGAGCGCAGTCTCTTCAATACATCCTATTTTGGTGTTCAGGTGCTTTTCAGTCTCCTCAATAAACTTAGCAGCACTCGTTAATGATAAAACGGTTCCTGTATCATACCAAGTGATGTCATTTCCTAACGCTTCTACATGTAATCTATTTTCATCTAAGTAAACCTTATTAATATCGGTTATTTCTAATTCACCTCGTTGGGATGGTTCAAGATTGCTGGCTATTTCAACAACATGATGATCATAAAAATATAAGCCTGTAACTGCCCGATTTGACTTTGGTACAGTTGGTTTCTCTTCAATTGAAATAGCGCGTCCTTCCTGATTCACGCAAACAACCCCAAATCTTTCTGGATTTTGAACATAACGACTAAAAATCGTCGCCCCAGCTCTTCTTTCCATTGCTTTTTTTAAATGAGAAGGTAGAGATTCTCCATAAAAAAAACTGTCACCTAGAATTAAGGCCACCTGATCTCTATCTATAAATTCTTTACCAATGATAAATGCCTGTCCAATTCCTTTTGGTTCACACTCGACTTCATAACTGAGATTTATTCCTAATTGAGACCCGTCTCCTAATAACGTAATAAACCGCTTCTTGTCCTGAGGTGTTGTAATAATAAGGATTTCTCTTATACCAGCCTCCATCAAAATGGAAAGTGGATAATAGATCATGGGTTTGTCATAAACTGGCAGCAAACATTTTGATATGACCTTTGTTAATGGACTCAGTCTCGAACCTTTACCCCCAGCTATAATAATTCCTTTCATTTCCAATCCCCTTAAGAAAAGTGTTATACTTCCTTATCCTATTCTAAATTTTAAAAATTGTTTAGGCATTTATCAGTGTTTTTGAAATCCATCAAAAACTTGAATAGTCCTTAATCTTGATAAACACACATTGTTCCTCTAACAGGCCAATGTTCAAGCTAAATCATTCCCCTGTCGTATTGTAAAAAGAATAGTCAATTTATAAGAAAGGAATGACATGGGGTACTATGAATAAGAGGAGGATTTAGTTAGAACAGGCATTTGCATCAGCGCTGATTTATCTTACTTCTGTGGAATTATATGCCTTCCAACTGTTCGATTATAAGTTCCAAGTAAAAAAATTGAATACTTCCTGAGTCCACCTTCTTTATGCATGCGCATTCTTATCATGAAATGAAATAAAAACATCCATCATAAGATTTTCCTCTTGATGGATGTTTTCATTTAAGTAAAGTATTCTAATTTTGCATTAGGGAAAAACGTTTCCATATAACTTTGTAAATGAGTTTTTATATCTGCTTCCTCTTCTTTTTGATAAATGTATTTTCCAATTCCATACTTTCCCCATTTGTACCGCCTTTTTTCCTCATCTAATTCCAACTTTGTCATTGGATAGTTTTTTTCAATCACTCGTTTCGCTGGTTTTGTAAAACGATGTTGGATGAATTCAAAGGTTAAATCCTCCCTCGCCTCAGGAGGTAATTCAGCATCAAGACGCTCGAACATATGATGATACCCTTCTTCCCAACCTTCATGAAGATAAATCGGGGCCACGATAAATCCAAGCGGATACCCTGCACGTGCTACTTTACCAGCTGCCTCTAATCTCTTTTCTAATGGAGATGTTCCAGGCTCGAAGTTTTTGATCACATAATCCGCATTAATACTAAAGCGAAAGCGTGTTTTTCCATTATGCTTTGCATCTAGGAGATGATCCACATGATGAAATTTTGTAACAAATCGAAGCTTTCCATGCTCTGATTCTCCAAAATGTTCAATCGCTCTTTTCAAAGAATGGGTTAAATGATCAATTCCGACAATGTCTGATGTACAAGCTGCTTCAAACCTCGTTATTTCAGGAGCCCTTTCTTCTATATATTTGTCAGCCTGTTCAAGAATCTCTTCTACATTTACATACGTACGAATATAAGGTTTACTGCCCATTGTCGTTTGTAAATAACAATAATGACAATGACCCATACAGCCTGTTGCAAAAGGAATCGCATACTCCGCCGATGGCTTCGATGTATCAAATTTAAGCGTTTTTCTCAATCCGACGACTAACGTTGATTTCGCTACCCGATATTTCTGAAAATCATTATCCCCAGGTAAGTTTCTAACTTGATTGTGGGAAGTCGTATAGCGAATTTCTACATCCATGTTTTTAAATTTATTAAATAGTTCTTCTCCTAATGGATAGTCTAATGCTTTCGGTTCAAAATAAACGAGTTTTGGCATAAATGGTTTCATTGGAAAGTCTCCTCTATGCCATAACCGCCGTAATAATAATTATAGGCTGCTTCTGCCTCTGTTTCTGTAGAGTAAACCGCCATCTCTTCAGATAATGGATAGTATGTTTCATAAAGAAATAACGCTAATTCGCCAGGTTTGTCTGGATTTTGAACAACTGCGGCTTCCTGAATATTTGTTACAGTTTGCGTATGTGGATTTCGATAAAAAACATAAACGATATCGCCTGGTTGATAAGAAGAATTTTCGATATTCACTAAAATCACCTGCATTATAAATTTGATATTATGATTTTGCCATTGAAGCATGTATTTTATGTTTTATTACAAGTAGTAAATGAAACCAATTAAGATTTGAAAAAATAAAGAAAGCTAGGGATCTCCTAGCTCTCTTCGATCATTTTAACAATCATCCGCTTTATAATGGTGTAATGGTGGAGGGATTAACCAGCCTTTTTCTTTATTCATTCTCAGTACTTTTGCCCCAAGCGTTGCTTTTTGAACGTGAAATCCGCCAAACATGGTCGCAATATCTTCCCGTATCGATTGTCCCATGATCATACTGCATGATACTAAGCCGGCGGAGATACTAGCCGCTAACATCGCAGAGATTTCCGGATCGGTAAACCGTGCTCCGACTGGAATATCTGTTAGACAAGCATCAGGCCGTTCAGGAAGTGACGGCGGCAACCCGATCCCATTTGCTTTTAAAAGCGTTTCAATGTATTTGATTTCCTGTTGCCCGCCCTCAATCGCTTCACCTAATAATTTTTTTAAGTCTTCGTCCCCTGCATGGTTTAGATGTGTTTGGAAACTGGCAATCAACCCTTTTGTCGTTAAAAGAAATGTCCATGTTCCAAATACTTCACCATAATGCATCGGTTCATCCGTTGGATTTCCACTTAAAATTCCCATTGCAATCCTCCTCATCAAATTCATGATTCGTGCCACCTTTCTTTAAAGCACAGGTTTATCATTTCCCACCATAACGGTTTTCATGTCAAATATTTGGAGGGTTGATTTTCATTTGTAATAAAGAATTTCAACTTATTTAAACGCACTTTGTTCCTTCAATAGGCAAAATGTTCAAGCAAAACATTTCTCTTTTCGTATGATAAATGGAAGAGTCAATTTATAAGGAGTGAAAAGCATGAATTACCATGAAGAAGAAAAGTCCTATGATATGAAGCGATTTCGAATCAATAAAAAGCATGACACTTGTGGGCATCATAAAGATGATTGGCATAAAGACAAAGACGATTGCCATAAGGACAAGGATGATTGGCGTAAAGACAAAGACGATTGCGCATAAAGGCAAAGATGAACAGGTTTGTGTAGAAGAAATTCTAGAGGCCATTTTAAAAGCAGAAAGAAAAGTCGAAGTAGATCATAAGAAAAAATGTTCTTCATGCAAAGAATCCATCGAGGATCTCCTAGAAGAAGAGCGTAAAAAACCAAAGAAAAATACGATTCCGTTTATTCTTTATTGTGGATGCGAACCATTTAAAGCTACCGGTGTAACTACTTGTCCAGGAGGGCCTAAGGATAAAAGGTTTGCATGTATTACTAGTTTTATTTTCAAAATTAAGGATTTAAAAGGCCAATGCGCTGAATTAGAACTATTGGCATTTAAATCGAAAAAAGATGGAGACAAAAAGCTTTGCAGTCCATGCGATCAAATCAATTATGAGTGTGTCGAGGATTTAGTAAGAACCGGTATTTGTATTAATGTTGACTTATCCTGTTTCTGTGGAGTAACTTGCCTGCCTGCTGTTCGTCTATAGAATCCCTTATCTTTTATCTTCATCATAAATGAGGTGAACTCTATCCACTCGAGTTCACCTTTTTACTTTATCCTCCAAAAACATCAAGAATATCCTCAACTTCCTTTAAATCTAAATCTGGTGATTTTAGTTGTTCCTTTTGTTTTGAAATGCTTAAACCTGTTGGATTTTTTTGATATTCTTGCAACAACATTTGTTTGATTTCAGTTAATTCCAATAATATATCTGGATTTGACCCATTCTTTTTTTTCGGATGTAAATATTCAGTAAGAGCAGATAATACGAAATGAATAAGCGTCTGATTTTCAGCATGATACTCGATTTGTTCCAAAACTTCTGATGAAACCGTCAAAGTCTCTCCACTTTTAACATCAATAAATTGAGTCGGGACGGTAAGTGCTGTCCGATTGATGTAATCTGTATATAATTTAGACATTTCCATCATCCTTTAGGTTCTAACAGAGATTAAGGATTTATTTTCCTGTTCGCTTTTCATTTGCTTCATTTTCGCAAGAATCATCAAGCCAAGCACATTGAGTTTTTCCATATCCTCAGGAAACGTTAACTGGATTGGACGTCCTCGATCAGCCCAGCGAACAGCTGCCTCTTGGATTTGCTTTTGCGCTAATTTTGCAGCTCCACCGACTGCTATATAACGGGCAGCGCCCTTAATTTCAGTTGAACTGCTTCTCACCCGGTCAAAATGTTCAAGATATTTAAAAGCCATTGATTTTAACTGAGGAATAATGTATTTACTTATATCCTTTCTAACACCTGCAAAAGGCTCCACATACCATTCAGATTGTCCTGCAGCTAGTTTTTCTTCTAATTCAGCACGAGAATCAAATTTATATAATTCATTTTTACTAACCTTCTGAATAATATGATCAAGAAATTGATTAATACCAAATGTTTCCCCTTCTATGGAAGCAACTGGTTTATTATTCTTAATTCCAACAAAATCAACAGAATCCCCACCAAGATCTCCTATAATAATTCCTTTTTGTGAATCCTTGACAAGCGCTTCATCTTTGACTCCTAGTGTCTCTTGATCTCGGGTTAATCCAAGATAAGCACAAGCACCTTCCACACCGATAATCACATCTTCGACATGCAGTTTAACGGTTATTTCTTTTGGTTCTGAAATCCCTGGTACTTTATGAAAAATCACGGTATGAGTTCCTATTAATCGTTCTCTAAATTTATCTTTCTTCTCCTTATATTGGGTTGTAGGCAGTGATACCGCTAATTGATCCATGTGATAGTGGATTTCCGTTTCCTCAGGATTTAAACGGATGGCATGAAAGGCAGCTAAACCAAACAAGAGAGTATAAGTACGATCTTCATTCACTTTTTGATTATTAAATCCCGTTAAACTGACATCTCGTTGTTTCGTAGCTGCCTTGCCAATATAAAATATTTCTCTTTTGTCAATCATCGCATGACTTTTAACTTCAACAATAAGGTTTTCCTCAAATGCGATATCTTCCTCATCGTAAGGTCTTTCAAAGAATTCCTCATCAAATAAAGAGATTGCATTTGGAATCTGATATTCACAATAGTACCCATCATCAAATGTCAAAGCTTTATACCAGCTATTCCCAATATCCATCGCAAGAAAGTTTTTTCCATCCATGTTTTCACTCACCTCTCTTTTCAATCGTATGCAGGACAGTTGCCCAAAGGTGCCAGTACTTTCTCATTTCATCCTTGTGATAACTTATTAGGCATTTGCCCAAGCACCTAGACATTTGACCCGCATATGATGCACTAACCTGACATTAGGAGGGGCAAAAATGTCCGAAAATAAAAAGATCGATGTATGTAACTTCCCGTCAACAATGAGTGAATGTGACAATAAACCTCATAAACCAAATGTAAGTATTGGAAAAATCTATGCAAAAGTACCTGTTGTATTAGCTGAACTTACTTTACAAGTAAATTTAGATGCTTGTATTAAATTTCCTGAACCTGTCTTAGAAATAAAAGATGTTAAAAAGCATGTTAAATTAGTACAATGCCGGTTGCTTCTGCCAACGAACAAATTATTTGTCAAAGGGTTTGTTCGAAAAAATATTCAGTATGCGAGCCCGAATTTAGAAATCGATCCTACGCATAAAAGCATATCTTCCAAGTTATATTCCTTAACCGTTGATGTTCCTTTTAGTTGCGTAACGGAAATCAAGCATTACTTAAGAAAACCAGTAAATCCTGAATTCAACAAACGTAGGGAATTCGATTTCTTGTTTACAAAATCATTGCCACACGGTTATCCGGAAAAAGATGAGTTTCAATCAAGTGATCTTTCTCAATTTCATCAAGATTCCACGCAATTTTACAATGAACTACCATTTTGTGAATTAATTTCAAGTAGTATTATTGAATGGGATGAGGCCATTAATCGATGCGATCTTCCAAAGGATGCACCTATTGGTGAAGGTTATTTTAATGTAATTGAAGAAAAAATGGTTCTTGACATTACGTTAAAAGTACTTCAAAACCAACAAATTCGTGTATCTTCTACAACAAATGATGACTGTGATGAATCTTGTTCTGATGAATGTTATTATAGTAAAAATCGTTTTATTAAGTTATCCTGTATCAATCAGAAAATTTTAATTTCACTGCTGAACGCACTCTAAGATCTTTAGTCTTATTAAGGAGGGGAATGGAGAGGATACTTCTTGCAGTATTCCTTCCAAAATGCAATGAATAATTTCAAAAATCCATATGATGACCCCTACTCATTTCAAGGTTATGATTTGGGCATTGATAGAAATCCAACGAAACCCAATGCCTTCCATTCTTCTTTCAACCATCAGGGAGGAATGGAACAAACAGAAACAACAACATGACAAAAATAATCAATCTAATACAACAAAAAAACATTCTATCTATACAAATCATGGAATAGACAACACAACAGGTTCAAAACCAATCATTTTTTCACCCCCTAGTTTGGAATTACACCGAAAAGATCCTTTCAAATGATGGTCAAAAAGATGAGTTAGACGTAGAAAAGGATGTTGCGCAAATCGAACACATGGAAGATGAAGAAATAAAGGAGGTAAAAAGATCTCCGACTTTAATGGAGGAATTTATTCATTTACTTGATGATGCCTCTTCTACTCAATGAAGAATCTCCAATCCTTCTAGAAGACAAAATTGACAATGAATTCTTTAACAAATTCAAATGAGATTTCCAACATGTCAGAAGAACAGATGTGAAGATAACTGATGATTGAATATGAATATGCTATCGAAATGAGAATATGAAAATCTATTTCCTTCCAATGATGAAAGTTACGAAGTATTTCTTGAGGAATTTTGTTCCATGTTTGATGAAAGTTCAGATTATTCAATAACTAGTGGTGAAGAGATCGATTCTTTAAATGAAAATATTGACACGTTTGAAGATACTTTTTTTAACATGCTTTTAGATAGCGATGAGTCTCCGGAAAAAAAGCAAGACATTTCTATGAACTTAATTGAGAAAAAAGCTAATAATATAAAGGAATTCACTTATTTAATGTGAGGATGCTTCTTATATACATGAAGAATCTAAACCTTTTCAAAAAGACATAATTGACAATGAAGATCTTGGTAAAATCAGATGAGAGTTCTTCCATACATGAAGATCTACATGTTGTCGAAAATAAACAGGATAATGAATATGATCATGATATTGAATGTGACCATGATACCGAAAACGAAAATAACACTGAAAATCAGTGACCTTTAAAACAAGAAGATTCTGACATCCTTTTTAATGAATTTTATTCCATGCTTGATGAGAATTTGGATCATTCAAAATCTAATGGTGAAGATATTGTTTCTATGAATGAAGATATCGAAACTTATGAAAAAACTTTTGTTTCTATGCTCTCACAGAGCAATGATTCCCAGGAAAAACAACAAAATAGTTCCTTTACGTACTTAAAAGAGGAAAAATCTAATCATAATGAAGATTTATCTAAAAGTGAGAAAAGTCAATCTGTACAAAATAAAGATGATGATTTGCTTGAAACAAAGAATAAAACTTTTTCAAAAGACCAGAATCCTTCTGAAGTAAAGGAGATTACATCTTCACTACATGATCACCTTTTTGACAATTCAGGAGAAATTTCACCTATTAAAGATGAATTTGCTATAATCAGACTCTAAACAAAATGAAACATCTACTGAGATGAATCATGATGAAAAAGAAAATACTAGTGATAACGAGGCAAATCCATCCCGATCAAAATAATGATTCTCCATTGCAAGAAGTAGAAAGATCTGCACCCTTCCAAGCACGAATCTCTCTTTAGTCATAAAATTTCCTTCTCCAAAAAAAGAAGAAAAGAAAATATTATATTAATAAAAACAATCCATATGAATAACTGTTTGAATGAGTTCAACTGTGAACAACCTTTTCAAAAAAACACTCTTTTTACCGCATCTGTCGAAATGAAACAAACCACTATTGTTAAAATGGCAGTATTGCTGGCAAGAATAGAATTAGATATTGATATTGTTGAAACCATCGATTTGTTCATGCCACTTGAAAATATATCAAAAGTAAAATGGTCAATGAGATCACTTAATTGTAAAGTTGTCCTGCCTTCAACGACAGTCTTTTTAAAAGGTGAGCTCATTGCAGACATTGAATTTATTAACAAAGGATCGAATAATACAATTCATTCACTTGAAAGTCCCTATTCCTTGGTCAAAAACGATAAATATTCACTGGCTAACCTTACCTAAATTTCCTCATAACAATCAAAATGAATTTATGTTCCAATCCCAACTGAACATGATGCAAGTTCCCATTATGAATCTTATCACAAATTTACAGAACCCATTCATAGTCAATTAAATCAGATCCAGTTTGTATCGTCATCAAGAACTAAATTCGCAGGATCAACAGCTTCAAGTTAATGGTACGGCTCGATTGGTTATCCATTTAATGCAAGATCAATTTGTTGAACTGGAGTGCTACTCGAATTAAACAGGAGTAGCATTTTTTATGTTCGTTATAAAGACAGGCTTTTTTCTACATAGCACTTTTATTATATTGAAAAGTGTTTTTCCATAAAAATAAGTTAAATGACTATGACACTTGTCTATACCTTATAATCGCAAATTCATATGTTATGAATGTAGAGGTTAACACAACTCTACTCTAACAAAAAAATTAAAAGGGGATTATAAAAAATGGATCAAAATTATTCAAACCAAAATAGCTATTCACACAATGATTGCAATTCAAACCAAAATAACTATTCAAAGAATGCTGGTCATTCTTCTAACAAAGGAAACAATTGTGAAGTTAGAGCAAAGGAACAAATTCCTTTAACTCCTTCAGTAACTCCGGTAGTAACTGGACCAACTGTAGCAAGAACTAAAGTTCCAATTGTACTTGCAGAACCAACTCTTCAAATTGTCGTAGAGTCAGATATTTCTCTTTATCCTCCAGCAACTGAAATTAAAAGAGTGAAAAAACATGTATTTCTTGATCAAGTAAAACTAGTACCAGTAAGATTTGCACGTATTGGTGCTACTGACTTTTTCACAGTAACAAGAGCGAAACTATTTGTATCAGGTCATATTCATAAAAATATTGAGTATGCTTCTGTAGATTGTAATGCACCACTACAAGATCGAATTGCAAAAGTTCCGTTTTCAGGTTTTGCCGAATTAGGTGCTACAATACCTTTCTTGAGCCCTCCAATTCTTGGTATTTCTGAAAATGCAGAAGCTAATTTCCTTAACGAAAAAACTCAAATGGATGCTCGTTTGGATAAATATTTCTTCCAAAATCTTGTGAAATACAATGAGCAGCCATATGGCGAGTTAGTAGCTGCGAATTTCTTTGAACTTGATTTCTCACCACATTCTAAATATCACGATGGATCTTTCAACACTTTACGTGAAAAAATCGTATTAGACCTTACTGTAAAAGTATTACAAGTTCAGCAAGTGAGCATTTACTGGTACATCAGTTGTTCCTGTCCTTACTGGATTAACTCCTCCAGTAACTGGAGCAGCCGCAGACGAGGCATAAAAGTATAGAAAATGAGGCTGGGACAAAACCCTTCTCTGAAATGAAAAAGCCTGTGAAATTTTACGACGAGTAAAATTTCACAGGCTTTGATTATTTTAAATAAAAAATAAGGACATTCTCTGTTAAAATTAAGTTACCAGACAAAATCCAAACAGAAAGAAGTGTCCTTATGTTTAAAGATTATAACATGAATCAAGTAGTCTTGCCTTTAGATTTAGAAGTAAAATTACAAAAGAATGATATTGCCTTTCATGTCCATCATTTGGTTGAAAGTATCCCTCATGAAGCATTCGAACCATTTCTTCGAAATGAGGGCTGCCCTGCCTATCATCCACGCATGATGCTTAAAATTATCTTATGTGCCTACACACAATCTGTCTTCTCAGGACGCAAAATTGGAGCACTATTAAAAGACAGTATCCGTATGATTTGGCTGGCTCAAGGATATGAGCCAAGCTACCGCACAATCAACCGATTCCGTGTTCAATCAGAAGTGAAAGAATTAATTCGCCAATGTTTCGTCCAATTCCGTTGCCAGTTGATTGAAGAAAAACTAATCGATCAAGAAGCCGTTTTTATAGATGGTACAAAGATTGAAGCGAATGCGAATAAATTTACGTTTGTATGGAAGAGGTCAATTGAGAAATATCATCAAAGTTTAATTGACAAGTCAAACCAGCTCTACAATGAGCTGCTTGAGAATGAAATCATACCTGAAATTGAGCGTGAAACGGATGAACAGTTATCATTGGAAGAACTCGCTCAATTGGTTGAAAAAGTGGACAATGTCGTAACCGAATACGATAAACAAATTGAAACAACATCAGATGTTCAGGAACGAAAATCTCTAAGAAGTGAACGTAAATACCCAAAACAAGTGCGTAAACAGATGATTGATTTTGTCATACGAAAACAGAAATATCAGCGAGACCTCGAAATCTTCGGCGCACGCAACAGCTATTCTAAAACAGATTTGGATGCGACATTTATGCGAATGAAAGATGATTATATGCAAAACGGACAGTTGAGAGCTGGTTATAATGTACAAATCGCAACAGAAGGTCAATATGCACTTGCCTATAGTTTATTTTCAAACCCGACAGACACACGTACGTTAATTCCATTTCTGGATGAGATTGAGGAACATTATTTTGAATTGCCCAAGTACATTGTCGCAGATGCAGGTTATGGTAGTGAACAAAATTACGATGATATCCTCTCAAATCGTAATCGAGAAGCACTCATTACGTATAATATGTATTTGAAGGAACAAAAGAGAAAGTACAAACAAAACACATTTAATCCAAACAACTGGCAGTATGATGAAGAAACAGATACCTATACATGCCCTAACCAGAAACGTCTTGAATTTAAATATTATTCTGCCCGTAATGACCGTACAGGCTTCCGACGGAAGTACAAAATCTATGAGTGCGAAGAGTGTTCGGGATGCCCATTCCGTTCATCTTGTACGAAAGCAAAGGAGGGAAATAATCGAAAGTTAATGATGAATGAAAAGTGGGAACAACAAAAAGAATATGTGAGAGCGAAGCTTTCAGAAGAAAAAACAAGTTCAATTTATCGTCAACGGAAGACTGACGTGGAACCAGTTTTTGGATTCTTGAAGGCTAATTTGCGTTTCACTCGATTTTCTGTACGAGGAAAATCGAAGGTTGAAAACGAAATAGGCCTTGCATTAATGGCTGTGAATTTACGAAAATTCACGGCCAACAGATAAAATTAAATAAGAATAACTAGCCAACAATAGAAAAAGGAGAATTTGAGCGAACTCAAATTCTCCTTTTTCGCTATTTGAAGCTAGTTATGTCCCAGCCTCACTTTTTAGATAAATCACTAAAAAATCTATTCATGCTTTTTCTAAGAATTTGATCTACTATTTCAATCCTGTCACGGTTGCTAAAGAAACTTACGTTTTAGATAAGCGCTTAATTTATTAACGAAACTCCGTATTCCAGTTAAAATTAATTTCTGGGCTATTCCAAGCGATTCTTTTTTCATCAGGACATTCAGGTTTATATGATTCAGTTGTAAAATAAATAATGACAGCAGTTTTTTGTCCTAGCACTCGATATCCATGGGCCACTCCCTTTGGAATGAGGAGCAAGATTGGATTTTCTTCTCCCATGTAATAAACATCTGTTTCCCCTTTCGTTGGGGAAGCTTCCCGTAAGTCGTATAATACAACTTGAGCATTGCCTGAAGGGAAAAACCATAAATCATCTTGTTTTTCATGATAATGAAAAGCTTTAATGACACCAGGATAGCTCATTGACCATGATGCTTGCCCAAATTTAGCTAATAATTCGGGTTCATCATCCCTAATGAGTTCCACAAAAAAGCCGCGATCATCACAGTATTACACTTTTACATAATCATCCACATTATTAATTACATAGGGATTTTCTAAAGTATTTTGATATAAATAATCCTCACTCCTCTTCTTTTTGTTAAATTAGATTTTTTATTAGTGAATCCTATCAATGTGATTCGTTTAATCCTTTAATTAAAACTTCTATTACTTCAGGCCGACTAAATTGTGGTGGTGGTATATGACCATTCTTAATCATTTCCCTTACTTTAGTACCTGATAAATGTAATCGATCCTCTTGATTATGAGGGCATGTCTTAGTTGAAGCCATATTTTGACATTTATTACAATAAAAGCAATGTTCAAATGGAAGTATGTTGATGCCTATCTCATCTGCATTAAATTCGGAAAAGATTTCTTGTGCATCATATGTGCCATAATAATTTCCTACTCCTGCATGATCCCTCCCAACAATAAAATGTGTACACCCGTAATTTTTTCGGACAAGTGCATGAAAGACTGCTTCCTTTGGACCAGCATATCTCATCGCTGCTGGAAATACAGATAAAAATACTCTGTTACTCGGATAATAGTTTTTTAATAATACTTCATAACTTTTCATTCTTATATTTGCGGGAATATCATCGGATTTAGTTTCACCTACTAAAGGATTCAAAAACAAACCATCTACGGTTTCTAAAGCTGTCTTTTGTATATATTCATGTGCTCGATGAACAGGGTTTCTTGTTTGAAAACCAACAACTGTAGTCCATTTTTTTTGGATAAAAATGGATCTTGTTTCTGATGGGGGTTTATAGTAATCAACAAATAGAGGGTCTTTTGGCGGGACTTTTGTTAAAAAAACGGGACCAGCAGCATAAAAATCAGGACGTTCTAACAGTTTCTTAACACCTGGATGAGTAGGATCCTTTGTTTGATAAATTTTCTCAGCCTCTTTATGTTTATCAGGTTTATATATTTCTTGAAGTTCTATAATTCCATAAACTTCATTATTATAAGAAAGTTTTACTTTTTCACCAATTTTCAATTGATTCACCCGTTGTTCTGATATCGGTAAAGTTATAGGGATACTCCAAATAATTCCATTTAATAACCTCATATTTTCCATAACAGACAAATAATCTTTCTTCCCTAAAAATCCTGTAAGCGGACTATAAGCGCCAATAGAAATTAATTCTAAATCCGCTAACCCTATTGCGTCTAATTCAATCTCTGCTGATATATGTGAAATATTATAGTTTAGATTTACTTTATTAATAAGTTTCCCACCATGTGGAATACTCTCTGTCATTAGAATTCAGTCCCCCTTATTAACTTTCAAAAGGTTCATATTGTTAATTAAATAAGTGAATAGGGCGTCCACACACTCATCCACCGATAATTGATTAGTATCGAGGATCATTTCTGGATTTTTTGGTTCTTCATATGGAGAATCAATCCCAGTAAATTGTTGTATTTCCCCTTTTTTTACCTTTTTGTATAATCCTTTTGGATCACGTTTTTCGCATTCTTCAAGTGTACACTTTACATACACCTCTATAAATTCATCGCGTTCAAATATAGCTCTCGCCTTTTCACGGTCCTCCCTAAATGGAGATATAAGCGAAACAAGAACAACCATTCCAGCATCAACAAATAACTTACCAATTTCAGCGGTCCTACGAATGTTTTCTTTTCTGCCTTCTGAAGTAAACGAAAGGTTATTATTTATCCCATGCCGCAAATTATCTCCATCTAATAAATAGATATTTAGACCGTGATCAAATAGCTTACGTTGAAGTGCATTTGCAATCGTAGTTTTTCCTGATCCTGAAAGTCCTGTTAACCAAATGATTAAACTTTTATGACCATTTTTCAATTGACGATTTACTTTATTGACAGAGTGTTCACTCCAAACAATATGTTGATTTTCCTTCAATTTTTACTCATCTCCTTCCCACTTTACCCTAAAACCATTTTATATGCGCAATAACGACCATAATACTCATAAAAATCAAGCTTAAAGGTAGTCCAACTTTTAATTAATCTATAAATGTGTATTCCCCCGGACCATAAACAAGTAGATTCGTTCGATAGCCATTTGGGGTAAGAAAAACTACATGGGACTGCAATAGCTGTAACCATTGCAAGCAACGATGGATCTAAATTAAAGTTAAGAGAAATGGAATAACCTATTTTCGAAGGTTTAATATTATTGGATTTCGCTTAATACTATCAGTTAAAACCTAATTTTCAGGAAATTTCGCTAAATAATTATCCTTTGTTTTTCCTAATAACAAGGTAAATCATAGCTACCCAACTAATGACAATACATGAGTATATAAATACGTTCCAAGAATTACTTATTTCCCACACTTGAAGTAAAGTGTGAATATTTGTTAAAATAATAAATCCCCCGACAAGTACTCCTAATAAATAAGATGGCAATCTTTTAACTAGCCATGCAGCAATTGGTGCAGCAAATATTCCACCAATCATAAAGGCTAAGGCCAAAGTCCAATTTATTTCTTCCCAACCTAATGAAATAAGAAAGCCTATAGTTGCTGAAACAGCAATCGCAAACTCACTAGTATCTACTGTACCGATAACTTTTCTAGGTGAGGCTCCTTTTTGAGATAAGAGTACAGGAGTTGTTATTGGACCCCATCCGCCACCACCTGTAGCATCGGCAAATCCGGCTATAAACCCTAATAAAGTCGACTTTCTTCTTGATAAATAAATTGACCTTTGTTCGCTTTTTGAATGATCTATAAGTAAAAAACGAAAAAGAACATATCCCCCGAGAAATAATAAAAATAAAGAAATATAAGGTTTTACAACATCACCTGGTAAATTACTCAAAAAACAGGCTCCTAAAAAAGCCCCTATAGATCCAGGAATGATTAATTTAAATACAGCTTGTCGATCAACATTGCCAAACTTTATATGAAAAATACCTGATGCGGCAGTTGTTACTACTTCCGCTATGTGTACAGTTGCCGAAGCAATGGCAGGAACAAGTCCAAATGCCAATAACAAAGATGTCGACGTAACACCATATGCCATCCCTAATGCCCCGTCTATTAATTGAGCTAAAAAACCGATAAGCGCAAGAATTATGAGTTTTCTCATATTCCTACCTCCTACAAAAACTGCTCACTTTTTTGTTTATTCGTCTTTTAAATAACAAAGGGAGCAACTGTAAAATATATACTATTAAATTCAAAGGTTTAAAAAAGGGAACGGCTAGAGCACAAAAAAATGATTAAAAACCGATAACACAACATAGTATTTCTCTCCAGCGCCGTATGAAAAGCAAAAACCCTCTAAAAGATAGCTCATATTCAAACAACGCATATAAATAGATCTACACCTCCAGTACTACAAACCTATCAATAAAAAAGGAGCATTCCTAGTTGTACGATTAAATTGGACAACGCTAAAACTTCTTACTTAAATGGTGTAGATGTGCACATCAGTCAAACAGTCATGAGGGATGTTGAAAAATCATTGAAACACGATTATACAAGTGTAAAAAGCATTTAATTACGTAACGTTTTTGTGAAGTACAGGCGATCCATCATCACCCAGAAAATACAATTCGTGACTCTTGTCACGAGAAATTAGTTGAATTTGAAAGTACCTTCGTACGTGAAGAGGTAGATTTTATTCCTGCAATGACAAAGAAAATTCAAAACATTGAACATACGTATTAATCTAAAAGTTGTAAAAGTGACGATCACAAAAGCGTAAATTGCACGGGGTAAAATACTACAGCTAGCTATTCAACATAGCATTGCGAGTCCCAGTGTACTTGCCAAATTAATATATGATAAACTTTCGCAATACGTATCACTTTATCGTTAAATAAACGACTGAGAGCGTTATAGCCTGAATATTAATGATAGGAACCTTTCAAATTAGGTCATTCGCGCATCACACAATTGGCTATTACCTATTTACGGACCTATGAAGTATTTTGATGATAGTTAAATCGATTTTATATGAAACTTTTGGTAAAATCATCAATTGGTCCGATGGGAAATCAAGTCAAACCAACGTCTATAATTGGTGTATTGAAGTGTGTCGAGTCAAAGGCCAACAATGATTCGCATTTAAAGCCTATTATCACGCGCTTGGTCTGTTCTTGAAATTTCCATTGAAGATTATTCTAAAACGATTATTTATAATAGGTTATTCTGTCTATGACAAAATAGATTGTGTCACTTTCGCAATTTTTGGACGTATGTTCGATAATATTCCTGACGAAAATGCTATCCGTCCAAACTTTCAGGAAGAAAAAATCAGCTCTTTAGTATTAATAAAGCCGGTACAAAATCGAATGCCATTTGAGTGTTGCAGAAGCAGCAAAAAGTAATGTAACAGCGTTGAGTTCTACGAATATTTAAAGAAACTTTTGATGGATCTAACAAATCTTGTCATCTATTAAACCCCTGAGATTTTAGATTAATACATGCTCTGGTCAAAAATGATCCAGGCAGAATATAGCAAATAAATAAAATAAGCCGTATATTCGATTAATAAAATCAAGATATACCGCTATTTGTGATGCGTGCTGGAATTGGAGTGGTTCGCTTTTTATAATATGGTTTTACTTTAAAACTGAAAAACAAAAATATAGCAATCAAACAAGTCTTCTGGAATTTTTTTTAAGTAGGGATCATTATAGTAATAAGGTATATTGAATGATTAAGATGCGAGGTATGTGCAAAATTTTCTCAGTTGTTGAATTTTTAAAATAATACAGGTATTTAATATGGATAAATTTAATTATTAAAGTACAGCGACCTCCCCTTGTTCTTTTCTAAAACCTATACATTAATTTTCATTTAGATGAGAATTCATCTAGTACTTTTTTGTAACGATTCTGTATAATCTCTGTCTCTTCAACGATCTTTTTAGAATATCTTCTACTCCCCATTCTTCGATGAATCCGATATAAAGTGAGAGGTTGATTAAGGTATCCTAGATCAAGCTTTAAAAAGGTTCTAATCCAATAGTCATAGTCGTGAGCATAAATTAAAGTTTCATCAAAGAAACCAACCGAAGAGAAAAGTTCCCTTTTCGCCATAACCGTAGAACCATTAATTGGACATCCACGTTTTAATCCTTCTAGTAAAGTAGCTTTATTAGGATTTTCAGGAGCAATCGGGGGAGATATGATTTGAGTTTTTTCATTAATACATATATAGTCTGTGAAAGAGAACATAAAATTATTATTCTTCATAAAATCTAATTGAACTTCTACCTTAGTACTATATAATAGATCATCTGAACTCAACCAAACAATATAGTCACCACTAGCACGAATAATACCCTGATTTAAAGCTGTGGCTGTACCACCATTGCGCTTTTTTATATAAATGATTTTCTTTATAAACGGTTTAAGCAATTCAACATGCTCAGTTGAACCATCATCAACAACAATAATTTCTATATTTTTGTAAGATTGATTTAGTGCACTTGATATAGATCTTGCAATGTATCTGCAATTATAGAATGGGATAATAATGGATACCTTATCGATTTTTGCTGTATCGTCATTCTTTTCCAAGCTTTCATTTATTAATTCTTTCATTAAATACACCTCTCTTTATATAGTTTTTTAGTATATAAATCATTATTTAGAAAGCCTAGTAAAATAACTGCAGATGTAAAACCCTAATTCACTCAAATTTGATCTCCGAATTTGCGCCGGATATAAACCTTAAGCTCGCTCGATAAATATCTTTAAAAAATTCAAGACATCCGCCGGAGACTCATGATTTTCAGCCGGAGTTTTAACTCCCTCTGAATTAGAAAACCCTTTTAGTATTCATCCCTTAACTTTTAAAGTGAGAGACTGCTGTACCTGTCGCAAGCTTTCGATACAAATGCATTTTCTTAATGAAGTTAAATTTTCTTTAACCAATTCACTTATGTTTTTCAACTAGAATAATTTTAATGACCATTCCCTCTTTATAGGGATAGGCTATAATAAATATATATGATGGTTTTCGTTGAATGTGAATCAAAAAAGATAAGTAATAATGTTCCTTAACATATATGAATTAGATGCAATGTTTCTTTAAGACATATTTTTTGAATCTTCACGTAAAGTAAATAAGGATTTGATTTTGTACTGAGGTGTGACAATTGGAAAATATCTATAATCTTGATCAATTTTTATCTTTTGATTATGGGTATAAAAATTTAACTCTTTTATATGGTTACATGGAGTAGCGGACAAATTGGATTTGGATTTTTTACCTTTTTAAAAAAGTGTGTCTAGAGATGTTGCATGTTGAGTCACGAATACTATTGAGTAAATTATAAAAGAAAAAAATACTGCCATTAGGAAAAACGTTAATTATCAACAACCCTTATTTAAAAATTGTTTGCATGTAATAAAAAGAGTTAATAATTCAGAAAGTTAAAGGTGGTGAGAAATTATGAATGTATTATTTGTTTATTATCTTCCAAGTGGTGGAGTAGAAACTTTAAACCGACAAAGAAGTATTGCGCTTAAAAGGAAAAACATTAACTGTCATTTTCTTTATTATAGAAAAGAAAGAGAACTAATAAACGATCATCATGCACCAACTTTTATTACTAATAATGATAATGAAATTAGGGAAATACTTCATAAAGGTAATTATAATGCTATTATTATCACTTCTGACTACCTTTCTCTTCCAAAATTCAGAAATTGGGGTTATAAGGGAAAATTAATTTTAGAAATTCAAGGACTCGGGTCACAAGAAAGAGCCTCAGCCGAATTAAATAATGCAATTCCATTTGTTAAAAATAACAGTAATGCACTATTAAGTTCCAAAACTCCCCATATTATCAAACTTTTAAATCATATTTATCCATCCTTTCCTAAGTTCATTTTTCATAACTGCTTTGATACTACACAGTTTACTTATAAACCTTTGAAAAATATCCACAATCCTATTATTGCATGGATTGGCCGTATCGATGATAATAAAAACTGGAGAGAGTTTCTCCAAATTGGACACCAGCTTATTAGGCGATATAATTCAAAAATTAAATTATTTATGTTTGAGGATCATACGTTGTCCTTACCTAGTGAAAGACAAAAATTTCAAAAGTTAATACATGATTTAAATTTGAAGAGAAACCTTACTATTTTATCCAATATCCCTCATGAACAAATGGCTGATTACTTTTCATTAATTGGAGACTCAGGTGGTTTTCTTTGTTCAACTTCAAAGGTTGAGGGATTTGGTTATGCAATCATAGAAGCTATGAGTTGCCGTTGTCCAGTATTGACTACGGATTCTGATGGAGTCAAACATTCAATTATTCATAATCAAACTGGAAAGTACTATTCCCTAGGTAATATTAACCAAGCAGCCAGCGAGGCTATAGGGCTAATGACAAATACTACTTTGAGAGAACAAATACGTCTAAACGCAGTTCAACATGTAAAAGATCACTTTGATCCAGAAAAGTATAGTGAAAGTTTTATCAATATGCTTAATAACCTCTAATATAGACTGTGCGCCAACTATCATCTATAATATTCGGAAAATTAAGTAAGTTTGTTTTCGCTATTAGTACCGAGTTATATGTTTAATTGATTAAAACATTAGATTGGCTAAAACTTATTGAGTTTTGGCCATTCCCCAGTCTTAATGCAGGTTAACAATGCAATGCAAATCGTCTAAATCAGCTTACAGTCATTAAGGAAGCTAATAATATTACCCTTCCACAGGCCATTGATGGAGGCTTTATCAGTGATGAGGGCATAGCTGTAGATGCATGATGCATGATCATGCCATTTTGAGGCCAGAGATCAAGCTGTTACACAAGAAAAAAAGCCTAAATCAGAACCAAAGAAGCATGGTCGTAAAAAGAAAGAAGAAAACAAAAAGAGAACAAAATAAAACTCTTTATGAGAAACCTATCGCTGATCAACTTAATGTTTCTCTAGAAGATCTCCAAACCAATATGCCAATTTATCCAACTTGGGGTATCAAAAAAATAGCGAAGGTAAAAACGTCTTTTGGTACGGCTATAAAGCTCATCTAGCAGTTGGAACCAAAAGCCAATATATTCTTCAATCCCTCATTCAGGGTTTTTCCAACTCATATCTAGGATACTCTTCAAATAAACCTCCTTCAATAAGAAAAGGATGTTACCGTAGATCCGAATAATATTTATGTGGAATCTGGTTCAATCGGTGGAGACGGAAGTCGTGCTAATTCTTTTGCAACTATCGAGGAAGGAATCGCCACTGTTAGTACTAGTGGTATTGTTCACATATTAGGCTGTCTACTTTTCTGGGGATGGCGGTGGAAGCAATATACCTGCGGAAGATCAAATTAAGGTGTATGATAATACTTTTATTTTAACTTTTCTAATGGTTATGGACAACGCCCCGGAGATATAGTAGATCCAGTTTACCCAGTAAGTTACAATGCTGAAGCAGCATCATTTGGAATGACCCTAGATGCATTTGATTTACAAGGAAACATGAATATATAGTTATTCAACATCCCCTTACATCGAATCCGAAATTAACTCCTCAGAAGATATTCCATGGAAAAGCTCTGTATACTCTATACAAAACTAGTTAGCATAATCGTAATTATGGGCAATAAAAAAGGATCTTCAATTGGGGGCTGTTAACAAAATGGGAACGGAGTGGAAACTCCTTTCCTTTTTGATACGTATCATAAAATAGCCGTATAGCTAGACTTTTCCAATTGAATATACGGCTAATTGTATTTATTCGATATATTCCGCCTGAATTATTGTTAACTGGATTAGAACATAGCCTAGGAATTCTTCAATTAAAGGATTTGAATACTTTTGAGATTTTTTCTTCGCATACTAGGAGACAAATGCCTGAATTCCTTTCCGGTCGGTATAAGCTATCACAATATTTTAACCGATTTATCCATTTTTACTAGAAACTTTTAACCAGTAGCGACGAGTTTACCTCCAACAGCGCTCGAAGTTCACGCCTTCTATTTTGTCATAGACCGAATAACCGTCGGTACAATCGTTCCAGAATAACCCCTAATGAAACTTTTAAGGACAGACAAATCCCGTGACAGTGAGTTTTTATAAAGAATCATTGTTGTCCAGTGACTTAGCAGACTTTGGTTTACCCATTATAGACGTTGATCTGGCTTGACCTGATTTTCCATGGACCGGTTGACAATATGACCATAACTCTCGTCCACATATATAATTCATTTAGCCATCATCGTAATGCTTCATTCGTACGTAAAAAGGCAATTGCAAATCGTGTAATGCACGAATGACCCAATTCGAAAGTTCAATCACGAAGGCCTGATAAAGCGTTCATTATTTATTAATCCGCTTCAAAAAGTATTCGGAATGTATCATAAATATATAACCTTCCAAAAAGAATCAACTTAATGATATTTCTTTTTTACTTCAATAACATTTCATATATCGCTTTTTCAAAGGTAGTAATACTTCTTTCCCAGGTCCATTTTTTTGCCTCTTTTTCACCTTCTAGTGCTAATCGATTTCGTAAAGACCGATCATTGACTAAACGTAGAATATCATGGGAAAGCCGATTTTCAAATCGATAGGAAACAAGTGCATTTTCTTCATGAATACAATAATCCGAATTCCCTCCATTGTAGGTTGTAACAAGAGCTGCACCACATTTCATCGCTTCCAAACTTGGAATTGAGGCAGTATCAAATATCGATGAATTAACAAAAATATCCGTATGATTATAGTGATAACATAATTCTTTATCGTTGGCAGGAGTAAAGAATCTAAAATGATTCATTGCTTTCAAACGTTTTAGTGTTGAAGAATTATGAAATTCATCTGGTGGAGCAATTAGATTAATAATTATATTTGGATGTTTCATCTTTACCATTTTTAATTGATCAATTAAGTAATCCTGCTCTCGATGCCAGGAGAATCCTCCTTCTGGTTTACGAACAATTGCTGAAATTTGTAAAGATGGATGCTTATGACGGATGTGCATATTTTCAAATTCAGTGTCTATACCAACTGGTACAATATGCCCCTGTATTCCATGGTCCAAAAAAATTCTGTGTTGCTGGTTCGATGATAACACGATTAAATTTGTTGTAAGATAGTAGGTAGGAAAAGAAAGATGATTATCTTTAAGAAAGGTAGGCTCATAACATAGACTCATTCGGACAAGCAAACCCTTACCTTTTTTACTTGCTTCAAATGCAGAGGGAACTGTTAGGTAATAATTCGAAACAATAATATCGCTTTTAGGGTAATCATTTTCTGTTAAAATGGTATTTTTAGTTCGAATCAAATTAGGCTTTATTGGATAATTAATTCTACCTTCTGAGGGCATCAAGATTGTCACATCATGACCCTTATCAACAAGACCATTAGCGATTTCAACAAGCATACGTTGCGCCCCACCAGTAGATAACGTTAATATTGGAAAAGTAAACTTCATGTTTTCTTTTTCCTCCTTTCCTTTTCCTTTTCTTTTTCTAAAATCAGCTTACCAATAATATTTTTATATTTACTTCTGACAGAATGAAATTCAACCTTTTGTTCTTTATTAAAGCGGATTGAACCCATTGCTTCATGAACTCTGTAGTTTGTCAGTGTCATATGAAAATAATGAATAGGATAATGGAGAGCTGTTCTAATCCAGTAATCATAATCTTGTGCATACTTTAGATTTTCATCAAAATAACCAATTGTGTTTATTATTTCTTTAGACAACATCACAGTGCATCCATTAATGGGATTAAATTCTTGTAAAGTTTGAAGAATTTCAACTCCATTTTCAAAACTCTTTCCAACATTATACCGAATGATTTGATTATCTTTATCGATAGTATTAAACTTTGTAAAACTAATTACAGCATTATTTTCCTGCATAAAATTAAGCTGATGTTCTATTTTATAGGGGCTAATTAAATCATCGGAACTAAGCCAAACCAGATATTCTCCTTGTGCATGTTTTATTCCTTGGTTTAATGCAGAAGCTACTCCTTTGTTTGTTTGCTCTATATAGGTAATTTCAGTTAAATATGGAGTAATTAAATGCTGATATTTATTGGAACCGTCATTAACAACAATTAGTTCAATATGAGGATAGGTTTGTTTTAGTACACTTTCAATTGCTTGTGTAACATAGGAACAATTATAAAAGGGGATGATCACGGATACTAAAGGCTGAATGGAAGACAATTAACTCACTCCTTCTATTTAAAATCAACTTTGAACGATATATTAATATCTTTTCTGGTATCCATAAACTTCAAAGTCCTTAGAGAAAATTGTATTTACTAAATTAGTTGTCTCTTTATCATAAAAACTGTCATATGTTGGATATTTACCACTTTTACTAAATGTTTCATTTGTAATCTTCATATCAGCATAGTTACCTGTAAGAATCATTGAGGACGAGAGATGATGTGATGATTTGCCAATACTTGAAAGGTTAGATTTTCTTAGTCCATATCTTTTCTCTATCTCTGAGATATGATCATGAAACCTTTCTAAATAAATATAATTATTAACAAACAGTTCTTCCCCTTCCAAATATTGTGGATTAAAATGATCATCATATCCATTTGCATCTTTGATATAATATAAAAACTGTTTGAAAGATATCCCATGGACTGCATTTTTATCCTGAAAGAAATATGTTCTGATTTTTTCCCATTCTTTATCCCAGTTCGTAATACCTTTCGTAGTAGCAAGAATCAAGAATTGGCTAACCGCTCTTTTATAAGGATTACGAACAAGCTTAAACGTATCTTTTTTTTCCTTTGCCAAATTTTCAATTATTTCACTTTTGTGGTTAGGTTGAGTTATATATTTTTCATGTTCATACGTATGAATCCACGGACTATATTGCAATGCTTGTTCAAGTAAGCCAATTTGAAAGAAAAACCATTTTGCAAGTCCAGTACATCCACTTTTTTGACTCCAAAACAGAATTAATGGGAAATTTGGGTGGTAATGTGGCACTCGAGTCCTATTGAGCCTTCTTAAAACAGCTTCTTTATCATGCATTTAAATACCCTCTTTTCATTTGTTTTTAACAACCCTATTCACTAATTACAGTAAGGGTGAATTAGTTTTATTTTTCCGGTAATAGTTAAGAATGTCTTTTAGTGAAGATGTAAGTGGAATATTAGGTGACCAGCCAAGATTCATCATTTTTGCCAGTTGAATCTCAACCTTTTCTTCTTTTTGTCCATTACTTGATTTCACCTTAAATTTGACATCTGTTAAGACTTTATAGTTAGTAATAATGTCATAAATAGAACAGCTTTTGCCTGAAGCAATTTCGTAAATTTCACCTGTTTCTCCCTTTGTCAGTATTATTTCATAAGCTCTTACCGCATCTCTTACATCGATAAAATCACGTTGTGCCTGAAGGTTATTTACTTTTAAAACCTTGTCTGTTTTATTATCCTCCATGTCAATAATCTTTTTTGCAATAATCGAGCAAATACCATTTGATTTTCCAGGACCTATTAAGTTTGAAGGCTTGGCAATTGATATATGCATGTTATAAAGCACTTGCCATGACTGAGCAATTAAAACTTGAAGAGTTTTGCTAAAACTATAAGGATGAGTTAAAGTAGAAATATCAGATGGTTCAAACTGAAGAGCCGAGCCTACCACAACAATTTTACAGTTTGGATTTTCATGTCGGAGGGCATCGATTAAATATAGGGTTGAAAGCAAATTAGCTTCAAGGGTAGAAACAGGATCATTCCACGATTGACCTACATGGTTTTGACCTGCTAAATGAAGAACATATTGAGGCTGTACCTTCTTTACTAAGTTTCTTACTGCTTCTTTATCTGTGAGATCGCATTGCTTTACTTGAATTTGGCTATTACTGATATGATTTCTCGTTACTCCTGTGACTGCATAGCCTGCTTTAAAAAAGTGTCTACACGCATGTTGACCCGTGAATCCGCTCACTCCTGTAATTAACAAACTTTTTAACTGGTTCACTGCCGATCCATCCAAGCTTTTAATTCTAATAACATATCTTCATATGGAGGAATTTGGTATAAAAAGTCTGTTCTGGTATTTTTTATTGATCTATCTTGAACAATTTCCGAATCTGGTACAATTTCAATATCATTTCTCTCGAATGTCTTCCGTATTAACTTTAATAACATGTGTTTGGATATTTTATTCTCCGAACCTAAATGATACAATCCTGTAATCTTATGCTTGATCATGGTTTCAATTGCTTTAGCTAATTCAAGGGTAGTAACACCATTCCAATAAACCTTTTCGTAACCTTTTATTTGTCCTTTTTGCTTCATAAACCATAAAAACAAACCAATTCCATTTTCTTTAAGTTCTGGACCAATAATAGAGGTGCGGATTGTTAAATGTTTATCACTAATTATTTCTCCTAATTGTTTGGATTGAGCATAAAACGACGTACCATCAGGAATATCCTTTTCTGTGTACTCGCCTTTTCCACCTAAAAACACACAATCTGTGCTAATGTGAATTAACTTTCTATTATTTCTTTCAGTTAATTTTACTAACTGATGAGGTAGTAAACTGTTTACCTGAAAAGCCAGCTTTGTATTTTTATCAGCATCATCATTTAAAATACCCACACAATTAATTGTAATATCAGGCTTTATGCTATCTATGATTTCTTCCAATTTAGTTGAATCAGTGACATCTAAATAGATCCCGTTCTTATCATTTGGGTCTCTAGAAGTATATAACACATGATACTCTGGTTTTTGTTGTAAATATGCTGTTATGACATGCCCAGCCATACCTTTACCCCCAAGGATCAATATTTTCATTTATATAAACCTGCCTTTCTTCAATACTTCCTTAATTTCTTCTTTACTCATCAAGTCTTTGCTAGAATTGTAGTTTGTGAGATTAGCAGGTTTAAATTTTGAATAATGATTCTTTAAGCCTTCAATATATATTTGCGGCAGAATAACAAAATATTCATCATCATAGGTAATCGTTGTTAAGCTTTCATATTCAGATAGCAATAATTCATGAATTTTCTCTCCAGGACGAATACCGAGTATTTCTACTTCAATATTTTTTCTATTTGAAGCCTCGATCAAAACTTGAGCAAGATCTATAATTTTGCAGGCAGGCATTTTCATGACAAAAATTTCTCCACCTAAGCTCTCAAATGTTGCTTTAAAAACTAACTTTATTGCTTCTTCAATTGTTAAAAAAAATCGTGTCATTTCCAGATCGGTTATACCAATTTTTCCTTTTTCCTGAATCTGCTTTTTAAATACATGAATAACACTTCCATTTGTTCCCAAAACATTTCCGCCTCGAATGCAAACAAATCTTGTTTTCGTATTTAACGTATTTGCATGAATGATAAGTCTTTCTCCCATAGCCTTAGATAATCCATAAAAATTGGAGGGGTTCGATGCTTTATCTGTAGAAATATAGACCACTCTTTTAACATTACAGCTTATAGCAGCTTCTATTACATTCTGTGTTCCAATTACATTTGTTTTTAACGCTTCAAGCGGCTGATATTCACAAACTGGAACATGCTTCAAAGCTGCAAGGTGAAAAATATAATCAACATTCTGACTTGCTTCAATTAATGCGTCCTTCTCTTTAATATCCCCTATAATAAATTGTAACTTTGAATTATTGTCAAACTCTTGCTTCATCGTAAATTGATTTGATTCGTTCCTTGAAAAAATCCGAATCTCTTTCGGTTCATATGTTAACAGCTGCTTAACTAACTCATACCCCCAAGATCCAGTACCTCCAGTAACCAAAATAATTTGATTATTAAACAACTCTCATACCTCCTAGCAATAATTTAATAACTTTATCAGAAACGTTATTATGATCGTACCCCTCCGGAAATGACCAGTTATTATTCTGATTTATCATTACATGCACACAGTTAAGGATTTGATTTGCATTAATTCCTGATAATATGTTACTTCCACACTCTATTGTTTCAGGTCTTTCTGTTGTTTTTCGCATTGTAACTGTAGGAACATGAAACAAGCAGCATTCTTCTTGAACTGTTCCGCTGTCGGTCAGTACACAAATAGCATTCTGCTCAAGCTTGACAAAGTCAAAAAAACCAAATGGATCATGTAACTCTACAAACGGATTAAGGCTGAAGGAAGTTAGTTTTTCTAATCTAGATTTTGTGCGTGGATGAATGCTGCAAATAATCCTTTTGTTATATGCTTCAGCGACTTTGTTAATCCCTTTCATAATTTCTAGTAGTCGTTGCTCATTATCTACATTTTCTGCACGATGGGCAGTGACCAAAAAATACTCTTTTTGTAATAATTTCAGGTTTGTAAGTATTTCGCTTTTTTCTATCTCATCCTTGTAAGCATTCAAAACTTCGAAAATTGGATTACCTGAAAGTATAATTCTATTTTGGGGAAACCCTTCATTTATTAAATTTTGTTTACTTTGAGGTGTATAAGGAAGATTAAAACTTGATATTGCGTCAATCACTCTACGATTTTTCTCCTCTGGTACTTCAAGGTCAAAGCATCTGTTGCCTGCCTCCATATGAATAACTGGAATACCCATTCTTTCCGCCAAAATAGCACTCAAACCGCTGTTAGTATCACCTAATACTAAAACTTTATCGGGTTTTTTCTGTAAGAGTATCATTTCTAAGTTTTTATACATGGTCGCAAACTGTTCTCCTAAAGTAGATTGTTGGGTTGAAAGAATATAATCTGGTTTCCGAACCCTTAATTCATGGAAGAATATTTCGCTTAATGAAGAAGTAAAATTTTGGCCAGTATGCACTAAAACATGTTCTTCAGCAAGCAAGTCTAATTTCTTAATAATTAAGCTTAGTCGTATAATTTCTGGCCTTGTACCCAAAATTGTCATAACCTTCATTTTTCTACATTCCTTCCTGAAATATTCCTAGTCAACGAAATTCTTAGTCTTTAATAAACTATTCCAGTCCTTTTGACTTGTATAGGCGCGTGTAATAAAATTTACCTTTTATTCAAAAAACATTTAGTACCCTATTAAGATAAGAATTCTTATTCTAAAAGTTTTTACTTAAATGATTTTTTCGTTCATTTAATTCCCTTCTTCTTCGATTGCTTTACTTAAAATCTACAATATACTCACAAGTCTCTATTTCTATTTCACCTTTCATGAAGAAAATTTTATAAAAAATTACTGGGATATATTAAATTCAAACAAAAATATAGGCTGTCGAGAGTTTCTCAACAGCCTTAAAGGGTTTCCCTCTTCTTAATAAATTGTGATTATTATTTAAAGAGACTACCCTAGTAGGTCAGGAAAAGTTACACAATCTTGTAACACTAGATCCCCATCTGGAACAAAGTTTACAGCAGCTGCTGCAAAGGTTACTAATGCTGTTCCACCCAAATCAGATAACGTAATTGCATAAGTGTCATCATTTGACCCAATATTTTCCACTAGTGTTAAAGTGAATATAACAGTACGATCAGCTACACTCGGATCAGCAAAATCGTAATGTTCCTGCACCCTCTTACAGTCATCGTTGTAATACCTAGGACTTCCGTACATTCTGGCATACCGATCTCTGTCAGCTGTAAAAATAAAGCTTTGATCAATGGTTCCTGTTCCTGTTCCTGTAGGGATAACGAAATCCTCCACATTCCATTGAAGTAGTACTGCCTGCTAAAGTACAATTATCACAAATTTCTGCATTTAATTCAGTTGTGTACGATCCTGCAGCTAATACAGGGCATCAAACCAAGAACTGCAGCAAATATAATGTCAACAGGTCCTGTAATTGGGTCTGTATCAACAAACGCTTGACAGTCACAGTTGTCACGTGGGAAGAAGTTACATTGCTCTGGCCATTCAAATGGAGGACATACACCATTAGTTGGGATTTCAATATCATTTTCACGAGGGAAACAGAATTTTGCTAATACTTCTAATTTAACTTCCGCTTCAACCTGAATTTCAAAGCAAATATCCAGCATAACTTGAAGACCAAGATCAGGTTCGGCTGTCTCAATAAAGTTTGTATCACAGCCAAGAGAAATAAGTCGACATAATACATTATCACTTGTAAATGGTTCAGGTGCGCAAACGGCCAGACGGCGAGACGTACTAATAGTAGGACGGAAACTACATTCTGCTCCAGTACTATCGATAATTGTGATAAGTGGTCTAATTGTAAAAATAACCTTAACAATGGCGACCTCTCTTAATTGGCCGTTTACTGGAATTTCTCTTCTTTCAATTCTAGAGGACACCGTACATAATGCGTTCTCATCTGGATCCTGATCTATTGGAAAGAAACCTCCTACATCTGGCACTTCACACGTTACATCAAATGGAGCTACTCCTGTTTCAACAAATCCAGCACATTCAGGTGGTACATCAATTCCGTTGTCTGTTGTAATTGCATCAAATACCCAATCATAAACTTTCAGAACCCGAATACATTCCTCTTGCACATTATTAGGGGTCAATTGAGAACCTCTAATCTGCTTCACAAAAATCATCCTTTCTAATATAGGTTGTGTTTTCACTTCATAATATGGATAAACTTCTCTATTGGTTCTATATCAACGGCCTATTTTGGTAAATCCTCTTAAAAATTTAAATTTTCCATACATAAATTCATAAAAAAAAGCCTAAAGTTTTCACTTTGGCTTTAAATAATCGTTCAACACAACACAACATTAATTAGAAAGGATAAAAAATTACTTATAACTTCAAAATCAATTCATACTTAGTAATCCACGTGACAAACTACTAATCGTTGTCCACCTCAGTAATGCAAAACAATATAAATATTAAAACTAATAATGACAACAGTTCCTACGTCTCGGCTTACTTCCATTAGCTTCGCTTGAAGAGACGGCATTTAGTAACTTATTCTTACCTTTTAATAACTTTGCTGATTTTTTCACCGTATTTCCGGCAGAAGACTTTATTGATCTTTGATATTTCTCAAGAAATTTTTGGGGTGAATCCATTTTTATCACTCCAGAATATATATCATTTTGAAAGCATTATTGTAAATTAACTTTAGAATGGTATAGAGCTCACATTTAGTTAATTATATTTTAACTGTATTGGATACTGATATTGATGTCCTTGACTTACCCAATCAAGTTCATTTATTTCATTTTGCTGATTTTTTCACCGTATTTCCGGCAGAAAACTTTATTGATCTTTGATATTTCTCAAGAAATTTTTGGGGTGAATCCATTTTTATCACTCCAGAATATATATCATTTTGAAAGCATTATTGTAAATTAACTTTAGAATGGTATAGAGCTCACATTTAGTTAATTATATTTTAACTGTATTGGATACTGATATTGATGTCCTTGACTTACCTAATCAAGTTCATTTATTTCAGCTTCCTCGCTTTATCTTATTCAATCTCAAGTATAATGTATAGGCATTTTAAGACTTACACAAACCCATTTTCTTCATTTAATGCACCTATTTAAATCCTAAGTGTAACCCCTATTGACCATAATTCTGTAAACATTTTCTAGCATTTGTATATGATGTTTAAAGGATTGGATTTTTTAGTATATCTAGATACTTAATGAAAATTAAACCCTATTTTATCGTATGATTGAATAATTTTCACATTTCTTTATCAAAAAATAATGTTTGATTCAAAGTTAAAAACTAATTTCTCAAAGAGGTGAGTTAGATTGGAGAAAAATTTTCAGCTTGATCATTTCCTAACAATTGAATATATGAAAGAGTTGGTTAAAAAGAATGGATTTAAAATTATAAATCAACCTCCTAAAGAATTAGAACAAACATTAATATATTACAAACAGCTTTTAAACAACGAACTCCAAGCACCTTTTATTGTGACTAAGGAAGAAATTATTCAGATTAAAATTCCTGTAAATCAAGATGAATTCTATTTAATGAGATGGAACATGCAAAAGCTGCAATATGTAATCAGACGTGAAAAAATTTCTAAAACTCAAATTCCCGTAGATCTTGTTAAATCCTTCATTCAATATAGTAATCACACCCATTCTTCCAATCACTTACAAAACGATGACAATGAAATCATTATCGCTTCCTATCCTCCAATCAGCAGTAAATACCTAATACTTACAGGCCATGAAAAATTTAAAAAAATGAATAAGGACGAAGAAGTTGAAGCCTTTATATTAGACCCATTCTTGCACTTACAAGCAACTACAAATCCAATTTATAGGAGTCTTTTCGCCATCCATTTTAATTACTCCCTATTATGCAGCTATATCGCTGGACAACTAACGATAGAGGAGATCGAAAAACGGATATTTCCAGTATTTTAACGCGTAACCAATACTGTCCTAAATAAATATCTTTATGATTACATTCAATTTTTACTGAATAAATATAGTTTTTAAGGAGTGACATCTGTTGTCTGAAAAACAGTTGGTTTCAATCATTTTTCCCGTAAAAAATGAAGGTCCTAATGTAAAATCAACGCTCCAATCATTATACTCCGTTAAAATAAATACACCATTTGAAGTCATTGTGGTAGATGACTGTTCAAATGACGATTGCTGTCTTTTTCTTAAAAATGAATTTTTGGATAAGAATATTAATCTTATAAGCACAACTGGAGTGGGCGCTGCTAATGCGAGAAATGCTGGGGCTGAAAATGCATTAGGTGATATCCTTGTTTTTTGTGATGCTCATTTAGAGTTTGAGGATCTTTGGCTTGACCGATTATTAGAGCCATTGCTTAGTGGAAAAACAAATTCAGTAGCGCCAGCTATAGGTGCAATTGGAAACCCTAAATTCATTGGATACGGCCAAACACTATGGGTAAACCCAAAAGCTTCTAAAATACGAACTCATTGGAATACTAAACAAGAGAATGTATTTGAAACGGCCATTTTACCAGGAGGATGTTTTGCTATTAAAAGGGAAGTTTTTGAAGATGTCGGAGGTTTTGAAACGGGTTTTCCAACTTGGGGGCATGAAGATGTTGAACTCTCGATCAAGCTTTGGCTCTTCGGTTACGCCTGCCATGTTCAGCCTAACGCTAAAGTCTTACATTTATTTAGAACAAATCAACCCTACCATATAAGTCTAGATGATTATTATTATAATTTATTAAGACTTGCTTATTTACACTTTAATCCTGCTCGGATTCATAAGATAAGAAACATGATTCCTAAAGAAAGGGCTGGAGAAATCCAAAAGAAAGTACTGAAAAATGGTGCATTAATAAAAAAACAAGCCTATTTAGAAAGACGTAAATATCATGATGATTGGTATTTCAACAAGTTCAATATAAATTTTTAATCAGCATAAACAAATAGAAGAAAGACATCAATTTGCATTAAATTGGTCTAGAGAACATCATCAGGAAAGCTATGAAGCCGACTACTTAAGTGGTTTATGCATGGTTTTTAGAAAAAGTTTAGTTGATGATATTGGGGGGATGGATGAACAACTTAATCCAGGTTATTACGAAGAGACGGACTTTTGTATGAGAGCAAGGATTCATGGAAAAAAATTATTGGTTGCAAATGATGTATACATTCATCATTATGGCAGCACCACCTTTAATGCCAATAAAAAGTTGCAACTGAAAACCATTCATGAGAACGAAGTAAAATTTTTTTAGAAAATGGGATATGAACCATTTAGATGAGATAAATCACACAGTAGAACGTGAAAAACCATTTAAAAGAGAAAAACATAATGTTAAATGTTATCGTATTAAAAATACTCAAGTAATTCCCCTTAAAATAATTGTGCTAGACTAATTTACTCAATAGTATAAAAAAGCCAGACTGACACCCAAACACCACTCCTTTAAATACATTTCTATTGGTTGGTCTATTTAGTAATATAGCGCTCTCCCATACATCAAATGAAATAAAACACATCATTCACAACCGATTCAAGGTAAGCCCCCATTCAAGCAACGCATATTAAACACGTAGCACCTCTTGGTATGATACATATATCAATCAAAAGAGGTGTTTTCTATGCACTAACAAAAAGATAGATTTATAATTACCAAGGTGCAGATCTATTTATATACGTTGTTTGAATACAGGCTTACAGACCATTCACTTTTTCATCGATTATCCAATAATATAACTCAAAATCTCAAAAGAATGAGGCTGAATCTCAGAGTTGATTTAATCGCCTTTCGATTCAGTCCCTTTTTCTGATGGTTATTTTGAAAAAACTATTTCTTCGCATAAAAACTTCAAATTAAGGCGCAATAACTTTTCCAGACATTGTTACTGGACCTAAAACAAAAATATCACTTTGGGTTGTATCTAGGTTTGTAATAAATAATCTATACACGTGATGCCCAGTAGGAATATTCGTAAGAACACCTTGGAAAGTTGTCGTCTGAAAGATATCAGCGTCACCACCGCTCGTGTCATCTGGTGGTTCTTCCTGAGTTGATACAACTCTAATATTATCCTGTGTGATGACAAATTCTACTTCAGCTTGATCACCACCACTTGGAATTGGTATGCCACTCCATCCAATGGTTGCAATTAATTCCACAAAGTTTTCAGGTTGTGAAACAAATAATCCAAACTCTGCGATTAGAAGAGGAGTATCATTAACAGATGTGAGCCTAGTTCCCCAAATATTATTTGCACTTCTGTTATAGTTCAATAATTCTGCATTCATCTCCCCCCTTTCTTATTAAGATACTTTATAGTATTCTCCTTCTTAAATATTGCACGGGATAATTATACTGATATATCTACACGATTTTAGTTATATAGATCCAAGAATAATAAGGAAAGCAACGAGAAGTCATCGGCCATATGAATGTTCGGTAACCATACATACAAACACCACCTCTTATCCTTCATTTAAATAACTTAAAAATTCAACTTATCGTCCAATCCGTATATTGAATATTACATATATATGATATTAGAGACTCCTCTTTTCTCAATAAGCACAGATATTGATCTGATAATCTATTAAACAATTTCATACCTACATCAAAATCGGAAATTACATCTATTTTAAGAAAGAAGGGAAAATTGAATGGCCAATTTATCAACCGGACCGATTGAAAATCGTCCGGTTAGTGGGGTTAGACCCACCCAACAAGTGACTGTTAAAATGGACAACCATGATTCCGTTAATTCTTCTACTGTTTTAATTCAAGGTTATTTCTTAAACGGGACACGAACGTTGTATGTATTAGAATTAGTATCCCTAGCTCCGAATGGAGTTGCAACAAGGAATTATTTTGCCAACTTGGATGCCTTCGAATTCGTTTTTACAACAGATGGACTAGCAGCAGAAAATACGGAAATTTCCATTTGGGGAAAAAATGCATCTGGACAGTTAGTAGCAGCCCATCGTCTTGTAGCAGATGAGCTTTTAGGTTCGGAACCGGCCCTCAAGGAAACCAGGGACCTCAAGGAAACCAAGGACCTCAAGGAAACCAAGGACCTCAAGGAAACCAAGGGCCTCAAGGAAACCAAGGACCTCAAGGAAACCAAGGACCTCAAGGAAACCAAGGACCTCAAGGAAACCAAGGACCTCAAGGAAACCAAGGACCTCAAGGAAACCAAGGACCTCAAGGAAACCAAGGACCTCAAGGAAACCAAGGCCTCAAGGAAACCAAGGACCTCAAGGAAACCAAGGGCCTCAAGGAAACCAAGGACCTCAAGGAAACCAAGGACCTCAAGGAAACCAAGGACCTCAAGGAAACCAAGGACCTCAAGGAAACCAAGGGCCTCAAGGAAACCAAGGACCTCAAGGGAACCAAGGACCTCAAGGGAACCAAGGACCTCAAGGGAACCAAGGACCTCAAGGGAACCAAGGACCTCAAGGGCCACTAGGAATGCCGGAGCAAGTTTGTGAATGCATTTACGGTGACGGTTCTGCCGGACCTCTAGTGGTCGAAGCTGGGCAAGTACTTGACGTTAGTGCAGTAGGAGGATTAGGAAATTTACCTGCAGGAGCAAACTTACAATTTTCTTCTATTCAGATTGCTGGAGAGTTAATTCTTCCAAGTGGAACCGTCCTTCGATCCACAAGCGATATTATCATTACCGGCATGATTACTGTAAAACCTGGTGTAAAAGATTCCGGCAATGGAGATCCCCACCCTGGTATATCCCTAGCAGCTTCTGGACCTTATAACGCTGGTATTGGTCTTGGAGAACTTCAAGCTTCGCAAATTTATCTGCCAAGTGCAACTGCTGGTGGGGCTGGACATAGAACACTCGAAGGAACTGGCGGCAGCGGTGGCGGAGGACTTGTTCTACTTGCTCAGGGAAACATTAGCATTACAAGTACCGCTATAATAACTGCTAATGGGGAAAACGGAATGAATCCACAGACAGGTGGAAGAGGTATTGTCGGAACAGGTGGAGGAGCTGGCGGGGTTATCGTTATGGCTGCTAAAGGGACACTAACGATTAGTGGTAATATTCATGCCCATGGAGGAAATGGAGCTAATGGCTGGAATGGAAACGGTGGCGACGGTGAAGGTGGCGGTGGTGGTGGCGGTGGTGGAATTGTCCACTTGATTTCCACTAGCACACCATCTGTTGCTGGCTCGATTAATATTAGTGGTGGTTCAGGTGGAACTAACGCTTCTGGAAGCACTGGGAATATTATTGTTGGCGGCGGTGGTGGTGCTTGCGGAGGCAACGGCGGGAATGGAGGAGGCATACCTATTTTCGGACAGGGTACATTCAATCCTCTATCTGGAAATCCAGGTTATGTTTTTCAAACGGTCGTTCCAGTACCTGAAAACTTATTTATTGTTTCTTAATATATCTTCTTTAATTTCATAGATTTCTATTATTTTTTAAGGGGGACATGATCATGTCTGAACCATTTCTTGGTGAAATTCGTCTTTTTGGCTTTAATTTTGCCCCAATTGGATGGGCAATGTGTAATGGTCAGCTATTGCCAATAAATCAATACACAGCTTTGTTTTCTTTACTTGGAACGATGTATGGAGGTGACGGAAATACAAATTTTGCCCTACCTGATCTTAGAGGACGCGTAGCGATGCATCTTAATCCCGGCTCCGCACATTCAAGGTGAATCTGGGGGCCAGGAAGCACATACTTTAACGGTTCCTGAAATACCTTCTCATTCCCACTTGGTAAACGCAAGTTCAAATGAAGCAAATACCATATTTCCAACAAATAATGTTTGGGCTGCTACTAATCAACCTTCTTACCATCAGTCCGTTAATACAACAATGGCTGCTTCAGCACTACAACCAACTGGTGGAGGACAACCACATAATAATCTTCAACCCTATTTGGTGCTCAATTATTGTATAGCTTTAGAGGGCATATACCCGTCAAGGAATTAAACTAGAAATACTTTTATATAGTAGATTTCTTCTAGTAGAATGGCTACAAAAAGGCTGCAAAGGACTTCTTTAAGAAAGCTTTGCGGTCTTTTCATGTTCTAAAGCCTTGTGTCATTCGGGTGGTCACTAGTGATGGTTGTTTATTCTACATAACTTAAAAATTCAAATTATGTGTCCAATCCGAATATTGAATCTTACATGTATATGAAATTAAAGGATGTTCTTTTCTCGTATGAACAGACGCTGATCTGATAATCTGTTTAACAATTTCTTACCTCAATCAAAATAGGAAATTACATCTATTTTAGGAAAGAAGGGAAAAATGAATGACCAATTTATTCATCCCTTCTTTAACTTATTCTTTCTAATAAAGAGGATGCATAGCTATTTTATATAAAATTTACCATATGGATTAGACAAACGGGTTAAAAACAATACGATTACTGGAATATGAGTAACCCCTAATCGTTAGAAGTTTAATAGTCTAAACTAGAATATTATTGTTTCTGATTTTTAAAATATGGACCCGACATATTATCCTATTAAATAATTGAATGGACTGAAATAAAAATTTTAAGAGCAAGCCCAAAAAGATTGGGCCATTCATATATTTTGAATTTTTCCTACTGTAAGATTTATTAATTGGCAAATATTTCTTTCCACCCACATATATATACTCTGAATGAAAAAATCCAAAAAATATAAGCATAAAGTTCATATTTATCTATACCTGCTTTAAAAATTCCTGGAAGGGTGAATAAAAATGTCATTGAATATAACTCCACTTTTAACTGCCCACTTTTTTGTATCAAAGGAAATTTCATCTGTTGAATTAAAAGAGCTTTTAAAAAGATTGGAGGATAACGGAATCACAGTTAATTTATATGACCCTGGTGATTCATTAAATGAAATTAATCTCCGCAATCCACATGTATTCGTTTCAATTGGGACAAATTGGGAAGAATTTAAAACATTAAGTAAGCTTCCTTTATACGAGAGAACACGATGGTTACACTTTAATTCTGCAAAAGAGATTCAACCCTTTCATTTATTCTTCTGTTGGATCAAACGGACCGATCCGCTACCTGAAAATAAGACCATTCCAGCTACCCGTTTTTCTTCAGATACTCCGTTGGTGTCTATTTTCACTGCGAGTTATCGATCAAAAGATAAAATTCAACGCCCCTATCGTTCCCTATTGAAACAAACATACCAAAATTGGGAATGGGTGATTGTAGATGATTCTGGTGATGATGATAAGACGTATAATGAATTCCTATTAACCCTAGATGATCCACGTGTACGTAGGTATCGGCAAGATTCCCGAAATGGTTATATAGGGGCTGTCAAAAGGTATGCAGCGGGGCTTTGTGCTGGAGAAATACTAATTGAAGTTGATCATGATGATGAACTAATGCCTGATTGTCTAGAGAAAATTGTCCAAACCTTT
Source organism: uncultured Bacillaceae bacterium (assembly GCA_963787345.1). GTDB lineage: Bacteria > Bacillota > Bacilli > Bacillales > Cytobacillaceae > Bacillus_BD. The sequence continues at coordinate 718,182 of CAWBCW010000011.1, read as the reverse complement.
CAACAACATCCTGATTGCGGTTTTGTCTTTGGGGATTGCACAGAGGTTTATTATGGAAGTAACCATGCTCATTGGTATGGATGGGATTGTGGTTATGGGTATAGTATCCATTATCGCGTTTGGTTACATGAAATGAACCGGTGGCAAAATGTACAAAGACATACAACCATCAATGCAAGTACCATCCGCCATTTAGTCGGTTTACCGAACCATCCCCGTGCATGGACAAGAGATTGTTACCATTTAATCGGAGGTCACCGTGAGGAACTATTGGTGGCAGATGATTATGACATGCTAGTTCGAACGTTTCTTAGTACTAAATTTGCGGCGATACCCGATCTACTCTATATCCAATATCGGAATGAAAATGGTAATAACTCCACTTTTACTCGAAATCAGCAGATTCAAATTCTTGTTAGAGAACTAAATAATTACTATAATCAAAGAATTCAAATGAGATTAAAAGAATTAGGATTACCAGAGTTGATGCCATATAGTCGTGTATGGGAGAGATCAATAGATGATCCAGCTAAGGAAACGGCTCATGTGATTCACGAAGATCATTCTAAAAAGTCAATTTTGTTTCCCATTCCTCATTCATCCACTGAATATGATTTTACCCAATTATTTAAGACTCTTCAAAAAGGTGTTGAGACCAACTTTAAGGAGTTAGAGGTTGTGGTTGTCGGGCGTATTCCTAACGAAATTGAAGCTTTCGCAGCAAAAGCCCCAACAGGATCGATTCGATGGTGGCCAATGGAGATCAGTGATACTTTAGAATCTTGTATCCAATATGCTAAGTATTGTGCATCTTCTGCTGAAAAAGTGGTGGTTATGCCGTAACTTTATCCTCAAGGACTAGTTAAACCTTTAAATTGATTAATCATACGCTATTAGTATACATGCTCATAAATCTATTTCGTTTGAATAGGTACTCGTATGTATACTGATGGCTTATCGGGTGTTCGATGTGACGGGGATTATGATGTAAAATTAAACATACGGATTGGACAATTTGTCAAAAACAAATAGATTATTCGCATTATGAATAATTCCTAACTCTTGGAAGTTTACTTGACTTCTAGAAAATTGATATTTATGTTCCAATTGGGACTAATACATCATTTGAATATATTTCTATTTTGCTAATTCAAAAGAAATCCATGTATGAACATGACCTTTAAATTTTAGTTAATAATTAAAATAAAGGAACATTAAGGATTAATTGCAACCCATCTTGGTCGTGCTTCCCACCGGTATTGTAGCTACAACCGTATCCGTAATTCCGTTAATAACGGAGACGCTATCACTGAAAAAATTCGCAACATAGTTTTCAATCGGTCCAGTTGATAAAATGGCCATTCTTTCATCCCTTCTTTACTTAAGATTATTTATATTCTCATTACATACATTAAGCCTTACAAAAAAGAAAATATATAATTATGATATGTATAAGTCAAAATAGTGTTTGGACAAGCTATCCTAAAAGTACTGGTTTTCTCCCTATTTTTTCTCGTATAATTTTCTAGTTTAGTAGATAATGACTTTAGGTATGTAACTAACTATATAACTGACTATTGGAATAATCTATAATTGAAGCTGTAATAAGGACCCTAAAAAATTAATATAGCTGACCAAGGTCATATTTCCTGTAACCTAAGAGTCAGCCTAAAGTATAAACCCCAGCACTTTACTATCCTTATTAAGTTCTTGGTAAATCAAACTAAACTTGACAGATCTTTAATCGATTGTACCCACAATAACCAAGTGTCCTTTAAATTGGGATGAGATTAAAAGAATAAATATATTTTCAGCATTTGGATTCTTAGTATTTTTATTTTAATTTACGTATAAGTCGCAAACTATCGTAATCACAAACAAGTACGTACTCCCCGTTCTCGCATAATTCATCTACAGCTCTGCTAACATCGGAATAAGCTGTGTAGTCATGAAACGCGATAAAACCTCCCTGGACAACTCTTGGAGCATATAATTCGATATCTTTTTTTACACCTAAATAACTATGATCTCCATCTACAAAAAGGGCAGAAATGCTTTCAGGACAATCTTGGATTGCTTCATGGCTGAACTTTTTTATTGGTGATACATAGTTTACCAGACGAAAATTTAGAATATTATTTTGAAATTCATTAAAATAATCGGTGTAATATCCATTAGTAATAAAAGGATCAATCGCAAAAATTGTTCGTTTCTTTTCACTTATCCACTTGCTTCCAAGGCCTAAGGCAACAGTACTTTTCCCTTTAAAAGAACCGATTTCAACAATTTCTCCGTCTAAATGATCAACGAGCGCTGGCAAATGTAGTAATGCGGTTTGCTCTGCGGTAGTCAACCATCCATTGACCGAATCAATAAAATAATACAAAGTACTTATTGGAAAATGTTGTTCAGTCATATTACGTTACCACTCCCAAAACCGTTATTTTCCAATGCCTTTTTTATAGATTCCAAATATTGGAAACCATACCTTTTATCTGGTTCTAGATAGGTTCCTTCACCCCATTCATTCCAGGCATTTATAAATAATAAGTCACTATTTAATTCGACAGATCTTTTTATTTGCTGTGTTAGATAAAGGGTAAATTTTTCTGGAGACGAACCGGTGAAAATGAGAGGACTATTCCCTCCAACTCGAGCTGTGTTATCCCAATCGACAAAAGCCCCAAGATACGTTTTGACATTATCTTCGTTTAACGTTCTTTCTAGAATACGAGACCAATATTTATCATAATCCATCAGATCAAATTTTTGCTTATAACCATCAACAGATCTTCCGCAACGGATTCCATCAGTTAAGTACATAGTGTATCCTGGTTCAAACTCAAGACGAGCATCAAAACCTTTAATTTGAGGATTGTTAAATCGATTTAACGTTTGGATAAAATGGATTCCATCAAGCCCATTTTTGTTCGCTAATTTTTGCCAATACTCCAACATTTCTTCACATTGAGGAATATCACTTGGACGATAAATTAAAAATACAGGTTTATTATCTATTCTGATATATCTTTTATCTTTAAATATTGATAGGAGAAACTCGAAATGCTCTTCCCAGTCTACTTGTTCTCCATAATCTTGACCTGCCAATACCTCATTTGAACCGGTCCAAGTTCTCGTCCATGGGTCGTTCGCCCAGGAAAGACAGAAGGGAAAATCAGGCTCTCCTTTTTGAAGAACAGCATCTAATGGTTTATGAAGAAACCTTTTCCCTTTAAACCAATAATGATAATAACAAAATCCATAGATGCCATATTTTCTTGCAATTTGTGCTTGCCATTCCCTTGCTGATGCATCTGTCAAATCATAATAATAGTCCTGATACGGTTCTCGCGGCTGATAATGCCTAGGAAATAGTGGCTTTGCTTTTTTGGTATTGGTCCATTCGGTAAATCCTTTTCCCCACCAACGGTTATTTTCTTCAGTCTCATGAAATTGAGGCAAATAAAAGGCAATAAGTTTCAATATCATCTCTCCTCGTAAATAGATATCCAGGTTACCGTAATGAAGGTAGAAATATTATATGGATATGTTAACTGGGCTAGAATCCTTTAAGTCTTAATATCTAAAAAACATCATATGGGTTCCTAATTCCTTTTTAATAATTTGTAATAATCATATGCAAATAGCTAAAAAGAAGTGCCTTCTAAAAAAACTTAAAAAAGCTGACCTAAAAGGTAGTGTATCTACAACCCTTTAAGTCAGCCTAAAATGATAAATATTTATTCAAATCTTACTTGATCTCTGTATAAATATGAATTCTATGCTTTAAGTTGTTCATCAGATACAAGCCGGTGTGCGCTTGTTAAATCTCCTGATGCATTTCTGCCCCAAACTGATATTTCCGTATTTTCTTCTGCTAGACCGCTTGTAGTGAAAACAAATTCATATGCATTCAAGTTCGCAAAATAATCTCTTGTTACAACTGCATTCGGGGATAACATTACTTGTTCTAATACATATAATGTTCTGGTGCCATTTAAAGAATACCCCTGAATTAAAACAGTGAAAGTATTGACAGAATCTCGGTTAACCATTTTAATTGTGACTTGTTGGGTTGGCCTTACACCACTAACTGGATTATTCTCAATAGGTCCAGTTGAGAATACTGCCATTGTACTGTTCCCTCCTTTATAAAAAAATTCCAAATAAATAGAACCCTTCATTTACAAGTAATAATGTTAACTAGACAAGCGTTTATTTCTATAATTAAATACTTTAAATTAATATGACTAAGATTCCGTACTTGTAAAATAAAAGTCTATCGCTCTCTTTATCTTATGCATATTAAATGTAGATGATTGAGTATTTGACTTAATCAAGCCGATTTAAAACCAATCAAGAAAGGTGTCGCTACCTTGAATTACAAAAATGATATCCAATTACGAGAAAATATGTGATAATTTAGTTTGGACAATGGTTTTAGCATCATAATATTTTTTTATTTTAGTTGAACCAGTTTTTCCAATCTCTATAGCTTGCTCGAAGTTTTTCTGAATCCAGAACAAAGTTTCTCTAATTGAATTAACCTCTGCTTCCACCTCTAGATAGTCTATACCACTTTCCAATATAAATCTGTCATTACGGGGATTAGTAGATACTAAGAGACAACCGGTTGACATCGCATCGGCAGCTGCTGTAGTGGGGAACCCATCGAGTGCAAATTGATCTTTTGTACCTGGGTATATAAAAACATGAGACTTCTCATAAACTTGCTTTAAATGTTCAGGATTAAGAAGCCCATAAAAAGTGAAATTTTTATTTGTTAATAAATGGAGATCATTCTGCCAATCACCGATAATATTTAGATGAAAATGTTCATCAAGCTTATTAAAGGTTTGCGCTAATAAAGGAAATCCTTTGCGTTCTGCCCGATGAGCAGAAAAAGTTAATTGGATTGGTCCTTGTTTAGACTTTGGAGCATAAGAATAAAAATCTGTATTAATTAATCCTGGAACATAAATGCTATTTGGTATCGCATTTCTTACTTCACTAATATTGGTAAAAATCGTTTTCGAATTTTGGGCTGCTATATTAAGAAATTTATCAGAAGTATTCGGATCCAAACCACCACCCGGATATAAGGTAGTGTGAATATTAATATTATTATCTTTAATAAATGATTGTTTACTCCATCTTGGATTGGATCCAGGCATATAAGTTCCATCCTGGAGAGAACAACTGCCTATCAAACTAACTACAAGGTTTAAGAAAACACAATAAATATCAGTTACTCCTTCATTTTTCGCAATCCTTTCAAATGAATGAAAATGATACACGGTTGTAGGAAATTCATCTGTATATTTATTGATTGCAAAAAAAAGTGTATCTGGCTTTTGTCTAAAGATTTCCACATTTTCCCAATATCGAAAACCACTTTGCTTCCATGGAAATATGGTGTCAATAACAGCTAGGCGACGAGTCTGATTAGAAAAAGATTCATTTGTCATAGCCACTTAAATCTCACTCCTCAATTATTTGGATTAGCAAATAGAATCGTTTCCTGGGCAAAAGTTGTATAATGACCTAAATAAAACTTATAATCTAATTAAATTTGAAATAAAGCATACAATATTATCAAAATCTTTAATTTGATGATAAATCGCAATGGAAAGTTTAGGTTTAAACTTTTGAATAGTCTTAACAGCACCCCTCAATGCACATAACTCAGCTCCTTCGATATCCATCTTAATGAAATCGATGTTCGGAATATGCCTTTCTTCAACCAAGTCATCAATAGATATTGTGTATGTTTCTTCATTTGCATAATTCGTCTTATCGGCTGAAACAAAACTTGCTGGTCCTTGACCATATAATAAAGAGGATCCTTTGATTTATGCCATAGTGGATGCTCAATAATAGTAATACGTTTATTTAGATTTTCACTAAGACTAAAGTTTTTTCGCATAATAGCTAAATTACTTGGTATAAATTCAAATGTATATACATGCCCACTTTCTCCTACCTCATGAGCAAAATAAAGACCTGTATCACCAAAACATCCACCTGCATCAATAACAATATCGCCTTCCATTGCTTTGATTTCAGGTGATATCCGATCATATTTATATTGTCCATCTATAAATGTAGCGCTTAATCCATTAGGAAAGTAAAATAGTCGGAGATCAAAGTTAATTTTATTCAAATCAAATAATTAAAGATTCCATTTATGATAATTAGTTATGATTTTTTCGTCTGAAGCCACTAGGTTTTGTATTGACTTTCTTTGTGACCAATATTCTGAGTTATTTAAAGGTAGCCTAACTTTTTTGTTACCTAATATTCGAAAAGCTAAAATCTTCAATAATAAATTTCGTGAATCTTCATCTTCAAGGTGTTTATACAATTTCGTAATACCATGTAAATATTGTATTATTTCTTTTTTTCGTTTTCTGTATTAACCACTACAGTGTCCGAAGAATATGGGACAGATATAAACTCATAAAGCTCAATGTCAATATTATAATCATAATTGTTAAAGGAGTGTGCAAGTAGAACTTGGATTAATAAATCTAGAAAATCGGAGCTAGACTGCTCGATCTTTTGTTGATTCATTTGAATTTCTCGTTCATTTGTAAATAACAAACTATTAACCTTTTGAATTACATGATCATCTTTGGAAATACTCAAAATCATTAAATAACAACTTCTAGCTAAACTCTTCAATCCATCATTGTTATAAATCTTACCTAGCTGCATAAGATTATCAATGTTGTTTATATCTTTAATCAAACTTATTTTAAGCTCCTTTCCTTAGAGGATGATTCATTTATCATAATTGAAAATCCCACCTTCCTTTATATAACAATAAGCATTTTAGTTTTTACTACTCAACAACTCAGATTATGATTAACAACAATACACTATGCTTCCAAAAGTCTTTTTCTTTTGTTTATTGTATTGAATACTAAAGTGATTCAAGAACAAAGTACATTTCTTTAAATAGGCGGAAAGTTAAGTCAATAGTCATGATACCCGTATCATAAACCTGATAATAAAAACATATTGTTAAAGGTATTAAGCACAATAATCGTTAATAATTCTAATAAATTTATAATCCTGAGATTCATTCAAAAGGAAATATCACATAGTAAAGGAGTGACAATTCTTCTTTCATGAAAAAAATTCCATTTCTTCGCCCTAATCTTGTAAAAAAAGAAGCTCTGCTCCCGTATTTATCAGAAATAGATGCCTCTCGAATATATAGTAATTTCGGTCCTCTTAATACACGTTTTGAGGAGAGAGTTATAGATACATACTATAATGGCATTGGGGCAGTTACGACGGTTAATAATGCAACCCTCGGCTTGATATTAGCTATATCACAATGTAAACGAACAAAAGGTAAATACGCCTTAATGCCAAGCTTTACGTTTGCTGCTACCCCGTTAGCTGCGATATGGTGTGGTTTGGAGCCCTATTTTATTGATATTCGTTCGGATGATTGGTGTATGAATGAAAAACTTCTACAAGAAGTGATTCAAAAATTAGGTGATGAAGTAGCTGTGGTCATTCCATATGCTACGTTTGGAACAAATATGAATCTTGAATATTATAAACAGCTCAATGAATCTGGAGTACCAGTAGTTATCGACGCTGCAGCGAGTTTTGGTACAACTAAAAATCAACAACACTTTGGAAAGGGATTTCCTGGTCCAATTGTATATAGCTTTCATGCTACAAAGTCATTTGGAATTGGTGAAGGTGGTCTTATATATAGCGAAAATACTGATCTAATTCTCAAAATTCGTCAAGCCGAGAACTTTGGCTTTTCTACCGACAGAGAATCAACTTTACAAGGTATAAATGGGAAACTATCTGAATACGCTGCTGCAATTGCCTTAGCCACCTTGGATACTTTTGAGAAAAAAAATAAAATAAGACAACAAATCTACAGTTGGTACCTAGGGGAACTAGATCAAAAAGATCTATTAAATAAAGGCTGGACGATTCAGAAAGCTGATGGGAAAATCCCTTATCAATTTATGCCCATTTGTGCTCCATCTAATAAAACCAATACAGAAATTATAAAGCTGCTTGCAAATAAAAATATTGAAGCACGAACGTATTTCTCACCTCCATGCCACAAACAGTCACTTTTTATCAAATATCCTAATACCCCTTTATCAGTTACAGAAACGGTATCTAATAGAATCATCAGTCTCCCATTGTGGGAGGAAATGGCCCATAAAGATGTTCAATTAATTGTAGAAAGGATGGCTTCATTATAAAACCGCTTGTAATTTTGGGATGTGGTGGCCATGCTCGTGAAGTTCTTTACCTCTGTGAGCAAATCGGAATTAAAGTAATCGGATTTCTAGATGAGCGTCCCGAATGGAAAGGCCAGGTTATGAATAATATTCCTGCTTTAGGAGATCTAGCCGGTATATTATCTTTTAAAATCAAATAAAAAATCGCTGGAGGAGAAATCTCATCTCTAAAGGAACGTTTAGTTGAAAAAACAAAGAGATTTGGTTTTCAATTTGCTGATACACTTATACATCCATCAGTATTTATCTCTAAACGAAATACTTTAGGAATTGGAAACACTATTTGTAAAGGAACTATTTTAACAACAAATATAAATATACAAAACTTTGTGATTATAAACAGAGGAGTAAATATTAGTCACGATGATCGAATTGAAGATTATGTAACAATTTCACCTGGTATCAATATTGCAGGGAATGTAATCATTCAAGAAGGGGCCTATATTGGCATAGGATCTTCAATACGTAGAAAAAATTAAAATCGGTTCTTGGTCAGTTATTGGAGGAGGAGCTTTCGTTAAGGAAGATGTACCAGAAAAAACCTTATATGCAGGAGAGTACCTGCGAAGTTTAAAAAGTATTACCATAAGTAGAACATCGGCTTTCAAAACATATGAAGAAACAAGAGTAATAGATGGAAAGATATTCAGAAATAGTATAGCGTTAATCCATTGTCTGAATGTGATTGGAGAACCGACAACAGTGTTTTTTTAAAAAGTTCATACTAAACCTTTTAAAAGGTATAAAAAGTAAGCAGTAAGAAACAACTTCCACTGTATAAGTTGGACAGCCAATTTGATCATTAACCACCATTAATCTTCATTTTCTTTTCCTAGATTGAGTATATTTTTTACTAAGTTATTCCCATGTATACCAAACACCCGGGAAGTTCGAACAATTTTAATCATATGGATCTATTAAAAAAGCTGGAATGCAGTAAATGCATCCAGCCTTTTTTAATTATTATGCAATTTGGTGTATAGACCAAACTATTGGGCTACCTGCCCCGCCTAGATCTAATGGTACTGTCAAACCATCTGCTTCATAAAATAACCCAACTGTATCTCCCGCAGTCAATTCAACGTCTCCTGTTAAAGTAACTGTACCGTTACCAAGAATCACTCTGGCAGTTAGTACCACGAGAGAAACATTTAAAACAGGGAATAATCCTTCAATTAAATCAGTGATAGGAGTAATTCTACGAACTACAAATGCCGGGTCTACTCCAGGTCCAATATTTACAGTGAGTGCAGAAGTTGTTTGATAGCTAATCGTAGCAGAAATTGAATACTTTCCAGTAGTAGGAACGGTGAAAGTTCCTGTTGCTGGATCGAAGCTTGTATCGTTGAAATATGGTAGTGTAACACTCCAGTTCCCGATTTGTGTAGAAGCAGCGACACCAGCAGCAGTAGTAGTTGCAGAGAAACCTACGCCAGCCACGACTGGACCTTGAGCCCCCGTTGCTCCTTGTGGACCTTAGATCCGTTGCTCCCGTGTCTCCTTGTGGATCCTTGTGGACCAGTTGCTCCTTGTGAACCAGTGCTCCTTGTGGACCAGTTGCTCCTTGTGGACCAGTTGATCCTTGTGAACCAGTAGATCCTTGTGGACCAGTAGATCCTTGTGGACCAGTAGCTCCTTGTGGACCAGTTGCTCCTTGTGAACCAGTAGCTCCTTGTGGACCAGTAGATCCTTGTGGACCAGTAGATCCTTGTGAACCAGTAGATCCTTGTGGACCAGTTGATCCTTGTGAACCAGTAGACTCCTTGTGGACCAGTAGATCCTTGTGAACCAGTAGATCCTTGTGGACCAGTAGCTCCTTGTGAACCAGTTGCTCCTTGTGGACCAGTAGCTCCTTGTGAACCAGTAGCTCCTTGTGAACCAGTAGCTCCTTGTGAACCAGTAGCTCCTTGTGGACCAGTAGATCCTTGTGGACCAGTAGATCCTTGTGAACCAGTAGCTCCTTGTGGACCAGTTGCTCCTTGTGGACCAGTTGCTCCTTGTGGACCAGTAGCTCCTTGTGAACCAGTTGCTCCTTGTGGACCAGTTGCTCCTTGTGAACCAGTTGCTCCTTGTGAACCAGTAGCTCCTTGTGGACCAGTTGCTCCTTGTGGACCAGTTGCTCCTTGTGGACCAGTTGCTCCTTGTGGACCAGTTGCTCCTTGTGGACCAGTAGCTCCTTGTGGACCAGTAGCTCCTTGTGGACCAGTTGCTCCTTGTGGACCAGTTGCTCCTTGTGGACCTTGATCCGAACCTAAAAGCTCATCTGTTACTAAACGATGTTCAGGTACTAATTCCCCTGTTGCACTAATTCCCCATACTGAAATTTGAATGCTATCATCTGCTTGTCCACTTGTTGTAAATACAAATTCAAATGCATTAAAATTTGCAAAATGATTTCTTGTCAGAACTTCATTTGCACCTACAGAAATCAATTCGAGTACATATAATGTTCTAGTACCATTTAAATAGTAACCCTGAATTAAAACATTAGCCGGGTTACTAGAATCTCGGTTATCTATTTTAATTCTAACAGCTTGCGAAGGTCTAATCCCATTCATTGGGTTGTTTGCTATTGGTCCAGTTGATAAAACTACCACCTCGTACTCCCCCTTTAATCATTTTTTGTTCCGGTCATATCAAAAGCAAAAACGGAAAACTATAAAAAGTTTTCTAAGATAATAATAAAATAGAAATTGTGTAGGCGTTTGCAGCATTGTTTAATTCCTCAATGTAACTTTAGATATTACCTTTTAAGTTGCTCATCTGATACTAATCGGTGTAATCCTAGTAGTTCTCCAGAGATACTTCTTCCCCAAACGGATATTTGAGTATTTTCCTCTCCAGGGCCACTTGTAGTAAAAACAAATTCAAATGCATTAAAATTTGCAAAATGATTTCTTGTCAGAACTTCATTCGGTGCTAACATTACTTTTTCGAGAACGTACAAAGTTCTACTACCGTTTAAATAATATCCCTGTAATAAAACAATGGAATTATTAATCGGGTCCGTATTAACCAATTTTATTATTACTTCTTGAGTTGGTCTTACTCCACTAGCCGGACTATTTTCGATAGGACCAGTTGATAGTAGTGCCATCGACTCAACCCCTTCCTTATCCGTATTATTCAGAGTAGAACTATTTAATTTACGAGTAATTAAAACTTAAATCTTATATATTGCTATATAATTATTACTAATAAAATTAAAAATCCTAACTCACTTTATCTTATTCTCTTTTATTATAAGTGATTGAGTTTTCGCCTTGTTTTACACCCATTTATTAATTAATATACCAACAATTTTATTCGCATCGACTTAATCAGATTTTAATCCACGACTTAATAAGATAAATTAATTACAATAACGCACAAACAACAACCACTAATCTGTTACAACACTTTTTGCACTTACCAACTTCCTACGTAGCATGAAAATGAAAGTAAAAAACATTGTATTAGGCTGTTAATAAAAGTTCATTCTCAAAAACTTTGACTAGTTACAGTCTAATCCACTTGCAATAACAATATATATAAGTTGGAAAGGAGCTGATAATTTATACAATTATGGAAAAAATTCCATTTCTACGCCTAAACCCTATAAAGAGTGAAGCACTGCATCCCTATTTATTAGAAATGGATGTATCTCGAATATATAGCAATTTCGGTCCACTCAATGACACGCTTTGAACAGCGGGTACTAGATGAATATTTTGACCACCTTGGGGCTGTTACAACCATTAACAATGCAACCCTCGGTTTTTGATATTAGCTATTTCGCAAAGTAAGCATCCCAAAAGGTAAATATGCTGTAATGCCAAGCTTTACGTTCGCTGCCACCCCTTTAGCTGCCATGTGGTGTGGTTTGGAGCCTTATTTTATTGATATTCGTTCGGATGATTGGTGCATGGATGAAAAACTCCTTCATGAAGTGATTCAAAAATTAGGCGATGAAGTAGCAGTAGTTGTACCATATGCAACCTTTGGGACTGCTATAAACCTTGACTTTTATAAACAAATACATAATTCTGGGGTTCCAGTGGTTATTGATGCTGCAGCCAGTTTTGGTGTGTCAGTATCTCAACATTATTTTGGAAAGGGATTCCCAGGTTGTGTGGTGTACAGCTTTCATGCTACTAAATCATTTGGGGTCGGAGAAGGCGGTTTAATTTATAGTGCAAACACTGATTTAATTAACTCAATTCGTCAAGCTGAGAATTTTGGCTTTTCTGCTAGTAGAGAAACTACTATGACAGCTTTAAATGGAAAAATATCAGAATATACTGCCGCTATCGCTCTGTCCACTTTAGATGTTTTTGAGCAAAAAATAAAAACTAGACAGCAAATCTATACTTGGTACCTCGAAGAACTAGAGCGTAAAGATTTATTAAATAAAGGCTGGAAAATTCAAAAGGCTAACGGGAATATCCCTTATCAATTTATGCCGATTTGTTCACCAGAAAATCAACAAAGTAGTGAAATTATTCAGTTACTTGCAAGAAAAAACATTGAAGCTCGCACTTATTTTTCTCCTCCTTGTCATAAACACCCACTTTTTATGGAGTATTCTCATACTCCATTGCAAGTTACAGATAAAATATCTAATCGAATCATAAGTCTTCCACTATGGGAGGAAATGACTTCTCAAGATGTACACTTAATTATAGAAAGGATGATTCTTTCATAAAACCTCTTGTGATTTGGGGCTGCGGTGGCCATGCTCGTGAAGTTCTTCATCTTTGTAAACAAATTGGAGTTGAGGTAGTAGGATTTCTGGATGAACGACCTGATTGGAAGGGTAAAATTGTAGACGATGTCCCTGTTTTAGGAGATCTTCCAGATATCTTGCCATTACAAAATCAAGTTATGATCGTTTGTGCTGGGGTAGGGGACCCTGCCTTAAAAAAACGTTTTGTTGAAAAAACTAAAAAGGCTGGTTTTCAGTTTGCCGACTCTTTAGTACATCCCTCCGTTTTCATTTCAAACCGTAATCAGTTAGGAATCGGCAGCATTATATGTGAAGGAACGATAATAACAACAAATGTAGTTATTAAGGATTTTGTAATTATTAATCGCGGTGTCAATATTAGCCATGACGACCAAATTGAGGATTATGTTACAGTTTCCCCTGGTGTCAATATCGCAGGGAATGTAACCATTAAAGAAGGAGCCTACATTGGAATTAGGATCTTCCATACGGGAAAAAGTAACCATTGGTTCTTGGTCAGTCATAGGAGGAGGAGCTTTTGTTAAAGAAGACGTACCAGAGAAAACATTGTACGCAGGGGTACCTGCCAAATTTAAAAAAAGGTTACCATAAGTTTTTAGTAACTCATTATTTATAGGATACAAGGAGGAAAAAATTATGGTGGCACCTTTAGTTAGTATAGTTATTCCAGCGTATAATCGACCAGATACATTAAAAATAGCAATAGACAGTGGATTAGCACAAACTTACCCTAATATCGAAATCATTATTTGTGACGATAGTTCAAATGATCGAGTACAAGAAATGCTTAGCACCTATTTAGATTTGTATTCTAATATAAAGTATTATAAAAATGAAAAAAATTTATTTCTCGAAAACTGGCATAAATGCTTTGATTTAGCTACTGGGGAATATATTAATTACTTAATGGATGATGACTTGTTTCACAGAGAAAAAATTTCAAAAATGATGTATTTTTTTAACGAATTTGACAACATCACACTTGTTACATCTTATCGACAAACGATTAATGAATCTGGCGAATTTCTTTCCCCCATCCATGCAACATCTAAGTTGTATGAGGAAACAAGGATATTAGATGGAAAGATGCTCGGGGATATTGCCCTAACTCGTTGTCTGAATGTAATTGGTGAGCCAACGACAGTTTTATTTAAAAAAGAAAGTCTTACTGAACCTTTTGGAGTATATAAAGGAAAACAGTACTCACTTATAAATGATTTAGCCGCCTGGTTGTCACTCCTCTCTAAAGGAAAGGCAGTATATATTCCAGAGGCATTAAGTTATTTTCGATTACACCCAAACCAAAATAACAATAAAATGGGAGCAAATACATTTAGTCAATGGTTGGATATTATGATTGCATCAAGAGAAGATGGCTTTCTGGATACGAACGAGTTGTATAAAACTGCGCTTCACTCCTATCGAGAACGCGTAAAGGGTTATCAGCAATTTGCTGAAGATATTGAGAAGATAGACAAAATATTAGAGGGTTTAGATTAAAGTTAATCGTATCATGATACTGAATTCAAAAATTTTATATAATGATTATCTCACCAAACGACGTAATAATAGAAATTTTTCATATAAATCAGTAGATCAATATTATAGTGTATAAAAGATGAGAGTGATAAACGTGGGATTATCATAGATAATTCATCAGATTTATATCGAGAATTTATACAGCAATATTTATTACACCATCGGTACGGCTGTCTACCAAACGCTGAAGTCTCAAACCATTGTGAATCACACTTCCTGACAGCCTGCTGTTGTAAACATACGTGTTAAGTTGTCCCATATGCCCAGATTGAACGATATTCCCTACAACATTTGTGTTCAATAGTTGGAATTCGATTGTTGTGAAAGGATCTCCGACAGCAACATTTTGAAATGTAATGTTCCCACTTATAATTGCTCCATCTGTGTAGTTGGTATGGGTGCTTACTGATGTACCATTATCAAAGGTCCCAATAACAGTGACTGGTCGGGCAACAAATGCTGCACCTTGGCTACTGTAAAAGGCTTCAGCCGCTGGATTAGTTTGGATGGTTACATTCCTTGGCGTGGTAGATGCAAAGTTTGCACCTTGTGCGTTTCCAAGCACCCATGGTCCTAGTCCCAGAAGTTGCACATGTCTTGCGGGGGGGATGACAATGTCCTCGTCAAATGCAGAATTTGCTGCGATAAGAATGATTAATCGAGCTCTCATACCAAAAGTGACTGCTAACGAACTGTTAGTTGCTGCAGTAATAGCAGCTTGCAATGAATTAAATGGATCAGAAGGTGTTCCATTTCCTGGACCAGTAGCACTGGAATCAGCCCAAATAATAGTCTCTTCTCCCCATTGCTGTGTCTGATCCCAAAAGTTCATCAGATACTAGACGATGAGCCGTTACTAACTGTCCAGATGCATTTTTCCCCCAAACTGAAACTTCAGTACTCTCTGCTGCTAGACCACTTATTGTAAAAACAAATTGAAATGAATCTAAGTTTGCAAAATAATTTCTTGTAACTACTTCATTCGGAGTTATTGTTATTTGTTCAAGCACATACAATGTTCTTGCCCCGTTTAAAGAGTACCCCTGTATTAAAACACTGGAAGAATTAACTCGAATCTCGATTAACGATTTTAACTGTTACTTGTTGGGTAGGTCTAATCCCACCTACCGGACGATTTTCGATCGGTCCAGTTGATAAAACCTCCATTACCATCCCTTCTTTACTTTAAGCTAAACTAATTTTACAATCTTATAGCTTAATTAATAGAATAGTTAAATGAATTCTCAGCATCCTCTATCATAAAATAAGAATTCTTAGTTATTATATGTTGCATTCTAATTACAGATTGGGCATATCATATACGATAAATGATTGATTTCCGTATTTAATCCCCCAAATTATTGTCGTGTTGACACAACGATTATGATACGCCTTGAATATTTCATCAAAATAGAGTAGGCGCATGAATTACTCATGCGCCTCTCACAGATCCATCATACGTCATAATTCATTCCCTTTAGATATTACGAGAATCCTCCCATTTCAAGGGGGATGAATCCCATAAAAATATATTTAAAAATTCATACTATTTCTATATACTAAAAGTAGGTTCCGTTTCCTATTGTTCATTGTAAATATCTACAAGAGATATAGGACCTGTCTCTTTAAACCATTTATACATTTAGAAACGCTACCTTCTTCCTAAATACCCTCTTTAATACTACGTCCTAGATGTTTTACCCTTCTATTCAATTCCTGTTTCTTTGGATACTCCCGTTTTGACAGGGGTGTATCCGACACTGCCAGTTAACATAGTTAACTCGTTGCCTGTTCTATGTTTTTTCTTCATATCCTCCACATATTTACTCACGACAATGCACTACCTGTCAGCTATTTACTTCCGTCCACCACGGTGTATTCAGGACTTCCACCCGTTAGTCCGTTCTACTATCAAGCTTTAAGAATCCCTATTTCTCACGTTTGATTACTCTTATTTACGTTCTTTATGAGCTTTTAATTGTAACAAGAATCGATTTAAGGCATCTTGCCAATAAGGCAAGGGGTCAAACTGATTAATCCGAATTCCCATCTGGTCAATAACTGAATTTACAGGTCGCTTTGCTGGTCTTGGAAACTCATCCGAAGTGCATGGTTCCAGTTTGACCGTTTTGTTCGTCTGTCTAAAAATCTCTTTAGCAAAATCAAACCAAGTACAGCTCCCTGTATTTGAAACATGATAGATTCCATATTTATTAGTTTCTATCAACTGTAAGATACACCTAGAAAGATCAACCGTATAAGTA
The DNA here is from genome assembly GCA_963787345.1 of uncultured Bacillaceae bacterium. Classification (GTDB taxonomy): domain Bacteria; phylum Bacillota; class Bacilli; order Bacillales; family Cytobacillaceae; genus Bacillus_BD. The sequence continues at coordinate 701,365 of CAWBCW010000011.1, read as the reverse complement.
GGGCAGCCTGTTTGGTCATTGACAACCTTTAGTTTCTCTTTTTCTTTGGACAGTTGAAGCATTGTTTTGACAAAATTATTCCCATTTATGCCAAATACCCATGAAGTGCGAACAATAAAGAATTTCGAATGAAAATCTCGCACCATCATTTCTCCTGCTAATTTAGAACTTCCATAAATATTAATCGGGGATACTGGTGAAAATTCATGATAGGGTTTCGTTGAATTTCCATCAAACACATAATCCGTACTTATATAAACAAGTTTCGAATCATTGTTTTCAGCGGCTACCGCGATATTACGTGTCCCTATTGCATTAATCAAAAAGGCCAAGTCTGGTTCAGACTCAGCTTTATCCACTTGAGTATAAGCAGCACAATGAATAATAATATCAGGTTTTAATAATGTCACTACCTTATTAACCTCTTCTTCATTTGTGATGTCTAATTCGGACTTCCCCATTCCAATTACTCGATAACCTGATAATTTTAGTAAATTAACAAGATCGGATCCTAGCTGCCCTTTCGCTCCTGTAACAAGTATAGTAGTCACGGCAACCACTCCTCTTCATAGCCATTAAAAACACTTCTTTATATCACTTGTCAAGTTTTAGCTTTTTCCACCACTCTTCATGATTTAGATACCAGGAAATAGTTCCTTTTATCCCATCCTCAAAGGAATATAACGGTTTCCATCCTAATTCATGTTGAATTTTTCTTGAATCAATCGCATAGCGATAGTCATGACCTAATCGATCTGGTACAAATTTTATCAACTCTCTTGATACACCTAATATTTCTGCAATCTGCTCTACAATTTCTAGATTTGTCCGTTCATTATGTCCGCCAATATTATATACTTCACCCGGTTTCCCTTTATGAATGACTAAATCAATGGCAGAACAGTGGTCCCTGACATGTAGCCAATCACGAATGTTTAAACCATTCCCGTATACAGGTAATGGCCTCTTTTTTAGTGCATTAATAATCATAAGCGGAATTAATTTTTCGGGATATTGAAAGGGTCCATAATTATTTGAGCATCGGGTGATATTTGTATTCAATCCAAAGGTTTCATGGTAAGATCTTACCATGAAATCTGCACTTGCTTTACTCGCAGAATAAGGACTATTTGGGGCTAATGGAGTCTCTTCTGTAAAATATCCGGTTGAGCCAAGCGTTCCATAAACTTCATCCGTGGAAATTTGTACAAATCGGAGGGAATGATTTTTTGCTATATCTAAAAGGATTTGTGTGCCAAGAATGTTCGTATTTACAAATTTACTTGAATTCTCAATACTTCTATCTACATGGGATTCAGCTGCAAAATTAACTATTACATCTACAGCATAAGCCTTCACTACATACTCCAACAACTCTTGGTTATTAATATCGCCTCTGATAAACGAATAATTCTGGGTTTCTTTTATACCTTCTAAGTTTTCTAGATTGCCAGCATAAGTTAATTTATCATAATTGATAATTTGATAATTTGGGTATTTATCGAGAAGATAATGAATAAAATTACTTCCTATAAATCCTGCACCGCCAGTTATCAGTAAATTCATTTGCCTTACTCCTTTAACTCAAATCTATATTTCTTAATAATGGGAGATTACGATCTTTTTCTGACAATATTGGTGAGGAAACAGGCCAATTAATTCCTATCTCAGGATCATTCCAAAGAATTCCTCTGTCATGTTCTCGGTCATAATATTCATCCACTTTATAAATTACAATTGTATTAGGTTCAAGGGTACAAAACCCATGAGCAAAGCCTTTTGGAATTAACACTTGACGCTTATTCTCTTCGCTTAAAATTACACTTATCCATTGTCCAAATGTTTTAGAATTTTTACGAATATCTACAATTACGTCAAAAATAGCCCCTTTACAGACCCGAACCAACTTACTTTGGGCTTTAGGATTTAATTGATAGTGCAGACCCCGTAAAACCCCAACTTCTTTCGAAAGTGAATGATTATCTTGTATAAATTCAATGTCAATACCTTCTTTTTCTAGAACACTCTTATTATAACTTTCCATAAAAAATCCACGATGATCATAAAACACATCCGGCTCTAAAATAAACACATCTTGAAACAGGGTTTCTTTAATTTTCATAACCCACCTCTTTTTAGGTCAGCAATTTCATTAAATATTTTCCATATTCATTTTTCATTAGCGGCATTGCTAAATTATATAAATTTTCTTTCGTTATATACCCTTTTTGATAAGCAATTTCCTCTATACAAGCAATTTTTATGTTTTGAGTCTCCTCTATTGTTTTGATAAATTGAGAAGCTTTATATAAGGACTCATGAGTACCTGTGTCAAGCCAAGCATTACCTTGCCCCAATAATTTCACCGATAATTCTCCACATTCGAGATATACCCTATTCACATCTGTTATCTCAAGCTCGCCTCTTTGAGAAGGTTTAAGGCTTTTGGCAATATCAATAACCTGATTATCATAAAAATATAATCCAGTCACTGCAAAATTTGTTTTAGGATGGGAGGGTTTCTCCTCAATAGAGATAACAGTTCCGTCTTCGGAAAAGTCAATAACCCCAAATCTCTCTGGATCATTCACATAATACCCGAATACAGTTGCCCCCTTATTTTCATTTACTGCCTCAGTGAGAAGGCTTTGAAATTCATTGCCATAAAAAATGTTATCTCCTAAGATTAAGGCAACATGATCTTTTCCTATAAATGATTCTCCTATAATAAAGGCTTGCGCAATTCCATCTGGAGTCGGTTGTATTTCATAAGAAATTGAAATACCCAAATCGGATCCATCCCCAAGCAATTCTCTGTATCGGGGAGTATCTTGTGAAGTTGATACGATTAAAATATCTTTAATCCCAGCAAGCATAAGGCACGATAATGGGTAATATATCATTGGCTTATCGTAAATCGGCAATAAATGCTTCGATAACGATCGGGTTAATGGATACAATCTTGTTCCACTCCCACCCGCTAAAATAATTCCTTTCATCCTTTTCCTCCTACTGTATGTTGTTTTCGAACAAAACAGTGTAATGACTCACCATTATTATTGTATGTATTAGAATGAAATTGGGTACTCTTAATAGTTTGTAATGATAAGAGAGTTTCGCGAAAAATAGCTGTTTTCACTAAGCCTGTATTCAAACAACGCATATAAGTAGAGCTACACTTCGCTACTATAAACCTATCAATCAATATTTATAGAGGGAAGTACTTTTCCTATATCACAACAACAACAACTTACACAGCAGGACCGTAGTTCCATCCTCAAAACCAGCAAGGTTGAGAGTTTCTTCTTTAAGCACATCATTCAAACTGTCATGAAGGAGTTGAAAAATAATTGAAATACGATTACACAAGTGTAAAAAACATTTACATCATTTGCGATAAAACTGATAGGAGAAAAAGAATTGATGGACTGGAAACACTGATTCAAGATTCTTTCCAACTTGATCCATATAGTGATTCCACTTTCTTATTTTCAGGATGGAGTAAAGCTCGCTATAAATGTTTGTATTTCGATGGTGATGAGTTCGCCATGCTTTATGAGCGCTTAGATACCGAAAAATTTCAATGGCAAAACAATAAAAATGAAGTATGCAGCCTTACTCAACAAAAGCTTCGTTAGTTACTGGAAGGATTATCGATCCAACAACCAAAGGTGGTTCAGCCATCATCAAAAGGGGTATTCTAAATCCGTTAATTTATTCTTTATTCCATGTTCTATACTGGTTATACTAGGAAGAACCAAACCGAACAGAAAGTGGGTTTATTATGGCGAATACTTCTTCAAACGAAAATCAATACGAGAAATTAATTCGATTACTTGAAGAGCAATTTTATTACGTTCCATTTTAATAGACACTCATACCTTCTCTCGGTCTCCTTATTCTCTTTGTCTTTACAATTACATTCGACTTTTCTGCAAATCGGAGCATAACGATTAAGTTGGCATAACCAAGGATTTCTTTGAATAAGAATGAAAATGTAGTAGTCTTAATCTGTAACAATACTACATAATTAATAACGTTTAACTAGGTAATTTATTACTACAACATCCAGTCTTTTCATTAAGTTGTTTTATAGATCAATCATATAATTTTAAAATTTGATTATATTTATGTGAACCTTTCATCTACATTTGTTTTCTTTACTGCAAAAACTATCCTAAACGAGGGGGAATCTTAATGGAAATCTCCGTTTACTTAAATAATGAAGAAATTACAAGGGTCCCGTACCATTCTCTCGTCAGTTTTCAATTATTTTGTGAACAACATGGATTTCATACAAACTGGAGTTCAGTTGAGAATAGATTAGATCTTTTTTCTGATTTAAAACAGATTCCAATCACACTCTACCTAAAAGCTAATACCCCACTAAACCATGATGTCATACACTCTTTAGAACAATTTCTCTCAATTGATGGGCTTGTCAAAGTAATTAATATAACAGAGAGGCTTAAAACAGATCCTTATATACAAATCAAAGTAGAGACCTTTGAAAACTTTTCAAATCACAATGGATTTCTTCTAGTTGAACATAGCTCAGCTATTGACGAGCGATTACGTAATCTAATGAGATCAGAATTAAATCATAAAAAAACTCCATTTCAACTAAAAGAAATTACAAATTTCCCCTTAAACACTAGACGAGGTTTAATATTGAAGTATCACCTCCCTCCTAATCCCAACCTGGAAATATTTAAAGATCAGGTTTCGATATGTATATCAAGAGCCATTCTTCGTTACATCAATCGTCAACAAAAAAGTTTCCTTTCCTATCTTCCGAAAAATATGCTAAAAAATTGGTTGGTAAACATGACACAAACACCTATTTCTTCACTAGAACAAAAAAAATTACCACAACTACAAGAGGACGAGGAGGAAACGAGAAAAGAAAAAGATTCGATCGTCTCCAAAAATCCAACAGAAATAAAAAGTGTCCTACATGCGGAAGTCTTTTTTGATTATATAATTCTCTTCCCTCAATTAGAAAATGAATTACAAGATTACTTAATTGAAGGAAATCTATATATTAAAAATACAGGTAATCAAACATTAATCAATCCAGTGATGTGTATTAAAATAACACCCGTACAAAGCGCTTCTTTACAAGGACAAATTATTCCACCTAAAATGGTTTCCTCATTAGGTACAAAAAGCATGAGTGGAGACAAAGGCTGGAAATATGTATACGATGATTGGAGACAAAGGGTTAAAAATAATGGTGAATACTGGATATCCCCTATTCATGATTTACAAATTCCCCCTGGGGAAACAACTATGTTTAATTTTAAACTTAATTTTGAACAACCCAAGGATGGTAAGTCCATCAACGCTCAAGGATTTGTCTATTTTCAAAAGGAAAAAAAGCAATTTTCATCCAATAACCAAATATCTTTTTCCTTTTAATGGTGATTTTTAATCCAATGTTTTATAATGCTTCTATGCTCTATTCTTATAAAGCCTATTTTGGAGGTTGCTATGATAAAAGGACATGAATCATCAGATGCACGTTTAAATCCTGATATCCTCCATTATCAAATTATTTACTTAAACTCTGAGCTGAACAAATATAAATCAAAAGTACGAGAATATCAGGAGGATTACCATTATAGCCAACTAGATAAATTAAAAATTGAAAACAGGCATTTACTTGAAGAGCAGCAGCAATTTACAAGGCAAACGGAAGAAATGAATCTTAAGAACCTAAATTTACAAAACAAGATATTGGAAAAAGAGACTCTTAACGAACAATTGAAAAAACAAATTGAAAATTTTAAAGAAGAAATAAATGCCTTAAATAATAAGTTGGCCCAAGCAAATTCCAACAATGAGAAAAGTTTGAAAGAAATTGAAAGTCATAAGCACACAATTCAACAGTTACAAAGCCAAGTATCCTCTCTTGAAAAGGAACTAGTACTACGAAGTGAACAACATGCTCAAAATGAAGAAACGATTCAAAAGCTACAACACTCAAATGGAATACTATCTGAGAAAAACAAGAAACTAACAGAAGAAACACTTAGCCATAACGAAGAAAGAAAGAAAATGCTGGATCAAGTCAATCATTTGCAAAATCACATCATTACCCAAAGTCAAAAGCTTGATGAGTATAACGACACTCAATTAAATAATAAAGCAGAAATTCAAACTCTTAAAAGTTTAAATGAAAGGCTGAAAGAAGAACAGACCCAATTAAAAGAGGAGAAACAAACTTTGGAATCTTTTCAAATTGAAATGTTTGACAAAATTGAGGACTTAAAAACAGAAATTCTCTCGATTAGTTCAAGTGAAATAAAGGGCTCTCCTATGCAACACAAGAATATTGAATACACTAAACTTTATCAACAAGTTGAACATATCTTTTCGAAAATAAATGAATATGGTGAGAAGATTTCATCATGCATGAAATTGACTGATCACTTAGAACAACATATTGATCAACTAACAGATGAAATAAAACAACTAAAAATGCACATTAGCCAACTAATTCCTCTCATCAGTAAACACAATAACCTTTCCAAAACCGCCCATCATGTTTGGGTGGTTTTATGCATCTTCCACTTTTTCTGTGTAAAAGAACTTTTTCATCCAGGGTTGTGAGCACTCGATCATAGTTGTTTATTTTATCAAACTTATCTTCTTCATTTATATATTCACGACCCGCAGAAAAGTTTCATATATATTAATTAGGTATTTCTCTATATAGGAGGTAACAATGACTGATGACATTAAAAAGAAAGAAAAAACTAAATCAGATCTCCTTTTGATTGATAATATTGAAAATAAACTCTCTACATCTAGAAATGACATTCAACAGTTAAAAAGGCAATTACAAATTTATAACGATGAAAGACTAAAAATGAAAAATCAAATAAAAAAAATAAATACCACAATCAATCCTCAAACTCAAGAAAATGGCACAACAAATATAAATATCGAAAAGCGATTGCAATTTGAAGAGTCATTAAATGCCATTTATCAACAAATGAAAGTATTTTTAGCAAATAAAAGGAAACTGAATCAAGAAATAAAGGATCAAAAAACAACAATTGAACATTTAAGTAATATAAAAAATGGTTATCTAAAAGAATTAGAGGATTATAGATACTCTTTACAATTATATGAGAGGAGTACGGAGCATCTTTCTCAAGCACTTGAAAAAAGCAAACAAATGATCGACGAGACTGCGAATGAAACCAAGAAAAAAATACAATACACAATAACTTCTGCTGAAAATAAACAGATACAGTTTTTACACAAAATAGAAAAACAAGAACAATCTCTTCTAAAACATAGACAACTACAATCCATTTTATATCAAAAGCTTGAAGAAAAAAATGACAACATTTACTCGTTAAAACAAGAAGTAAATCGGTTGAAAAAACAGGTAGAAATTAGGAATCAGAAAATAAATAAAATGGAAAAAGAAATTCAACAAAGTAATCAAAATTCGATTGAATTAATCGATCAAAAGCCTAAGCAAAATCAGCATGATATGTATACGATAAAGAAAGGGAGTTGGCTTAACATGGCCTGGCACTTTTGGAGTAATGATAATGAAGCTCAGTATCTTGAAAAAATTGAGCAATTAAGTAGTACGATTAAGGATTTACAGAAAAGCTTAAAGTATTATGAAAGTTTATTAGAAAAAATGAATGACCATTTTCAGCGGAATAAAGAAAACAATCTAAAAAATGTCAATCAAGTGAATGAACTTAATAACGAACTTCAAATTTATAAAGAAAGCAAACAAGAGTATTTAAGAAGAATAGAAAATCTTGAAGAAGAACTGAGAATACTAAAAAAACAGGAACATACTTATAACCAGCAAAATGAAAACTTGAAAAATACACTTAATGAATTAAAACAAAGTGAAGAAGAATATAAGTCAAAACTTGAAAAAATGAAACTCAATAGCATTGAACAAACACAACAATTAAAAGAAACGATTCGAGCTTTTCAAGAAAAAGAAAAACAATATCGTAAACAATTCCAACATACATCTCAGTCTTCTCAAATAAATTCAGAAAAAAAGTCGTTAACTAAATCAGCAAAGCCAAATAATAGGAAGCAAATAAATAATCAAGCTAAACAGCCTAGTCTGCAGCAGAACAAGCAACAGCAAAACCAATCCCGACATGAAAAATTAAAGCAATATTATCCTCAGGCAAGATCGCAAAATTCAATATTTAACCCGTTTAAATAAAATAATTTGTGGAGTGATTATAAATGATGACATTTAATCAAATGAAAGAACTTTTCGGAAGAACAAAAAGTGTTCCAGCAGGAAACAAAAATACAGCAAAATCTAAAATTCAAACAAAAAAAACTCAGCAGCCTTCTTCAACAAATGCTGAACAAAAGAAAGTAAATCTATCCGCCCCACCCAGTCGAACAAAACGTAGAACATGTTGCGGGCGCTAAATTAAATAGGACCCATAGAGATTCAGTTATTTATATCAAAAAATCTGTTTTAAAGACAATGATTGATCATTGTCAACAGGATACCCCATATGAAGCATGTGGGTTACTTTCAGGTATTAATGAAAAAAACAAAACGCTTTGGAAAATGAGAAATATAGAGCGAACTCCTACTTCTTTTGCCATGGACGTTAATCAAATGTCTCAAGTCTTCAAAAGGATGAAACAACAAGGAGAAGATTGGACAGGAATCTATCACTCCCACCCTACTGCCCCTCCTATCCCGTCCAAAAATGATATCGTTCATGTCCATAATCCTAGATGTGGCCTATTTTATTGTGTCATTGGCTTTTGGAAAGCCTAAAGTGAAATGCTATCGGATTAATAATAATCAAGTTACTCCCCTTAAAATAATTGTTCTTGACTAAGCAAATATATATTAAAAACATGAAGCCTTACTCCTAATGAAATGTCAAAAATAAATAATTACGATGAAAAAATCTTTTCAAATGAAAGTTTGAGAGGATTTTTTATTTTAAAAAATCGTTATCTTAATTTCCACAAAATACTTTGTACGGCTATCTTTATCAGATTTACTTTTCTGGAATATCTTAATAACAAATAAGCTTACTAATTTTTTAATAATGAACTCGATGTTCTTCTCCAGATTGAACGAACAAAAGGTTCATTTGGCTATAGACTTAACACTCATATAGCTACGGTAACGTTGTTCAAATATTTTTTAATGCTGTGTGTCTTTTTTGGTTTTATATGGGAATTTTTCAACTCAGTTAATAACTTTATCATCAAAGAATAGAATGTTCTTTTTTGACATTTTCTTCGTTTCAACTTTTTCATAAAAGGTATGAGCTCATTTGGTCTTCAAGTGGTTGATATTATTCACTAACCATTTTTAGGACATGGTTAATTGTCCCCTGACTCATGGAATGATGACAGACATCTTTAAAAAAATCTGCCGTACGTTCAAGGAAAACGTGTTAATGATATTTTAAGTAAACGATGGGCTGTCTAACACGTGGCCCCAATTTATCACGCCCCTTTTTGGATTCACTCCGCTTTTGCTAGTGTCCAAGCATAGGTAATAAACATTTAATAATACTGTATGGTAATAAAAAAATACTATTTAATTGAGAAAGGATGGATAACAATGTGTCGATCGAGTGGATTTAGCGGTGGATGTTGTCCACCAGCACAGATATTTCAAGAATAGATTTGTGGCAATTTTAACGGTGAAGGAGACGGGACCACTGCTGTCTCTGTATGGACTGCCGATGCAGGAACTTATTTTTCAGGAACCTTTGAACTGTTCAACTCTGCTTCAAGCCTTTCGAATGTAACAGCTACAGCGGATCTAGGAGACAGTGGAACGTATTGCATTACTCTATATAAGAGAGTGTTAGCGTAATTTCACTTTAAAAGTTTTCGTACAAGCATTCTAAAGCGCTCCCGAAAATTGATACTCTGGGAGCTTTTATTACTTCTGCATATTTAACAAAATAAAGAATTATAGTTGATAATGCAAAGTTATACAATATTTCCCAATGGCTTCCGCCGTATTAATCGAAACTGAATCAATATTCCTAAAGGTGTGCGATATCGTATTTCCTTTGGATACCAAGGTTGTAAATGGGGTGCCATTCACACTAAACGCAATCTCATTAGGAGTCCCTTGATCATAAAAAATACTAATCGAACCTAATGCATGGATGTTCGGATCTTGAGAATAAACGGTCAGAGGTACGGTCGTATCCGTTGTATCAAAACTTCCACAAATTTCGTCTGTTGCAAACATCCGACTAGGGCAACAATTTCCACACTTGGACATAATTGATCGCCACCTTATTTTAAATAAACCATAAAGTCTCCATCTAAGGCTCTAAGGTTTTTTCATACTACACTACAATAGTATATGCCTCATTGAATTCACTTGTCCTAATATAATTACATATTTTTGCACCTATTTTGACGTTTTTTCATCTTTCATAAAGGACTTTCTCTCTTTTTGTTTTTAATAACGAGAAGTTCATGCGCATATATCATATATAAACCACTTTTAAGTTAGGAAAGGATGGCTAACATGATCACCATCAGTTTATGTATGATTGTGAAAAATGAAGAAGATACACTAGCGCATTGTTTAGATTCGGCGAAAGATTTAGTAGACGAAATCAATATTGTTGATACAGGTTCGGATGATTTAACGAAAGAAATCGCAGCTAAATATACGAAACGGATTTTTGACTATAAATGGATCGATCATTTTTCCAAAGCCCGTAATTATTCTTTTCATCAAGCTACAAAGGACTATATTTTTTGGTTAGACGCAGATGATGTAATCTTGGAAGCAGACCGAAAGAAATTCAAAGAATTAAAGAAAACTCTTGACGATTCCGTAGACAGTGTCACAATGGATTATCATTTATCCTTCGATGAATACGGAAATGTTGCTTCAAGTGTGAAACGAAACCGGCTAGTAAAACGAGAGAAACAGTTTCATTGGATTGGAGCAGTTCATGAATATCTTGAGGTTTCGGAAAATGTCTTCCATAGCGACATCGCTGTTACCCATAAAAGCATCCGTCATGACAATGACCGTAATCTTTTCATTTATGAAAAACAATTATCCATGGGAATGGATTTTTCTCCCAGAGACTTATTTTACTTTGCAAATGAACTGAGAGACCATCAATTGCATGAACGAGCCATTTACTATTATGAAAAATTTCTAAACACTAAAAAAGGTTGGATCGAAGATAATATTTCAACTTGCAGTAAACTTGCGGATTGCTATTTTGAATTAGGAATTGTTGAAAAAGAGCTTGAATCGATCCTTCGCTCCTTTCAATTTGACGCCCCACGGCCCGAGTTTTGTTGTCGCTTAGGGTTTTATTTTTTGCAAAAAAACGAAATCCACACGTCTATTTTCTGGTATCATCTTGCTACTCAACAAATGGAATCAAAAGACCATTTAGGATTTGTTAATCCGACTTTCTCAACATGGCTCCCTCATTTACAACTATGTATTTGTTATGATCGACTTGGAGAGTACGAGTTGGCTTACCAGCATAATGAGATAGCCCGCCGGTACCGTCCGGAAGATCATCATATATTGCACAACAAAGCCTATTTGGAATCGAGGATACAAACAGATCAGTTGGACGGAGCTGCCGATGACGAATAATAATAAACGAGTGTTAATTGGAAGCCCTGTTCACCAAAAGCCAAATATCCTGAATAAATTTTTATCTTCACTGAAACGTTTAACATCCAGCGATATCGATTTGGAATTTATCTTTATCGATGATAATCAAAATCCACAGTCAAGTCAGCTTTTGCTCAATTTTAAAGAAGAGATGGAAAAAGTTCTCATTATCACATCCCAACAAAATGATGATTATATTTGTGATCGTGTTACCCACCATTGGAATGAACATCTCATCTGGAAGGTAGCCCAATTTAAAAATAAGATCATTCAACAAGCACTCGAAGGTCACTATGATTATTTATTTTTGACAGACTCCGACTTGCTCTTCTATCCGGAAACAATAGAATATTTAATAAAAGCAAATAAGGACATTATATCAGAAGTTTTTTGGACGAAGTGGCAACCTGATACAGCACCCTTGCCTCAAGTTTGGTTAATGGATGAATATAAACAATGGAAACAATCTCGCGGAGAAAGGTTAAATAATGAGGAAATCAATCGTCGAACACAAGCATTCATATCACAATTGAAGTCTCCAGGAATCTATGAAGTTGGAGGTTTAGGAGCGTGTACATTAATTAGTAGAAAAGCGTTAGATTCTGGCGTGAATTTTAATCCTATTTCTAATCTTTCCTTCTGGGGAGAGGATCGTCACTTTTGCATTCGATCCGTAGTTTTAGGTTATAAGCTTTATGTTGATACTCACCTTCCTGCCTTTCATATGTACCGAGAATCAGACCTCAAAGAAGCTGAAGTATTTATCACTAAGACGCAAGTTTATCATAAATCTAATGAAAAACAATCTCCTGCTATTCAAGTGGATCGCCCTAAATTAACGCTCTCCATGATTGTTAAAAATGAAAGTAATCGCTATCTTAAAAAGGTTCTGGAAGAACACCTTCAATATATTGATGAAGCCATCATTATCGATGATGGAAGTACGGATCATACAGTTGATCTATGTTTAAGTGTGTTAAAAGGGATACCCGTTCACCTTATAGAAAATAAGACCTCTAAGTTCGCCAATGAAATTGAGTTGCGCAAACAGCAATGGGAAGAAACGTTGAAAACAAATCCGGACTGGATACTAAATTTAGATGCAGATGAAATGTTTGAAAAGAAGTTCGTGCATGAGGTTAGACATCTGCTTGATCAAGAAAATTACGATGTTGTAAGTTTTCGGCTTTATGATTTTTGGAATGAAACCCACTATCGAGAAGATCCCTTTTGGCGGTCTCACTTAACTTATCGGCCTTTTTTAATCCGATATAAAGAACACTTTGATTATCAATGGAGGAAAACCTCACAGCATTGCAGGAGGTTTCCTGAAAACATATTTGAATTACCGAATCGGATTTCAAATCTCCGCTTAATGCATTTTGGATGGCAAAAATATCGGGATCGATTAGAAAAATTTCAAAGATATATGAAACTGGATCCAGAGGGTCTGCATGGGAATATAAATCAATACCTATCTATTTTAGATGAAACCCCAAATCTAATCCGCTGGGAAGAATAATAACTAGCTTCCTTATATTATAGATGAATGTTCTCGGTAGACAAACGCTTTTTTCGTCAAACGAAAAGGAGTATTAGGGGGGTAAAGGATATAAATGGACCGATCAGCTCAAACTAGTGATGCATTTTGAACAATGTATTCTTTATCAAAGCTTTCTCATTCTATTAATCGCTTAACTTGTGAACAGACCAGACAGTTCCTGGTGCCCCTCCACCAATATTTATATTTATCGTTAAACCATCTGCGACATAGAATAAACCAATTGTGTCATTTGCATTTAAATACACATCTCCACCAAGTGTAACCGTTCCGTTTCCTAAGATGCCTCTCACATTTACCAATCCTAATACTAATAGACTGAGCCCAGGTTTATTACGGGAAATAATCCTGTAACAAGGGGAGTAGCTGTAGGTGTTATCTTACGAACAACAAATGATGGGTTTGAATTATTAATACCTACAGCAAGTGCAACTGTAGTTGTGTAGCTAATCGTTGCTTTAATTGAGTATCGTCCTGTTGATGGTACAGTATACGTTCCAGTTGCCAGATTAAAACCAGTTCCATTATAATACGGGTCTGATACTGTCCAACCTCCCAATTGTGTTGATCCTGTAGTTCCTATTGGTGCACGCAGTGCAGAGAATCCAACTTCTGCAAAGCCTGGTCCTGTGGCTCCCGTTGAACCCGTGAACCGTCGCCCTGTAGCTCCCGTTGGACCCGTGACCCGTGTACCGATCGCCCCTGTAGCTCCCGTTGGACCCGTGACACCGGTCGCCCCTGTAGCTCCCGTTGGACCCGTGACACCGGTCGCCCCTGTAGCTCCCGTTGGACCCGTGACACCGGTCGCCCCTGTAGCTCCCGTTGGACCCGTGGCACCGGTCGCCCCTGTAGCTCCCGTTGGACCCGTGGCACCGGTCGCCCCTGTAGCTCCCGTTGGACCCGTGACACCGGTCGCCCCTGTAGCTCCCGTTGGACCCGTGCACCGGTCGCCCCTGTAGTTGGACCCGTGCACCCGTTGGGCCTGTGGGTCCAATAATTTCATCTGATCGTCCACAAAAACACTTATTCCTTCCCATTTTCTTCACCTTTCTACACAGTTATTTCAACAAACCTATTCGATTCCGTTAACAATAGAAAATCCTCACAATGATTTCACATTATACATTTCTTTTCCTAACTATTAATATATGAAGAAAGAAAAAGATAGTGTAAACTTTTCATTAGATTAATGATTCGCTCAATAGCTCCTTGAATATGCTTCCATTTGACTGCATCCCATTTTACCTTGTAGCCGTGCAACTTGCTTCCACATATAGAAAAAGACAAACAGAACTCCTTGGCCATTGAAAGGGTTCTGCGTATTTACAAAGCTAAGCCTATTTTCATAACAATATGTACAATGAAAATTACTTTGCATACAATGCATTAGCACAATAAAAATAGAAGTACTTTTTAGAAAAAAGATATACAAATACTTGTCACGGTACATTTTTTCAACCCAAAACTAGAAAGGAAGGAAAATTAGATATGAGTCACCCTTACGTAGAATGGTTACGAAAGGCTTATCCGTCTCTCATACCTCCCTCAAGACTGTCGGTCAATTTTTCCTCCAAAACCCCCAATCCCAAACGAAACCCGAACCTCAAGTACACTTAATAACTAATGAATGCTGTGGTAATTTTAAGCTCCCATGTGGTTCCTCAAACTTTACTGTTTGGAATACGACCGACACTGCACCAGCAGGTACGGTAAGCATTTTGTATTCAGATGGATGCGCAGAGAATCTCACTGTTTCTGTTATCGATTCATCTGGGAATACAGATACGTTTCAGGTTCCACCTGAAAATACAATCTCCCGAACATATAAAGATCTAGTAATGGTTAGTTTGACGTGTCCATCAGGTCCTGGAAATAACAACTGTTCAGGAAAATATTGCATTACAATAAGTTATTCAGTTCAAGATTAACTTATTGAAAAAGACTACTCTGAATCATTTCCCATCTAAACCCTTAGGTTTTGCTTAAAGGAACACATAAAAAAACAAGGATACCCTACGTATCCCTGTTCCTTTACTGTTTTATGAAAACATCATAACCGTTTCCCCATTATCTCTTCTTTTTAATTCAATAACCGAATGAATAAGCGATTCAGCCATTTTTGATGCATGTTCGCCAATACGCTCTAGATTACTAATCATATCAAGAAGAATCATTATTTCGTCACCAGAGCCATGTCCTTCATTAAGGAATCGAATATGTTTTTTTCTTAATACGCTTTCCATTTGATTGATTTTATTTTTATGCTCTAATACGGTTCGTGCTGAATCAAGATTATTATCGAAAATCGCATGATACGTAGTTTCTAACGTATGAATCGTAAACGTAAACATGTTCGTTACATCAATGATTGCTTCTTCGGATAATGTCACTTTTTTATTATTTTTATAGTTTAATAGTTTAACCAGATTCTCCATATGGTCGCCGATTTGCTCGATATTTCGAATCCATTCCGTTAAGTCTGTTAATGTATCTCTATCTTCAATCGATAATGGTTTTGATGAGATGTCTACTAAGTAATACGTAATATTCCGATCTAAATGGTCAATTCCAGTTTCATAGTGCATCGCATTTACCGCATGTTTTTTATCGTTTGAATGCAAGTAGGAGTAAACTTCATTCATGCCTTTTAATGAAAACTCTGTCATTCGTTTCATTTCTTCTTTTGCCTGTCCAAGTGCAATGGTTGGCGAATGTTCAATAACCATTGGATTTAAATGATGTGATTTGAAATCGATATAATCCTCTTCTCCCGGTATGATTTTCGTCACAAGCCATACGAGCCCCCCAATAAATGGAAGTAAGAAAACGTTGCTCATCACGTTAAACGTACCGTGAGCAAAGGCAATCGACATGGCCGGATCTAGATTTAGTGCACCCTGTAAATACAAAATCAGGCTTGTAAAGGGTCCTAGTAGGATCAAGAAAATAATTGTCCCAATCACATTAATGAGAACGTGAGTACCAGCCGCTCTTTTTGCTGCAATACTTGCCCCAACCGAAGCGATAACAGCGGTAATCGTTGTACCAATATTATCACCGAACAATACAGGAAGTGCTTCATCTAAGGCAAGAGCTCCTTGTGAAAATAACTCTTGTAAAATAGCAACGGTAGCACTGGAGCTTTGAACAAGAATGGTAAAAACCGTTCCAATCACTACTCCTAAAAGTGGTTCGTTACTTAAGCTGATGGTTAACTCTTGGAAAGCCTCTAATGATCTTATTGGCTTCATTCCATTACGCATCAATTGTAACCCAAAAAATAACGCTCCACATCCAAATGCAACTTGTCCGATGGAAGTTATTTTAGGATTTTTGAAAAAGAAGATGATCATGGCACTAACTGCAATAATTGGTAATCCATACTCACCAATATTGATTCCAAAGGACGTTATCGTAGTCCCCATGTTCGCACCCATAATCACTCCAATCGACTGCCTTAATGTCATAAACCCTGCACTTACTAAAGCTACTGTTAAGGCCGTCGTCCCAGCGCTTGTTTGAATAAGTATCGAAACAATGAGGCCGGTTAAAATCCCCATAAATGGATTTGATGTAAGTTTATCTAGAATTACGCGGAATCGATCCCATGCAGCGGATCGTAAACCATCCCCCATATATTTAATCCCAAATAAGAAAATGCCTAATCCGCCGATGAACTGAAGGATCATTTCTTGATAATTCATATTCAGATTAACTCCATTCCTACTTTAATAAATCGACAAATTTCCCTAAAATATTGTATCAATGTTTACGTAAAATTTACATAGTCTATATGAAATTACTAAAAATTAATTTAAAATTTACAAAAAGATACAAAAAAATGCTAGACACCATCCAAAAAAGGATGATTCCTAGCACTTTTTTACCCATGTTTGACTTTATTCGTCCGATAACTCATTTCTAGTTTTTGATTATTTAATCGTTCTTGATAAAACATTCCGACCACGATGATTAAACTTGCTAATGCAACTTGTGACAATGCCATATATCCGATTGCGTAATGACCCGTTACATTATATAGAATGGACAGGATAATCGGTGGGAAGAACCCTCCAAGTCCACCCATTGCTGAGACAATCCCATTCACAATTCCCGCTTGCTTTGAAAAATACATCGGCACTAATTTAAAGATTGTTCCATTTCCAGTTCCAGCACAAATCGCAATACTTAAACAGCCGACCGTATAGAAAAGTAAAGATGGATTAAAGGCGAGTAATATCCCAGATAAAGTACCCACCTCTTAACGAGCTTACGACCTGTTTGAAGTGGGGGCTTGAGTTAGAATCTTAGGTCTTCTCGTCTATTGCTAGACAGTTTGACGCTCTAAAATCCATGCCACCTTGCGGTGACACCCCAAGATAGTTTTAGGTCGGTACTGGCGACGAACGATCGTTTTCCCACTTGCACCCTCCCTCCGAAGAGTTAAAGTTCACCGAACGAATTCGGCAAAGTCATAGCCTTGCGAACTATGTACTACAAGCCCCGGCACAGAAGTGCCGAATACACTTGGATGGTTGACACACCCACTATATGCCATGCGCTAGGCAACAGCTTTACGTTTTTGAACTTGAAATTTAATTGGATTTTTTATTTTTAAATTTATGGGCAATTCTACAACTTCTGATTTTCTTAAAATATTTAATGCACCATTAATATCTGCATGAATCTGTTTTCCATTTTTACAACGGTACAGTTCCACGAGTAATTCGTTTGCCACTGAAACGATATGTTTTTTTATCACTTTTCGACCAAACAGGTATTTCATCTCGATCTAGGAAACTAGCTTTTGAAGTATAACTTTCTTCTTGTTTTATAAAACGAATACCTTCTTTTAGACATTTATTTTCAATCGCAGAAATTAGTTTTGAGAATGGAATTTGAACGAAATTTTGATTGTTCTTTTTGCCCAAATCAGATTCTTGTTTCCAACCAGCGTTATAACCAACAACAATCGTGTCGATATTCAATTCTTTTACTTTTTTGAAAAGCAAACCTACAGCTTGTGAGATATATCCATTTATTTGTCTTTCTCGTTTCATCCAAAGTTTAGCTTGTTTATTTGTAACAACACGTTTTGAAATACCATTTTCAATATTTTTCTCTTGTAGTTTCCTAATCTGCTTTATTGAAATATTGGTTTATTGATTTTAAATCAAGACCATCAATTAAAAAAGCATCTCCATTATTTGTTGCACAGCTCATAAGATTATCTACACCTAAATCAATACTCAAAGCGTTTGTAGTTGTCGTAGGTTGCTTTTTCATTTGAGCTACTTGCACTTCATAAGTGTAATGCACCTCAAAGAACCGACCTTTTTGTTTTGGTATGATTTCGATGTAGGAAATCTTTTTGTTTAATAAATTTTTAGGCATACGAATTTTTATTGCACCAAAACGTTTCTTGAAATTTAGCATTCATTGGAATAGTCCAATATCCATTTTTATCTACCTTCGGTACTTGGTAGATTTCGATGATACGTTTTTCTTCTTTATGTAAGTATTTCGGAAACTTAGGACGACCTGTGAATTTTTCAGGGTTTCTCTTTCCATGATTCAAGTGCTTTAAAAAAGCTATTCACTTCTTCGAGTAGCGAACGGCGAATGGCTTGAACGGAATTTGATTGAACACCCCAATAATTAATATCAGCTTTCATAGCATCATCAATTTCTTTAGCAGTTGCAATTTCTACCATTCTCTCAATAACTCTTCTTAATCGTATAAAATCCAACATTTCGCAACGCCTTTGAACTATGCGTCATCCTTTTTAGGATTCTAAATTCTTTAGCCGTAAGACGATTGCCACCGAGATTCTGAATTTGAGTAAAACGTTGAATATTATTTGATTTCTTTTTTTTTCTAAAAACCTTAATTGGCTTTTTTCGAGACATAGTTTTCACCACCTTTTTAACCAGAACATTAGTTCTCTTTTGATACTTTAATCATACATTTAAAGGAAATATTATTCAATAAGAAATTTAAAGAATAGGACTTAAAACAGCCAAAATGAGGTAGACAAACAACTGACACCTACTCATTGGCTCCATCCTCAAATTGATTTAGCAAGGAGTCTGGTACAGGGGAATGATAAAGTCTAAACCTCTGAAACCCTTCCCATAGAAATGGGAGGTTCTAAAAAGATTTAGACCTTCCTCGAACGAAGGATATGCGAACTTTTCCCATTCCATAAACATTGACTAAAACCATGTCTCTAGTATTCGGACTATATGCTTTTCCGGATAATATTTCGCGAACTAACAACTCGATCACCTTAAACGATAAACAGTCCTTAAGATTGAAGATATCCTAGATACCTAATTCTCGTTTAGTATTCACATCTGGTATTTATCCCCTACCAACAGTAAAGCGGTTACACCAGCAGAAAAAATCGCCCCGCTAATCCCAATAAATAGACCGCCAAAGATTAAATCAAAAAATGAGTCTGCAAAACTAAGATAAAAAATCGGAAATAATAAGATAATAAAACTAATTAAACTTACTGTTCTTGCTCCATATCGGTTCGTCCAATACCCAATCTGGCACTCTTAAGACTGAGCCTAGAATGACGGGTACAGCTGTTACAAGCGTTAATTGGTTTGTTGTTAAGGTGATATCTTTCTTAATGTAAGAAATTAAGCCCGATAAAATCACCCATACCATAAATCCGACTACGAGTGTAAATGTTTGCAACGGTAGCTGTAATGCATTCTTTTTCATTTTACCTCTCCCCTTTCAACTTTTCTTCCAGTTGATTTTTGTCTTTTTTGTAGATTTTCAATTTCTTTCATCCATATCGTAAAAAAGAATGGTAAACTAATGATGTGAAGTAGTTCACACCTCTATTTTTATTCATCATTTATTCACAATTTCATTACGCTTGAGTTTTAAGAAACACATAAAAAGGGGGATTAGCGATGCCTCATACATTAAAATCAACACAAGCAATCCAAATTAAGGAATTAGTCCGGGTTGCCGACCGGACGACCCCTATAAAGAAAAATCAATACTTATTCCATGAAGGTGAGAATGCGGAGGAATTATATTTAATTCTTTCTGGTAAAGTTCAAATAAGCAAAGTTACAGCTGATGGCCGGATCCTCACATTGCGAATATGTGGAGAAAATGATATCTGTGGAGAACTAACACTTTTTACGGAAAACCCTAAATATCTGTTAAGTGCCAAGGTATTGGAAGATGGAGAAATGGCGATTATCAAGAAAGATGTACTCGAAAAGACGATGTTCGAAAACAGTGCCTTAGCCTATGAATTTATGAAATGGATGAGTGATCATTTCCGCAAGACGCAAACCAAATTTCGGGATCTTGTGTTAAACGGAAAAAAAGGAGCCTTATACTCAACCTTAATTCGGATGACAAACAGCTATGGCGTACAGAAAAAGGACGGGATTCTAATTGATCTCCCATTAACGAATCAAAAATTAGGAGACTTCTGCGGAACCTCAAGAGAAAGTACAAATAAAACTTTAAATGCATTAAAACGCGAAGGGATTATTTCTGTTACTAAAGGAATGATCACGATCCACGACCTCGAATACTTAAGAACTGAAATCGGTTGTGAAAACTGCCCAGCCGTATTTTGTAATATTGAATAATTCTGAAAGGCTAACATGAATTTTGTTAGCCTTTTTATTTTTGTTTTTTTGTCTGAATTATGACAACTTCCACTAGTGTGAACCACTTCACAGTTTTTCCCTCTTTAAGATTGATACAGTAAAAACAAGAAAACGAAAAACAAAAAATAAATGTGTCTGATGATAAAGCAGGCGCTAGTTTTAATAAAAGTATAACTTGAGGGAGATATGATGATGAAAAAGAAACGATCACCATTACGTAATCGCTTAAAATATTTAACTCCTATTGAAAAGCAATCGAATAACCATAGTCAAACCACATACGAAAACCGTGATTGGGAACAAGCGTATCGAAATCGCTGGCAACACGATAAAGTTGTTCGCTCCACACATGGAGTAAACTGTACCGGATCTTGCAGCTGGAATGTTTTTGTAAAAGATGGAATTGTCACTTGGGAAGGGCAACAGCTTGATTATCCATCAACAGGTCCTGATATGCCTGACTTTGAACCTCGCGGCTGTCCTCGTGGGGCTAGCTTTTCATGGTATATTTATAGCCCGCTTCGCGTGAAATACCCGTATATCCGCGGTGTACTTCTTCAAATGTGGCGTGAAGCCCTTAAAACACATGCCAATCCATTAGACGCATGGAAAAGCATTGTTGAAAATCCAGAAAAGGCTAGAGCTTACAAACAAGCACGGGGCAAAGGCGGATTAGTTCGTGCCAACTGGGATGAAGCACTCAAACTAGTGTCGGCTTCTCTCCTTCGGGCCATGGTTAAGAGGCATCTTGACGTTCAGACCTGATGCAAGCTTACTTGAAACCGTTCCGATCTGGTTTAAGCTCCATATGCTTGCAGCATGTATATGGCCGTTTACACGACTTGTTCATGTATTTAGCGTTCCGCTACGGTATTTATCAAGAAGTCATGTTGTTTATCGTAAACGTGAACCAAAACAAAGGAAAATATAAACCTAACATAAATAGAAAGATTAGGACCTCTCAAACTCGTTAAGTCATGCTCGTTTGAGAGGTCCTTCTTTTAATCATGATTCCTTTATTGAACTTACATTTTTATCTAATACGGCTAGTTAATGAATCGTTTCTTCTAACTTCCCATCAACCTTGCTTGCCTCTCGAATATGTAATAGGATCAAATCTTTCACTTCATCGAAAGGACTGCTGTATCGTTTATTTCACTCATCACATCTTGAGAGTCTTCTTTTTGCATGTCAATTTTTTCGATGACCTTGCCTACATCTTCTTCCACTTGACGAATAATTATAGAAATTTTTCCCGCAATTCTCTTTTTTCTTCCTCGATTCGTTTTAAACGACTTTTTGAAGTGATCATCATATACTCCTATCTTCCAGAACCCGAAAACTTGTTCAATCACCATTATTATATAAGAATAATAATATATTTAATGCATCATTTTCTATTATTATATTAGAATAATTATTAGTGTTAATTGATTAAGATCACGTTTTCTCTAATAATATAAAAGGTTCCAGGCACTATCCCTTTTGGATAATACCTGGAACCTAGTCCGAACTTTTATGCAGTTGTTATCGCTTCTTCCTCAAGTGTTCCGGCTGGACCAAAGAATTCATAATGAATCTTATCTGTTGATACTCCCCATTCTTTCAGGATACGATTTATTGATTTCATGAATGGAACAGGACCACAGAAATAGAAATCGGCTGCTCCATGATTGTTAATAATGGATTGTAACCATTCCAAATCTACAAATCCTTCTTTATCATATTCCTTAGCTTCACGATCACTTCCAGTAGGAGCAGAATAAGCTGTATAGCTCTTCACATTTTCGTGTTTACTAGCCACTTCTGTTACTTCTTCTTTTAAAGCATGGACGTCACTATTTAAAGCGCCATGAATAAAAGTTACTTCTCTTTCTGGCTGTTTTTCAACAATCGTTTTTAACATACTTACCATTGGAGTTAAACCTACACCACCACTTATTAAGACAACAGGTGTAGCTTTTTCATCAAGTACAAATTCTCCTGCTGGTGCGCTTACTAGAATCTTGTCTCCTTCATTGACTTCGTTGTGAAGATAATTAGAAACAACTCCCTTTTCTTCCTGTTTTACACTAATTCGATAGTAGTCTTTTCCTGATGCGTCTGACAAACTATAGTGACGTAGACTCGTATATTTTTCGTTTTCTGGTTTTACTTTTACAGTAATATACTGACCAGCTTGATAGGATGCGATCGCCTCTCCATCTTCTGGTTTTAAATAGAAGGAAGTAATGACATCGCTTTCTTTTACCTTCTTGTCAACAATAAAATTTCTAAATCCAGCCCATCCGCCAGGTTGTCCTTCCGCTTCTTCATACATCTCTTGCTCAATTCCAATGAATGCATCCGCAATCACTCCATAAGCCTCTGCCCACGCATTGATGATATCATCAGTAGCTGCATCCCCTAGAACATCTTTAATTGCTGCGAGTAAGTTTTCACCTACAATTGGATATTGCTCAGGTGTGATTCCTAACGCTCTATGTTTTGTTCCAATTTGTTTTACGACTGGAATAATCGCTGCTAAATTATCAATATTTGCTGCAGCTGCATAAACGGTATTTGCTAATGCGGTTTGTTGTCTCCCTTGCTTTTGATTTGCATGGTTAAATACATTTAATAGTTCTGGATGATTGCTAAACATTCGTTGATAGAAACGGGTTGTAATATCTTTTCCGTATTTTTCTAAAACAGGAACCGTACTTTTTACAATTTCAATTGTTTTTTCACTTAACATCGCCCATCCACCCTTTTCCTTTTTATTAAAGATGCATTTCGTTTACACCTTTAATAATATAGCAACAGTGGCAATAAAGATATATTTTAAATACATCTTTCATAAAGTTGTCACAATTTCATTAAATATCCTTAAGTGTTATAATAAAATGGATCTCGATTGAGAAGGAGTTTTAAAAATGAGGTTA
The DNA here is from genome assembly GCA_963787345.1 of uncultured Bacillaceae bacterium. GTDB lineage: Bacteria > Bacillota > Bacilli > Bacillales > Cytobacillaceae > Bacillus_BD. The sequence continues at coordinate 677,568 of CAWBCW010000011.1, read as the reverse complement.
ACCAATTACTCAGATTATTCTCTTAGGGTATTAATCTATTTAGCCTTAAAGAATGAAAATGAATTAGCGACCATTAAAGAAATTGCCGACAGCTATGAAATTTCCAAAAATCATTTGATGAAAATTACTCATGATTTAGGGAAGCTCGGCTATATTGAAACGATAAGAGGACGAAATGGCGGGATAAGACTAGCGAAGGAACCGCAAAATATTAATATCGGTGAAGTTGTTTCAAAAACAGAAGAAGATTTTAATATTGTTGAGTGTTTTGCACAAGGAAAAAATTATTGCGTGATAACCCCCGCTTGTAAACTAAAACATATCCTTAACGATGCTCTCCAAGCATTTATCACTGTATTAAAACAATACACATTAGAAGATCTCATTCAAAATAAAGATGACCTCAATGCATTGTTGCAATGAGGTCAAATAGAAAACGAGACAAAGGAACGGAAGATTCCTTGACCCAGCCATTGATTCTAATGAAATTGATCTACTAGGAAAAACTGTCCCCTCGTTCCGCTCATCCCACTTAATATATTTTTCCTTGACGGATCCATTTTGTCGCAACCCATTTTTCACCATTAATGATAGGTACGCTTGAGTGTAACGATAGACGATCGGTTTGTCCTTTTTGGTTTCCATAATGAAAATAAAGAGCAGACCCTTTTTTCGGAGAGATTTGCAAATTTATTTTCGGAAAAATCGTTTCCCCGCCCTCACTCACATTATTTAAATAAATGAGAATAGTAGCAATCCGCTGTCCTGCTACTAAAAACATAGACAAATGTACTCATTCATCTACGCTAGACAGTTTCTTGCTTCTACGTGTCCTGTCTCGCCAAAAGCTCGCTACTACAGTTGGTATAACACTCCACAAGCGTAAATTCGGATGTAGCCCACCCTACATATATACAGACTAGTTAGGTTAATACTGTATATTCAGTTGCATGTTTTAGATTTAAACTGGCATTGAAATCCCGATCTAATTCTGCATCACAAGTATCACATCTAAAGATCCGCTCTGATAAGCTGAGTTGGACTTTTTTATGGCCACAGCAAGAACATAGCTTAGAAGATGGATAGAAGCGGTCTACTTGTCTTAGTTCAATGCCGTACTGCTTACACTTAGCCCTGAGCCATTCTTTAAAATAATAAAAGTTCTGCCCGGCCACTGCCTTGGATAAATGCCGATTTTTCATCATGCCTTTTACGTTTAAATCTTCGATTGTGATAGATGTTGGCTTGGTTTTCACCAACTGATTCACCACAGATCGAACATATTCATGTCGGATATTGGCTAGTCTAGCGTGCAGTTTTTGAACTTTTACAAGTTGCTTCTGCCTGTTTTTAGCGCAGAACTCACCTCTCTTTCGATTTTTATTTTGTTCGTAACTACGACTTAACTTGCGTTGTTGTCGTTTTAATTTCTTTTCTAATTTCTTTACCTTTTGTGTCTTATTGACATTTTCAAAGGCTTTGTGATGACTACACACAGCAAAATCTTTAATTCCTAGATCAATGCCGATCCCATCATGTGTGTTAATCTGCATATTATCTTTTGTTTCAACTTCACATAAAACAGAAACATAATATCGATCTGCTTTTTGAGATACTGTACAACTAGTTACCTTTACATTTGAGGGAATGTAGCCATATTCTTTTAATTGAACCCATCCAAGTGTCGGAATTTTAATTCGATGACGTTCAACTAACAAGTCTGTCTTGTTATTCTTCGGAAAATAAGCCTTCACATCTTGATTTTTCTTCTTTTTGAATTTTGGAAACTTCGCCAAACCTTTGAAGAAATTCTTAAAAGCTCGATCTCCATTCATGATAGACTGTTTAACTGCTTTACTTGATACATCTTTTATCCAAAAATCTTTTTGTTTTGTATGGACATTATTCAACCATTTAGAAAAATCATAGCCTGACATATGCTTTTTTGTTTTTTCATAATGTTCTTGTGCAGTAGAAAGATATAAATTATACACATAACGGCAAACACCTATCGGCTGATGAACCTTTTCACGTTGTTTACCACTTAACAAAATTTCTGTTTTAAATGCTCTCTTCATCTTGTTCACCCCCTCCTTACATTGTACGTTATATTACCGTACAACTCAAGAAAGGAAGGATAAAATTGCCGGAGAAAAGAATCCGGATTGATATGCGCTTACCAGAATCCATTATCAAAAAAATTGAACAATATCAAGAAGAAGAAGAAGGAATTACTACTCGAACAGCAACGATACTAGAATTAATACGTAAAGGCTTAGACAAACGTTAAAGTGTGTTTGTCTATATTTGTATACATTTGACTATATTTTTAGTTACTTTCGACAACTCTTCTTTCACCTATTTTCTACTTTATTCTATAATATACTCTCAAAAAACAAAAAACTTTACATTATATTTAAAAAAGTACAAATTTTCGCCATAACGTGCTAAAATACTTTTAATATAGACACTTTTAATATAGTAAATAGTAAAAGTTGATGATTGGAAGGCATGTGAAAAAAGTGTATAGAATGGTAATCGAAAGAGAAGATGATGTTCACATGGCTAGTACATTAGGTAAACGTGTTGCAGAAGAATACGGCTTAAGCAAAAGTGAACAAACCAAGCTCGTTGTTTCCATATTAGAATTAACTCGTAACATTGTCTTCTATGCAGGCAAGGGAGAGCTGTTTATTAAGACTATTCCCGATCACGGAATTGAAATCCAAGCAATCGACAAAGGACCAGGAATTCCGCATTTAGAACAAGTATTGAATCAGCATATTCGCTCAAAAACAGGCCTTGGACTCGGGTTATCTGGAGTTAAACGTCTAATGGATGAGTTTGAAATTACTAGTAATGAAAACGGTACAAAAGTCAAAGCGGTGAAATGGTTTAAAGAAAGGAGGGATAAACAGAGATGGTCATGACAACACCTGATCAGCAATTATATGGATTAATGGAATTGGACCCTGATGGTTTCATCATAAAGGTTAATCCCAAAGCGAAGAAACTATTCAAATCAGATGATTATGAGTCAAAAAATCTATTTCAGCGCATAAAGAATAATGAATTGAAAACAAAATTGCATGAGTGTTTCATGGGAAAATTAAATGAATTTACCATTACAATCGAATCCCATCCCTACTTTTTCCTTTTTCATCGTTCATATAAAGATGATCTTTTGAGTCGTATTCATATTTACTTTTTTGATATCTTAAATATCCAACATTCAATCGATCATAATAATTGGAACAATCATATATTATCGTCCATCGGAGAAATGGCAGCAGGAATCGCCCATGAAGTTCGTAATCCTTTAACGGCAGTAAAGGGCTTCTTACAATTGATGGATCAATCCTACAATGAAGAGTATTCTCGTATTGCTCAAACTGAGTTAGAACGGGCCATCCACATTTTAAATGATTTAATGAGTGTTTCAAAACCAGAGTTTTTTCAAGAAAACCAGGCTAGTTTCAATGTAGTATCTGAAATAGAATCCATCCTGCTTTTATTTCAAAATCAACTTTATTCGATTAATTTAATCAAGCATTTTGAAAATGAAAATGCGATTATTTATGGCAGAAAAGACCAAGTTAAAAAAGCATTTTTTAATATTATCAAAAATGCCATTGAAGCGATGCCAAATGGCGGAACATTAATGATTGATCAAACGGAAGACGAAAAGTATATTCACATATGTATCTCTGACTCTGGTGTCGGAATTCCAAAAGATAAATTAAGATTATTAGGAACTCCCTTCTTTACACTAAAGCAAGATGGTAAAGGGATGGGACTGGCACAGGTATTTAATGCGATTCAAAGTAATAGTGGGAAAATTAGTGTGACAAGTGAATTGGGGAGCGGGACAGCTTTCACGTTAACATTACCAAAAACAATTAAGCATGTTAAGGCATTAATGGGAGGGCAGACAATGATTGGAACAATTGATTCTAGGGTAGAGTTATCAAAGTTTTTAAAAGATAATCTAAATTTCTATACTCAAGAATGGGTCAAATATTTAGAGGAAAATAAAGCATATATTACGACATTATTAAAGGATAATGGGGATTTGGATCTCTTTTCAGAGCAAGGAAATCCTATTTTAAAGATGTTAGCTTCAAATATTGCAGAATTGAAAACAGAAGAAGTTATGGATCAAGCAAAAGAACGAGGCATTAATAGTGCTAAAACAGAACTTCCGATCCACTTAGCGTGGGACCTATTCCAATCTTCTAGAGGAATTGCTTGGAATGCTATAAAAACATTTTATATTGAAAATGGAATCAAGCTTGAAATGGAAGAGTTTTTTGCATTAGAAAGACACGTCAATGACATTATTGATTTATATATTGATTCATATACAGCCTACTATATGAGCTATAAGGAAGAGCTATTGAAGAGTCATCGCGAAACCGTTGATGAGTTATCTGTCCCGATCATTCCAATGACAGAAGGAGTATGTATTCTTCCAATTGTCGGTACGGTTGATACGTACCGTGCCAAAAAAATTCGCGAGAGAACATTAATCCGAGTTAAGGAATTAAAAGCTACCCAATTAATTATTGATATATCAGGCGTTCCATACGTCGATACCGCGGTAGTCAATCACTTATTTAAAATTGTGAAAGGGATTAAATTACTAGGATGCTCGACAATCCTAACTGGAATTAGCCCTGAGATTGCGGATACAATGATTGAATTAGGAATCGAAATTGATAATGAAGTTAAAACACTATCAGACTTACAACAGGCATTAAAAGTTATTTTATAGAACAGAATAATAAAAGACAATTTTAATTAATAAGGCTATCTTATTGAATGTTGGGAATCTAGTGAAAGCTATTCCTAACAGATAAGACAGCCTTATTGTCATTGATCCTGTTCAAAAACTAAATCATTGCTTCTAATTGTCATTAATTCATGCCGGTCATAGTTATTTTGCATTAACAATCTCATCGCCTGTGCCCGGATCGATTTTTCGATAACATTTCGTATAAAGCGTCCATTTGAAAAACCTGTTGGACTAACTGTCGACTTCACCCAATGAAGATGATCCCTTAACTTCTTTTCCGCTTCATGGCTTAGTGTATATTCTTTTTCCTTTAACATCATTTCACCAATTTCCATTAATTGATTGATATTATAATCTGGAAAATCAATAACAAGTGGAAATCTGGATTGAAGTCCTGGATTTAACGTGAGAAAATAATCCATTTCTCGAGAATAGCCCGCTAAGATTAAAATGAATTCATGCTGCTTGTCTTCCATATGTTTCACTAACGTATCAATCGCTTCTTTTCCAAAATCCTTTTCACCGCCGCGCCCAAGAGAATAAGCCTCATCTATAAATAAAATACCGCCAAGTGCCTTTTTGATCAGATCTCTTGTTTTTTGAGCCGTATGACCAATATACTCCCCTACTAAGTCTGCCCGCTCTGCCTCAATAAGATGACCTTTCGAGAGAACATTCATTTTAAGAAATAACTTCCCTACGAGTCTGGCAACAGTTGTTTTTCCTGTCCCTGGGTTTCCTTTAAACATCATATGAAGAGATTGTTTTCCACTTTTCAATCCATTTTCTTCTCTTTTTTTATTAATATAAATCCACGCGTAAATTTCTTTTATTAATTTTTTCATTTCTTCCATGCCCACAAGAATTTCTAGTTCCTCTTCAATTTCCTTTAAAGCGGCATGTTCTGCAGGAATCATTTTGGGCGCAATGGAAGAAGGCATGTTGAGATTCTCTGTAACAGGAGTTCGTTTCTGTTTGTTTAGAACAATACTGATTTGACCATTATTCTTCATTCGCATCGGTTGTTCCAAACTCTTCACCTCTCAATCTACAAACAGTATACGCTTATTTTCTAGTATTTGTGACAATCGCCTAGTTTTTTAAAATATGAATGCAGCCATCATTCATTATGAAAATGAAGTGCTTATTATCATTGTATTCATGAAGATGCTTGTTCATTAAAAAAAGTTTGATTATCCTAAAATAAAAAAAGCATTCACACCTATCCTATTAGGGTGTAAATGCTTTTATTCATTATTTGGTTGCCTGTTGCTGCGGTATTTCTACCTCAATTGTAACGTTTCGTTGTGGAGAGAATGTTGAAATGGCATGTTTGTATACAAGTTGTTGTTTCCCTTCACTTTCTAATAAGATGGTAAAATTGTCAAACCCCTTAATTTGGCCTCTTATCTGAAATCCATTTAATAAAAAGACCGTACAGTTTATCCCATCTTTTCGAAGTTGATTTAAAAATTGATCTTGTATATTGACTGATTGCTTCATTTGAAAAAGCTCCTCCTCTTTTATCTCTACTAATATGTATTCGATTTTATTTTCAGCTTTCCTTCTATATAAGATGAAATTTCATCTATTTTTTTATTGAATATAGCAGATGTAGCTACATCTGACATATCAAACCATTCAACATTCATTTTGTTACGAAACCAAGTTAATTGTCGTTTGGCGTAACGACGGGAATTTTGCTTTAAATTTTCAACCGCTTGCTGAAAAGAGATGTTTCCTTCGAAAAGTTCATATAATTCCTTATAACCAATCGCTTGTATCGACTGGCAACTTCGTAAACCTGATTGGTAAAGGGCTTCAACTTCATTCACAAGACCTTCTTCAATCATGAGGTCCACTCTTTGATTGATTCTCTTGTATAACTTTTCTCTTTCCATTGTTAGTCCAATTACTGCCGCATCGTATAACAGCTCTGGTGTTTGTGACTTTTGCAACTCTGTTATCGTTTTTCCTGTGCAATGATAAACCTCAAGCGCACGAATCACTCTGCGAACATTATTAGGATGAAGACGTTCCCCGCTTTCCGGATCAATCTTTATTAATTGCTCATAGACAAATTGATTTCCATTTTCATGAGTCAACTTCTCTAAGTTTTTTCGAAATTCTTCATCTGACGGTGCCTCAGAAAACTGATAATCATACAATACAGATTGTATGTACAATCCTGTTCCCCCAACAATGATGGGCTGTTTACCTCGGCCAATGATTTCTTTAATTTTTGCACGGACCAACTCTTGAAATTCAGCAACAGAAAAAGATTCATGTGGAGCTTTTATATCAATAAGGTGATGTGGAATCCCCTCCATTTCAGAAGGTTTAATTTTTGCAGTACCAATATCCATTTTTTGATAAATTTGCATGGAGTCACCGCTAATGATTTCTCCATTAAAAGCCTTTGCAAGCTCAATACTCATTTTTGTCTTCCCAACAGCGGTTGGACCTATTAATACGATTAGCTTACCTTTTTCGGTCAATCGTTTAACACTACCTTTTCATCAAATTGGGATCATAACCTTTGAACCTTTATTACATACACGGTGGAAGAATGTAAATAGTTGGATATTTCCCCCTACTTTAATGATAACATATTTATGGAAAATTGCAGTCAAACATCTATTCATTATGACCATTTTGAATGGAACTATTCATAAGAAATCTTTCAACCGTAATTATTTTATGGTAATTGACACAGTTTTGTCATACTTCCCTCTTTTCTATTACAGTTTATTTAAGTCTCCATAACATTCCCTTCTTTCGTCATTTTTCGTGTTAAAGTTATAAAGGAATTAGAATGAAGTGAAATTAGGTGAATGTATGTTATCAACTCCTGAAATTGGTATTGATATAGGAACCGCTAATATTTTAGCATATAGCAAGAATAAAGGGATTGTACTCAATGAACCATGTGTTGTAGCCGTGGATACTACCACAAAGAAAATAATTGCTTTTGGAAGTGATGCTAAACAAATGGTTGGTAAAACACCAGAACACATTGAAATCATTCGTCCCCTGAAAAATGGTGTGATAGCTGATTTTGATACAACAACAAATTTGATTCGTCTTGTTTTTAGTAAAACAGCAAAGGAATTGGGTTTATCGCTTCGCAAACCAAATGTAGCAGTCTGTATTCCTTTTTCTTCTACTAGTGTCGATCGCAGAGCAATTATTGATGCAGTAAAAAATGCAGGAGCAAAAAAAGTCTTTACCATCGAAGAGCCAGTTGCTGCTGCGATTGGAGCAGGCATGCCGGTTGATGAACCGGTCGCTAATGTAATTGTGGACATCGGTGGGGGTTCAACAGAGGTAGCTATTATTTCCTTTGGTGGTGTGGTTGCATGCCATTCTATTAAAATGGGCGGGGACCGCCTTGATGATGATATTATTCAATATGTAAAAAAGAAATATAATATTTTAATAGGTGAAAGTACAGCCGAGAGAATTAAAATGGAAATTGGTTATGCTTTACCCAAACATGAGGAATTAACAACAGAAGTTCGGGGAAGAAACTTATTTGACGGTCTACCTAAAACCATAACTCTTTCATCACTTGAAGTATACGAAGCGATCAAGGAAAGTTTATATCAAATATTTGAAGCATTACGAGCCACTCTCGAAGATAGCCCCGCAGAGCTTAGTGGAGATATTGTCGATCGTGGTGTCATTTTGACTGGCGGTTCCTCTCTACTTAAAGGATTAAAGGAATGGTTATCAAATGTAGTTGATGTTCCTGTAGAGATTGCTGAAAATCCCCTTGAATGTGTAGCCATGGGTACCGGTAAATCATTACAATACTTAAATAAACTAAAAACGATAGCAAATTAATTAGAAAACGTCCATTTATGAGAGATAGACTTCATAAATGGACGTTTTTGTATAATCGGCGTTTCTCCGCTTTATCTAGTTTACATAATAAAATTACCGTTAATTTATCTACATAACCCGCTTGAACATTTTTTCCAGCTCGTATACAGACGTGTGAATCATAATCGGCCTGCCGTGTGGACATGTAAATGGATCTGATGCCAATCGCAGTTGATCTAATAAGGCTTGAATCTCATCATTCCGTAAATGGCGATTTGCTTTAATGGAACCTTTACAGCTCATCATAATTGCTGCCTCTTCACGAAGCTTTTTAATATCCACCTTTTTCATTGAAAGCAGCTGCTGGATCATTTCTTCAATAGTTTCCTTTTCTTCGCCTTTTGGAAACCATTGTGGATGCGACTTTACAATATAACTGTTATAACCAAATGGTTCAAGAAAAACACCGACTCTTTCAAGCTCTGTCCGATATTCTTCAATTTTAATATATTCATCAGATGAAAATTCGAATGTAATCGGAACGAGCAATTCCTGTAACTCTGAGGCTACTTCCCCAACCTTTTCCCGAAAAAATTCATACTTAATCCTCTCTTGGGCAGCATGCTGATCAATAATATATAATCCTTGCTCATTTTGGGCGAAAATATAAGTACCATGCATTTGCCCAATTGGATATAACGGCGGGACACGGGATAGCTGTTCTTGTTTATCCGACTCTTCTACTGAAGGAGTGAATGGCTCATCTTGTTCGATTAATTCCTCGTGATCTTGGATATCAACGTTTTGATTGCTGTACATCATTCATCGTCGATACATACGGTTGGGTTTCTTTTATGATCTGGTTATTTTCCAATGAAACCTCGTCAATGTCATCATGGTCTCTCATTGGATTAGACTGTCCCTTATCGATTGAACTCGGAACCTGCTGGAACTCATGACGACCACTTGTGTGTTCCGCTTTATTCGTTTTAAAGGGAATATGGTCAAGCTTTAATGACGTTTGCTCTGAGCCATCCTTTTTTCTCTTTTCGCCGACAATCCCAGCGGGTATTAACTCTTGCTGTTTAAAGGCAGATTTAATCGTACTTGCAACCAATTCATTTAATTCCTGTTCTTTGCTGATCCTTACTTCTAGTTTAGATGGATGAACATTTACATCGACTAAGATCGGGTCCATTTCGATATTGAGAATCGCTATTGGAAAGCGACCAATCGGCAAGAGCGTATGATATCCCTCTTGGATCGCTTTAACAAGAGGATAATTTTTAATAAAACGACCATTGATCATCGTAGAAATATAATTTCGTGATGCCCTTGTTATTTCCGGTAAGGCAATAAACCCGCTCAAATTAAAATCAAGACTACTTGCCTGAATCGGAATCATCTTTTTGACTGTGTTTAAACCATAAATGGCAGCTAATACTTGTCTAACATCCCCATTTCCATTTGTATGGAGCAATTTCCGTTCATTATGAAATAGACGGAAGGAAACATCAGGGTGAGCAAGAGCCAGTCGATTTGCAACATCTGTAATATTTCCTAGCTCGGTATGAATCGTCTTCATATACTTCAAGCGGGCAGGCGTATTGTAAAATAAATCTGTAACAACGATTTCCGTTCCTCTTCGACTTGCTGCTTTTTCAAGCGAGACGACTTTTCCGCCATCAATTACAATCTTCGTCCCCGCATCTCCAGTTGAGGAGATTAATTCTAGTTTCGATACTGACGCAATACTTGGCAAGGCCTCCCCACGAAACCCAAGCGTCCGAATTCGAAATAAATCATGCTCATCTTTTATTTTACTTGTTGCATGACGTTCAAATGCTTTTGGAACATCACTTTCCTCGATTCCGTCGCCATTATCGGAGATTCTGATTTTTACTAATCCGGCTTCTTCTACTTCGATATCAATCGTGGTACTGCCGGCATCGACCGCATTTTCAACTAACTCCTTAACGACAGATGCTGGTCGTTCAACGACCTCACCAGCAGCAATTTTATTGGAAAGTGAATCATCTAACAGATTAATTTTCCCCATATTCCTTCACCCCCATCGCTGTTAATTTTTTATCCTTTTATGGAGTTCATAGAGAATATTCATCGCTTCCATTGGTGTCATATCTAAAATATCCAATTCTCTTACTTTGTCTAACACCTTTTTTTCCTTTGTAGAAAAAGATTGTATTTTCTCTTTTGACTTATTCTCTGCAAAAAAGGATAATTGTTGTTCTGCAATTGAAAGATTTTCATCCTTTATAGGTATCTGAGCTGTAACGGATTCTTTAGCTTGTCCATCCCTTTTGTCTTCATAAACAGGCTCCTGTTGTTGCTGTTTGTTTACTTTTTCTAAAGAAGCTAAAATTTCATTAGCCCGTATAATAAGCTCTTCAGGCAGTTGGGCTAGTTTTGCCACATGGATACCGTAGCTTCGATCAGTCGGACCATCTTTGATTTTATGAAGGAACACAACCTTTCCATCTTGTTCCATTGCACTGACATGAATATTCTTGAGATGTTCCAATTCTTTTTCCAACACAGTTAATTCATGATAATGAGTTGAAAATAAGGTTTTTGCCCCAATATTGTTATGAATGTACTCAATAATTGCTTGCGCTAATGCCATGCCATCATACGTGGAAGTGCCACGGCCAATCTCATCGAATAAGATCAAACTATCCTTTGTTGCATTTGCAATCGCATTTTTTGCTTCTAGCATTTCCACCATAAACGTACTTTGACCCGATACAAGATCATCTGCTGCCCCGATCCGTGTAAAAACTTGATCAAAAATCGGCATGACCGCTTCCTTCGCTGGTACAAAACAGCCAATTTGAGCGAGAATAGCCGTTAACGCAATTTGCCTCATATACGTACTTTTCCCCGACATATTAGGACCTGTGATGAGCAACATTTCGCGTTCTTTGTTCATCATACAGTCATTTGGGACATAACGGTCAATATTCATTACTTTTTCAACTACCGGATGCCGGCCGTCTTTAACCATCATTTGCTGTTCATCAGAAAAAACAGGTCTTACAAATGAACGTTCTTCACTAATCGTCGCGAAGCATTGCAAGACATCTAATACACTAACCATTTTCGCCAATGCCTGCAGCTTAGGAATGTATTCTTTTATATGCTCGCGAATTTTAGTAAATAGTTCGTATTCTAAGTCCATACTTTTTTCTTCTGCTTGCAGTATTAAAGCTTCTTTTTCCTTTAATTCAGGAGTAATATACCTCTCCGCATTAGAAAGAGTTTGTTTTCTTTCATATCTTCCTTCTTCTAATAAATGAAGATTTGCTTTCGTTACCTCGATATAGTAACCGAACACACGATTGTAACCGACCTTTAATGATTTAATTCCTGTTTTTTCTCGTTCTTCCCGCTCCAATTGGGCAATCCACGTTTTCCCATTTCGACTGGCGTCACGGTATCTGTCCAGTTCCTCATTATAGCCATCTTTAATAATATCGCCTTCTTTGATGGCAATCGGCGGAGTCTCGACAATCGCATTTTCCAATAGATCAGTCACTTCTTCACACGAATCCATCTTCGAGGCTAAATTTACTGCTTCTTCACTATCTAAGTTGCCAACAATTTCGCGAATAAATGGAATTTGTTGTAACGATTTTTTTAATTGGACAAGATCCCGTGCATTAACATTTCCAAAAGCCACTCTGCCTGCTAGTCTTTCCAAATCATAGACTTCTTTTAGATTTTCTCTTATTTCCTGTCGTTCGAAATAAGCCTTTATTAAGGTTTCCACTAAGTCATGACGTGCTGTAATCGCAGATGAATCAATGAGTGGACGATCAATCCATTGTTTTAATAATCGTCCGCCCATGGCGGTTTTCGTTTCATCTAATAACCATAATAACGATCCTTTTTTTCCTTTGGAACGAATCGTCTCAGTTAGTTCAAGATTGCGTTTTGAATAATAATCAATTTTCATATACTGATAGATTCTATACATTTTCACAGGCTGTAAATGTTCTAGACTACGTTTTTGCGTCCGATGAAGATAATTGAAAAGTCTAGCACTTGTCCTGCGAAGTTTCTCCTCTTCAATTTCTGCAAGCAGAGTTCCATACTCCATTCTGTTTTCTTCGTCTTCTTCAATTGAAAATGTCATCACCAAACGCTCACAAATGCGATTTTTCCATTCTTCATTAAAGGATGAAGAAACAATAATTTCTTTCGTCCCAATTAGAGATATTTCATTCAACACCTCATCAAAACTTTCATTCAATAAGGTTGCCTTCGTTTCACCCGTCGACAAATCGGTATAGGCTAAAGCAAAGGTTTCATCTGAAAAATAATTGACCGCTGCAATAAAGTTGTTTTCCTTATCAGAAAGACCTTTTCCCTCCATCATCGTACCTGGAGTGATCAATTGGACAACCTCGCGTCGAACTACACCTTTTGCCTGTTTCGGGTCCTCCACTTGCTCACATATCGCCACTTTATAGCCGCTCTCTACTAGTTGTTCAATATAGGATGAAGCAGCGTGATAAGGCACCCCACACATCGGGATACGCTCTTCACCGCCTCCTCCTCTTGCGGTTAATGTAATTTCTAACTCTTGTGATGCTTTTATCGCATCATCGAAAAACAATTCATAAAAGTCACCTAGACGAAAAAATAAAAAGGCATCTTGATAGTCTGCCTTTACTTGTAAATATTGTTGAATCATGGGCGTATAACCGGCCATATTTACCTCCAAAATCTATATCCATATTTCTTCTTACTAAATCCAAATTTCTTCTTCCTCAATTATATCATAAAAAATTCAGATTCACGGTGGGAGGTTTTTCAAGAAAAAAAACTAGGAAGTGAGCTTCCTAGTTACAAGTTATCTTTCCTTCTTTTTATCTAGGAAATCAGGGTCAATTTCTTGAAAATCCTCATCACTTACATCAAAACCCCAATCATAATCTTTGCCTTGATGCTTTTCTGGGTATACGTGAACAATTACTTTCGTTTCTCCCAGTACTTCAACAACAAACTCTCTTTCAACATGGACCACAATCTTATTTCCTTCTTGGATTAAACATTCTAAGCAGTTTGGTTGTTGAATCACTTGTGCAATAACATCCTGTTCCTCAAGGCAATCTTTATCACGATATTTTAATTTAATCACATCACAATATTCAACCGTCTGTGTTACAACTTCAGTTCTTGTATTATTATTATAAGAATACCAGATGTTTATATCATAGCAACCGTTAACTTCTACCTTTTTCCCAATCTTTTCCGCTTCATACTTATGATTTATAATCCAACAGCCAAGAATACTTGACGGATTGTGTAGCGGTTTAATATTATGGTTGGACTTCGAAAATTTACGTCCTTTCGCCACAACCGCTTTTGTAATAATCTCTCTATACTCTCCCATCGCAAGCGAAACCTCCTCATGTATTTTCAATTCATCCTATGCAGATTTGTAGGCTAGTGTGCGATAATTTTCCACGAATATCTGAAAAATATAGGCATGTGACATTGTATGCTTTCTACAAGAGAAGGTTCCGAAATTGATTTCATTAGGCCTTACTATAACAAAAAGGTTTGGAATTGTATCTCATCCAAACCTTTTTGTTATATATGATTAATGATGGGAACAGCTTTTATTTTTGACCTCTGCCCCTGTCTCACCGCTTAATAAATTCCCGCCTGTTGACTCAATGATTTCATCAGTAACTTTATTTGAAATTGTCGCAGCAACTAATTGTAATAAATCATTAACTTCCACTTGCGACTCTTTAAACTCATTCACAACCGGAATTTCATCGAGCTCTTTTTCTAGGGCAGCAATTTTTTCCTCTGTTTTCTTTAAGGCTTCTATTTTACCATAATGTTGAAAATTTACCGCTTGCTTTTGAAGTGCTTTAATCGTTGAAATATACGTGCGTACCTTTTCATTTTCATGTATTTTCGCTTCTGCTTTTTTGAAGAAAACCACTTCTTCTGTTTCTGCAATCATTTTAGCTAAATCCTTTGCCTTTTCAACAATATCATCCTTTGTAAATTTCCCCATGGTTTCACCCCAAGTTTTTCGTATTTGTTATTCCACCATTTCTCCGTCTAAAGACCATGTTTTTGTTTTTGTAATTTTTACTTTAACAAGTTTTCCAATTGTCGTTTTGGGAGCTTTAAAATTAACAAGTTTATTTCTGCGTGTGTAACCAGCTAATACATCTGGATTGTTTTTACTTTCACCTTCGACAAGAACTTCTACAACCTTGTCTTGGTACTTTTTCATCGCTTCTGCAGACATTTCATTTACAAGTGCATTTAAACGCTGCAAACGTTCTTTTTTGACTTCCATTGGTACATTATCTTGCATTTTAGCGGCAGGCGTTCCTTCACGCGGAGAATAAATAAACGTATACGCACTTTCGTATCCTACCTCACGATACAATGACATCGTTTCTTCAAACTGCTCGTCTGTTTCATTTGGATAACCGACAATGATATCAGTTGTTAAGGCTGCATCCGGAATCGCTGCCTTGATTTTCCGTACTAACTCAAGATAATGTTCCCGTGAATATTTCCGAGCCATAATTTTTAATACATCCGTTGAACCCGATTGTACAGGTAAGTGAATATGTTCAACTAAGTTACCACCTTTAGCCAGAACTTCAATTAAATGATCATCAAAGTCACGAGGATGGCTTGTTGTAAATCGGACTCTAGGAATATCAATTTTTCTAATTTCTTCCATTAAATCGCCAAGGCCATATTGCACATCTGTAAAGTCTTTCCCGTATGCATTTACATTTTGCCCTAATAAGGTAATTTCTTGGTAGCCTTGGGCAGCAAGATGACGAACTTCTTGGATAATGTCCTCTGGTCTACGGCTTCGTTCTTTCCCTCTTGTATAAGGAACAATACAATAAGTACAGAACTTGTCACAGCCATACATAATATTAACCCAACCTTTAATATTGCCGCGTCTCACCTTTGGAAGGTTCTCAATAATGTCGCCTTCTTTTGACCAAACCTCAATGACCTGTTCTTTTGACATATAGGCTTCACTCAAGATTTGTGGAAGACGATGAATATTATGGGTTCCAAAAACCATATCTACATGCTGATACGTTTTTAAGATCTTATTTACGACTGATTCTTCTTGAGACATACATCCACAAACACCTACTAGTAAATCAGGTTTTTCAAGTTTTAATGGTTTCAAATGACCGAGTTCACCAAACACCTTATTTTCTGCATTTTCCCGGATCGCACATGTATTTAATAAAATCACATTGGCATCATCAACTGTGTCTGTTGGTTGATAGCCTAGACCAAGAAAGATGCCCGCCATCACTTCTGTATCATGTTCATTCATTTGACAGCCATACGTACGGATATAGAATTTACGACCTTCTCCCATCCCTTTATATTGCTCTGGGATTTCAAAGTCTTTAAAGTAGGAAACTTCCTCTTTCCCTCTTTTTTTAGCTTCTTTTAAGGATGGTGGTTCATAGACCGTTTCAAAGTATTTGCTGTAATCCTTTGCGGATTTTTTGTCCGAAGGATCCATCACTTGTTGTCCAGCTTTTCGTTGTTGTTCGTTCATTATACAATCCCCTCTCTTTTAACATGAAAAGATTTACTATTTCATTTTCATTATACATTGTAAACATACAACTACTCATTATAAACGCTGGATTTAAAACAAACAATGAAAAATCAATAGGAGATTGTAAAATACAGAAGATGCCATTGATCACAACAAATGAACCTCCCCCACCTACTCACTTCGTTCCTTGAGGAAGGGGACTTCTAGCTAAATCCCGTTAAAATGGAAAAAGAGCAAGTGATCGTTTTCGATGTCACTTGCCCTTTCACTCTATTAATCAAAATTATTTTATTTAAATGCTGCTACTAATCGATTAAAATCTTCTTCATTTAATTGAAGATCCGCTTTACTTAACGGCTCTTCTGAGTAACCATTTAATAATTGTTGATAAGACTGACGCTCCGTGTTTTGATAGATTAGGCCTGTCACAAGACCATCATGCTTCATTAACGTCTGCATTGCTTCTTCACGATTAGAAGAATCATAGCCTTCAATATTGCTTAATTTTGTTAGGTTTTCTTTAAACCAATCGTACGTGTTTATTTTGTTATATGTGACACATGGACTAAACACATTAATTAAAGAGAACCCTTTATGTTTGATACCAGCTTCAATTAGAGATGTTAAATCCTTTAAATCTGTTGAGAAGCTTTGTGCTACAAACGTTGCTCCAGCTGTTAATGCCATTTCCATCGGTGAGATCGGCTGCTCAATCGAACCATGAGGTGTTGACTTTGTTTTAAATCCAGTAGCTGATCTTGGGGATGTTTGTCCTTTCGTTAATCCATAGATTTGATTATCCATAACAATATAAGTAATATCTATATTTCTACGAATGGAATGGATTGTATGTCCCATCCCAATCGCAAATCCATCTCCATCTCCACCAGATGCAATAACCGTTAAATCACGATTGGCCATTTTAACACCTTGAGCAATTGGCAAAGAACGACCATGAATACCATGCAAACCATATGAGTTGATATATCCTGAAATACGTCCAGAGCAACCGATTCCGGAAATAACTGCTAATTTTTCAGGCTCTAAACCAACATTTGCTGCAGCACGTTGAATCGCTGCTTGTACAGAGAAATCACCACATCCGGGACACCAGTTTGGTTTTACATTATTACGAAAGTCTTTAAATGTTGCCATTTAGAACAGCTCCTTGCCTTTGGTGTATATCTTTACACTTTGTATACACTTCATTTGGTTTAAACGGATTTCCATCATATTTTAATATATTATGAACTTTTTTTGCATGCCCAACATTCATTTTAATAATATTTGCAAGCTGCCCTGTCGCATTGTTTTCAACAACCGCAACAGCTTTTGCATTCTCTACAAGCGACAATAGTTCATCCGTTGGGAATGGGTGGATTAAACGCATATGAGCATGGTTCACTTTCACACCATCTTTTTCAAGTCGATCCATTGCTTCCTCTATGGATCCACGAGTTGAGTTAAAGCCGATAACTAATAAATCTGACTTTTCATGCGGTGCATTTTTATAAACAGGTGTATTAAACTTAATGTTCTCCATTTTTCTAAAACGCTTATCCATCTGAAGATTCCGATTTACTGCTCCCTCTGATGGTTTACCCGTTTCGTCATGTTCAACACCCGTCACATGGTGAATCCCATTTTTAACACCTGGAATAACACGAGGCGAAACTCCGTCTTCTGTAACTTCATATCGTTTGAAATATTCTTTATTTTCAGTATCCGGTAAATCCTCGGTAATTAATTTACCACGGCGAATCTCAACTTTACTAAAATCTAATGGTTCAACAGTTTGCTTTCCAAGTGATAACTGTAAATCTGTAATAATAATAACTGGACATTGATACTCCTCAGCTAAGTTAAAGGCTTCAGCTGTATCATAAAAAGCCTCTTGAACTGTACTTGGTGCTAGTACAATCTTCGGAATTTCACCATGAGTACCGTAAATCATTGCCATTAAATCGGACTGTTCTTGTTTCGTCGGTAATCCTGTTGATGGCCCCCCGCGTTGAGTATCAACAATAACTAAAGGTGTTTCAGTGATCCCAGACAATCCAATTGCTTCCATTTTAAGAGATAACCCAGGTCCTGCAGATGCTGTAATGGCACGGACTCCACCGTAATTTGCACCGATCGCCATCGTGACGGCTGCAATCTCATCCTCCGTTTGAATAACTGCTCCACCAATAGGAGGTAGATTTTCGATTAAATATTCCATAATTTCAGAAGCCGGCGTGATCGGATAAGCTGCCATGAAACGACATCCCCCTGCAAGTGCCCCTAAAGCGATTGCATCATTTCCAATCATGAATAAGCGATTTGTTCCATCTGCTTCTTCTAATTGAATTGTACGGGATGAGATATCCGTCTGGTCTTTTAAATAATCATAACCAGCCTTAATCGCTTCCATATTCTTATCAACAACTTGTTGTCCTTTTTTTCCAAAAATTTCTTCTACTACATTATTAAAAACAGTAATATCTAAATTTAAAATTGCACATGTTGCTCCTACCGCAACCATATTTTTCATTAATGAAGTTCCTAGATTTGTGGCAATTTCTGTGAATGGAACCGCATACAGAGTGCCTATTGAATCATCAGGATTTTTCGGGTTAAATTTAGAATCTGCTATGATAATCCCCGTTTTATTTAATTCTTTATAGTTTACTTCAATCGTTTCTTGGTCAAATGCTACTAAAATATCAAGATCATCCGAAACAGTACGTACTTGAGTAGTACTTACGCGAATTTTATTATTTGTGTGACCACCCTTAATACGAGATGAAAAGTGACGATACCCATATAGATAATAACCTAAACGGTTTAATGCAATTGAAAAGATCTCCCCTGTACTTTCGATTCCCTCACCTTGTTGCCCGCCAACTTTCCATGAAAGCTGATTAACCATATCTCCACCCCTTTAGTTACGAAAAAAGTTTATGTCCCTATGTAGCTTAAAGTATATCATCTATCCGAATATTCTTCTAATTAATTTGCTTCACTTCTAGCAATTTTCTTTATATTTGGAATTCAGATAGTTCTAAACGATTTCATTTTATCCCCATAACATAAAAATTGCAACTATTTCTAACCAACCTTTGCCAGAAATGTGAATATTTTTACTTTTCTATAAAAACAAAAAACCTGCTGGCATGAAAAGCAGGTTAACATCGTTTGAATCAGTAATACCGATTTCGATCTATGTTTAGAAACAACTTGGTATTAAAGGCTTCATAGGCACTCGTATTCTCTTTCATCTAGGTTCAATAATTAATTTTATTGCTGTTCTTTCTTCACCATCAATTAAAATATCAGTGAATGCTGGAATACAAATTAAATCAACTCCGCTAGGTGCAACAAATCCTCTTGCAATGGCTACAGCTTTAACGGCTTGATTTAATGCACCCGCACCAATTGCTTGAATTTCTGCTCCACCTCTTTCACGCAGAACCCCAGCAAGCGCACCAGCTACAGAATTAGGATTAGACTTTGCTGAAACCTTTAATATTTCCATTCCTAGCTCCTCCTTGTATGGTTCCTCCACTTTATTTACGACTGGAACAATCAGGTTATATCATTCCACTGATACTATATTCAGTAAAGTTAACACATATTCCAGCTTGGTCAAAAAATAAAAGAAGGCGCAAGAAGCCTTCCATTAAAATGGATGATTTCTTGCACCTCCTTACGAATAAAAAGGATGATCGTCATTAATTAAAATAGGAGTAATTTTTTTCGCTTTGCCTGATTTTTGATCAAGTTCGATGGATACCGCACTTAATTGAGATCGGCCAGATTTAGGAACTTCAAATCGTGCTGGCAGCCCAGTTAAAAACCTTTTCAAGACAATTTCCCTATCCATTCCTAATATCCCATCATACGGTCCAGTCATGCCTACGTCTGACATAAATGCTGTGCCATTTGGCAGTATGCGTTGATCAGCTGTCTGAACATGGGTATGGGTCCCAATTACAGCAGAAACTCTTCCATCAAGATACCAACCCATTGCTTGTTTTTCACTCGTTGCTTCTGCATGAAAATCAACAAAAATGATCGATGTTCTTTCTCTTGCTTCTTGAATTAATTGATCCGCCTTTTGAAATGGACAATCATTTGCTGTTAAAAAGGTTCTCCCTTGCAAATTAATCACCGCAATTTCATCTTGATTCATTTTCAAATAAACGATGCCTTTACCTGGATTGTTCTCAGGAAAGTTTGCAGGTCTAACTAGATACTTAGCATCATCAATAAACTCAAAAATTTCACGATTATCCCAAGTATGATTCCCCAATGTAACGGCTTGTGCACCCGCTTCTAAAAAACCACGGTATATTTTCTCCGTAATTCCTCTCCCGCCTGCTGCATTTTCTCCGTTAATAATCGTTACATGCGGGCGATATTTTTCTTTTAATTTAGGCAGATATTCTTTAACCATATCACGGCCCATTGAACTTACGACATCACCGATAAATAATAGATTCATGTTTGTACCCTTCTATGCTTTCTATAATAAATTAAAATAAAAAGCGGTGTATAAACACCGCTTTATTTTGCGTATTCGACTGCCCTTGTTTCACGAATAACCGTGACTTTAATGTGTCCAGGATAATCAAGTTCTTCTTCGATCTTTTTACGAATATCCCGAGCAAGTCGATGCGCTTCTAAATCATCAATTTGGTCTGGTTTAACTAAAATTCGTACTTCTCGACCAGCTTGAATTGCAAAGGATTTCTCTACGCCATCATAGGACTCCGAAATCTCCTCTAATTTTTCAAGACGTCGAATATAATTCTCAAGCGTCTCTCTTCTTGCACCTGGTCTTGCAGCTGATAAGGCATCTGCTGCTGCAACAAGGACAGCAATAACTGACGTTGGTTCTGTATCACCATGGTGAGAAGCAATACTGTTGATAACAACTGGGTGTTCTTTATATTTCTTCGCAAGTTCTACCCCTATTTCAACATGACTTCCTTCTACTTCATGGTCAATCGCTTTACCAATATCATGGAGCAGGCCTGCACGGCGAGCCAGCGTTTCATCTTCACCAAGTTCTGCTGCAAGTAATCCAGTAAGTTGAGCTACTTCCATAGAGTGTTTAAGCACATTCTGTCCATAGCTTGTTCTGAATTTCAAGCGGCCAAGGATTTTAATTAGATCCGGATGTAATCCATGAACACCAACTTCAAAGGTAGTTTGTTCCCCAATTTCGCGAATATGTTCATCCACTTCACGTCTGGACTTATCTACCATTTCTTCAATTCGTGCCGGATGGATTCTTCCGTCCTGAACGAGCTTTTCAAGAGCTAAGCGTGCAGTTTCACGTCTAATTGGATCAAAACCGGATAAAATAACGGCTTCTGGTGTATCATCGATAATTAAATCAATACCAGTTAAGGTTTCCAGCGTACGAATATTCCGCCCTTCCCGACCGATGATCCGTCCTTTCATTTCATCATTAGGGAGATTTACAACGGATACCGTTGTTTCAGCGATATGATCAGCTGCACAACGCTGTATAGCCAGAGACAGAATTTCTTTTGCTTTCTTGTCAGATTCCTCTTTTGTCCGAATCTCACTTTCTTTTATCATTACAGCGGTTTCGTGTTTTAATTCACGTTCAACGCGCTCGATAATGATGGCCCTTGCCTCATCACGAGTTAAACCGGATATACGTTCCAACTCCGATTGCTGCTTCTGCACAATCTCGTCCACTTTGCTTTCCATCTCTTCAATATGCTGTTGTCTTTTGTTAAGAGAATCATCTCTTTTCTCTAAAAGTATTTCACGTTTCTCTAACGATTCATCTTTACGGTCAAGATTTTCCTCTTTTTGCAGTAAACGATTTTCTTGTTTTTGCAGTTCATTTCTTCGTTCGCGAATTTCACTTTCTGCGTCATTGCGCAGTTTATGATTTTCATCTTTTGCCTCAAGCAAGGCTTCCTTTTTTAAAGATTCCGCATCACGTTTGGCATCTTCTATTATTTGTTCTGCTGCATCTCGTGCCCCTGCAATCTTTGCCTCAGCAATCGATTTCCGAACAAAATAGCCAACAACTACACCGACGATTAGAGCAAGCAAAATGGAGATGATTATAGTTGAAAGGTCCATCATTTCACCTCCTTCTGCTATTCAATTCTTGTTACTTTTTTAAAAGTTCAACATGTACATTTTTCAAAATCAAAATACAGCTCAAGGCTTTTATTACAGATAAAGTGTAAAATATACATTATAATTGTAAAGCTGTGAATTTTTAATGTCAAGTGGTTGTCCCTATGGGTTTTACTAATATTTTCAAAAAATGGCAAAGTCCTTATTTTTTTAAGAGACTTTGCCATTTTAATTAGTCGATTATATTTAATTCATCTTGTTCAAGACCCTTGTTGTCTGAATCTGCCGCCTCAGCCTTAGAACCGTCTAAACTAAAGTGATCACGAATTTGCCTCTGAACTTCTGCACGAATTTCAGGGTTCTCCTTAAGAAACTGTTTGGCATTCTCTCTTCCTTGACCAACACGTTCTCCATTGAATGAATACCATGATCCACTTTTCTCAATAATATCAAGGTCTGCACCGATATCAACCATTTCTCCTTCTTGAGAAATTCCTTCACCATACATAATATCTACTTCAGCTGTACGGAATGGAGGAGCTACCTTATTCTTTACAACTTTAAGCTTCGTTCTATTTCCTACAATGTCAGTTCCTTGCTTAATCGCTTCCGCACGACGAACCTCTAAACGAACGGATGAATAGAATTTAAGCGCACGTCCGCCTGGTGTTGTTTCTGGATTACCAAACATCACACCAATTTTTTCACGAATTTGGTTAATAAAGATTGCTATCGTATTTGATTTATTAATTGCACCTGAAAGCTTACGAAGGGCCTGGGACATTAACCGGGCTTGTAATCCCATATGGGAATCACCCATCTCTCCTTCAATCTCTGCCTTAGGCACAAGGGCTGCTACTGAGTCTACGACGACGATGTCTACTGCTCCACTTCTTACTAGAGCTTCGGCGATTTCTAATCCCTGTTCACCTGTATCTGGTTGAGATAATAGAAGTTCATCGATATTGACTCCTAATTTTTGAGCATAGATTGGATCAAGCGCATGTTCAGCATCTATAAATGCAGCTTGTCCGCCTTTTGCTTGAACTTCTGCAATTGCATGAAGGGCAACCGTTGTTTTACCTGAACTTTCAGGTCCGTAGATTTCGATAATACGTCCTCTTGGATATCCACCCACACCAAGTGCCACATCTAAAGCTAATGAACCACTGGAAATCGTTGATATAATACGATCTGATTGTTCACCTAGTTTCATAATTGAACCTTTGCCAAATTGTTTTTCTATTTGTTTTAACGCCTGTTCAAGGGCAGCTTGTCGATCACTCACGAAATTTCCTCCTTTATATAAAAAATCATGTTCATGATTTTTCTAGTTCTAATTTATCAATCTATGTTAAATATATCTCTTTTTCTTGCTTTTGTCTATCAAAAAATCGAACATTTATTCGTCATTTTTTATTGATGTCTACACGGTAGAAATTGAAATACCGTCTATGATTCTATCAGTTTTACACCGGTATTGGCTATAAAAAATATATAATTGGAACAAAGTCCCTATTATATATTTTCACAAAGAAAAGAGGCTGTTTATCCAGTAACAGCCTCTCCTCCCTATTAACGAATGTTTTTTAACAAATAATAACAGCCCCATTTAACGGTACGATTCCGAATCCCCGTTCGATTACCAGCTAAATTTAACTTTTCAACCCTCGTTGGATGTCCTTTAATGCTAATTCCAACATAGACCGTTCCAACCGGGTTACCTTCCAATTCATCCGGACCTGCGACACCTGTAAAACTGATCCCAATATCCGAGTCCATCATTTGGGCGATATTTTCTGCCAATTCTTGTGCACATTGGCCGCTTACCACTCCATGAGTTTCAATGGTTTCTTTTTTTACCTTTAACACATTTTGTTTGACTTCTGGTGTATAACAAACGACCCCGCCTTTTAAAAGACTTCCAGCACCTGGGATTGCTGTTAATTCTTTTTGGAACATACCGCCTGTTAAACTTTCAGCAGCTGCGATCGTCAATTGTTTTTCCTGCAGCATCTTCGAAAGCTCACTCATTAGTGATGTTTCATCATATCCATAAAAAAACTTTCCAACACGACTTAAAATACTTTTTTCAGTCGCATCAATCATCTCAGTGGCCAGTTCGGCAGATTGATGTTTAGCAGTGATTCGCAATGTCACCTCATTGTTTCCTGCAAGCGGCGCAATAGTCGGATTGGATTGTCCATCAATTAAATCCTCAATTTCAAGTTCTAGCTGCGATTCCCCGATTCCAAAAAATCGTAAGACTCGAGAAACAATCTTTTCTTTTAACTGAAGTCGATTGATAAAATAAGGATGAGCGTACGTTACAAACATCGGTTCCATTTCTTTCGGAACTCCAGGAAATAACATATAGGTATGTTTTTCAGTTGTATAGACCATCCCAGGAGCCATACCGTGATCATTTGGGAGGACTTCAGATCCTTCAATAATAAGTGCTTGCTTTTTATTTTTTTCCGTCATCGGTCGACCAGCATGCTTAAAGTACTCTTCAATTGAATCCAGTGCTTGTCCATCCATAACTAGTTTTCGGTTTAAATGCACGGCGATCGTTTCTTTCGTTAAATCATCCTTTGTCGGTCCCAACCCTCCGGTAATAATAAGCAAATTCGACCGGCTTTCAGCGATTTCAATGGCCTGTTTTAAGCGTGTCGGATTATCTCCAACGACTGTATGGTAAAAAACATTAATTCCAAGATCGGCTAAATTTTTCGATAAAAAACGGGCATTTGTATTTACTATCTGCCCTAATAATAATTCTGAACCTACAGCAATGATCTCTGCATTCAAGAAAAATCCCCCTTTGTTCGTATGCGACCGTGATTTATCAGGCTCTGCGTGACTAATCATCAGTGAGGATAAAAGCCCCCCACTGATGGAAGTTTCACTTTATTTAGATTTCATAAATGGCTCTTTATTTTTTATAAAATAATCAAGGCCTGACCAAACCGTGAAAAACAAAGCAACCCAAAGCGCCAATTGATCAAACGGAATGGAAAACCATGCAAAGAAAATATTATGCAACAGCAACAAAGAAATGGCTACAATTTGTGTCCATGTTTTAATTTTACCAAGCATATTAGCTGCAACGACTTCGCCTGCTCCTGCTAAAACGAGACGGAGTCCTGTAACAGCAAACTCTCTACTGATGATAATAATGACGATCCAAGACGGTGCCATCTGCTTTTCAACTAAAACAATGAGGGCGGCAGAGACTAGCAGCTTGTCCGCAAGCGGGTCAAGAAATTTCCCCAAATTCGTCACTAAATCATATTTACGTGCATAATAACCGTCAACCCAATCGGTAGTTGAGGCAATAATAAAAATCAAAGCACCAACAAAATGTGTAACAGGCATCGAAGCGCCTAATAAAGTAATGTCTCCCCATGAAAAAGGAACGAGCATGACAATCATAAAGATGGGAATCATGAAGATTCTTGAAATCGTAATTTTATTCGGTAAATTCATTTCTTTCTCCTCCAATTAAAACTTAAAAAATTACAGCTTTTTTATATCGCTTCATAATCGTGAAAAAATAGTCATCAGCATGTGATGACTATTGATTCGATTTCACATAACGAATGGTAATATCTTGACGAACAATCTCTGTTGGAGGAACGGCATACTCTAGCTTTTGATCGTTTACATAAATTTCTGTATCGCTTGATCTTCCTGCTACAATCGTAATTTCCGTTTCTTGAGACAGATCTAATGTTTGGTTTTGCGTTTCACCCGTTTTCATCAACCCTTGGAAAAGAGATTGACCATTCCCATTCTTAATATTCACCCAAGTCTCACCCGTTGAAACCACTTTTAGTTCAAATTTATCGGCATTTTTTAGCTCATAGGTCGATCTTGCCCCATTTGCTTCAACAACCGCTAATTCTTGAGCAGGCAGTTCGGGCTCTTCAATTTCTTCGACAGGTTCATCAGGTTCAGTTGTTTCTTCATCTTCAGCTTGTTTTTCATCTGGATTCTCACTGTTTTCAGTGTTGTTTTTTTCCTTTTCCAACTCTTTCGATTGCTCATATGTAACTTCTTGGTTGTTCTCGTTTTCTGAACTAGTATCTCCATCATTTCCAGCATTTCTTGAAAAAAACCACCATATAAAGAAAAAGATTGCAATAACCACAATCACAATCATTAGCTTTGGTAAAAAGTCTAGAAATTTAGATTGACCCTCAGTTAGTAATTGTTTCGTTTGTACTCTTGAAAGTTGGCCTGGAAGATCTTCTGAATGAGTATCAGGGATCTCACTGTTAAATTCTTCAAACAGCATTTCCGGGTCAAGGCCGACTGCTTCTGCGTATTGTTTAATAAAAGCACGAACATAAAAGGCTCCTGGCATTAAACTATAATTGCCTTCTTCTATGCCAATTAAATATCGTTTTTGAATTTTAGTGATTTCTTGTAAGTTATCTAAACTTAAATCCTTTGATAATCTTGCTTCTTTTAATCGAGTGCCTAATTCTGACATCTGTAACACCTTCCTACTACCTAAAAATCAAACTCTCCAAATTCTGCAGTAGAAAATAAATTGTTTTTTTCCACAATATCGTATGTGATTTCTTCATCTGGATGACGACGAAGTTCAATAATATAATCAAAATCGTCTAACGTATACTCTGTGTTTTGTACAAAAATATCGGGATGCTCAATTACTTTTACTGCAGGTACTCTCATAATTTCACGAATAAGCTGCCAATGCCTTTCATTTGCTCTCTTAGTAGAAACAATTCCATCGATAATAAAGAGATTTCTTTCATTGTATTCCTCTTCAATCAGTTGATTTCGTATCGTTTGTTTTAATAAGGTAGAAGAAACAAACAGCCATCTTTTGTTCGCACAAACACTAGATGCCACGATTGATTCTGTTTTACCAACGCGCGGCATCCCTCTAATTCCAATTAACTTATGTCCTTTTTGTTTAAAGATTTCAGCCATAAAATCCACTAATATTCCTAAATCATCCCGGACAAAACGAAAGGTTTTTTTATCATCTGCATCTCTCTGTATGTATCGGCCATGTCGAACAGCCAGTCGATCACGTAACTCAGGCCTTCTTAATTTAATTAATTTTATTGTATCCATTGTCGTTAAAATCGACTCTAGTCTTTTAATTTGTTTATCGTCTTTTACTAAGATCAATAAACCGCGTCTCTTTGCCTCTACCCCATTAATCGTTACAATATTGATTGACATCATCCCTAATAGTGAAGAAATATCCCCGAGCAATCCAGGTCGATTGGCTTGAATTTCATATTCTAAATACCACTCCTGTTTCTCCATTCTATTCCCCCTGCCCTTATCTCTTACCCCCTAGCATATAAATAAAAAATTCATACTCTTTTTAAATTATAGTATCATAAATTCCAAACAACCCATAATTTTCTAATTTACTCTACCTAATAATAGCTAATTTTACTATAAGATGAAAGCAAAAACTGATACTAAAAGTAAAAAGAGGATTTTTGCTCAAAATTCGAACAATAAATCCTCTACACCCTATAAAAGAAGGGATATTTAGTTATCTTGTACTAATTTAACCATTAAATTAGCAATCGCTTGTTGCTCTTCTTGACTAGCTACAGACCATAAATCAGCAAGTACTCTTTCTTGCGGGTTTTTTGGATCGACTTGCTTTGCTAAGTAGTCACCAACTTGATAAGCAATATCGTTAATCGTTGATTGAGGCATTCCTTGTTCTTGTGCCTGTTGAAGGCGATCTCCTAAAAAGTCTTTCCATTGTTCCCAGTTTTCTAAAATAGACATATTTTAAACCTCCTCATAATAAAGAATTCTTTGTTTCCCTTATTATTTTGTTTTAATGAGATTCAAAATATGCATGTTACACCTAAGAATAATAAAGAAGCCGGAGTAATTATTAATCCTTATGTATACCAACCGCCATTAACACTGAGGATCTGACCAGTAATATAGGAAGAACGCTCTGAAAGCAGAAAAGATACACTTTCAGCAATATCTTTAGGTACAGCTAGTCTTCCCATCGGAATTTCTCCTTTTATGAGATCAAGTTCATCACTGCTGAACTGTGATAGCATCGAGGTATCCACTGCTCCTGGTGCAATTCCATTCACACGAATTCCATTCAACGCTAATTCTTTACTAAGGGATTTCACAAAGGCAATTTGCGCACCTTTTACGGTCGAATAAGCTACTTCACAGGCTGCCCCTGTTTGCCCCCAAAT
Source organism: uncultured Bacillaceae bacterium (assembly GCA_963787345.1). Classification (GTDB taxonomy): domain Bacteria; phylum Bacillota; class Bacilli; order Bacillales; family Cytobacillaceae; genus Bacillus_BD. The sequence goes on along the minus strand of CAWBCW010000011.1, from coordinate 649,004 downwards.
CGAGGTAATAACTAGAACATTTCCACGTTGCTTTCGAATCATTTTAGGCAGTAACTCTTTCGTGACTAACAATGGTGAAGTCATATGTACCATGATCATTTCCTCTAAGATATCAGGGTCTGTATCGATGAATAAACCATAATGACTGATCCCGCTATTGTGGACAATTGCATCAATTGAAAATACATTTTCAACGATTTTTTTATATCCATTTGGAGTGGATAAATCAGCTTGAATGGGAATATACTCGCCCTTATAAATCGATAAAGTATGAAGCAATTCTTGAATGGAGGAGTCATTTTGATGATAGTGTAAATAAAGGGAATATCCTTCTTGAGCTAATTGCAAAGCAATTGCTCCGCCAATCCCTCCGCTAGCTCCTGTTATTAAAACAAATTTACTCATAAAGTCACTTCCTTAAGCTAAAAACTCTTTCCCTTTATTTTACCATTAAAAAACGCCGACTGAGTCGGCGTTATTTTTTAGGAACAATCTGACAAACGGTAAATCGATCTTCTGAAATAAAATCAGCAGCTGCTGACCTAATCTCATCTAATGTGATGGATTCCAGTGCTGGAACAATCTCAAATAAATTCATTTCATTAAATGCATAGCGGGTAAATTGATTGGCGATATATTCAGGTGAATTGATCGCACGCAGAAAAGTACCGATTTTTTTCCTCTTTGTCCTTTCTAAACTTTCAGCAGTAAAAACATCCCCGCGTTTTGCAGTTAGTAACATCGCTTTCAAGGTGTGAGCTAATTGATCAGGGTCATGCGTATCTCCCCCAATCATCGCAAACCCAAAGCCCTGTTCCTGACTATAATCAAACGAGAAGGTATCATCAATTAAACCGGCTGAATATAGTTGATGATAGTTTTCTGAACTTTTACCAAACAATAATTCAAACATAACATTAAGTGATAATTCATTTTTTAACATTTCTGAACCCGATTGTTCCACTTTATTTGCCTTTATTCCAACGATACACTTAGAGGTTTGAATATTCATTTGGAGCACTTGCTTCTCTTTAGCCACTCCAGATGGCTCTTCGGCAAATTTTCGTTTAATCTCTGGAATCCGATCATATTGTTTTTTATCCTGGTTCTCTTTAATTTGCTTCATTGTCGCTTCCACGTTGACCGGTCCAACGACAAACAGCAACATATTGCTTGGATGATAAAAGGTTTCGTAACATTGGTATAACAAATCTTTTGTTATATGGGAAATCGATTCAATCGTACCTGCTATATCAATTCGAACCGGATGATTACGATACATATTTTCGATGACACCGTAGTATAGGCGCCAATCTGGATTATCGTCATACATGGTAATTTCCTGTCCAATGATGCCTTTTTCTTTTTCTACTGTTTTCTCACTAAAATATGGCTCTTGAACAAAATCGATTAACGTTTCTAAATTCAATTCAACATTTGAAGTACATGAAAATAAATAAGCTGTTCTTGTAAACGATGTAAACGCATTCGCTGAAGCCCCTTGTTTACTAAATTGCTGAAAAACATCACCATGTTCTTTTTCAAAAAGTTTATGCTCTAAAAAGTGTGCAATTCCATCCGGGACTTTAATATATTCTTCTTTTCCAAGGGGTACGAAATGATTATCGATCGAGCCATACTTCGTCGTAAACGTCGCAAAGGTTTTATTAAATCCCTTTTTTGGTAAAATATAAACATCTAACCCATTTTCAAGTTTTTCATGATATAGCTCTTCTTGAAGTTGTTGAAATTGTATCTTTTTCATCATCTTTATTGCCCCCCTTCAGTTAAAAAGTAGATAGTGTCTAATTCTATTTTACTTGCCACTTTTATAATATCTTCTTTTGTTACCGCATCCATTTTTGAAATCCACTCATCAAGAGAAAACACTGCCTTTGACACAACATTATGATAAAGAATTTCGACCATTCCTCTTGACTTATCAATTGTTTCTAATAATTGGTTTTTTATCACGGCCTTTGTTTGTTCCAGTTCTTCGTCAGAAAAATCCCCTGCATTCATCGCGTTCATTTGTTCTTTAATAATCGAAACAGCTTGATCATAATTTTTATTATCAATCCCTGACATCACTAACATGAGACCTTTATGACTCTCTAACCGACTAGCAACATAGTAGGCAAGGCTCGCCTTTTCCCGCACATTAATAAATAACTTTGAATGAGAAAATCCGCCAAATATCCCATTATAAACTTGAAGAGCATAATAATCTTCATCCCCATAGTATATATTTGTTCGGCAGCCGATATTTAATTTCCCTTGTTTAACATCCTGAGCCTCTTTTATTTCTTTTATATCGGTTTTCGATTGTACTGATTCTCTAGCAATTGTTTTTGGTGTTCGATTTTCAAAAGTCATTAATTGTTTTACCGTATTTGCTGTTTCTTCAACGTTGACGTCGCCGACTACGTATAGATCTAATTCATCTTCTAATAAGGCCTGCTGATAGTACTCGTATAGGTTAGCTGGTGTAATGGCATCAACATCTTTTAGTTCCCCATGAACATTTAATGCGTAAGGTTCTTCTTTACACATTTCCTGAATGAGCCGAAAATTAGAATACTTCATTTTATCATCATAAATCGATTGAATTCGCTGTTTTAACGAACGTTTTTCGTTATCGATTGTAGCTGTTTCAAAGAATCCATCTTCACTATTTGGATTTTTAATGACTTCTGCTAAAAATTCAAAAGCTTTTTTTAATAACGGAGTCGTATCTGATAAAAACTTTTCATTTGCGATTTCAACTGTAAAGCTAATAACGTGATATTCGCCTTTTTTTGATAAATCGACATAGAAAAGAGCACCATATAAATCATCTAAATACGACCTTAACTTTGCTGTCGTAGGATATTGTTTTGAACTGCTTTGTAATACATGAGGCAGCAAAGCTCGTTTTGTTACATCCTCATGACTTAATGGGGCTTTCATTTTAAATACGATGGTATTCGTTTTATATTTATTTGTAGGAACCACATGAAGATTAATACCCTCTAATTCAATGATTTTTTCCGAAAAAACGTCCATCTGCTTTCCTCCTTCAATTGGCTTATTTAAGTTTATGTTCAAGCGATTCAAGTTATTTTCTATCTTATCCAACATATTGTTACGATATCAAGCATTTAGAAATAATAAACATTATCATTCGAGTCTATTACCTAATATAACAAAAAAAGTGCAGACCATTCATCTGCACTAATTGCTTAACTAATATCTTCCGATGGCTTGCCCATTAAAACGGTACGAGGCTTGCTTCCTTCATAGGGACCGACAATCCCTCTTGCTTCCATTTCATCGATTAATCTAGCTGCTCTCGTATACCCGATCCGAAATCTCCTTTGCAGCATCGAGACAGAGGCTGTCTGCATTTCCAGCACTAACGCAACAGCATCATCATAAACCTCGTCATCGACCTCACTCGTTGTTTCAGGAATATCTTCTGGAATCATATTCTCTTGGTATTGTGCCTTTTGCTGCCCAATTACGAAATCAACCACCTCTTGAACTTCTTCATCAGACAAAAAGGCACCTTGAATACGTACGGGTTTTGACGCTCCGACCGGATGGAATAACATATCCCCTCGTCCTAATAATTTCTCTGCTCCCCCCATATCCAAAATCGTCCGGGAATCGGTTGCAGAAGAGACTGCAAAGGCAATACGTGAAGGGATATTTGCTTTAATGACTCCCGTTATAACATCAACAGAAGGCCGTTGCGTAGCAATAATTAAATGAATTCCTGCAGCACGTGCCATCTGTGCAAGCCGGGTGATCGAATCTTCAACATCTGATGAGGCAACCATCATTAAATCAGCTAACTCATCAACTATGACTACAATATATGGCAATAAAGGCTGCTCAGCATCTTCTGCAGCATTATATTTTCTAATATACTCATTATAGCCTTCTATATTTTTCGTACCCGTATGAGCAAATAATTCATATCTTCTTTCCATTTCATCCACAACTTTTTTCAACGCTTGAGATGCCTTTTTAGCATTGGTTACGACAGGCGCTAATAAGTGAGGCACCCCATTATAAACACTCAACTCTACCATTTTTGGGTCAATCATCATGAGCTTTACTTCATGTGGCTTTGCCCTCATTAAAATACTCGTAATAATCCCGTTAATACACACACTTTTTCCGCTTCCTGTAGAACCGGCAACGAGTAAATGCGGCATTTTATTCAGTTCAGCAAGGACCGCTTCGCCTGTAATATCGCGACCTAAACCAATCATTAATTTCGATTCTGGTTTGTCCTTAGGGTTTGATTCAATGACTTCTCGGAGCGAAACCATCGCTACCTCTGTATTTGGAACTTCAATTCCAATCGCAGATTTCCCTGGGATCGGAGCCTCCATACGGATATCTTTCGCAGCTAATGCAAGGGCTAAGTCATCGGTTAAACTAACAATTTTACTGACTTTTACTCCTGCACTTGGATGTACTTCATATTTTGTAACAGCTGGTCCAAGATGTACTTGTGTCACATTTGCCTTTACCCCGAAGCTTTGAAAAGTCCGCTCTAACTTGGCGGCATTTTCATGAATCATTTTATACTCTCCACTTTGGTCTGTAGGCTGAGGAAGCTTTAAAAGATCCATTAACGGCAATTCATAATCTTCATTTTCTACTTCTGTAAATGTAATTGGCGGTGCTTCATCCTCTTCCTCATGATACTCTTCTACATTTTGGGGTTCAGTTTCAACTTCATGAGGCTCAGCAGCCGTATTGACATGCTGTACTTTATCAGTAAAACTAGAAATAATTGGTTCTAATTTTTCCTCTTCTTGGAATGTTTCAACAGGGATGTCTGTTATTTCTTTCTCAACAATAAATGGTTTCTTCTCTTTCTTCGTTTTCTCGGCTTTCTTGTCATGACGATCAGTTACCCATTGCTGTTTCCAATGAGATAAATCCTCTCGAAAGGCAAGCCATTGTTTTTTAATAAACTGGAAAATGAACATGAAAAAGTTTAGTATCGTTTGCCCAAACGTTTTTCCTGTAAGTAAAATAATTCCAATTAAAATCAAGACGAATGAAAGCAACTGTGTACCAGCCTCATCAAATAAAAAATAGAAAAGCGCAAAGAGAACGGCTCCAATCATTCCGCCGCCTAGATCGGCTGGATTTGTTTTTCCATCTGCTTCCATCCAAAATAAATCCCAAGTATTTGAAATTACGCTTGGATTTGCAAATTGGTTCCCATTTGATAGAAGCTGAAATAGGGTTACATGGCTTAAGAGCAATAACGCGGAAAAAATGATGTATAAACCGATCAATTTAATCGAAAACAAATAGGGCTTTTCGCGTTTCCACATTAGATAGCCCCCATACACAATCATTCCGATAAGTGCGATCATATACCATTCTCCCATAAAAAACCGGAAAAACTGCACAATCGTATTCCCTACCGCCCCTAATCCTGCCATCGAAATGATAGCCAAAGATAGTAAGATTAAGGAGACTAGTTCATATTTAATTGTCTGTTTAAGATGATCTTTGCTAGTCGTTCGCCGCCTTTTTCTTTTGGCCATATGGTATCACACCTAATTCAATAATATTAGTGAAAGAAGAAAGCAGCCCATTGGCTGCTTAGTCCTTACAATATATTTATTATACCATATCGCCACACCGAACACATATACTATATTGAAAAAGTTCCCAGTCTTGCCAGATCCTTCTATAGTATTAAATTAACTCATCGAATTTGTACGCTGAATGAAGTTAAAATTTTCTATTTGATAGAATCGTTCCTGGACAATAACGTTCATCTAAATAATGAGATGGGTCACTGCTCATAACCTGGATGACCCGAAAATCTTTATTATCATCCGTTTCCACTAACAAAGGAATCCCTTCAACGTCTATTATCGTTTGTTTACTATATTCTTGTTCATCCGTCTGAAAGATTAGTTCTTGTGGCATTGTCGTATATAAAATCATTGCACAAGTCCCTCACCCTCTTGAATGCCCTCATTATTTTTCAGGTCAATCAATTCATATAATTTTTTCATAGCCGCACCAATCCCGCCTACATCATCAATTAAGCCTGAATTAACGGCATCCATTCCAATTACATTCGTTCCTATATCTCTTGTTAAATTTCCCTTCGCAAACATAAGGTCTTTAAAGTCTTCTTCACTTATTTTCGAATGCTTCGTGACAAATCGAATCACACGATCCTGCATTTTATCTAAGTATTCAAAGGTTTGCGGAACACTAATGACAAGGCCGGTTAGTCGAATCGGATGGATCGTCATGGTAGCGGTTTCAGCGATATAGCTATAATCACATGAAACGGCAATTGGAACCCCAATGGAGTGACCGCCTCCCAAAACGATCGACACCGTTGGCTTTGACAATGATGCAAGCATTTCAGAAATTGCTAACCCTGCTTCTACATCACCACCGACCGTATTTAAAATTACTAACAACCCTTCAATTTTTGGATTTTGTTCAATTGCCACAAGCTGTGGAATAATATGTTCATATTTCGTCGTTTTATTCTGGGGCGGTAAAGCTAAGTGTCCTTCTACTTGCCCAATAATGGTGAGACAATGAATCTTAGAATCTTGTCCTAACTGTGGAATATTCGTTTGACCAAGCTGTTGTATTTTTTCCACTAGGCTTGAAGGCTGATCCTCTTTAGGCTGTTCCTGTGCTTCGTTTTGTTCTTTATTTCTAATTTGCTCCTTATCCATCTTACACAATCTCCCTTCAATGACATATAAAGATAGTATGGGAAAGATAAGTTCATTTCATGCAAAGGCCAATCCTTTTCATGCTTATTTATGTTTCAAAATGGATAAGAAATGGACCAATATTCTAGCCGTCAACCCCCAGATGACTTTTCCATTATAGTTATAAAAATATTCATCTATATGTCGGACTTGCCATTTATAATTTTCTCCTCCTAGCAGCAAATCAAAAGGAAACGTTTCCTCTGGCATGACTTTAAAATGAATTTTGTGAACTTCTGGTTCTGTATTTAAAAAATAGGTTAATGGAACCGTGAATACTTCTCCCACTTCTAATTCATTCGGCCTTATATTTTCATGATGCTTGATAGTACCAACAAATGGATAGATAATATTACTAGAAACATTGACCATATAATCAAGAGGCATCACATTCTCAATCTCTTCTTCCTTAATTCCAAGCTCTTCAGAAGTTTCTCGGATGGCACAATGACTTTGATCACGATCCGTCTTTTCAATTCTACCACCCGGAAAACAGATTTCACCCGGCTGTCTTCTTAACTTCATCGAACGTACTTCAAACAACACATGTGTTTCATGGTTAATTTCGATAAGGGGCAATAGGACGGCATATTTTTGTAATTCTTGATGCCCCAGTACATTAGGGGTATGTCCTTTTAATTTCATGATTACGTTTAATAGTTCCATAACCATAACCTCCATCTTGATTTCAGCAACTCAGCCTGCTAAAGCTTAAAAATAATGTAAAACAAGGCTGACTCCATCATAGTGGGTCAGCCTCAAGAATTATTTAACTTCCATAATAATCGGCAAGATCATTGGACGGCGTTTTGTTTTTTCATATAAATATTGATTTAGACTATCACGCATATCTTGTTTAATCATCGCCCAATCGAACGTATCTCTCGCAATGCTCTGCTCAACGATCGCTCGAACACGACTCGATGCTTCTTCAAGCAGTTTTTCTGATTCTCTTACATACACAAATCCTCTTGAAATGATTTCAGGACCTGATGATATTTTCTTTTCTTTTTTGTTTAGCGTGACCACCACAATTAATATTCCATCTTGTGATAGTAACTTTCGATCTCTTAAAACGATATTTCCAACATCACCAACGCCACTTCCATCGATTAATACGTTTCCAGCTGGGACCTTTCCGTTTTGACGGATACGATCATCCTTAAATTCGATGACCTCTCCCTTTTCTGCTATATAAATTCGATCATCTGTGAGCCCGCATTCCTTTGCAACTTTTGCATGTGCTTTTAATGCTTTATAATCGCCATGAACTGGAACGAAAAACTTCGGTCTCATTAGATTAATCATAAATTTCAATTCTTCCTGACTACCATGACTAGAAGTATGATACGACTTCTTATCACCCAAAACAATCGCACCTGCTCGGTAAAGCATATCCACTGTTCTCGAAATGAGAAGTTCATTGCCTCTGATAGCATACACCGCAAAAACAACTGTATCTCCTTTTTGAATATTCGTTTGCTTATGGGTTTGTTTCGCCATTTTTTGAAGGACTTCAAGCGGTTCACCTTGTTTTCCAGTCGTTAATATCACAATTTCATCTTCTGGATAATTTTTGATTTCAGATATCGGAATAATAATTTCATCATGAACGTGTAAATAATCAAGTTTGATTCCGATATCAAAGATCACCTGCAGGCTTTTACCAACAATCGCTACTTTCCGTCTGCTTTCATATGCAGCATCAAATATATGCTGAATACGGTATAAATCTGAGGCAAAACAAGCAGCAATGATTCGACCTTTTGCATTATAAAAAGCATCATTCATTTCTTTCGCAACTACTGCCTCTGATAATGTATATCCAGGTTTTTCAGCATCTGTACTATCAGATAATAGACAGAGTACTCCCTCTTCACCAATTTTGACCATTTTTCCCATTTCAGGTTTATATAAATCACTTGCTGATTGATCAAACTTAAAATCACCTGTATGAACAATAACCCCTTTTGAAGTATGAATACAGATGGCAACCGAATCAGGGACATTATGATTGACTCTGAAAAATGATACCTTTGCCGAATCAAATTCTATAACAGAATCGGGCGTAATCTCAATAAATTTTACTTTTCGATGGAAATCTTGTTCCTTCATTTTTACTTGTGCAAAGGCAATCGTTAGTTTTGTTGCATATACAGGTACATCAATCTTCTGAAGAAGATAGGACAACCCGCCAATATGATCTTCATGACCATGAGTTAAAAAGATTCCTTTTACACGATTCTCGTTTTGGATTAAATAGCTGTAGTCTGGAATTACAATATCAATACCGAACATTTCATTTTCAGGGAACATTAAACCAGCATCAACGACAAAAATATCTTCATCTACTTCCACCACGTACATATTTTTGCCGATTTCGCCTACTCCCCCTAAAGCAATAAGCTTAATGGTCTCATTTTCTTTTGTCTTCAAATCAAGCTTCCTCCTATGTTGTTTTACGCCGATCGAAATCAGATATATTCATTATACTTGATTTAGGAAAATCATTACAACTAATAATTTAGAAGACGCGCTCGTTTAAGCATTCAGATATGTATTTTGGGGAGTCTTTGAAGCACAAGGGAAGAGTAAATATGAAATAAAACCATAAGAAACCCAGTCGTTCATTTCGTCCGACTGGGTTTCAACTATTTATGCATCTAGTATAAGCTTGCCTAATTCTACTCTTTCTTGCTCGTTAAGAGGAACAAGCGGCAGTCGAACAATCCCAACATCAAGTCCCTTCATTTGTAAAGCTGTTTTTACTGGAACTGGATTTGGAGCTTTGAACAGACCGACCATGATTGGAAGCAACTTTTGATGAAGCTTTGACGCTTCAAGAATGTTTCCCTTCAAAAACGTTGTTACCATTTCCTGCATTTCGTTTCCAATTACATGGGAGGCAACTGAGATTACTCCTGAACCACCAATGGATAAAACAGGAAGGGTGTTTCCGTCGTCCCCTGTATACAACTCAAAATCATCCGGTGTATTGGCAATAATTTCTGTCATGTTGTTCAAATTTCCGCTTGCTTCTTTAACAGCCACTATATTTTCAATTTTCGACAAACGTATAATCGTTTTTGGTTCAATATTAATAACTGAACGACCTGGAATATTATATAGTAAAATGGGTAAATTAGTGCTTTCTGCAATCGACTGAAAATGCTGATAAAGCCCCTCTTGATCAGGTTTGTTATAATATGGTGCGACTAACATAATAGCGTCTGCGCCTAAGTCTTCCGCTTTTTTCGTTAATTCAATTGATTCATAAGTATTGTAGCTTCCTGTCCCTGCAATAACAGGCACACGCTTATCCACTGCCCTTACAACATGATCAATTAAAGCTATTTTTTCCTCTTTTGATAACGTTGGTGACTCACCTGTTGTACCACATACAACTAGAGCTTCACTTCCATTTGCAATTAAATAGTTAACAAGTTGAGTTGTTTTTGAAAAATCAATATGTCCTTTATAATCAAATGGAGTTACCATAGCCGTTGCAATTCGACCAAATCGAACCATACAACCACTCCTTTATTTAAGATCCTTTTAATCTAATTCTCACTTTGTGAATTTCCCTTTTCTAATTCAAAAGCGTCATGTAGAGAATTAATCGCAGATACTAAATCCTCCTGCTTAACTAGAATCCATATTGTCGCATGACTATCAGCGGATTGTAAAATTCTGATTCCTTTTTCTGATACTGTCTCAACAATTTTGGAGGTAACCCCTGGAACACCTGCCATACCTGCACCAACTACGGATACTTTTGCACAATCCCGCTCAATGACCGGTTCATACCCGAGGTCACGCAGAACCGATATCGCCTTATTTGTCATCTCTTCAGAAACGGTATAAATTACTTGGTTAGGAGAAATATTGATAAAATCTACGCTGATCTTTTCATTTGCCATCGCTTTAAAAACTTCTGATTGCAAATTATATTGCTCTTTTTTCGCAAAAACCTTGATTTGTGTAATATTCGATAAATGAGCGATTCCCGTTACCGTTCGTTCATTTATCTTATTGCTAGGCCTAATATTTGTAATTAATGTACCAGGATGATCTGAATAAGTTGAACGTATTCGAATCGGTACTTTCGCTTGCTGAGCAATTTCAACCGCACGAGGATGAATCACTTTAGCCCCTTGATAAGCCATATTACACACTTCTGAATAGGTCACAACAGATAATGGGCGTGCGTTCTCGGCTACTCGCGGATCCGCAGTCATAATTCCTTCTACATCTGTGAAAATATCAATATATTCAGCGGTTAAAGCCGCACCAAGTGCAGCGGCAGAAGTATCACTGCCGCCCCTGCCAATCGTTGTCGTATCCCCATACTTTGTCTGTCCTTGAAAACCTGCAACTACTGCCACATCATAATGATGTAATTCATTTAACAAACGCTCACTTTTCATCGTCATAATCTTCGCATTTGTATGTTCATTATTCGTAATAAAACCAGCTTGAGCCCCAGTTAAGGCCGTTGCCTGAATCCCTGCACTTCGTAACATATCTGTGAAAACGATACTCGAAATAATTTCCCCGCAGGATAGTAATAAGTCCGTTTCACGGTTAGTAATTAAACGATCTGACGAATGAATCAGGGAGAGTAATGTATCTGTTGCATATGGATCCCCTTTTCTCCCCATTGCAGATACAACAACCACCACTTTATACCCTTCATCTAAGGCGGATTGAACATGTTTTTTAGCCTGTTTCCGCCCATTTTCATCACGTACGGAAGTTCCACCAAACTTTTGGATGATTATTTTCATTGTTACACCTCTAAAATCCATTTTATGATTGATTTTCACTTTTGTTCGTATTTTAGGTGAAAAATTTAGGCATCAATGTAAAAACAATATCCTTAGTTTCCGATTTTTACTTCACAATATCAAGTTTAACTAAGCTTTCCGCAATTTGGACTGAATTCCATGCCGCTCCTTTTAATAAGTTGTCAGAAACGACCCAAAGGTGAAATCCCTTATCGTTATCTAAATCTTTACGGATACGACCAACAAATACATCTGTAGTACCTACGCAATCTGCTGGCATAGGATAAACTTGATTAGCAGGATCATCTTGAAGCACTACACCTGGTGATGTTTTTAGTAATTCTCTTATTTCTTCAACAGTGACACCAGCTTTGTCAACTTCAATATAGAGTGATTCAGAATGTCCAACAGCGACTGGGATACGTACACAAGTAGCCGCAACATTCATATCAGGATCATGCATAATTTTCTTCGTTTCATTAATCATTTTCATTTCTTCATACGTAAAGCCATTCTCTTGGAATAGATCAATTTGTGGAATTGCATTAAATGCAATCTGATAATGCTTCTTATCACTTTTAACTGGCATGATTGCCGGCTCAAAAGGTTCATTATTTAAAATCGCTTTTGTCTGTTCTGTCATTTCGTCTATTGCCACATTTCCTGAGCCAGAAACAGCTTGGTATGTTGATACAATGATTTTCTTTAAACCAAATTGTTGACGGATCGGTTCTAGTGCTACAACCATTTGGATCGTTGAACAATTCGGATTTGCGATAATCCCATTATGATCGAAAAGATCTTTTTCATTTACTTCTGGTACAACTAACGGTACGTTCTCGTCCATACGATATGCGCTTGTATTGTCAACGACAATCGCACCATGTTCAACGGCATGTGCTGCTAATTCCTTTGATACGCCACCGCCAGCGCTAAAGAAAGCAATTTGAATGCCTTTGAAGCTTTCTGGTTTAGCTTCTTGCATTGTATATTCAATTCCATTCACTTCAACCTTTTTACCTGCAGAACGAGCTGAAGATAATAAGGTTAATTGTGAGATCGGAAACTTTCTATTTTCCAGTGTTTTGATAATTTGCTGCCCTACTGCTCCAGTTGCTCCAACTACTGCTACATGAAAACCTTTTTTCTGTTCCATCTTTTGTTCCCCTTTCACATCTGAAAATAATATTCTGGAAATAGTGTTACTATATGATATTGTGATGAACCTGGGTTCTCAATTTATCGCAATCCTGTTCTCTTCCAACAGTCATATAAAGAAGGCGAAGTTAAAAACATTCGCCATCCTCTATAACACTTTCATATATTTTATCACAATAAAATTGTAAAGAAATCTTTTTACTTAAAAAATTTGTTTATTCATCTTTATAGCGTTCAACGATTACTGGCTGAAGTTGGTTTCCGAGTATGGCAGCTTCAACCGTCTCTTGCAGCATTGGCATACGTGCCACCATTGAATTTGGTTTGTTAACTGGGTCATCCTGACCATATGGGATAAAATAAATATTCTTAGTTGCCATTAACTTCATCAAGTTTACACCATTCAAGCCTAGAGCATCATTTGTAGAAATTCCTAACACAACCGGTTTTTGATTTCTTAATGTCGCTTTTGCAGCCATTAAAACGGGTGAGTCACTTAATGCATTGGCGAATTTGCTCATAGAGGCTCCTGTTAATGGAGCAATAACCATACAATCTAGCGGCATTTTGGGTCCTAGTGGTTCTGCTGCTACAATTGAATCGATGATCCTATTTCCAGTTAATTCTTCGATTCGTTTTACCCAGTCCTCACCATTTCCAAAACGTGTCGTTGTACTTTTAACCGTAAAAGTACAAACTGGAACCACTTCCGCACCAGCATTTACTAGTTTTTCAATTTCAGGAAATACAGCATCATAGGTACAATGTGAACCCGTTAATCCAAATCCAATACGCTTTCCATTTAAACTCATTATATATTCTCCTTTCGATTTTCATATACTTCTTCCAGTAAATGTGAAAGGACATTTGCTAAAATAGCTCCTGCTGTCTTTGGTGCAACGATCCCTGGGAGACTTGGAGCTAATAAGGCTTTTACTCCTCTTTTTTCTGCATAACGGAAATCTGTTCCACCTGGTTTAGAAGCAAGATCAATGATTAATGTTTGTACAGGCATTTTCGTAATAACAGTAGGGGTAACAACTAAATGCGGGATCGTATTGATTAGAATATCTGTGTCAGAAACCCAATTGCTTATTTCATTAAGATGGAAGGGTGTTAATCCCATCTCCGTAATCCTCGCAATATGCTCGGGCTTTCGAGCTCCTACTTTCACTTTTGCTCCAAGTAAGTGAAAAGCTCGAGCAACACTCATCCCTACTCTTCCAAGTCCAAGGACGGTAACATTGGATCCGTGTATCGTTATATCTGTGTGCTGGATGGCCATCATAATCGTTCCTTCTACGGTTGGAATCGAATTATAAATGGCAACATCATCACGACTAAATAAAAGGACTTGACGGCGTTTTGTTTTTTCAATGATATTATTTAAATAAGCATTCGTAATGCCCGAAAAAATAGTACAATGTTCTGGGGTTTTCATGACCATCTCTTCTAGCAACTTGATTTTTTCATTTGAAAAAATCGTATCTACGAACCCATCAAGGTTTGTGCCAGCAACCGGTAAAATGATCGCATCCAACACAGAAAAGTCTAGTTCATTGATTTTTTCTTTACTTGCTCCTGTAAAAGCATGGTCAAGCTGTTCAAACCCAACGAGTGATAGTTTTGCATCAAGTTCCGTTAACTTACGAATGACTTCGAGCTGCCTTGCATCACCGCCAATAATGGCAATTTGCATATCTGTCAGCATGAAAATTCACCTTCTTTTGTTAGGGCGAGATTAATTATAATGAATGTGAAATATGATCATTCTCATGTAATTAAGGGCCCCTTTTTGTTTTGATCGACACTTATTCATGATTTTTTCAAGGGTTTCAAAAGGATGACGGGACTACTGCAACATCATATGTAAATTAGGTGAATTCTGTGACGATAGACCAACTGGATCTTTTAATTCCTTTATGTGAGTGACCTTTTGACTTTCATCGCAAAAAAAAGTGACCCCAATTGAGTCACTTTCTTTCAAGGTTTTCCATATCAAGGATAATCATATCGCTACCGATTTTTGTGATGTTATTCCAGCTTACACGTATTTCGTCTCCCTGTCTTTTCATTCCAAACCATCTTAATGAAGGGATAATTAAAGCTTCGATCTGGCCGGTACTCTCATTAATTTCTAAATCGGTTTGTCCAAGTACCCCTAAACGCTCTGCCCGATTTACATCGACGATTTCTTTTCCACTTAACTCACTTAGTCTCATCATTTCCCTCCACAAATTACAATATTCTTCTCTATATTCATACGAGACAAGACCATTGATTAGACTAGTCTGCACTTAAATTTGGCCATAAAAAAACAGCCTACTATGTGTAATAGACTGTTTGTTTATTTTAAAAGATTATAGACTTTTCGATAGTACGCCGTCAGGGCTGATTAATGACACAGAAAATTCATCCGTAAAAATTCTTTGAGCCATCTCATTGACGCTTATCTTTGAAACGGAATCAATGTGTTCAACCATATCATCTAACGAACGGTGTCTCCCAAGGACTAATTCATTTTTTCCATTGCGGCTCATGCGGCTGTTCGTACTTTCAAGGCTTAACATTAAGCTTCCTTTGAGCTGTTCTTTACTATTGGATAATTCCTTGTCTGTAATCCCATCTCTCGTAAGCGTCGCTAATGTTTCTTGAATGGTCTCATATAAGACATCCAGTTGTTTGGCTCCTGTTCCACCATAAATGGTAACAATCCCTGTATCTTCAAAAGCAGAATGATAGGAGAAAACCGAATAGGATAACCCTCTTTTTTCCCTTACTTCTTGGAATAATCGACTGCTCATACTGCCACCTAGAATATTATTTAAAATAATCAGACTGTAAATATCTTCATGTCCTACATGAAGGCCTTCATATCCAAGACAAAGATGAGCCTGCTCTGTATCTTTTTTACGAGCAATTTGATTAAAATGGAAAACGGGTTTATCCTCCACATTTGATCTTTTTCCACCTTCATAGGAACCAAATAGTTTTTCTACTTCTTTAATGAAGGATTCGTCAATATTTCCAGCAACTGAAATCACTACATTCTCTGGAGTATACATATTATGCATGTATTCTTTTAGCGTATTCCCCGTAAATGTAGATAAAGTTTCCTCCGTACCTAAGATCGGATACCCAAGAGAATGTTCCTCATAAATGGCTTTGCTTAATAGATCGTGAACGATATCATCTGGTGTATCTTCATACATCTTAATTTCTTCATAAACTACATTTTTTTCTTTTATCAATTCTTCTTCTACAAAGGTTGAATTAAAAAACATATCTGCAAGTACATCTAATGCAAACTTTGAGTGGTTATCTAATACCTTTGCATAGTAACAAGTGTACTCTTTAGAAGTGAATGCGTTTACTTGGCCACCAATGCTGTCAAACGCTTCAGCAATTTCTAACGCCGATCTTGTCTTTGTCCCTTTAAAAAACATATGTTCTAAAAAATGAGAAATTCCATTATTGCTCAGTGACTCATTTCTTGAACCTGTACCAATCCACACTCCTATCGCAACTGAACGAACGGTTGGAATATTTTCTAGTACAACTCTTACTCCATTTTGACACGTATATTTCTTTATCAAACAAACTCCTCCTGTTCTAAAACAAAGATGCTATTCCTCATGCATTGATTTTACACGATTGTGTTGTAAAGTATATCCTATCAACCTTATTTTTTCCAAGAACTTGACTTTTACTATTGTTTATTCATTCTTTTCTATTACATTTGCTGCATCTTGGTTTAATAATAATCTTTCTTCAGAAAATAGTTCTGAAATCGTATTAATTTGCAAACCTTTTTCCTTAATTTGGGTAATTAATGTATCCAAAGATTGTTCTGTTGAATTTGTTGGGTGCATTAAGATGATTGCTCCATTATGAACTTTGGACATAACTCGGTCAATTAATACATTTGGAGTAGGCTTTTGCCAATCAATGGTATCTACACTCCACATGATCGTCTTCATATGTTCCTCAGCAGCAATTTTAACCGTATCTTCACGGTAACTTCCACTAGGCGGGGCAAACCATTGCGGTTGTGTTCCCGTTGTAGCCTTAATAACCTCATTCGTCTTTATGATCTCCTGCCTCGTTTTTTCATTTGAAATACTTTTCATATCGGGATGGGAATAGGAATGATTTCCGATTTCATGACCTGCTTCAGAAATCATTTTTGCCAGCTCAGGATTTTTTTGTGCCCATCTTCCTTCAAGAAAAAAAGTGGCTGAAACATGATGTTTTTTTAATGTAGCTAACATGCTTGACAAATATTCATTTCCCCATGCCACATTTATAATAAAACTAACCATTTGTTTATCAGGATGCCCTTTATAAATAGGAGATGGAGGGAGATCCTCTAAATGTATATTAGGAGTAACTTGCTTATATATTAGTTTACTTTCATCAAAGCTTCCATCCTTTTTCATCTTGTCATAAGATGCCTTTACATCTACTTCAATGCCATTAATCCCGGGAAGAGCCTTCCAAATTGGATCGATTTTAGCATCACTGGCAGGAACTTTATATTCGTCCGCTCTTGAATCTATTTCCTGATAAAGAGGATCTTTGTTTTTACCTACTGAGATAACATCCTCTTTTAAACTGCTTATATATTCTTTAGAAAAAGGATTATTCACAATTAAAAAAGCCAGCAACAAAATAAAACCTGCCACAACCCATTTTTTCATTATTATTATCGCCTCCATTACAAACTATGAATGGAGGGGACAAGGTAGAACTTAGTTATTTCTATATGTAATTCAGGAAGTTTTTCCATAAATAAACAGCCAGGGGATCGCCCGCTGACTGTGCTAAATTTCATTAGTTTTGAGCACTTTCCTCATGTTGACGCTGCTCTTTTAATACGGCTTTTCGTGATAAATTTACTCGGCCTTGTCTATCAATTTCAAGCACTTTTACGAGCATCTCATCACCAATTTTTACAACATCTTCTACTTTACCAACACGTTCCTCTGCCAACTCAGAAATATGAACGAGTCCATCCTTGCCTTGGAAGATTTCAACAAACGCCCCGAACTTTTCAATGCGTTTTACTTTTCCTAGGTAAAGTTGTCCTGCAACTACTTCACGAACAAGATCTTCAATAATCTGTTTGGCTTTTTGATTCATCTCTTCATTTGTTGATGAAATAAATACCGTACCATCTTGCTCAATATCAATTTTTACGCCGGTTTCTTCAATAATTTTATTGATTTGTTTTCCACTTGGTCCAATGACATCACGAATTTTATCAGGATTAATCGCCATCATTAAAATTTTCGGTGCGAAAGTTGATAAGTGTCCGCGTGGCTCTTGGATTGTTGCCAGCATGGAATCTAATATTTGCATTCGGCCAATTTTGGCTTGCTGCAGAGCTTCTTCTAAAATTTCACGTGATAAGCCTGCGATTTTAATATCCATTTGCAGGGCTGTTATCCCTTTTGCTGTACCAGCTACTTTAAAGTCCATATCTCCAAGGTGGTCTTCCATCCCCTGAATATCAGTCAAAATCGAATAATTTTCACCAGATTTAATTAGACCCATTGCAATTCCTGCTACTGGTGCTTTAATCGGCACTCCAGCATCCATCATAGCTAATGTTCCTGCGCAAATACTTGCTTGTGAACTAGAACCGTTTGATTCAAGAACTTCAGCAACAAGACGAATCGTATATGGAAATTCCTTCTCATCTGGAATCACATAGGATAAAGCTCTTTCACCTAAGGCACCATGACCAATTTCACGACGACCTGGGCCTCTCATCGGTCCCGTTTCTCCAACACTAAAGTTAGGGAAATTATAATGGTGCATAAATCGTTTTTCTTCTTCCAGACCAAGTCCATCAAGAATTTGTACATCCCCTAATGCACCTAGTGTACAAATACTTAATGCTTGCGTTTGTCCACGAGTAAACAAGCCTGAACCATGTGTACGTGGCAATAAACTTACTTCAGATGATAATGGACGAATCTCATCCGGTTTACGGCCATCCGGTCTAATTTTATCTTCTGTAATGAGGCGGCGAACTTCTCCTTTTACAAGCTTGTCTAACACTTGCTTCACTTGTTTTAGGACAGCTTCCTCTGCTTCTTGTTCTTCATATTTTGCAAGGATCTTTTCTTTCACTGCCTGAATCGCATCTTCACGAGCATGTTTTTCTTGAACTTGAATCGCTTGAATCATTTCTGTTTCACATAACCCGCGAATTTCAGCTTCCAATACTGCATCCACTTCGGCAAGAACTACACTTACCTTTTCTTTTCCAACTTCTTTAACAATTTGTTCTTGGAAAGAAATCAAACGTTTTATCTCATCATGACCAAACATAATTGCTTCTAACATGGTTTCTTCAGAAACTTCATTTGCACCCGCTTCAACCATATTGATAGCATCTTTCGTCCCAGCAACCGTTAAGTGAATATCACTTTTTTCAGATTGCTCAACTGTTGGATTTATGATAAAATTCCCATCAATACGACCAATAACTACCCCAGCAATCGGACCTTCAAACGGAATATCAGACACACTAAGGGCAAGTGAAGATCCAAACATAGCCGCCATTTCAGTCGAGCAATCTTGATCTACACTTAAAACTAAACTAACAACTTGAACTTCATTACGAAAACCATCGGCAAATAATGGACGAATTGGTCTATCAATTAAACGGCTCGCGAGAATAGCTTTCTCACTTGGACGTCCTTCTCTTTTGATAAATCCTCCAGGAATTTTCCCAACAGCATATAGTCTTTCCTCATAGTTAACGGTTAGTGGGAAAAAGTCTACATTCTTTGCTTCCTTTGAAGCAGTAGCAGTACTTAAGACAGCTGAATCTCCATAACGGATGAGTACCGCTCCATTTGCCTGTTTTGCTAACTGGCCAACTT
The DNA here is from genome assembly GCA_963787345.1 of uncultured Bacillaceae bacterium. Lineage (GTDB taxonomy): Bacteria > Bacillota > Bacilli > Bacillales > Cytobacillaceae > Bacillus_BD. The sequence continues at coordinate 629,399 of CAWBCW010000011.1, read as the reverse complement.
CAACGGTTAGTTTACGGCCAGCCCAATCTATTGAATATACTTTTTTATCTTGTTCCATTCATTTAATGCTCCTCTCTACCTTGTCTAAAAGAGAATAATCTTTGCATTTCTTTCGAACATACTCATTCTATAATAAAAAGCATGAAATAGCTTACTTATTCTTATTTGCATAACTAACTATATTATGTACCATCTTTCAAAAAAATAAGCGATTATTGAATATTCCTGTGCATCGTATATATAAATGGTATATCCATGTTTCGATCAAATCTTGCATTTATCTCGCCTCTTATAAAAGTGGGAGACTTATGCTGAAAGAAGTTAAACAGGATATGTATGTAATTACAAATACCTATTTATGGAAAAAAATTAGGCTAATAAAAAAGCGGGAAAATTCCCGCTTTTCTTTGACTATCGACGTAAACCAAGTTTATTAATTAATACACGGTAACGTTGAACGTCTTTATTACGTAAGTAAGTTAATAAATTACGACGTTTACCAACCATTTTCAAAAGACCACGACGTGAGTGATGATCTTTCTTGTGCGTACGTAAGTGTCCATTCAAATTGTTAATCTCTTCCGTAAGGACAGCGATTTGAACTTCTGGAGAACCTGTATCTGTTTCATGTACTCTGTACTCACTGATCAGTTCATTTTTACGTTCTTGTGTGATTGCCATCCTGTTCACCTCCTATTTATAAATCGCCTGTTACTGAGCATACGTCGGTGATTCGATATGCCAAGCAAAGGTTCAATTTGGTACGTTAATAAGAATACATCTTTTTATGACAAAATGCAAGTATCTGTAGGATTTTTTTCGAAGTATTCCTCTGTATTTTGCTTATCTTTTTCAATTTGCGAGATTAATTCCTTTACACCCGCAAACTTCATTTCACTTCTTAACCTTCTATACCAAATAATAGTCACTTTTTCACTATATATTTCACTATCAAAGTCAAAAATATATACTTCAACTGACGGTCTATCTGCTTTTTCCTTATGAAAAGTTGGTTTGTACCCAACATTACAAACTCCCTTATAAACAATCCCGGTAGAAACAATTTCAAGCTTCACTGCATAAACTCCGGTCGGAGGGAGTAAATATTCTTCATCTACATCGATGTTGGCAGTTGGAAAGCCGATCGTTCGGCCTCTTTTCTCCCCGTGGATAACCGTACCAGACGTCCGATAAAAGCGACCAAGTAACGGGGATAACTCTTCCATTTCTCCATTATGGATATGCGATCGAATGAGAGTTGAACTTATTTTTTCTTCTCCAAATTGGAGTTTATTAATAACCGAAAAAGTAAATTGCTGTCTTGAATGAAAAGGAAGTGTTTCCATCGTTCCTTTTCCTAATCTTCCATATGTATAGTCAAATCCCGCAACTACATGTTTTACATTTAAATCAATGAGGTAGTGATCTACAAATTCCTGTGGCAAGAGGTTAGCAAACTCTACTGTAAAACGGACAACAAAAAAATAATCTACATCAAGACTGCGTAGAAGTTTGATTTTTTCTTCAAGCGGGGTAATATATTTGACATGCTTAACACTCCTTCCAAGTACAACAGAAGGATGCGGGTCAAAAGACATAACTGCACTCTTCAGACCTTTTGCTTCAGCCTCTTCTTTGGCTGCTTTTATGACTTTTTGATGCCCTAAATGAATGCCATCGAAAAAACCTAGCGCCACAGCAACCGGTGGGATTTCATCACGTTTTACATCGTGCGGATACTCTAGATAATATACTTCCACGTTCTGTCTCACCTTTTTCTATACTTCCAAATCTATTGAACGGTCCGTAATACTTTGGATGGTTTCATCCAACCTGTTTTCTCAGAATGATGAACATAAATAGCTAGCGCCTGTCCTATTTCTGTCTCAACAATAATTGGAGACTTTTCATCCTCGAATGTTGGCGGAATAGGTAGCATTGCCCCATTCTTTACTTTCTCCGCTATTTTATCATTTATCGTATATTTCGGCAAATGTGCCAAAGCTCTTTCTAAAGGAAAAAGGACGTCTGCTATCGATCCATTTGCCATTTTTTCTTCAACTTCCTCCAATGTAACACATTCATTTAATGTGAATGTTCCTGATTGAACTCTCGTTAAATCAGACATATGGGCAGGGTATCCTAAAGCTTCTCCAATCATGACAGCTAACGTTCGAACGTAAGTTCCTTTGCTGCATGCGACACGAAAACGAAAGGATATTTTCTCTCCATTGAATTCAAGGCGGTCATCTAAAAGTTGAAGTGAATAAATATGAATGTCTCTTGATGGGCGATCAATTTCAATGCCTTGCCTAGCATATTCATAAAGGCGTTTTCCATTTACTTTTATTGCAGAAAACATAGGTGGAGTCTGGGTAATGGTACCCGTCAAGGATTGGAAAACGTCTAAAACCTCATGTCTAGAAATTATCCTTTCTATCTTTTTCTCATCGATAACTTCTCCGGACGCATCTTCTGTCGTTGTCGAGAGCCCTAGGGTAACCTCACCTTCATAAGATTTTCCAGCATCTGTTAAATATTGTGCCACTTTCGTTGCTCTGCCAATACAAATTGGAAGCACTCCCGTTACATCTGGATCTAACGTACCTGTGTGCCCGACTTTCTTTGTTTTTAATATTTTTCTCAGTTTAAATACACAATCGTGAGATGTCATCCCTTTCGATTTATTTAGGGGGATAATACCTTCCATTTTTTTAGTCCTTTCTTTAAAAAATGGATAGACCATTGTCTATCCATTTTACTCTTGTTTAGCTTTTTTCTTCGTTCTTAATTTGATGCAGTAAGGTGTCTATTCTATTTCCATAGCCAATAGATTCATCAAATTCAAAGGAGATTTCAGGAGTTTTTCGTAAACGAATTCTTTGGCCAATTTCAGAGCGAATAAACCCCTTCGCTTTGGCAAGACCAAGTAAAGTATCTTCCCGTTGTTTTTCGTCACCTAGTACAGAAATATAGACCGTAGCCTGTTGCAAATCTCCTGTAACTTGTACATCCGTTACCGTAACAAACCCAATCCGGGGATCTTTAATTTTACGGCCAATAATTTCGCCTAATTCCTTCTTCATTTGTTCTCCTACACGATTGGCTCTCACGCTCATATTTACACCTCATTAAAATCAAATTCACCCGTTGAATGAAGTTAATTCCATTCGATATCGGTGATGGTTCTTTCAATTTCTGGAAATGAATCTATAAATTTGAGAACGTTTTGCAATTCTTTTTCCGCAGGCTTACGTGCTGAAGCAACAACTGCAATAGCGAGTTTACATCTTTGCCAACTATCTTGAAAGTCCACTTCTGAAATAGATACATTGAACTTTTGTTTTATCCGAGTGATAATCTTCTGCAAAACTGCTCGTTTCTCTTTTAAAGATTGGGCATCATAAATCATGCATTCGCAGGCTAGTAAGCCAACTATCATTAACGTCCCACTTCTTCCATAATATATGCTTCTATGACGTCACTTTCCTTTACATCATTAAAGTTTTTAATCGTTATTCCACATTCATATCCTTGACTTACTTCTTTTACATCATCTTTAAATCGTTTTAAAACGTCAATCGCGCCTTCAAAAATAACGACTCCATCACGAATTAAACGAATTCCGCTGTCTCTTGTAATTTTACCTTCTGTTACATAACTACCAGCAATTGTACCAACTTTAGATACTTTGAAGGTTTGACGAACTTCTGCCTGACCAATAATTTTTTCTTCATACTCTGGGTCGAGTAGCCCTTGCATGGCAGCGTCAATTTCTTCAATCACTTTATAAATGATGCGGTGAAGACGAATATCTACGCCCTCTGCATCTGCTGCATTTTTCGCATTATTATCTGGACGAACGTTAAATCCAATGACAATTGCATTTGAAGCAGCCGCTAAACTGATATCCGATTCATTAATCGCTCCTACGGCTGTATGAATGATTTTGATCTTTACGCCTTCTACATCGATTTTATATAGAGAAGCAGCTAATGCTTCAGCCGTTCCTTGTACGTCTGCTTTAAGGATAAGATTAAGTTCCTTCATTTCTCCTTGTTTCATATGTTCAAAGAGATTATCAAGACTCACTCGTGTTTTTTCACTTCGTTGCGCTTGTAGTGCCGTCGTTGCTCTTGCTTCCCCTACTTGTCGAGATGTTTTTTCATCTTCAAATACAACAAAACGGTCTCCTGCTAATGGAACATCATTTAAGCCTGTGATTTCAACTGGCGTCGATGGACCTGCCTCTTTCACGCGGCGGCCTAAATCATTGACCATCGCACGAACACGACCAAAAGTGTTTCCAACAACGATCGGATCTCCAATCTTTAAAGTACCATTTTGTACAAGTAAAGTGGCTACAGTACCTTTTCCTTTGTCTAAACGAGCCTCAATAACCGTACCGTTCGCTTTACGATTAGGGTTTGCTTTATATTCCTCTACTTCACTAACAAGCAAAATCATTTCAAGAAGGTTATCAATGCCTTCACCCGTTTTTGCCGAAATTGGTACAAAGATTGTTTCTCCGCCCCATGCCTCTGGGACAAGTCCGTGCTCGGTTAATTCCTGCATAACTCGGTCCGGGTTTGCTGTCGGTTTATCGATTTTATTAACAGCTACAATGATCGGAACTTCAGCTGCTTTCGCATGATTTAACGCTTCAACGGTTTGTGGCATTACCCCGTCATCAGCAGCCACGACTAAAATCGTGATGTCTGTAACTTGGGCGCCTCTAGCACGCATTGTTGTAAAAGCAGCGTGTCCAGGAGTATCCAAAAATGTTATTTTCTTTCCATTTTCTTCTACTTGGTATGCACCGATATGTTGAGTAATCCCGCCGGCTTCTCCAGCTGTTACTTTCGTATTACGAATGGAATCAAGCGTTGTAGTTTTTCCATGGTCAACGTGCCCCATTATCGTTACAACAGAAGGTCTTTCAATTAAATCGCCTTCACTGTCTTCCGAAAAATAAACTTCAAGATCTGTCGCATCTACTTTAATTTCTTCTTCTACTTCGACTCCATATTCACCGGCAATTAATTCAATAGCATCTTTATCCAAATCTTGGTTAATGGTAGCCATAACGCCTAATAAAAATAACTTTTTAATGATCTCTGATGGTTCACGATGTAACTTCTTCGCTAACTCACCAACCGTTAATGACTCACTAAACGTAATTTTTGTTGGTAATTCTTTTTCTTTTTTCTTTTCTGGTTGGGAATGTTGATGAGTAGTTTTATGATCTCTCTGGTTTTTCCCTTTATTTTTATTTTGATTAAAGTTGTTACCTTTTCCTTTATTGTTGCGATTATTGGAATTTCCAGTTGACTGACCTTGAGTGGTTGTCTTCTTTTGACCGCTTTTTGCGTTCGCGTTTCCTGCTGTCGCATTTTGGTTAGTACTGCGAGCTGCAGCCTGTTGTGGCTGTTTTTGCTCAGTCTTTGAATTAGTTGATCCTGTTTCATTTCCTTTTTGATAAATTCCATCTAACTTCTTCATTGCATCATCCTCTATAGTTGCCATATGGTTTGAAACTTCAATTCCTAATCCTTTTAACTTTGAAATTACTTCTTTACTCGATATATTATGTTTTTTGGCGTATTCATACACACGCATTTTTACCATTCTTTCACCCCCGCTGATATTAATCGAGCAGCGATAACAACTTTTTAGCAAATCCTACATCTAATATGGAGATAACCACGCGGGCCTCTTTTCCAATAGCATGTCCCAGTACTTCACGATTTTCTACTACTCTAACTGGTACATGGTAAGATTTACATTTATCTGTTATTTTCTTAGTTGTATTAGCAGATGCATCTGCCGATAACAAAACTAGTTTCGCTTTTCCGTTCCGAATTTCTTTAACGGATAGTTCTTCACCCGATATGATTTTCCCCGCTCGATTGGCTAAACCTACTAATGAAATCCAACGTTGTCGATCCATTAGACATTAATTCCCTTCCTCTATAAGCTGCAATAATTCCTCATATATAGAATCATCAACTGACACTTGTAAGTGGTTAGCTAAAATGTTTTTCTGCTTTGCTGTTAGGATTGTTTCTTTATCCAAGGAAAGGTATGCGCCCCTGCCAGACTTTTTACCTGTTACATCAACCGAAACGTCTCCCTCTTTCGACCGGACGATTCGTATCAATTCTTTTTTAGGTCTCATTTCACCTGTCACGACACATTTACGCAATGGAATTTTTTTTCGAGTTGCCACCTTTATCCCCCCTTGGAATTACTTCTGTTCCTGATCATCAAAATTGCCTAAAAGATTTTCTTCAAACTCTGAGTCATCTTCAATATCTTGACCTTGGTTCTCGTAATTTAATAAAGAATCTTCACGTGGAAAGATTCCAGCAGCCCTTGCATCGGTTTCCGATTTAATATCGATTTTCCAGCCTGTTAATTTGGCCGCAAGTCTTGCATTTTGACCTCTTTTACCTATTGCTAAAGATAATTGATAATCTGGAACAATTACGGTTGTCGCCTTATCTTCCTCATTTACAATGACATCAAGTACTTTAGATGGACTCAATGCATTTGCAACAAACACCACTGGGTCTTGAGACCATTCCACAATATCAATCTTTTCACCTTTTAGTTCATTAACGATGGCTTGAACGCGTGCTCCTTTAGGCCCCACACAGGAACCGACGGCATCTACTTCAGAATTATCGCTATGAACAGAAATTTTTGAACGATCCCCTGCTTCACGAGCAACAGACTTAATTTCAACGGTTCCATCATAAATTTCAGGAACTTCAATTTCAAATAATCTCTTTAACAACCCTGGATGTGTTCGGGATACATAAATTTGCGGCCCTTTTGTTGTTTTTTCCACTTTCGTTAAAAACACTTTGATTCGATCATGAGGTTTATACCTTTCATTAGGCATTTGTTCATTACTAGGTAAGATCGCTTCAATTTTTCCAAGACTGACATAAATAAATTTGGAATCTTGTCTTTGAACAATTCCCGTCATAATGTCTTCTTCTCGATCAATAAATTCGGAATAAATAATGCCTCGTTCCGCTTCACGCACTCGTTGTGTTACGACTTGTTTAGCTGTTTGCGCAGCAATTCGGCCAAATTCTTTTGGCGTTACTTCCAATTCGACAATATCCTCCACTTGATAATTCGGGTTTATTTTTTTTGCATCTTCAAGTGAAATTTCTAATCTTGGATCAAATACTTGGTCTACCACTTCTTTACGTGCAAAAACCCGCATCGTACCAGTGCCTAAGTTCACATCAATTCTGACGTTTTGAGCTTGATTATAATTTCTGCGATAAGCCGAAATGAGTGCTGCCTCTATTGCTTCAATAATAACATTTCGAGAAATGCCTTTTTCTTTTTCAAGTAAAACAAGAGCATCTAGTAATTCACTGCTCATGAGAATGGTTCCCCCTTAATCTTATCATCCTCTTATTATGAAAAGGTGACAGCGAGCCTTGCATTTGCAATCTTTTCATAAGGGATGGTTACATTTGTCTTTCTAGTCTTTATTTTAATTTCAACTGAAACGATCGTACCATCAAATTCAGTTAATACTCCTTCAAACTGCTTTTCACCATTTATTGGTTCGTATGTTTTGATAAATACATTTTTTCCAATTGCATTTTCAAAGTCCTGTGTCTTTTTTAAAGGCCGCTCCGCTCCAGGCGAGGATACTTCAAGAAAATAGTTATGTGGTATAGGATCAAGTTCATCTAGTCTCTCACTTAATCTTTCACTTACCATTCCGCATTCTTCTATATCAATACCAGCAGGTTTATCAATAAAAACACGAAGAAACCAATCTTTTCCTTCTTTTACATACTCGACATCTACAAGCTCGAGCCCCATCTCATCTAACATTGGTGTCACTAAATGACTTACAGTATCAATGACCTTACTCACAAAATCCCTCCTTTGCCAAAGGCAAAACATCAAAAAGAAATGATAAAACTCCTGTAAATTGCTTGCTATCTACTTGATGACAGTAATAGATAGCGAGGGAGCACAGGAGTTACGAGTCAAGCGTATTGTAAAAAAAGCGGAATTTAAATACGTAAACAATACGAAAGAGTGGGTTTCCCCACTCTTAATTACCAGAGTTATCCTTAGTATTTCCAATAAAACTATAACATATCCAAATTTTTTATGCAATTAGAACAATGAAAGTTGATTTTGATCTGGGAGTGCTTCCAGACATCCTTGCTGATCCAAGAACTCCATGATTGTTTTTGAAACCTTCCCTCTTTTTTGAAGGTCTTCTTTTGAAAGAAATTCGCCTTGCTCTCGCGCTTTAACAATATTATAAGCTGCATTCGTGCCCAGACCTGGAATTGCATTGAAAGGTGGGATCAGTGAATCCCCGTCAATAATAAACTCACTTGCACTTGAGCGATATAAATCGATAGTTGTAAAAGAAAAACCTCGTTCACACATCTCCAGGGCCAGTTCTAATACAGTTAATAAGTTTTTCTCTTTTGGAGAAGCATCAAGACCCTTCGCATTAATTTCCTCAACTACAGCACGTATGGCATTTGAACCTTTTGCCATTGAATCAAGATCAAAGTCTTCTGCACGTACGGTGAAATAAGCTGCATAATAAAGAATTGGATGATGAACTTTAAAATAGGCTACACGAACGCCCATTAATACATAGGCAGCAGCATGAGCTTTTGGAAACATATATTTTATCTTTTTACAAGAATCAATATACCATTCAGGAACTTCATTTTTTCTCATTTCCGCTTCCATCTCTTCTGTCAGACCTCTTCCTTTTCGAACAAATTCCATAATTTTAAAGGCTAAGGAAGGTTCTAATCCTTGATAGATTAAATAAACCATAATGTCATCACGGCAGCCGATTACCTCTGGCAATGTACAAATATTATTACGAATTAGCTCTTGTGCATTACCAAGCCATACATCTGTACCATGAGAGAGACCTGAAATTTGCACAAGTTCAGAGAATGTTGTTGGTTTCGTATCCTCAAGCATTTGTCGGACAAATCGCGTACCAAACTCAGGGATCCCAAGTGTCCCTGTTTTACACATAATCTGTTCTTCTGTCACTCCTAAAGATTCTGTACTGCTATAAATTTTCATTACTTCTGGATCATCGGTTGGAATCGTTTTGGGATCAATCCCGCTTAAATCCTGCAGCATTCTAATTACAGTCGGATCATCATGGCCTAGTATATCCAACTTTAGGACATTTTCATCAATCGAATGGAAATCAAAGTGAGTCGTTCTCCATTCCGCCTTCCGATCATCCGCTGGAAACTGAATTGGTGTAAAATCATATATATCCATGTAGTCTGGGATTACAATAATTCCACCGGGGTGTTGTCCTGATGTCCGCTTTACACCTGTAAAGCCAGTTGCAAGTCTTTCTACTTCTGCATTTCTGAGTTGTAGATTGTGATCTTGTTGATATCCTTTTACATAACCAAAGGCTGTTTTATCTGCGACCGTACCAATTGTACCAGCGCGATAGACGAAATCCTCTCCGAACAATACTTTTGTATAATCATGCGCACGAGGCTGATATTCACCAGAAAAGTTGAGATCAATATCGGGAACTTTATCCCCTTTAAAACCTAGGAATGTTTCAAAAGGAATATCTTGTCCTTCTTTTGTATAGAGAGACCCGCATTGAGGACAATCTTTATCAGGTAAATCAAAGCCTGAACCAACTGAACCATCATTAAAAAATTCAGAGTGTTGACAATTCGGACAAATATAATGCGGAGGCAATGGATTTACTTCGGTTATTTCTGTCATCGTTGCAACAAACGATGAACCGACTGAACCACGTGAGCCAACTAAATATCCTTCATCAATCGACTTTTTAACTAACTTATGGGAAATTAAATAAATAACAGCGAACCCATTTCCGATAATACTCGTCAACTCTTTTTCAAGTCTGGCTTCAACAATCTCCGGTAATGGTTCTCCATAGATTTGTTTCGCCATTTTATAACTCATATTGCGTATTTCATCTTCTGCACCTTCAACCTTAGGTGCATATAGATCATTTTTAATCGGCTTAACTTCATCTATCATGTCGGCAATTTTATTCGAATTCACAACAACAATTTCTTTTGCCTTTTCTTCCCCTAAAAATGAAAATGCATGAAGCATTTCATCTGTCGTTCTGAAATGAACGTCAGGCAGTTTATGACGATTGAGCGGGTTTGCTCCCCCTTGTGAATGAATTAAGATTTTACGATAGATTTTATCATTCGGGTTTAAGTAGTGCACATTTCCAGTAGCGACGACTGGAATATCTAATTTCTCACCAAGTTTCACAATGTTTTCAATGATTTCCTCTAACGATTTTTCGTTCTTTACCATTTCTAGTTCAATTAAATGCTGGTAAACTTCTTTTGGATGAACTTCTAAATAGTCATAGAACTGTGCAACTTTTTCAGCCTCTTCCATCCCCTTTTGCATCATTCCTCCAAACACTTCGCCTTTATCGCAGCCTGAACCAATAATAAGTCCTTCGCGATACTTCTCTAACTGTGACCGGGGAATTCTTGGCACCCGATAAAAATAATTTAAATGGGCTGTTGAGATTAATTTAAATAGATTTTTAAGGCCAAGTTCATTTTGCACTAGCAATGTACAATGGTGAGGCCGTGCTCGTTGATATGCATTACTTTGTCCCATATTATCATTCAACTCGTCGTGATATTCAATTCCTTTTTCAGCAGCACTGCGAAGCATTTTCAATAAGATGTATCCAGTTGCCTCAGCATCATAAATCGCCCGGTGATGCTGTGTTAATTCAACATCTAATTTTTTCGCCAACGAATTTAAGCGGTGATTCTTCAGTTCCGGATACAAAAAGCGGCCTAATTCTAACGTATCAATGACCGGGTTATCAGCTTTATCCAAACCAATCCTCTTATAGCCAGTATTTAAGAATCCCATATCAAATGAGGCATTGTGGGCCACGAGGATCGCATCCTCCGTCCAGCGATGAAACCTTTTTAACACGGCTTCTACTTCAGGGGCATCTTGAAGCATATCATCTGTAATACTTGTTAAATTAATAATCGTTGCCGAGAGCGGTACATGTGGATTTGCAAACGATTCAAAACGGTCAATGATTTCTCCATTGCGAATTTTTACAGCAGCGAGTTCAATGATCGTATCATATACCGCAGATAAGCCTGTTGTTTCAACGTCAAAAACAACATACGTATCATCTTCAAGCTTACGGTGAGCTGAATTGTAGGCAATTGGAACTCCATCATCAACTAAATTTACTTCAACACCGTAGATAATTTTTATATCATTTTGTTTTCCCGCTTTAAATGCTTCAGGAAAAGATTGAGCTACAGCATGATCTGTAATCGCTATTGCTTTATGTCCCCATTTTTTCGCTTGACTAACTAAAGCACTTACGGAAGAAACAGCATCCATTTGACTCATAGGGGTATGCAAATGCAACTCAACCCGCTTTTCTTCTTCCGGTGCTCCATCCACGCGAGTTGGTGCTTTGATCTCATTAATATCATTTCCGATCATCACGAGATCACGGACAAACGTATCATTTTGAATGCTGCCCCTTACCTTTAACCACATACCCTTTTGGACATGGGTAAATAACTCGGCGTCCTCTTTATCACGAGAGAACATTTTAACCATAATCGAGCTCGTATAGTCGGTGATTTTAAAGGTTAATAACGTCCGGCCACTTCGCAGCTCTCTTGTTTCGGCATTAAATACATAACCTTCAATTGCAACTCGCCGTTCTTCATCGTAAATTTCTTCTAATTTCTTATATTCTGCATCATCTCTAATCGTTAAGCCAATGACAAGAGGTCCACTATGTTCGGATCGTTCTCCTGTCTTTTCTTCTTGTTTTTGCATGTCAACTAAGGCTTGGAAAGCCCTCTCTTGATCCTCTTTTTGTTTTGCTTCTACGAACTTTTCATACTCTAGATTTGATTGTTCCGTATCAATTTCGATCTCAAATCCGAATGGAGGAAATCCATATTGTTGAAAGATTTGTGAGATTATTTCAGTATATTTATTTTTGATTGATAAACTTTCCATCTCATTCTTTACTTTAATGACTAATTTGTTGCCATGGACTTTAGGTATTTGTTCATTTAACACTTTTGCCAAAGGCGGTGAGATCCCGTCAAGTTCCTTCATACAGTGGCGCCAATAATCAATCACTAATTGCTCAGAATACTCCCCATCTATTACCTTTATCGAATGGGAAGTTTGAGCAATATGTGAAAATGATTTTTCGAGTTGGTCGACAAATTTAATTAATATAGGATAAGGGAGAATTTGTTGGAATAAAAAATGAAAATGCCATTTTCTAGCTTTCTTATCAATGACCAATTTTTCGATTTGGGCATTTAAGAAATACGGAACAATGGCATCATCAGTAAGTTGCAGTTGTTGGAGTAAGAGCTGGAAACGCTCAATTCTTTCTGAGTCAATACTCATCTAGATGTCTCTCCTCCTGTCTATTTATATTATTCAGTTCATATCAAATTGAACAACCATTATTATATCATACAAAAAGATGTCTTGTACCATTCATCTAAATAGATTAGACAAAAAGTGATGAATACAAGACACCTTCTTTAGTTAGTACTATAAGTTTGAGAGCATGGTTGAAATTGTGCTCACTAATTCTTCAACATGAACTTCTTTCATTTCACCAGTTTTACGAACCTTTACTTCAACAATTCCTTCACTTGCTTTTTTTCCAACTGTAATTCTTACAGGCAGCCCAATTAAGTCACTATCAGCAAATTTGACACCTGCACGTTCATGGCGATCATCAAATAGCACTTCAAAGCGATTTTGTTTAAGTTCTTGATAGAGAGTCTCTGTTAACTCGGATTGCGCTTCATCTTTCATGTTAACTGCAATAAGGTGTACATGATAAGGGGCTATATTAACAGGCCATATCAAGCCTTTCTCATCATTAAACTGCTCTGCGATTGCAGTGATCATTCTTGACACACCGATTCCATAACAACCCATAATAAACGGCTTTGATTTTCCATTCTCATCTAGGAACGTAGCATCCATTGCTTCACTGTATTGAGTTCCTAACTTGAAAACATGGCCGACCTCTATTCCTCGTGCAAAAAGAACTTTCCCTTGACCATCTGGAGATGGGTCTCCTTCTTGAATAAAACGTAAATCTTCATATCGGGACACTTGATAGTCACGATCAGGGTTTACATGAATGTAATGACAGTCTTCTTCATTTGCTCCACAAACCCCATTCACAATGGATTTTACAGCATGATCAGCAATTACTTCTACGTTTGATACGCCTACAGGTCCAAGTGAACCTACGGAACAGCCAAGAACTTTTAATGTTTCGTCTGCCTCAGACAGCTCAACACTGTCTGCACTATAGAGGTTCTTAAGTTTAATATCATTTACTTCATGGTCCCCGCGTACAAGCACTAATACATATTTGTCATCTACTTTGAATAATAATGATTTGATACATTTCTCCACAGGTACATCCAAGAACGCTGACACATCAGCAATCGTTTTTTGATTTTCAGTTAAAACTTTCTCCATCACTTTTACTTCTTCATTGCTTTGTTCATATTTTGTTATTACAGGTGCCATTTCAATATTTGCTGCATATGAAGAGCTGTCTGAATAAGCAATCGTATCTTCACCAATATCAGAGAGAGCCATAAATTCATGAGTTTCTTTACCGCCGATTGCTCCCGCGTCTGCAATGACTGCACGGAAATTAAGACCTGCACGAGTAAAAATATTGCTATAAGCTTGAAACATTTTATCGTAAGTTTCACTCAAGCTTTCTCGTGACGAATGGAAAGAGTAGGCATCTTTCATAATAAACTCTCTACCTCTTAATAAGCCAAATCGCGGTCTTTTTTCATCACGGAATTTTGTTTGAATTTGATAAAGGGAAAGTGGTAACCGTTTGTATGATTTTATTCCATCTTTCACTAATGTTGTAATCACTTCTTCATGGGTGGGTCCTAAAGCAAATTCACGATTATGCCGATCATGCAAGCGCATCAACTCAGGACCATATGTATACCATCTGCCAGATTCTTGCCAAAGCTCTGCTTGCTGTAAAGTAGGCATTAATAGTTCAACTGCCCCAGTAGCATTTATTTCTTCACGAACAATATTTTCAATGTTTTTCAAGACTTGCCAAGCTAAAGGTAAGTAACTGTAAACACCACTAGCTGTTTGACGTATATAGCCTGCTCGCAGTAATAGTTGATGACTTTTAATTTCAGCATCTGCAGGTACTTCTCTTAATGTAGGGATAAATGTCATACTCTGTTTCATATACTAGCACCTCTAAAGTAGATTATAATTCTTTTTATCCTTACTAATCATGGTGAAGGAAATATCAACAACCATGATTAGTAAGTAGTTATAAAAAGAACCTTTGAATATCATTCCATGTAACAACTAACATCAACAGCATTAATAATGCAAAGCCTAAAAAGTGAATCATGCCTTCTTTTTGACGATCAATTGGTTTCCCTCTTACCGCTTCAACGGCAAAGAATAAAAGTCTACCACCATCAAGAGCTGGAATAGGGAGCAGATTCATAATTCCTAAGTTAATACTCAACACGCCTGCCCATCTCATTAAATAGTAGATTCCTGATTGTGCAACCATATCGGTAGATTGATAAATCCCTACAGGTCCTGCTAGAGAATCAATCGAGAACTGACCTGTCACAAGCTTTCCAACCGCACCAAATATCTCTTTCGTCCAAAAATAGGTCTCTGTTACCCCGTATTTTAACGCCAAGACTGGGGAGCTTTCCATTGGACTATAGGCTCCAATAATTCCGATTGTTTGCCCGTCCTCTAACTTGTTCTCTCTTGGAACGACTAGAATTTCCATATCTAGTCCATTTCGATCAACTGCAAAGGTTAATTCTGTTTTAGGATTTTTGCGAATAACTTCTACCACATCTGACCAACTGGAAATTTCTGCCCCATTAATGGAATGAACAATATCACCTTGTTTTAAACCGGATTCAACAGCAGCCCCATCATCTGTAAGCTTCCCGAGCTTTGGTTCATCCGAAGGAACTCCTTGCCATAAGGCAATAATAATAAATACGACAAAAGCCAGTACAAAGTTCATCATCGGACCAGCGAAAATAGCCATTGCTCTTTGGCCTAGCGTTTTTGAGGCGAATTGGCGGTCATATGGAGCAATTTGTGTCTCATTTCCGTCTTCAACGAGGACGGCGTTGGGCATGACTGTTAATGTACGAAGGCCTTCTTCTTCCTTCCCCTCAACATAGCCTTTAATAATGAGATCATGTTCAATATCTGCATATTCAACTTCCAATAATAAAGCACCGGGATATTTATCTTTGTTATTTAAAACGATTCTTTTTACATGATGAGTATCATTATCTAAATACAATCCAACACGGTAACCTGGCTTGATATTCACCATTTCTGGGTCTTCACCGGCCATCCGTACAAAACCACCAATAGGAAGTAAGCGAATTGTATAGACGGTTTCATTATGCTTAAATGAAAATACTTTTGGACCAAATCCAATTGCAAATTCACGACATAAAATCCCTGCTTTTTTTGCAAAGATCAAATGTCCTAATTCGTGAAAAAATACCAGTGCTCCGAAAATAACAATAAAGGCTATAACTGTAGTCAATATATTACCACCTTTGTCAATAGATGTTTAAACCACCTGATCAATCCCCATTAAGATACTAGGAATGATGCAACCCATTTTCTTGTTTCCATATCAATAAGTTTAATTTCATCTAAACTAGGATTAGGTACTTTATCATGCCGTTCAAGTGCTTGTTGAACAATATCTTCAATTTGTAGGAATGTAATTTTATGATTTAAAAATGCTGCTACCGCTTCCTCATTAGCAGCATTTAAAACAGTCGGGAAGGAGCCTCCCTCTTTCCCCGCTGAATAGGCTAACTTTAAACAACGAAAACGGTCAAAATCCATTTCTTGGAAATTTAATTGTCCAAACTGAGCTAAATTCAGTCCTTTCGCTGATGGAAATGGAATTCGATCAGGATAGGTTAAGGCATATAGAATCGGAACTCGCATATCAGGACTTCCAAGCTGAGCAATCACACTGCTATCATGAAACTCAACCATTGAGTGTATGACACTTTCTTTATGAAGGAGAACATCAATATTTTCGTAAGGAAGTTCAAATAACCAATGAGCCTCGATAACTTCAAGTCCTTTGTTCATCATGGTTGCAGAATCAATCGTTATTTTTGCTCCCATCGACCAATTAGGATGAGCTAAGGCATCCTCAATCGTTACATTCGTGAGTTCCGCTCTTGTACGATCTCTGAAACTCCCGCCTGAGGCGGTCAATATGATTCGATCGATATTCTTTGTTTTTTCTCCCTGTAAACATTGAAAAATAGCCGAATGCTCACTATCTATAGGCAGGATAGATACACGATGTTTTTTCACAGCATCCATGACAAGATGACCCGCTGTTACTAGTGTCTCTTTATTGGCAAGGGCAATCGTTTTGTTCGCCTCTATTGCATGGAGTGTAGGTTGCAAACCGACACTTCCCGTGACCCCATTTATTAAAATATCTGCTTTATAGAAAACTGCAACCTCTGTCAATCCTTGATCCCCATATACAAATTGAATATTTGGAAACTCAGTTTGTAGGGTTTCTGCATCCCTTTTCTCAATTGTCGAAACTAGTTCTGGAGATAAATCAATGATTATTTTCCGAGCTAAAGCGATATTTCTTCCGACTGACATCGCCACTAAAGAAAATTGCTCTTTATGTTTGGCAATGATATCAACCGTTTGTGTTCCAATCGAACCTGTTGCACCTAATAAACTAATCTTCTTCACAAAATACTCACTCCTAGTCTCAACAACAAAAACTTGCTATTTCATAAGATATTATTCATCATTCATATAAATTCCTCTATAATGATAAAAAAGATCAAATTCGTCCACCTAATTTGTGTCCGGATTTTTATCGAGCCTCGCTCGATAAATTACCTTTAAAAAATCCGCAACATCCGCCATAAGCCTAACTTCATTCAGCCAAGGTTTAAGCCCCACTAAATCAGGGAACTTTTTTCATTCATACTAACTAATCTTTAGAGATAGCGGACTCCCGCTGAGTGAAATCAAATTTAGATTAATTGTAAAAAATGTATCAATGGCCAAACAAAAAGCAAACTATCAAAGCGATCCAATATCCCGCCATGACCTGGAAGGAGATTCCCTGAATCTTTCACCTGATAATGTCGTTTAAACGCAGATTCAACTAG
Source organism: uncultured Bacillaceae bacterium (assembly GCA_963787345.1). Classification (GTDB taxonomy): domain Bacteria; phylum Bacillota; class Bacilli; order Bacillales; family Cytobacillaceae; genus Bacillus_BD. The sequence continues at coordinate 612,084 of CAWBCW010000011.1, read as the reverse complement.
ATCACCAATTTGTCCAAATACGGACAAAATAATCGTCATAATGCCAAGGTGAAGGAGATTAATATCGATATCAGTGATTAGTCCATAAACCACACTAACAACTACAGCACATAAAATCCCGCCAATTGAACCTTCGATTGTTTTATTCGGACTGATTTCCGGCCACAACTTTCGTTTTCCTGTTGCCTTCCCAATAAAATAGGCACCAGAATCCGTCGCCCATATAATGAACAAGGAATAAAAAATATATACAAGTCCTTCTTCCCGAGTCTCAAGAAAATAATGAAAACCCATTCCAATATATAAAATAGATATGACCGAAAATGCAACATCATCAAAAGTAAAGCGGTTTTTCGTTGCAACCGTGTAACTTAAAAATAATAACACGGCAAATAAAGTAAGCTCAACCTTAGTTAAACCCAAATCCAGTAATAAAGATTCATATTTTGATGGGAGTAAAATAATCCAAAGGACAAGCATGGATATCAATCCTGCTATCGAAAGTAATTTAAGCTTCCTCATTCTTAATAGTTCATAGAGTGCAATTGTTGCGGCCAGATAGGCTAAGATAAGTAAAGGAACTCCTCCCACAATTGTTAAAGAAATGAGGATAATTCCAAATATAACTGCTGTTATAATTCTTTGTTTCATTTAAATTGTCAACACCTTTATCAAACTCCCCCAAAACGTCGTTGCCGATTTTGAAACTCTTCAATTGCTTGCATTAAATGCTCCTCAGAAAAATCAGGCCATAAAACCTCGGTAAACCAGAACTCTGAATAAGCCAGCTGCCAAAGCATAAAATTACTTAAACGAATTTCACCACTCGTACGGATTAATAAATCCGGATCTGATAATTCCTTTGTCATTAAATAATTTGAAAAAGTTTCTTCGTTTATTTTACTTTCATCTAGTATACCCTTATTTACATCTGCCACAACATTTTTTACAGCTTCAATAATTTCAGATCTGCTCCCATAATTTAAGGCAAAATTGAGAATTAACCCTGAGTTTCCCTCTGTCTGAAACATTGCCTTTTCAACTGCCCGGTATGTATGATTTGGTAACTGATCCTTGTATCCAATCATTTGTACTTTTACATTCTCAGATTTTAGCTCTGGTAAATAGATTCCCAAAAACTCTTCTGGCAGCTTCATTAAATACTCAACTTCTGATCTTGGACGTTTCCAATTTTCAGTTGAAAAAGCATAAAGCGTTAACGTTTTTACTCCTAATCGATTGGCCATTATGGTAATTTTTCGAACGGCCTTCATTCCCTCATGGTGACCAGCCACCCTTGGCAAAGCCCTCTTTTTCGCCCAACGTCCATTTCCATCCATAATAATGGCAATATGCTCGGGTACAGGCTTTTCTCTAATCCTTTCCATTCGTTCTTGGAGATTAGAAGGACTCGTTGTTTTCTTCCATCTATTAAATTTATCGAACAACATATGTAAACTCCTCCAGAAAGGTTATCTCACCCTCCGAAAAAGATGATTCCCCAAGATCATATTTTTCATTATATTCCATTTCTATCATATCAAAAATATCTTGATATAGCTCTTATTATTAAAAATGGATTTCAAAAAATACTTTTGGCTACATTCATCATTTCCTTTTATCGTGTAAAAAAACCCCCTAATTAATAGAGGGTTTCATATTGCATTTACGGATTTTACTTAGTAAAAACAATCAGTCCTGTGAACTCCCTGACAAGGACCTCGTGTCGTCCATAAAAAATGAGCAGCCCATTTGTTACTCTCATTCATTTAAAGAGAGTAAGTAAAGATATATTGAAATCAAATTCGCCAAAGCGAATTTGCGCCCAGATTTTATCGCGCTTGCGAAGGTATTCTTTCCTTGAAAATCTGTGGCATCCGCCGAAGGCTTTAACTTCATCCAGTCAGAATTTAAACCCCACTGAATTAATAAAACCTTGCATTTATCTCTCACTTATATGAGTGAGAGACTTCTGTACCTCTCTCAAGCTTTCGGTACAAAAATATTTGCTGAAAGAAGTTAATCATACTTCAAGGATTTCTTTTTCTTTTTCTTTAGTTAAGTCATCGATCTTAGCGATATTCTCGTCCGTTACCTTTTGAATATCGTCGGAATAGCCACGTAAATCATCTTCAGTAATGTCTCCAGCCTTTTCGAGCTTTTTCAAATCGTCATTTGCATCACGACGAACATTACGAATCGCAATTTTTGCCTCTTCTGCGGCTTTTTTTACTACCTTCACTAACTCTTTACGACGTTCTTCTGTTAACGGCGGGATTGAAATTCGGATTAAATTACCATCACTTGTCGGATTTAACCCAAGATCTGATTTTAATATAGCTTTTTCAATGTCACCAAGACTCGTTTTATCATAAGGCTGAATAACAAGTAATCTAGCTTCTGGCACAGAAATACCAGCTAATTGGTTTACAGGTGTTGGAGCACCGTAATACTCAACTGTAATGCGATCTAATAATGATGCATTTGCTCGACCCGCACGAATACCCGCCAGCTCACGAGAATAAGCCGAAATTGCCTTCGCCATTTTATCTTTTGTATTTGCAATCGCTTGTTTTGGCATAATTATTTCCCCCTAACAATTGTTCCTATTTTTTCACCCATAACAGCACGTTTGATGTTCCCATTTTCCATAATTGAAAATACAATAAGTGGAATATTATTATCCATGCAAAGTGAAGAAGCTGTGGAATCCATTACTGCCAACCCTTCTTTAATTACATCCAAATAAGATAATTCATCGTATTTCTTAGCATTTTTATCAATACGAGGGTCTGCTGAATAAACACCATCGACATTGTTTTTAGCCATAAGGATTACTTCGGCTTCAATTTCAGCTGCTCGTAGCGCAGCTGTCGTATCTGTTGAGAAATATGGGTTTCCAGTACCAGCTGCAAATATAACGACACGTTTCTTTTCTAAATGGCGAATCGCTCTTCTACGAATATAAGGTTCAGCCACTTGTCTCATTTCAATCGATGTCTGCACTCGAGTTTCACAACCAACTAGCTCTAGACTATCTTGAAGTGCTAAGGAATTCATTACTGTTGCCAGCATCCCCATATAGTCTGCAGTCGCTCGATCCATTCCCATTTCTTCACCGATTTTTCCGCGCCAGATATTGCCTCCGCCAACAACAACAGCTACTTCTACACCTAAATCTGCGAGTTCTTTAACTTGGGCAGCCACAGATTCGATCACTGCTGGATAAATCCCAAAACCTTGGTCACCAGCCAAAGCTTCTCCACTCAATTTTAAAACAACACGTTTATACTTTGGGTTGGTCATATAAACCTCCATATATGTATTATACTATTATTTTTACTGTTTGAAAAACAGGGAACACATTGTGTTCCCTGAAAAGAGTTGTTTACGCAACCTTATTTTTTCATTTGGTTCATTACTTCTTCAGCAAAGTTTTCTTCACGTTTTTCTAAACCTTCGCCAACTTCGTAGCGCACAAATTCACGTACAGATCCACCTTTTGACTCTACAAATTTGCGTACTTTTTGGTCAGGATCTTTAACGAAAGATTGGTCTAATAAACAAATATCTTCAAAATATTTTCCTAGACGGCCTTCTACCATCTTAACAACAATATTTTCAGGTTTTCCTTCATTAAGTGCTTGTTGCTTTAATACTTCGCGCTCACGATCAACTTCTTCTTGTGAAATTTGGTCACGTGAAACGTATTTAGGATTTATTGCTGCAATATGCATGGAAACATCCTTTGCAGCACTTTCATCCGTTGTACCTTCTAATACTGTTAATACAGAGATCTTTCCACCCATATGCAAATATGCACCAAATGAATCGTTATCTGTTTTTGTTTTAACTTCAAAACGGCGAAGAGTCATTTTCTCACCAATTTTTGAAATAGCTGCACTAATATGATCTTGTACTGTAGAACCATTATCCATTGTAGAAGTAAGTGCTTCATCAACGTTCGCTGGTTTCTTGCTTAACAAATGCTCTCCTAATTCTTTTACAAGTGTTTGGAATGCCTCGTTTTTTGCAACAAAATCGGTTTCTGCATTGACTTCTAAAATTACTGCATTATTTCCATCAACTACTACAGAAGTTAAGCCTTCTGCAGCAATACGGTCCGCTTTTTTCGATGCAGATGCCATACCTTTTTCACGTAAGAAGTCAATTGCTTTTTCCATATCACCATCTGTTTGTTGGAGTGCTTTTTTACAATCCATCATACCTGCGCCCGTTTTTTCACGAAGTTCTTTTACCATTTGTGCTGTAATTGCTGCCATCATAAATTCCTCCTTAAAATATGTATCTTACTGTACCGAGAGTTAAGTGTACTATCATTCTTTAAAAAAAGGTGATAAAGGGAGTCTCCCTTTTATCACCTTTCCCTGCTCGGTTTGAATAGTCTTCAATTAATATATATAACAATCATGCATTTTGCAAGGGGACGAAGAATTTTATGCGTTTGTTTCTACAACTTCCGTTTCTTCACCTTGTTTAGCTTCTAAAATAGCATCCGCCATTTTTGATGTTAATAATTTTACTGCACGAATAGCATCATCGTTTGCAGGAATTACTACGTCAATTTCATCTGGATCACAGTTTGTATCAACCATACCTACAATAGGAATGTTTAATTTATGTGCTTCCGCAACAGCGATACGCTCTTTACGAGGGTCAATGATGAATAAAGCATCAGGTAATTGCTTCATTTCTTTAATTCCGCCTAAGAATTTTTCAAGACGTTCTTGTTGTTTCTTTAATTGAACAACTTCTTTTTTAGGAAGTACATCAAATGTACCATCTTCTTCCATTCTTTCAATTTCTTTTAAACGTGAAATACGTTTTTGAATGGTTTCAAAGTTTGTTAATGTACCACCTAACCAACGATGGTTAACATAATACATACCAGAACGAATCGCTTCATCTTTAACAGATTCTTGAGCTTGCTTTTTTGTACCAACGAATAGAACTGTTCCACCGTTAGCTGCTAGATCTTTTACCCATTTGTAAGCTTCTTCAACCTTTTTAACTGTTTTTTGAAGGTCGATGATATAAATGCCGTTACGCTCCGTAAAAATGTATTTCTTCATTTTTGGGTTCCAACGACGTGTTTGGTGTCCGAAGTGTACACCAGCTTCTAATAATTGTTTCATTGAAATAACTGACATGAATTTTTCCTCCTGTATGGTTTATTGCCTCCGCTCATTTCATTTCTAACATGAGACTGTATTGAAACAGCACCATTCATGCAGATCAATAAGCGTGTGTTTTTAACACCGTTTAAAAATATAACATATGTAAGTTGGAGAATCAAGTTATTCTTGAATATCTTCTTTAAATTTAAGAAGAAGTTCAATTTCTGTTTTTCCTTTATTTAACATTTTAGCAATTTCTTCTATTTTGTATCCTTGTTTTCTTAAATGAATAATTTGGTCGTCGAGGTTATGATTCACAGTAATCGGCCTGTTGTCAGCTTGATTATTCTGTTCAACTGTCATCGTTGATACATCAGAATTAATGGGTATTTTTCCATTTTGTTTTTGCTTTTGATAAGCCATAACCGCTTGTTGACTAATGGTTTTCTTAATAAAAGGCATGTCATTTTCTTGTAAATCCAATCGGTCGATCGCTATGTTGGGCTGATCCGTATGTTCCTCTTCACTTGGCTTTACTTCAAATTCATTTATTGAAGTGGTCTCAGAATCTTGACCATCTTTGTTCACTTGATTTAATCGATTAATAAAACGATCATTTTCTTCTTTCATTTGAAGTAAATAAGCTGCTGTAAGCTCTTCCATCTCATGAATTGGCCTTTTTAAATTATCTTCCATTTTAATTAATTTATTCTGCCGCAAAAATAAAATCGCGATGATCAAAAAAGCCAGAATATTTAAGGCTAAACTAATTATTACTAATAATATGAGCATAAAATCCCTCTAATCGCTGTCCCGATAATAGATTACATCAATTTCTCCATGGAGCCTTTTAATTTAAAAATACATTTTGAGTGAATTTGAGAAATTCTTGAAGTTGAAAGCCCCATAATCTGACCGATTTCTGTTAATGTCAATTCCTCTTGATAAAATAAACTCATGACTAACTGTTCTTTTTCTGAGAGTTTTGAAATAAGCTCTGTCATTTCATTGATTACTTCTCTTTTAACCAATTCATCTTCAGGCTGTAATCCTTTTTGATCTTTAATCGTATAAGCTCGGCCAGGTTTCTCATCCGTCTCGTCAGATTGTTCATCCATTGATATGATATGCGCAAAAAATTGTTCATTCATTGTCTTATAAACTTCATCAACAGACAAATTTAGTTCACGAGCAATGTCTTCTTCGGTTACATGGCGCATATATTGTTGTTCTAATTTTTCAATGACCGATTCGATCTTTTTTGCCTTTTCTCTCGTGCCTCTTGGAAGCCAATCCTCTTTTCTTAATCCATCCAAAATGGCTCCTCGAACTCGAAATGAAGCATAAGTATCAAACTTCAAGTCTCGATTTGAATCAAACTTTTCTAAAGCGTCCAGTAATCCCATCATTCCAAGACTATAAAGATCATCTCTTGCAACACTCTTGGGCAAAGAGACAGAAAGGCGCTGTACATGGTAACGAACGAGTGACGTGTACTTTTTGATTAAAAGATTTCCGGCTTCCATGTCCCGTGAGGTTGACCATTTATCCCAGATTTGCTGTTCATCCTTACTCCTAACATGTACCATTAAGACACTCCTTCAATTCAATCTCTTGTGTCAGGGGTGAGCTTTATCCATTTATTTCATCATAAATACAATTATAGATTTAGAATTCTTGTAATATTATCAAATTGAAATGACCCTTTACAAATAAGATATCCCTTTATTAACTGTTCTAATTTGCAAAATAGATGTATCTGGATCAAACTCGATTGTTCGACCGCTATTTCCACCAACATCTTCACCAAGTAATTTAATATGTAAGTCAGCCAATTGCTTTTTCACAGCCTCTACATTTCTCGGACCAATCCTCATCACTTCATTTCCCGAAGAAAACTGGAACATTTGTGCACCACCGGCTATTTTCGCCTTTAATCCCGGTTTTCTTGCCCCTTGTTTTACAAGAGTCGATACTAGTTCTTTCACAGCGGTATCCGCGTATTTCGCCATATTAAAGGAATTACTTCTTGCTAATGACGAGTCCGGAAGCATCACATGTGCCAGCCCGGCAACTTTTTGAAACGGATCGAATACAACAACACCAACACAAGAGCCTAACCCAGAAGTTCTAATCAATTGAGGAGCTTTGACAATTTTTAGGTCTGCGATTCCAACCTTTACAATTTCTTGCCGTTCATTCATCAAGTGCAACTCCCAGCGAATGAAACATAATATCAAAAGATTCTAAATCTGGGATTAAGAAGAAATGACCATCCACTCCCATTTGATTTTCATTCGTATCGATTAAGGCGGTATCAATAACAATTGCGTAGTCACTAAATTGGGATAGCTCAAGAAATCCATAACTTAAAATCGCACCGAGCATATCAATGCTCGTTTCAGGTACATTTTGGTATAAATTAAGACTCGTAAAGTCTGATAAAGCAGAAAGATATGAGCCTGCCAAAATATTTCCTAATTCCTGCAACGCCGATAACGCCATATCATTGTATGGCGACATCGCGAAGGAAAAGAACTCATCCCCTATCAAATGTCTAATAAAAGTGTCCGCTTGGTCAATAGAGAGAATAAAAAACAAATTACAAGGCGAGTCCCCTTCAATACGCAAGAATACACTTGCAACTACATTGTCTGCACCCCCAGCTACCTCGATCATATCGTTAAATGTCATAACCCGGACATTCGGTACTTTCATTTGGATTTTTTTGTTTAATAGGACAGAAAGTGATGTAGCCGCGTTACCTGCCCCAATATTACCGATTTCTTTTAGAATATCTAGATGATTTTCTTTTGATATTCCATTAATAAATTTCATCATGCTCGTTCCGAACCTTCCAACTTAGCTTTATCCTTATCTAGAATTTTAGCAAGGTCAAGAAGAATTAATAGCCGGCTCTCCACTTTAACAACACCCTTTACAAATTCATCGGCTTCAACACCAACCAATTCTGGGGACGGCTCAATAGCCTCTTGTTTTATGTCAATAACATCATTAGCTGTGTCGACAACCAATCCTACTTCTATGTCATCTAATGCAACAATAATGACACGTGTTGCCTCCGTATAAGGAGATTCTTCAAGCCCAAATCTTTTTCGAAGATCAATAATCGGTGTAACAACTCCTCGAAGATTAATAACCCCTTTTACAAAGGGGGCTGCTCCAGGCACTCGTGTTATATGCTGAACCTTTTCTATTCCATGAACCAAATAAACAGGAATCCCGTATTCTTTTCCATTTAATTGAAACACAATAAGCTTCATATCAGCTAACGTACTTTCAGACATCCACCACACCTCTTTTTAGGATAGATTAAACCGCATTCATCTACTAATTATTTTAACAAAGCGTTGCAATCAACAATTAATGCAACCTGACCATCTCCTAAAATCGTTGCGCCTGGAATGGCAAATATGTTTGTTAAATAATTACCAAATGATTTTAATACGATTTCTTGCTGACCAATAAAGGAATCCACTACAAGACCAGCCATCTTTTCGCCTTTACGGACAATGACTAAAGAAATATATTCGTTGTCTTCTTTAAAAACGGGTACTTCAAACAAATCTCTCAAGTATAATAATGGAACAATTTTCCCACGAAAATCGATTACCTCTTGATTATGTGCATGTAAAATTTCATCTTGCTTTATTATCGCTGTTTCAATAATCGAAGAAAGCGGAATCGCATATTTCTCTTGCTGAATTTCAACAAGCATGACGGAAATAATCGATAAGGTTAAAGGCAATTGGATTGAGAAACGAGAACCCTTTCCTTCCTCTGCATCTACTGAAACGTTTCCGCCTAATGTTTCAATCGTATTTTTTACAACATCTAATCCGACCCCACGTCCGGAAACATTTGAAATATGATCAGCCGTTGAAAATCCAGAGGCAAAAATTAGATCATATACTTGTTGATCCGTTAAACTCTCCGCCGTTTGCTCGTTTACAATTCCGTTGCTTAATGCTTTATTTAATACTCTATCGCGATTAATTCCCGCTCCATCATCCTCAATTTCAATAAAGACATGATTTCCACTGTGATAGGCCTTTAAGATAAGCGTTCCTTCTTCTAATTTTCCTTTCGCTCTTCGAACTTCCGGTGTCTCAATCCCATGGTCTAACGAATTGCGAATTAAATGAACAAGCGGATCTCCTATTTCATCAATAACCGTACGGTCAAGCTCTGTATCAGCGCCTATGATTTCTAAATTCACTTTCTTTTGTAGATCACGGGACAATTGTCTAACCATTCGTGGAAAACGATTAAATACTGTTTCAATCGGAACCATCCGCATATTTAAAATAATATTTTGCAAATCGCCGGTCGTTCTTGACATTCGATCAACCGTTTCTTGAAGCTCTTGATTACTCAATTCTGAAGAAATTTGTTCCAATCTGCCTCGATCAATGACTAATTCTTCAAACAAGTTTAATAGAATATCAAGCCTTTCAATATTCACTCTTATCGTTTTATTGACAGCTTTCCCGCTCTGTTGTTGCTTATTCGAATCCTTGCCTTCAACCTGTTGAGCTTTATTGCTTTTTACCATATCTTTTATTTCCTGAGAGCTGCTTTCATTAGGATCCATTACAGGCGCGCTGCTTTTTTCTTGCTCTGCAATTATCGACTCAGGCAAAGCGACTGTTACCACATTTACACTCTCAACCTCTGAAACTTTCATTATTTTCTTTTCAAGATCTTCAGCCTTTTCATTGGAAACAAAAGTCACTGTGAATGATTGATCAAATCTTTCTTCCTCTAATTCTTCTACAGGCGGAGCGGATTTAATAATTTCTCCCATTTTCTCTAACACTTCAAAAATCATATAAACCCTTGCCGCTTTTAATAAACAGTTACTTCGAAGCGAAACCGAGATCTCATAAGTATGAAAGCCCTGTTCTTGCGATTGTGCAATGACCGTTCGTTCAAATTCATCATAAGTAATTTCTATTTTCTCTATTGCGACGGTTGCTGCAACTTCTTTATGACCTTCTATTGCGTTGGGGCTTTGACCTTTTTCAATCAGTTTTAACTTTTCAACAACGACGGTAACATCCCGCTTTCCATCCCCGCCGCTTGCGATCGATTGAACCATTGCCTCTAAATCATCTACTGCTGAAAAAACAATGTCCAATAGCTCAGGTGTAACGGATATGGCATGATGTCGGATCCCATCCAAAACATTTTCCATTTGATGAGTCAGCTTTGCTAAATCATCAAATCCCATTGTCGCAGCCATTCCTTTTAATGTATGTGCGGAACGAAAAATTTCATTAATAATATTCATATCTTCTGGGTTTTTCTCTAACTCTAGTAAATGGTCATTACAAGACTGTAGATGTTCTTTACTCTCCTCTATGAAAACCTCTAAATATTGACTCATATCCATTTGGCGGCACCTCTTTCAGATCAAAGATATTTCATCACTGTTTCTGTTATCTCTTCAATATGTTTAATCTCATCAATGAACCCAGTAGCAATCGCCGCTTTTGGCATCCCAAAAACAACACTGCTTTCTTGTGATTCTGCAACTGCTTTCACATAACCACCACTCTTCAAGGTGATAAGACCTTTCGTACCATCTGAACCCATACCTGTCATAATGACCACAATCTTTCCAAAATCCTGTAATTCCGCTGCTGACATAAATAAACGGTCTACAGAAGGACAATGAATGCACCCTTTGGAACTTTGATCTAAATGTGCGACTAGTTTATTCCCTAATGACTTAAGAGTTAAGTGATAACCTCCTGGAGCAATATAAGCTATACCATTTTGTAAAATTTCACGATCTTCTGCTTCTTTAACCGTAATTTTAGATAAACGGTCTAACCGGTTTGCTAACGATGCCGTAAATCCTACTGGCATATGCTGCACAATCACAATTGGAATCGAAAGATCTTCTGGAAACTTTGTTAATACCCTTTGAAGGGCACTTGGCCCCCCTGTAGAAGTCCCGATTAATAAGATTTTATCATTTACATCATTCCAGTCCCTACAACGGACTGCATCATTTAGTTCTATTTTACTATAACCCATACCGTAATCAGTAGTACTTTTTTCTTCTAATGTACTTTTTTTCCTTTGTTCCAATAGAAGCACTACCTTTCGTTAAGAAATCTTTTTAATTTAGTAATAAAATTAATTTTGCGATTATTAGAATTACGATCATCCTGATGACAATACTTTTCGGTTATTTTACATAATGCTTTAGAAGCGGGGGCACGATCATTTAATTCAAAAAAAGGAATTTGCCGTTTTACAGCCTTTGGAATCACTGGATCGTCTGGTATGATACCTAATAATCTAGTTGATTTTTCCAAGAAGTGCTCTAAAACAGTCGCAATTCGCTTATAGCAAGCCTCCCCCTCTTTCATAGAGGTTGCTCGGTTAATGAGCAAATAAAAAGGGGTTTCATGATTCCTCACCGTTATGTACTTCATCGCCGCATACGCATCCATTATAGAAGTTGGTTCAGGAGTTGTGACAACAATAACTTCATCAACTGATAAAATAAAGCTTAATGATTCCTCACTCATCCCAGCTCCCATATCCAAAAGAACATAATCATAATCATGCAGCACTTTAGAAAATTGGTCGAAAAAAGATTGCAGCTGTGCTTCGGTAATTTTAGTTAATTGCGCTAAGCCAGAACCACCTGAAATATAGTCAATGCTATCAGGTATTTTACAAATAAGTTCTTTTAAAGAAACCGATTTGGAAAAGAAATCAACAATCGAATGTGAAGAGGAGATTCCCATTAAAATATCAATATTTCCCATTCCCATATCCATATCAAACAATAATACAGAGTGCCCTTTTTTCTTTAATGAAATGGCAAAGTTTAAAGCAAAATTTGACTTTCCTACTCCGCCTTTTCCACTAACGATTGCCAACGACTTTGTTTGCCTATCGGACTGATGATATTTTAATTTTTCCCGTAAACGCTCCGCTTGATCCCCCATATTAATCGGCTCCTACTATTAAATCCATTACATTTCCTGGGTCTGCTGTCACTAAATCATCCGGGACATTTTGCCCGTTTGTTATGTATGCTATCCCCCGATTTTCACGTCTAATCAAATTATACATCGCTCCATAAGTAGAGGTTTCGTCCACTTTTGTAAAAACAAATTTATCAATGCCAATGGAAGTAAATTGCTCAACCATATCATCGATATCCCTTTGCTTTGATGTTAATGATAATACTAATAACGTTTCCATTTCATGATTAAAATCAATAATCGCTTTTAAATCTTCTACATATTGAGCATTCCGAAAGTTTCTTCCTGCAGTATCGATAAAGATAAAATCATAATTCTCAAATTTCTCTTTAGCGTGCTGAAAGTCTTCAAGATTATAACAAACCTCTACAGGAATACTTAAAATATTGGCATATGTTTTTAGCTGTTCAATAGCAGCAATCCGGTAAGTATCCGTTGTAATAAAGGCGATTTTTTTCTTAAAGGATAAAATGCACAAAGCAGCGATCTTTGCTAGAGTTGTTGTTTTTCCAACGCCCGTCGGTCCGACAACATTAATATACTTTTTTGTTAAAGTGATCCCACCAAAAGACAAATGGGAGATCTTATCGATTAATTGCTGTCTAGCTAAGGCTTTCACTTCATGATAAGATAAATCCTCGTTCCGTTTATACCAAGTCTGGATTAACATCCCGATCACTTCATCTACTATTTCTTCTTCTAATTCTTGACCTACTAATAGTTGCTTCACTTTATCAACTGGTTCAGGTAAAGGTATTCCTGATGATTTTTCATGACGCAGCCTTAATTGAGAGCTAATATATGTTTTTATCTCTGATGATTGCTCTAGCGCCTTCTGTTCACCTTCTCCCTGATCATGCCTTTTAGCTTCTATAAAAGGGTCCGGGGTTTCCACTTTATCAGTAGTTTTCTTAGCTACAGTCACTGGAGTATCCAAAGCTGCTACTACTTCAATCCTTCTTTTTTTAAAAAGGCCGAGAAATCCGCCTGTTTGAATGACTCTCGATTGAAGAATGATCGCATCATTCCCAAGTTCACTGCGAACAAGCTTCATCGCTTCCGGCATAGAAGATGCTCTATATTTTTTTACCTTCACTCAATATTCACCACCCCAACACTTTGAACTTCAACGTTTGTTTCAAGCTCATTATAGGACAAAATTGGTGTTTGCGGAAAATAACGTTCGGTTAATTGACGTACATACATTCTTACAGCAGGCGAACATAATACAATTGGTGTCTGACCGAGCATCGATAATTGCTCCAACTGTGCAGAAATAGATTCTAAAATCTGTTGTGATATGGCAGGATCAATCGCTAAGTAGTTGCCGTGCTCTGTTTGTTGTACACCATCAGCTATGACTTTTTCCACTTTTCCAGAAAGAGTTACAACTTTTAATGAATCATCAGACTGCAAATATTGATTCGTAATTTGACGTGCCAGTGACTGCCTCACATACTCAGCTAGTAAATCTGTATCAGAGGACATTTTACCAAAGTCTGCTAATGTTTCAAAAATAACGGGTAAATTGCGGATCGAAATGTTTTCTTTTAAAAGTTTTGCTAAGACTTTTTGCACTTCACCAACAGACAATGGATTAGGAGTAACTTCTTCCACCAAAATTGGATAATGTTCGTTAAGATGATCGATTAATTGTTTTGTCTCTTGTCTGCCAAGTAATTCATGGGCATTCGTTTTAATGATTTCTGTAATATGAGTAGATACGACTGAAGGAGGGTCTACAACTGTATATCCTAAAATTTCAGCCTCTTCCTTCATATCCTCAGTAATCCATTTAGCAGGTAAACCAAATGATGGCTCAATTGTATCAATCCCAACGATAGAATCGTCATCAGTCCCTGGACTCATTGCTAAATAATGGTCTAAGAGAAGATCTCCTTGTGCCATGACATTTCCTTTAACTTTTAGACGGTATTCATTTGGTTGCAATTGGATATTATCTCTTATTCGTACAACTGGGATGACGATCCCTAACTCGATCGCAAGCTGCCTTCTAATCATGACAATTCTATCTAATAAATCCCCCCCTTGATTCGTATCAACAAGCGGGATTAAACCATAACCAAATTCAAATTCAATTGGATCCATACTTAATAAACTAACAACACTCTCAGGGCTCTTCATCTCATCTGAGGCGGCATCTTCCTCCATTGCTTCCAATGGTTCATTCCCTGAATCAGGTGTACGTGTAATCCAATATCCTCCAAAAATTAACAAAGCAGCAACTGGAATCGTCAATACATCATTTATTGGCGTAAATAATCCTAAAGCCAATATAGTACCTCCAGTTACGTAGAGCATTTTAGGAAAATTAAGCAGTTGAGAAGTGATGTCCTCTCCTAAATTTCCCTCAGAAGTTGACCTTGTAACAACAAGTCCAGTTGCCGTTGAAATAATTAAAGCAGGTATTTGACTGACAAGTCCATCCCCTACTGTTAATAAAGAGAAATGGGAAGCCGCATCAGCAAAGTTCATCCCTTGTTGAAGAACACCTATAATAATTCCAAAAATTAAGTTGATGAATACAATGATGATTCCTGCGATCGCATCTCCTTTAACAAACTTACTCGCACCATCCATTGCACCGTAAAAATCTGCCTCACTGCTTACTTTTTCCCGTCGTTCCCGAGCTTGCTGTTCAGAGATCATTCCAGCATTTAAATCCGCGTCAATACTCATTTGTTTCCCCGGCATGGCATCTAAAGTAAAACGAGCAGCCACCTCGGATACCCGCTCAGAACCCTTTGTAATGACAATAAAGTTAATAAGAACAAGAATAAGGAATACAACGAGTCCAACAAGGAGATTACCGCCGACAACAAACGATCCAAACGTCTCAACAACTCCACCGGCATCCCCATGTGTCAAAATTGCCCGTGTCGTCGAAACATTTAATCCTAACCGAAATAAAGTTATGACTAGTAACAATGAGGGAAAAACTGAAAACTGTAATGGTTCCGTCATATTCATAGAAGTTAATAAAATTAACAATGCAATAGTTATATTAATAATTAAGAGTATACTTAATAACCATGTTGGAAGTGGAATAATAAGCATGGCAACAATCATGATGACACTTACGATTACAACTAACTCCCTAGCTTTCAAATTATTCCCTCCCTGTATGCTGCCGTGCTATCAAACTTAAAAAATGTTTAATCGGATTGTTCCTTAATAGAATAGGAACTCAATCAAGAAAACAACTAGCGAACGATATTTTTTGTTCGATAAACATAAGCCAATACTTCTGCTACCGCTTTAAATAACTCCTCTGGAATCGTATCTCCAAGCTCTGCTTGGCTATAAAGAGTACGCGCTAATGGTCGATTTTCAATCATCATGACATTATTTTCTTTCGCGACATATTTTATTTTTTGCGCGATAAAGTCCACTCCCTTTGCCACAACATACGGAGCATCATATTTCGATTCATCATACTTCAGTGCTACAGCATAATGAGTTGGATTCGTAATAATAACATCTGCATTTGGTACTTCTTGCATCATGCGACCCATTGCCATTTCCCGCTGCTTTTGTTTCATTTTTGATTTAATTTGCGGATCGCCTTCCATGTTTTTATGTTCATCCTTTATATCTTGTTTAGACATACGGATATTTTTTTCAAAGTCATATTTTTGATAAAAGTAATCTAGCAGGGCCAAAAATAATAACGCTCCACCAGCATATAGGCCCATTTGCACGGTGATATCAATGATTGTCATCAAGGCTGCGCCAATTGTTTTTTGAGATAATACAAGAATTTCGTCAATTCGATTCCATAAAATAAAAAAAGCAATCATGGAAACAATAAGGATCTTTAAGGTTGATTTTAGAAAATCGATCACAGCACGAAGTGAAAAAATCCTTTTAAATCCTTTAATCGGATCAATCTTTTCTAATTTAAATTGAATTGTTTCTGTCGTAAAAAGAAAGCCAATTTGTAAATAATTAGAAACTATCCCTATCACAAGTGCAACGAGCATAACAGGTCCAACAATTTTAGCAGCCTGGATAAGAATTTCATAAAAAATCATAAACATACTTTCTTCTGAAAGTGTCATATTCAAGTATTTTTGAAACGAATGTTTAAAGATCGCTAGAATATTTTCCACTAAAAAAGGACTGGCAATCGAAAAGAAAAAAAAGATCCCTAAAATTCCAATCGCTGTGTTAACATCTTGACTTTTCGCAACCTGACCTTTTTTTCGCGAATCATTCCGTTTTTTCGGTGTGGCTTTCTCTGTTTTTTCCCCGGCAAAGTATTGTAAATCTAATCTAACAAGTTTCAAGGTTTATAGACCTCCAAATAATTCCATTAGCCCTCTCATCGTTGTGAGCATCGTTTCAAAAATTTGAGAAACCACGACCATCATTGTGCCCATGACAATTATTAAAATAAAAAAACTGACACCGATTTTTATCGGAATGCCGACAACAAAAATGTTTAACTGTGGAAAGGTCCTGGCAGCAATTCCTAATGCGACATCCACAAGAAATAGGCTGGCTACAACCGGTACTGACAATTGTAAAGCGATCATAAACATAGAATTAAAGGATTTAATAACAAACTCAATCACATTTTCATGCCCAAGTGGCAGCCACACTTTATCTACAGGAATAAACTGATAGCTATAATAAATTCCATCCAGCATTAAGTGATGGCCATTGACAGTTAGTAAAAATAAGAGACTTATAATGTATATATATTGACCCATAATCGGACTTTGTGCTCCGGTTTGCGGATCCATTACATTCACCATTCCAAAGCCCATTTGGAAGTCAATAAACCCTCCAGCTATTTGGATGGATGACATGATCACATAGGCAATGAAACCGATCAGAATCCCAACTAGAGCCTCTTTTAGAATGAGTAAATAATAAGCTACATTTATTTCAAATACTGGTGCCTCCATTGAAATAAACATAATAAGAGCTAGAAAAAAGCCAATTCCTACTTTAAATGTGGCAGGAATGGTCCGATAAGAAAATAGTGGGAGCACTAAAAAGAAAGATGTTACCCTTACGAATACGAGTAAAAAAGCAGGGAATGTTTCAATAAAATCAACCATCTTCTTATCCTATGTACCTTATTAAATTAGAGAAAATATCACTCGTATAGGACAACATTTTACTAAGCATCCATGGTCCAAAAACGACAATTCCTAATAAGACAGCAACAATTTTCGGAACAAAAGCCAGCGTCTGTTCCTGGATTTGTGTCGTTGCCTGGAAAATACTGACAAGCAAACCAACGACAAGCGCAAGTAATAATAGTGGACCGCTAATGAGAAGAACCGTCCAGATTCCCTCTTCTGCAATGGCAATAACAGTCTCTGGTGTCATCTTTTCACCTTCTTAAAAACTTTGTAACAATGACTTGACAACTAAATACCATCCGTCAACAAGGACAAATAGTAGTATTTTAAACGGCAATGAGATCATCACCGGCGGCAGCATCATCATCCCCATTGACATTAATACACTAGCAACAATCATATCAATAACTAAAAACGGGATAAAAATCATAAAGCCGATTTGAAAGGCTGTCTTTAATTCACTGATTGCAAAAGCAGGTACAAGCGCCGTTAATGGGATATCCTGAATGGTCTCAGGAGGATCTACTTGTCCATATTCTAAAAACAAGGCTAAATCTTTTTGCCTCGTATGAGAACTCATAAATTCTTTGAATGGAACCACTGCAGCCTCATACGCTTGTTCTAAATTAATTTCGTTATTAAAAAGAGGGGTAAGTGCCTCGTCATTCACTTCTTGAAATGTTGGAGCCATAATAAAAAATGTAATAAATAACGATAATCCAATCAATACTTGATTTGGAGGCATTTGTTGAGTAGCTAGCGCTGTTCGAGTAAACGACAACACGACAATAATTCGTGTAAAGCAAGTCATCAAGACTAGAATACTTGGTGCTAAGGAAAGAACGGTTAGTAAAAGGACTAGTTTAACAGACGTAGCCACATTTTCCGGTGAGCTATTATTAAAAAACTCCATAAATTCATTCATAACTGTTCCTTATCCTTTTCCCTCTGCAATTCATTTAATGATTCCTTTCGATCCTTTGCTAACTCATCTAGTTGCTTTTTCAACACCGTTTGAAAGGATGTCGGCGAAGCCTTTGATTCGTTCCTCTTTCCTTTTAACCAATCCGAAAGCTTGGTCATCACATCACTTGGTTCTGCGAGTTTATCCAATTTTCGATTATAGTCAGTAAGGATTTGATCAAACTCCTCCCCCTTCTCAATCTGGGTTAACAATTGGATGTTTTCACCTACACCGACTACAAGTACTCGCTCTCCTACTTTAATGAGCTGGACAGAACGATTATTTCCTACCGTTAATCCCCCTAAACTGACAAGGGTATTCGACTTTTGATGAAAAGCACCTTTTTTATTAACTAATTTCAATACAAAATAGAGCAATGCAACAACAAAAAGGGTGGCAAAAATCATTTTCATAAAATCCCGAAGCGTCAATCCAACTCCGCTTGATTCTTCATCCGCTTCTATTTGTTGATCGTTAAGACTGCTTTGCTCTTCTTCTGCAGTTCCTTGTTCTTCAGTTGGATGTGGCTGTTCTAAATACTCTTTAACACTTTGATTTTCTGATTGAGCAAAAGCTTCAGATTGAATTCCAAGTAGAGCAAGAATCAAGAATAGACCGATTAAACAAAGTTGCTTATGTTTCAATATCTTGCACCTTCTATATCGTAATGATTAACCTAGGGTTTTCGAAATCGCTTCTAGCACACGATCAGCTTGGAATGGCTTAACAATAAAATCCTTTGCTCCCGCTTGAATAGCGTCAATAACCATCGCTTGCTGCCCCATTGCAGAACACATAATAATTTTGGCATTCGGATTTATATTCCTAATTTCTTTTAAGGCTGTAATCCCATCCATTTCAGGCATTGTTATATCCATTGTTACTAAATCTGGTTGCACTTCCTTATATTTTTCAACAGCTTGCATGCCGTCAGCTGCTTCTCCAACTACTTCAAAACCATTTTTAGTTAAAATATCCTTAATCATCATTCTCATAAATGCTGCATCATCTACAATTAAAATTCTTTTTCCCATAATAATTAACCCCCTACATGAACTTAATATGTCTATTTATTTTAATTTTCTTAGTCGATCCGACTGACTTAATATATCTGTAACACGTACACCAAAATTCTCATCGATTACAACAACTTCCCCTTGTGCAATCGGACGATTGTTGATCAGAATATCAACTGGTTCTCCTGCTAATTTATCAAGTTCTATTATAGAACCCGGTGATAATTCTAAAATTTCTTTTACGGTTCGTTTTGTTTTCCCTAATTGAACGGTTACTTGAAGCGGAATATCAAGCAAAATATCTAAGTTTTTTGCTTCCGATTCTTGAAGTTGGACAGGCTCGAAACTTGAAAACACGGCCGGCTGTACGCTTGGTGGATCTCCTTGATGAAAAGAAGAACCAAAATGCTGTGGACCAGCAGGCTGCTGTAGATTTTGCCCTGAATAAGCGGGAGTATGAGGATGTGGTGATTGACGATTCTGAACGTTATACAACGTTTCATCTTCCCGATATCCCTGCTGCGTCCCCACTCTATTTTGATCAGACTGATGATCCAAAATTGGCTGTTGGTTTAATGTTTGCTTTGGTTGATTATTGGCACTGCCTTCATCCAAGTGGTTAAACTCATTGTCACCTGATTCTGCGGTTTCTGGTGGATTTAGTAATTCATTAACTAAACTTTTAGCAAAATTAAGCGGCAATAGCTGCATAATATAAGAATCTACTAAAGTGCCGATTTTTAATCGAAAAGATATTTTAACCATCATCTCTTCTTGGGGAAGCTTTTCAGTGCCTTCTCCTTGCATAATATCTAAGAGATCAACGACGGGCGGTGAAATGTCAACTCGTTTATTAAAAATAGTTGACATTGATGTTGCAGATGATCCCATCATTTGATTCATTGCCTCTTGAACAGCACTTAATTGGATCTCTCCTAACATTTCTGCAGGCTGAATTCCATCCCCGCCTAACATAAGATCGGCAATAATCGCAGCATCTGATTGTTTAATCACTAATAGATTTGACCCCGTAAAACCTTGTGTATAATTGACTTGAATGGCCACATTAGGATGTGGAAATTCATCGGCTAAATGACTTCTGTAGATAAGCGTTACTTCAGGTGTCGTGATTTCAACTTTTTGATTCAATAGCATTGAAAGAGCGGTAGCTGAGCTGCCGAAGGAAATGTTTCCGATCTCTCCCAATGCATCTTTTTCCATTTCACTTAAATGATCTTCTATATTTAAGGGTGCAGGATCTCCAGTGATATCATCACTCCCTCTTAACAAAGCATCAATCTCATCTTGTGAAAGCATATCATTACTCATGCTCATCATCCCCTCCTTCAAATGTGTCTAATACTTGAATCGCAAGTTTCTTATTTATTTTACCTGGTTGACCAATAAATTTGGGGACTTCTCCAACCTTTACGAGCAATGGATGATCGATTGGTTGATTTAATTCAATCACATCTCCGATAGCAAGCGTAAGAAAATCTTGAATAGAGATCGCGGATTCGCCAATCTCAACTGAAATTGGAACCTCTGCTTGTTGAATATTTTTCTGGAGCTTTTCAATTTCGATTGGTTCACGATCTTTTTTCTCTGTCTGCATCCAATACTGCATCGATAGTTTTGGAATAATTGGCTCCAGTACAATATGTGGTATACAAATATTTATCATTCCACTTGTTTCTGCAATCGTTGTACTTAATGAGATGACAACAACAGTTTCATTCGGGGAAACCATTTGTAAAAATTGTGGATTTACTTCGAATTCTGATAAAATTGGATCAATATCTGCAATATTAAGCCAGGCTTCTTGCAAATAATCACAGGATTTCTCAAACATAGTAGACATAATTCTCGTTTCAATTTCTGTTAAATGATCAATTTTATTAACACTTGTTCCTTTCCCGCCCATCAAGCGATCCATCATCGCAAAGGCAATATTGGGATTGACTTCCATAATAACTCTGCCTTCTAATGGAGGAACTTCAAACACATTCAGAATGGTCATTTTTGGGATAGACCGGATAAATTCCTCATAAGGAATTTGATCAGCAGAAGCCACGCTGATTTGAACATAAGTTCTTAATTGCGCTGAAAAAAAGGTTGTTAATAATCTAGCAAAGTTTTCATGAATTCGCGTTAAGCTACGAATTTGATCCTTTGAAAATCGCAACGCTCTTTTAAAGTCATATACTTTAACTCGTTTCTCTGTTTCTTCTTTTTTTAATTCATCTGCGTTCATTTCTCCTGTTGATATTGCAGATAAAAGCGCGTCTATTTCACTCTGCGAAAGTACATCTCCTGACATCTATTACACCTCCGATGCTATCCTTTTCCAAATCCGTCTATCTTTACTGGAGGAGAAATTGGGTGATATAAACCTTCTGAACTTCACCTGCTTGCAAGATTTCGTTTATTTTAGTCTTTAATGTGTCCTCGATCTTTAATTGCCCGTCTTTTCCTTGAATCTCTTCTGCTTTTAATCCAGATAATTCTAAAATAATAATATTATTGATTTGGAAATCCCGCTTTTCCAATTCTTCCTTTGCCTCTTTACTATCTGTCTGGATTTTAAAGGATATACGAATAAAATCATTGCTGGCTAAATTCGTTGTAATTTCTGTAACATCAACAGAAGCTTCAAGAACTTCATCAATAGTTGGTTCACTTTGATTGGCTTGGTTATTGTAATTTAATAACATGACGATAGCCACAGTTCCGACAAGAGCAATGACAATAAGGAGTATTAGCATGGTCATCATCAGTTTATTGTTCCTCATTCTTTTCTCCTCCTAACCGTCCGCCAATAAGATTTACAGATTGATAGAACTGCTGTATTAACTTTAATACTTGTTCTTCTTTCTCTTTCACAATATATTTATTTCCATTTGCCAATGTAATCGTTGTGTCCGGAAATGATTCAATCGTCTCTATGTATAACGCATTAATTATAAATGGTTTACCGTTTAATCGCGATACTTTTATCACTGTTAATTTCAGGGTTAAAGCGAGACCTTTAACCCTGTTCCTCCTCTTAAATCAAATTCGCCTGCCGAATTTCCTTTAAAAATCCAAGACATCTTCCGAAGGCTTAACTTCGTTCAGCCGAGGTTTGAACTACAAACTTAATTAGAATGTTTTTTACATTCATCCCTCAACTTATGAATAAGCTACTGAATGAAGTTAGCGTTTTAGATTTACTAATTCTTGCAGAATTTCATCTGATGTGGTGATGATTTTTGTATTGGCTTGGAAAGCACGTTGAGCAACAATCATCTCGGTAAATTCCTCGGAAAGGTCAACATTTGACATTTCGAGTGCACCCGCAACGATAGAACCGGCACCAGTTCCTCCCCCAGGTAATCCTTTCAATGGTTCACCAGAGTTAGTCGTTTGTTGAAAGTTATTAGAGCCTACTTTCTCTAATCCACCATTATTAGAAAATTTTGCGATAACCATTTGACCTGCTGTTTGAAGAGAACCACTACCATCTATATAAGAAACAATACCATCACTACCAATACTAAAACTTTTTGCATCTTTCGGTATGATTATTGGTGCCTTTGTTCCTATTAACTCATCGTTATCATTGAATAACGCCCCAACTAAATACTTACCATCAGAATTTACAATATTTCCTGAAGCATCTAAGTAAAAATTACCTGATCTAGTATAAGTACTTTCTACAATTTTACCAGGCTCATCCCCCTCACCAACTTCCACCTTGCCAACTTCAAAATATCCATCTCCTGAAATTGCTAAATCTAAAGATCTACCCGTTGTTTGTAAACTTCCTTGTGTATCAATTGTATCAATTGTTGATAGCTGTGATCCCAGCCCTACTTGTTTAGGATTTACACCACCCATTCCAGTAGTTGGCCCACTTGCACCAGCCATACTTTGACTAACCAAATCCTTAAAATTTACACGACCTTTTTTAAAGCCATATGTATTAACGTTAGCAATATTATTTCCTATAACATCCAATTTTGTTTGGAAGTTTTTCATTCCACTTATTCCTGAGTACATGGATCGTAGCATTATATTTTCCCCTTTCCATTTCAGCTGCTTCTGTCATTCCACAGCTTAGAAGCTTCCTATAAAGGTCCAGCCCATTATTATTTGTCCATTAAAATCGTGCCATTAATATTTGTAAAGATTTGTGAAGAAGCTTCTTTTCGGTCCATCGCTGTAATAACCGTTCGATTATTTGCACTTACAATTAAAGCAGCATCTTCCAGCAATACTAATGATTCCTTTACTCCCATTTCTTTCGCTTCCATCACCTTTTCCCCAATCCGCTCCCAGCGTTCCTCGTTAATTGCAATCCCTCTTTGCTCTAGCCTTTGTTTTGCATGCTTAGAAATAATTAACTCGTTCGAATTCGTTGTTAATGCAGATTGAAGTTCATTGGTGAAATGAGTCTGTTTCGTTCGAGACACTTTACCACTAGGGTTTAAATTACTTTGTACGAATGGATGGGTATATGGTCTATATATTTGCTTTCCCATATTGACCTCCCCTGTTTATTCAATTTTTATCATTTGTGAAGCTGTTATTGACCCCTTGTCTAATTGGAAAGCCGTCTGTCCGCTTTTAAAAGAAACTGCATTTACGATGGATGAAACTTCCTCATTCTCATCATTAAGATAGGTTACTTTTTTACCGATCATCATGCTCGCTTGAAGCATTTGTGATTCGGATGATATTGCGTTCACTTGAGAAATATTCGATGGCTCCAACTTAGTTCCATCTTCTAAAATAAATGAAATTTGATTCTCTTTAAATTGAATACTCGAAACCTTACCAGTACCCTCTTCAATTTCCGTTAGCCCGTCACCTAATTCATTAAGTTTATGCCAGGTAATTTCTTTACCAATAAATTGATTGTATGAAATCAACTGACCTTGTTGTTGCTGATTGATGAAATCTTTAAAGGTACTATTTAAATTAGCCAATTGTTCTAATGAAGAAAATTGAGCCATTTGTGCAATAAATTCAGTATCTTGCATTGGGCTTGTTGGATCTTGGTTTTGCAATTGCGTGATTAATAATTTTAAAAAGTCATCTTTCCCTAAAGCAGAAGATCCTGTTTGTTGTTGTGGCTTCTGATAATTGGACAGCAAAAGCGATGAATCGATTGTATTTGTCATAACTTACACTCCTATGCCTCAACATTTAACAGAGCTTCTAGGAAAGAGGTCTCTTGAGGCTGATCATTTTCTTCGTTTCGTTCTTGTTTCCCCTGTTGATCTTGCTTAGGCTGCTCTTCTGGATCACGACTGAAAAATCTTTCATGCTGGCTTAATTGCTGAGATATTTCAACTTTATCAACAACAATATTTTGTGAGTGAAATGCATTCTTTAAATTTTGTAATTGAGATTCTAACATATCCTTTGCCATCGAAGTTGTGGTCTGAATTCTAGCGAATAAAGTAGAATCTTTTAGAACCAGTTCAATCCTTAGCGCTCCCAAATTTTCAGGATTTAATTTGATAAATAGCTTTTGAGCCCCACCTGTCGTGCCAAATTGACTTTTTGCAAGAATCGATTGAAACTGTTGGATCAACCCCTCAGCCGATACAGGCTTTCCAGTCGAATTCGCCATTAGTGTTAATTGTTCAGGCCTTGCCATTTGCTGTAATAGCATTGAACTGACATTCATGATTTCAAAACGATGTTTTAGATCAAAAGAATTCATGTCATTTTTTTGTCCTATTACCGTTTGTTGTTCATTTAATTCTTTAGCAAGAGGTGTAACGATTTTATTTAAGAGATCCATTCTAGAAGACAATTTATTTTGGTGTATAAGCGATTCAATTCTTTTACTAGCTTCCTGTAAAAAGTCTTGTGCTTTCGCATTTGTCCCCTCATCCTGAATTAAATCGCCCAGCAATTTTAATGTCTTAAGCAATCGTTCATAATCCTTTTCAACTGGTAGTTGGATTTGTTCAAGTTCGATAAATGGCAGTAACATAAGAATATTTTGAAGTGCGTCCCCTGCTTCCATTTCAGGGACTTCCTCAACAAACTTTTCAAGCTCACCTTGACCGAGTTCATCCGCTTCATTTAACCCTTTTTGTACTTGTAGAAAATCAATTAGACCAGCTATTTCTTCCTTTGAAAGTATCTGATGCTGATGGGTTTGTACCAATTTCTCATTCTGAACTTCTTCTTGTGCAGTTAATCCTTCTAATATGTTAGCAAATCCCGCCGTTGGCTCTGTTTGTTTATTGCTATTTGCACCCATTGAATTGATATGTCCTAATCCGCCGACTTGCATCATCTCCCCCCTTTCAAGCTCTAAATTACAAGCGGTATGGGAAGAAAATAGAAAATTATATCCTCTATTCTTCCCTACTCTTATTTGTTAATAAAGTCGTAAACTTAGCAGCAATTTCTGGATTCATTTTTTCTAAAAGTCCCGCTAGTGTGTCTGATTTCAAAGTAGATAAAATCGACAGGGCATCATTTTCATTCATTGATTCAATGATCGGCGCTGCGCTTCTAGCCGACATATTTTCAAATGTACGGGTCATTTCATTAAGACTTTTTGTTTTATGAACACTGTCCTCTGTATTCATAAGAGCCTCGATTTGCTTTTCCAATTGTTCTTTCTTAAGTGTTAATGTTCCGATCTCTTGTTCTTTTCGATCTATTTCAGTTTCTAATACGGTAATGGTATCATCGCGAAATTGAACTTCGGCATTTAAATCTGTAATACGCATTTCCAGTTCTTCTGTTTTTTGCACGGCAAGTTTTTCCTCATCTGACGCAATAAAAGGGATCTTTTCACTTAATTCTTTTGCCTTTCCCCATACATCCACACCTGCAAATGAAGCCACAATTACTGCGACGACAAGGGTAAATAAAATTGGTATAAAAACTACGCCTAAAAACCATTGAAATTTATTGTGTTTTTTCACTTTATGTTCTTCGTATATTTCTTCCATTATCGCACCTAGCTTCCTCGATGCATGTATTGTTGAATGGATATATCATCCATCTGCTTATCTTCGACTCTCTTTAACTCTTCTAAAAAGACAAGTTTGTCTTTTTCTTTTAAAATTTCATATTTTTTTACTTCAATATTTTTTTGCTTTAGTTTGTCTTGATAAAAAAGCATTTGATTACGTGCGTTCATAACCATTTTTTGATAGTGATCAATTGTCTTTTGTAAATTCACAATGAAGCTTTGATGATGCCTAATTTCTTGAACAGAAAGTCCGTTCACAAGCTTTGTACTTTGATAAGCTTCTAGATCCTCTTTTTTCTTAAGGACCCCATATAATTTCTGGGCTGTCTCTTCGAATTTTTTTACAGAATCATTATAAATCGACAGGACTTCATCTTTTTCACGTTCTTTTAAATTCATAATCTTCTCAAGTTTAAATTTATATGCCATGAATCTAATCACCTTTTCCAACTAATTGCGTTAAAGCATTGATACTTTCCTTTATAGTCATCTTTTCATTCGTTCTCTGTTTTAGAAACGAGATAATTTCAGGATATTTATTAATGGCATTGTCAATTTCTTTAGATGATCCCTTTTTATAGGCCCCAATGTTGATTAGATCCTCTGAATTATAATAGGTACTTAACAGTTCTCGAAGTCGTTCGGCACATTTGATATGATTCTGTTCCGTAATATTGTTCATGACACGGCTGACACTTTTTAAAATATTAATCGCAGGATACTGACCTTTATTCGCTAAATTACGATCAAGTACAAAATGCCCATCTAATATTCCTCGGACGGTATCAGCTATCGGTTCATTCATATCATCCCCATCGACTAAAACCGTATAAAAAGCCGTTATCGAGCCTAGTTCATTCATGCCTGTTCTTTCCAGTAATCTAGGCAGCAATGCAAATACAGAAGGTGTATACCCTTTCGTTGTTGGAGGCTCCCCTGTTGCAAGCCCTATTTCACGCTGTGCCATTGCTACACGAGTAACAGAATCCATCATCAACATCACATTTAATCCTTGATCACGAAAATATTCAGCAATTGAAGTAGCTGTGAGCGCCCCTTTAATTCTCATTAAAGCTGGCTGATCAGATGTAGCAACGACGACAATTGACCTCTTCAAGCCTTCGGGACCAAGGTCTTTTTCAATAAACTCGCGCACTTCACGGCCACGCTCTCCGATTAGAGCGATAACATTTAAATCTGCCGTTGTATTACGAGCAATCATACCGAGGAGTGTACTTTTTCCAACCCCGCTTCCAGCAAAAATTCCGACCCGCTGCCCATTTCCAACAGTAAGAAGACTATCGATCATTCTTACCCCTACTTCAATCGGCTCCGAGATTGGCGGCCTTTTCATTGGATTGGGCGGGGCTTGTTCTGTTGGAATCGATTGCAAGCCTTTCGGTAACGGCAAACCATCTAACGGGTACCCTAAAGAATCAATGACACTGCCAATTAATGCCGTGCCCACTTTTACTTCAAGAGGTCTGTGAGTGGCTTCGACAAAACTGCCTGGGGCAATATCGTTCACAGAGGTATATGGCATTAAAATCACATTTTCTCCTTTAAAACCAACTACCTCTGCTCTAATCACTTTTTTTGTGCGCTGTTTAACATGTATTAAACAAACATCCCCAATCGAACTCTCCGGCCCTTGTGATTCGATCATAATTCCAACTACTTGTTTCACGCGGCCAAACCGTTTATAAGAATCAATTTTAGACAACTGTTGGATTAATGCAGCAGCTTTCATGAAGTCATATCCTCTAAACATTGGGTCAAGGCTTTTTTAATCTCCATTAATTGAATATCGATACTAGCATCAATCCGTCCGTAAGTAGATTCAATTAAACAACTTCCTTGAAGTAAATCACTGTCAGGGTAGATCAAAAGATTTGTATCATTCGTAAAAACAGATTGAAGTTCATTTTTTTTCGTTAAGAGAAATTGATATTGGCTCGGATGTACCAAAATTTGTACTTCAGGTGAATTTTTTACTTCTTTAATGGCTTTTTTTACGAGTGAAAGAAAATACTCTCCATCACCGTCTATTTTTTCTGCTATAACTTTTCCTGCAATTGAAAGAGACAAATCTAATATCGTCTGTTCCGATTTCTCGAGATATGCATGGTATTCTTTTTTCGCAGCGTCAACGACAGTTTTAGCCTCAAGAATATGTGAGCTGTACTCATCAAATCCTTGTTGCTCTCCCTCTTTCCAGCCTGCTTGATAACCTTCTTGTTTTGCTTCATTTATTAATGCAGCTTTTTCATGTTCCCATGCTATTTTTTCCTCTTGTACGGCTATCAATCTTTTTTCATATTCTTTTTTAGCAGAGAGGACGATCTCCTCTGCTTCCTTTTTTGCCTCTTCAAGAATTTCGATTGGATTTTCATAGGTTTCAGTTTCTTCGCTTTCCTGTGGCATTGCTGACTGGAATCTCCTAATAGAGATCACTTTCTTCTCTGTTTGTACTGGATATGACACCAACGACTTTATGAGCCTAGACAATAATATCATCTCCTCCACCACGGGCAATGACAATTTCCCCTGCATCTTCTAATCGGCGGATAACCGCTACAATTCGTGATTGCGCTTCCTCTACATCACGTAACCGGACTGGACCCATATATTCCATTTCCTCTTTAAAGGTATCAACCATTCGACTTGACATGTTTTTAAAGACAATTTCTTTCACTTCATCACTAGATACTTTTAGAGATAACAATAAATCTTCATTTTCACATTCGCGAATGATTCGCTGAATCGAACGATTATCAAGTGTAACAATATCCTCGAACACAAACATTCTTTTCTTAATTTCTTCCGCAAGTTCTGGATCCTGTATTTCAAGAGCTTCAAGTATCGTTCTCTCCGTCGCACGGTCCACGCCATTAAGGACTTCAACAACGTTTTCAATTCCACCGGTTTGTGTATAATCCTGCGTAACCGTAGTAGACAATTTTCTTTCAAGAATTTGCTCTACTTCATTAATAATTTCTGGAGAAGTCCGATCCATTACAGCAATCCTCTTAGCTATATCTGCTTGCACTTCTTGTGGTAACTCCGAAAGGATTTGTCCGGCTTGTCCAGAATCCAAATAAGATAAAATTAAGGCAATCGTTTGCGGATGTTCATTTTGAATAAAATTTAATATTTGTGCTGGATCTGCTTTTCTAGCAAAATCAAAAGGTCGGACTTGTAGGGAAGAAGTAAGGCGATTTAAAATAATTGTTGCTTGTTCTTCGCCTAAAGCCTTTTCTAAAACGGTTTTGGCATAACCGATCCCACCTTGAGTAATATAATCTTGCGCAAGAGCAATTTGATGAAATTCCTCGACTACTTCCTCTTTAGCTTGACTGTCGACTTTTTTTACCCCTGAGATTTCCAACGTTAGCTTTTCAATTTCTTCCTCACTTAAATGTTTATATACAGAAGCCGAAACATCCGGTCCTAACGAAATAAGAAGAATGGCTGCTTTTTGTTTCCCACTCAATTCCTTTTGATTTCTTTTTGCCATTTCGCTTCCCCCTTTAGTCTTCGGCAATCCATGATCTCAAGAGCTTAGCAAATTCTTCTGGGCTTTCCTTTGCCATTTTCTCCAACTGTTTTCTTCTGAGACTTTCTTCTGTTTCAGTAGTCTCATTCACATCTGGAACTTCAATCGGTGGACGATACTCTTCTATTTCTTCATCGATTTCCTCATCCTGTTTCCGCTTCGCTCGTACAAATAAGAGGATTAATACGATAATTACAGCAAGCATTACTCCGCCAATCAAATAAATCCACGAAGGAATCGTTTCAGCCACTTGCTCATCAAATGTCATCTTTCCTGCAAATGGTTGAACTGATACAGCAATCTTTTGCTGTATGGCTTCTTCCGTTAACTCAGGATTCTCATCTTTATCGAGGGAAGTTCGAACGATCGTTGCCAGCATATTCGTAATGTCATCCACTCGCTCTTGAGGCAATGAGTTTACATTATCAGCCTCAGGTGGTTCGACCATTACTCCAATCCCTAAATCTCTAATTTTATAGGGACTTTCAATAATCTCTTTTCGAATTCTATTAACCTCGTAATTGATGGTATCGTCAGCTTTCTCATATTCCCCATTATTTGTAGCCCCTTCCACATACTCTGGAGCTCCTGTGTCTGCAGGATTCCCCCCTTGAGGAATATCTCCGGGATTCCCTGTACCTGAATACGTTTCGGTAATTTTTTGAGCGCTAATGGCGATCCCTTCCATATTTTCTTGATCAACAGGAGTTACTAAGTTTTCTTCACGATTTTCCTGACTGAAATCAATATCAGCAGTTACCGATACAACCACCTTATCGTGACCGATTAAGGTTCCTAACATGCTTTGTACTTGCCTTTGTAAATCACGTTCAATTTCCTGTTTGATTTCTTGCTGGTTGGCAAAAACAGAGCCGGTAAAATTATTTTCATTATTTAAATCAAAATACTCAAAGTTTTGATTCATAATGACGATATTATCAGCAGGAAGGTTCGGAATACTTTTAGATACTAATTGGTAGAGGGCTTGTATCTGACTCTGATCAAACTTATAGCCTGGTTTTGTGTTTAAGACAATTGATGCAGAAGCCTCCCCGGCTAGATCCGATACAAATATTCCAGTTTCAGGAATCGTGATCATGACCTTTGCGTCATTGATTCCATCTATTCCTTTTATTAAATTTGCCAGTTCCGTTTGCATGGCATCGAGTTTCATTACGTTAAACTCATTTTCTGTCGTCCCCATTCCAGCATTTTGACTAAAAAAAGAATAATCAATACTGCCTGATTGCGGGAGCCCTTCTGCTGCAAGTTCTACTTTTAATGTATCCGCTAATTCTTCAGGAACCCTTATAGTAGTACCACCATCAGCAATTTCTGATTTTATCCCTCTCGAATCTAGACTCTCTTTAATTGACCCTGTCTCTGATGGAGTTAGGTTACTATATAAAGGGACCAAATGGGTTCTCGTCATAAAAAAAGTAGTTAGACCTGCAACCAGTAAAATGAGTATTATTGTACTGATCATGATGACTCTCTGTTTTTTAGATCGATTTAACCAGTACTCTTTTAGCGGATTAATAAATTTTTGTAACGACTCATTCATTTATGATCCCCCTGGTCTATTGGCCAAACTATCATTTCAAATCAAATTCGCCCGTCGAATTTGTGTCCGGATTTTTCTCGAGCTAGCTCGAGAAATTCCCCTTAAAAAATCCGTGACATCCGCCGGAGGCTTTAACTTTATTCAGCTAAAGGTCCCCCTCTCTGAATTGACAAAAGCTCGCATTCATCTCTTAACTTTTGAAGTGAAAGGCTTCTTCTAAAAGAAGTTAGACTTGCATTCTCATCATTTCCTGATAGGCTTCTACCGCTTTATTTCTTACCTCTAAAGTTAATTGCATAGAAACACTTGCTTTTTGTGAGGTAATCATCACTTGATGTAAATCAACATCTTCCCCAAGTGCCATTTTTTTTGTTAATTGATCAGATTCTAATTGCGACTTATTTACTTGATCAAGCGACTCTTTTAGAAATGAAGTAAAACTCTTTTGTGCCTCATGTGGCGATTGTAATGGGGCTTTTAGTTTTTGAGTGCCTAGTAAATTTGCCACAGGGCTAAATGTTATATTATTCACAATAATCTACCCCCTTTCTACTTACCAATTTCCAATGCTTTCATTAACATATTTTTCGATGCATTTAATACCGTTACATTGGCTTCATATGATCTTGTCGTGCTCATGAGATCTACCATTTCGCGCAGAGGATCAACATTCGGCATTTTCACATAACCATCCTCATCTGCATCTGGATGTTCCGGGTCAAAGATGAGTTGAAAAGGCGTTTCATCTTCAACAATCCTCGTTACTTTTACACCATTACCAACACGGCTTGGATCCGCTTCATTCATTGCCCCTTTTAATACTGAAGAAAACGAATGTTCTTTTGATTGCATGACAACCATTTTACGTCTATATGGCTCCCATTCACCATCCACCAAATTAGCCCGATTAGTATCCGCATTCGCCATATTAGACGAGATCACATCCATCCTTAAACGCTGGGCTGTTAAAGCCGAGGATGTAATGTTTAAACTATGAAACATGGACATTCTACCTTCCACCTCTAATCACATTTTGTAAGGAAGAAAATTTCCCGCTGATTCTTTCTGTTAGTGCATTATAATAAATTTGGTTTGTTGCTAAATCCGTCATTTCCTTATCAATATCCACGCTATTACCACTTTCGTTATAAGTAACGGAATTTTTATGTATAGCAGTAGAAATGAAGGGGGTATTATTTTTAAACTCCATATGTTTTTGACTCGTTTTTTTTGCCGTCAACGATCCTGATAAAGCCTCATTAAAAGTTGCTTTAAAACTCACTTCTTTCGCTTTATAATTTGGAGTATCTACATTCGCGATATTTTGCGAGATTGCTTTTTGTTTCGTTGCGGAATAGTTAAGCGCGTTCTCCAGTGTTGAAATCGTGCCAGAAAATAAATTCATCTTAACACCTCTACTTTCTGTCCATGATGACCTTCAAAAAATGTAGATATTTGTCGATATACACGTTTTATTGTAATTAAAATAATTCAATAAGTCTATCAAAGTCTTATTAATTTTAGTGTGAAAAAATACCCATTTTACAGTCTTTTCTCTTAGATATAGACAACTTTTTAAGTTTATCAATATCATTATAGCGATTTCAACGTATAAAGTCCTACACATAATATCATCTTTCGAAATTGTCGAAAAATGTTCAAAATTGCATAATAAAAAATCACCTAATTAAATTAGGTGATTTTTTATTATGCAATTTAATTTGTTTTTAATTTATCTAGCTCTAATAAGAATTTGTCATTTAATACTTTAATATAGGTTCCCTTCATACCAAGAGAACGAGACTCAATAACTCCCGCACTTTCTAACTTTCTCAATGCATTAACAATAACAGAGCGGGTAATTCCAACACGGTCGGCAATTTTTGAAGCGACTAACAATCCTTCAACCCCATTAAGTTCTTCAAAAATATGTTCGATTGCTTCTAACTCACTATAAGAAAGTGAACTAATCGCCATTTGGACTACTGCCTTACTTCTTGCTTCTTCCTCAATTTCTCCAGACTTTTCATGAAGAATTTCCATTCCAACTACAGTTGCACCGTATTCCGCTAAAATTAGGTCGTCATCTTGAAACTCTTTGTCCATTCTAGAGAGAATCAATGTTCCCAATCGGTCACCGCCCCCAATAATCGGTACAATCGTTGTCAAACCGTTACTGAAAAGTTCTTTGTTCTCAATTGGAAAAACTGAATATTTACTATCAACGTCAAGGTTTGAAGTTGTTTCACTAAAGTTAAACAAACTATTTGTATATTCTTCTGGAAACTGACGTTCCTCCAGCATACTTTTCATACGTTCATTTTCTATTTGTTGTTGAACAGAAAACCCTAGTAATTTTCCTCTGCGGCTTACTACATAAATATTTGCATCGATCACATCTGATAATGTGTCGGACATTTCTTTGAAATTTACAGACTTTCCAGCAGCCTTTTGAAGCATCGCGTTAATTTTTCGTGATTTTGATAATAAATCCATACTTCTTCCTCCTAATTAAAACAAAAAGTAATTCTGTTACTATATTTTTTATTTCATAACTACTACATCTTTTATTAAGTCTTTATGCAGAAAAAAATGGTCTAACCCACTTTCACTGCGCTGACTATTCGAACAAATAAGAGCCTTGTTCAAGCAGGTTAGCCAAGCGGGCTGAGGACCTTTAACTCATGCATGTTTTTAAAGTATAAATCGACTTAAGTCTTTATTACGTGAGATCGCACCTAGTTTATCTTCCACATACTGAGGAGTGATTGTTATTTTTTCCATTGTAATTTCTGGTGCTTCGAAAGATAAATCTTCAAGCAATTTCTCTAATATCGTGTGCAGACGTCTCGCTCCAATATTATCCGTATTTTGATTCACTTCAAATGCGACTTGGGCAATTTTACTAATAGCTTCGTCAGAAAATTCAATTTGTATACCTTCGGTAGCCAATAATGCTTGATATTGTTTAATTAATGCATTATCAGGCTCAATTAAGATCTTGATAAAATCTTCAATTTCTAGTTTTGTTAACTCGACGCGAATTGGGAACCTCCCCTGTAATTCCGGAATTAAATCAGATGGTTTTACCATATGAAAAGCACCCGCAGAGATAAATAAAACATGATCCGTTTTAACGGTACCATATTTTGTAACGACTGCAGACCCTTCAACAATCGGAAGGATATCCCGTTGAACACCTTCTCTCGAAACGTCTGCAGAAGCCCCCCCGCTGCTTTTGCTGGCTATTTTATCGATTTCATCAATAAAAATAATCCCGGATTGTTCAGCACGATAAACGGCTTCCTGGGTCACTTCATCCATATCGATTAGCTTTTGCGCTTCCTCATGGGTTAGGACTTTACGAGCATCACGAACAGACAGTTTTCTTTTCTTTTTTCGTTTCGGGATCAAACTTCCTAATGCATCTTGCATATTAATCCCCATTTGTTCCATACCTGAACCTTGTAACATATCGAACATGGATACTTGTTGTTCCTCTACTTCAACGGTTACGATCTCATTTTCCAACTCGCCATTTGCTAATTGAGCATTTATCATTCTTCGCTTTTCCTGAATACTATAGTCCTCTGATTCGGTTGTGTTCTCACTTTCTTGATTAGCACCGCCGCCAAAAAACATTTCAAGAGGATTTTTTATATTCGTCGTTTTCTTACTCGAAGGCACTAGCAATTCAACTAAACGTTGGTTTGCATTTTTTTCCGCACGGTCTTTCACTTGAAGCATTTTTTCTTCTTTAATAAGTCTAATGGCTGTTTCTACTAAATCCCTTACCATTGATTCTACGTCTCGACCAACATAACCAACTTCTGTAAATTTAGTTGCTTCTACTTTGACAAATGGCGCATGTACCAATTTCGCTATTCGCCTTGCTATTTCCGTTTTACCGACACCTGTTGGCCCAATCATCAATATATTTTTCGGACTGACTTCATCGCGAATGCTTTCATCTAATAGACTGCGGCGATAACGGTTTCGAAGGGCAACAGCCACAGCCTTTTTAGCATCCTTTTGTCCAATTATATACTGATCAAGTCTTTCAACAATTTGACGAGGTGTTAAATTCATGCGATTTTCCATTTAACCAAACTCCCTTCTATAATTCTTCGACAATAATATTATCGTTTGTATATACACATATTTCTGCCGCTATTTCTAGGGACGCTTTTGCAATTTCTTTGGCTGACAGCTGTTCTCCAGCGTATCTTTTTAAAGAGCGTCCTGCAGACAACGCATAATTTCCACCAGAACCAATTGCCAAAATGCCATCATCCGGTTCAATGACTTCACCTGTTCCGGAAACAAGCAATAAGTTGGATTCGTCCATAATAATTAACATAGCTTCTAATTTCCGCAAAACTTTATCACTTCTCCATAATTTTGCCAATTCAACCGCTGCACGTTGTAAGTTCCCGTT
Organism: uncultured Bacillaceae bacterium; assembly: GCA_963787345.1. GTDB lineage: Bacteria > Bacillota > Bacilli > Bacillales > Cytobacillaceae > Bacillus_BD. The sequence goes on along the minus strand of CAWBCW010000011.1, from coordinate 576,272 downwards.
ATATTCTTCAAGTTTGCTTTCAAATAACTCAAATAGAGTAAATGCATCGGCAACAGAACCCGCAAACCCTGCCAATACTTTGCCATTAAAGAGCTTTCGAATTTTTTTAGCTGTGTGTTTCATTACAACGGCATTCCCCATTGTTACTTGACCATCTCCTGCCATCGCACATCGACCATTATGATGAACGGCAAAAATAGTAGTTGCATGAAAAGTGGTCATTCATTTACCTCCTATAGTTGTATCATTTTGTAATTTTCTTATGTATTTAAACAGGTTTATATTCATTTTACGTTCAAATGAAGAATAAGATTCAAAAAAGTTATCTATTATAAAAAGAAGAAGTCATTGAGCGAATAATTAACTCTCTAACGAACTCCTTGTTCACCCTTGAACAAGGAGTTCGCTTTCTAACCCAATCAATTGACCCTAATGTCAAACAATTATGTATATGTATTTTTGGTTAGCTACAACAAAAGTTTACACTTTCTCGTCAAATTATAGTTGAACGATCTAAGCATAGCATATTAAAATACCCCACGCAAACAATTCACAAATTCTTCACAAAGTTCTGAATAATAACAAACACTCTTTTATGTCGGAAGTTTTATTTATGACATACCTTTTACACAATAATTCAAGAGTTTTGAAGCGTCAAGCTTTTTCTCTAATATTTTTATATTTTTTATAAAACACATGTAAATCTATTTATGTTAACTATAATATTTTATCACTTTTATTATCGAAAAGAAAAGAGTGAGTAAACTACTCACTCTTAACTCTGAGGCACCTCTTTAAAATCACATTCCACACATTGAACTTGAATCCCTTTTTTTAATTTCTTTTCTACTAATAAAGCTTCACATTTAGGACAGCTTCGCGGGATTGGTTTATCCCAAGAAACAAAGTCACACCCTGGATAGCTGTCACACCCGTAAAAAATCCGGCGTTTTTTACTTTTTCTTTCAATTAAATTTCCTTCTTGGCATTTCGGGCACTTCACACCGATTTCTTTTACAATTGCTTTTGTATTTCGACAATCCGGAAAATTACTGCATGCCATGAACTTTCCATATCTTCCCATTTTAAAAACCATCGGGTTCCCGCACTGCTCACAATCTTCTCCTGCAGGTTCATCTTTAATTTCAACTTCCTGCATTTCCTTTTCCGCTTTATCAAGACTTTTCTCGAACCCTTGATAGAATCCATCAATTAGTTCAACCCAATTAACTTGACCATCTTCTACATGGTCTAAATCCGCTTCCATCTTTGCTGTAAATTCTACATTTACAATCTCAGGGAAAAATTCGAGAATTAATTCCATGACGATCCCACCTAGTTCAGTAGGAATGAATCGCTTATTCTCTAGAGCAACGTAGCCTCTTTTTTGAATTGTATCTAAAGTAGGAGCAAAGGTTGAAGGCCGGCCAATTCCAAGCTCTTCTAGCGTTTTTACAAGTCGAGCCTCCGTATACCGTGGAGGTGGCTGCGTGAAGTGTTGTTTGGAATCGATTTGCTTTTTAATGACTTCTTCGCCCTCTTTTAAATCGGGAAGCTGTCGATCCTTTTTCTCATCAACCGGATCATCCGTTCCTTCTACATATACTTTCATAAATCCAGGAAACTTGATTTTTGAACCATTTGCTCTAAAAACAATCGGTCCATTTTTTAAATCAACAGTCATCGTATCCATAACAGCTGATGCCATTTGACTAGCAACAAATCTTTCCCAAATTAATTTGTAAAGCCGCAGTTGATCCCTTGATAAAGAATCTTTCAAACTACTTGGTTCTCGCAATACACTCGTTGGTCTAATCGCCTCATGGGCATCTTGAGTATTTGCTGATTTCTTCCCCTTACGTTCGCCCTTTTGTAAATATTCCTCTCCGTATTTGCCACTGATATACCCTGCTGCTTCTTCTTTTGCAACATCAGAAATACGAGTTGAATCTGTTCGCATATAAGTAATAAGACCAACCGTTCCTTCTTTCCCTAACTCAATTCCTTCATAAAGCTGTTGGGCAAGCATCATCGTTTTTCTCGCGCGGAAATTTAGTTTTCTTGCTGCCTCTTGTTGTAGTGAAGATGTTGTAAATGGAACAGCTGGGTTTCTACGGCGTTCTTTTTTCGTAACAGATTGCACAGTAAATGTATTTCCTTCTAACTGACTTAATACATCATCAACTGCTTGTTTTGAGGACAATTCAACTTTTTTCTTATCTAACTCAAAAAATGATGCTTCAAAACTTTCCATTCCTTTTAGAAATTCTCCTGTTATTGACCAATATTCTTCTGGAATAAAGCTTTGTATTTCCTTTTCACGTTCAATAATCAAGCGAACAGCCACTGATTGTACTCGTCCAGCACTAAGGCCCTTTTTAACCTTTTTCCACAATAAAGGACTGATATTGTAACCGACCAACCGATCTAAAATCCTTCTTGCTTGCTGAGCATCTACCAAGTTCATATTGATTGGCCTTGGGTGCTTAAATGACTCTTTAATTGCATCTTTCGTAATTTCATTAAAAACAACCCGACAATCTGAATTTACATCGACATTCAAGCTATTGGCTAAGTGCCAAGCAATTGCTTCCCCTTCTCTATCAGGGTCAGCTGCGAGATAGACTTTTTTTGCCTTTTTTGCAGCCACTTTTAACTCTTTTAAAATGGGACCCTTGCCCCGTATCGTAATATACTTTGGTTCAAAGTGATTTTCTACATCGACACCCATTTGACTTTTAGGTAAGTCTCTTAAATGTCCCATCGATGCTTTCACTTTATATTTTTTCCCTAAATACTTCTCAATCGTCTTCGCCTTTGCAGGTGATTCAACGATTACAAGAAACTCTGACATTCTAAAATCCTCCTCAAGAGGGATACTATCCGCAATATTCTTCTATAATATTCTTCTATTTTACTTTCATCTTAAAATATTCACTATTATCATCCATTTCTGACATATCTGTCAAATGATAATGAAAAACCATTCTATAATTTAAGATTCTTTTTATTACTTGTTTCGTAAACGGTTTCAACCTTATACGCTCATGAAGTATACATATATGAGGTAAAATATTAATTGGTTATGTTGCAAAATGTATAACAGTTTGCAAATAATTTCAACCTTTTCATTTAACATTTATCAAAAAGTTAGCTAAATCAAGTATATTTTAGACAATTTTATTCACCGTTAAAACAGTTGCTTGCTTTTTACAGGGTACGATAATTCCTCAATAATATCTTGAGCAGAGCATACCAATTTTGCACCCTGCTGAATCAATTCATTTGTACCAATAGAATATGTACTTGAAATAAGACCTGGAACAGCAAAAACTTCTCTGCCTTCTTGTACAGCATAATTAGCTGTAATTAGCGATCCGCTACTTTTCTTTGCTTCGACAATCAATGTTCCCCGGCTGATTCCTGCAATAATCCGATTACGCATTGGAAAATGCCACTTTTGCGGCCTTGTGTTTGGTGGATATTCTGATATAACGAGATGGTTTTTCATCATTTCATGAGCTAAAGGTATATTTTCTTTCGGATATAGATGTTGGAATCCCCCAGCGATCACACCAATTGTATGTCCTTTTAATTTTATGGCAGCAGCATGCGCCGAAGCATCGATACCTAAAGCCAAACCACTGACAATCGTATAGTTTTGCTGAATTAATGGCGGAAATAATAATTGTATTACTTTCTTGCCATAATTCGTTGCAAGCCTAGAACCAACCACAGCTAGTAATGTATTCAGCGTCAATAGACGTATATCCCCAATGCAGTATAAAACCCATGGCGGCTTATAAGTTTCACGTAATAATACAGGATACTCCTTATCAAATATTGTAATCGCCTTTATATTGAACATTTCATAATCTAAAATCTTATTCCTTAACTTTTGAGAGTGTAAGTCATCAAGGATGGTTTTAGGAGCTGTTTGTGAAGATATATAGTCTAGTAGATCCTGCTGATAAAGATGGGTCAATTGAGGGTCTTTTTTGAGGATATTGTAGATTAGATTCCAACTTATTCCCCTGCAATGGTGTAGATGAATTAACCTTTTTGTAAATTCATTCATAAGGAATCCTCCGTTGTATAAATAATAAATGTGTCTATGAAGTAATAATATAGCATTTAGCCAGGGAAACCAAGCCCCTCTACTAAGAGAGGCCTTTTTAACTATACTTATCGTATTAATGTGTTTTACACTTTTCATATAACCCTTTTTCTTTTAAAACAGAAATTAACGTTTCTCCCATAACAGATGGAGTATCTGCTACCTTAATCCCACACTCGTTCATTACACGAATTTTTTCATCAGCAGTCCCTTTACCACCTGAAATAATCGCACCTGCATGGCCCATACGCTTTCCTGGAGGAGCTGTACGTCCGCCAATGAATCCAACAACTGGTTTTGTCATATTTTCTTTCACCCATAATGCTGCCTCTTCTTCAGCTGTACCACCAATTTCACCAATCATAATGACGGCTTCTGTTTCAGGATCTTCATTGAAGGCTTTCAAAACATCAATAAAGTTCGTTCCATTAACTGGATCCCCACCGATTCCGACGGCTGTAGTTTGACCAATTCCTGCTTGTGTTAATTGATGTACTGCCTCGTACGTTAAGGTGCCCGAACGAGAAACTACACCAACATGTCCTTTTTTATGAATGTAACCAGGCATGATTCCGATTTTACATTCATCCGCTGAGATGACTCCGGGACAGTTAGGCCCGATAAGACGAGTTTTCTTGCCTTCCATATAACGTTTTACTTTTACCATATCTAAAACAGGAATGTGTTCTGTAATACAAATAGCTAAATCTATTCCGGCATCTGTCGCTTCGATAATGGCGTCAGCAGCAAATGGAGCAGGCACGTAAATAACAGAAGCATCTGCACCTGTAGCATCTACCGCTTCCTTAACTGTATTAAAAACAGGCACTCCTTCTACTTCTTGACCGCCTTTACCCGGCGAAGTTCCTCCTACAATTTTCGTACCATATTCAAGCATTTGCTTTGTATGAAAAAGAGCGGTTGAACCCGTGATTCCTTGGACAATTACTTTAGTATCTTGATTGATAAATACACTCACAATGATTCTCCTTTCCTATTTAACTAGCGAAACGATTTTTTGTGCCCCATCAGCCATTGACCCAGCTGCAACTATATTTAAACCTGATTCGTTTAAAATCTTCCTGCCTAGGTCAACATTCGTTCCTTCTAAACGGACAACAAGTGGAACTTGTAAACCAACTTGTTTTGCTGCCTCTACAACACCTTCAGCGATTACATCACATTTCATGATTCCACCGAAGATATTGACAAAGATTCCTTTAACACTTTCATCAGATAAGATAATTTTGAACGCTTCTGTTACCTTTTCTGCCGTTGCACCACCGCCAACATCTAAGAAGTTAGCAGGATCGCCGCCGTAATGTTTGATAATATCCATTGTAGACATGGCAAGGCCGGCACCATTTACCATACAACCAATATTTCCATCAAGTGAAATATAGCTCAAATCATATTTGGATGCTTCAATTTCCTTTGGATCCTCTTCTTCTAAGTCTCTATACTCTACGATATCTTTTTGACGGTATAGAGCATTTGAATCAAAATTCAATTTTGCATCTAAAGCCATTACTTTTCCGTCACCTGTTACAACGAGTGGATTGATTTCTGCAATAGAGCAATCTTTTTCGATATAAGCACGATAAAGTCCCAACATAAATTTAACAGCCTGATTCACTAATTCATGCGGAATATTAATATTAAATGCGATTCGGCGTGCTTGATATGGCATTAATCCAACGACAGGATCGATCTGCTCTTTAAAGATCTTCTCAGGAGTAGCTTCTGCCACTTCTTCGATTTCTGTTCCGCCTTCTTCAGATGCCATTAACACAACGCGAGAAGTTGCACGATCTAAGACGAGGCCAATGTAATATTCTTTTTTAATATCACAGCCTTCTTCAATTAATAGACGCTTTACTTCTTTTCCTTCTGGACCTGTTTGGTGTGTTATAAGTGTTTTACCAAGAATTTCACTCGCATATGTACGAACTTCATCCAAATTCTTCGCTACTTTAACACCACCAGCTTTTCCTCGTCCTCCAGCATGAATTTGTGCTTTTACAACACACACATCAGTTCCTAGTTCTTTTGCTGCTTCAACAGCTTCTTCTACCGTGAAAGCCACTTTACCATTAGGAACTGTTACCCCATATTTTCTGAGGATTTCTTTACCTTGGTACTCATGAATATTCATTTCCCATCCCCCTACTAAACTATTTAATAGCAGTAGTATTTAATAGATTAATAGCTTTTCCTTTCAGAAAATTACCACTATTCACTTTAGTAAAAATATACTGCACCTTCATTTTATCTCAATAAAAAGTCACTTGTCTACTATAATGAATCAAAATAATAGTTTTTTTAAAATATTCAAAATAATACCTATAGTGCAACCGCTTACATTATAAGAATTATTTTTAAATAGTGGTTTTTCACTATTTTTTTATTCCGCTATACAGATTCTTCTTGATGATGATCTGTTTTTTTATCTAGCCGGTATATAAAAGCAAATACTTCCGCAACTACTTGAAAAAGCTCCTCGGGAATTTGTTGATTCATATTTAACTTCCCTAACAATTCAACTAGCGTTTCGTCTTCTTGCACGGGAATTCCATGTGCCTTTGCCTGTGCAAGAATTCTTTCAGCTGTATCTCCTTTTCCTTTTGCAACGACGGTTGGAGCAACCATTTGGTGATCATCATAACTCAGCGCAACAGCTTCCTTTTTCACTTTCACGAACTTATCAGTCATATTCTTAAATCAACTCCGGAGTATGTATTTTTAGTATAAATCGGAGAGTGTTGCTTTTTAGATGGTTGTGAAAAATCTCTAAATTGTACATTAGATAAAGTATAGTTGATCATGTTTAACTGTTCTTTTAAGTAAGGGATAAGGGGCTGTGCCATTGGTTTAATTTTATCATTTTCATTCATAATAGAAATCGTAATAATACGGTTCTGTACTTGCATATCTACGAAAGTCTCACCGAGAGCCGCTAATTCCAAATAAAAAACCACCCTGCAGTAATCGGGATCTAGTTCTCCATTATTTTTCATCCGGCCATTCCATTGGACCGTTAAATCAACTGTTTTTTCAGGGAAAAACAATGGAATTTGAACTACCTGCTGCCCGATAGGACCATTTTCATTCCCTGCAAGCTGTATTCCAGTTATTTTATTAAGAAGTTGTTGAGCATCCGCTTTTAATGGTTCTAGATGGGTTTCTTTTATGAACTCTATTAGTAATGGTTTTACGGAAACACGTGAACCTTCATTTTGTTCTCCCTTCGCTTGCCCAAATGTTTGAATCATATCATTCTCATAGTTATAGCCCATTTGACTTACGAGCCTCTTAAATTCATTCGTAAGCAAAGAGGAATTCATCAAAGAGCTTTGTTTTATTGCTGGATCTTCAAGCATCATCTGCTCTATATCCATAGAAGACTGTGAAACATTTTGTAATAGCTGTAATAGTTTTGATCCGACGTTTGATAGCGGCACTTTTTGTAAATGACTCTTTAGATTTTCTATTGAATTTGCTACTGAATTTTCGTCAAGGAGAGCCAATATCGCGTGGAATGTCTCCTTTGAAAACGGCAATTGCTTTTGTAACATGAATTTAATCGCTTCATGACCTTTCTCGAGAGAATGCATCTCTTTTAACCATGCTCCGCTTTGTTCCAGTAGATCTTTCGTTAATGGTAGCTGTTCTTTTAAGAAAAACTTTATTGTATCGTCTTTAACGCTTTTATCAGATATAGAAAGTGCATCGATTAAAGAGCGTACCGTGTTTTCATCTTGTCCGTATTGAGATGGAATGGTACTGATCACTTTAAGCCTTACTTTTCCACTGCCCGGCTGCACTTGAAACCAATATTGATGCCTAACATCCAATGGCGCTTCAAGTTGCGCTACGACCTTCTGCTTCCCCGCCTGCAGGGAAGCCATCCCATTAGGATAAAGCTTAATAATTTTCCCCTTAAACATTTGTCCAGGCTGAAAAGAAGATATTTTAGGTTCTAGTACTTGTTCTGTATTCATACCTGAAAGCAGGTTCGAAATCATATTCATGATGATCTATCATCCTTATACATCTGTGTATTCCTTTATAGGAGCAAATGTCCTGCGATGAATAGGAGTTATCCCATACTTCTTTAGTCCTTCCAAATGCTCCTTTGTACCGTAACCTGCATTGTTCGCAAAACCATAACCTGGATATAATGCATCATATTCCTTTAACATTCGGTCACGGGTTACCTTGGCTACTATGGATGCAGCAGCAATCGACACAGAAAGGCTGTCTCCTTTTATAAGTGATTCTGATGCGTACGGAGTATCAAGCTTGACAGCATCTAGCAATAAAAAATCAGGTTGTGGATTTAACTGTTTAATGGCCATTAACATCGCTTTCTTTGTTGCACCGTAGATGTTCAGGCGATCAATCTCATCGTTATCGATAACCCCAACTCCAATTGATACCGCCTTTTCTTTAATAATTTCATAAAACTTTTCCCGCTTTGTTTCTGTTAACTTTTTCGAATCATCAATGCCCGGTAAATAAAAATCAGGTTGTAAAATAACGGCAGAGGCTACAACTGGACCTGCAAGAGGGCCTCTTCCTACCTCATCAATCCCCGTGATGTATTGATAACCTTCTCCATAATACTTACGTTCATATCCCATCATAGTCATAAACTTTTCATGTTGTATCTGGGATTTCTCCTGCTGACGCTGCCACTTTTTTAGAAGAGTCTGCACACCCTTGCGTTCATCCGACATTAGCTTTTGAACAAAATCATCGTTTAGATTCTCTACTTTTGATAAATGTTGTTCAATTTCTTTAATTGTTAGTCCCACTCCTAAAACTCCTATTCCCATTAAACGATGTCCACATATATCACATCATTCCCTTTCATCACTTGGTCTTTCCAATGAAAGAGGTCCTAATTTTCCACTGCGAATATCGCGAATAATTAATTCTGTGACTTTATCATAATCTGTTTCTCCGTTGTTCATTAAACAACCTTTTTTCTTTCCGATAATATCATATGTCTCTGCAATCTCTTGAGATAATCCAGCCTCAAGATGAAAATACTCCTTTAATCGCTCTGGATACAAATCTCCCAAAACTTTCAATCCATATATAGCCACATCTTCAAGATTTAGAATCGCGTCTTTAATAGCCCCTGTTAGAGCAAGCTTTAAACCTACTTCCTGGTCTTCAAATTTGGGCCATAAAATTCCAGGCGTGTCCAATAATTCAAGTTCTTTCCCCACTTTAATCCATTGCTGTGCCTTCGTAACACCTGGTGTGTTTCCCGTTTTTGTAATATTTTTTTTGGCTAATCTGTTAATTAACGTTGATTTACCAACATTCGGGATCCCAACGATCATCGCTCTAATCGCTCGAGGATTTACGCCTTTTTCCTTTAAACGGGCAAATTTTTCCCCCATGATTCCTTGAGCAGCTGAAGTGATTTCTTTCATGCCTAATCCTTCTTTGGAATTAATTGCGATGGCTTTTAGCCCCTGTTTATGAAAATAATCGATCCATTCTTTCGTGACTTTTTTATCAGCCATATCTGCTTTATTTAATAACACTAGTCTTGGTTTATGCTGGGTAATTTCGTCAATCATAGGATTGCGGGAAGATAAAGGAAGCCTTGCGTCCACTAATTCAAAAATAACATCAATTAGTTTTAGCTTTTCGGTAACTTGTCTTCTCGCTTTTGCCATATGTCCTGGAAACCATTGAATAGTCAAAATGATTCCTCCTGTCTATTTTACTAGCCCTATATCTTCCATAGGCCAATAAACGATGCTCGTTCTTCCAAGTACTTCTTCCATTGGTACTGTTCCAATATGTCTACTGTCTTTGCTATAGCGTCGATTATCCCCCATAACAAAAAGCTCACCTTCTGGTACTGTTTCTTGCCCGATTTTTTCCTTTAAGGTAAACGGTTCAGTTAAAGGACCGTCTAAAGTAGTCTCTTTTAACAATTGTAAATAGGGCTCCTCATATGACTCACCATTAATATATAGAACATCATCTTTATACTCAATCGTGTCCCCAGGTAATCCAATCACACGTTTAATATAATCCTTATTCTCAGGAGCATGAAAAACGATGATGTCAAATCTCTTTGGTTCTCCAACCGTATAACTAAATTTATTAACAATCATTCGATCTTGGTCCTGTAACGTCGGCGCCATTGACAATCCGTCTACGACAATTGGTGCAAAAAAGAAATAACGGATGACAGCAGCTAATACAACCGCTATAACAAGTGCCTTAACCCATTCCCAGAGTTCATTTTTTTTCTTTGCCAACAAATCCCCCACCATTCACTGGTAAAATATATTCCTACTTATGACCATTATATATGATAATAAGCGGGCACACTGATCATTTTACAATATTTTTCACTTAATGAAAATAAAAGGAGCTTGATTAACAAGCTCCTTTCGTTCGGTATCTTATCCATATGTACTGAAGAAAATCCCTTTTTAATCGGGCATCTTATAATCACAATCGGATGTGCTATGCTGGCTTCTCATAAATTAATTTGTGAGAAGCCAGCAATCTGTTCATAGCACTTCCATCGTATTGATTATCGGATTTCTTTAATACGAGCTTTTTTACCACGTAAATTACGTAGGTAATAAAGTTTAGCACGGCGAACTTTACCGCGACGGATAACTTCAAGCTTCGCAATTTTTGGTGTGTGGACAGGGAATGTACGTTCAACGCCTACTCCGTAAGAAATTTTACGAACTGTAAAAGTTTCGCTAATTCCACCACCACGACGCTTAATCACGACTCCTTCGTATACCTGAATACGCTCACGAGTTCCCTCAACAACCTTAACGTGTACACGTACAGTGTCACCGGGACGGAACGCAGGAAGATCTGAACGAAGTTGTTCTTTTGTGATTTCTTCGATTAATTTATGCATCGTTTTCAACTCCTTCCAACAGATGCTCTTGCACGACTCTCAGTCTTCTTAACTGCAGCGGAACATCTTTATAAGACAAAAACCATTTACTAGTCTTTAGTCACAAAATGTATAATAGCATAGTTTTTTATGAAAAACAATAGCTAGAACAGTGTCTTAATAAAATTATTTACATACCGAAACTCACTAATCTGTCTATTCTTTTTTTAATTCTTCCAACCAGTTCCTTTGTTGCTCGGTTAACTCAAAATCCTCTAAAAGGTCTGGACGTCTTAAATAGGTCCTTTTTAGCGTTTCCTTGGCTCTCCATTCTTCTATTAGACGGTGATTACCAGACATTAATACATCAGGGACCTTCATGCCTCTAAAATCAGCTGGACGGGTATAATGAGGGTGTTCAAGTAAGCCAGTACTAAAAGAATCTTTTATATGAGACTCTTCGTTTCCTAAGACTCCTGGCAATAAGCGAACCACACTATCAATGATGACCATCGCCCCTAGCTCGCCTCCAGTTAGAACAAAATCACCAATCGAAATTTCCTCAGTGACAATATGTTCTCGAATTCTTTCATCGTACCCTTCATAATGTCCACATATAAAGATTAGATGATTTGCTTTTGACAGTTCCTCTGCTTTTTTCTGATCATAACGCTCACCTTGAGGACATAGTAAAATCACTTTTGGTTTTGTAGAAGATTGCTGAGTCAAATCGCTCACCGCATCAAAAATCGGCTGTGGTTTCAATACCATCCCTGCACCGCCACCATATGGATAATCATCTACTGTTTGATGCTTATTATCGGCATAATCGCGAAAATTCACGATATTATAAGTAACGGCATTTGTTTCCTCAGCTCTTTTTAGGATGGAGTGTCCTAACACACCTGAAAACATTTCAGGGAAAATTGTCAATACATCAATTTTCATCATGACAATAAGCCCTCAATCGGTGTAATCGTAATTTTTTGGTCAGAAATATTAATATCCTTGACGACATCCTCTATATAAGGAATAAGTTGTTCTTTTCCGTCTTTCCCTTTCACTACCCACACATCATTCGCCCCTGGCGTTAGAATTTCCTTCACTATACCGACTTCTTCCCCTTCGTCTGTTATGACTACACATCCAATTATTTCATGGAAATAGTATTCACCTTTAGGAAGTTTGGCTAATTGATCTTCAGACACTTTTAAAATACCATCTCTTAATACCTCAACTTGGTTGATGTCCTCGTATCCTTCAAACGTCAATAAATTAAAGTTTTTATGTGTACGGTGAGATTTAACTATTAACTCAATCGGCTGTGAAGCATTTGGTAAAAACAGGAACAATGAATTCCCTATTTTATATCTTTCCTTTGCAAAGTCTGTTCTTGAAATTACACGTACTTCCCCTTTAATTCCATGTGTATTGACAATTTTACCGACATTAAACCATTTTTCCATTAAACCTTTTCACCTCTATCGTATTTCAATAATGACATCATCTTTAATGACTATCGTCCGCTCTTGAGTTATTTCACTCCAGCGATCGCCTTCTTGAACATCAATAAGTGCTTGTATTTCTTTTTCTTTTATTTCACTGCCTAAAGGTAGCATATGTAATTGTTCTAATTGAAACTCAATCTGTTTCACTTTATCTAAACGATGTTGGATTTCCTTATCAAATGATTCTGCAATCATCTCTTGTCCAAACTTTTTTGTCCTTTCGAGCTTCTTCCTTTGAAATCTTAATTGTTCGCATTCCTTTTCTAATTGCTGTTTATTAGTATCATACTTTTTTTGAAGATCTCGTTTGCTTTTTTCTGTTAAGACATACATAACCGTCACAGATTGTAGTAATTTCATTCAAAGATCACCCCGCCGCTCCTCATGAACATATAGAAAAAGCGCAAATACCTGGGTGAGGCTTTGCGCTTTTCTAGTCTTACTACTCCTTAATTTCCAAATACGTCTTCTTTTCCAGTGACTTGCTTGCCGCTGCATATACAACTGTGCGTATTGCCTTTGCAACTCGCCCCTGCTTGCCAATCACTTTTCCCATGTCATTTTTATGAACAGAAAGTTGATAAACAATGCGGGTATCCTCTTCATGGATCGTCACTAGTACATCATCTGGAAAATCAACAAGCGGTTTTACAATTGTTTTAATTAATTCTTCCATGACGATTTAGATTACTTGCCGTTTTTAAGGTTATGGAATTTTTCCATAATGCCTTGGCTAGAGAAAAGGTTACGAACTGTATCAGATGGTTTTGCACCATTTTGTAACCATTTTAGAGCGATCTCTTCATCAATTTTAAGCTCAGCAGGCTGAGTTACTGGATTGTATGTTCCTAATGCTTCAATGAAGCGTCCATCACGAGGAGAACGAGAATCTGCTACAACGATACGATAAAAAGGAGATTTTTTTGCTCCCATACGTTTTAAACGAATTTTTACTGCCATAATAATATTGCACCTCCGAATAGTTTCACACAAGTAATTATATTACCAATAGTTCATTTGTTTGTAAAGTATTTTTTCTTGTCAGATGAAAAAATACTTTTTTTAAAAAATTAAAACGGATTGAAAGGTAGTTTGAAACCGCCTTTTTTCTTCCCTTTTTGCCCCATGCCAGTCATTTGCTTCATCATTTTTTTCATATCCTCAAATTGCTTTAATAAACGGTTTACTTCTTGTACAGAAGTTCCACTTCCTTTTGCAATTCTCTTTCGTCTACCAGCATTAATGATTTCAGGTCGAACTTTTTCTTCCTTTGTCATTGATTTGATAATGGCTTCAACATGGGAAATTTGCTTTTCATCCACTTGAAGATTATTCAAACCCTTAATTTTATTAGCTCCAGGCATCATTTTCAACAACTCATCAAGGGGACCCATATTTCGGACCTGTCCAAGCTGTTCTAGAAAATCATCAAAAGTAAATGAAGCAGTACGCATTTTTTGCTCAAGTTCACGCGCTTTTTCCTCATCGACATTTGCCTGTGCTTTTTCTATAAGGGTCAGCACGTCCCCCATCCCCAAAATACGCGAAGCCATTCTTTCGGGGTGAAATGCTTCAATTGCATCCATTTTTTCTCCAAGACCAACAAACTTAATCGGTGTATTCGTAACAGAACGAATCGATAAAGCCGCTCCGCCTCGCGTATCACCATCAAGTTTCGTTAGGACAACTCCAGTTAAGCCGAGCTGTTCATTAAAGGATGAAGCCACATTGACAGCATCTTGACCTGTCATCGCATCAACGACTAAGAAGATTTCATCTGGATTGGTCATTTCCTTAATTTGTTTAAGCTCATCCATTAAATTTTCGTCAACATGAAGTCGTCCGGCTGTATCAATTAAGACATAATCGTTGTGCTCCTCTTTAGCCTTTTGAATCGCTCCTTTAGCGATTTCAACAGGACTCACCTGATCTCCAAGAGAAAACACCGGCATGCTAAGCTGCTTACCCAATGTTTCTAGCTGTTTAATTGCAGCTGGACGATAAATATCAGCTGCGACAAGGAGCGGATTCCGATTATACTTTTTGCGTAATAAGTTTGCCAGCTTTCCTGTTGTTGTTGTTTTCCCTGCTCCTTGAAGACCGACCATCATAATAACGGTCGGGGGCTTGTTTGCAACTGCGATTTTACTTTGTTCTCCGCCCATTAACACGGTTAATTCTTCTTTAACTACCTTTATCACTTGCTGCCCAGGGGTCAAGCTTTTCATTACCTCTTGTCCAACCGAACGCTCACTGACCTTCTTAACAAACTCTTTAACAACTTTAAAATTGACGTCTGCTTCAAGTAGTGCAAGGCGCACTTCACGCATCATTTCTTTAACGTCTGCTTCCGTTACCTTGCCTTTACCACGGATTTTTTGTATTGTACTTTGAAGTCGGTCGGCTAAACCTTCAAATGCCATACATGCCGCCTCCTAATCTAATTTAGCGAGCTCTGTAACCATTTCAGACAATTTATGTAGAGATGGTGATTGTTCATTTAATAGCTCTTTCATTTCTTGTATGAGCTTACTTCTCTTTTGAAATTTTCCTAATAATAAAAGCTTGGTTTCATATTGTTCGAGCATTGCTTCCGTACGTTTAATGTTATCATAGACAGCTTGGCGACTCACATTATACTCTTCTGCAATCTCTCCCAGTGAAAAATCATCTAAATAATAAAGCGCCATATAACTGCTCTGCTTTGGCGTTAACAGCGATTGATAAAAATCATATAAATAATTCATTCTCGTCGTTTTCTCGAGCATCGCCATTCCCCCTATGTTAAGTAAAAAACCTTAACAATCCATAGTCTACAACAAGGGTTGATGTGTTGTCAAGAAATTATCTTTACACCTTAAAAAGACAAAAGAATGCTATCACGCGCAGTGCCGACATAAGTACATTCGTCCCGTACACCGCGGGCGTGGTTTGTTGTTTCATGCAGCTATTTACTCTTCTATCTCCATCATTCCTGCGAATAAGCCGTATACATATTTTTCTGCATCAAAGGATTGCAGGTCGTCCATTTTCTCCCCTAATCCGACAAACTTAACAGGAATATCCAATTCATTTCTAATTGCAAGGACAATGCCTCCTTTTGCCGTCCCATCTAACTTAGTTAAAACGATACCTGTTACATCTGTTGCTTCTTTAAATGTTTTCGCTTGAATCATGGCGTTTTGCCCTGTTGTGGCATCAAGAACCAATAGCACTTCATGAGGAGCACCTGGAATTTCTCGTTCAATGACTCGTTTCACTTTTTCCAGTTCCTTCATCAAATTCACTTTGTTTTGCAAACGCCCAGCTGTATCACATAACAGAATATCTGCATTTCTGGATTTAGCAGCTTGAATAGCATCAAACATAACAGCGGCTGGATCTGAACCTGCTGATTGCTTGATCACATCCACACCCACTCTTTCTCCCCATACTTCTAATTGTTCAATAGCACCTGCCCTGAATGTATCTCCAGCAGCCATCAATACTTTTTTTCCCTCTGATTTAAACTGATAGCCTAACTTTCCAATCGTAGTTGTTTTCCCTACTCCATTTACACCAACAAATAAAACGACGGTAAGTGCGTTTTCTTGAAGGTTTAGAGCGGATGAAGAATTTTCTCCATTTTGATAAATATCAATCAGCTTTTCAACAATTACTTCTTGAACTTCTTTTGGATCTTGAATATTTTTACGTTTGACTTCTTTCTTTAACTCATCAATTAAAGTCATAACCGTATCAAAACCAACATCAGCCTGGATGAGGATCTCTTCTAATTCCTCAAAAAAATCCTCATCTACTTTTCGATAACGAGAAACAAGATCATTTACCTTTTCCGAGAAATTGTTTCTTGTTTTCGAAAGGCCATCTTTAAATTTCTCCGTTACATTCTCCGTTTGTTTTGTGATTTTTTCCGTTAATTTCTTAAAAAAACTCATATCATCACTTCCTAACATTTATCATTGATTTATGCAATTTTTTCTATTGAGCTATTAGTTCATTTGTATCCTCTAACCTTACAGAGACGAGTTTTGAGACTCCAGATTCCTGCATGGTTATCCCATAAAGTACATCCGCTTCCTCCATCGTTCCTTTACGATGGGTAATCACAATAAATTGTGACTCTTTACTATATCTTTTTAAATATTGGCTGAATCGGTAAACATTAGCCTCATCCAATGCTGCTTCAACCTCATCTAATATACAAAATGGGACAGGGCGAATTTTTAATATCGAGAATAATAGAGCAATCGCAGTTAACGATCTCTCTCCACCAGATAATAAACCTAAATTTTGCAGTTTTTTCCCTGGTGGTTGTGCAACAATGTCCACGCCAGTATTTAATAAATCGCTTGGATCTGTTAAACATAAATCGGCTCTTCCACCACCAAATAACTCTGTAAAAACCGACTCAAAATGAAAGCGAACTCCTTCAAATGTTTCTTGGAACCTTCTCTTCATTTCAACATCCATTTCATCAATCACTTGGAATAATGTATCTTTCGCTTGAACTAAATCATTCTTTTGTTGAAGCAAAAACTCATAGCGTTCAGAAACGCGTTCATATTCATCGATTGCACCGAGATTGACATTGCCTAATTCATCTAGAGCCAACTTAATTAATTTTACTTTATTCTTTGCTTCATCAATGGGAATGGTTAACGGGTACTCTTCCTTCGCTGCATCAAATGATAATAAATATTCTTCACTCAAATGCGCAAGTTTGTTATCCAATTCTACATCTAGTCTGTTTAGATGAACTTCCTCGTCTTTGATCATCTCCGTCAGTCCCTTGATTTGACGTTTCAATTCTTTCATTGCTAAATCAAGATCATCATGTTTGCCTTGCAAAAGCAAACGTTCTTCACGTCTCGACGCAATAAGAGTGATCGTTTCATTTTTATCCCGTAATTTCTCTCCGGCCGCTTTTTCTAATTGTGATTCTCCAGATGAGCTTACTGACATCTCAGAAGAAAGTAACTGCAAATCTTCTTTATAAAAGATCCGCTTCTTATCACTTTCATATAAATCATCGGTTACGCTTGTCAATCTCTCTTTCAGATAATTTAACTGTTCAGTCTTAGAAGCGATCGTTACCTTTAATTCACTTATTTCCACTAGTAAAATATCCTTTGATGAAGTTTGCTTGTCTTTTTGTTCGCTTAAATGCTGAATTTGATTTTCAAGCTTCAAGATATTTTTTTGATATTGGACTAACAAGGCTTCAGCATGCTGTTTTCGTTCAATATTTTTAGCATATTCTGTCTCAAATTCTTTTCTTCCTAAATCATAGATCGATAATCTCTCATTCATATTTTTCTCTTGTATTTCCATTTCTCTTAATTGGGATTGAATTCTCTGCTCTTTCAATCTTAAGGCTTCTCCATGATTACGGATTTCCTCAATCGCCAATTCTTTGTCCCGTAATTGACTTTTTAGATCTTTGACCCTTTCTTCGAGCTTTGCTGTTTTTCCATTCATATCGGCCATTTTAGATTTTAATTCGTCTAATTCCGTTTTCCTAGATAATAATGATGTTGTATTTTGCTTTAATGTCCCACCTGTCATCGAACCTCCGGCATTAACTACATCTCCATCCAATGTAACAAAGCGGCAGCGATACTGAAGAAGCTTTGCCATTTCATTGGCCCCTTTTAAATCTTTTGTTATAACAACTGTTCCAAGGAGATTTGTTATAACCTCTTCGTATTTCGAATGAAATGAGATAAGATTCGACCCAACCCCAATAAAAGCAGGGTGACTCTCTATCATTTTTAATTGAGACTGTGCGAGCGTTCTTCCTTTAATAACATTTATAGGCAAGAAAGTAGCCCGTCCATAGTGATTTTGTTTTAAATATTGAATCGCATTTCTAACATGCTGCTCGTTCTCAACGACAATATGCTGCATACTTGCTCCCAATGCTGTTTCAATCGCTGCATCATACTCTTTTGGAACGGATATCAACTCAAGAATAGCTCCCTCTATTCCCATTAATGTGCTTCCTCGGGCTTTTAATACTTCTTTCACCCCTTGAAAAAATCCAGCGAATGACTCTTCCATTTCTTCGAGCATGTCTTTGCGTGATTTTGTTTGCTGTAAATATTGATAGGCCTGATACAATGTTTTCTCTTGTTTTTCATACGTAGCCTTTAAGTTCTCGAGTCGTTTATTTTCTTCCCTGTACAATAGAATATGAGATTCTAATTCCTGCCGTACGGTTTTGAATGCCTGTTTAATTTCTAAAATATTTGCTTCAATTGCATCTCTCTCGGCAATATATTTCTGATTATCATCCACTTGCTTCGTGTTTCTTCTTTGCAATTGGTTCAGTTGCTGATGAATAAAATTAAGTTCATTTTTCGAAGCAGCTTGTTGATTCAATACTTCTATATAATCACTTTTTAAATCATCAATCTTTTGTTCGATATTTTCATTTAATAAATTTAGTGCAGTTTGTTTTTCTTTCAATTGAACCTTTAGGCTTGAAGTCACTTTTTTCAAACTGCCCAATTGGTTTTCAATGCTATGCTTTTGTTGTTGCAAGAGGGAAACTTTACTTGTAAGCTCTTCTAAATTTTTTTCTAATTGCTCTTTATTTTGAGAAGCATTTTTCTTTCTTTCCTTCAAAACTTCCTTTTGCCCTTCAAGCTTTTCTAACTCCTCACTTGTTTGCAAAAGTACGGTTTGTAAGTCGTTAATGGACTCGTCTAAAGCCGTCATTCGATCTCTTAATTGTTCAAACTGCTCTTCTTTTTCCTTAAGCATAGTAGATTGGGCTAATTCGATTTGCTTATGCTCTTCAACGGTAGAAGTTTGTTTTTTCCACCGGTCATGAAGTTCTTCAATTTCATGAACAGTAACAGCCACTTCTACTTGTTGCAATTCTTCTTTTTGCGCTAAATAATCCTTTGCCATCGAAGACTGAATTTTCAATGGTTCGATTTGACTCTCTAACTCAAACAGAATGTCACTCACACGATTTAAGTTCTCTTCCGTATCGTTGAGTTTTCCTTCAGCTTGTTTTTTTCTAGTTTTATATTTTAACACTCCGGCAGCTTCCTCGAAAATCATCCGTCTTTCATCTGGCTTACTATTTAGAATTTCTTCAACCTTCCCTTGACTTATAATCGAGAAAGCTTCACGACCGAGGCCTGAATCCATAAAAAGATCAATAATATCTTTTAATCTACATGCTTGATGATTAATAAAAAACTCACTATCACCTGAACGAAAGACTCTCCGCGTTACACTGATTTCATTATATTCAATTGGAAGGGCTTGATCTTCATTATCCAATGTAAGTGTGACTTCAGCAAAGTTAAGAGGCTTTCGGGAATCACTGCCTGAGAAGATGATATCCTCCATTTTTGAACCGCGAAGTGACTTTGCAGATTGTTCTCCTAAAACCCAGCGAATAGCATCGGTAATATTGCTTTTTCCGCTGCCGTTCGGTCCAACAACAGCCGTAACGCCAGGAACAAAATCCACTGCTATTCGCTCAGCAAACGATTTGAAGCCTACAATATCCAATCGTTTTAAAAACACTCTATTTCCCCCTTACTCTGGACGTGTTTCTGACCCAACTTCATGCAAATGGCTTTTTAACTTTTCTAGAGCCATTTGTGCAGCATGTTGTTCAGCTGATTTTTTCGAACGCCCTGAGCCTGTGCCAATTTCTGCCCCATTCAGCAAAACAACAGACACGAATTCCCGACTATGTGCAGGTCCTTTTTCAACTAAAACTTTATATTCCAGTGGGCCGGCATTATCACGCTGCACCCATTCTTGAAGTTGACTTTTAAAATCCATGACATAGGAAAAAGCACCCGCATCGACTTTAGGAAACACATGCTTTTCTAAAAAATGATAAACAACTTCGATCCCTTTGTCTAAATATAGCGCGCCGATAAAAGATTCGAAAACATCTGCCAACAAAGCGGGGCGCTGTCTTCCTCCCGTTAACTCCTCGCCTTTTCCAAGCAGGATATACTTTCCAAAGTTCAATTCATTAGCAAATGAAACAAGGGATGGTTCACATACAATTGCGGCTCTTAGCTTCGTTAGTTCCCCTTCACTCATCATCGGATATTTTAAAAACAAAAACTTTGATACGGTTAATTCAAGTACTGCGTCACCGAGAAATTCAAGTCTTTCATTATCTTCGTATGGTTTTCGTCTATGTTCATTTACGTAAGATGAATGTGTGAAAGCCTGTTTCAAAAGCTTAAAGTGCGTGAAAGAAATTCCCATTATCTCTTGTAATTCATTTAATTGACTACTGCGTATTGTTTTTTTCTCTCTTCCTGACTTACGCATATAAAATTCCACCTTATATGATTAATTAGTACTCCTAAAAGTTTACGTAATAATAGCTAAAAACGCAAAACCCTTATTAAGTAAGAACTCTTTCATACTAAAAAACCGCTTTATTATTTCATTTTTCCGTTTATATCTATAGATTGAAGAAAGCTCCGTAAATAACGGAGCTTTTCTTTGATTCTAACGATTATTGTTTTGCTTGTATGTAAGTTACAGCGTCACCGACTGTTGCAATCTTTTCAGCATCATCGTCAGAGATTTCCATATCAAATTCGTCTTCAAGTTCCATAACAAGTTCAACTACGTCTAACGAGTCTGCACCAAGATCATCTTTGAAAGATGCCTCTAATTTCACTTCAGACTCTTCAACACCTAGACGGTCTACAATGATCTTTGTTACGCGT
Organism: uncultured Bacillaceae bacterium; assembly: GCA_963787345.1. Lineage (GTDB taxonomy): Bacteria > Bacillota > Bacilli > Bacillales > Cytobacillaceae > Bacillus_BD. The sequence goes on along the minus strand of CAWBCW010000011.1, from coordinate 555,026 downwards.
TCTAATACTTCTGCCATTGTTCTTCACCTCCCCTCAGGTCATTATAGAGGATTTCTTTATAAAAGTGAAACCTTTTTTACAGGTTAAGAAAGGATAGGTTTTTTGAAGTTAAATTGATGTCTAACTCCAGCGCCTCCCCCTCGAGGGAGTGAGCAAGGCGCTTGCCCTTTTTACATCACCATTCCACCATTTACATGAATGGTTTGTCCGGTGATGTATTTGCTTTCATCAGAGGCTAAAAATACAACCGTATTCGCAATATCTTTCGGTTCACCAAACTGGGCTAACGGAATCATTTTTAACATTTCATCTTGCACCTCTTGTGATAAGGCACCTGTCATTTCAGTTGTTATAAAACCAGGTGCAACGGCATTGACGGTAATCCCTCTTGAAGCTAGTTCTTTGGCCGTTGTTTTTGTTAAGCCAATGACACCAGCTTTAGCTGCTACATAATTGGCTTGCCCCGGATTCCCACTGACACCAACGACAGAAGCAATATTAATGATACGTCCGCTTCTTTGTTTCATCATTTGTCGTGTAACTGCTTTTGTACAAAGGAAAACACCTTTTAAATTTGTATCGATAACATCGTCCCACTCATTTTCTTTCATACGCATTAACAGATTATCTCTTGTGATCCCAGCATTATTGACTAAAATATCAAGAGCACCAAAACGATCGATTGTTGTTTTTACCATAGTAGACACGGATTCACTATTTGAAACATCGCATTGGATCGTAAAAGCTTCTCTACCCATCGCTTTTATTTCATCAACAACTTCGGATGCTTTTGCCTCGCTGCCAGAATAATTGACGGCCACATCTGCACCCTGTCTTGCTAATTCAAGGGCAATTTCCCGCCCGATTCCCCTTGATGCTCCTGTTACTAACACTTTTTTTCCAACTAATTTCATACTGTTCCCTCCTTCAGAGCTTCCATTACCGCTTCACTCGTTTCCACATCCGATACAGCATAAGTTTTCACAGAACGGCTCACTTTTTTCACAAGTCCAGATAAAACCTTTCCTGGACCTATTTCGATAAATGTATCGACCCCTAAATCAATTAAATGCTGAACTGTTTGTTCCCATTGAACAGGAGAGTACAGCTGCTGAATTAACTTTTCCTTTATATCAGTTGCTTCTGTCATTTCGGTTGCTGTGACATTGGCAATAACAGGAATTTCTACTGACTGGATAGCCATTCCATCAAGCACTTCATTTAACTTTTGAGCGGCTGGCTTCATAAGTTCTGAATGGAACGGACCGCTTACTTCTAGAGGAAGAACACGCTTCGCACCTGCTTCTTTTGCTTTGACTCCTGCAAGCTCAACTCCTTTAGCCGTACCAGAAATGACGATTTGTCCCGGACAATTGATATTCGCTAATTGAACAAGATGTCCGCTTTCTGTGACTTCATTCGTTACTCCAGCCAACTTCTCACGATCCAGTCCGAGGACGGCTGCCATTGTCCCTTCCCCATTCGGCACAGCATTTTCCATAAATTCTCCTCTTTTTCGAACCGCATAAACTCCTTCTTCGAACGAAAAAGCACCCGCTGCAACAAGGGCAGTATACTCTCCTAAACTATGACCAGCTACAAAATCTGGCGTAATTCCAGATTGCTTAAAATGTTCTAAAATCGCAATACTAGTAGTTAATAGGGCAGGCTGTGCATTCGTCGTTAAGGTTAATTCATTTTGCGGACCTTCAAAAATAAGATTAGAAAGTGAAAAACCTAATTTTTGATCAGCCAATGAAAAATATTGTTCTGATGGTTTATAGGCTTCTACTAAAGCCTTCCCCATGCCGACAGTTTGTGAGCCTTGACCTGGAAAAATAAAAGCAATTTTACCCATTGTCTTCCTCCAATCATTTATCCGTTATTTTGAACTGCTTCCTGAATCTTTTCCGTTACTTTATAATCTACCATTGTTTTAGCTTGTCTAATTGCATTAAAAATAGCGTTGGCGTCAGACGAACCATGCGCTTTAATGACAGGTGCTTTCAGGCCAAAAAGACCCGCACCGCCATATTCAGAGTAATCCATCTTCGTTTTTAATGAGTATAGATCCGGCTTTAATACCGCTGCTGCCAGCTTACTTTTAACACTTGACATTAAAGTTTCTTTTAACATCTTCATGATGGACATCGCTGTGCCTTCTATCGTTTTTAACACCATATTTCCAGTAAATCCATCGGTAACTACCACATCGGCAACACCATCAAGAAGGTCACGAGCTTCAATATTTCCGATAAAATGAACATCCGTTTTTTTCAATAATTCATATGTATCTTTTGTTAGTTCATTGCCTTTTTTCTCTTCTGTCCCGATATTCAATAATCCTACACGCGGCTTATTTATACCTCTCACTTTTTCACTATAAATCGATCCCATTAAAGCATACTGTACAAGATGTTCCGGCTTAGCATCAGCATTAGCACCGACATCCAACAGGACAAAGCCTTCCCCCCCAATGGTAGGTAATGTAGGGGTTAATGCTGGCCTTTCAATTCCTTGTATTCTTCCAACAATAAATAAACCCGCGGCCATTAAAGCACCTGTATTTCCAGCCGAAATACACGCATCCGCTCTTCCTTCACTAACTTCTTTTGCGGCCAAAACCATCGAAGCATTTTTCTTTCTACGCACCGCTCTAACTGGCTCATCTGTCGCGAGAATAACTTCGTCAGTATGTATGATCTCTATTCGTTCTGAAGTCTTTATGTATTCTTTTATTTTCGTTTCATCCCCGACTAGCACTACACTTATATCAGAAAAGGTTTCGACGGCTTTTACCGCACCAAGTACGATCTCTTTTGGGGCATGATCTCCACCCATTGCATCAATTGCTATTCTCATAATTTCTAATTTACATCTCCCTTATCCATTTGACTATCAAATGCGTCTTGGCGTATTTTCGTCCAGATTTTACCGAGCTCGCGAAGGTATTCTTTCCTCTAAAATCTGTGACATCCGCCGGAGTCTTTAACTGCATTCGATCGAAGTTTGAACCCCCACTGAATTGTTAAAATCTTGGCATTCATCTCACCACTTATAGAAGTGGGAGATTTTTGTACCTACCGCAAACTTTCGATACAAAAGCATTTGCTGAATGAAGTTAAAATACGTATGGAAATGGTTCTTGAGATTCATTTCTTCGCTTACACATTTGTCCGATACATAACAAATTCACCTTTAAAAACAAGTTCCTGATTTACATAACTGTTAACTTCTACAGTCGTTCGACCTGTTTCACGGTCATTTTTCATTACTTTTGCTTTAGCGACAACACGCTCATCTTCTTTAACAGAATGGATAAAATGAATGTTTGCCTTTGACGTTAAAGCAAGTTCCTCGTTAATAAGGGCTACGGCTAATGAATTGGCTTGAGCAAATAAATGATGTCCCCGTGCGATTCCATTCCGTTTAAATACATGTTCACTTTTCACATCAAAAATGGAGATGGCACTTTTGTCTAATTCGATATCAATAATTTCACCAATCACTTCATCAATTGGAAGGGATCGGACTTCATTATCAAACTTCGTTTCTGCTACATACTTAATTCGTTCTCTTAGTTCGGGAATAGATAACTCAAGACGATCTAAACGAATCGTTTGTACACTTACAGAAAATTGTTGGGCTAATTCTTCATCGGTAACAAACGGATTTTCTTTTAACGTCTGTTGTAATTTTTTTTGTCGTTCCCGTTTATTTATTCTCATTTTGACACCGTCCATGATACTAAGACTAGGTACTAAAAGTAGTATATAATTAAGAAAAGCAGATTGCAAGAAGGATATTTCTACTTCCTTCGCAAATCTGCTTTTTAAATCATTTCCGGTATATATGATCGTCTGAAGTTAATCTAATTTTTCACCTTGAAGTACTCCAGACTCTGATAAATAATCCCTCAGCGGTTTATATTCTTCCGCATGCCAAAAATACGAAGATTCCACTAAAATAGCAGCATCTTGTCTAGCCGTTTCCAAAGCAGCGAAATCATGAACCATATCAGCCATCTTAAACTCTGGTAAACCACTTTGTTTTCTACCAAAGAAATCACCTGGCCCACGCAGTTCTAAATCTCTTTCACTAAGAACAAATCCATCATTTGTTTCCGTCATGATTTTCATTCTTTCTTTACCTGTTTCTGATTTTGGATCAGCCAGCAAAATACAATAAGACTGTTCACTACCTCGCCCAACACGCCCTCTTAATTGATGAAGCTGAGATAATCCAAAACGCTCCGCATCATAGATAACCATAAGCGTTGCATTCGGAACATTCACACCTACTTCAACAACGGTTGTGGAGACAAGCATCTGATAGTTATTTTCACTAAAAGCCTTCATGACTTCGTCTTTTTCATCCGCATGCAGACGACCGTGCATAAGACCGATTTGAAATCGATTTTGAAAATAATGAGCAAGGTAGCTATGCACATCAATCGCATTTTGTACGTCAAGCTTATCCGATTCTTCGATTAAAGGACAAATGACATAGACTTGACGTCCTTTTCGCAATTCCTTCTCCATAAAGGCAAGAACCCGATCCATCATATCCGGCTTAACCCAATAAGTTTCTATCGATTTTCTACCTGCTGGCATTTCATCGATAATAGACACATCCATTTCTCCAAAAACAGTGATGGCCAATGTTCTAGGAATTGGTGTTGCCGTCATAAATAAAACATCAGGGCTTTCTCCTTTTTCACGAAGAACGCGACGCTGCTCGACTCCAAAGCGATGCTGTTCATCTGTGATAACTAAGCCCAGCTGTTGAAACTCAACTTCATCCTGAATTAACGCATGAGTTCCAATTAAAATCTGAATGTCCCCAAGCTTTAATTGCGAAAGAATTTCTTTCCGTCTTTTCCCTTTTACCGAACTCGTTAATAATTCACAACGAATTCCAATCGGTTCAAATAACTGTTTCAATGATTGTACATGCTGTTCAGCCAAAATCTCAGTTGGCACCATTAAGGCTCCTTGAAACCCTGCTGTAACCGTTGCATATAGAGAAATAGCTGCCACAGCTGTCTTTCCTGACCCTACATCCCCCTGCAACAGACGATTCATACGGTAAGGACTTTCTAAATCTGAAAGGATTTCATTTATGACACGATTTTGTGCGTTTGTTAATGGAAATGGCAAAGTTTTAATAAATTGTTCTACCTTTTCCGATGAAAACTCTTGAGATATCCCTTTTGAGTTTTCTCTTTCTTTTTTTCTTAATGCTTGCATTTTCAGTTGAAACAAAAGAAATTCTTCATAGATGAAACGCCTTCTTGCCTGTTTCAACTCTTCCCCACTTTTAGGATAGTGAATCGTTTGTAATGCTTCTCTAATACCTGCAAGTTTATATTTTTTTCTTAATGTATTCGGCATCGTTTCCACTACAAGATTTCCGAATTGTGCCATAGCTAGATGAATACATCGTCTAATCCCTTTGACCGTCATATTTCCTTTAATTGGATAAACAGGTTCGAAGTCTTGGGATTGTGATGAGCCAGTTTTTAACTCATTTGCTGTCAATGTTTGTCTATGGGCATCCCATTTACCCGATACCGTAATCGTTTCATTAATCGCGAGCTTTTTCTTTAAATAAGGTTGATTAAAAAATACAACACTTATTAAATATCGATCTACTAGTATTCGAAGCATTAACCGGGATCGTTTACGTCCATAATAGGTAAGAGAAGGCTCACTATGAACCTTCCCTTCGATCGTAATTTTTTCATCATGTTTTACCTCTGCCAAATCACGCAAGCGATAATCTTCATAGCGATACGGAAAATAAAATAACAAGTCTTGAACATTGTATATATGCATAACATTCAATGCTTGAGCGGTTTCATCACCAATTCCTTTTATCTCAGTAACTGATTGTTTTAATAAATTAGTCACGTTCATAAGCAGTACATTATCATCTACTGATCCTTCTTGTACCGCTGCACCCCTCCCTTTTCTCAAGTTCTAAAGGGAAGCTTTACTCGACTGATATGATAAAAGGATATAACGGTTGATTCCCGTTATGAACCTCAACTTCTATATCCTCATACTGCTCTTCAATTAACCCGACAAGTGATGCAACATCCTCTTCCGTTGCATCCTCCCCTTTAAGAATCGTCACAATCTCTGAGTCTTCATCAACCATATTTTTTAACAGTTCGTTCGCAGTAACTCGTTTATTTTTATTTCTTACAATGATTTTTCCGTCTAAGATCCCCATAAAATCATCTTTCTCGATGGAGAGTCCATCAATCACTGTATCACGAACTGCAAAAGTGATTTGACCCGTTTTGACATCTTGAAAAGCTTGCGTCATATTCTTCTTATTTGTCTCTAATTCAGCATTGGGATTAAAAGCGAGTAAAGCTGCCATTCCTTGTGGTACCGTTTTCGATGGAACTACGACTACTTCCTCGTCACATACTTCAGCTGCTTGTTCTGCAGCCATCACAATATTTTTATTGTTTGGCAGGATGATCACTTTTTTTGCATGGACTTCTTCAATCGCCTTCACAATATCTTCTGTACTCGGATTCATCGTTTGGCCGCCTTCAATGATTGCACTTGCTCCAATACTTTTGAAAAGCTCCGCAACGCCACTTCCCATCGAAACCGTTATAACTCCATATTCTTGTTTTTCTTTTGTTGGTACAGATTTGTTTTCTACTAACATCGTGTGTGATTCACCAACAATGTTTGTGTGTTGTTGGCGCATGTTTTCAATCTTCATATTAATAAGGCTGCCATATTGCTGGCCATAATTTAAAACTTCACCAGGTTGTTCAGAGTGGATATGGACTTTAACGACTTCTTCGTCAGAAATGACCACTAAGGAGTCTCCATAGTGACTTAAATCTTTACGAAATATTTCTTCGGAAAATGACTTTCTTGCTCGTTTTTGATCCTTAAAATTCACCATAAACTCTGTACAGTAACCATAAACAATATCTTCTGTATTGATATGACTTTGAGCACTCATATGATGTTCAACACTTACAAGTTCTTCCATTGATGGAATTGAATCTGCTATATTAGGCAGTTTTTCACCAGTTAACTCTGCTAAAAAACCTTCGTATATAATGACTAGCCCTTGTCCGCCACTATCCACTACACCGACTTCCTTTAGTACAGGTAGAAGTTCAGGTGTCCGTATTAATGAAGCTTTTGCTTCTTTAACTACTTCATTCATTACATATACAATATCATCGTTCTTTTCAGCAGCTTTGATTGCAGCTTTTGCAGCATCTTTCGCCACCGTTAGAATCGTTCCTTCTACTGGTTTCATAACTGCTTTATACGCTGTTTCAACTCCAGATTGAAAAGCATCAGCAAATTCTTTACTATTAATAAACTCTTTTTTTTCAATCGTTTTAGAAAATCCACGGAAAATCTGGGAAAGGATCACACCTGAGTTTCCACGCGCCCCCATTAATAATCCTTTGGCAAGAGCTGTACCAACGGGTCCAATATGAGATGCCTTATGTTGTTTGACCCCTTTAGCACCTGAATTCATCGATAAACTCATATTTGTTCCAGTATCACCATCTGGCACTGGGAATACATTTAGTGCATCTACGTATTTTGCATTGGCTGCTAAATGATGAGCTCCCAGCATAACCATCTCTGCAAAACGGTTACCGTCCAAAACTGTTAATGACACATCGTTCACTCCCTCAATCACGGATTCGTTACACGAACACCCTGTACGAATATATTTACTGTGTCAACGGCAAGTCCAACTGTTTTGTCCAATGTATACTTTACTTTTGATTGAACGTTATGGGCAATCTCAGAGATTTTTGTTCCATAACTAACAATAATATACATATCAATATGAACTTGTTCATCCTCCTGACGAACGATTACTCCACGGGTAAAGTTTTCTTTTCTTAGTATGTCAGTTAATCCATCTTTGATTTGACTTTTTGACGCCATCCCAACAATACCATAACAATCAATTGCCGCTCCACCCGCAATAGTTGCGATTACATCATTTGAAATATCGATTTGTCCATATGTAGTCGTTAATTCGATCGACATGCATGACTCCCCCTTTTTGGAAATTGCACCTTGACTAAAGACATTTTACTATAACGGGTCTGTTTTTGAAAGTTAATCTTATTTTGTCCTATGATTCATAAAAGGATCTTTACATGAATTTGAATCTGTCACTGATTTTTATTGCATTCATCATTTTTGTGTGATAAATTATTAAGGTATATTTTAATGGACGAAAAACTTAAGGTTTGCGGTTTTTCACATTAAGGACCCTATGTTCCGGGTCATATCGGCTGCCACAAAATGTGGGCTCATAGCCAATGATAATAAATGTAACTGAACTGTAAGAAGTTTACAGTTTTTGCAGCAAGGAGGGAAAATAAATGCCACGTAAATGTGTTGTAACGGGTAAAAAAACAACTACAGGTAATGCACGTTCTCATGCTATGAACGCGAATAAACGTAGCTGGGGTGCTAACCTTCAAAAAGTTCGTATTCTTGTTGACGGAAAACCTAAGCGTGTTTGGGTTTCAGCAAGAGCTCTACGTTCTGGTAAAGTTGAACGAGTTTAACTGCATTCTGCAGAAGCCTTCGGCGAATGCCACAGTTTTTTAAGGGAATCTTTCGAGCTAGCCCAAAAAATCTGAGCGCAAATTCTCCAAGGCGAGTTCGATAAAGTTTGACGTCCTTTTTTGGACGTCATTTTTTTATCGTGAAAAAATGCACCCATGTCAATGAGTGCATTCATCCATATCCTATGATTCTTTAATTATCTTTTTTCATTGATCCTAATACCGCGCGGACAATGCCTCCTAGGAATTTCGGTAATTTTATTGTGTAAAACCTCATTGTTTTGTCCCTCCTAAACAATGCGAAATATCGTTATGTCAGTTTTGATAACTAATCATTCCTGAACCATATTATCTTATTCAAATAATAAAAATAAGTACTTTTAAATGCAGGTCAAAGTTAATCGATACTTCTTATTATCATTAATATGCCCTTAGAAAAAGAAAAAGTACCATTATCGTTGAGAATCTCATTACTAATACATAGCGTGGATCCAAGTGGAACATGACAGTTCGTTAATGGGTATTTAAATCCTTTTAATGTGAGTCCCTTGACTTCACTAGTGATGGGAATAAACGAAACATATTTTTTATGCTGCCATCTTTCAATTCTGTATGTTCCGGGTGCTTTTATAAAAATAACATTCTTTTGATCAATGATTTCAATTTCTGTGTCCTGTTGGTCTTGGATGGCTCTGATCAATAATTGGATGTTCCCAAACATATGATCTAACCGTCCGCCTGTTGCACCAAAAATCCGAATTTTCTCCGGTCTTTGTTTTATAGCCCAGCCTAATGCAAGATCCAAATCGGTCTCATCCTTTTCAGGATAAAACCGAAAAACTTCAGCTGTCTCCTTTTCGATTTCTTCTAGTTCTTTTGCAGAAACAGAATCAAAGTCACCAAACGCAGCTGTTGGTTTGATTCCTTTTTCTAATAGGTAATATACCCCTCGATCAACACCTATCCAAGTAATCGAATTCCCTGTAAATTGCTCTAAATCAGGAACCAGTTCTACAGGCCCCCCAGCTAAAATATGTATATTCATAATTTTCCCTTTCTTTCCATAAATGAAAAGAAGCCGCAATCAATGCTGACTTCTTTAACATTCCCTTTATGATTTTAATAATGAAATCGCTTTTTTGCGATCATCTTGATTGAACACAGCCGATCCAGCGACTAATATTGTTGCTCCTGCCTCTACACAAATACGAGCTGTTTCTTCATTCACGCCGCCATCAATCTCAATTTCAATTTTGGTTCCTTTTTGGTTTGCCAAATCTCGAACCTGCTTTATTTTATCTATAACTAATGGAATAAACTTTTGACCGCCAAAACCTGGGTTTACTGACATCAGTAACACCATGTCCAATTCTTCGATGATCGGTTCAATCCATTGAACAGGTGTTGCTGGATTTAATACGACACCTGCTTTCACACCAAATGATTTAATTAATTGAATCGTTCGATGCAGATGTGTACATGCCTCTACATGTACAGTAATATAGTCGGCACCCGCCTTTGCGAATGATTCAATGTATTGATCCGGTTTTTCAATCATCAAGTGTACATCTAGAGGGAGTTTTGTGATCGGTCTAATGCTTTCAACTACTAATGGACCAATTGTGATATTTGGTACAAAATGGCCATCCATGACATCAACGTGAATAAGGTCTGCACCCCCTCTTTCCACATCTTTAATCTCCTCACCTAATCTTGAAAAGTCTGCTGATAAAATCGAAGGTGCTATTTTAACCATCCTTAATACCTCGGCTTTCTGTTTTTGATCTCTTCTAAAAACTCCTTGTAATGTTCGTATCGGTAAGTTGGAATTTCCCCATTTTCCACTCCCTTTTTAACGGCACATTTAGGTTCAGCTAAATGTAGGCAGCCCCTGAATTTGCAGTTTTCACTGATTTTCTGAATCTCCGGAAAACAATCGTTTAATTCCTCTTGTTCAACCTCAGTAAACTCTAACGAACTAAATCCAGGAGTATCTGCAACAAGACCGTCACCAACTTGAATTAATTCGACATGTCTCGTTGTATGTTTTCCTCTTCCAAGATGATTTGAAATATCATCTGTTTTCAATTCTAATTCAGGCTTGAGAGCATTCAACAAAGATGATTTACCAACACCAGATTGACCGGCAAATACAGAAATAACCCCATTCAAATAAGGAACTAGCTTCTCTAACCCTTCATCCGTTTCTGATGAGGTTAACAAAACAGGATAGCCCGCTTCTCTATAATCCTCTGCAATCTCTACAATCCGTTTTTTTTCTTCATCATTGATTAAGTCCATTTTTGTAATACAGATGACTGGTCGAATTCGATTATACTCAATGAGTACAAGAAACCGATCTAATAAAGCGGTACTGAACTCAGGCTCTGTCGCAGAGAATACTAAAATAACTTGATCAACATTCGCAATCGGCGGCCGCACAAGGCTGTTTTTTCGCTCTTTTATTTCCAGGAGATACCCCTCTAAATCATTATCAGCTTGAAAAACCACTTCATCTCCTACTAAAGGGGTAATCTTATTCTTTCGAAAAATTCCTCTGCCTCTACATTGGATAATCTTTCGCTCGCTAAAAACGTAATAAAAACCACTCAATGCTTTTACAATTTTGCCTTCAGGCATAGCAGCGCTCCCTTCCTGTTATTTGACATTACTCTGAATAATTTACAGTTTTAGTTATAATAATTTGACCATCTACCGTAACCTGATAACTCGCAGTCATATTAGGGGCAACCATCAACTCAATCGTTCTTGTTTTATTTTCTGTAATAGCAAATGTATCAATTGGCTCGGTCATATCATGATTCATATCATCCACGAAAATAAGAACCATTTGTGGAACGCCTTCCTCAGGAGGATTATAAGGAATCGTTTCTTCTACTGTTACTTGTTTTGGCGGTAGCTCTTCCGCCCCCTTTGAAATAATTACTGTAATTGTTGAGCCTTTTTCTACATTTTTACCAGCTTTCGGTTCTTGAGAAATGACTTCACCCTTTGCAATCGTATCATGGTAATCCTCTTGTGATACCTTTGCATTTAATCCTACACCACCTACATAATCTTGTACGTCTGCAGCTGTATAGCCGGTTAAGTCTTTCACTTTAATTAATTCAAGGCCTTGACTTACCGTAAATTCCAGAATCGTTTCTTCTGGGACAACTTCGGCTCCCGGATGATAATTTTGTTCTAAAATTGTACCTGGCACAGCGTCATCAAATTTTTCTATCTTTTTAATATCTTTAAAGTTCTTATTATTTAACAAAGAGACAACATCTTGATAATTGCGTTGTCGATAGTCTAATAATTTGAATGTAGCCTTCCCGGTACTTTCATAAATAATAACTTCTGATCCTTTCTTAGCCACTCTACCAGCCTTAGGATCTGTTTTGACAACGTCGCCTTCGTCAATCTCCTCATGGCTGATTTCTTTTGTTTCACTAATAACGAATCCAGCAGTAACCAATTCAGATACAGCTTTATCCAATGACAAGCCGGAAACATCTGGAACTTCAATATCTTTTGGAGTGAATAAATCAGGAAGGACCATTATTGCTAAAATTGTAAGGATCAGCAAGATGCTCAATATAGAAACGACCAGGGCTGGTCTCTTTTTACTTTTCTTTGGCTTTTCCTTTTCTACTTGTTCCTTTTGAGTTTGCTGTCCATTCTTTTTCGTTTCATGATGAATAATGGTTTCATCTATACTGAAATGAGAAAGCGCCTGTTCATCCGTTATGATGGGGATCGCTTTTGTAGCATCCACATCTACAGGAACCATAAATTTAGGATCATTTTCCCGATTAGGATCTAAAGCCGTCCGAATGTCCTCCTCCATCTCCTCTACGCTTTCGTATCGATGAAACGGGTCTTTCGCTGTTGCCTTTAAGACAATGTTTTCAACACTTTGAGGGATGTTTGAATTCCACCTTCGAAGTGATGGCGTTTCCGTTTGCAAATGTTTTAACGCAATCGAAACAGCAGACTCACCCGAAAAGGGCAATCGGCCGGTTAATAATTCAAACATCACTATTCCAAGCGCATAAATATCGGATTTATGGTTGGCGACGCCTCCCCTTGCCTGTTCAGGAGATAAATAGTGAACAGAACCTAAGACCGAATTCGTCTGCGTTATACTCGTAGCACTTAAAGCCATCGCAATTCCAAAATCAGTAATTTTCACATTGCTATTTTGGTCAAGTAAAATATTTTGCGGCTTTATGTCCCGATGAATGATATGATTCTGATGTGCATGTGAAATGGCAGAAGTAACCTGGCTCATTATCGCTAATGCTTCTTCAATCGCTACAGGTGACTGTTTTTGTATGTATTGTTTCAGTGTTTGCCCATTTACATGTTCCATGACGATGTAATAAATGGAATCCTCTTCACCCACATCATAGATGCTAACAATATTAGGGTGAGCTAAACTTGTCGCAGATAGTGCCTCTCGATGAAACCGGTGAATAAATTCATCATTATTGGCAAAGTCTAATCGCAATACTTTAACGGCGACATCTCTGTCTAATATCATATCATGTGCTAAATAGACATTTGCCATTCCACCCCCGCCAATCATTTCTAAAACCTTATAGCGGTCACTTATTCTTCTTCCGATCATCATTGCTCTTCACCATAGGATTTATTAGAAGTAAATTCTACAATGACAAGTGAGATGTTATCCTCGCCTCCATATTCATTCGCTAGGTCAACGAGGGTCGCGGCTTTCTCTTTTATTGATTTTTCACTTTTTAGCGTACTAGCTATTTCCACTTCATTCACTTTGTTAGATAGTCCATCTGAACAGAGCAGAAGCATATCGTCCTCTTCAATGACAATCGTTTTAACGTCCATGTCAACAAATACTTCTGTACCTAAAGCCCTTGTTAAGACGTTTTTACGAGGATGGTTCTCCGCGTCTTCTTTTGATATCTGCCCTGTCCGGACAAGTTCATTTACAAGGGAATGATCTTCCGTTATTTGTGAAAAGCCAGCTTCATTTAAAATATAACAGCGGCTGTCACCAATATGAGCAATGGTTGAAAACGTTTCAGTAATGACAACAGCGACAATCGTCGTCCCCATTCCTTCACATTCCACATGATCTTGTGCATGTTGAAACACGATCATATTCACTTGATTAATATGATCTCTAAACCAATTTTCAGCTTGTTCAGCCGTCATGATTTCATCGGTCTCTTCCCATTTTTCTTTTAATTTCATCATTGTTATTTCACTGGCAACATCCCCTGCACGATGCCCGCCCATTCCGTCAGCAACCATGGCAAGTTGTTGTCCGCTACGGTTGAGGAAGACTCCCCCATTATCCTCATTATGTTGTCTTACTTTCCCACGATCTGTTAAAAAAATGGCTTTCATACCATTCATCACCTGCTTTCGCCATCGCTCAAACTTTTCTTAAACAAGCAATATAAAACCCATCTGAGTTAAAATGCTGCGGTAAAATTTGAATTTCACCATTCTTTATATATGGACGTATTTCGGATGGCATACGTTCACTCAAAGTGGTATCTCGTATAAACTCTGGGTGCTCCTGTAAAAATTCCTGAATCACTTGTTGATTTTCTTCTGGATCAATTGTACATGTACTATAAACTAGAATACCATCTTTTTTTAGTAAAACCGATACCGATTCTAGTAACGTTTTTTGAATCTTTTTAAGCTGTAACAAATCACTCTCTTTTTTTGTATACTTTATATCCGGTTTTCTCCTGACTACGCCCAGCCCAGAACATGGTGCATCTAACAAAATACGATGAAAAGATTCTTGTTCAAAATGATTCTGAACAAGACGGCTATCAAGCGTCTTGGCTTCAATATTTGGCAAATTCAATCTTGCAGCATTTTCCTGGATCAACTTAACCTTATGGTCGTGTAAATCTAGTGAAATGACTTGTCCAGTTTTGTTTAACTTCTCGGCAATATGAGTCGTTTTTCCACCTGGAGCAGCACATGCATCTAAAATGACTTCACTTTCTTTTGCTCCTAAGGCATGCGCAACAGTCATCGAGCTCTCATCTTGAATCGTTATGTAACCTTCTCGAAAAGCTTTTGAAAGGGCTAAATTCCCCTTTAAACAATAGATTGCTTCTGGAATGATGGAACTTCTCTTTACGGTAAAACCTTCATCCTCCAACAACTCCAGACATTGTTCCACTGTTGTTCTCGTTAAATTAACCCTCGCTGTCATAATAGGTGCCGTTAAGTTTAGCTGGCACATTTTCAGCGTCTCATCATAGCCAAATAATTCAATCCATCGATCAACAAGCCAATAAGGATGACTTGTCTCAACAGAAAGTCTTTCAATACGATCTTCAATCGATTGGAAAGAAGGAAGACCTTCTCTTTGAATACTCCGTAATATTCCATTTACTAAACCTGAAATCCCTTTATGGCCTCTTTTTTTGGCAATTTCAACGGCTTCATAAATAGCAGCACGTTCAGGAATTCGATCTAAATAAACCATTTGATACAGTGTTAATCGCAATAACTGTCGTACCCATGATTCGATTTTTTTATTTTTAGCAATAAATGGAGATAGATAAAAGTCAAGGGTCATTTTTCTCTGGATACATCCATATGTTAGTTCCGTTAACAATCCAATATCTTTCTCATCTAGATTGTTTCTTTTGATATATTGATTTAGAAGTAAATTACTATACGATTGATTTTTTTCAACAGCTTCTAAAATATCAAGCGCTGTTTCTCTGACATTTTTTTGAACTTTATTCATCGGTATCCCCTAACACAATCCCTGTAGTTAAATGAGAGCCTGCTCCTACCAGGAATTGCTGTGCAGACATTCTTTTTTTGCCAGCTGGTTGTATTTCAGTTATTTTAATCCCAGTCTCATTGCCAGTTGCGACGATAAAACCATCTTCTTCAATTTTACTAATCGTTCCTGGCTGCTCTTTATTCCCGATTGGCACCTTTCTAGTTTGCCAAATTTTGACGACATTACCTTCCAGTTTTGTATAGGCAACAGGCCATGGATTTAAACCGCGAACATGGTTATAGATCGCTTCTCCTGTATTCGTCCAATCAATTCTTTCTTGTTCCCTTTTAATATTAGAGGCAAACGTAGCATCAGCTTCATTTTGCTTAATCGGAGTTAGCTCTCCATTTAATAAAGCAGGGATCGTTTCGGATAAGAGCTTTGCACCTGCTTGGCTGAGTTTGTCATGCATCGTTCCAACATTATCTTGTTCTGAAATCGGAACTTCTACTTTAGTTAAAATATCGCCCGCATCCAATTTCTCTGCCATATACATGATCGTAATCCCTGTTTTCTCTTTCCCTTGAATAATCGCGTAATGGATAGGAGCCCCCCCGCGTAACTCTGGCAACAATGAAGCATGAACATTAATACAGCCAAAACGCGGTGCTTCGAGTAATTCTTTTGGGAGAATTTGGCCAAACGCTGCCGTTACAATTAAATCTGGGTTTAAATCTAGAATGGTTTGAAGTTCTTTTGATCTACTGAGCTTTTCCGGTTGAAAAACAGGAATCCCATGTTTTTCAGCCTCCACTTTAACCGGTGGAGGAGTTAAAACTCTTTTTCTGCCAACAGGCCGGTCAGGTTGTGTAACAACTCCAATACAGTCATATCCATCTCTCATAATCTGTCTTAAAACCGGGACAGAGAAATCAGGAGTCCCCATAAAAATAATTTTTGTCATGATTCTTCCACCTCTTGTAAATCTTCTTCCTTTATATACTTCGATACTTTCGAAGTGAATAAAACTCCATGTAAATGATCAATTTCATGTTGAATTGCACGAGCAAGATAACCTTCAGCTTCAATAATTTGTGGTTTTCCTTTTCCATTCAAAGCCTTTACTTTTACATAATCAGGTCTTGTCACTTCACCATAAACTCCTGGGAAACTTAGACAACCTTCTACATCGGTTTGTTCCCCTTTTGTTTCAAGGATTTCAGGATTAATTAATTCAATCAAGCCAGAACCATCATCAATATCGACAATCGCAATTTGTTTATCGTTTCCAATCTGTGGTGCTGCAAGACCTACGCCATCAAATTCAATCATCGTATCATACATGTCTTGGATTAACTTTTTTAACTTTGAATTAAAAACAGTGACAGGTTGACAAGGCTGTTCTAAAATTGAGGCGGGGTGCATAACGATTTTTTTTACTGCCATTTGACATCCTCCTCTCAAGTGTAAACTTCTATTTATACATGACGTACCTTCATTTTTTATTACTAGCTTTACCAATTCTATTTAAACATAACGCCTTTACATCATAATATAAGGATTTTTATCGATGGAGATTTGCAAACCCGTTGAATAACTTTCTTTTTGATGATGATCAAGGATCAGTTTTAAGGTTTCAGTTAGTTTAGGCTCTTTTTTATATTTTACAATACACTGATAACGGTATTTATTATTGATTCGAGGAATTGGAGATGCCACAGGTCCAAGTATATGTGCTCCTCTTGTTAACCTAGATGACAGCAGCTTCGATATTTTCTCGGTAACACCAACGACCTTCATAAGGTTTTCGTGACTTACAGTTATTAACGCTAAATAATAAAAAGGCGGGTACCCGCTCATTTTTCTGATCATCATTTCTTTTTGATAAAATTGGTCGAAATCCTGCTCTCCAGCAAGGATAATACTGTAATGTTCCGGGGTATAAGTTTGTATCACTACCTCACCTGGCAATTTATGTCTTCCCGCTCGACCACTGACTTGTGTCAACAATTGAAATGTTTTCTCTGAAGAACGAAAATCAGGCAAATGCAGCATCGTGTCGGCAGATAAGACTCCCACAAGCGTAATATTCGGAAAGTCTAATCCTTTTGCAATCATTTGCGTACCAAGCAGAATATCTGCTTTCCCCTCTTCGAAAGCGGTTAACAGCTTTTCGTGCGAACCTTTTCGAGAGGTCGTATCAACATCCATCCGAATTACTCTAGCTTCAGGGAATAATTTCCCCAACTCTACCTCGACTTTCTGTGTCCCTGTTCCAAAGTAACGAATATGCTCACTTGAACATTCAGGACAAGTGGTCGGAACAATCGTCTCGAATCCACAATAATGGCATTTCATTTGTTGGCTAAAACGATGGTAAGTTAAAGATATGTCACAGTTCGGACACCCAACTACATAGCCGCAATCTCGGCACATAACGAAAGACGAATGACCACGTTTATTTAAAAATAATACCGTCTGTTCCTTCTTTGTTAAACGATCTTGAATTTTATCGTGCAACGCCCGCGAAAACATCGAACGATTTCCTTCTCGCAACTCTTCTCGCATATCTACGATATCTACCGATGGAAGGTTCCGCTCGTTCATTCGTTTTGACAAGGTTAATAGCTGGTAGACTCCTTTTTTTGCCCGGGCAAACGTTTCTAATGAAGGAGTCGCGCTCCCTAGGATCACAGGGCAATTGTGTTTCTTCGCTCTTTCAATTGCTACATCACGAGCATGATACCTTGGGTTGTCTTCTTGTTTATAGCTTGTTTCATGTTCTTCATCAATGATAATGATACCTAAATTCTCAAACGGAGCGAAAATTGCTGAACGAGCGCCGACGACAACGCGAACCTCTTTACGTTGAATTTTCCGCCATTCATCATACTTTTCACCTACTGACAACCCACTATGAAGGACAGCTACTTGATCACCGAATCTGCCTTTAAATCGATTGACCATTTGCGGAGTGAGTGAGATTTCAGGTACAAGAACAATTCCTTCTTTTCCTTCTTCGAGAACTTTTTGAATCGACTGGAGGTAAACTTCCGTTTTTCCGCTGCCTGTAACTCCATATAAAAGAAAAACCTCATGTCTCTTTTCGTTAATCCTTTGGACGATTGGTTTAATCGCAATCGCTTGCTCCTTTGTTAGTTGGAGCGGTACCGTATGTTCAAATGTACGGTCTTGATAGGGATCACGGTAAACTTCCTTCATCGTTTCTTGCAAAATCCCCTTGTCTATCAGGCCTTTAATAACAGAACTTGATATTTGTAGGGTTGATAATAGCTTTTGTCTTTCAATTGGCTCTGGATGCGTTAGAAAATAATCGATCACACTTATTTGTTTACTGCCTCGCAATTCTTCTTTACTAGAAAGTAACTCTTCTGTTGATAATGCGGACGTTACTATTTTCACTGCTTTCTTTTTAATGCGCTCTTTAACGATGTATAAAACCTCTAAAGTACCTTTCGACACTTCTTTTTGAATATGAGCAAGTTCCCCATACTTTAATACCTCTTCCCAAGGAATCGTATCATGCCCATAAAAATAAGGCTGAAGAGACTCCGGTAAGTAAGGAAGCAGTTGCCGATCCTTTAACCTTAGTTTCTTTTCATATTTTGCTTTTAAGGCGGGTGGCAACATCACTTGGAATGCTGATATTTTATAACATAGTGTTTGTTCAGTAAGCCATTCAGAAAGCTCTAGTAATTCTTCATTTAATACAGGCTCTATATCCATTAATTCACTAATTCCTCGCAATTTAGGAAACTGCGACTCTGAAACAATGTCAACAACAAACCCTTGGACTTTTCGTGGTCCAAACGGAACAATCACACGCATTCCTGGCTTCAATACACCTTGTAGACTGGCAGGAATTCGATAGTCAAAGGGTCTATTCGTTTGCTGTGCTGGCACATCAACAATCACTTTTGCTACTGACATTCATATTGATCCTTCAAAAGAATTTGAATTTCTTCAATTATTTTTCTAGCCACTTCTTTTTTTGATAGGATCGGCCAATTAGTTATCTCACCGCTTTTCTTATAAAAAGATACAATATTCGTATCGATATCGAAGCCCGCTCCCTCTTCTCCAATATTATTCGCTACAATCATATCTGCATTTTTACTCTCTAATTTTTTTTGCGCATATTCCGCCACATTATTTGTTTCTGCAGCAAAGCCAATCAACAGTTGATTATCCTTTATTTTACCTAATTGGAGTAATATATCTTTCGTTCTTTCTAATTCAATCACCTGTTCACCAGGCTGTTTTTTTATTTTTTGATCGGAATAGTCTTTCGGCCTATAATCTGCCACAGCAGCTGACTTAACTACTGCATCTGCTTCGCTGAAGCGACCTATCACAGCCTGATACATATCCTCCGCACTCTCCACCTTTATAACTTCTGCACCTCTTGGCGGCGTAAGAGACACCGGGCCTGAAACTAATATTACTTTAGCTCCTGCCGCAATCGCTTCTTCAGCGATTGCATAACCCATTTTTCCCGATGAAAAATTCGTAATATAGCGTACAGGATCTATTTTCTCTCTCGTAGGTCCTGCTGTAATTAAAATTGTTTTTCCAGATAACGATCCACTTTTCTCGCTAAAGTAATCGATGACTTTCGTAACAATCGTTTCAGGTTCTTCTAATCTTCCTTTTCCTACATATCCACAAGCTAAATATCCTTCGCCCGGTTCAATAAAGTGACAACCAAACTGTGATAACACTTCCATATTTCTAATTACTGCAGGATGCTCATACATATGTACATTCATTGCCGGAGCAATCCAGACTGGTGATGTGGCAGCAAGTAAAGTAGTAGAAATCATATTATCTGCAATTCCATTTGCTAATTTACCAATGATATTAGCCGTTGCAGGAGCGACGATAATTAAATCCGCCCAGTCAGCAAGATCAATATGAGCAATTTTCTTTGAGTCTTTTTCATCAAATGTATCTGTATAAACATCATTACGTGATAATGCCTGAAAGGTTAATGGAGACACAAATTTCATTGCAGATTCACTTAAAATGACACGAACATCTGCCCCTGCTTGAGTCAATTTACTTGTTAAAGCTGCCGCTTTATACACGGCAATTCCACCTGTTACACATAATAAAACTTTTTTATTGTTAAGCATAAAGCAAACCTCCCTTTTATTATCATGGATGTTAAAAAGAAAAGGGTCTGACTTAGGTCAGCCCTTCACGCTTTTTTACTCATATTTGGAACTAAAGTCTGTTCTTTCTCCTAAGCGATAGAACAACTTATCTGCATTAATCTCCTCAAGCGCTTTTCCTACGTTTTTTTGTGACACATAATGGTTTAATAAAGGACCTGCACCGAGCTGTGTTTGTCGGGCGCGTTTTGCAGCAACCGATACTAATGAATATTTACTATCAATTTTTGTCATTAATGAATCAATTGAAGGTTCTAACATAGCTTCACTTTCCCTCCAGCATTTTTAAGTATTTTGGTTGTACTCTTTCTCTGCGACAATGTTCCGCAATGACAATCGCATTGATTCTTTCAACCGCATGATCAATCTCATCGTTTTCAACGACATAATCATATAAGTGCATCATTTCAATTTCTTCCCTAGCCACCTTTAAACGGTTGTTAATAATATCCTCAGATTCAGTTCCTCTTGTGACAATCCGATTTTTTAATTCTTTAAGGCTTGGCGGGGCTAAAAATATAAATAAGCCATCAGGGAATTTCTGACGTACTTGTTGGGCGCCTTGTACTTCAATTTCAAGAAAAACATCTTTCCCTTTGTCCAATGTTTCCCTTACATAGTCTACGGGTGTTCCATAGTAATTTCCAACGAATTCTGCATACTCCAGTAATTTTCCTTGCTGTATAAGGCTTTCAAATTCTTCCCTCGTCTTAAAGAAATAATCCATCCCATCAACTTCTCCAGCGCGAGGAGCTCTCGTCGTCATGGAAATGGAATATTCAAACGATGTATTTTCTTGTGAAAAAACCGCTTTTCTTACCGTTCCTTTCCCAACTCCTGAAGGTCCGGATAATACAATCAATATCCCTTTTTCCTGCATGATGTATCTACCCCTCATCCATTAATTCATCGCGATCATCTAACCTATGTGCAACTGTTTCAGGCTGTACCGCACTTAATATCACATGATCACTGTCCATGATGATGACAGCTCGTGTTCTTCTTCCATATGTCGCATCCACCAATGAACCTCTATCACGTGCATCTTGAATAATCCGCTTTATGGGCGCTGATTCCGGACTAACAATGGAGATAATTCGGTTTGCTGAAACAATATTTCCAAATCCGATATTTATCAGCTTAATCATAGATGCCCCTCCCACAATAATATAATAGTTTCACCTTTACATTTCTTTTCTAAACCTTACTCGATATTTTGTACTTGTTCTTTCATTTTTTCGAGGATGCTCTTCATTTCGACCACTTCTTTTGCCATATGAGAGTCATTAGCCTTAGAGCCAATTGTGTTCACCTCACGATTCATTTCCTGAAGAAGGAAATCAAGTTTTCGGCCAATCGGATCAGATAAAGTAAGAATATGGTCAAACTGTTCCAGATGACTATTCAATCGAGTTAATTCCTCATTTATATCCACTTTATCAGCAAAAATGGCTACTTCCGTTAAGATTCTTGACTCATCGAATCCGCCATCAACAAACTCTTGAATACGTTTTGTTAAACGATCTTTATAAAGTTTTACAACCGTCGGAGCCACCTCTGTTAATTTGACCACAACTTCTTGAAGATTTATTAGTTGCTTACGAATGTCATTTTCAAGTGCTTTTCCTTCTATTTCTCGCATTTCTTTCAAGGATAGCGCTGCTTCTTCAATGGCTTTCAGCACAAGGTTTTCGAGATCCTCGTTGCCCGTCTCAGCCTCTTCAAAATGAATAATCTCTTCACTCATCAATAAATCCTGTAATGAAAAGCGATCCTCTAATGAATATTTTTGTTTAATTTTTTCAATCGAACGAACATATTGATCAAGTAAATCCCAATCTACAAGGACTTTTCGATCCATCATCCCTTCGCCATCTATCGTTACAAAAACTTCGACTCTTCCTCTATGTATTGATGTGCTTAATTTCTTTTTTATTTTATCTTCAATTTTATTAAATTGGCGGGGCATGCGTATATTAAATTCAGTAAAACGATGGTTTACGGTCTTTACTTCCACCGAAACTGACAATAGATCTTTAGTTTGCTTACTTCTACCAAACCCTGTCATGCTTATAACCATTAATAACACATCCATTCTGCTCCTGTATATTACTATAAACAAGAGACATTTTCCATGTTTATTTGATCATTTATTCAATGGTTGTCCACTCTACTGCAGAAGGCAAAAAAGAAAAGGCAATAGAATGACTTCTACTACCTTAGAAAGTATAACATATTTTATTTGGATTTTCTTAGTAAAAATGACCCTGCTAGTAAAAAAGTTGGAATCGCTGAAAGTCCAACAATCATTAACCAATCACTTGGAAGGATCGCTGTCGTATGGAAAATGGGTTGCAGTGGCGGATAATAGATGACCCCTAATACCATAACTAATGATAGTAATACTGCCCATACTAAATATTTATTTCCAAATGGATTCCGTGAAAGAATCGACTTTTCACTTCTACAATCAAACACATGAATCAATTGAGCTAAAACTAATGTAGCAAAAGCAACAGTTTGTGCATAGACAAGGTGATCCTGATTCTTACCATAGGCAAAAATAAATGCCAGGAGCGTCACTATTCCAATTAAAAATCCCCTTGAAACGACTTTCCAACCGAGTCCCCTTGCAAATACTCCTTCTTTAGGGCTTCTTGGTTTCCGTCTCATGACATCACCCTCAGGCTGATCTAGACCAAGGGCCATCGCAGGCAGTCCATCTGTTACTAAGTTCACCCATAAAATCTGAATTGGAACGAGGGGCAATGGCAGTCCTAAGAGCATGGCAAATAACATAACAAGAATTTCCCCTACATTAGAAGCTAATAAATAGCGGATGAATTTACGGATATTTTCATAAATATTTCTTCCTTCTTTAATCGCTGCTTTAATCGTTGCAAAGTTATCATCAAGGAGAACAAGGGCAGATGCTTCTTTCGCCACATCTGTTCCGGTTATCCCCATCGCAATTCCAATGTCGGCCGCTTTGATAGCAGGTGCATCATTTACACCATCCCCTGTCATTGCCACAATATGTCCATTATTTTGCAAGGCCTTAACAATTTTCAATTTATGTTCTGGTGAAACCCTCGCAAAAACGGATACGCCATCGACTACTTCTTCTAATTCTTCTACAGACATTTTCGATAACATTTCCCCATCTATTACTTTGGATTGATTCGTAAGGATCCCAAGTTGTTTTGCAATCGCCCTTGCCGTAATGACATGGTCACCTGTAATCATAACGGTTTTAATGCCAGCTTCCTTACATTCTTTAACCGCTTGTTTCACTTCAGGACGAGGCGGGTCAATCATTCCAAATAAGCCAATAAATGTTAAATCCTTTTCTGCTTCTTTTTCGTCTAAAATAATCGTTCCGTTTGGAATTTCTTTAAACCCAATCGCAATCGTTCTAAGTGCTTGTGCCGCAAGATCATTAATCGCACTTTGGACCGTTTGCGTTGTTTCTCCATTAAGTCTTCGTTTTTTATTATTCCAAAGGATATCTTCACTTTTGCCGATTAAAACATCTGGTGCCCCCTTTGTTACAACATATTGTCTGCCGTTTCCATCTTGAATAATGACCGACATCATTTTTCTTGTAGAATCAAAAGGAAATTCCTGAACAATGTTAAATTCATTTAATAATTGCTCTCGACTATAGCCCGCCTTCATCCCAGCAACGAGTAAAGCCCCTTCTGTTGGATCGCCATCAATCACATACTCTTTTTTCTTTTGAATCAAATCTGCGTGATTGCAAAGCAAGCCAAACATGAGCATTTGCTGTAAAGCTTTTTCTCGATCTAATTCGACAGATTGTTCACCTTTATAAAACGACCCTTTTGGCTCATACCCTACACCGTCAACCTTCCAATTTTGCCCCCCGCTCCATAAATTCGTCACTGTCATTTCATTTTGAGTCATTGTTCCGGTTTTATCCGAACAGATGACAGAAGCACATCCAAGCGTTTCAACGGCCGGTAATTTCCGCACAATCGCCTTTTGCTTAATCATTCGTTGAACACCAAGCGATAAAGCCACCGTGACAATCGCAGGAAGTCCTTCAGGAATCGCAGCAACTGCAAGGGACACACCCGCTAAAAACATCGTATATAAATCGTGACCTTGTAATATCCCAACCAACACAACAAGAGCGGTCAATATCAAAGCAGTAACAATTAATATTTTACCAAGCTGCTCTAATCGTCTTTGTAGAGGTGTTTCCATTGATTCGGCACTTTGTAATAAATCAGCAATTTGCCCCATCGCGGTTTTCATCCCGGTCCCAATAACAACACCAATCCCGCTTCCTCTTGTCACCATCGTTCCCATAAAGCCCATATTTTCCATATCGCCAATCCCAATATTTTTTCGGGACAAGGAATCTGAAATCTTAGACACAGGTAGGGACTCTCCTGTTAATGCAGACTCTTCAATTTCAAGACTATTCACATCAACAAGTCTAACATCAGCACCAATTCTGTCTCCGCTTGCAAATTTTAATATATCTCCAGGAACAATTTCCTTCGAGGGGATCTTTGACCACTGACCTTCCCGCAACACTTGTACTTGTGGAGCCGAAAGTTCCTTTAATGCTTGTAGTGATTTTTCTGCTCTTCGTTCTTGATAAAACCCAAGGAAAGCGTTAATAACTACGATCGCAATAATGGCCATCGCATCTATATACTCTCCTAACAAACCAGACAGCAAGGTTGCAGCTAATAGTACTAATACCATAAAATCTTTGAACTGACTGAAAAACAGAAGCAAAGCCGATTGCTTCTCCCCTTCATCCAGTTCATTCTTCCCGTATTGCTTCAGGCGCTTCTTAACAACTGAACCTGTTAACCCTGACGAGAGGTCTGTATTTAAGGCTTCCACTACCTCTTTCTTGTCCAACTCATGGTACTTCATCCCGTCATCTCACTTCCCTCTTTAATTAATAACAGAATTTAATAACAGATTACTCTATCAAAATCTTATTCACCCTTGTCCGAAAAAATGCTAAGATAGTTGCACTCTTCCGAAACAACTTGTAAATTTAAGTTAGATTATTAGTAAAGGATGTTTTTCTATGTCTTTTGATGGTTTATTTACGAGAGCGATGCGCAAAGAACTTACTGATTCCCTAAAAGGCGGAAGAATCAGTAAAGTTCATCAGCCATATAAAAATGAAATTATTCTTGTCATACGAGCAAATGGGAAAAATAATAAATTATTACTTTCTGCCCACCCTAATCATGCTAGAGTTCAAATAACGAATGAGGATTATGAAAATCCGGCTCAGCCACCTATGTTTTGTATGCTTTTACGAAAGCATTTAGAAGGGTATGTATTGGAAGACATTGAGCAGCCTGGACTTGAACGGATCTTGATCCTGACCGTAAAAGGACGAAATGAGATTGGAGATACTTCTTATAAAAAACTCATTGTGGAAATCATGGGGCGTCACAGCAACATTATTTTAGTCGATCAAGAAAAAAACATGATTCTTGATAGCGTAAAACATGTTCCACCTGCCGTTAATACCTATCGTACGATACTCCCTGGCCAGCCCTATATCTTTCCACCCGAACAGAATAAGGCTAATCCGTTACAGGCGGATGAAACGGAATTATTAAAACGACTTGATTTTAATGTTGGTAAAATGGACAAACAACTGGTTAATCAATATGCGGGAATATCACCCCTATTAGCAAAAGAAATCATCTATCATGCTGGATTAGTTAATCGTAATACCCTGCCAAATGCCTTTTTATCCACTATGAAAAGAATAGAGTCTCACGAATATCAACCTGCTGTAATGGAGAATGAATCGAAGGAAAACTTCTATCTATTTCCTCTAGAATCTGTTGCAAAGGAAAGTAAATGTTTTTCATCTCTCAGTGAAATGTTAGATCGTTATTTCTTTGGAAAAGCCGAGCGTGATCGAGTTAAACAACAAGCACATGATATTGAACGTTTAATTGTTAATGAAAAAGAAAAAAACGAGAAAAAGATTTTCAAGCTGCAAAATACATTAAAAGAAGCACATGAGGCACAAAAACTTCAACGATATGGCGAACTATTGACAGCCAATCTATATTCAGTACATAAAGGGATGAATGAAATAGAAGTCATCGATTATTATGATGAAAATGGAGCATCGATCGTGATTCCTCTAGATCCATTAAAAACGCCATCTGAAAATGCTCAAGGATATTTCACAAAATATCAAAAGGCTAAAAACTCTATTGAAATTGTTGGAGATCAAATTGAGAAGGCCAAAAAAGAAGTTTATTATTTCGAAGGATTGTTTCAACAAATTGAAGCAGCATCTCCAAAAGATGTTGCTGAAATCCGTCAAGAACTAATTGAAGAAGGCTATTTACGGAATAAACATAGAAAGGCAACGAAAAAAAACCAATCCCAAAAACCGATATTAGAATACTATTCTGCTTCGGATGGGACAGAGATTATTGTCGGTAAAAATAATAAACAAAATGACTATTTAACAAACCGTTTAGCTGCACGTGATGAGATTTGGCTTCATACAAAGGATATTCCGGGCTCCCATGTCGTAATTCGCAGCAAAGAGCCTGCAGAGCAAACAATCTATGAAGCTGCAATTTTGGCAGCTTATTATAGTAAATCCCGTCAATCAAGCTCTGTACCTGTTGATTATACGAGAGTCCGATACGTAAAAAAACCCTCAGGTGCTAAACCAGGATTTGTTATTTATGAAAACCAGCAGACGATTTATGTAACACCAAATGAAGAAATGGTGTTAAAATTGAAACAGCAAAAATAATCCCTTCATAAGCTTTTCCTAACAGAAAAATCGAGAATCTAACACCCCAAAAAGATGTTAGACTCTCGATTTTTATTTTCCCCACTCGGATGGGTCTTTTCGCCATTCCATTAATTTATCCCAATCTGAATTGGCTATATAACCTTTTTCACTTGCTACTTCCACAAGGCTTGAAAAATCAGTTAATGAATAAGCTGTAATGTTTTGTTCACTTAATTGCTTTCGTCCAGTTTCAAGTTCGTATGTAAAGATTGATACAACTCCTAATACATCACATCCCGACTCGCGTAAAGCCTGAACAGCCGTTATGACGCTTCCCCCGGTAGAAATTAAATCTTCTACAACAACTACCTTTTGGCCTTTTTCTGCTTTCCCTTCAATTTGATTCCCTTTACCATGTCCTTTTGCTTTTGATCGAACATAGCACATCGGCAAATCAAGTTCATCACTTACCCATGCAGCATGTGGAATCCCCGCTGTTGCTGTACCTGCTATTAATTCAGTGCCAGAAAAATGTTCTTTAATTAGTTGAGATAATCCTCTGGCAATGTTCTTTCTGATCTCAGGATAGGATAGTGTTAATCGATTATCACAATAAATAGGCGATTGGATTCCTGATGCCCAAGTAAATGGCTCATTTGGTTGTAGGGCTACAGCTTTTATCTTTAATAAACTTTCTGCAATTTCTTTTTTCATTCTCCAACACCTTCCCATGCATGTATAAACTTTTGATAACTCTGAAGCGGATCATTCGATCTTGTAATCGAGCGTCCGACCACCATATAAGAAACACCTGCTGCTCTGGCAAATTCTGGGGTAGCTACCCGTTTTTGATCTCCGACCGCATCATCGATCAAGCGGATCCCAGGTGTTACCGTTAGAAATTCATTGCCGAGATGTTTACGAATAGTAGAAACTTCATGTGAAGAGCAGACAACCCCATCTAGTCCCGAAGTCTTCGTTAAGCTTGCATAATGTAATACAGACTCTTGAAGAGGAACTGAAATCAGTTGTTCGCGTTTCATTTGTTCTTCGGATGTACTCGTTAATTGAGTGACAGCGATGCAAAGCGGTCTTTTCTTCCCGCTTGAAGTCCCGGCTTCTAACCCTTCTAAAGCACTTTCCATCATTTCCTGGCCGCCTGCTGCATGAACGTTAACAAGATCACAGCCTAGCTTTGCTAAACCTTTCATAGCACTTTTCACCGTATTTGGAATATCATGTAGCTTTAAATCAAGAAAAATCTCATGTCCTTTTTCCTTAATGTCATATATAATTGATGGTCCTTCTTGATAAAAAAGCTCCATTCCAACTTTTACAAACAGTTTCTCTTCATTAAATTGATTTAAGAATTGTGAAACCTCATGCTTGGAAGGAAAATCAAGAGCAACAATTACTGGACTCTCCATTTATTTCCAGCTCCTTCCTGTACATTGTGAAATATGGTCAAATCCAAGTTTATCTAATAGACCTGGAAGTTCATCAATAATCGTCGGACACACATATGGATCGACAAAATTCGCAGTACCGACAGCAACAGCACTAGCCCCTGCATAAAAATATTCAATGACATCTTCAGCAGTTTGAATGCCGCCCATTCCGATAATTGGAATATTTACTTTTTGACTTACTTCGTAGATCATACGAATCGCAACAGGTTTGATAGCAGGACCTGATAGTCCGCCTGTTTTATTAGCAATTACTGGCTTGGCATTTTTTAAATCAATTCTCATTCCGACAAGTGTATTAATCATAGTAATCCCGTCTGCTCCACCAGCTTCTACCGCTTTTGCCATCTCCACAATATCGGTTACATTAGGCGAAAGCTTTACATATACAGGTACTTCTGAAACAGCCTTCACCTTTTCAGTTAAATCTTTCGCAATCTCTGGTACCGTACCAAATGTAATTCCACCCTTTTTCACATTCGGACATGAAATATTTAATTCTAATGCATGAACATTAGGTGCTTTTGAAATTTCTTTAGCAACCATTACATAATCTTCTTCTGTTGAACCTGCTACATTGGCAACAATTGGAACATCAAATTGTTCAAGCCACGTAAGCTCCTCAGATACTACACGCTTTAAACCCGGATTTTGAAGTCCAATCGCATTTAGCATCCCTGCCGAAGTTTCTGCTACTCTAGGTGTGGGGTTGCCAAATCGCGGTTCCACTGTAGTAGCTTTTATCATAATAGCGCCTAACTTACTCAAATCATAAAATTGACTATATTCACGGCCAAACCCAAAACACCCTGAAGCTGGCATAATTGGGTTTTTAAGATTTAATCCAGGCAATTTCACATTTAACATACTCATAGTACAACCTCCCCTGCCCGGAATACTGGACCATCACTGCAAACCTTTTTATAAGTGTGGTCTGAAGCGTCATCCCCAGTATGACATACACATGCAAAGCAAGCGCCAATGCCGCATCCCATTCTTTCTTCGAGTGACAGATATACCTTTTTGTCAGCAAAGTTCGTTTCGAGTGCTTTAAGCATAGGCGTTGGTCCACAGGAATATAGCGTATCAAAGTCCAGTCCTTTATCTGCAATCACATCTGTCACAAATCCCTTTATCCCATAAGAACCGTCTACAGTTGCGATGTAAGTTTCCCCAAGCTTTGCAAATTCACTCTCATAAAAAACAGCCGATTCGGATTGAAACCCTAAAACATGGACGACTCTAACCCCTTTTGTTACAAGCTGTCGAGATAATTCATAAAGGGGTGGAACACCAACACCTCCGCCGACTAATAAGGCTGTTTCACCATTTCCTGTTTCATCAATTGGAAAGCCGTGACCAAGCGGACCAAGAATATCAATTTCCTCTCCAACTATCTTTGAAGCAAGAATTTTCGTACCATGCCCTTCAGCTCGATAAATCACTGTAAATTCCTGTGTATCTTTATCTATTTTTGCAATTGAAATCGGCCGACGTAGCAATGGATCCATCCCATTCGACACCTTTATATGAACAAATTGGCCAGGTTCATTCATTTGCCTAACAAGCTCACCTTTTAAGGTGAGCTCAAAAATAGAATGGGCAATTTGTTTTTGTGAAACGACAGTACATAATTCTTTGCCGATCATGAATGTACGGCCTCCTTCGTATCAGAAGATTTCCCCATTGCTTCCGCAGAGAAATTCATCGATTCTATCACTTGTAAAATAGCTTCCGCTGTATCTAGTGATGTTAAACATGGAACACCGTTTTCAACTGATTCACGGCGAATTCTGAAGCCGTCACGTTCAGGTTGTTTTCCTTTTGAGAAAGTATTTACAACAAATTGGGCTTCGCCATTTCGAATGACATCTAAAAGGTTCGGACCTTCTGTATCAATTTTATTAACGATACTTACTGGGATGCCTGCTTCTTGTAAATAGGCAGCAGTTCCATTTGTTGCCATTAAGCGATAGCCGATTGCAGAAAATCGTTTAGCAAGTCCTAGTGCCTCTTTTTTATCTTTATCAGAAATAGTCAGTAGCACCGTGCCAAAGCTTTGAATTTGAATTCCTGATGCGACTAAAGCTTTATATAGGGCTTTTTCCAGCGTATAGTCTTTCCCCATTACTTCGCCGGTTGACTTCATTTCTGGTCCGAGTGAAATATCGACATTACGCAGCTTAGCAAATGAAAATACAGGTGCTTTCACATATACGCCAGGCTTATCAGGAACGAGTCCTGTTTCGTACCCTTGCTCTTTTAATGTTTGACCGAGAATTGCCTTTGTAGCAACCTTTGCCATTGGTATATTTGTAATTTTACTTAAAAATGGTACCGTACGGCTTGAACGAGGATTTACTTCAAGCACAAATACTTCATTATTGCTTACAACATATTGAATATTAAGCAATCCAATAATGTTCAATCCCTTAGCCATTTTCTCTGTATAGGTAACTAACTTTTGTTTTATTTCATCGGATAAGTGTTGTGGCGGATATACAGCGATTGAGTCCCCTGAATGGACACCTGCACGTTCAATGTGTTCCATAATTCCTGGAATAACAACATCTGTACCATCACAAATCGCATCAACTTCAATTTCTTTTCCTGTTAAATAACGGTCAATTAATACGGGATGTTCTGGGTTAATTTTAACTGCATTTTCCATGTAATGGAGCAATTCCTCGCTTCTATAAACGATTTCCATAGCTCTGCCGCCAAGCACATAGGATGGACGTACAAGGACTGGATAACCAATTTCCTCAGCAATCTTTAATGCCCCATCAACAGATAAAGCTGTTTTTCCTTTAGGCATTGGAATATTCATTTCAACTAATGCCTGTTCAAATTTATCACGATCTTCCGCACGGTCTACATCTTCTAAAGAAGTTCCTAAAATTTTCACGCCTCTTTCAACAAGACCTGCTGCCAAGTTTATCGCTGTTTGTCCTCCAAACTGAACGACAACTCCGACTGGTTTTTCCAGTTCAACAATATGCATAACATCTTCAAGGGTCAACGGTTCAAAATAAAGTTTATCTGAAATACTAAAATCCGTAGATACCGTTTCTGGATTATTATTTACAATAATCGCCTCATACCCTGCTTCTTTAATCGCCCATACTGAGTGAACGGTCGCATAGTCGAATTCTACCCCTTGACCGATACGGATTGGCCCAGATCCTAATACGATTACGCTTTTTTTGTCTGTTACAACCGATTCATTCTCATCCTCATACGTACCATAAAAATAAGGTGTCTCTGATTCAAACTCAGCTGCACAAGTGTCTACCATTTTGTATGTAGGGATTATCCCTTCTTTTAATCGCCAGTCATACACTTCTTTCTCTGTACTTTCCCATACGTTGGCAATTGCGACATCTGAGAAGCCTTTTTTCTTTGCCTTTGTACCCCATTCAAAATCAAATCGATACTGTGCTAATTCTTTCTCAAATTTGATGATTCCTTCCATTTTATACAGGAAGAAGCGGTCGATTTGACTCCATTCATGAATCTGTTCATAACTAATACCGCGTCTCATTGCTTCTGCTATATAAAATAAACGTTCATCGCCAGCTTTCCGAATCCGCTTCTCAATTATTTCATTACTAAATCCATCACCATTTGGCAGTTCAAAGTGATACACATCGCTCTCTAATGAGCGGATTGCTTTTAGGAGTGACTCTTCAAATGTGCGGCCAATCGCCATAATCTCTCCCGTCGCTTTCATTTGTGTTCCCAACAAACGGTTCGCAGATTCAAATTTATCAAAAGGAAAGCGTGGAATTTTCGTTACAATATAATCAACAACTGGTTCTGTAGCTGCGTACGTTTTTTCTGTAACAGGGTTCATCATCTCATCTAATGTTAAGCCAACAGCAATTTTGGATGCCAATTTTGCAATTGGATAACCTGTCGCTTTTGAAGCAAGAGCAGAAGAACGACTGACACGCGGATTTACTTCAATAATATAATAATCATAGCTATATGGATCTAAGGCTAATTGAACATTACAGCCGCCTTCAATTCCAAGTGCACGAATAATTTTTAATGATGCATTGCGAAGAAGCTGATATTCACGGTCACTCAATGTTTGTGTAGGTGCAACTACGATTGAATCGCCTGTATGAACACCTACTGGATCCACGTTCTCCATACTGCAGACAACAATTGCATTGTCATTTGAATCTCTCATTACCTCATATTCAATTTCTTTAAAGCCAGCAATGCTTTTTTCTAATAAACATTGTGTTACAGGGCTATACTTTAATCCACTTGTAACAATTTCAATCAGTTCTTCTTCATTATGACAAATTCCCCCGCCTGTACCTCCGAGTGTAAATGCCGGACGAACAATGACTGGATACCCGATTTCTTCAACAAATTTATAAGCTTCATCGAGATTATGGATAATCTCACTATCTGGAACAGGTTCATTTAATTCATTCATAAGATTTCTGAATAAATCCCGATCCTCTGCTTGTTGAATAGCTGAAAGCTTTGTTCCAAGAATTTCTACACCGCATTCATCCAAAATACCAGAATCCGCTAATTCAACTGCCATATTTAAGCCTGTTTGACCACCTAATGTTGGTAATAGAGCATCTGGTCTCTCTTTACGAATGATTCTAGATACAAACTCAAGTGTTAATGGTTCAATATAAACTACATCAGCAATTTCTGTATCTGTCATAATCGTAGCTGGATTTGAGTTAACAAGAATAACACGGTAGCCTTCTTCCTTAAGAGACAAACATGCTTGAGTACCAGCATAATCAAACTCTGCCGCTTGCCCAATGACAATCGGTCCTGATCCAATTACTAAAATGCTTTTAATATCTTTACGCTTTGGCATTAGCTGTTTCCCCCTGTTTAGCAATTTCGATCATTTCTATAAATTGATGGAATAAATAACTTTGCATCTTCAGATCCTGGTGATGCTTCCGGATCGAATTGTACTGAAAATGCGTTATAATCTTTATGCCTTAATCCTTCAATTGTCCCATCATTTAAGGCAAGATGTGTAATTTCTAATCTTGTATTTGATAATGAATTAGTATCTACTAGAAACCCGTGATTTTGTGATGTAAATAAAACTTTTCCAGTTAATAAATCCTTTGTTGGATGGCTCGAACCCCGATGTCCGAATTTCATTTTTTCCGTATTCGCTCCGCATGCCAGCGCAAAAAGTTGATGACCTAATCCAATCCCAAATACCGGAACTTTACCAACAACTTCTTTTATCATTTGGATTCCTTCCGTTACTTCTTTTGGATCCCCAGGTCCGTTTGTTAACAAAATTCCATCTGGGCTTAATTGGAGAATTTCTTTTGCACTTGTATCAAAAGGAACAACGACTACATCACATCCCCGTCCATTTAACTCTCTTAAGATCCCGTGCTTCATTCCAAAATCTACGACAACAATTCTTCTACCGCGTCCAGGGCTTGGATAAGCTGTTTTTGTAGACACTTGCTTTACTTGATCATGGCGAATCTCTGTTGCTCGAAGTCTTTCCAGAACATCCTCATCATCTTCATTGAAATGACAAATGACTCCTTTTAATGTTCCATTGTCACGAATGATTCTTGTGAGTTTCCTTGTATCAATTCCAGCGATCCCTGGGATATTTTTCATTTTACAGTATTCATCCAATGTCATTTCACTGCGCCAGTTAGAAGGAAAGCTTGTAGCTTCCTTTACAATTATTCCATTGATTGCCGGAGTAATCGATTCAAAATCATCACGATTAATGCCATAATTACCAACTAATGGGTATGTCAGTGCTACAATTTGACCACAATAAGTAGGGTCTGATAGTATTTCTTGATAACCCGTCATACCTGAATGAAATACTACCTCTCCAGACGAAGCTGATTCGCTCCCAAATGCTTCACCAACAAAAGTCGTACCGTCCTCTAAAATTAGCTTCTTTTTCATCCTCATTCACGTCCTTTTTCCCATGCAATTTTACCATCTACAATCGTTGCAACTGGCCAACCTTTACATTTCCATCCAGTAAATGGAGTGTTTTTCCCTTTTGATAAAAAGGTGTCCGGATTAATTTCCATTTCCTGATTTAAATCAAGCAGGACAACATCTGCTGCACATCCGATTTCAATCTTTCCAGTCTTTAAACCAAATGTTTTTGCTGGTTTGACAGCTAAAAGCTCAATTAATTGTTCTACCGTTATGATTCCTTTTTCTACAAGATTAGTGTATAGAAGAGGAAATGCTGTTTCCAATCCAACGATACCAAAGGGAGCTAAATCCATTCCTTCTGCCTTTTCTTCTTTCGTATGCGGTGCATGGTCTGTAGCAATGAAATCGATCGTTCCATCCAATATACCTTGGATCAGCGCATCACGATCTGAAGAACTGCGTAAAGGAGGGTTCATTTTATAATTTGTATCTAAGCCTGGAATGTCTTCATCACACAGTAATAAATGGTGTGGTGTAACTTCGGCAGTTACATGGATTCCAGCTTGTTTTGCATCCCGAACTGCTCTCACGGATTCTTTCGTACTAATATGGCAAACATGGTAATGGCAATTTGCTGTTTCTGCTAAAAGTACGTCTCTAGCAATTTGTACGGATTCACATACAGAGGGGATGCCGTTAATGCCATGTTTCTCAGAAAAGCTGCCTTCGTGGACAGAACCTTTATTAATTAAACTATTATCTTCACAATGAGCGACAATCGATAATCCAACATTAGCAGCCCTTCTCATCGCTTCTAACATCATTCCGGCAGATTGTACCCCAACACCGTCATCTGTAAGAGCAAAAGCACCTGCTTCTTTTAATTCTGCGAAATTCGTTAATTCCTGTCCTGCTTCTCTAACCGTTATCGATGCATAAGGCAATACTTTAACATGTGCCGTTTCCTGTATACGGTTTTGAACCCATTGTAATTGTTCTTTATTATCCGGTACAGGCCTTGTATTTGGCATTGCAGCTACAGTCGTAAACCCGCCTTTTGCAGCTGATAAAGTTCCAGTTTCAATCGTTTCCTTTTGCTCACCACCTGGTTCACGTAAATGCACATGAAGATCAATAAAACCAGGAGCAACCACTAGATTGTGAGCATCAATTGTTTTTTCTGCATTCAAGTGTGAAAGGTCAGTACCCATTTCCTTAATGATCCCTTCAGATATATATAAATCGCCATTCACCCATTCCCCATTATTTAGCAATCGGCCATTTTTGATGAGTATTGACATGATTCATTCCCCCTTTTTGATTTTCTAACGCTCTTTTAATGACTGCCATTCGGACGAATACACCATTTTTCATTTGTGTAAAAATTCTCGACCTTTGACATTCCACTAATTCATCAGCAATTTCTACATTTCGATTTACAGGGGCTGGATGCATAATGATGCTATTTGCTTTCATCCGTTTTTCCCGTTCAATTGTTAAACCATATTCTACGTGATAATTCCTTTCGATAGAATCATCGCTATGATCATGTCTTTCATGCTGAATTCGAAGCAGCATCACAACATCAGCTGTTTCAATTACTGTATCGATTTCCTCGTATTTACCATTTTCGAGCAATGTTTCGTCAAACCATATTTTCGGTCCTGAAAAAACAACTTTTGCACCTAGTCTTGTTAGAACATCAGCGTTTGAACGGGCAACTCGACTATGTCTAATATCACCGACAATTGCAATTTTCAGGCCCTCAAAGCTGCCGAACTCTTGTTGAATCGTTAATAAATCTAGCAGAGATTGAGTTGGGTGGTGTCCACATCCATCCCCTGCATTAATAATCGGAATGCCCACTCGATCTACAAGTTCATCAAAATAGTGGTCTTTTTCATGCCTAATGACCAATGCATTAACACCTATGGATTCAAGTGTTCGCACTGTGTCATATAACGTTTCTCCCTTTAAGACACTTGATGTACTAACTTCAAATGGAATGACCTCTAATCCAAGTCTTCTTTCTGCCATTTCAAAACTGGTTTTTGTTCTTGTACTCGGCTCAAAAAATAAATTAGCTATAAACATTTGCTCTTCTGGACTCCATCGCTTTCCAGTCGAAAAATCCTGCGCATCCTTTAATATACCCCGTATTTCTTGTATTGATAATGCAGTTGTCGACAATAAATGATTCATACTCTCATCCCCTACTTATTCGTCTAATTGCGTTTCAAAAATATCCTGTTCCATTTTTTCCTTTCCAGGAAGAATGAAATTTAGAATAACTCCAGCAATCGCTGCAAATGCCATTCCTTGAAGTTGAAAAGCATCCGTAACCTCGGAAAAACGCTCCCCCAACCCCTAGAACTAAGATAACCGAAGCGATCGCTAAATTGCGATTTTTACCAAAGTCTACTTTATTATCAATTAGCATGCGTAATCCGGAAGAAGCAATGATTCCAAATAATAGGATCGATACCCCGCCCATTACAGGTTGCGGGATCGTATTAATCAAAGCCGTTACTTTACCAACAAAGCCTAAGAGTCAGCGCAAAAACAGCTGCTCCTAAAATGATGTAAACACTATATACTTTTGTAATTGCTAAGACACCAATATTTTCCCCATAAGTGGTTTTAGGTGGTCCACCGATTAAAGCCGAAATCATCGTTCCTAGACCATCACCAAGAATTGAACGATGCAAACCAGGTTCTTTAATATAATCTCTTCCTACTACTTTACTTAAAACGAGCTGATGCCCGATGTGTTCGGATATCGTCACGATTGATATAGGTACCATTAATAATAGGATATCTGTTGAAATCACTACTTCATAATCGACAAAAGGGACCAAGAACTCCGGCCATTCAAACCATCCTGCTTGAAGTACGGGTGTAAAATCTACAATTCCAACGAGGAGAGAATAGATGTAACCAATAATAATTCCTGCTAATATTGAAATTTGACTTAAAAATCCTTTGGAAAATACGGAAAATAGAATTGTAGAACTTAGTGTCACTAATCCTGCAGAAAAGTAAAGCAAGTCATACTCACCAGTTGGGTTATTCATAGCCATTCCCACAGCGGTTGGTGCTAACGCAAGTCCGATTACCATGATAATTGGACCTACGACTACAGGTGGCAATAAATACATAATCCATTGATAGCCAGAGAGTTTAATGACAAATGCCACAATCATATAAACGACTCCGATCATAAAGCAGCCAATCATAGCCCCGCCAGTTCCATGGGATAATTTTGCCGCTATGATCGGTGCAATAAATGCAAATGATGAGCCTAGATATGCGGGTACTTGCCATTTCGTAAATATGAGGAATAGAATGGTAGCAATTCCACTTGAAATCAGTGCTACAGCAGGGCTTAACCCTACTAATACTGGTACTAGCACCGTCGCACCAAACATGGCGAATAAGTGCTGAAAGCTTAAGGTCAGCCATTGAAATGGGGATGGGATATCTTTCACGTCTAATACAGATTGTTGTTTTTCCATGATGCTTTCCTCCGAACAATACAATAAAGTATGATTATTTATATATACTTACTTGATCAATTACGTCAATTTCACTTAATTCCACGACAATCTTTTCTGAACTAGAAGTAGGAATGTTTTTACCAACATAATCCGCTCTTATTGGCAATTCCCGATGTCCTCTATCAACTAATACAGCTAATTGAATGGCACTTGGACGTCCGGTATCAATAATCGCATCCAATGCTGCTCGAACCGTCCTTCCTGTATAAAGAACATCATCTACCAAAATGACTGTTTGATCTTGAATATTTTGCTCAATATGCAGACCCTTTACGACTGGTTCATGATTGATCGTTTTAATCGTAAGATCATCCCGATATAAAGTGATATCTAACTCTCCAACAGGCACACTTTTTCCTTCAATTTGTTTAATTCTTTGGGCTAGTCGGTTCGCAATATAAATTCCCCTAGTACGTATTCCCACGATGAGTAAATCATCAATTCCTTTATTCTTTTCAATAATTTCATGAGCAATTCTCGTTAATGCCCTTCTAATTGCCGGTTCATCTAAAACAATCGCTTTTTGCGACATTATTTTTCACCCTTTCAAAAATAAACATTTGACGTTAGTATGGCTTTATATGTGGATAAAAAAAACCCTCTTACCGTGTAGGTAAGAGGGCATACGAATGCATATTTGCATATTATTCACAAGTATCTCGTACTTGCGAATAATAGATCCGTTTCCTTCTCAGCCTCACGGGACTGATTTAAAGGACTTATTCAGCTAAAATCATCATAAGGTACAAGTGATTTTTTGTCAATGACTTTTTCCAATTGTTTCAAGCAGCTTTTCATATTCTTCTGGCAATGGTGCTTCAAACTCTAAATATTCTTCTGTTGTTGGATGAATAAAGCCCAATACAGCAGCATGTAATGCCTGTCCATTAAGATCCAATGTTTTACGAGGACCATATTTAGGATCTCCAACTAATGGGTAACCAATATACTTCATATGAACACGTATTTGATGCGTCCGGCCTGTCTCTAAACGGCACTCAACAAATGTATATTCGTTAAAACGTTCTAGTACCTGAAAGTGGGTAACTGCATGTTTTCCATTTTCAATAACTGTCATACTTTGCCGATCCTTTTGATCCCGACCTATCGGTGCATCAATTGTTCCATAATCATGACCGATATTTCCATGAACAAGAGCTTTATACTTTCTTGTCACTGATTTTTCCACTAATTGATTGACAAGATGTTCATGCGCACGGTCATTTTTTGCAACCATTAGTAAACCCGATGTATCCTTGTCGATCCGATGAACAATTCCGGGTCTTAAAATCCCATTAATTCCTGATAAATCTTTACAGTGAGCCATTAACCCGTTGACCAATGTTCCTGTTGCATGACCAGCAGCAGGATGAACAACCATTCCTTTTGGCTTATTAACAACAATGACATCGGAATCTTCATAGTAGACATCTAAATTCATTTCTTCCGGGATGACATCGAGGACTTCTGGCTCGGGAATGGATATTTGGATGACATCCTTTTCATTACATTTATAATTTGTTTTAACAGGATTGTTATTAACAAGAACAACCCCTTCTTTAATCCATTGCTGTACTTGGGTTCTGGACCATTCTGAATTAAGTTGAGTAATTACCTTATCGATTCGTTGGGACGAATCTTCCTCACGAACTATGTGTTCCACTTTCTGCATTACCTTTCCTCTTTTCCTTTTTCTCTTCTCTAAACATATGTATAATTAATAACCCGACACCAATAACAAGGGATGAATCAGCAATATTAAAAATAGGAAAGTTATAACCAAATGGAAAAGTATGAATAAAATCAACGACCTCCTTGCGCACAAGACGGTCAATAAAATTACCAATTGCACCACCAAGCATCAAAGCTAGGGCCCATTTAAATAGAGCTCCTTCATTTTTAGACTTTTGCAAATAAAAAATAATCCCAATAATCACAATAACCGTTACGATATAAAAAAACCACATTTGCCCCTCTAAAATTCCCCAAGCAGCGCCGCGATTACGATGGGATGTAAAATATAAAAAGTCTTCAATGATGGTTATTCTTTCCCCTAGTTCCATATTTTTTAGGACTAACCATTTTGTTGCTTGATCAAAAGCGATTATTAGTATTGCTATAGCATAATAAAACACAAGGAAACCTCCAATTAATTACAATAGAGTAAAGATTCTCCTTTGCATTTTAGCATACTACTTGTAAAAACGACAGTGCTTTATACGGTTGATTTATTCATCACATATTGCAAGGTTTTACAGTCTTCCATTGATTTTAATGTAGGTATGATTTCTAAAAGGTTATTTGGGATCATTTCACCAGACACTTCACAGGCCCCGAATGTGCCCTTTTCAAATTTCCTTAGGGCAGCTTCGATATCTTTTAGCTCACCTTCAATAAAAGGCTTTATTAAAGGTGAGCTAGAGTCTGCTTGAATTTTATCCATTAATTCTTGTTTTGTTTTACGGAGTTCTGTATAGATTTCAATATATTGTGGATCCATATCGGTACCTCCGTTCGATTTTTTGTTTCCTTTTATCATTCCCATTGCTTTTTTCCTAAAACACAAAAACAATTGACAAAGAAAACAAGTATTAACGAAGAAGGAAGATATATCAAATAAAGTGAAAATGCACAAGACTTTTCAAATGAAAAATCTTGTGCATTCCTTTTTTATACTCTTGTTTATGCTAAATGGCTGTAGTTTTCATTTACCACTTCTGCACAACGTTTACAAAGCGATGGATATTCCTCAGCTTCACCAACATTTGTTGTAACTGTCCAACAACGTTCACATGTTTCTCCTTCAGCTTTAGAAATTACAATCGCCGCATGTTCCAGCTTTATCGCTGATTCAGGAGCTTGTGCAAAAGAACCGGCAATTTCAAATTCGGAAACAATGAATAGCTGCTGTAAATTTTCTTGAATTGATTCTAATAATTCTTTCGTATCATCTTTAACATATAAAGTCACTTTTGCTGTTAATGATTTACCAATCACCTTTTCATTACGAGCTTCTTCTAACGCTTTCAATACATCATCTCGTAAATCCATGAATTTAGACCATTTTGTAAGAAGTTCCCCAGCATTAGGAAGTTCCTTTACTTCAGGCATATCGGTTAACTGTACACTTTGTTCTTTAATTGCTGGGATGAAATTCCACACTTCATCTGCCGTATGTGACAGAATCGGTGAAACTAATTTAGTTAATGATAGTAAGTTATCATATAAAACGGTTTGGATACAACGACGATCATGTTGAGATTTTGCTTCAATATATAGAATATCTTTTGCAAAATCGAGATAGAATGAACTCAAATCAAGAGTACAGAAATTATTTATTTCATGATAAATACTTGCATATTCATAATTCTCATAATGATCACGAACTTGTTTGACAAGTTGGTTTAGTTTTACGAGCATAAATTGATCGACTTCACGTAAATCCTCATATGCGACTTTGTCTGTTTCAGGATTAAAATCAGCCAGATTTCCTAATAAGAATCGGAATGTATTTCTAATTTTGCGATACACTTCAGCTACTTGTTTAAGAATAGCATCAGATACACGAACATCAGCTTGATAATCAACAGATGCTACCCAAAGGCGCAAAATATCTGCCCCATACTGATTCATAACCTTCGCAGGAATTACAACGTTACCAAGTGACTTACTCATTTTTCTTCCTTTACCATCTAGAGCAAACCCATGGCTTAATACTCCTTTGTATGGCGCTTTACCTGTAACCGCAACAGCCGTTGATAAAGACGAATTAAACCAACCGCGGTATTGGTCAGACCCTTCTAAGTAAAGGTCGGCAGGGCGTTGTAGATCATCACGCTCTAACAAGACAGCTTGGTGAGAAGAACCTGAGTCAAACCATACATCCATGATATCTGTTTCTTTCGTGAAAATTCCGTTTGGACTTCCAGGATGTGTAAATCCTTCTGGAAGTAAATCTTTCGCTTCCTTTTCAAACCAAATATTTGAACCATGCTCACGGAATAAATCAGACACATGATCAATCGTTGCATCTGTAATAATCGGCTCGCCATTTTCAGCAAAGAATACTGGAATTGGCACTCCCCATGCACGTTGTCTAGAAATACACCAGTCCCCACGATCGCGGACCATATTATATAATCTTGTTTCACCCCAAGCAGGAACCCATTTCGTCTCTTTAACGGCTTCTAATAATTCTCCTCTAAAATCTTTAATAGAAGCAAACCATTGGGCAGTTGCACGGAAAATAATTGGTTTTTTCGTTCTCCAATCATGTGGATAAGAGTGAGTAATAAAGGTTAGTTTTAATAGGGCACCAACTTCTTCTAATTTTTCCGTAATCGCTTTATTCGCCTTATCATAAAATAACCCTTCAAAACCAGGTGCTTCTTTCGTCATTATCCCTCTGTCATCAACAGGGCACAATACATCTAAACCATATTTTTGTCCGATATAAAAGTCATCTTCCCCATGTCCTGGTGCTGTATGAACACAACCTGTACCAGCATCGATTGTAACATGCTCACCTAACATAACAAGAGAATCCCTTTCATAAATTGGGTGTGTGGCAACGATACGATCTAATTCCTGACCTTTAATAGTTTGAACAATTTCTGCCGATTCCCAGCCAATCTCCTGTTTTACCGATTCTAATAGTTCTTCGGCTACAAGGTATTTCTGACCTTTTTCTTTGACGACTACATAGTTCAAGTCTGGGTGTACAGAAATTCCAAGGTTTGCAGGAATTGTCCATGGAGTTGTTGTCCAAATCACAATTTGTACATCTGTATCTAAAACACCTTTTCCATCTTTTACTTTAAAGCCTACAAAAATCGACGGAGATTTCTTATCATTATATTCAATTTCTGCTTCTGCCAAAGCAGATTCACTTGTTGGAGACCAATAGACTGGCTTTAAGCCTTTATAAATATAGCCTTTTTTCGCCATGTCACCAAACACTTTAATTTGTTGTGCTTCATACTCTGGTTTTAACGTAATATATGGGTTTTCCCAGTCCCCGCGAACACCTAAACGCTTAAATTGAGTACGTTGATTATTAATTTGTTCATAGGCGTATTTTTCACAAAGCTTTCTAAACTCTGCAACGGACATTTCCTTACGATTAACGCCTTTATTTGTTAATGCCTGTTCAATTGGTAAACCATGTGTATCCCATCCTGGCACATACGGAGCACTGTATCCACTCATCGATTTATAACGAACAATAAAATCTTTTAAGACTTTATTTAACGCATGGCCCATATGAATATCGCCATTTGCATATGGTGGTCCATCATGCAAAACAAACATTGGGCGGCCTTTCGTTCTTTCTTGAACTAATTTATAAATATCAATTTCTTCCCATTT
Organism: uncultured Bacillaceae bacterium; assembly: GCA_963787345.1. Taxonomy (GTDB): domain Bacteria; phylum Bacillota; class Bacilli; order Bacillales; family Cytobacillaceae; genus Bacillus_BD. The sequence continues at coordinate 511,403 of CAWBCW010000011.1, read as the reverse complement.
TGCCTGAAGTTCTGGTTCTCTCTTAGGCAAGTTGCCTCTCATTGGAAAGTCTGTTTTTGGCATTAATAACGTATCTTTATAATCCATTATGTTTCCTCCATCTACTATTTAATTCCTATTTATCAGTAAAAAAACAAAATAAAAAACCTTACATCCCAAAAAGGGACGAGAAGGTTTTCCCGCGGTACCACCCTTGTAGATAAAAAGTATATTTTCTATCCGCTCAAGCATTTTTAACGCAAATGATACGCCAATGCCTACGGTACAAATTCTTTCGGCAGAGGAACTCAAGGGTGATCTTCCAAACATATACTTATTACTAGGCTCCCACCCTCCCTAGCTCGCTAAATATAAGTTATAAGCTGTACTGTCCCCATCTTCGTTATTTTTACTTTTATTTAGTAAGATTTCTAAAAATTATATTCCTTTTTTTCCAAAACGTCAAGTTATGCCAAGGAATCTTCTTCTTTTAACGATTGTAACTCAGTTGCATCCAATTCATATTGTAATAGATGGTCCCAATCATCTGTATTAAGTAAATCGAGCTGAGCTTCAATTAGCATTTTAAAGCGAGTTCTAAATACTTTAGACTGCTTTTTCAATTCTTCAATTTCCATCGCAATTTTTCTCGCTTTTGATAAAGATTCATTGATGATCCGATCAGAATTCTTTTCTGCTTCCTTTACAATGAGCTTCGCTTCTTTTTGTGCATTTCGTTTTACCTCTTCAGCTGCTTCTTGAGCAACGAGGATGGATTTGTTAAGTGTTTCTTCAATTGTAGTAAAGTGTCCTACCCGTTCAGTCATTTCATTTAGACGCTCTTCTAATTCCTTTTTTTCACGGATCACTATTTCATAGTCCTTAATCACTTGATCAAGAAATTCGTTTACTTCATCTTCATCGTAGCCACGGAATCCTTTACTAAATTCCTTGTTATGTATATCTAATGGCGTTAATGGCATAATGCCACCTCCCAAGTATTTTCTCTAGTTCGCACTTTCTATCTTTTCGACAAAATTTTCGATATTCCTGCATAAAAAAATGATTATTTTTGCTTTCCAATTAAAATTTTCCACTTTTCCTTTTTGGACATCCCGTTAAAAGAAAAGATTTTACTACGTCCATATCCCCTAACCGAGATGGTGTCACCTTCACCACATTCAAATGAGCTGTTTTCGATTACCTTCCAATTTACCTTGACACGTCCAGCTTGGATCAGAACTTGTGATTTTTGCCGTGATATTTGATAAATTGCCGCAACCACTACATCAAGCCTTAAAGAGGTTACCGTTATCAGCACTTCGTTCCATTTTTCCATTTGGGAAATAGCCTCCGAAACCGGTAATTGAATTAACTCAACAGTCGCTTTTCCAATTGATTGAACCTCTAATTTTACATATCCCGCTATTTCCTCTGCACAAAAAAATTGAATTCGCTCATCAGACAGCAAAATATCCCCAAATTTGTCTCTATTTACACCGATTGACATAAGACTTCCTAAAACTTGAGGATGGGTTAAAGTAATAAATTTACTAGGGTATTTAACCTCGAATAAAACAAGATTAAAATCATCCTCTGACATCTCATAATAATCAGGATATAAAAAAGCCCGTTTACGTTCAGTATTTTGGGATCCTCCAAAACAGTCCATTTTAAGATCATGCTGACCGACAATCGAATTCACGATTTGCTGTTGGCGGGGATCAAGAAAATCAGTTAGTTTAGGTGCATATTTCTCTTCCACATACTCTTTCCAATTGATCACTTGATCTATGAATGCTCGTTCCTCTGGACGAAAATGTTGATAAATGGACATACCTTCCACCCTTACTGTATTTCTTCACAAAATTGTTCCAATGAAAAAAGGGACTTTACTTGAGCCCCTTCAAATTGCTCGAATACATTTAGATCATCACATAAATAACCCAGGCAATGAATATAGACCCGTAGTCGCAAATCTTAATACAAGAATTGCTACTAGCGGTGAGATATCAATCATTCCAAGCGGAGGGATTATTCGTCGAAACGGTTCTAAATAAGGTTCACAAATTTTTCCTAAAAATTGACCGATCGTCGATTCCCTGGCATTTGGAAACCAAGACATAAAAATATAAATAATAAGTGCCCATGAATAATAACCGATCAATGTCGCTAGTAAGTTAATAATTAAGCCCATTAAAATTTACCACCTCGAATGTTCAAATTCCTTTTCCATAAATTCTGATATCGCTCCGGTAACTTCAATATTATCTGGCGTACAGAGAAAAATATCTGTTCCGATCTTTTGAATGTCTCCACCGATAGCGTAGACCGTACCGCTTAAAAAGTCGACAATTCTTCTTGCTTGATCGTGTTCAATCCGCTGAAGATTAACGACAACTGCTTTACGATTTCTTAATTCATCTGCTATATCTTGCGCTTCTGCATACACACGGGGTTCGATTAACACTACTTTGGACGATTGCTGAATACTCTGAAGGCTAACAACATTTTGCTTTTGAGTAGATTTTTGTTTTTTTTCTGGTTCAGATTCTTCCTCGTATTGTTCTTCGTCCATTTCAGAATAATCATCATCCAAAAAGAAAAATGTTTTGAATTTAGACTTGATACTCATTTTCGAACCTCCTATTTTTCTTCCCCGACGAGAGCTGTTCCTATGCGTATCATTGTTGCCCCTTCTTCTATTGCAATGGCATAATCATTTGACATTCCCATCGATAATTCAGTGCATGGCGCATTTTTTATTTCCATTTGTTGCACTTTTATTTGTAATGATTTTAATGTCCTAAAACAGTAACGTAAGAGAGATTCATCATCTGTATAAGGTGCCATTGTCATTAAACCAACCACTTCAACATTAGGATAGTCACTTAACGACTGGATAAAGTTTGCTAGCTCCTCTGGTTTGATTCCCTGCTTAGATTCTTCTCCAGACACATTCACTTGCACGAAGCACTTGACTTTTCGATCGCTGCGTTTATTTATTTCCTTTGCTAATGAAAGACGGTCTAGAGAATGTATGTAATCTGCTTTATCGATTATATTTTTTACTTTTCGAGATTGTAATGATCCAATAAAGTGCCATGTTGGCTTATCTTGTAAAACTTCCCACTTTTGTATTAAACCTTGGTCATAATTTTCACCAAGATTTACGACTCCAGCTTCAAGCGCTTCTTTAGCCCGCTCGATGGAAACATATTTCGTAACAGCGATGATTTTTACCTCATCAGGATTTCGACTTGCGTCAGCACAAGCCTTGTTGATATTTTCTTGAATCATTTCTAAGTTTTCTATTACCTTCATTTTTTAAAAATTGGCCTCCTTCCAGCCAATAAAACTAATCATTCGGCCGGTATTTCCTCTGTCTCTTCGATGTGAATAAAAATGCTCCTTATTACAGCTCGTGCATAAATTTGTCATAATGATGTTTTCCGGTAAAACTCCTGCCGATATCAATATTTGTTTATTACATTCTTTTAAATTTAATCTATATTGACCTGGGCTGACCTGACTAAATGGCAGCGGTTCGACACTCTCTAGTTTATTTTTCACTAAACTTACTACATGGTCATCTACGATATAACAATTTTCGCATATTGAAGGGCCGATTGCCACTAAAAGTTGACTGGCCTGCAATCCGTTAGATTGAAATTTCTGAATCATCTCTTGGGCAATACCGCCTACCGTGCCTTTCCATCCTGCATGAGCCACTCCTATCGCCTTTGACTCAGGATGCAAAAAGTAAAGGGGAACACAATCAGCATAACATAAAGTTAGTAAAATTCCACGTTGAAAGGTTATAAATCCATCGGTACTTTTGAAAGCAGTTTCATAGTCACTTGCTCCGATTCCCTTATCAAGCGGCGAAATTATATTAATATTTACTTCGTGTGTTTGCTGTGCACCTACCCAATCCTCATTCGGAAAATCTAGCTTCTCCGCCACAATATGTCGATTCTCACGAACGGCCGCTGCGCTATCACCTACATGAAAGCCCATATTTAAACTTTCGAAATGACCTTGACTAGTACCGCCAGTTTTAGTTGAAAAACCAACCGTTAAATCAGGACATCGTTGGACCCAGTCAGGCAGGGTAAAATACTCTTTTTCTATTAATACAAAAGGATCCATTAATATCCCCCAATTTATTTCTTTTTAAATATTTTATCATACAAACATTACAGTTCCTAGTAAAAAAGGGAACTATTCTTCTTCAGCTTCAGCGATGTTGAATCCGCTTTTTTCTTTAAATCTTACTAAAATAACATCTTCACCAATTTTTAATATATTCCGCCACGGGATGACTATTTCTTCTTCCTTACTAAAAAAACTAAAAATTCTCCCGCCTCCAGAAATAATAATTGCCTCTATTTTACCTGTTTGTAGATCAATATCGATATCACTTATATTTCCTAATTTTTTTCCATCCGCCATATTGACAACATCTTTTATTTGAAATTCTGAGATCCTCACCATTCAAATTCACTCCTATAAATTTGCCTTATCAGATATATATGACAAATGAGGAAGTGAAAATGAGTATTAATTCAAATTCGACCTGCGAATTTACGCCCTGAGGCTTACCTTCTTTCTAATAAAACAAAAAAACTGCCATGACGGCAGTTTTAACTTTGAATGTTTTTATTCATTTGTTTAATTGCAGCTTTTTCCAATCGTGAAACTTGAGCTTGTGAAATACCAATTTCTTCAGCAACTTCCATTTGGGTTTTGCCTTGAAAAAATCTTTTTCTTAAGATCAATTTTTCTCTTTCATTCAATCTTCGCATCCCTTCTTTAAGGGCAATTTCTTCAATCCAGTTGATATCTTTATTTTTTTCATCACTTAATTGATCCAACACAAATATCGGATCTCCTCCATCGTTATAGATGGGTTCATAAAGTGAAACCGGATCTTGAATGGCATCAAGCGCAAAGACGATTTCTTCATGTGGAACATCCAGTTCTTTGGCAATTTCTTCAGCAGTAGGCTCCCGTGATGTTTTGCTCATTAATCGTTCTCGAGCCTGTAATGCTTTGTATGCAATATCCCGCAATGATCTTGATACACGTATTGGATTATTATCGCGTAAATAACGCCTGATTTCCCCAATAATCATCGGGACCGCATAGGTAGAAAACTTCACGTTTTGACCTAAATCAAAATTATCAATTGATTTCATTAGTCCAATACAGCCAACTTGAAACAGATCATCAACATACTCTCCCCTGTTATTAAATCGTTGAATAACACTTAACACCAGGCGCAAGTTTCCGTTAACGAGCTGTTCACGTGCGGATAGATCTCCTTCTTGCTGTACCCTTTTAAAAAGCAATCTCATTTCTTCGTTCTTTAATACTGGAAGTTTTGATGTATCAACACCGCAAATTTCTACTTTATTTCGAGCCAATCCATTTCCCTCCTTGCAGGAGTTGCTGTACAAAAAACAGTATTTCCCCTGCAAGGAAAAATATGCATTCGCAAAAATTGGGAAAGGATAAAAAAAGGCAGAATTCCTCACAAAGTGTTGAATCCTACCGCATTTAATTAAAGCAAAAATATTTTCTTTAGACCATTTTATTGAATTCCTTTTTTAATCTTTTAATAATCCTTTTTTCAAGTCGAGATATATAAGATTGGGAAATTCCAAGTAAGTCAGCAACATCCTTCTGCGTTTTTTCTTCTCCGGTGCCCAAACCAAATCGCAGTTCCATAATTTGCTTTTCACGGTCAGTTAATTGATGCAGTGCTTTTAATAACAGCTTCTTGTCTACACTAGCCTCTAAGTCCTTTGTAATGATATCTTCTTCTGTTCCTAATACGTCTGAGAGGAGCAATTCATTTCCATCCCAATCAATGTTTAATGGCTCGTCGAATGAAACTTCTGAACGGATCTTGTTGTTTCGACGTAAATACATTAATATTTCATTTTCAATACACCGGGAAGCATATGTAGCCAGTTTAATTTTCTTTTCAGGATTGAATGTATTAACCGCTTTAATTAAACCGATTGTCCCTATGCTTATTAAATCTTCAATATTGATTCCAGTGTTTTCAAATTTCCTCGCAATATAGACTACTAATCTCAAATTTCTTTCAATTAGGATCGACCTTGCCGCTTTATCACCCGTAGGTAATTTTTCTAATAACATAGCCTCTTCTTCTTTATTTAGAGGAGGGGGCAAAGCTTCGCTTCCACCGATATAAAAAACTTCATCTGTTTTAAACCCAAGTTTCATTAATAATTTAAACCAGTAATAAGATAATTTGAGTTTCAGTGTTTTCATCGTTTTCCTCCTCATTTTTGGTTTGTCATTAGACCATCATTTCAATTGATTCATTAGAATCTTTTTTCATGCTGATATTTTTACCATTAATGAGCATTTTCGGATGAACAATACATTGAAATGCGTCATCAGATGAAAGCTGTTGAATCGTTAATGAAACTAAGCCTTTTTCAACTTTTTTTATCTCGTCATTTTGTTCAATCGTTAGTTGATCAGGCTTAATTGCAATAATTAACTGATGTTCTTTCCCCATCACTTTGTAGGGAATAACACGCATTCGATGCTCTAAGTGAGTGACAATCGACTTTTCTCCCATAATAACCGCTTCTGCCTCTTTTGTAATCATCTTTAATTCTTCACTCAAGTCATCAATGATTGAATGAACGGAAATAAACATAACGGGCCATTTTGTAATTGGATCATATAATTGATTCCCACTATCAACGAGTCCCTTAAATGAATATCGTTCCCCTTCTAATTCAATTTCTACATTGACCAATTGCTCATATTGAATTTTGGTTACTTCAATTTTGTCAAAACTTTTTCTTGAAAAATGCCAAGCTATTGGAAAGCCAAGAATAACAAATAACCAACTAATCGGATCGCCGAACCCTTGAATATTTGCAAGAAATAAAGATGATGTGAAATCGTTATCAAAGCTAGTAAAATAATGAACCCCGATGAGTGAGCCCCCAACTAAAAAAGTAGTTAAATAGAAAGTCATCAATCCGGTTAGGAAGTACTTAAAACGCTTATAGCCAAATACGGTTAGGATCATAAAGATTGAAAATAGTAACTTTGTGAACGGGTGACTGAAAGCCGCATGATAAGGAGTTACTGATAATAAAATAATAACAGAACCGAATAATCCACCTAAACCGATTCTCCAAATCCTTACATCTCTTTTTAAAATAAGTGCTGTCAAATATAGAAGGAGGCTATCAAATAAAAAGTTTAGAAGCCAAATAACATCGAGATATACATTCAAATAGCTCCCTCCTCTATTTTTAAAATGTTCACATTAAAAAGTATACCGTACATGTACTGAAGAAGTGTGTCACTTTCTGGTCATAAAAAATCAATAATTTTCACCTTTCCCACCGTATTTTGTCAAACGAATGAAGCGCAAGAAACCGTCCATAAACAGGAAAGCTCCTTGCGCTTCATAAAAAAACAAAAAGCATAGTCTATGACTATGCTCTCAGCTTTCTTTATCTTCTTCTATTTCGGTTTCTTAAAAACGTTGGAATATCGAGAATGTCCTCTCCTTGTTGAACGTTCGTATTTCTTATTGGCTGTTCTTGGACAGGCTCTTCTATTTTTTGTTCTCTTTTAGGCATCGTTTGACTAGGCTTTTGCTGTTGACCTAAAGCAGGTCTAGTCGGTTTTCCTTGTAATATTTCTTCATTAAACCCAGTTGCAATAACGGTAACTACAATCTCATCCTTCAAATTATCATTAATAACAGAACCGAAGATCATATTTACTTCCTGATCAGCTGCAGTAGCTACAATGTCTGCTGCCTCCTGAACTTCATAAAGACTTAAATTAGATCCACCTGTAATGTTTAACAATACGCCTTGCGCTCCATCAATGGATGTTTCAAGAAGTGGTGAAGAAATTGCTTTTTTCGCTGCCTCTGCAGCACGATTTTCGCCAGATGCGACCCCAATCCCCATAAGAGCAGAGCCTTTATTGGACATAATTGTCTTTACATCGGCAAAGTCCAAGTTAATTAATCCAGGGACTGCAATTAAGTCAGAAATCCCTTGTACCCCTTGACGAAGTACATTATCCGCTTCACGGAAAGCTTCAAGCATTGGTGTACTTTTATCAACGATTTCAAGGAGTCGATCATTTGGAATCACAATTAAAGTATCAACTGATTCCTTCATTGCAGCGATACCACCTGTAGCTTGCGTCGCTCTTTTTCTTCCTTCAAATGAGAATGGTCTTGTCACAACTCCTACTGTTAAAGCGCCTAAATCTCGTGCAATTTGAGCAACTACAGGAGCGGCCCCAGTTCCAGTTCCGCCTCCCATACCACAAGTAACAAAAACCATATCCGCACCCTTTAAAGCATCTTCTAATTGCTCTTTGCTTTCTTCAGCTGCTTTTTTTCCCACATCGGGATTGGCCCCAGCACCTAATCCTCTTGTAAGTTTTGCTCCTATTTGCATTTTCACTTCCGCTTTTGATAGATTTAACGCTTGTGCATCGGTATTTACAGCTATAAATTCAACACCTTGTACACCATGCTCTATCATACGATTGACCGCATTATTCCCACCGCCGCCAACCCCTATTACTTTTATTGTTGCTAATGTGTCTATACTCGTTTCAAATTCCAGCATGACAAATCCTCCTAACTCGTCAATATTCCTGATAGCACTGCATACATGGATTGCTTTATTTTATCAGCACATGGATGCTTTTACTCAAAAAAGTAGCCAAAAAACTTTTTCATTTTTGTGGAAACCTTTTCCTCCGGCTGCTTTTCTGGTTTCGGCTGCTTTGACCCAGGTTGTTTTGTTTTAACAGGACGCTTCTCTTTTACTTCTTGGGTAACAGTCGTATTATTCATTTGCCGGCCTTGAATTCTAGCATTTTTATAAGCAAATTTTATTAGGCCTACTGCTGTCGTATATTGCGGCTCTCTAACGCCAATATAATCAGGACTTGCAATACGCACTCTATTTTGTAGAACAATTTGAGCGATTTCTAAAATACCTGGTGTATTAGCGACTCCACCAGTTAAAACAAATCCACCTGGTACATCCTGAACCCCTAGACGATTCAATTCAGCAAGTATGAGTTCAAATATTTCCTCCATCCTTGCTTCGATGATATCACTTAATTCTAATTGGGTAAATTGTTGGCGTTGATCGCTCCCGATCATGGTTACATTAAATACAACGTCTTCTGAAGCATGATCGTAAAAAGCATTTCCATATTTGGTTTTAATCTTTTCAGCTTCTTCCGATGTTGTACGTAAGCCAATGGATATATCTTTCGAGATATGCTCTCCTCCAATCGGAAGAACAGAGGTGGAAATCAGCTCACCTTGATCAAATAGCGCGATTGTCGTGGAACCTCCACCAATATCAACGAGTGCTACACCAAGATTTTTTTCATCCTTCGATAAAGCATACGCGCCAGCTGCTAATGGCTGTAAAGTGATGTCCAAAATTTCTAATCCTGCCTTTTCAACACAGCGCAAAATGTTATGTAGTATCGTTTTTGAACCTGTAATAATGGTGCCTTCCATCTCAAGGCGAACCCCGATCATTCCCCTTGGATCATGGATTTCGTCAAGTCCATCAACAATAAATTGTTTAGGAATGACATCAATGATTTCTCTTTCTGGAGGGATAGAAACAACTTGCGCAGCATCAATAACTCTGGCAATGTCTTCATCCGTAATCTCCCTATTCTCACTTGAAACGGCTACAACTCCGTGTGAAGACTGAAGCATAATATGATTTCCTGTAATTCCAACAATTACTTGTTGAATATTCATGCCAATCATTCTCTCAGCCTGTTCGATTGCTCTTTCAATAGAATGAACGGTTTCATCTATATCTACAATAGAACCTTTTCGTAATCCTTCCGAAGGAACATGTCCGACTCCGATAATATTAAGTGCGTCGTTTACCATTTCACCTATGATTACTTTCACACTGGATGTACCGATGTCAAGGCTTACGTATATTTCATTGCTGTTCATTCTATGGCACCTCCCTTTACATTTCCTAATTGAACAACAAAAGTTAATTTCTAGTATTCAGCTAATGAGCGGCTCATTTTAACAATCTAAAGCATACCCGCAATAACGATTACGTTTTCATTAGTCTTGAATTCTTATATCATAAAATTATTCGTCAAATTTAATTTATTCCCTTTTTTAAAAATGACCTTTTTACACTTTTTCCTTATTTGTAGACCATTTCACTAGAAGAATTCTGCGAATAACCGCAATATTTTGAAAAAGTCTTACTCCAAAGGCAAAAACGGCAGCTAAGTATAAGTCTACACCAAGATGGACACCTAGAAAAGCTAAACTTACTGCCAAAATAATATTAAAGAAAAAACCAGAAACAAATACTTTTTCCTCATATATATTTTGCAAATGCGCCCTTATTCCACCAATCAGGGAATCTAATGCAGCTAATACAGCAATTGATAGATAATTTGAGTATTCGATAGGAATTTTGATGTCCGTCAGAAAGCCGAGAAAAAGACCGATAATCAAGCCTATTATTGGAAGCCACATATTTACCCTCCTTTATCATTCTCGACTAACTCCATGTTTCGAATTCGAATACTGTCTTCGTACGCTGGTATCGAAACAGTTGGAAGAGGAGCAGAAATAGATAAATGATAGTGATCAACAAAGAACTCTTCCGAGGATTTTGACACTTGCATATGTTTATACAACTCTTCGGCACTTTGCAAATCTTCTACGCCTACTTTAATCGTAATCGGTATTTTTTCTATAATGTGGCCGTCAACTTTTATTTCTCCATTAATTTCTCGAATAACAGATGTATTAATCAATCGATTCTCATTGATAGCAATATGTTTAGCACCGTATTGGTTTAACTCATTAATAAGAATCTGCAAAAGATAAGCAGAAACCGGGCGAATCGATTCTCCCAATAATAGCTGTTCGTCAACATATTCAATGTTAATCAAAATACCAGGAGTCTCAACCTCTGTTAATCCCGCTTCTTCTTTTAGTTCATCCAGTGTTTCTTTTAAAACTTTTTCTTTCCCTCGATCTCTATCCGTTTCATATTGGTCAATTTTATCTTCATTCGATTGTATTTCACGGAGCAGACGTAAATATCGATCTTTTTTATTCACCAAATCTTCCCTTAATTCACGTGTATCTCTCGTATCCCTTACGACTGGTTCTTTTAACGTTTGGTATTGAATGGACAACATAAATCCCATAATAAGGGTGATCACTGACATACTAATATACTTTTTACCTTTCAAAAACAAATCACCTAGCTTTTAAAAAGGGACATTAACCTTCTAATTTTGAATGAATCACTAATTGATCCTTTTTCTCGATTGTAAATTGAACGTTTTCATTAACTAAAATATCCTTCACTCCGCCTACTATATTAAGAGCCGCCGCCATCGTCTCCCCATCTCCAATCGCGGTAATAACAAAAGGAGCAGGATGCTGCTTTCCATCAATTTCAATAACCGGACCATTACAAAGTATGTATGAGTTGTGAGAAATTCTTTGTCCATTTACAGCGATAGCACTGGCACCTGAAATATTTAATTCATTAATCACTTTAAAAACATGCCGCTCGTGCACGATGTATTGGTTTGCATTTTGGTTTTGTGGATGAAATTCAGCATCATCTAACGTAACTTGAACACCATTGCCTCTCACCTTTACTTTTCCCAAGTACATTCGATATTTCTCTATATCCTCTGCAAGGTTATAAAAGTTTAGCGTTTCATCTGAAAGTGCTTGTTCAATTTCTAACAATTGCTTTTGCTTTTCATTTAATTGTTTTTGAAGGGATTGATTTTTTTCCTCTTGTTGGATCAACTCATTCCTTAATTCCATATCCCTCTCATATTGAGTGCTGGTGTATGTTTCCCGACTTTTCTGCTGGGCTGTCATTACATAAGAGTAAGAAATCATAAAGCCGAAAACAAGGGCAACAATAGTCCAGATAATATATTTAGTCTGAAACGGCTTCTTGACCCTCATTTCCTTCAATAACTTGTTCTCTTTCTTCAACGGGTTTATCTCCTTCCGGATCAAATGCCTTAAAATATGAACCCACCTCTAAATTAATGACACCCCTTTGATCTGGCTCTAATTGACTGACAATCGCTGGATAATGAACCATTTTCTCTGCAAATGTACGTATCGTTGCACTTACTTCATTCCCATCATTCATATACAGGAAAATATGGAACTCATCAGAATCCGTGGGATCATAGTGAACTTCTGAGATGGAATTCAGCACTTCTTCAGGAAGCTGTTCAATTGCTTTTATCATTTCCTTTAGTACTCTATCTTCTGTAAAACTAAAAAGAATCGGAGCATTTAAAGGTATGTTTGTATTTTGATTTGTTTTAAGAACTGTTCCATTTTCTAAAACGGGTAAGAAATGATTTTCTACTGAAACATAAGCGATTCTCTTCAACTCTTCTATCTGTATTAAAATCGTTGCAGGAAATTGTTTTTTTACTTCTACCTTTTTTATTTCTGGCAACTGATTGATTTCCTTTTCAACTTCTTTATTTTCTACTTTCCAAATATTCGTGTTGCTCGATAAATCGGCCTTTTGAATGATGTTTTCATCTGAATACGCATCATTTCCCGTAATCTTTATGGATTGCACATGACTTAGCGGGGATTGAAAATACAAAATACAGGCAATCAAAATAAAAAACAATAGTAACAAAAAAATTAATCTGCGATTTGCCTTTTTTCTTCGTTGTTCTTTTAATTTTGGAATCCGATCCTCGATTGAGACAACATTCTTTTTTTCATCCAATGATTTCACCCACCTTAACCAATCACATGTTCCATAAAGCTTGTCTGTTTTATCCATTACTAAAAACAACGGCACGATAATTCATGCCGTTAATATTCTACTTACGATATCAATATTTAATTATAGCATATATTAGCTCAATTTGATTGAATGAACTATTACATTTTCCCAACAATTTCTACTTCAGTCTCCATTTGGATATTGTACTTTTCAAGTATCGTCTTTTTTACATGCCCAATTAATTGAAGAACATCTTCCGCCTTAGCGTTACCAGCATTAACAATAAAATTCCCATGCATTTCAGAAATTTGCGCTCCGCCAATTTGGAATCCTTTAAGACCAGCTTCTTCTATTAGCTTTCCTGCATATTGAGGCAATGGATTTCTAAAAATACTTCCTGCACATGGTGAATCATACGGCTGAGTGACTTTACGGTAATCCTTATTTTTCTGCATTGCTTCCGTAATTTGCTCTTTATCACCCTCAGTTAACTGAAACCGTGCCTCTACGACGATTCCAGGGCGCTTCTTCTGTAAAATAGACGTACGATATGAAAATTCCATTTCCTCATTTGATAACCACCCAAAAGTCCCATCTTCAAATAGAATATGGGCTTCTGTTAAGATTTGAGAAATATCTGAACCATGAGCACCAGCATTCATATAAACAGCTCCGCCAACTGAACCTGGTATTCCGCTGGCAAATTCTAAGCCAGACAAGCCTTTTCTGCTGATCAGCATCGATAGAGCAACAATGGAGTATCCAGCACCAACCGTTAGAACCGTTCCATTTATATCCATATGATTCATATTGTTTCCTAGTTTAATTACAACCCCTTCAATCCCTTTATCGGACACGAGCAAATTAGAACCTCTGCCGATCGCTCTCCAGTTCACTCGGTATTTGTGTAAAAGGTTCATTGTTTTTTCTAATCCATCGACAGAAAAAGGTTCGACAAATAAATCTGCTGGACCACCTATTTTCATTGTCGTATGACGGGCTAATTGTTCTTCTTTCTTGACTTTACCTACATTGTTTTCTATAAGTTCCCGCATTAATTCATTGATTTTAGTTTCCATAATGTCCTCCTGAATTAATAAATCAAATGCACCTTGGCGTATTTTCACCCAGATTTTATCTACCTTGCGAAGGTATCCTTTCCTTTGAAAATCTGTGGCATCCGCCGGAGGCTTAACTTCATTCCGCAAAGGGTTAACTCCCACTGAATTTGAAAAAGCTTGGCATTCATCTAACCATTTATAGAAGTGGGGGGTGAATGCTAAATGCAATTAACATTAGTGTATGCAATTGGAAATCAATAGGCTACTGTCTATTGTCAACAAGTTCCTTTATCAATTTATACAGCCTCTCCACAGCATCTGGGACACCTAAGTCTTTCGCGGCTCGTTTCATTTCAATTAATTTATTTTTATCTGATAAAATCTCGTCAATTTCTTCCACTAATTTCTGTCCGTTTAAATCTTTTTCCAATACGATTTTTGCCGCGTGGTGATCACTTAATGCACGAGCGTTTTTCTCCTGATGATTATTCGTCACATAAGGACTAGGAATTAAAATACTTGGTATGCCAAGCGAAGTTAGTTCAGCTAATGTTGTCGCTCCTGCTCGCGCAACAGTAAGATCCGTTCCTGCCAATACTTCCGGCATATTGTGGACAAACGGCTTGATGACGACGTTCTCAGGATTACCAATTAGAGCTGCTTCTTTTTTTACTTCCTCATAATGAACCTCACCAGTAATATATAGCAGCTGATATGGCTTTTGTCCAAATATTGATAATGATCTCAATACAGCATCATTGATCGGTCTTGCACCACGACTGCCCCCTACAATTAATACCACTGGTTGCTTATCATTCAAACCAACAGACAGTCTGCCTTTCCTGCCATCTTGATTTAATACTTCTGAAGCGCGGGGATTCCCAGTCAAGATCACTTTTTCTTTTGGAAAAAATTGTTTTGCCTCCTCAAAGCAAATCGCGATCCGATCCACATAACGACTCAAAAATTTATTTGTCAGCCCTGGCACACTATTTTGTTCATGAATAATCGTTGGAATTCCTAATTTTGATGCTGCATATACAACAGGTCCACATACATAACCACCTGTTCCAATCACCACATCCGCTTTAAATTCCTTTAACATCTTACGGCTTTCTTTAACCCCTTTAATAAATCTCGATATCGTTTTAACATTTTCTAACGAGATCTTTCTTTTAAACCCAGTAATATGTATTGATTTAAACGGTATATTTTCTCTAATAACCAACTTACTCTCAAGCCCTTTTTCTGTACCAATATATAAAAAGTTAACATCCTTCGTTTCTTTTTTTATTTCACGGATCAGTGCTAATGCCGGATAAATATGGCCTCCTGTTCCTCCACCACTTACTACAATATTCATGGATTCACCTCTACGTCATTGATAAAAATGATCATTATTTGTTCAAACAGAAAAAATTCAAGTTCCCTGCCCTATTCTACTATATTCTAAAGTTGAAAAAGATACCATTGGAAAATCGTCCTAGACATCCGCTAAATACACAAAAAAATGCTGACCCATAAAGGTCAGCACTCTTTGCTCCTATTAGTAGCGCGAATGACGGCTAATATTTAATAATACTCCAATTGCCATTAACATTAACGTTAAAGAGGAACCACCATAACTCAAAAATGGCAATGTAATTCCGGTTACAGGCATAAGTCCTGTGACAACTCCGACATTAATCATGACTTGAATTGCTACCATCGCAATAATCCCAACAGCAAGAAAGCTTCCATACAAATCAGGTGCGCCTAAAGCAATCCGAATTCCTCTCCACAGTAATAATGAAAATAATAATAATACCAATGACCCACCGATAAAACCTAACTCTTCAGCCAAAATGGCAAAGATGAAATCGGTTTGCGGTTCCGGCAAGTAAAAGAATTTTTGCCGGCTTTCTCCGAGCCCTAAGCCAAATAGACCACCAGGACCAATTGCATATAATGATTGGATGATTTGAAACCCACTGCCTAATGGATCTTCCCATGGATCAAGAAACGACGTAATCCGCTTAATACGGTAAGGTGCAGATAAAACAAGAGCAGCAAACCCTCCTATACCCATTAATCCAAGCACAGCAAAATGACTAACTCTTGCTCCTGCGATAAAAATCATTACCACACACGTTCCTACCATTACAGTTCCAGTTCCTAAGTCGGGTTGAAGCATAATCATCCCAAAGGCCAGAAACACTAATCCAAGTGATGGCAATAAACCCTTTTTAAAAGAAGTAATATGTTTTTGATTTTCGGATAAAAAACGGGCTAAAAAAACAATCATTGCTAATTTCATAAATTCAGATGGTTGAACCGAAAACGCTCCAATCCCAATCCAACTTCTGGAACCATTTCGAACATTCCCAATTCCAGGTATTAACACTAACACTAGAAGAACAAAACAGATGATAACCAATACTTTTGACCATGTTCGCCACGTCCAATATTCTATATTCATGATAAAGAACATGCCAATAATTCCTACACAAGCAAATAACAATTGCCGTTTTGCAAAGAAAAAAGAATCATCGAATTTATATTCGGCCCAAATGGCGCTGGCGCTATATACCATAACAAGTCCAATGGCTAAAAGCGAAAAAGTCAATAACATAAGAATGATATCAGGAGTCGTTTTTTTAGTTGGCAAAAGACCACACCTCGAAATGCAAGTTATTTGGCCTGTATAGAGGGCAGCTTGACCAACCTCTGGACACAACTACAACTCTTAAAGACAAGCCCTTACTTAAGCTTATGCACCGTTTCCGTAAAGATGTCTCCTCGTTCTTCAAAAGTTTTATGCTGATCCCAACTTGCGCATGCAGGCGATAAGAGAATCACATCTCCAGGTTCTGATAAACTGAACGCTTTAGGGACGGCTTTCTCAACATTATCGACACGCTCGATCATTTTTATTCCTGCTTCTTTTGCTGCTCTCTCCAATTTAGCCGCTGTCTGTCCAAAGGTTACAAGCCCTTTAACATGTTTGAGAGCTGGAATTAACTCATCAAATTCATTCCCTCGGTCCAACCCTCCGGCAAGCAAAATCGTTGGCTTTTCAAATGCCGACAAAGCTTTTTTAGCGGCTAGAATATTGGTAGCTTTTGAATCATTATAAAACTGTCTTTCTTGTATTTCACCTACAAATTGAAGCCTATGTTTGACACCATTAAACGTATTTAACACTTTTTTAATCGCTTTATTTGGAACACCTATTAGTTTTACAGCCGCAACAGCGCATAAAATATTTTCCAGATTATGTTCACCAGGCAAGCGGATATCTGCCGTCTTTACGATCTGTTCTCCATTAAATATTACCCAGCCATCTTTTACATAAGCACCAGATGAAAGTTCTTTTTTTATTGAAAAGGGAATCACTTTTGCCTCTGACTCAGATGCAATTTTCCGAACGATTTCTTGATCATCGTTCACGATAAAATAGTCTTCATTTGTTTGGTTTTTTGTAATATTCGCTTTTGCTTTTGCGTATTCTAACTTTGTCCCATGATAATCAAGATGGGCATCGTACAGATTCGTTAATATTGCCACTTTAGGTCTAAAAGTCGGAGTACCCATCAATTGAAAAGAAGAAAGTTCAATAACAATTTTATCCCCTGCATTTGCCACTTGGGCTACCTCTGAAGCAACCGTTCCGATATTTCCCGCTATTCGAGGCGCTTGATTTCCCTCTTTCAACATTTCAAAAATCAGCGTTGTTGTTGTCGTTTTCCCGTTCGTTCCGGTAATCCCGATAAACGGCGCCTCAGAAATTTGATAGGCAAGTTCAACTTCAGTAATAATAGGAATATTTAATTCCAATGCTTTTTGAACCATTGGATTATAATAAGGGATCCCTGGATTCTTCACAATAAGCTCAAAGCCTTCTTCTAGTAACTCTAGAGGGTGTTCTCCACAAATAACCGTAATTCCTTGCTCTAATAGCTCCTGCGCTTCATGATTTTCGGTTAAAGGCTTATAATCATTAACCGTCACAAATGCACCTAATTTATGTAATAATGCCGCAGCCCCAACCCCGCTTTTCGCCAACCCTAGTACCAAAACTTTTTTATGAAGATACGTATGAATCTTTTTCACCTATAACCACACCTCAATATAAATTCCTATGATTGAAAAAATTAGTCCTGCCGTCCAAAAGGTAACCACTACGCGCCATTCACTCCAGCCTAGTAATTCATAATGGTGATGAAGAGGACTCATCCGAAAGATTCGCTTTCCAGTCGTTTTAAAGCTTATAACTTGTAATATAACGGATAAAGTCTCAATTACAAATACACCGCCAATAACGAGCAGAATGATTTCAAGCTTTGTCATAATCGCAATTCCCGCTATCGCACCACCCAATGCCAATGAACCTGTATCGCCCATAAATACTTTTGCAGGGTGAGCGTTAAATACTAAAAACCCAAGTACAGCACCAACAATAGCCACCGAAAAGATCGCCACTTCAAACTGGGATTGACTCCATGCAAGAACAGCAAATGCCCCAAAAGCAATAGCTGATGTACCTGAAACTAGCCCATCTAATCCGTCAGTTAAATTGACTGCATTTGAAAAACCGACGAGCCAAAAGACGATAAAAAAGGCATAAAAATATCCCAAGTCAAAAGAGTAATTAACGATTGGTATTTCAATCGTAGTTGAAAAATCAAATTGCTTTAAAACAATAAAAAATATGATAGATATAATAATCTGGCCAATCAATTTCTGTAAGGATGTCAGACCAAGGTTTCGTTTCATCACAACTTTGATAAAATCATCTAAAAAGCCTAAAAGTCCAAACCCTACAGTTACAAACAAAAGCATATAGGTTGTCATTGTCGGTTCGTTAAACTTTCCCGTCATGACCAAGGTTGTAACAATGATTGAAAAAAGAATCATAACCCCACCCATTGTTGGAGTCCCGGTTTTCTTCTGATGAGATTTCGGACCCTCATCTCGAATGCTTTGTCCAAATTTTAACCTTCTCAAGAAAGGAATAAAAATGGGGGATAATAAGACAGTTATTAAAAATCCTAATAGGATGGTAAAAAAC
Source organism: uncultured Bacillaceae bacterium (assembly GCA_963787345.1). Lineage (GTDB taxonomy): Bacteria > Bacillota > Bacilli > Bacillales > Cytobacillaceae > Bacillus_BD. The sequence goes on along the minus strand of CAWBCW010000011.1, from coordinate 492,471 downwards.
AATACTTGCTCCAACATCTTAATCCCTTCCCCCATTCTTCATCTGATCCAAATCTACATATGTTAACATCTGTTTATTCGCTCCTCAATCGCCTTTTTTGCAACTAGACGGTCGTCAAAATCAAATGTGTTTTTGCCGATAATTTGATAAGTCTCATGCCCTTTACCAGCAATTAAAATCACATCTCCCGTACTTGCTTCATTCACCGCATACTGTATAGCTTCTTTTCGATCAATAATACACTGATAGGCTTCTCCCATAACACCCGATTCCATATCACGAAGAATTTGCTGCGGGTCCTCTGTTCTTGGATTATCGGATGTAAAAATAGGATCTGTAGCTAACATACAAGCAACTTTCGCCATTAATGGACGTTTCTTTCGATCACGGTCGCCCCCACAACCGACGACAGCGAAAATTCGTTTTTTCGCAAATTGCCTAATTGTTTTCAATGCATTTTCCAAGCTGTCAGCTGTATGTGAATAATCAACAATAACAGAATAGTCCTGTCCAGCAAGAACAGCCTCAAATCGACCTGATACTCCTTCCATTTCTTCAATGGACTTAATCGCCTGTTGCAATGGAATATTTGAAACAACCGCTGTTGCAATACTAGCCAATACATTATAAACATTAAATTTCCCAATTAACTTCATCTCAACTTGATGACTGCCCAAAGGGCTTTGTAATTCAAAGGAAGTACCTTTTGCTGTCATTTCGATATTGACAGCTTTGAAATCGGCATCATGATCAATCCCATATGTGACGATACGAGCAGCAGTCATGGTCCTGTATAGATTACTTACCTCATCATCCGCATTTAATACAGCATATTTAGGTTTCGCTGCATCATAAACATTCCCGAGTTGAGAAAATAATAGACCTTTTGCTTCTCGATACGCATCCATTGTTTTATGAAAATCTAGATGATCTTGGGATAAATTAGTAAAAACAGCTATATCATAGTCACAGCCGTGAACTCTCCCCTCCACTAAAGCATGGGAAGATACCTCCATAACCGTTGTAGTGACCCTTTCATCGACCATTTTTTCAAACGTCTTTTGTAAGGTTAAACTCTCAGGTGTTGTATTTTTAGTCTCATATCTTTTATTCCCAATTTTGGAATACATCGTTCCAATTAAACCTGTCTTTTCCCCTTTATCCGAAAAGATTTTTTCAATTAAATGACTAGTTGTTGTTTTACCATTTGTACCTGTAATACCAATTAAATGTAACTTTTTTGTTGGCTGCGAATAATAAAGATCTGCAATAAGTGCCATTGCCCTGTTTGTATCTTTAACGACCACGACAGGAACGTCAATCGATAATTCTCTTTCTGCCAGGATCGCTACAGCGCCTTTTCGTACCGCTGCTTCGGCAAATTGGTGACCATCAACTGAATGCCCTTTTATACAAATAAATAAAGCGCCAGGCCGTACTTTTTGACTATTATTTTCAATACTTGAAATTTCCGGATTGTCGATCCCATCGACAGCTAAATAGGGAAATAAATATTGAATGAATGTATGTAATTTCAAATTCCTCATCCTTTCGACCGAACCTATGTACGGGAAGTAATAATATGTACAGCTATATTATTTTACATGATAAATAACAATTAATCTATTGACATTTTCCTCTTAGGAAACACTCTCTAAAAATAAAGAGCAGCATGAGAAAATAAGCCGCTCTTTCTATATATATATGAATTTATTTTATTTTCATTTCTCTTTATTCACGATTATTTGATTGGGTATCTCCAAAATATAATCGAATAGTCGAACCCTCTTTTAATTTAACACCAGGCTTCGGAGTCTGTTTCACAACCACTTCCCCTTCACCACTCGAATCAATTTTTAAATTAACCATTAACTCACGAATCTCTCTTTTCGTAATCCCAACAAGGTCTGGCATTTCGACCATGACAGGGTCATCCCACTTTAATTCTTTTTCTAACTGTTCCTTTCTCGGCTCTACCCCTAGGACACGTAAACTATCACCAATGATATTCCCTACAATCGGAGCCGCTACTACACCACCAAATTGAACTGTGCCTTTTGGATTGTCGACAGCTGTGTATACAACAATTTGTGGATCATCAGCAGGCGCAAACCCTATGAATGAAACGATATGATTATTTTCTAAATAACGCCCACCTTGAGCTTTTTGCGCTGTTCCTGTTTTTCCGCCAACACGATATCCATCTATAAATGCATTTCCACCCGACCCTTGGGCCACAACACTTTCTAAAGCATATCTTATTTTTTCTGATGTTTCTTTTGAAATAACATTCCTTTTCACATCAGGATTTTTCTTCATCACCACTTTGCCAGTACTTGGATCAATTAACTCGCTTGCCACATATGGAGTATATAGGGTCCCACCATTGATCGCTGCTGAAACAGCTGCTACTTGTTGAATGGGTGTAACGGAAACACCTTGACCAAAAGCCGTTGTAGCTTGTTCGACAGGTCCAACCCGATCAAGATTAAATAAAATTCCTTTTGCCTCTCCTTGGAGATCAATCCCTGTTTTCTCCCCAAAACCGAATTCTTTAATATATTTAAACAATGTATCTTTTCCGAGCCTTTCCCCTAATTCAACAAAACCAGGGTTGCATGAATTTTGGACGACTTCTAAAAAACTTTGTGCTCCGTGGCCACCACTTTTCCAGCATCGCAGTCTTGCTCCACCTACATTGACAAAGCCTGGATCGTTGAAGTTCTCTTTCTCAAGATTTACTTTTCCTTCTTCAAGAGCTGCAGCGAGCGTAATGATTTTAAATGTAGAACCTGGCTCATATGAACTCCATATTGGTAAATTTCTGTTATAAATATCAGGATCAACATGACGAAAATCCGCTGGATCAAAACTAGGTCTAGTTTCCATGGCAAGTATTTCTCCAGTTTTAGGATTCATCGCAATTCCGATCATTCCATCTGGCTCATATGTCGCAACAGCATTATCAAATTCACGATCCATGATTGTTTGAATCTTTGAATCAATGGTTAGTTTTAAGTCTAAACCATCTTTTGGCGGTTCGTAATCGTCTGCCATATCATTCATTCGCTCACCTTTTGCATTTGCATAGAACTTAACGGAACCCTTTTCTCCGCTTAACTCTTTATCATAGGATAACTCTAATCCCATCAGTCCCTGATTATCAATTCCTGCGAAGCCAAGAACATGAGATAGATAGTTCCCATATGGATAATGCCGTTTAGAATCTTCTCCAATATATACCCCTTCAATTTCTAAGGCCCGAACTTCCTTCGCCTTTTCATGAGTAATTTTTCTTCCTTCAGGAATTTTTACTGAGCTTGTCTTTTTTACTAAGTATTCATAAGCCTTTTCAGTGGACATATTTAATACTGCTGCTAACTTTTCAGCTGCTTCACCGGGATTTTTTATTTGCCTAGGGACAACATAAACCGTGGGAGAACTAATGTTGGTAGCTAAGGCAACACCATTGCGATCGATAATTTCTCCCCTTTTTGGTTCAAAAGGTATATTTCGACTCCAAAGGCCTTTTGCTTTCTCTGTTAGATCATCTCCTAACAAGAATTGCACGTATCCAAGACGCATATCAATAATAAAAAATACAAGTATCCCAACCAACAAAACAATCGTCAACCTTTTTCTAACGGTAACATTTGAAACACGCATAAAAGAACGAACCTCCTTAAATTATGGCTCGCTCCAATATATGCTTGTACATTTTTCAATAGAACAATCACGAATGACCTTTCCACGATGCTTCTTGCTCAATTTTGTCAGCACGGTCAAGTCTTCATGATTATTACTATTGGCTTTCATTTGTCACATCAACATCCTCGTTATCATCTGTTGATTCTTGCTCTCTTACACTATCATCTTGAGGTTTTTCTGGTAATACACCTGGTTTATCTAAATCTACAATTAAAAATTCATCTTCTTTCATTTGAGAACCTGGCTTAAAATTCTGTTTGGCAACAAATCCATTTCCAACAGAATTCAATTTCATATTCGCAGCTTTTGCAACCTTCATCACATCTCTCAGGGACCAGCCAATCATATCAGGTGCAAGTAAATCACCTTCCGTTTTAAGCACGACTTTTTCACCTGGGATTAAGGTTTCATCTTTAACTGGAATCTGACTGATCACTTTCGAACCATTTCCAATTACAATTGGGTCTAAGCCTTGTCCTGTTAATGTTTGTTTCGCTTCTTCAATGGATTTCCCTTCAACATTAGGATTTGTGACCTTCGTTGTTTTGTTGCTATCACTAGGTTTAATTTGCAAGTATTGAAGACTATTTTTCATGACTGGAGTAAAAACTTCTGCTACCGCTTTTGACCCATCGCCATAATTCTGAGTGCCAGGTTCTTGAACAGCAACATATACAATTAATTCCGGATCATCTTTCGGAGCCATCCCAAGAAAAGAAAACACATAGCTCGTTGGTCCTCTTAAATAGCCGCCATTACCAGGGATCTGCGCTGTTCCCGTTTTTCCTGCAACATCATAACCTTCTATCGCAAATTTTTTACCTGTACCATGTTCTCCAGTTATGACCAATCCGAGATAGTCTCGTACTTCAGCAGCTGTCTCTGCTGAAATCGGGGTTCCAATGACCTCAGGTTTTTTATCTTTGATGATTTTATCTGTTGCAGGATCTACAATCTTGTCAACAATATGGGTTTGCATCATTTTTCCATCATTAGCAACAGCTGTTGCTGCTTGAACTAGCTGAATAGGGGTTACAGTCGTTCCTTGTCCATAGGATGTTGTCGCCTTTTCGATAGGATAATCATAGACGAATCTTCCTGGCTTTTCATTTGGAAGATCAATTCCAGTTAATTCGTCCGAATCCGAACATTTTTAAATATTCCTTAAACTTTTCAAAACCCATTTTTTCATTTGCAAGCTTCACAAACAAGACGTTAGAGGATCGCTGTACGCCTTCAAGAGATGAAATCATTCCCCAGCCTCTTCCGCCATTGTGGTCTGAGACAGGTTTTGACTTTGGAGTGACAACATATTGACCTGACATAAATTGTTCATTTGGATTAAAAACACCTTCTTCAACAGCTGCAGCAAGGGTAAAAATCTTCAACGTCGAGCCTGGTTCAAACGGAAGTTCAATTGCTTCGTTATACCAGCTACCCTCTAATCCACCCTTGGTTTCAGGATTGAAGGTTGGCCGCTGCCCTAGAGCGAGGATCTCTCCCGTCTTCGCATTCGCTACAATCGCAACCATTTTTTTAGGATTATATGTATTCGCTACTTTATTTAATGTATCTTCCAGCATAATTTGAATCCTACGATCAAGCGTTAAATAGACGCTTTTTCCATCCTGTGCAGGAGTAATCTTTTCCTCTCCATCAGGAAGCAAATATCCCCATATATCACTTTCAAATTGATAGGAGCCATCCTTGCCCGTTAAAAGAGAATCTAAGCTTTTCTCAATTCCCATCATACCAACAGTCTCTTGAACCTTCTTTTCATTAAGCTTATTTTCCGTATATCCAACCACATGAGATGCAAAAATCCCATTCGGATAAAAACGTTTCATACTCCTTGTAAAAGAAATTCCAGGAAGCTTCAAACCTTCTATTTTTTCTTTCGTTGCCAATGAGATATCTTTCCCGGCAGAACCAAATTCAACTTGGAATTTACCATTATCTTTGCCCGTTTTTAAAATATGATGAATCTCAGATTTTGATAGATTAATATATTTCGCCAACTCTGTTGCCGTTTTATCTAAATCTACAACATGTTTAGGTTTTTTTGGATCAGGTGACATTTTTTCGGAAAGGATTGCGATTAAGCTATAAGAACTTCGATCCTCGGCAATAACCTCTCCTTTATAGTCATAAATAGTCCCACGTTTTGCGTCAATCTTCGTCGTATCGGAATACATTTGTTCTGCTTTTGCCGCTAACGTCTGTCCTTTTACTTCTCCCGTTGTTTGTATAAAGAAAAAACGAATAAACAAGACAAAAAAGAGCAAGCTAAATATTACAAATAATATCGCTGCTCCTAAATTAATATTTTTTTGCTTCATTAATCCTGCACAACCTTAATATTTTTTTCATTTAATTGAAGCCCTAATTCGCGGGCTTTTTCTTTAATTCTGTCATACTGGTTTAATTCGCTGACTTGTATCGATAAATCACTGATCGATTTTTGCTGCGTTTGCATCTCCGTCTGTGCCAACTGGATATCCTTGTTGACTTGATAAATATCTGCCTGATTGGAGATAATTTGAGTTGAGCCAATACAAACGAGTGCTCCAAACATAAATCCTAATATTTTTTCCCCTGGTGAGAATCCTCTCTTATGCGAATGCTTTTTTTTCGGAGCTCTAACCGTTTGTTGCTGTTGTTCTTGAAGAAGCTGCCGTGCTAAATTGGCCATTCACTAATCCCTCCAATAATAATCTCATGAAACTTAACTCCATTCAGCCAATTAGCCGAGCGGAGTTTAATTCTTTTCTGCTATTCTCAATTTAGCCGATCTTGCACGATTGTTATGTTCTAATTCTTCCTCTGACGGAGTAATCGGCTTTCTTGTAATCAACTTTAATTGTGGTTTGTATTCCTCAGGTATAATCGGTAGACCGTGTGGTAAATCTGGGTTTTCACTTTCTTTTTTAAACGTGGCTTTACAGATTCTGTCTTCTAATGAATGAAAAGTGATTACGCTAATTCGTCCGCCAGAATTCAATAAGCGAATGGCTTGATGTAATGATTGCTCAAACACTTTTAACTCATCATTAACAGCAATTCGAATGGCTTGAAAGACTCTTTTTGCTGGATGGCCGCCTTTTCTTCGAGCAGGAGCTGGGATCGCCTCTTTAATTAATTCTACTAATTCACCAGTCGTTTCAATCGCCTTTTCCATTCGTGCCGCTTCAATTTTTCGAGCAATTTGCTTTGAAAATTTCTCTTCACCATATTGAAAAAATATACGAACGAGAGCCTCGTAAGTCCATTCATTTACTACATGATAAGCGGATAAACTTGCATCTGTATCCATCCGCATATCAAGAGGGGCATCATGATGATAGCTAAATCCTCTTTCCGGGGTATCAAGCTGTGGGGATGAAACGCCTAGATCATATAAAATACCATCGACTTTATCGATGTTTCTTTTTGCAAGTTCGTCTTCTAAATAAAGAAAGTTACTTTTGATTATTTGAAATCGTTCTCCAAATGAGGCCAATTTGTCCTTCGCATTTTGAATAGCAATTTCATCTTGATCAAAAGCGTATAATTTCCCCTTTTCAGAAAGTTCTGTAAGTATCTGATGACTATGACCTGCGCCGCCAAGGGTACAGTCTACATAAATTCCATCCGCCTTAATATTTAAGCCGTTAACCGCTTCGTCTAATAAAACTGTTTTATGATTAAACATTGTTGTCCACCTTTTCAATCCACTGAGTTAGGGTTGATCATCCTGATTAAAGATCGAACCCAATCATATTTTCTGCAATATCAGCAAAAGAATCCGCTGATTCATTAAAATACTCTTCCCAAATCTCTTTATTCCAAATTTCTATTCGATTGGAAACCCCTAAAACTACACATTCCTTTTCAAGCTTTGCGTAGTTTACAAGCGTTCCCGCTATATTTATACGTCCTTGTTTATCGATTTCACATTCAGTTGCACCAGAGAAAAAGAAACGAGTGAACGCACGTGCATCTTTTTTTGTTAACGGAAGATCCTTTAGCTTATCCTCGATTATTTTCCATTCATCTAAGGGATAGCCGAATAAACATTGATCCAAGCCACGCGTTAAAACAAATGATTCACCTAGATCTTCTCGGAATTTTGCAGGTACAATTAAGCGGCCCTTCGTATCAATATTATGATGGTATTCGCCCATGAACATACCTGAAAAACCCCCACTTTCTAAAATTACTTTACCACATCCCCCCACTTTCCTCCACATTATTTTTATAATTCTCCCCTCATCTCAGAAATCCTTCAATAAAATGAGTAAAAGTACATTTAATCAACAAAAAAGCGACCTTCTCAAATGAAGGTCCCCTTTATTTTGGTTTTATACAAAAAACTTTAGATTTTTATCACCTTATGCGTCCCATCAAATTCATATGGTAAATAAGGCAATTTTGCAAAGAATGAGATTCCATATGCATTCATAAATAATAAAGGATTTAAAATTCTCTCCTGAGGAGAATTTAGCGGCTTCAGCTTATTTTCTACCCGTTGATATTTATTCAAAATCACCGCATTCTTATCCCACAGCGATTCATTTGCTTTATCCCTTAGAAAATCGATCTGCTGTAAGAGAATTTTTTGGTTTTTATGAAAAAGGGGTGATAAACCTTTATCCATTTTTTTCCCGATTAATTCATACTGCTGAATGAGTTGATCTTTAGTAGATTGGAATAGCTGCTCAAGTTCCTGATCTTTCACGGAACATAAATATTCATTTCTATCATTTTCAATTCCATTCTTAAGCACATCTTCGATGGTTAAATCTAGTTCTTGAAGATCTGTCCCAACGGAACCATCTAGTAAGGTAATATTTAACCGAGGAACGAGAATCGGCATTTTCAGAGAGAATCGTTCAAATGCCTCTTTCAGTTCTGCCCAATAAGCAATTTCACCTGGACCAGCAATAAATGCTAAAGTTGGGAAAAGCAACTCCTGTGTGATCGGGCGCGTTACGACGTTATTACTTAACTTAGTTGGAAATTCTGCAGCAATTTGCAACAACTCGTCAACACTGAAACGAACCATCCCATTTTTACCAAAGAATTGTCCTTCCTCTTGTTCAAATTCAAGCAGAACTCGATCTTTATATTTTTCATCATAATAAAACAGATTCGCTGCCTGATCACTTAAATCGATCGCAGATGGAAAACCAAGGTGATTTAACTTCTTTTGAACAGCCTTGACAGAGCTTGTTATTTCGGAGGCCTGTTGTATTTGTGAAATGAAGATTTCCTTTTCAAGATGTCTTAGTCCCGAAAATCCAGAATCAATGATTAATAGACCTTCATTTTTAAATAACCCCATAATAATATGACCAAAGAAGTCAACAAATGTCCCAGATTTTTGTATCGATTCTTTCATAAATTGAAGCAGTTCATTTGTATGATCTGTCTCACCAAGTTCTTGAATAATATCCTCTACCCATTTTAAACATAGTTCTTGATTCAACTCGATATCTGAAACCATTTTCTTTTCTAGTACTTTTTCAGGATATGTTACCTTTTGAACCTTCCCATCCTTTTCCAGATAAATGTGATTGACCTCTTGAAAATCATGATCTTCCCCCGCTATCCAAAAAACGGGAACTACAGGGATATTCAACTCGGCTTCTTGTTTCTTAGCCAACGCAATAATTGAAATCACTTTATGGATCGAATAAAGCGGACCCGTAAGAATTCCCGCCTGCTGTCCACCGATAACGACAACACTTTGATCATCAGCCAATTTTGAAAGGGAATTTTCAACTTCTTGAGATGTTGGAAATGGCTTCATAAATTCTTCAATACAGCCAGCCAATTCTTTTCTCATAAATTTCCGGTTTTGTAATTCTAATAATCGTTCCTTATAATCCGATTTATTTTTAAATTGATAATGAAAAAACTTTTGGATCTCAGATGTACCAGCAAGATAATCCGTCGCAAATCGATTCGTTGCCGGCAGTGAGAGACTTAACATCTCCATTTAATACTTCCTTTCTAATGATGCATTGTACATTTCCAGTATTGAAAAACCTTATTTAAAACTTTAATCCCTTTAAGTAAAAGTAACAGCCATGCTGATACGTAAAATGAGTCCATATGCCAATAAAAAGATGTAAATCAATCCAAAGCATAAAAAATTAAACCGCCAAAACCCTTTGAACACTTTTATAAATTGGATCTCATGTTTTAATTTCCAATGGGCAATAACAAAAATGATTGCAATTAAAATCATGAATAGAATAATCATCCAAAAAACCGATATGCCCCAAATAGCCATAATAAAGTAATGACAAGCGATAACGAATAATAATGTCGTAACATCGATCGCAATTTTAACTGATTTACGATGGTTTCTCGTGATAAGCTTACTTATTACAAAAACGATTATATACCCTAACAATGGAATAGTCACGAAAGTTGCAATGATTGATGATATAACTTCTGACACGCGTTTTACTCCTCCACCCTACACTCTTTTCCCTTCACAGCCTGATAAAACAACTCAATGATGGGAGTATGTATTTCTTTTTCAGCTGCCTTTTCTAAAAGATACCCTAAGATTGCATCGATCTCGGTAGGACGATTTTCATTTAAATCCCGAAGCATGGACGAATCATTTTGAGCGGTTTGTTTACAAACCTCGATAAGATTTGAAAAATACGCTTTAGGTTCTTGCAAATTAAGACAAGCTTGGACTTCTGTAAACATGCTTTTTACTAGTTTAAAATAATAGGGATTATCGATAATTTCTCCATTCTTAACTTGCAAAATAGATGTTATTGGATTAATAATGGCGTTTACAACTAATTTTTTTATTAGCATGGTCTCATGATTCTCTTCCAATACAAACGGAAAGGAGTCATTTTGTACATCCTCGGTAAAGCCAAAAAGCTTTTGAGTTGATCCACGAAAAAGAGCCATTTTTGTTGTACCTGCACCGGTGTGGACGACATGATGATTATCCTTCTTTAGCGCCCCATGTTCAACACAACCTAAATAAATATCCCCCTCTATTTTATCAAGCCATTTCAAATGACCCATCCCATTTTGCAAAAAGAGAAGAGCATGGCCGTTCGAACTATAAGCTGAGAGCCATTCAATAATATCGGGTAAATGGTATTGTTTTAATGCAATAAGTGTGACCTCTTCACGACCACGCCATTGGGCAGATAATTTCACTTGCAAGAATTTCCTTTTTCTCTGTCCATCCTTTTCAAATATTAATCCTTCCTTTTGAAGTAAATCACGTTGCTTGTTACTATGAACATACAGACAAATAGAGTGGTGTTCACTTAAATAGTAGGAAAAAAGTAAACCAATTGCTCCTCCGCCTATAATCCCAATCTTCATTTATATCTGTTCCCTTCAATAAATAAACTATATTTCTTTCATTATATAGGATTGAGGTAAAGAGCGTATATAAATTTACTAAAACGATAGTAATATTTCATACAGCTATCGTCCCCTCGCTTAGCACTCAAAATGAAATTGTAACCGTTTTCTAATGTGAAACTAAAGCATTTATGAAAGAAATGTTATATAATAGTATTCAGATAGTTAGTAATATTGTAATTTTTCTAGAAAACCACGAAAGCCTCAATGATATGTATTCTTTCCAGTGATTTGTCAGGGAATTATTAATACAAAAAGGGGGAAATAACATGGTCGCAATGGAAAAAGACAGCGTAAAAGAAATTGTGAGATTAAAGGTCAACTTTAAAACGCTTGATGATTTTAAAAGTTTTAAGGAATATGGAATTCAAGAATTATCGATGAGTGAAGATCTTCAGGCGAATATCATTGAAAATGATAGCGAATCCCCATTCTACGGAATTTACTTCGGTGATAAACTCGTTGCTCGTATGAGTGTCTACCAAGTAAGCGGAAAGTATAACCGCTATTTTGAACCTCCTGTTGATTATATAGAAATATGGAAGTTAGGAGTATTACCAGAGTATCAAGGCAAGGGGTATGGTACAGCACTTGTTAATTATGCCAAAAGTTTCGGTATGCCAATCAAAACAAATCCACGTGTAAAATCAAGAAGCTTCTGGGAAAAAATGGGTTTTTCCTCGGTAACTTATGATATGGAGCGAGATTTAGGAGAGAATCCGCTTATATGGTCTCCAAATCATGTATCTGAAGCTAAGTAAATAAAAATAAGCAGACAATCGTCTGCTTATTTTTATTTATCCAGTTTTTCCAAATTCCCATTTTTATCCATCTGAAATCTTACCTTTTGTGCGAATTCCTCATCTTTTAATACGACCATCTTTCTTGCTCTTTCCATAATTTCTACTAAAGCTTTATAGTCATTTTCCATCGTAAAGAATTCCTTTTGTAACTTCAGATTTTCGGTTGAAATCTTGTTTACCTTTTTCTCGAGTTCCTTCACTTTTTCTTTATATACTGCCAAACTTTCTTCATACTGATGTGCACCTTGTGCTCGCTCATGCAGTTCTTTTAAATAGACTAGTATCTCTTCAATAGCTAGTTTATTTCGATACAACGGAACCTCCTCTTCTTGTTCGATCGTAGATACAGGAGTTTCAGATTCAGTCACTTCGATTGAATCTTCCATCTCTACATTTCTTTTGATTTCCTTTCTTTGTTTTTTTGCCAATTCAATTCCTGTTTTGTATTGCTTGCGAATTGTTGAATTCCATCGAAATCCACATGCTGCTGCAGTTCTTGTAAGCTTCTTTCCTACTTCTTCAAAAGCCTGAAGCTGTGTACCGCCTTCACGAATATATCTAAGTACTACTTCTGCTAGAAGTAAATCCTCATCTTGAGTCCAAGCATCTTGGCGAGTTGTAGACATTCAGTTCCCTCCTAGTTTTTTTATTTATACATATGCTTCTACTAGAAAAGATAGAATGTATTCACAAATGAATTAGACCGTTTTTCCAAAAAGAAATAATGGAAAGCTATGCGCAAAAAAAGAAACAGCGCAAGAACTGTATGTTCTTGCGCTGTTTCTTTATCCATTAGTTACTAATTACTTCTTTACCTTTGTATGTTCCACAAGCCTTACACACACGATGAGCAAGTTTCATTTCACCGCAGTTTGGGCACTCAGTCATACCAGGCACCTGTAGTTTAAAATGCGTACGACGCTTTCTTTTCGCCGTTTTTGAAGTTCTTCTAAAAGGTACAGCCATTATTCCCACCTCCTTAAAGAGTATTAAGAAAGTTTGAAGACTTGTTGATCTTCAATCTGTCATCCATCTTCTTTAACTATCTGAAGATTGATCATTTTGCTCAAAAAACTTAGCAAGTCCGGCTAGTCGCGGATCTACTTTGTCTTTCTCATCCTTCTCATGAATGACTTCCCAACCTTTTCCTGATTGAGGAGCACCCTCTTCTGTACGATCCTCAGCAATCACTTGTATCGGCACCTCAAGTAATAGGATTTCATTTACAATTGGGGTTAAATCAATTACATCCCCTTTTACTTGATGTACCTCTCCATCCGTTTCATAGCCAGAACCGTTCAAAAGGAACGTTTCAATACTGTCAACATTAATCGGATAATGAACATCCACTAATGTACGTGAACAAGGAAGTGTAAGTTGACCTTTTATATTTAAATGAAAAGTAATCTTAGATGAACCAATATCAGCCGTTCCGGTCACATGAATAGGTGAGACCTCCCGTATGTTCTGATCAATCCTCGTAATTTCCTCAGCATTTGTATACTCGTCAATTTTTAATTCCTTGCTTTGATTTCTTCGTAACTGATTAACCGTCCATTTCATCTGTATCACCTCAAGGCAACAAAGGTAATTATAGCTTTCAAAGAATTAATTGTCAATATTTTTTCTTTACACCAAATATCATTTTCTAGACCCTTAAAAATCTAAAAATTTGGCTATATTGATAACAGTACTTATAGTATTCTAACCTACTTAGTTGTTTACAAACAAGATTTTATTTAAAATATTTTTATACGCTAAAATAAACTTGAATTCACACATGTGATTCGGATTAAATAATAATAAAGGAGTTCATTATTATGAAAGCTGTTGGTGTAATTGTTGAATATAATCCATTTCATCATGGACACGCCTATCATGTTAAAAAAGCCAAAGAAATAACTGGCGCAGAAATCGTGATTGCTGCTATGAGCGGGAATTTTTTACAAAGAGGTGAACCTGCTCTTGTCTCGAAATGGACAAGAACAGAAATGGCCTTGTGTGGCGGAATTGATCTTGTTTTTGAATTGCCTTATTCCTTCGCCGTTCAAAAAGCCGATACATTTGCAAATGGAGCTGTCTCACTATTAAGTGCAGCAGGCTGTGATTATATTTGCTTTGGCAGTGAGTCGGGTTCAATAGAAGCATTTTACAAGACTTACGATTTTCTAAAGAAAAATGAGAGCAAGTACAATGAAGCTATAAAAAAATTTATATCTTCCGGAAATAGCTATCCGAAGGCAATGTCCCTCGCCTATCAAGAATTAGATCCCAACGAGCATTCAGTCGATCTATCACAGCCAAATAATATTCTTGGCTTCCAATATGTAAAAGCGTCCATAGAACAACATACAAATATAAAAATGATGACTATTTCTCGAAAAAATGCCCACTATCATGACGAAGATTTTGCCTCTTCGACAATCGCCAGTGCAACGAGCATTCGGAAAGCATTATTTTCTCCGCCTGAGGATCTAGATACCATTCGCTCCTATGTACCAAAAGAGACTTCTTCCTTGTTATTGCAATATAAAAATAGCTTCGGAGCTTTTCATCATTGGGAAATGTATTGGGATTATTTAAGGTTCGTGATCTTGCAAAGCAATGTAAATAAATTAAAGGAGATTTATGAAATCGAGGAAGGAATGGAGCATCGGATTCATTCCCTCGCCAAAAAGTCTGAATCCTTTCGAGAATTTATGGAAGCTCTTAAAACGAAACGGTATACATGGACTCGGTTACAAAGGGCATTAACCCATATTCTAACCAATTCAACAAAACAAGAAATGAAAATGACAAATGAAAAGGTAACTTATCTTCGTCTCCTTGGGATGACAAATAATGGCCGCTCCTTTTTAAATCAAACAAAAAAAACATGTCCCTTACCAATTGTAACAAAGAGGGCATCCTTTAACAGCCAACAAATGGAAATTGATTCAAGAGCAGCAGAGCTATACGCTTTGGGACTGCCCTCTAAAAATAAACAGTTTGCCCTCGAACAAGAGTATTTTCAAAAACCTATTTATATTAAATAAAAAATAAAAAGCAACGATCTTCATCGCTGCTTTTTATTTTTTGGGTTTGAGACCTTCTAAATATTCCACTGCTTGCTCAAAAGTATCAACAGGAATAATTTTCATATCAGTTTTAATATCTTGAGCTGTCTTTAGAGCAACACTGTAGTTAGATTCCTTCGCACCATTTTGATTCGGCGCGAGAAAAATATCCGCTCCTGCTTTATCTGCTGCAATGACTTTTTGGTGTATACCGCCTATCTCACCTACTTCACCATTGGGAGAAATCGTACCCGTCCCAGCTATTTTATAACCCCTTGTTAAATCCCCTTCTGTTAATTGATTATAGATTTCAAGTGAAAACATAAAACCTGCAGATGGTCCACCTATCTCATCTGTACGAACAGTAACATTTGGCTCAACGATCAATTCTTTATCGTCTACAAGACCAATCCCAATTCCTGCTTTCCCATTATTTTTTTCATCCTTAAAACTTTCAAGCTCTAAGTTTATCTGATAAACTTTTTGCTTTCTTTCAAATGTCAGCGTTACATTTTCTCCTATCGTCTTTTTACTTATATAGTCCATAAACTCATCGGATGTTTGAATTTCCTTCCCATCCACCTTAAAAATTCGATCAGCTGGCTTTAACTTCTCTTCCGCTGGCATCCCTGATACAACATTTAGAACATACACACCATTGTACTGATAATTTACTGGTAAACCCGCCTTCTTATAGGCTGCTTCGACCGCATTTATTTTAGAGGAGTCCATTAATTGAAGCTGGCGAACCGAATACTCCTCTTCCGTTTCATCTTTAGGTCTGATGTGATCGAGAGGGTATATTTCATGATACTTACTATATTTAGCTATTAGGTATGAATAAATATTGGCCCTGCCCATTCTTACTGTTGTCAACATGAAACTACCCGCTTCGTCATAACCATCTTCTACCTCAATAATTGGATGGAGCTCTTTGGCCATTCCAGGTTTAGAAATATAATAGGGTAACAAATAAAAAGAAAGAGCTGCAAGAATTACTGTGATCAGACTTAAAACTTTTATTCTTTTTTTGCTTTTCATTCGTTATGAAGCTCCTTCCACTCAGCGATGATTTTTTTGATTTGTGCAATATGCTTTTGAGCTTCTTCTTCTCCCATTAGAATGATTTCCTCTATATTCGTAAAAGCCCTCGCACTATATTTTTCAACTTGAGGGCGAATCATAATGTCTGAAGCAATTTGCCGATTTTCTACTAATTCCATTTGCATAATATCTAAGCTTTGCATGATAACATCGTATATATTTTTAATTTCTGCATCCGTTTTTACTCTAGAAACATCAACCGCAATCACAATATCTGCACCCATCTCTTTTACAACAGATACGGGGACTCGATCAATCACACCTCCATCAACAAGAATACGGCCATCTTTTTTCTCAGGTACAAAAATACCTGGTATCGATATGCTCGAACGGACCGCTTCAGCTATGGAACCTTCAGTAAATACAACTTTTTCGCCCTTCGTAAGATCTGTCGCAACAACCGAAACCGGTATATTCAATTCTTCAAGTCGTTTTCCTTTTGTAAAGAGACGAATAAATTCTTTGATTCTCTTGCCAGCAATAAAACCCATTTTTGGCACAGTAAAATCTAAATAATACTTCCGTTTAAACGACGCAGCCAACTTATAAATACGTTTTAGATCTAATCCACTTGCGTAGAAACAAGCAACGAGCGAGCCCATGCTGCTTCCAGCAATATAATCAATCGGGATCTTATTCTCATCCAATACCTTTATGATTCCCAAATGAGCAAATCCTCGTGCGCCGCCTGAACCAAGTGCCAAACCAATTTTAGGCCGATCCAAAAAATCTCCTCCCTATTTCTTTCGATTATTGGATAGCGAGCCACTCCATATTTAATCTTATGGTCTATTTTAACATTCTATGAGTATATTGATATCAATAGGTTTCTAACTTGCTAAAAAGGACAAGACTGAAGATTTCCTTCAACATTTTATCATTCAATCATAATGTTAAACAATTCTTTCTGCTTGAGGGAGGATCATACGTGCTTCATTCAAAAGTAAAAACAATCATATTAGCTTTGTCTGCATCTATATTAGCCTTATCGATTATAGCCTTTCCTCAAGAATCAGTCTCCGCTTCCATTCGCGGCTTAGATACATGGCTTGAAATTGTCTTTCCGTCCCTATTGCCCTTCTTTATTGTATCTGAATTGTTAATTGGCTTTGGGGTTGTGAAATTTATCGGTTTTTTATTGGAGCCGCTTATGAAGCCTTTATTCCGAGTTCCAGGTGTAGGTGGTTTCGCTTGGGCGATGGGAATGGCATCCGGTAATCCTGCCGGTGCCAAAATTTCCTCAAGGTTAAGACAAGAAGGACAAGTTAGTAAAATTGAAGCGGAACGACTTGCAGCATTCACGAATTCATCCAATCCACTTTTTATTTTTGGAGCGGTTTCAGTTGGTTTCTTTAATAACCCTAAACTTGGAATTGTTTTGGCTGCAACCCATTATCTTGGCAATATTACAGTTGGAATCATGATGAGGTTTTATGGAGGGGAAAGTACCGAAAAAACGAAAGTAAATAAAAAACGTCAATCCATCAAAATGGCATTTTCTGCTTTGCACCAAGCAAGAATAAAAGATAAGCGGCCGATCGGAGAACTATTAGGGGATGCAGTCATGTCTTCGATCCAAACATTATTAATGATTGGCGGCTTTATTATTCTGTTTTCGGTGATTAATAAATTATTATACCATCTACATATTTCTTCTTTTGCAGCAAAAGGGATTGAAGCAATCTTCAACCTAATACAGTTTCCAACTGAACTCAGCATCCCTCTTTTTTCAGGTATATTCGAAATGACAATTGGCAGTCAATTAGTTAGCAGAGTCCAAGAAGCAACCCTCATGGAACAAGCTATTATTGTAAGTTTTCTTCTTGGATTTGGCGGTTTAAGCATACATGCACAAGTAGCTAGTATTTTGGCGAAAACGGATATTGGATTTAAACCTTTTTTTATTGCTAGAATCATGCAAGGAACTTTTGCAGCTGTCTATACTTTTCTACTCTGGAATCCTTTATATGAACGTTTAATTGTAAATGAACAACCTTCCAATTCAATACCAGTAAATCTCATTGTGGAGGGGCCATTTCTCCAAAATATTACCACCGGGCTGATTGAATTCGGAGGAATTATCACGATTTTCATGCTGGCTCTTTATGTATTTTTATATGCCAAACGAATGGTTTATCCAAAGAAAAATGAATAAATATGAAAAATATGGTGTCAGGGATCCTCTCAGTTGATTAAAATCAATCCGACTTATATCAGCCCTTAGGATACCAGACACCATAAAGTTTTTCGACAATTACGTAACTTTATAACTGTCCGAATTTTTCCAACAGTGCTTTTTCAACTACTGGTGGAACAAGCTTTGAAATATCTGCTCCATACTTAGCTACTTCTTTAACAATACTTGAACTTAAAAAAGAGTATTGGTTTCTCG
Organism: uncultured Bacillaceae bacterium; assembly: GCA_963787345.1. GTDB lineage: Bacteria > Bacillota > Bacilli > Bacillales > Cytobacillaceae > Bacillus_BD. Next base: position 474,016 of record CAWBCW010000011.1, on the reverse strand, counting down.
TCATAATAAAAAAGGTTTCCAACTCTTCATTTAATAATCGATTCATCGAAGTGATTTGCATTTCATATTCAAAATCTGAAACAGCCCTCAAACCTCTTAAGTTAACAGACGCCCCAACATTTCTAGCATAATCTACTAAAAGTCCAGTGTAAGATTCAACAATAACATTGGGGAACTTTTCCGTTGCCTTTCTAATTAAATCAAGTCTTTCTTCAACCGTAAATAAAGAGTTCTTTGACGAGTTATGTAAAATAACTACATATAATTTATCGAATATTTTAGATCCCCTTGAGATAATGTCCATATGTCCATTTGTAATCGGATCAAAACTTCCAGGACAAATTGCAGTTCTACCCATGTATTCTTCCTACTCCTCTCCAGTGTATAGCGTAATTGCAATTATTCCATATTTTTCACTTTTTCTTTTTACCAAGTTTCCCACAGCTTGAGGTAAATCGATGTCCGACCCATGCTCACATACAATGATACCTGATGGTTGTAATATTTGATGTGTATCGATAAGTTCTAATAATTTTACTAATTCCTGTTGTTTGTATGGTGGATCCAAAAATATATAATTGCAAGTAATATTTCTTTTAGTTATGGCCTTCATCGCTCTAAATGCATCATTTCGATAGATTTCAACTTGATCGTCTAATCCACAACGATGAATATTTTCACGAATCGTTCCAATTGCTTTTCCATCACGATCTACAAAAATGACACGATCCAAACCTCTACTTAATGCTTCAATTCCAAGACCACCGCTCCCGGCATACAAATCAAGGCCAATTCCCCCGTCAAAATAAGGGCCGATCATGTTAAACATTGCTTCCTTTACCTTATCTGTCGTTGGTCTCGTCGCATTTCCCGGAACCGCCTTTAATCCTTTTCCTTTAAAATTACCTGAAACTACTCTCATCCTATCACCAGTATTCTATATTCATTCATTTTTAATAATATTTATCCTACCATAGTGATGATCATATTAAAAATAAAAGTTTTGTGTATAGGAACTTCTAGATTCGGCCATAATACAATTAACAACATCATTCGAGGATGTTGTTGCCAACCGCGGAGAAGACTTACGTTTCCCCATAAGTTCTTCCTCCGGTTTCTCCTCTCCCTTTACCTTCAATCCTCAAAAAGGATATAGAAGGACCCTGCATATTCTTGCAGGGCTTTTTTTATTGTCTTCTTGCACGACAGATAATCGTTAGATGCCCATCTTATAGTCATATTCCTTCGCTTTATCTGGTTTCGAATTTTCATATTCAATTTTAAGAAATGGTTTATAAGAAGGTTCTACTTTTTTTACATATGAAAATGATTTTAACTTTGTTATTAAGTCTTCGATCTCATCTTGATTACAATAAAGCACAGCATACTTTAGCTTTTTAGAAACATAATGGACATTTCCAAATCTTCTTAACATTTTTGCTTGTTTAACCGAATTCAACCATACAACTAATCCTTGTCGTTGACTTAACATAGCATTTCCCCTCTAATAATTCTTTTTCCAGTTTACCATAAGTTTGGAAACCGATTCAATATATGAAGTCCAACTATAAAAAATTAGGGATTTCTCCATATGAAGAGAAATCCCTTTATCCTTACGCAGAACAACCACAGCTGCCTCCTGATCCACAGCCCCCGCTACAATTTGAGGAGCTATCGAAAAAAGGATTGCCAGTAGGCACTTTTATATGTTCTGATACCGAAAAACCGATCATTTGACTAATTTCATCCAGTAAACTTTGCAATTTATTTTCTGCTACTCTAAATTGAGCTACATTTTCATCTAAATCCATCTCTCTTTTTACTTCGCGGACTTTTTTCATGATGGTTTTATAATCAGGATGATATTTTCCAAACCGTTCAACCTCTTCATATCGATCCTTTATCTTCACGAACTCACGTATCTTTTGTTGTGTTTCGCGATTGTTCTTTACTTTATCTATACATTTAAAATATTCATCTGCAATTTCGGATTGCAAAATCATCTTTGAAATTCCTTCAGCCTTATCAAGAATAAGCACTCTTTCAATTGTAGCAAGCATTAGCCCACCTCCGTATCACATTTTATCATGAAACGGTTTAAAAGAAAAATACGATAAAAGGCTATTTAATCTGTACTGTAAATTCTTCTTGGATGGAGCGCTGCTTTGTTTTTAGTATAAGCTTTATCTGATGCTGTCCAGCATCTAATCCTTTTAAAATAAATGCAGCATTTGTCACCTCATTATGTTTCTTTCCATCGATATATACGAGTACTTTTGCCTCTTTATCTCGAAAAGAAGCTCCCTTTACAATACACTCAACAAATACATCACTGCCTCTTATATGATGCTTAACATAAAAAGGGTCCTCTTTTTGATTCTGCACTTCTACACTTGAAGCTGACACTTTTCCTTCTAAAAAATACGAAAATTGATGATTTATTTCCGGAGGTTCTGGTTTATCATTTTGACAGGCAACCAACAATAAAATGACCAATACATAAACGAAATTCACTTTTTTACTCATCACTTAACGCTCCTCACACTCTCTAATGAAAGTGTCGTAATGTATTAACTCGAGACTTGGTCTTATTGTTTACAAAAAAGGTCATTTTTCATGCATGTGTAATACAATAAGAAAAAGCCTCCTCTAATGAGAGAAAGCTGAGCTTCAAGATTGTTCATTCATTATCTTAAACATACTGACCATCATAGAAGCCATTTGGACTCCTTGGGAAAACTTTTCAATTTGATGAGGAATGGTTTTTTGATAATAGTGCAGCGCTGCAATTTCTAAATTTCGCAATTGACTTGGATCCCTTCCCAACTTCCGATACCAAATCGGCTGTTCATGTAAAAAGTCCAATAACTCCTTATTTTTCTGCAAATAAAGATAGACATCCTTTCTCATACGCTAATCGCCCCTATATTTCAATCTTTTCTAAAGAAAAAGGGATGGTTCGGTTTCTCCTGAGGCCTGCCTGCTGATTTTGGTTTATCGGATTGAAATTGGGCTAGTACTCCTTGAATCGCACCGAGAGCCTGACTTAAATGACCTGCATAAGCTTGTATTTGTTGGGGATCCATTTTTTTCATAGATCCTAAAATGCTGCTTATCCAATCTGATTTCTCATTTGTTGTATGTGTTTCTTTAACTTCTTCGGAAAGCAGGTTTCTCCATCTTTCATCCTCTTCACCTAACAAGTACCAGTCTTCATATAATTCTTGTAAAGTTGCATTTCCGTTCTTCACCTCATCAAGAATTTTTGGATGATTTGTAATAAACTTTTTAAACTCATCTACAGATGGATGGAGTTTTTGCTCTGTCATATCGATCACCTCAAACCACTTCATTGCCTATATTACGATATGTCAAAGAAGTAAAATTGGTGAATCGAGACAAGCATTATTGTACATCAATCATCTACAACAATTGGTGAAAAATTTTGAACCAAATATCCATTAAAGATACCAATAGCAGATTCTTGATAGCCTTTATTTAGCATATTTTTTCGATGAACGAGGCTATTAAACCAACCTTCAACAATTGCAGGAGCATCTAAATTATGAATCGCAATATTCTCTCCTTCTGTAAAATACATAAGCGTTTGATGCTCTTCGATAAAATTATCCGTTTCTTCCGGTTCGACGGTCAAATCATTCGATTGTTGATCCGCCTCAAATAATTCCAGACTTCTTTTATAAGCACTTTTTTCAAGCTGCTCGTCCCATTTTAGCGGTTTAAGACGGTAGCGATTTCTTAACACATTTGTTAAATCAAAAATTTGATGTTGAATGGCCTCTTCCAACGCTTTGTCAGGCTCTCCCTGTTTTCTCCTTCCATTGACCTCCATATACTCTAGACGATAATCAAATGGTTTAACTTTTATTAATGTTGAAGCATCCATCGCACGAACACTCGATAGGGTACCTGTAAATTTATCAATATATAATTGCACATAAAGATTACCTACTGTTATGATTGGACGAATGTTGATATCCTCTTCCGAAAGTTCAAATACATACTTTTGTCCCTGATCATGAAGCTCTATATCAGAGGGAATAAAATAGGTTGAATAAATATCTGTAATCGACTGCCCAATCTGAAAAGGTTTAATATTCAATTTTTCACCAACAATAAAAAGGGTCACTACTTTATCATTCTTAATCCCAACTTGAAGGTATTTTTTTTCATTTTCATTGTAGACCCACCAACGATATCCGAATGATGATGGATCAATTCGATTTGGCTCCCCAAACTGTGCTATCACATCAGCTGAATCTTTACCAATGAATTGAAAAAGTCCATCGACCTTGATAGGCGCGCTCATTTCTTGTTCTATTGGAACATTAAGTACTGTATTATTATGATCAACTCGATTTTGTCCTGTCTCGTCTTGTTCCTTTTCAAATATTGTATAAATCATCCCGATTATAATTAATATTAAAATGATAATAAAGATACGCAGAAACGTTCTCAGAGGTTTACCTCCTCTCGTCACACTAGATGTTTTCCCCTAATATTTCTTGATATATTTTGATATACCTTATTATAACATTACTTATGAATAGAATAATTCAAATATGTTTGTTCTATAATCAAATATACCGGGGTGAAACCTAAATAAAGTTAAAAAAATAAGGCACTTATAAGCGCCTTATTTATTATTGCATATAGTTTTCTTGTTCTGAGATTTCAGATAGCGCTATTCCCGCTTGTTCATCTGATAATTTTTCAATTGCGAAGTCTCCTAAACTAACCATTCCGATTAGTTTTTCTCCTTCAACTACAGGCAGACGGCGAATTTGATGTTGTGCCATTAATTGCAGCGCTTCTTTTGTCGTCATGTCGGCATATGCAGTAATTAATTTATCACTCATAATTTTCTCTACTTTTGTAGATCCGGGGTTTTTCTCTGCAACACCTCTTACTACGATATCTCGATCCGTGATCATCCCCACAAGCTTTTCTTCGTCTACAATTGGGATCGCACCTACATTTAACTCTTTCATCTTCACAGCTACTTCATACATATTATCTAGTAACGTACAGCATTCAACGTCATCCGTCATAATTTCATGTATATGCTTCAATTCAATACCCTCCTAGCTATCAAATTCTTATTATTGTTTTTTAAACGACTTACTGATAAAAAGTGGAAAAAATCTGGCTACCCATAACATTCTCTAAAACAAGTGGAATTATACAAAATCAATTGAAAGTTTCTTGTTTTTCCACTATCATTAAAAATGATTAGGTTGAATTTTTAAAAAATTCATAATCAATAATCTTATGATGGGACAAGGAGGTTATAAAATGAAATTTGAACATACAGGAATTGAAAATGTTAAAACTGAATTAACTTTATTGGATGATATTATGAAAGAGCATGGTCTTGAAAGAGGGGAACATTGGGATTATGAGAGAGTGTCCTATGATCGGAAATTTGAGTTAAATGAAGGAGTCTTTTACTTAAGGTTACAGGGTCATGCGATAGAAGGAGATGTCGGGGCTAATCAAGCAACGATTCAGCTATTAACCCCTATACTAGGAAAACATTATTATCCGCATGGTGTTGAATATGGGCAAGATGAGGTCTTTCCAGATACTCTAGTGAATAAATGCGAAAAAGTATTAACAGAAGTGAAATTATCAATTGATAACTTCCTTCCAGCAAAATAATAAGAAAGGCGCAGAAAATCTGCGCCTTCTCTTTACCAACAATCTAAATAGACTGACAAAAAGCTAATATTAAAATCCTAATATCGCTTTAATAACGGATGTCGTTTCTCCGCTCGGATATAATACATACAACAACAAGTATACGAATACCCCTGTAATGGCTGTAAAAAACCAAATAATGCTTGTAATTGGTCCAAGCTTTCGATGTTTAATTAGATTATTCTTCCAACCTGTAATAAGTGTAACAATCCCCATTACTGCACCAATTGTTGCGAGTGTAATATGAAAAATCAGGAATATCGTATAATAAATTTTAATATCATCCGGTCCGCCAAAAGAAGTGTTACCAATAAAAATCGTTCTACTCGCGTAAATAACAAAAAATATAACAGCAAATAAAGCAGCAATCGCCATCGCCTTTTTATGTGCTTCAATCTTTCTTTTCCTAATTAAATTCCATCCAATCGCTACCATCACAGCACTTAAAACAATAAAGATCGTACTAATCGTAGGTAAAACAGGCAATGAATTTTCCATCGTTGCATCCTCTCAGTTTCTTTTAATCTATTATTATTTTAGTCTAATAAATACTGTTTTTCAATAATATTCTAACTTTATTCACAATTCATTCCTATTTAATCATCAAAAGTACAATTTAATTGATTTTTATTTTTCCACAAAAAATCCACTCTTAAAGAAAAGTGGATTTTCTGTACGACCTATTCTACTGCTTGAGGATTATACACATTTAGCCTCTCTTTTTCCGATTCTTTTTGATCATTTTTATACCATTCCCTAAACACACGAGCTAACATATATCCATAAACGATTTCTTGAATAATCTTCATTAAAACGCCGCCAAGTTGTTGATCATGCAGCAAGGACATTGATGTAAACATTTCTGGACCACTTAAATCTAATGATGCTAACGTGGATGCTGGTACGCATAATGCCAAAGACTTAGCCCATAATTCCGGATTAGAATAAGTTGCATACATCGGAGTACCATTAAAAATAATAAGTGCACAGGCTGGTAAAATGAGAGCACTGCTGGCAAAGATGTATGCTACCTTTTTTAAACCTGTGAGTCCTCTATATACCTGAACTTTATTTACAAGCGGCCACCACATCAAGAGCGCAAATAGAACGAGTAAACCTGTGTATATTTCGTGAAGGATTACATTTGTTTTTACTACATCAAAAACAAAGGGGATATGGTAGACAGATAGTGTTGCTGTAAAAAGGACGATCGGAAAAAATGGTTTCGTTAAAACACTTAATATTTTTTTGAATTTTATTACTGACCATAAATTAAGCCAAAGCCAATTAGGAATCGCATTGATAAAGATCGGAGGGATGATAAATATTAAAACCGACATTTGAACCATATGGGCATAAAACATTAAATGCCCCATTAAATCAAGGGGAGCCCCTTTGACGGAATAAAACAAAACAACAGCTAACAAAAATAAGCTAATTTGAGATTTTGTGAGTGGTTTACTTCCCTCAAAAATATGTCTATATTTTACAGTTAATAGAAAATAGCCCACAGTAATCAACACAATCGTTACAAATAAATAAGGACTCCATAATGCTCGAAATCCAAATATCCCAAGTGACATCCTTCTCACCTCTTTTTCTAAGCATTGACAAAAGGAAATCAGCATGAACTGATTTCCTTTTTCTTGCTTTTACCACCAAATAATTGTTAAAAAAGCTAAGACCGTTAGAAAGGCGACAAGTATCCCACCATACATGAATGTAGCAGCCATTCCATGTCCTTTATTACTCATATGCATGAAATAATATAATTGATAGGCAACTTGAATAAACGCCAATAGTAGAATAAATGGAACTGTAAACCAATCGCTAAAACCATCGTAAGCAACCGCTGTAAATGAAACCAAAGTTAGGAAAATCATCAATGCAAAAGTGATGACTTGATGTTTCATTTCCTCAGCATTTTTCTTCCGGCGATAATTAACACTACTGTTAGGGTTAACTGAATTAGAGCTATGATTATTCATCAGATTATCCCACCATTCCCATTAAATATACAACCGTAAAAATAAATACCCAAACGACATCAATAAAGTGCCAATAAAGGCTTGCTACATAAAATTTAGGTGCATTATATAAATTAATCCCTCTTTTTGCATTTCTTATCATTAACGTCACAATCCAACCGAGCCCGAATGCTACGTGAACACCGTGAAATCCAGTTAATGCGTAAAAAGCGGAACCGAAAGCACTACTTGTAAATGTGTGTCCATATTCATGGACATAATGATTGAATTCATAAATTTCAAGTGCTAAAAACGATGCTCCCAACAAAACGGTAGCCCCTAACCAAACCATCATTTTCTTATGGTTATAGTTTTTCATATGATACATGGCATAAACACTTGTCAATGAACTCGTTAAAAGAATCATTGTTGTCGCAAAAACAAGCGGCATTTCATATAAATCTTTTGCAAGTGCATGTTCTGGACTTGGTACTTTGTCTTTTAAAGCGAGATAAGTCGCAAACAAAGTCGCAAATAAAGCAGTTTCTCCACCTAAAAATAACCAGAAACCAATAAACTTATTCTTACCTTCTAATGTTTGTCTTTCAGGTGATTCAGGCCATGTTTCTAGAGTATATTTCTCTTGTAATTCCATTATGCCTTCACCCCTTTATCATCATCATCAATTAAGTCCTCTTTATGAATGTGATAACCATGATCATCCCTTACAGAACGAAAGACCATCGCACCAAAAGTAATGACTAAGCCGAGAATAAACACAACTACTGCCCATTTATTTGCCCATACATCACCCGTAGTTAAATCGATTTGATACATGGCTCCAAATGCCGCAATGAATAGTCCCAATGAGATAATAAACGGTGTAAAAGATGAATTCGGCATATGAATATCACCAAGTGGTTCAGCCGGTGTCAAACTTTTCTTCCCTTCCATTTTTTCAATCCAATAAGCATCCAATCCTCGTACAAGAGGAGTTTGCTTGAAATTGTAATATGGAGGTGGTGAAGGAAGGGCCCACTCCAATGTACGTCCATCTCCCCAAGGGTCATTTCCAACTCTCTCATTTTTAACAGAGGTTATAATGACATTTATTACTAACACGATCACCGCTACCGCCATGAAAAAAGCCCCAATCGTACTAATAAAGTTACCTAACTCCCATCCTTGATTTGGAAGGTAAGTAAACACACGTCTTGGCATCCCCATTAATCCAAGGAAGTGTTGAATAAAGAATGTTAAGTGGAAGCCAATTAAGAACAACCAAAATGTAACTTTCCCCAGTTTTTCACTTAACATCGTTCCAAACATTTTTGGCCAATAAAAATGGGTTCCTGCAATTAGTGAAAATACAACTCCCCCAACAATTACATAGTGAAAGTGAGCGACAATAAAGTAACTATCATGGTACTGATAGTCTGCAGGCGCTACCGCTTGCATGATCCCTGTTACTCCTCCCATGACAAAGGAAGGGATAAACGCAACTGCCCATAACATCGGTGTGGTGAATTTAATACTCCCACCCCACATCGTAAATAACCAGTTAAAGATTTTAATTCCAGTCGGAACCGCAATTGCCATTGTTGCCACCGCAAAAATAGCATTTGCTACTGGCCCAAGACCTGTTGTATACATATGGTGTGCCCATACCATAAAACCAAAGAATCCAATTAACATCGTCGCAAAAACCATCGAAGAATAACCGAATAATCTCTTTCTTGAGAAGGTTGAAAAAATTTCCGAGAAAGTCCCAAATGCCGGCAAGATTAACATATATACCTCTGGATGACCAAAAATCCAAAAGATATGCTCATAAATAATCGTATTTCCTCCGCCTGCTACATTAAAAAAATTAGCTCCAAACAGACGATCAAAGGTTAATAAAAACAAGCCAATTGCAAGTGGTGTAAAAGAAAATAATATTAATGTTGAGGAAACAAATGTTGTCCAAGTAAACATTGGCAATCTCATGAATGTCATACCTGGAGCCCTCATATTAATAATCGTTACGAGGAAATTTATCCCTGATATTAACGTTCCGAACCCAGCTATTTGTAACCCTAATGTATAAAAGTCAATTCCGTGTCCCGGTGAATCGAGAGACAAAGATGCATATGAAGTCCATCCTGCATCAGGAGCTCCACCTAAAAACCAAGAAAGGTTTAAAAAGAGACCTCCAAATAAGAATAGCCAAAACCCTAGTGCATTTAAAAATGGAAAAGCAACGTCCCGCGCCCCAATTTGCAGTGGCATTATTGCATTCATAAAGGCAAATAATAGTGGTGTAGCCGCTAAAAAGATCATCGTCGTTCCATGCATCGTTAATAATTCATTGAAAAATCCTGCACTGACAAAATTACTGTCTGGTTTAAGAAGTTGAATACGAATAATCATCGCTTCAATTCCACCTAGAACAAAAAACAGTGCACCTGCCACAAAATAAAGGTGAGCGATTTTCTTATGGTCAACTGTTGTTAAGTAATCCCATAAAAATGCCCCTATTCCCCTTTTCTCCGTATAGGTACTCAATGTCACTACCTCCCCTTTACATCATTCGTCCAATTATTCTTGAAGCTTTAATCCCATTAAGTATTGAACTAATGCATCAAATTCGTCCTCTGTTAAGTCACTTAAGTCATACGTTCCAGTCATTTTATTCCCTGGTTTAATGCTCTCAGGATCTTCGAGCCACTTTTTCAAGTTTTCTTCATCATGTTCTAAAACCCCAGCAATCGTTTCACGTTCACCAAAGTTTGTTAAATTTGGTGCTATTCTAGCCGCTTCTGGAGTCGCATTTGATGGTGTAACAGCGTGACAACCGATACAGCTTTCGTTATAAATTTCTTGACCCTGTTGGGCTGTAACAGTTAGTGCCTCTTGTGGTTCTGTAATCTCCTGCATATCTCCAACCCACTTATCAAATTCATCTCTTGAAACAGCTTTTACTTTAAAATCCATTAATGCATGCGATGGACCACAAAGCTCAGCACATTTACCATAAAAGACATTTCCAGCTTCCTCAGCTTTTTGGCTATTAAATTCCAACCAAAATTTGTTGACATTTTCAGTATTAGTATCCATCTTTCCACCAACAGATGGAATCCAAAATGAATGTTTGACATCAGATGCGATTAAATTAAAGTAAACCTTTTCATCGGTAGGAACAACTAAGTCTTGACTAGTAACAATTTCTTGCTTTGGATATTCAAATTCCCACCAATAAAGATTCGCCCTTACATTTACAACAATGGCATCCGAATCTTCCTTGTCCATTTCTGCTGTATCAGCTAAGTTAAAAGTAGCTGTAACAGTCGGAACAGCAAGGATAAATAATAAAATGATCGGGATCGTTGTCCAAATAATTTCTAGTTTATGACTACCATCTACTTGCTTTGGTATTTTGTCATCTTTTCTTCTAAACTTTAAAAGTACATACACAAAAATGATGACAACTACTAAAATAACCCCTACCATAATTGCAGTACTCAACAGCATTAAATCGAACTGTTTTTGTGCCACTTCTCCGGCTGGCCGTAAAGCCGATATATGAGGTTCACCACAACCAGAGAGAACAAGAGCTAGTGCCGCTAATAGCGGATAAAGGCGCCACTTTAATCGTCTCTTCATATCAAATTCATACCCCTCTTTCCCGAAATATTTTAAATATTTAGTTAAGAAAAAATATAGATAAATTCTTTCTTCATTTTTCTTAGGGAAGAAAGAATTTCCTACAATTGTTAAACAAACAGTTTGAACAACCTCTAATTTAGAATCAGATAAGTGTAAAGATGACCATTGATACAAATAGAATCGTTAAATATTGTAATGAGTAAACAAACATTAATCTCGCCCATTTGAAATCATCTTTGAACTTATTCCCATATATGCCTATTAAAATCCATCCAATATTTAGAACGGTTGCTAACAAGATGAAAGGCATCCCTAACTGTGTCATAAAAAACGGGAGTGGCAATAAAGCTATTACCCAGATAAAGATATGTTTTTTCGTTGTTTTAAATCCTTTTACAACAGGTAACATCGGTATACCTGCAGCACGGTATTCTTCTACTCTTCTCATAGCTAACGCATAAAAATGTGGAGGCTGCCATGCAAACATGATGAGAAATAGCATCCAAGCAATAATATCAAGATTAGGTTCAATAGCAGCCCAGCCTATTAGCGGGGGGACCGCACCTGAGATGCTGCCAATAACCGTATTTGAAACATGCTTTCTTTTTGACCACATCGAATAGAGCACAACATAAGATAATATCCCGATAATTCCAATAATAAAGGCCGTAAGTGTCGTAAGTGCCAAAAAAGACAACCCAACACTAGTAAACAATAACCCTATAAATACTGCTTTTTTTAGACTTATTGTTCCTGTTACAGTTGGCCTCTCTTTAGTTCTTTCCATTAGGGGGTCGATATCTCGGTCAATGTAATTATTTAAACTACAAGAACCTGCCATAATGAAGGCGGAGCCAATCAATGTGTAAAAAACCGTATCTAAAGAAGCAAAGAACCCTTTATTTGAAAAAAAGATTGCTAGCCATATCCCAGTAAAAGTAGTAATTAAATTAGAATTAACAATGCCTATTTTAATTAAAGCGAGAAAGTCCTTCCAAACTGTAGTTTGAGAATCCTCGGCTTTTATATGTTCTTTATTTGATATGATTGTTTCTGAGATGGGTCTCGAACTAGACATATCATTTCCTCCTTACTTAAACTTTCGCTTACCTATTTTCACTTAACAAAATAGAAATTATAGTCTCATATTCCCTCATCTTAGTAGAAATAGATTCTTATAAAAGAATATTTCGATATTTAAGTATTATGTATCTCTTCAGTATATTAAAGCACACTTTTTACCGTTTTTGGAACTTTTTTCGAATTTAATAAGAAAAACAGATGTTTAAGAAGCTATTTTTCTTTCAATACTGTTGCTTTAGTGCCATAATAAAGAAAATTATCAAATTTGGCAAAATATTTAATCTATTTACTCCCTACTCTATTTCTAACAAACTCTGATTTAAGTTTCAACCTTTTTACTTGTGTTAATAGTAATTATTAAATTTCCTATCGATTAATTGATCGTTTATCACTTATTTTCACTAAAAATTTAGTATAATCAAATTATATTATTATTTCGTATTTTATAATATTTATTCATTACTATAGCAATGAATAAGAACATAATTTAAGTAGGTGAATGTCTTGCGCTCTCTCAAATGGTTTTCAGTATTAACAACGATTGGTATGCTATTCATTTTATTAGGTGGAGCATTAGTAACAAAAACAGATTCCGGCATGGGATGTGGCCGGTCTTGGCCATTATGTAATGGACAGTTGATTCCAGATGAAATTTCCTCTGAACTAGTAATTGAATTTGCGCATCGACTTGTTTCAGGTTCTGTAGGCATAATGGTCATCATTTTATCCCTTTGGGCATGGAAATCAATCGGACATATTCGTGAAACAAAGTTTTTAGCCGTTAATTCGATATTTTTCCTCATCCTACAAGCTCTAATAGGAGCTGCAGCAGTTGTTTGGGGACAATCTGATTTTGTTTTAGCAGTTCATTTTGGTATTTCTCTTATCTCCTTCTCAACTGTTCTGTTGTTAACGTTTCTTATTTTTGAAGTGGATAAAAAGTTTGAAGCTGAAAAGTTGATTCTAGATAGGCGGATGAAAAAACAGATCATCGGTGTAACGATCTATAGCTTTATCGTTGTATACACTGGAGCCCTTGTTCGCCACGTTAACGCAAGTCTTGTATGTAAAGATTGGCCGCTATGCTCAAATGATCAAATAACATTACCGACAAATATGTATGAATGGATCCAAATGGGACATCGAGCAGCAGCAGGGCTAATTTTTTTATGGATTGGCTATATCACCTTTTTAGCAATCAAACATTACCGCCATCAAAAAGTAATGTACTGGGGCTGGATCATTGCGTTTATTTTAGTCTTTTTACAAGTCGTTGCAGGTGCATTTATTATCTTTTTAAGAGGAAACCTCATCGTTGCCTTGTCACATGCCTTTTTTATATCTTGTTTATTTGGGCTATTAAGTTATTTCCTGTTATTTTGCTATCGGAGTTCCATTCACTCCAACAAAAAGAAATCTTCAAATACGTTAACTTCTACCCTTTAATTAGAAAAAAGAGATACAGCATTGCTGTATCTCTTTTTTAGATTATTTATCAAGTTCGATAAGCAGATCTCCCGTTTGGATTGCTTCACCGCTTTGTGCAAAAACATCCTTTACAACACCGGTGAACGGAGCTTGAACGGTTGTTTCCATCTTCATGGCTTCCGTAATCATTAAATGATCACCTTTTTCAACCTTTTCTCCTTTATCAACAAGAACTTTTACAACTGTTCCAGGCATTGTTGCAGCAATATGGTTAGGATTCTTTGGATCTCCTTTAACCTTTGTTACAACAGTTGATTTAACACTTTCGTCTTTAATTAAGACTTCACGTGGCTGCCCATTTAATTCAAAGTATACAATTCTATTGCCATCTGCTTGTGGCTGCCCAATAGACATAAGTTTAACCATTAATGTTTTACCTGTTTCAATTTCTACTTCAATTTCCTCCCCTAGTCGGAGTCCATAGAAGTATGTTGGAGTATCTAGTACAGAAACATCTCCAAATTGTTGGATTGTATTGTTATATTCTAAAAATACTTTTGGATATAATGCATATGCCAATACGTCTAATTCAGTTGCTTCTCTACCGATCTCTTGATTTAGTTCAGATCTCAACGCATCGAAATCGATGTTTTCTAGTAACTCTCCTGGACGGACAGTAATCGGTTCTTTGCCTTTTAAGACAACTTTCTGTAATTCTTGCGGCCAACCGTCTTGTGGTTGTCCAAGGTATCCCATTAATAATTCAACAACTGAATCAGGGAAATCAATGCTTTGACCTTTCGTTAAAACATCTTCCTCTGTTAGGTTATTTCGAACCATAAATAACGCCATATCTCCAACAACTTTAGAAGATGGAGTTACTTTAACAATATCACCAAACATTCTATTTACTCTTGCATACATCTCTTTTACTTCGTCCCATTCATCCCCAAGGCCAACTGCTTTTGCTTGCTGTTGCAAGTTACTATATTGACCTCCTGGCATTTCATGTTCGTAAACTTCTGAAAGCGGTGCATTCATACCTGATTCAAAGTCTTGATAATATTTACGAACATCCTCCCAATAATGAGATAACGTTTCAAGTCCTTTAATATTTACATCCGGCTGACGTTCTGAACCTTGTAGAGCATAATATAATGTGTTTGCACTTGGTTGAGATGTATGTCCTGCCATAGAACTTATCGCTGTGTCAACAATATCTACACCTGCTTCAATTGCTTTTGCATACGTATAAATACCATTTCCACTCGTATCATGCGTATGAAGATGGATTGGAATATCAACCGTTTCTTTTAACTCTGAAATCAATCGATAGGCAGATTCAGGTTTTAATAATCCAGCCATATCTTTAATTGCCAGAATATGAGCCCCTTGCGATTCTAATTCCTTGGCAATGTTTTTGTAATAATTGATATCATATTTCGGTCTTGAAGGATCCAAAATATCACCAGTGTAACATACAGCCGCTTCTGCAATTTTTCCCGTTTGTCTTACTGCATCAATCGCAACTTCCATTCCTTTTACCCAGTTTAAGCTATCAAAAATACGGAAAACATCAATACCTGTATGAGCTGATTTTTCAACAAATTCTCGGATGACATTATCTGGGTAATTTTTATACCCGACTGCATTCGCTGATCTTAGTAACATTTGGAACATGACATTTGGGATTTGTTTTCTTAATGTTGCTAAACGCTCCCATGGATCTTCCTTCAAGAAATTATAAGCAACATCAAATGTTGCCCCTCCCCACATTTCAAGCGAGAATAATTCTGGAAGGAGTTTCGCTGTTGGATCTGCAATTTGTTTGAAATCATTTGTTCTTACCCTTGTAGCTAACAAGGATTGGTGTGCATCACGGAAAGTCGTATCTGTTAACAATACGTTGTTCTGACTTTTAACCCATTGAACAAGTCCATCTGCACCCTGTTGATCTAAGATTTGTTTCGTCCCGTTTTTCAATTCAACATTGGAAGACACTTTTGGAATTCTTGGTTTATCGAAGACAGGTCTTTTCTTTTGTTCGATCCCAGGAAATCCATTGATCGTTACATTTCCAATATAATTAAGCAATTTAGTTCCTCGGTCTTTTCGGTTCGCAAAAGTAAATAATTCTGGGGTTTCATCAATAAAAGATGTATTGTAATCCCCTTTTTGGAATTTATCATGTTCAACTACATTGATTAAAAATGGAATATTCGTTTTAATTCCTCTGATTCGAAACTCTTGTAGGTTTCGGATCATTTTAGAAACAGCTTGTTCAAATGTATGTGCATGTGTCGTTACCTTCACAAGCAACGAATCATAGAAAGGAGTAATCACAGATCCCTGGAAAGCATTTCCTGCATCTAACCGAACTCCAAATCCACCACCAGAACGATATGCATTTATTCTTCCTGTATCAGGCATAAAGTTATTTAATGGGTCCTCTGTTGTAACACGTGATTGGATGGCATATCCACTTACACGGATATCTTCTTGTTTAGGAATATCAATTTCACTGCCAAATATTTCAAATCCTTCTGCTATAAGAATCTGAGTTTGAACAATATCGATTCCCGTAATCATTTCTGTTATCGTGTGCTCAACTTGAACGCGAGGATTCACTTCAATGAAATAAAACTCACCATCTGAAACTAAAAACTCTACTGTTCCGGCATTCAAGTAGCTCACATTCTTCATCAAGCTAACAGCTGCCTCACAAATATCTTTTCTTAATTGAAGCGGTAAAGAAACGCTTGGAGCAATTTCAACTACTTTTTGGTGACGACGTTGGATTGAACAATCTCTCTCAAATAAATGAACAATGTTTCCGTGGGAATCACCAAAAATTTGGACTTCAATATGTTTTGGTTTATTAATATATTTCTCTACATAAACTTCATCATTGCCAAAAGCTGCTTTTGCCTCTGATTTTGCACGATCATAAGCTTCTGATACTTCCTCAGCATTATTGACAATTCTCATTCCACGGCCGCCGCCGCCTAGTGACGCTTTAATGATAATCGGATAACCATGTTTTTCACCGAAGCTTCGTACTTCTTCTAAGCCTTGGACTGGGCCATCCGTTCCAGGAATGACTGGAATATTCGCTTTGATTGCTTGGTCTCTTGCTTTTACTTTGTCACCAAACATATCAAGATGCTCGGATTTTGGACCAACAAAGATAATTCCTTCTTCCTCACATCTTTTAGCGAATTGAATGTTTTCTGATAAGAATCCATATCCTGGATGAATAGCATCTACATCACTATTTTTAGCAATTTCAATGATTCCTTCAATATCTAGATAAGCATCAATCGGTTTTTTTCCTTCTCCAACAAGGTATGCCTCATCCGCTTTATAACGGTGCAAAGAGCTTGAATCCTCTTTTGAATAAATCGCAACAGTGCGAATATTTAACTCACTGCAAGCCCTGAAAACTCTTATTGCAATTTCACCCCGATTTGCAACTAACACTTTATTGATGCGTCTGGTCATATTTAACACCCCGTCTTTACTAAATTATTTATATCTTTTGTATTTATTGGCTTCATTAACTTACTTCCACATATTTAGATTGGAATTAATTCTCCCTATATTATTAACTTAGCTGTCAATAACATGTATTAATGAAAACCTATATTAAAAAGTGAGGGGATAAATCCCCTGCACTTATTTACGAATTGAATATTGTCTTTTTGTAAATGACTTTGAAGATTCTGGCTGTTTTTTACGATCTTTCTCTTTGTATGTTTGCTCATAATTCACAAACATGGAAATATTCACTAATATCCCCATCGAAATACATAACTGCAATAAGGAAGATCCGCCATAGCTAACGAACGGCAACGGCACACCTGTTAATGGAATAACACCAGAAATGCCTCCTAAATTGATAAAAGATTGAATTCCAATCATAGAAGAGATTCCAATCGCCAACAAACTGCCAAATGGGTCCTTACACTTTAGTCCGATCCATATCCCTCTTAACACAATATATCCTAAGCATAGCAATACAAATGCAACACCGAGTATACCTAGTTCCTCAGCAATCACTGCCATAATAAAATCTGTGTGGGATTCCGGTAAATAACCTAACTTTTGAACGCTTTGTCCAAGGCCTAAGCCGCGAACTCCGCCAGTTCCTAATGCAATATATGAATTTGCCAATTGCCATCCAAACCCCTGCTCATCAACAAAGGGATCTTGAAAGGCTGATATTCTGCCTAATCGGACATCTGAAAACAACTGATCCTTTACTAAAAGGATTGCAGGAATAGCAAGCGCTAATACAAAACCACCCAGCTTAAAAATATTCCTGTAGCTCATTCCAGAGGAGAAAACGAGCGTACTTGCAATGATAAAAATAATCGCAGCTGTCCCTACATCCGGTTGAATTGCTACAAACACGAGAACAAGAACTAAATAAGCAAGGGGAGGTACAACCCCTTTATTAAATTCATTAATATACGTTTGTTTTTTTGCATAAACGGCAGATAGGTATATGATAACACATAATTTGACAAATTCCGATGGCTGCAAACTCGAGGCTCCAATTTTAAACCAACTTTGAGCATTCCCTGCCACGTGGCCAAAAACGAAAAGTCCAGCTAAACCAACAAGTGAAATAACCACCATAGGGATAAGGATTTTATTACTTTGGAAAATTTTATACGGAATAAAAGCAATAAAAACAAAGACTAACAATGAGAAAATAATATGAACTTTTTGTCTTTGGTAAAAATAATCACTCTCAAAACCATATCGCTGAACAGCCCAAACCATACTTGCACTATACACCATAATTAAACCGAATATGATCAAGAGAACCATGACAACTACGATAGAATAATCATATGATTTTAAAATTTTTTTTAACATCTATCCTATCCCTCATTAAACTTATTGTAAAATTATTATTCTATTATACTATCATTAGACCGACAGAAAGAAACACTAAAGTTTAATATGTATTTTTTATATCATACTAGTTTATAAAAACAGACGCAATATGTAATTTTATTTTTATCACATATATCGTCCCTTTACATTCGTCAACTTTAAGATAAAAAAACTCAAACAAGGCACTTCATTGTTTGAGTCTTCAGGTTTATTTTTTTAGAATCGACTGGTGTAACAACAATAATTCTTTTTCCAAGTCATTTAAAAGTTTTTTACCTTCAACTTCATCCATTAAACCTAATCTTACAGCAAAATCGATCTCGCGAGAAAGTCCAAACATCTGCGTATCTAATACATCTTCATAGAGTGGACATTGCGGCATAGTCAGATTGTCCATCTGAACTTTTATAAGTTGAAGAATTTTTTCTGCATCTGACTTTAACAATGAACTTGCTCTTACCTGATAATCAAGAGTCGTTTCAGAAGTCAAGATTGTCCCCCTCCAAATCCGATCAAATATTCATTCTAATAAATTTTATCCTTTATATGTAAAAAAAGCAAGATATACGACAATTACATTTAATTCAAATTCACTTTTCATGACAGTTACCATGTTTAGGAGTATAATTGTTGCAAGAATAAAAATAATGTAACATTTCATAAAATAGATAAAGTAGATTAGATAAAGCTACATCTAGAGGAGGAAATAATGGAAAATATCATTCAAATATATGGCAATGTGAAATTTACGATTACGTTAGATCCTAGTGTATGGATTTTTGATGACCGCAAAGCAGAACTACATACTTTTTTTGATGAAGGAACGACTGATAATAATCAGCTTGAAGAGTATACAAAATCTATATCAAAGCATTGGGATCGTGAAATCATTGAGGGTGCTGCGATACCTGTTCAAGAGAAAACGAATAGTAGAAAGTTTTTGAAAGAGACTTTATTAACCGGAACATTCGGAATCTCCTTCCACCCCTTTTTACAAAATTCAGAACCGAATAATGAAGCAAAAGAAATTGTAATTGAAACACGCGAGCAAAACTATTCATTTCCTTTAGCAAAAGGAAATGAACTAGTTCTTTGTTTTTCCGATAACGGAAAACCCCTAAGAGAAGATGGACCCGTTCACCTCTATTTTAAAGATGGTAGCAACAAAGATCTGCCGATTAAAAATGTTACAGGCTTTAAAATTGAATAGAGTCGTACACACTTCGTACTTAAAGGAGAAAAAGCGTAGACTTTTTCTCCTTTAATTTATCCGCCCTTATAATAAATCTGCTGCCAATTGAGCCAACCCAGACCTTTCTCCTTTTACCAGCTTTACATGTCCAGCTATATTTTGATCTTTAAACTTCTCGACCACGTATGTAAGGCCGTTATTATATGCATCTAAATAAGGATGATCAATTTGTTCAGGATCCCCCATTAAAACGATTTTACTGCCTTCTCCAACCCTCGTTAAAATCGTCTTGACTTCATGCTTCGTTAAATTTTGTGCCTCATCGATAATGATGTATTGATCAGGGATGCTTCTTCCCCGTATATAAGTTAATGCTTCAACTTCAATTGAACCCATTCCAGCTAAAATCGCTTCTAGTTCCCCTGGTTTTTTTGCGTTAAATAAGTATTCTAAGTTATCATAAATAGGTTGCATCCATGGTCGTAATTTCTCTTGTTTTTCACCAGGTAAATACCCGAGATCTTTCCCTACAGGAACAATTGGCCTTGCCACAAGTAACTTTTTATAATCACCCAAATCTTCCGTCTGCAGTAACCCGGCAGCCAATGCCAATAATGTCTTACCTGTACCTGCTTTTCCAATTAAGGAAACAAGCGGAATATCATTTCGCAGCAATAATTCAACCGCCATTGTTTGTTGAACATTCCTTGGCTTTATTCCCCAAATATGATCATGGTCAAATACTAACTTTTTTAGCTTTTGCGCACTCTGATCAACCATTCCGATTGCTGAGGATGAAGAACCAAGCGCATCCTTTAATAGGATAAATTGATTTGGATAGAAAGGGTGATTTGCAACATCAGTTAATAACAGCTCGCCTTTCTCATAAAAACGATTCAGTAATTCTGTACTGATGAAAATATTTAGAAAACCAGTATAAATATGATCATTTTCAATAACACGATCACTAAGAAAATCCTCTGATAATAATCCAATGGCATCCGCTTTGACTCTTACAAGCGCATCTTTACTAACTAAAATAACTTGCTTGCCATTCTCCTTCGATTCTTCTTCTAATGATAAGTTTTTTGCTACAGCTAAAATGCGATTATCATTCGTCTTTTCAATAAATATTTCCTGCAATTGATGAAAGGACCGATGATTTAATTCAATTCGAATATCCCCGCCACTCTCAAGAGGAATCCCTTCATGTAATCTGCCTATTCGTCTCATTCCATCAATCATTCTGGCAACTTGTCTAGCATTTCTTCCAATTTCATCCATGTATCTTTTTTTCGAATCTATTTCCTCAAGAACAACCGCTGGGATGATCACATCATTATCTTCAAATGAATAAATGGCATATGGGTCTTGTAATAACACATTGGTATCTAACACGTAAATTTTACTCAAGCTGATGCCCTCCGCTCCTATGTGTTTTAATTGCTGTGATGCGTTTTCTCTTTTTATTAATGGATAACAGCATCCCCTGTTCTCCTAACGCAGAGTTGTACAATTATTCCAATTAGAGCTTTATAAATGAAGACTACTTTTATCAGGATTTCACACCCCTTCATTTATGCTGTAATCATAAGAGTTTGAACCTTGGTAAAATATATGTTTTCTCGTATAAAGATAGAAGGTATTTCGCACAATAACTAATAATGATTTTAAAACTCTGTAGGAAATGCGTGTAGATAAGAGATAAGGAGATGATAATGGTGAAAATATATTTTATGCTCTTCATTAGTTTATTCATTTTATTTGGATGTACAGGAAAAGAGGATAAAACCGCGAGAATTGATTCTAATCAAAATCCAATTAACGTGAAAAATAGTACTATTGAGCATGTTGATCAACAAACAGGCCAACAAATTTCGAAACATTTATCAGATTTAGCAGCAAGTATACCAAAGGTCAATGATGCTACAGCTGTTGTCTTAGGTAAATATGCGATCGTAGGAATTGACGTAAATAAGGATTTAGACCGTTCTGAAGTGGGAACCATAAAGTATTCGGTGGCGGAGAGTTTAAAAAATGATCCGCACGGAGCAAGAGCAATTGTAGTAGCAGACCCAGACATGAATGCCCGTTTAAGAGAAATAGGTGAAGATATTAGGAAAGGAGAACCGATTGAAGGAGTCATGAATGAATTGGCTGATATTGCAGGACGATTAATTCCGGAAATCCCAGCCGATTTGGAAGATCCACACAAACTATCTCCAACAGAAATACCTAAAAAGACATTAAACAAATCAGATCAACAAAATTTAGAAAATCAACAACAAGAACAGTCCAATCATCATAAATAATAAATATCATTTCTTGAAAAAAGCTTAAGTCTAAAGACTTAAGCTTTTTTCAAAGCCCCCATGACTTGTTCGTCCAATCTTTTGGCTGCTTCTAAGTCATAGGTTTTTTCATACTTAGGGATGTTTGTCATTTTTGCTCCATAAAACATGGCATCTTTAACCTCTCTTATATTTAATTGAATAAGAGATAGTTTTAAAGTGATATCCTCAATCGGGTCTTGTTTAATAATTGCTTCACCGCTTATTGAGTATGTAGATTCTAATGCCACAATATTTAGGACCACTTTAGCGTTACTTCGAATATTTCGGACAATTTCAGAACGATTATCAATTGCAAAAAATATCGTGTGTATATCTTTTGCATATAACCAGGAAATAGCCCTTATCATTGGACTGCCTGTTTCAGAATCAATCGTAGACAAAAGGGCAAATCGTTCTGATTGTAAAGAATCAAATAATGGTTTTGTTAATTCAGGTTCAATTAGGTTTGCCATCAAAAATCCTCCTTTCAAATCTAATCATATAATTAAAACGTATTCGTTTCAACGGAAGGACTTACAGAGTGTGAGCGAAAAAAACTCGTAACAAAGAAAAAGATACTATATAATAGAAATAATTAAATACAAGAAATGATTGATATGTTTACTCCGAATCCATCTAATTTTGAATCAGATCATTGAATGTATATTATTTGAGGTGCTATTATGAAAGTTAAATGCGTTATTTGCGATAAAATCGAAAACATTGAAGATGATTCATTCAAGGCAAAACGCTTACGTAATCGGCCGATTTACACCTATATGTGCCAACCTTGTTACGATCGAATTTCCGAGAGAACAGAAGAAAGAATTGCTACAGGAAATTTCCACTTATATAGGAGTAACAATCAGAAAGATGATTGGGCATAAGAACATATGTTGATAAAAGACCTTAAGAATTCCTAAGGGTCTTTTATCTTTTATCGGCACTAACAATCATCAACAAAAATAATAAGTCGCTTAATTAATAGAACTATTTTACTTTACTTTGGATAAATTCGAAATTTGTCTGGACTTTCATTAATTTGGTTTAAAATGACTTCAATTAACTCTCGTGGAAACCGCGTTTGACTTTGTTGTTCATCCTTTTGATATGTAACAAAATAAAAATCCTCGTCATGTTCAATCATTAGATTTGAGATCCCATGCTCTTGTTTTAATAGCTCAAGAAACATCTCTTCTGTTTCAGTTGCAGCGATATCGTCTGGTCTAGCATCACTAACAACTTTAATCGTCAACCAATTATAAAGACCATCTTGAATCGATTTCATAGCGCCTTCTCCTCATTCGAATTTTTAAATCTATATAGACGAATCTTATAAATAATTAAAATCAAAGCCGCTATAACGAGTCCTTCAGCAATCGGAAGAAAAATTCCTAAAAAACTTAAAAATGTACAGCCAAAGATTAAGAATAAATAGATAATGATCGATTTAAGCAAGGGAAGCTTTTGAGAAAACCCTAATTTATACACAGTAATACATAATAGTAAGATCGTAATGTATAAGAGCCACATTCCTAAATCTGAGTTTACATCTACTTTATAAAGAGCAGCAAAAAAAGACAATCTTTCTGTAATATCCATTGCTTGTAACTACCCCCTTGCAATTCTATGCATCTACTATACTACAAAAAGATTAACTATTTCAAATATTATAATTAAAGTGAAAGGAGACACTATCAATGTCTCCCTACCTTTTATCTTAAGCTTCAATTTCTGCAGTTTTCTTCTTTTTCGCTGCTTTCTCACGTTCGTTTTTATTTAGAATCTTTTTCCGTAAACGAATCGACTGTGGAGTTACTTCACAATACTCATCGTCATTTAAATACTCTAATGATTCTTCTAAAGTCAAGATACGCGGACGTTTAATGGTTGATGTTTGATCTTTTGTTGCAGAGCGCACGTTTGTTTGTTGCTTTGCCTTTGTAATATTAACAGAAAGATCATTTTCACGGTTATGTTCACCGACAATCATTCCCTCATAAATCTCTGTACCAGGTTCGACGAAAATAACCCCGCGATCCTCTACTTGCATAACTCCATAAGTAGTTGCCTTTCCGTTTTCCATTGAAACAAGCACACCTTGACGTCTGCCACCAACTTGACCTTGCTGCATCGGCTGATAACTATCAAAAGTATGATTAAGGATTCCGTAGCCGTGAGTCAAAGTTAAAAATTCAGTTGAATATCCAATTAATCCTCTAGCAGGTACATTAAAGATTAATCTAACTTGCCCATTTCCGTTATTAATCATATCCAACATTTCGCCTTTACGAGCACCCATTGACTCCATTACAGCACCTGTATGTTCTTCAGGTACATCAATTTGAACACGTTCAATTGGTTCACAGCGAACTCCATCAATGATGCGGACAATAACTTCTGGTTTTGATACTTGGAGCTCAAAACCTTCACGGCGCATATTTTCAATCAAAATTGATAAGTGCAATTCACCACGTCCTGAAACAACCCATGCATCTGGCGAATCGGTATTATCAACACGTAAACTTACATCTGTATGAAGTTGTTCACGAAGTCTCTCTTCAATTTTGCGGGAAGTGACATATTTTCCTTCGCGTCCAGCAAATGGGCTATTGTTTACAACGAATTCCATTTGTAAGGTTGGTTCATCAATTCGTAAAACAGGCATAGCCTCTTGGTTTTCAATCGGACAAACAGTTTCACCAACATTAATATCTTCCATTCCAGATATAGCAATTAAATCTCCTGCAAATGCCTCTTCGATTTCTACTCGTTTTAGCCCAAAGAATCCCATTAATTTCGTGACTCTAAATTGCTTTACTGAACCGTCAAGCTTCATTAATGCTACTTGTTGACCTACTTTAATTGTACCTCGGAAGACTCGACCTACTCCAATTCTTCCAACAAATTCATTATAATCTAAAAGTGCCACTTGGAATTGAAGCGGTTCATCCCTATTATCAACAGGTGATGGAATGTGATCAATAATCATGTCATATAAGACTTGCATGTTGTCATCTTGCTTTTCCGGATTAAGACTTGCCGTCCCATTAATTCCAGATGCATAAATAACAGGAAATTCAAGTTGCTCTTCTGTAGCATCAAGTTCAATAAAAAGATCGATAACTTCATCCACCACTTCAGCAGGACGAGCAAAATCACGGTCAATTTTATTAACAACAACAATTGGTGTTAGCTTTTGTTCCAACGCCTTTTTTAATACAAACCTTGTTTGCGGCATCGTGCCTTCATATGCGTCAACAACTAATAATACACCATCAACCATTTTCATAATCCGTTCCACTTCACCGCCAAAGTCGGCGTGTCCAGGTGTATCCAGAATATTAATTTTTTTATCCTTGTATTGAATCGCTGTGTTTTTTGCTAAAATCGTAATTCCGCGTTCTCTCTCAATGTCACCTGAGTCCATTGCCCGATCCGCTACATGTTCATTCGAACGAAACGTACCTGCTTGTTTTAACAATTGATCAACTAATGTTGTTTTACCATGGTCTACGTGAGCAATAATCGCAATATTTCTAATATCTTCTCTATTCTTCATTGATGTGGCCTCCTGCCTAAATGTAAGGTGTAACAAATATATATAAAATCATAATCATGATGTTTCTTCACTTAACTGAGATATTATATCACAATTATTGTAGAAACCAATAACTTTTTATAAAATTAATTAAAGGCAATTTTCATGATTGCAAAACTTTAGAATAGCCTGTATTTTTATTATAGGGGAAAGGTGTTGAAAACATGAATTTTTTCTTTTTATCATTAGCGCTTTTGGGAACGATCTGCTTCGTAGGAATTGGCATCTCGATTGCTGAGGAAAATATGATCGGAATTTTATCAAGTGTGTTGTTACTGTTAGGTATTATGGGAGTTGGGTTTTCAAAAAAGAAAAAAATGCGTGAAAAAGAGACTGTTAAATGAACAGCCTCTTTTTTATCTTCATCGCGAGGACCAATTTCCGTTATGTAAGTAGCCTTCCATAACTTCTTCATGAAGCCCTGGCTTCGAAACAAACACAGTTGTCTTACTTAACAGATCAAGTGGCACTCCTTTTAAATCTGTCACAATACCTCCTAATTCTTCTACTAGTATTTTCCCGGCAGCATAGTCCCAGGGGGCTAAACGCAGTGAAATATAGGCATCTAACCTTCCAGCAGCAACAAAAGCAATTTCTAACGATGCACAACCATTATTTCTTACCCCTCTAGCGTTTTTCACAAGCGGCGCTAAAACACTCGGATCTATGCGCTTATTTTCAATGACCCATGTCGGATTAATACCAATAATTCCTTCTGAGACATTCGTTGATTTTAATGGTTTTAACTTAATATCATTCATATAAGCGCCATGTCCCTTTTTGGCATGGTATAATTCATCATGAACGACATCATAGACAAGCCCTATTTTTCCGACTCCATTTTCATAAATACCAATTGAAATAGCAAAATTTCGCTGCATATGTACAAAATTCATCGTTCCGTCAATAGGATCAATAATCCAAACAACTCCATCCATCGAAGTTATTTGATCTCCTAACCCCTCTTCCCCTAAAATTTTATGTTCGGGGTATGTTTTTTTAATTTTATCAATAAAAAACTTTTCCGTTTTTCTATCGACCTCTGTTACTAAATCATTCTTATTGGATTTTGTTTCAATAACCAATTTCTTAGAAAAAGATTCCTTTATCATGGAACCGGCAGCTTTTATCCAATCCTTTGCCAGCAGATCTATTTCTTCCCAATTTGTCATTAGCTTACCTCCATCTTGTTATCACTCAATTTACCATATTTACATTTTAAACTATATCCACATTCTAAACCAACAGACTCAAAAACATAAAAAACGAACTCTATCTACATTACAGAACAGAGTTCGTTTCTAATCAAAACCAATATTAGCCATTTTAAAGCCTTTCTCCTTTAGGTTTTACAATGCCTTTAAAGTAAGAAGTTCCTGCCTGATTATTTCAAGCTTTTCTTTACTTTCACTTTTTTTCATTTCATTGTTTTCTCCCATCGCTTCAAATAATACCGCTAACTCATAATCCATCTCCATTTTTAAAATAGCCTTTCTTTCGTTTTCAATCGCTTTCACCTTAATTGAATTCATCACTTGTTTCATTGACAGTCCACCCCTTCCAAAGGTATTAATTCGCTTTAGTTAGAATTATCTGACTATTGTAATAACATATTATGTTGAAAATACTATCTTTGCAACTAATTTGCACATATGCCTATTAAATTAATTTAAACTTGCCTATCTATTCAGAAGACCGTTCTATTAGACAATCATCATTCTTCGCAGTTATACAAGATTGTGATAAAATACTTAAAAAGGAGGTTGTAAAAGTGTCTTTCAGCGGTTTTACAAATAGAGATTTTAATGTTTTTTCAATAGATGGTTTAGAACAACGGATGGAAGCATTAAAAACCCATACTCGGCCAAAACTGGAATTTCTAGGAGACCATTTTGCTCCTACATTAGCAACTTTGGTTGGAGAGGAAATACATCCTCATGTTGCTAAACATGCTAGAAGAACCATTAATCCGCCAAATGATACTTGGGTTGCTTTTTCCAGTAATCGAAGAGGATACAAAATGCTGCCTCATTTTCAAATTGGTTTATGGGGAACTCACCTGTTTGTTTGGTTCGCGATCATTTACGAAGCACCACGTAAAGTAGAATACGGACAGTCCTTACAAAAAAACATTGATCATATACATTCAAGTATTCCAGAGGATTTTGTATGGTCGCTTGACCATATGAAACCAGATGCTCTAAGCCATAAAGACCTATCTAAAGAGGACTTGACTAAGATGTTTGTCCGCTTACAATCAGTTAAAAAAGCGGAAATTCTATGCGGCTATCAAATACCAATGGATCAAGCAGTTCAATTATCCGGACAACAAATTCTAGATAAAATACATACGTCTTTTACCGTACTATCTCCCCTTTACAAGATACTCTAGTGACAAGGTAAATTCGTTTGCATATTTCATTAAAAAGAAGCATAAGATTAATTTGGGAAATAAACCTCCTAAGATGAAATAAGCTTAGGAGGTTTTTCTTTGTTTTCTAATATATGCGTATCCGTTTGATTACATTCTTATTATCGTGCCGGAATTTGCTTCTCTTGCTTTTTTTATAACTCGATAAGTGGAATACCCGCTTACCTCTTCAAATTCCCCGCACAAGGTTTTTTCCTGCGCTTTACTCGGTACAATCTCCTTAAATCGATTATACCTGCTAAGTAACATCTCCCTGTTCGCTCCCTTTTCATATGCCTGTTCAATCGTTTCAAAAAAATGAATAACGTCTACAATTTCTTCTGTTGACCAATCATGATCAATCGGATATTGATATTCCACTCTGTTCATCCTTTACCTATATATTTACTCTTAAATGGGTAATATTTTGCAAAGTTCCCACACTAAGAAGGAAGCAACTGACATTATTAAAACATGACCATAAAATATACTCAAATTTTTTCTAGGCAAAGGAATACAATAATGCTATAATTCATTTGTTTTATGTTTAGAATATATAATTAGAGAGGTGTTATTATCCATTGAATCAATCTCATACACCGTTATTTAGCGGATTAATCCAACATGCTCAAAAAAGCCCGATTCAATTTCATATCCCTGGACATAAAAAAGGAAGAGGTACTGCACCTGAATTTAGGGAATTCATTGGTGATAACGCACTTTCTATTGACTTAATTAATATTGGGCCGCTTGATGATCTACACCAACCAAAGGGAATTATTAAAGAAGCACAAGACTTAGCCGCAAAAGCTTTTGGAGCGGACCATACCTTTTTTTCCGTCCAAGGGACAAGCGGAGCCATT
Organism: uncultured Bacillaceae bacterium; assembly: GCA_963787345.1. GTDB lineage: Bacteria > Bacillota > Bacilli > Bacillales > Cytobacillaceae > Bacillus_BD. The sequence continues at coordinate 444,865 of CAWBCW010000011.1, read as the reverse complement.
ATGGCCATGATCATGGCGGTTTGCGGACCTGGAGATAAAATTATTGTCCCGCGAAATGTCCATAAATCAGTTATGTCTGCAATTATTTTTTCAGGTGCGATTCCGATATTCATTCACCCAGAAATTGATGAGCACCTAGGAATCTCACATGGCATTACAACTGATTCACTGCAGCGGGCACTCGATGAATATCCCGATGCAAAAGCTGTCCTTGTCATCAATCCAACTTACTTTGGAATTGCAGCTGATTTAAAAAGCATTGTTGAAATTGCTCATTCTCATGATATTCCTGTATTAGTAGATGAAGCCCATGGAGTCCATATTCATTTCCATAATGACTTGCCGCTGTCTGCCATGCAGGCCGGGGCAGACATAGCAGCGACAAGTGTTCATAAACTTGGTGGTTCGATGACACAAAGCTCAATTTTAAATGTAAAAGGAAAACGAGTGTCATCCAAAAGGGTGCAATCTATTTTAAGCATGCTGACGACGACGTCTACCTCTTATTTATTACTAGCATCATTAGATGCAGCCAGAAAACAGCTCGCAACATCAGGGAAAGAACTAATTGACCGTACCATCCAACTAGCCAATTCGATTCGAAAACGAATTAATGAATTGGATCATATTTATTGTGTTGGAGATGAAATCTTAGAAAGAGATGCTGCTTTTGATTATGATCCAACAAAATTAATTATCTCTGTCAAGGACCTAGGGTTATCTGGATATGATGTCGAAATGTGGTTAAGGGAGAATTTTAATATAGAAGTTGAAATGTCCGATTTATACAATATTCTCTGTTTAATCACGCCTGGTGATTCTGAAGAAGATGCTGACGTATTAATAAAAGCATTAACACAATTATGCAATGAAGGAACTCATTTTTCTGAAAAAATGCATACAAAAGTACTTTTGCCTGAAATACCACTTTTGGCTGTTTCCCCAAGAGATGCTTTTTATACCGAAACAGAACTCGTACCTTTTGATGAATCAGAAGGAAGAATCATCGCTGAATTTATTATGGTCTATCCTCCTGGAATCCCTATTTTTATTCCCGGTGAAATCATTACAGAAGATAACTTAACATATATTAAAAAGAATCGCGATGCAGGTCTTCCTGTACAAGGTCCAGAAGATTTCGACTTTAAAATGCTTCGAGTTATTAAAGAACATCGAGCGATAAAATAATAAAAAAAGAGGCAGCCATTATTTGGACGCCTCTTTTTTGCATAAGGATAAAAACAGCATGCTTTTGCATGCTGTTAAATGTATAAATTCATAGATTACTTTTCTTCATTACGATGTTCATGCTTTTTGCAATTGCATTGGGATGAATATAGGACAGTCACTTTTTCATCCTCGAAAAAATCAATTATTACATTACACTCTTGACATACGATAGTGCCCATTTTTCCATCTCCTCATCAGATCATTCATTTTAAAAGAAAGCGTTTAACCCTTTCGGTAAACTTATAATAATATAACACTATTAAAAAATCAAGTAAAAAGTATAACACATTTAATTTAATGTGTTGGACTAAATACAACCATCCGGTACAAATTTCGTCCCGGATATCCAAAAGTCTGTTTTCTTCATTCAAAATAATATAAAAAACGTTATCCCATAGGGTCATTTTATGTCCCGTACATGGATAACGTTTTTATATTGTTTGTTCAACAATCGTTTCAAACGAAGTTAAATATACTGTGCCTGAAGTGGAGTATTCGGTAATGCATCTGTAAAAAACTCAGCTAATTCAGCCGCTTGGTGATAATCGTCAATTTTAAATACTGTCATCAAATATTCAATATCATGGAGGTCATCTGGGTCGAGGATCGTTGAACGGCCTGTTTGCATGCAGACAACTAGGGGCTTTCCAAAGAAAAGGTTCGTATAAATAATCCCAAAGTCATAACGAGCTAACTCCGTGGCAAAACCAACAAAGCGAACGTTAATATTTTCATCTTCTTCATATAGTTTTTCAAATAGTTCCATTTTTATTTCTCCTCCCTTTATTCTTAAATCTTCTATCTAGATTTTAATTATATTTGAAAATAAAGGATTTGTACACTTAGTTTTCCAAATGTTCTAAAATCCGTCACTATTTTATTACAAAATTAGCAACTTATTAATAATGGTAAAGTGAAATAATCCATACAAGACTAAACTAATAATGGTCGTACAGAATGTTTTTTTCAACGATCGAATAAAGTAATTCCCAATCATAACTGCGAGGTAGAAAAAAACAATAAACATGATCGCTTTATATATTAACCAATCTTTTTTGGAAAGCCATTCTGCCAAAGTAAAGCTGCTCCATATCATAAATTGAATAATAATAACCGTATATACCCTCATTAATGATCACCCAAATTCAAAAGTTTTCCTATATTTATTTTATGTACAGGCGGCCTTACTTATTTTTCATTTGTGTGGATATTTAATAAATAAGTTATATTTTTTCTGATTTTATTTGATGAGGGTACATGATCAAAACTAAAATAAAAAAAGCTGCCGTATTCAAAATGAATATTAGGCAGCTTTTTATAGCTTTTTTATTTTAAAATGTGAATTGGCGATCCAATTGCTACTTCTGCAGCTTCCATTGTCATTTCCCCAAGAGTTGGGTGAGCATGAATCGTTAATGCGATATCCTCTGCAGTCATTCCAGCTTCAACCGCCAGTCCAATCTCCGAAATAATGTCAGATGCATTGGCGCCGGCGATTTGTCCGCCAATCACTACACCATCTTCTTTTCGAGTGACTAATTTAACGTATCCATCTGCACTATCAAGAGATAACGCACGACCATTACCACCGTATGGGAATTTAGAAGCTACCACTTCAATTCCTTCATTTTTAGCGTCTGCTTCTGAATAACCAACTGCTGCAAGCTCCGGATCGGAGAAAACGACAGCTGGCATTCCGATATAATCAATTTCAGATGAATGTCCCGCAATAGCCTCCGCAGCAATTTTTGCTTCATATGATGCTTTATGTGCTAATTGCGGCCCCGGAGCAACATCCCCTATTGCATAGATATTGCTGACATTTGTACGGCATTGCTTATCAATTTCAATAATGCCACGCTCAGTCATTTGTACTCCAGCTTGCTCTAACCCCATCTCATCTGTGTTTGGACGACGGCCAACCATGACAAATACGTAATCTGCTTCAAATTTCTTTTCTTCACCTTTAATTTCAGCAGTTACAACTACGCCATTTTCAGTTTCTTCTACACCTTTAGCTAATGCTTTTGTATAAATTTCTGCACCTTTTGCCTTCAAGGAACGTTTGACAAGTGCAGCCATTTGTTTTTCAAAACCTACGCTTAGAATGTCATTTGCACCTTCTAAAATGGTTACTTGAGAACCAAAGTTTGCATAAGCTGTTCCAAGTTCAACACCAATTACACCGCCGCCAATAACAACAATTTTATTTGGAACTTCTTGTAAATTAAGAGCACCTGTTGAACTTAACACTCGTTTTGAATATTTAAATGTAGGCAATTCAATCGGACGTGACCCCGTTGCAATTATGGCATTTTTAAAATTATACGTTTGAGAAGAGGATTCTGTCATCACTTTTAAAGAATTGCTATCAACAAAGAATGCTTCTCCCCGAACAATATCAACTTTATTTCCTTTTAATAAACCTTCTACGCCGCCAGTTAATTTATTAACAACACTCTCTTTAAACTCTTGTACCTTTGAAAAATCAAGTGTTACATTTTCAGCACTAATTCCAAATTTTTCAGAATGCTTTGCTGTTTCATAACGATGTCCAGTCGAAATTAGCGCTTTTGAAGGAATACACCCTACGTTTAAGCAAACACCGCCAATATATTCTTTTTCAACAATCGTTACTTTTTGTCCTAATTGAGCAGCACGAATCGCCGCAACATATCCACCAGGACCCGCACCAATAACGATTGTATCTGTATCAATCGGAAAATCTCCTACAACCATTGCTTACGCCTCCATTAATAATAGTTCAGGATCGTTTAATAAACGTTTAATATGATTTAATGCGTTTTGTCCTGTTGCTCCGTCTATCATACGATGATCGAAACTTAAAGATAATGCTAAAACAGGAGCCGCAACAATTTCACCATCTTTAACAATCGCCTTTTCTGCGATACGACCAATTCCAAGAATAGCAACTTCCGGATGATTGATTACTGGAGTAAACCATTGACCACCCGCTGAACCAATATTAGAAATCGTGCATGAAGCACCTTTCATTTCATCTAGAGCTAATTTTCCGTCACGAGCCTTGGAAGCCAATTCATTAATCTCATTAGAAATAGTAAAGATGGATTTACGATCTGCATCTTTAACAACAGGTACTAACAATCCTTTATCCGTATCTGCAGCAATCCCAATATTAAAGTAATGCTTATGAATAATTTCATCTGTTGCATCATCTAGTGATGTATTAAGTGCAGGGAACTCACGTAAAGCACTTGTTAATGCTTTAACAACATAAGGAAGGAACGTTAATTTGATTCCTTTGTTTGCTGCCACTTCTTTAAACTTCTTACGATGTGCAACAAGTTTTGTTACATCAACCTCATCCATTAATGTTACATGCGGTGCAGTGTGTTTAGAATGAACCATTGCCTTAGCAATTACTTTACGAATATTGCTCAATTTTTCGCGTGTTTCAGGATATTGACCTTCTGGAATTGGTGTTGGTGCTGTTTTTGGTGTTTCAACAGCTTCCGTCACAGCTTGAGGAGCTTCTTGTACAACTGGCGCTCCACCACTTGAGAATGCATCAATATCACTTTTCATTACGCGTCCATTGTCTCCAGAACCAGCCACCTGACGAATATCAACACCTTTTTCACGTGCATATTTACGTACTGAAGGCATCGCAATCACACGACGATTTGGATCGACTTCAGCTGATGCAGCATTTGCAGAGTGCTTCTGCTTTTGTCTCTGCTGGTACCTCTTCAGGCGCTGACTCTTCATCTTCGCCACCTTTGAATACTAAATCCTCATATCCTGGTGCATCGAATTTAATTAACACTTGTCCAACTGTCGCCACTGTACCTTCTCCAACTAATACTTCTTCTACCGTACCCTCAACTGGAGATGGAATTTCGACTACAGCTTTATCATTTTGAATCTCACATAAAACATCATCTTCTTGAACCTTATCTCCCGGCTTTACAAACCACTTTACAATTTCACCTTCATGAATTCCTTCACCGATATCAGGCATCTTAAATTGAAATGACATTGAGTTACCCTCCTACATTAGTCTGTTCCTATGTAATTGATATTACAACGAAAGGAACCTTCACTATTTTCCATTTCATTTTAACAAATTACACTATTTATGCCCTGCTTATCGACTAACCTTCTTATTTTGTAAAAAAGGCATCAACTATATGCAGGGCAAATTTCTTATTAAATTAATCTCATTAATAAAAAAGGTTAGAATGTTAGTACTTTCTTAGCTGTTTCAATAATGTCTTTATGATTTGGCAGCCAAACCGACTCCGCTTGCGGGAATGCGAATATTGTATCTGGAGCAGTGACACGTAAAACAGGTGCCTCAAGACTTAAAATCGCTCGATCATTGATTTCAGCTACAACATTAGCGGCAACACCTGCTTGTTTTTGTGCTTCTTGAACGACAATCGCACGACCAGTCTTTTCCACAGATGCAATGATAGTCTCTATATCAAGCGGACTTACTGTGCGTAAATCAATCACTTCAACAGAGAAACCTTCTTTTTCAAGTTCTTCGGCTGCTTTTAGTGAATCATGAACCATTGCTCCATAAGTAATAATCGATAAATCTGTACCTTCACGTTTTACGTCTGCCTTTCCTAGTGGAATAGTATAATCTCCTTCAGGTACATCTTGACGGAATGAACGATATAATTTCATATGTTCAAGGAATACAACTGGATCATTGTCACGAATAGCCGAAATTAACAGCCCTTTTGCATCATACGGAGTTGACGGAATCACAACTTTTAAACCAGGAGTCTGAGCCATCAGCCCTTCTAGACTATCGGCATGCATATCTGGAGTGTGTACACCTCCGCCAAAAGGAGAACGAATCGTTACAGGTGCATTAAATTTACCGCCAGTACGATAGCGCAAACGAGCCATTTGACCAGCAATTTGATCAAATACTTCAAATACAAACCCAAAGAATTGAATCTCTGGAACCGGACGAAATCCCTGTAAACCTAGACCAAACGCTAAGCCGCCTATCCCTGATTCTGCGAGTGGTGTATCAAATACACGATCTTCTCCAAATTCTTTTTGTAAACCTTCCGTTGCACGGAATACGCCGCCGTTAGCGCCCACGTCCTCACCAAATATCAATACATTTGGATCGTTCTTTAATTCTACGCGTAACGCATCGGTGATCGCCTGAATCATTGTCATTTGCGCCATGGCTTATTTCGACTCCTTTGCTAAATATATTTCTTTTTGTTCTATTAAGTTTTGCGGTAACTCTTCAAACATAAAATTAATCAGATCAGTTACTTTTTGTTTTGGAGCTTGATCCGCTTTCTTAATTGCTTCTTTAATTTCTTCCTTTGCTTGTTCGATTACTTCATTTTCCTTTTCTTCACTCCATAATCCTTTTGCCTCTAAGAACTTACGGAAACGAACAAGCGGATCTTTCTTTTCCCACTCATCATCAAGGTCAGCCGTACGGTAACGAGTCGGATCGTCCCCTGCCATCGTATGTGGACCATAACGGTAAGTCATTGTTTCGATTAATGTAGGTCCCTCTCCATTAATTGCCCGTACGCGTGCTTCACGTGTTGCAGCATAAACAGCCAGCGGATCCATTCCATCTACTAAAATTCCTGGAATACCAGCAGCAACAGCCTTTTGAGCTAATGTTGGCGCAGCTGTTTGCTTTTCACGCGGTGTTGAAATCGCAAATTGGTTATTTTGTACAATAAAGATAGCTGGCGATTTATAGGCACCTGCAAAGTTCATTCCTTCGTAGAAATCCCCTTGTGAAGTTCCACCATCACCTGTGTAAGTAATGGCAACAGCCTTCTTTCCGCGTTTTTGTAATCCAAGTGCTACACCAGCAGCTTGAACAAATTGGGCACCAATAATGATTTGTGGAATATATACATTTACACCTTCAGGAATTTGTCCGCCTTCGAAATGACCTCTCGACCATAAGAATGCTTGATAAAGTGGAAGACCATGCCATACGATTTGTGGTACATCACGATATCCTGGCAGAACAAAGTCTTCTTTTTCAAGAGCAAATTGCGATGCCAACTGGGACGCTTCTTGCCCTGCTGTTGGCGCATAGAAACCTAAACGTCCTTGTCTATTTAGAGAAATAGAACGTTGATCTAAAATTCTTGTATAAACCATACGTCTCATCAATTCTTGTAATTGTTCATCACTTAATTCAGGCATAGCTGTTTCATTAACAACTTGACCCTCTTCATTTAATATTTGCAGCATTTGAAATTGATCTGCAATGACTTCTGTTTGAACTTGTGCATCGACTGATATATTTTTCATTTGAGATGACACACCCATCACCCTTTCAATTCATTTAAATATTCATTTATAGAGTATCCAAAAATATATAACTAAAATGCATTAAATAACACCAAAACCAAAACCCTAAGATAAATTCTCTTTTTCTTTCTATTCTGTACTAGTTACTTTTGGTGTAAATATGAAACACTTTTTGTTTACATGTATATATTAACGATAAATATTGCCATAGTCAACGGTTTTACCTCGGATTTTTCAATAAAAATTCACTAATTATTCACAAATTTTAATAACTGTTATATATTCTGACTATAATCTGTACTACAAAAAATGACATTTTTAAAATGTGTTATAGAAAAGACTTTAGTTTAAGCTAAGTTTTCTTTATAGTTATAAGTGAAGATTCCCTCGTTAATTGTCGAATGGAAGCAAACATTTCTCATTAATAAGGAATAAATAATAGTTTAGATTAACTTTTTAGTTACTTTTTGTTAAAATTGGAATACGTGATCTATAATTAAAGGAAGTGTTACCTAATATGTTAACAATGGATGATATTATACGAGATGGACATCCAACCTTAAGAAAAGTTGCTTCAGAAGTTTCATTGCCGCCTTCTGAAGAGGATAAAAAAATTCTTCACCAATTAATGGAATTCGTCCAAAATAGTCAAAATCCTGAGATTGCATCAAAGTATGAACTGCGTTCAGGAATTGGTTTAGCAGCACCACAAATTAATGTTTCAAAACGAATGATTGCTGTGCATCTAACCGATGAAAACGAAAAGTTACATAGCTACGCTCTTATAAACCCTAAAATAGTGAGTCATTCAGTAGAAAAATCTTATTTAGTTTCTGGTGAGGGGTGCCTATCAGTAGATGAACCATATCCGGGTTACGTACCGAGATTTGCAAGAATTACTGTGAAGGGTTTTGATTCTGAAGGGAAAGAAATAAAAGTCAGACTAAAGGGACTTCCTGCTATCTGTTTTCAGCATGAGATTGATCATTTAAACGGAATTATGTTTTACGATCATATTAATAAAGAGAATCCAATGCAAAAGCCGGAAGATGCTATCGCAATTTAACCAGTAATATAACAGTAAGGGACAGTTGATAACCATCTAAATCTCTCTCCTTTTTTCTATCACCTCCTTGTAAATGGTTGATTTACGTGACAATTTTCATATTTTTTTACGCCTTATTCAAATTATCTAAACATATTTAATAATTGCCGTAATAATGACAAATAATATAAGTAAAAAGATTGTTAATTGACGATAAAATCTTGAATTCCCTTTACTTTAAACAAGGAATGATTAAAATAGAAAATAAGGAGATGACCACAATGTTAAAGAAGCTAAGAAAGAAGCTTTTAAAACAGTGGAATGACATGTTGCGAAAAAAATCAATTGCCTGATTATTTTTTGAGCCCTTCACTCTTTAGAAGGGCTCCTTCCTTATCTTAATGAAAAATAGATAAACTTTATTTTTTAAATATAAAATACAATGAGGAGCGATCAAAAGTGATTTTTAAGGTTTTCTATCAGGAATTACAAACCCAAGTACCTGTTCGTGAAATGACAAAAACATTATATATTGAAGGGGAGTCTTTACCAGATATCCGTAAAAAGTTAATTCAATATCCTTATAATATTGAATTCATTACACCCATTGACGGAGCCTTTTTAGAATACGAACAACAAAACGAAGATTTTAAAGTATTGGAGATATAGAATATGAAATTTGTAAAAAATGATCAAACTGCCGTTTTTGCCTTAGGTGGTTTAGGAGAAATTGGTAAAAACACTTACGCAGTCCAGTTCCAAGATGAGATCATCCTCATCGACGCCGGAATTAAATTTCCGGAAGATGAACTGCTCGGAATCGATTATGTGATTCCAGATTATACTTATTTAGTAAAAAATGAAGATAAAATTAAAGGACTCTTTATTACCCATGGCCATGAAGACCATATAGGGGGCATCCCTTATCTGCTGCGACAAGTGAATATTCCCATTTATGGAGGCAAGCTTGCACTCGGATTAATTCGTAATAAATTGGACGAACACGGTCTCCTTAGACAAACTACTCTTATTGAAATTAAAGAAGAAGATGTGATCAAGTTCAGAAAAACATCCGTTTCCTTCTTTAGAACAACCCATAGCATACCGGATTCTTATGGAATCGTTGTCAAAACTCCACCTGGACAAGTTGTACATACGGGTGACTTTAAATTTGATTTTACGCCTGTAGGTGAACCTGCAAACTTGACAAAAATGGCTGAGATTGGAAAAGAAGGTGTACTTTGCCTCCTTTCGGATAGTACAAATAGTGAAATCCCCGATTTTACAATGTCTGAAAGACGTGTTGGGGATACAATCCATGATATTTTCAGAAAAGTGGATGGACGGGTTATTTTTGCTACATTCGCATCCAATATTCATCGATTACAGCAGGTAACTGAAGCGGCCGTTGCAAATGACCGAAAAGTGGCTGTCTTTGGCCGGAGTATGGAAGCTGCCATTCAAATTGGTCAAGATTTAGGATATATTCGTGCACCTAAGGATACCTTTATTGATGCTGGACAAGTTAATCGACTGCCGGCAAATAAGGTAACCATCCTTTGTACAGGAAGCCAAGGTGAACCGATGGCTGCATTATCTAGAATTGCAAATGGAACACACAGACAAATTCAAATTATCCCAGGAGATACAGTTGTCTTTTCATCTTCTCCGATCCCTGGTAATACGACAAGCGTGAATCGAACGATTAATATGCTTTTCCGAGCTGGCGCTGACGTTATCCATGGAAAATTAAATGATATTCATACATCTGGTCATGGCGGACAAGAAGAACAAAAGTTAATGTTACGATTAATAAAACCAAAATTCTTTCTACCGATCCATGGTGAGTATCGTATGCTCGTGACTCATTCAAGGCTTGCTGTTGATTGTGGGGTAAAGGAAGAGAATTGTTTCATCATGGATAATGGCGAGGTACTTTCTCTTAGCCCAGATGAAGCCAAGGTCGCTGGAAAAATCCCCTCTGGAAATGTGTTTATTGATGGAAGCGGGATAGGTGATATCGGCAATATCGTATTACGCGACCGCAGAATCTTATCTGAGGAAGGACTTGTCGTCGTTGTTGTCAGTATCAATATGAAAGAATTCAAAATTGCCTCAGGGCCAGATATTATCTCACGTGGTTTTGTTTATATGAGAGAGTCTAGTGATTTAATTAATGATGCTCAAAGTCTAATCGCAAAACACTTAGATAGAGTGATGGAACGTAAGACTACTCAGTGGTCAGAAATTAAAAATGAAATTACGGATACACTTTCACCATTTCTTTATGAAAAAACGAAACGACGTCCGATGATCTTGCCGATAATAATGGAAGTATGATTGTCGTCAAAAAATGAGAAAAAGCACCGGTTCAACGGTGCTTTTTCTCATTTTTTAAGATAATACCTTTTTTTCAAAGCGATTGATATCAACATCGGCACCGATTACAATCAAAATATCTTCTTTATAAATCATTTCATTTGCTTGGGGTGAAACAATAATTTCATCACGTCTTTTAATGGCAACAATATTGATTCCATATTTAGCACGTACATCTAAATGTAAGATTGAATAACCATCAATCTTCTCACTTGCAACAATTTCTACAATACTATGCTCGTCAGATAACTCCAAATAATCGAGGACATTATTTGAAATGATGTTATGCGCGATTCTTCTTCCCATATCCCGCTCAGGATGAACGACGTGATCTGCCCCTATTTTTACTAATACCTTTTCATGATAATCATTTTGGGCTTTTACCGTCACCTTTTTAACACCAAGTTCTTTTAACATAATGGTTGTTAAAATACTAGCTTGAATATCATCCCCAATTGCTACAATCACATGATCAAAATTACGAATCCCTAAGCTCTTTAATACTTTTTCATCTGTTGTATTTGCGACAACTGCATGAGAAGCAATGGTTGAGTACTCATCTACACGCTCTTCATTATTGTCAATTCCCATTACTTCTATTCCTTGTTCCGCTAATGTACGACAAATACTACCTCCAAAACGACCCAAACCAATAACAGCAAACTCTTTTTTCACCGATTATTCCTCCAAAGTTATATGGGATCCAATCAAATTTTAGTTTCCCTTATAGAAAATATACTTACTAATCATCTCAATCGCAACCTCAATGACATCATCTAAACCTTTAATGGGTTTCATGTTTTTTTGGTAATAACCAAATGAAGACAATACTGACAATAGCGAGGAAAAGAACAACATAATAAACCATATGCAAAGACTGTGTTAATCCATCTTGTAAAAGGCGCAACGCATCTAAAGATAAAAGACTGCGTTCCTCTTGATTTAATAATAGGGTAATGGAATTAACCGTTAATTCCGATGTATGCTCATTGCCATTTTCCATCAAATATTTCATAAGCTGACTGTTCAATATTCCGCCAAGAAACGCTGCACTTACTGTGTTTCCTAAATTCCTCATAAACGAGTTAGCAGCGGTTGCGACCCCACGTTGCTCCCAACTAACTGCACTTTGAATAGCAACGATGAAGGTAGTACTTGTCAAACCCATCCCCGCTCCGACAATAAACGAACCGATTGCAGCCCATATTGGACCTGCTTCCGGTGTTAAGGTAACAAACATAAGACTTCCAACGATTAAGGCAATCCCGCCGATCAAAGAAGTAGCTCTTACGCCAATCTTAAGCATTAATGGACCCGCTGCAGTAGAAGCAATAGGCCAGCCAATTGACATTGTCGTTAATGTGAATCCAGCAACAATCGGTGGTTTTTCCATGACACCTTGTACAAATGTTGGTAAATAACTTGAAATCCCAATTAGCATGATACCAGTTGTAAACGAAGTCAAATTTGCCAAAAGAATCGTACGGTTCTTCCAGATCGAAAACGGCATAATCGGTTCATCTACTTTTCGCTCATGGTAATAAAAGATAAAAAATAGAATAACACTTATTAATAATAACCCCAAAATTTGCGGCGATAACCAATTCCAGCGATTCCCTCCTTCAACAAGGACATACATGAGAATACTTGTTGAAACTGTAATGAATGCAGCTCCTTTATAGTCGATTGATTTTCTTTTTTTGGAGACATTTTCATTCAGGAACAATGCAATTCCAATCCACGCTAATATTCCGAGCGGAATATTAATCCAAAATACAAATCTCCAACTAACATATTGAACAAGCAGACCGCCGAGTGCTGGTCCAAGTACAGCAGAAATCCCCCATACACTTGATAAATAGCCTTGGATTTTTGCTCTCTCTTCCTTTGAATAAATATCTCCGACAATGGTCGTTGCAATAGGAGTGATCGCCCCCGCCCCAAAACCTTGAATAAACCGAAAAATAATTAAAGTCACCATCGAGTTTGCCAACCCGCATAAAATCGAACCGATTAAAAACAGAAAAATTCCAAACGTAATAACAGGTTTTCGTCCGAACAAATCAGCTAATTTCCCATAAATTAAAACGGTTACAGTATTCATTAGTAAATAAGAGGAAAATACCCAACTATATAATGAAAAGTTACCTAACTCACCTACAATCGCAGGCATTGCCGTTGAGACAATCGTTCCTTCAATGGCTCCCATGAACATAGCCATCATGATCGCAGCGAGGACAATAGGGCGGTTCGTTTTATTATTCATTCTTTTTTCTACCACATTTTGCATGTACAATAATCCTTTCTCCATCCTGCAGGAAATGAACCTAAATAAAAAAACAAGCCCCCATGCATACAGGAAGCTACTATTCTATTTAATTAGATAAGACCTCATTTAACAAGTTCAAAATTGCTCTTCTTGTTAAAATTCCCTCAAAGTAACCTTTCTCATTTTCAACACATAGGAATGGATGATCAACTAATAATTCCATCATAGCTTGCACACCTGCTCCAATCTTTAAGTGTGGAATTTGTTCGTTCATCACTTCCTCAACTTTGGTCGTTTCTAATTTCTCATATTCAATTCTTTCCAATCCAAGGATCGACTCCATAATGATAGGTGTTGAAATAAGACCATGAAGTTTATAATGAGGATCAAGTACAGGGATCGCGCTATAACCGCTTTTTGTTAATACTAACAAAGCATGTTCGAGACTATTTCCAACCTGTACGTGGGCAACCTTCTCAGAAGGAATCATTAACATACGCATATCAATGGTGAAGAAATTTTCTAGATTTAACATCGATGAATTCACCTCAGAAAATAATTATAACTTCTATTTTAACACAGTTTAGAATTTTCCGCCTTATAAAAAAGGAACCCTATGGTTCCTTTTATTCAAAAACATTAGCCTATTGAATTAAATCAAATATTTCGATTGTAATCATATCAATATTATCAAATTGATATCGTTTAGGCTTTTCTTTATCGTAATAAACTTCCAATTCATACGTTGCTGATTTTGGTTGATAAGTTACTTGGCACTTTCGTACACCATTCACTTCAAAAAAACGTTGTGATGGCTCACCGTTAGTAGACTGTTCTTGTAAATTTTTTAATCGCGTTAAAATACCTTGAAGTTGTGACATGTTTCCTCTCCTTTCAGCAAAACCTAACCGACATTATTAGGTTTCTCAAATGACTTCTTTCTAAACCACAAAACTTACATCCAATCGATACGATTCAAAATGTTATTTCCTAACATAAACAGCATAAAGAAAAACATGGAATTGTACAAGAGTAAGTCACAAAAATCGAGTATTTTTTACAAAATTCACGGAGGCTTTCTAATCTTTTTTACATTTTTTACCATGAACCGCTATTTTAACAATAAATAATCATGTTGATAAAGAAAATCATAAGAAAAGTCAAAAAATAAATACTCATTTTCATTTAATGGATATGAAAAGGTTCTCGTCGAGTCACCTGTTTCAATGTCATTATATAAATCAGATAATATCCCTTTTTTATCATTTCTCATTTTCACAATATTTTCTAAGAAATAGGGCCGCCAACTCCAGTTTTTTTGAATATATTCCGGCTGAAGTTCCCACTTACTCCCTTTTTTAATGAGATTCGGGGATTTTTGAAAACCATCTTCATCACAAATATACATTCTAAAAGCAATTTCATTTAAATCTTTAGAAAGAGTAAGAAATAACCCTTCATATCCAGCCGGCTTTTTTATTTTATTGACTAACGATTGAACCTTTGTATGAAATTGATCTGTTATCGTAACAATGGATTCTAACTTTTTCTTCTCATATACAATAAATTCATGGAATTCGGACTTGAGCTTATCTTTCAACCTATCCCGAGAGACAAATTCAGGCGAAGGCTCCTCTAAGTAAAACCCTTGATAATATCGACCGCCATTTTTCCATGCAAATTGAAGCTGATAAACCATTTCAATATTTTTAAACAATAAAGCAGCACCAATTTTCCTTGCTAATAGTGATAATGAATAAAGAGTTTCTTGAAAGGCCGGCGGCGGGTTAGTCGATCTTAGCGGAGCTAAATCGACCTTTACAATATCGGGTTTTAACTCGCCAATACGATCCAACAGACTACTCGTATTTTTAATTTTATCGATCGCAATTTTAATGCCGAACGTACGATAATAATTCAATAAGTGATCGATTTCACTATTCGGACCTTCATTTGTGATTTCTAAAATAATCCGATTTAAAGAGAATCCTTTTTCCCGATATATTAAAAGCAGCTTTAATAAATCTTCCCCGCTGTCATTCATAAGCAGTTCTTCATTTCGATTAATAAATAGAAAAACATCATTTTCCAATATCATTGCTTGTTCTAAGGCCTTTTTTAATACGACATTGTCAACTTCCAATCGATATTCTTCAGGGATGCTTTTATCATGAAAAAAAGGACCTAAACTAGCCATCTCTCCCTCTCCATCATATCTTCCCAAAACTTCATACCCAATGATCCGTTGCTCATCAGCACTGAATATCGGTTGAAAATATGGAATTACATGTTCTAAATTAGAAATGATATCCAATGCATCCATGTAGAACCTCCTTAAAATTTTACGCCTCCAATTATAGCATATTGAAATCCTTCATTTAATAAGTATAGAAAAATCAAACAAATCTATTTTTTTCATCCTTCTCAATATTCTTCTTCTCATTCTTTTCATCCTTTGATAGTATAAATAAAGAATTTGATAAATGATAGGTTGGTTTTGCGATGTCTAAGAAAATAACGAGGAGAACATTTATTAAAAGAACGTTTACTTCTGTCCTTGCCATGATTGCTGCCACAGCTGGCGGTTATTACTATGTCAAAGAAGTTGAAACTAGATTACTGGAAATTAACAAGCATTCCATTCATCACCCTAATATTCCAAGCGGCTTCGACCAGTTTAAAATCGTCCAATTTAGCGATACACACCTTGGTTTTCATTATCAAGCAGAACAACTAGCTAAGGTTGTAAAAACAATTAATAAACTAAATCCAGATGTCGTGATTTTTACTGGAGATTTAATGGACGAACCTAATAAATATCAACATAGTGATGAAATTATCCCGATCTTATCAAGCATCTCCGCCACATTTGGTAAATTTGCTATATACGGGAATCATGACCATGGTGGATATGGTACTGATTTATATAGGGACATTATGATCAATAGTGGATTTACTGTATTACAAAATAACAGTGAACAAATCAATTTACTCGATGGCAGTTCCTTGTATATGGTTGGACTTGATGACGCGATGCTTGGAAAGCCTGATTTCGAAAAAGCAGTAGAAGGGATCCCAAAAGACTCCTATAAAATCCTTTTAGCCCATGAACCTGATTTAGCAACTGAAGCCGTCCAATATGGAATTCAACTGCAACTAAGTGGACATAGTCATGGTGGACAAGTAAAAATTCCCTTTTTTGGCCCTTTAATTACACCGCCATACAGCGAACTTTATTATGAGGGGTTTTATGAATTAGAACATTTGGATAACGAGTTAACCTTGTATGTAAATCGAGGGATTGGAACAACAAGACTACCCATTCGGTTTTTATCTAAACCTGAATTAACATTATTTACTTTAACCGCTGGGGAACAATAAAGAGAAGTTTTTGTGACAGCCTTCCTAAATATAAATAGTAGCATTTTCCGGGTCTTTTCATAGGTTAAATTATCATACAAAATTTAACTTTAAAATGAAATGGAGTGGTAAAATGCGACATACGATAAAACAGGGAGAAACTTTATATTCTATTTCTAGAGATTATCGGGTTTCAATTGCACAACTTCTTGCGGCAAATCCGTTTATTACAAATGTTAATATGATTCAGGCGGGCTGGAACATCGTTATTCCCGGTTTACCAGATCCAGCAACCATTCCTTACCGAATTGTCATTTCCAAGGCGAGCCGAACACTTCAATTATTTCGAAACAATATATTAGTTAAAACATACCCGATTGCCGTCGGAAAAATGTTAACCCAAACTCCTGTCGGTACCTTTGTGGTTGTCAATCGGCAACCCAATCCAGGAGGTCCTTTTGGAGCTATGTGGCTTTCTCTTTCAAAAGCAGGGTATGGGATTCATGGTACAAACGATCCATCGTCTATTGGCAAGTCCGTTTCCCTTGGTTGTGTACGTATGTATAATCAAGATGTACTTGAGCTATCAACACAAGTTCCAAATGGAACTTCTGTCATTATTAGATAAAAGCTTTTTCTTGTGAGAACTTTTAAACAGCAGGATGGTTTCCTTTCAACCTTATGTTATTATTAAGTAACTTATTTTCTTTTAACGATAAAAGGGGTATAATACAAATAGGTCTTGATCCTAATTGAAAATGATAGATAAGTTATATTCGTTTTTTATCAAATTGAAAGGAGCCCTAACATTGTCCTCATTTCGTGACGGTACATCTAAACCTCAAATTAAACCAACAATAGAAAACCTCTCACAAGCGATCTTCATTGTTAATAGGCATGCGAAAACTGCTCCAAATCCTAAATTTTTATATCAACTTAAATTTACAGCCCTTCATAAGCTAATTCGTGAAGGTAAGGCTAAAAAGATAGGACTGCATTTTTCAAATAATCCAAAGTTCAGCCAACAACAATCAGATGTATTAATACAATGTGGGAATTACACATTTCATTTACCTCCTTCTAAAAGTGATTTTGTTGAATTACCTCATCTCGGTAAGCTGGATCATCATGTTCGCAATCCTAAAGCATCCCTTTCACTAAGCCAGGCAAAGAAAATTCTCTTAACTTACACGGGGTTAAAGGAAGTTGAGAATAGTACAATTTCTACAAATCCTGCTAGAAAAAAGTACAACAAACCAGTATTTAAAAAACTTGGTGAAAGTTACAATTGAAAACGAGTGTGGATTTTTTCACAAAAAAACTTCTGTTAATGAATTCAGTAAATATCATTAATAGAAGTTTTTTATTTTGATAAAAGCATGAAATTTTCTCAGGCTTAACGGACATTAAGCCCCCTAGGCTCTGAGTATAGTAAAAGAAGATAGGCGGCCCGTAAAGCTCCGATTGGTGAAATAAGTTTTATCTTTCTTTGGGCCTCAGCCCTTAGATAAATCAATCAGACTCTACGTGACTAACCATCAGTAGGGAATGAAAAATCCTCCATTGATGGAAGTTTCACTTTATAGTGCGTGCTGATCAATTAAACGAATTAATTTGTCGATTTCTGGTTTACTCACTTGAGCATTTGCCCCTACAATTTGACCTTTATGCCTTAAATCATCTGTAATAAGAGAGGAAAAAATAATCACAGGCAATTTCGCTAAATCGCTGTGTTCTTTGACCTTTCTCGTTAAATGATGCCCATCCATTTGTGGCATTTCAATGTCTGTAATGATCAATTGTACTTCTTTTTCAATTTCCGTTCCGTTGTTAATAATCGTTTCTAAATATTTATAGGCTTCTTCCCCATTTTCAAAAAATTCAACGTGATGATAACCTGCTTCCTCTAATGTATCCTGCAATAATTTGCGTAATAGCGGCGAGTCCTCTGCTACAACTAAATGTTTATTGGAACGTTCCCTAGGGCCCAGCTTTCCAATTCGCTCAACATTAATGCCAGATTCAGGATTAATATCAACTACGATTTTTTCAAAATCCAGCAGGAGAATCATTTGGCCATTTAATTTAATCACACCAATTACTTGGCTTTCTGGACCTTGGTACATTTCAGAAGGCTTTTCAATTTGCTGCCAAGAAATACGATGAATTTGCGAAACACTATGTACATGAAAGACGATTTTTAACTGATTAAATTCTGTGACAATAAATTTATCCTTTTCAGGTGTATCGGAAGCTGGGAACCCAATCGCACTCGCTACATCTACTACGGGTAAAACTTCCCCTCTTAACTCAATAATTCCTTCAACAAATTGATGTGAATTAGGAACGACAGTAATAGGTACAGGGTTAATAATTTCTCGCACCTTAATGACATTGATCCCAAAATGATTGTTGCCAATTCCAAACTCAACAATTTCTAATTCATTTGTCCCAGTCTCAAGTAAAATTCCTTTATTATTTTTCAATAGTCTTCAACCTGCCTATTTAATAATCTTCATTTCTATTTTTACTATACCATGAATAACCAGGAAATTTAGCCTACTTTTTCTTTTTTGTATAAAAAAATGTATCTGAAAATAACTACTTTCAGATACATTTTACTACAGTTATAATCCACCTTTATATTTACCGGCATTTTTTGAAGCTTTTTCTTTTTTAGCTTTATCTTTATGAATCTTATTCGTATCGGCGCTGCCCATTTCATGAGCAAACTCAGTATCTATTACGCTTGAGTCAAAACCTTTTTTATTCTTTTGCTGTGGATCATTCTTTTTATTTCGTTTTGCCATCAAAAAAACCTCCTTTACTCTACTGCTAGTGTGTTTCGGAGGCTCTAATTTATACTATTTTACCGTTGCCAATATTTATATAAAGCATGCGTACCGCTATTATCTTCCCCATTCTTTGCTAGACGCTCGTACATACTTTTAGCAAGAAAAAGACCAGGAGTTTCCATACCCATCGCTTCTGCTTCCTGTAAAGCAATATTCATATCCTTAATAAAATGTTTAATGTAAAAGCCTGGTTCAAACTCCCCAGCTAACATCCTTGGTGCATAATTGGTCAATGACCAGCTTCCTGCCGCTCCTGATGAAATACTCTCTAAAACCTTTTCTGGATTCAGCCCTGCTTTTTCGGCATAAATAATGGCTTCGCATACGCCAATCATATTAGAGGCAATCGCAATCTGATTACACATTTTCGTATGTTGTCCAGCTCCAGCCTGACCTTGATAAACAACATTGGTCCCAAGCACGTTAAAAAGCGGTTGTATTTCATTAAAAACCCTTTCGTCCCCGCCAACCATGACCGATAAGCGCGCCTCTTTTGCACCTACATCCCCACCAGAAACAGGAGCATCTAATGCAAACATTCCTTTCCTTTTTGCTTCTTCATAAATTTTTACTGCTAAGGTTGGTATCGATGTCGTCATATCAATTACATAAGAACCAGGCTTCCCATTTTCGATAATGCCTTGACTCCCTAGATAAATTTCCTCTACATCTTTAGGATAACCTACCATTGTAATGATTATATTTGCTTGATTTGCGACCTCTTTTGGAGTGGATGCCCATGAGGCGCCCCGAGCCAATAACTCTTCTGCCTTGTCTTTCGTGCGATTATAAACAATAACAGAATATCCAACATCTAATAAGTGCATTGCCATACTTTTCCCCATGACACCGGTTCCAATAAAGCCGATAATCGTATTTTCAATTGTAAGCATTTTGCTCTCTCCCCTCGTTATCAATCTATTCCATTATATCATTCTGAAAGATTTTTTTAGATTTGAGAGGTAAAATTTGTTAAATATGCTTTTGCAATCACTTCATTATTACTCATAATAACAACTGATATCGCCCTTTCATCCTTAATCATTTTTTCAATTTCAAAAACATGTAGATCCATTAACAACGGAATCGGATCCATAAAAATAAAAGAATCTTCCCCAACTGCAACGTCTAATGTTTTTCCATTTGGTACGATGTTAGAACCATATATAATCTCATCATTGCCAAGCGCTGCCGCCAATTCCTCATCATGGATCAAGACTTTTACTTTATACATCTTTTCATCTGTAAAAATTTTATCATTTACTTTGAAACGGAATTGGAGTTCATTTTTATTCGTTAAATGTGCTTCTGCATATCGATTAATAATCGATGGTTCGTTAGGACTGCAAGCCACAAGTATTAACGACAAAGCAACTACATACAGAAACAATATTTTTTTCAACTTCATGTTTATCACTCCTCATTAACACTTTAGTCAATGAAGAACCCTATTAAACGAAGGTAACATGAAAAAATAAAAAAGGAGATCCATCTCGATCCCCTTTTAACTTCTTGGTTCCTGCAAATATTGGTATAAGACATCTCCACCTCTTTTAGCAATCCCGCGATAATGCTTGAAATCTTCTCTTTTGACAAGCACTTGTCGGAAAGAAAAAAACTCGTCCTTAGAAACTAAATACTCTTCAAGCTCACCGCTTTTTAACTTCTCAAGAATCTCAATTGCCAATTCCTCTGTCATATCATCAGCTCCTATTTTAATAGTAATAAAAGTAAAAGTTGTAGTCAAAGTTTACAAAAAACCCTTTACGAAAAAGGGAATATAGTGCAATATATTATTAATATAAAAAATATTATAACTATTTACACAAAGGAGAGATGACATAATGAAAATCGCTGAAATAGGCAATGTCATTGAATTTCGAGATGGATTAAAAGGAATTGTTGAAAAAGTCAATGAAAATTCTGTAATCGTTGACCTTACCTATATGGAGGATTTCCTGAAATTGGATTTAGAAGAAAGGACCGTTGTTAATCATAAAAATTACAAAATCATTAAAGATGTTATATAAATACTAAGATAAAAGGTAAAAAAGGGCTGCAAATGCAGCCCTCGCATAGTATGTTATGGCTTCGTTTCATCCGATAATTCTTTAAGCGACTTTACTTTTCCATGAGGATTTTGATTCTGCTTGCGTACCGTCCACTCTCTTTCTTGCTGTCGTTTTGATTTCGACATTTCCATTCCTCCTTCTCTTTCTTTAATCACCGGCTCCCTATTAGCATTCTCCACTCTTTTCAATATTATTTTCCATCAAAAGCTACATAAAGGAATAGTTTTTGGTTAAAATGAAGGTGCTGCGTTTTGACTTTTATGTTCCTCTCCATTTCTACCAAGATTCTTCGTTTTTTGGTAAAATAAAGGGGTAATGGAAAGGAGTTTAAATGTGAATAAAATAAAGATTGATTATCGAGTGTTAATAGGCATCATCATTGCCCATATATTGATGTACTTAACATTTGAGGATAAAGCGATATTTTGGTATATGTTTACCGGCGCTATGTTGATTTTAATAAGTTATTCCATTTTCAATGAAAAAGCAGATGTGCGTACATCTTTTATTAAAAATACGCTATATGGTATTCTTTCGGGAATTATTCTTTTTATTATTTTCTGGTTAGGAAATTTTTTAATTGAATTTTTTAATATGCCATTTAAGAAAGAAATCACTGGATTATACAAACACTTTTCACCAAAAAGTTTTTGGCATTATCTTACACTATTACTTATTATTGTTCCCGGCGAAGAAATATTTTGGAGAGGATTTATTCAAAAGCGATTAGAAAGGAAATTAAATGTCCGTTTCGCGATTATTCTCTCAACTCTATTATATGCATCGGTTCAAATCTATTCAGGTTATACCATTCATATTGCAGCTGCACTAATTGGCGGGATCTTCTGGGGATTCCTTTATTCATGGAAAAAAAGCATTCGACTAAATGTGATCTCTCACATTGTCTTTGACTTTTGTCTATTCATTCTATTTCCATTAAGGTAATCGAATGAACGCTCATACATTATAATTTAGAGGAGGATTTTGATGGTTAAATTTTTGAAATACTTTACTGTACTATTCATCTTATCGATAGTGCTCGTTGCTTGTGGGACAAGCAGTGAAACAAATTCAGCAAATGGTTCCACAAAGGAAACAGAAGAGCAACTAAATGAAGAAGCTGATCAAATTGAAGGAAAAACAAACGAAGAAAACAATAAAATAGAGGAAAATACGGATCAAGATACCGAAGCCAATGAGCCAATCCGATAAAGTTGATGAAAATGATAAAAAGAGTGAGAATGATAATGGGGAAACCACTCCTGCTTCAGAGTTGCAAATCAGTTATTCCATTAATGGTAAGACTGTAGAAGAAACCGCAAACTGGAAAAAGAGTGACAATCAAGCTTTCGGTCTTTATATTCTCCCTAGCTATGAGTTAACGGGTGAAGAACCGAATAATGATTCGCTTTATTTTAAAGAAAACGATCAACATTCGATGCGAATTCAAATCTTACCTAGCGACTCAAGTATAGAGTCTCTAAAAGAGAATACCCTAGTTCAATTAGAAGCTTCGCTAAATACAGATGTTGAAACATTAAGTCCCCCAGCAGGCTTTTCGAAAGATACAACGATGATGCAAACTAAAAATGATAAAGAGGTCGTTACTGCCCTTTTGATAAAAGATCATGATCATATCATAAAGTTATTAATCTTTACGAAAAATCAAGAAAATCACTTAGATGCTTTTCTCCAAATGGCTAAGCATATAAAAGTTAATTAATCATAAAAATGAGGTGTGATAATCCACACCTCATTTTTTATTTTCCGATTTCATCCATAATAAAACAATAAACAGCAAACTAATATACCCAAATAACGGATATAAATATGAAAGAAGCCGGCTATAATCATAGAAGCTTAATAAATAACAAATGGTAAATATACCGGATACTATGAACATTTTTGGAATGTCGATATATTGTCGAATTTGCTTTTCAAGACCGTATACATTTCCAATAACAGAGGTAAAGATTTCTCCATATATAACCAACACATAAATCGCAAATAGCCCTGGGGCTAAATTCTTCATAATAATGGCCATTGGAATTTCAAAAGCTGAAAAGTTAGGCAACATAACTAAAGTCATATGACTGGCGAGAAGAATGAGAGTTAAAGCTGCTCCTCCTAACATTCCTCCCCTTCTTATCGTTTTGATATCATTAATTTCAGAAGCAACTGGAACGAGAACTGCTTGTGCTAAAGATAAGTTAAAGGCGGTATAGGAAAAAGGCGATACAACCGCTGACCACCCATCCTTCACATAGGGAATATAAAGGATTTGTTCCAAAAAGTTTGGTTGTTGCATAGAAAGAAAAAATAAAATTAAACTAAAACTGATCATTAATGGAACAACAAACGTATTTACCGCTAATAAGGCCTTCGTACCGACGATCATTACTAAAAATGAAAGACCGATTGTAACCATAATTCCGACCGTCCTTGACAGACCCAATTGTTCTTGGAAGATAGCTCCAGCACCTGCAAGCATCACACCACTGACACCGATAAGCATAAAAAGTGTTACTATATTTATGACTTTTCCAATTGATTTTCCGAATAAGTACTCATTAAATTCTTCATAAGATTTTGCTTGAATTTCAGCAGATATCACCATCAGTTTTGTCCCTAGAAAAATAAAGATATAACCAGCCATTAACATCCCAACTAACCCGATAAATCCATATCGCGAAAAAAACTCAACAATCTCTCTACCCGTTGCAAACCCTGCTCCAACAACTGTTCCTACATAAACCGCAGCTATTTGAAAAGCAGAACTCCAATTTGTCTTCAACTGCTTTCCCCTCCTGCTTTCACTATATGAAAGTCAGGACAAACAAAGACGAGCTTTCATCCTTTAAATATCTCGAATAAAGAACATAACTAGCCAAACATCACCATCATTCCACAAATTTCCTAAACAAAATACTTGAAAGTCAAAATTGGTCAGAGTATAATCAAAGCACAAAAGATCAAATATAGTCAAAGTCAAAGATAAGGATGAAAGGGGAATGTTTATGCTTTGTCAAAATTGTCAACAAAGAAAGGCTCATATAAACTTTAGATTGGTATTGAATGGGCAGGAAACACAATTGCATCTTTGCCAAACTTGCTACCAATCGCAAAAACAAAACTTAACAAACCATTTGGGACCTAGCATGAATCTTGGTGGATTTGGTGAAATGCATTCGTCTCCAATGGATGATTTATTAAAACAATTGAATCATCAGCAAGGAATGAACCCCGAAGCCTCAAATCAACAAGCTCAAGCACATCACGACGGATTTTTAGATCAATTTGGAAAAAATTTAAATGGTATGGCAAAGGCTGGTCTTATTGACCCGGTTATCGGTCGGGATGAAGAAATTTCAAGAGTGATTGAAATTTTAAATCGACGTAATAAAAATAACCCCGTTTTAATTGGGGAACCAGGTGTTGGGAAAACGGCTATCGCTGAAGGTCTCGCTTTAAAGATAGAAGAAGGAAAAGTACCAACAAAATTAAAAAATAAACAGGTCTATTTATTGGATGTTGCTTCACTAGTTGCTAACACAGGGATTCGCGGACAATTTGAGGAGCGGATGAAACAATTAATCAGCGATTTACAAAGCCGTAAAAACATTATCTTATTTGTAGATGAAATTCATTTACTAGTAGGGGCAGGTTCTGCTGAGGGGTCAATGGATGCAGGAAACATTCTAAAACCAGCGCTCGCTCGTGGTGAACTTCAATTAGTAGGGGCAACCACCTTAACAGAATACCGAAAAATCGAGAAAGACGCAGCGCTTGAACGTCGCTTTCAGCCAGTTCAAGTAGCAGAACCATCTGTAGAAGCTGCATTAGAAATCTTAAAAGGTCTTCAATCTAAATATGAAAACTTCCATCAAGTTTCTTATACAGATGAAGCGTTAGAGGCTTGCGTCAAGTTATCTCATCGCTATATACAAGATCGATTCCTACCGGATAAGGCCATTGATTTACTAGATGAAGCAGGTTCGAAAGTGAATCTCTCTTCAAGTTATACGTCTAGTGATGAAATTGAAAAACGATTAAAAGAAATCGCTCAAGAAAAAGAAGCAATCTTAAAAAATGAGGAATATGAAAAAGCAGTAAAACTTCGTGAGGAAGAAAAACAACTTGAACAAGCATTGATTTCATCAGAAGACGCTGAACATCCCGTTGTAGGCGTTGAATTCATTCATGAAATCATTGAAAAGAAAACGGGCATTCCAGTAGGGCAATTGCATCGTGATGAACAACTACAAATGAAAGATTTACAAAAGAATCTCGCTTCAAAAGTCATCGGTCAAGATGAAGCTGTGGAAAAGGTAGCCAAAGCGATACGACGCAGTCGTGCTGGGCTTAAGTCGAAACACCGACCAATTGGTTCCTTCCTCTTTGTCGGACCTACAGGCGTCGGGAAAACAGAATTAGCTAAAACATTAGCAAGAGAATTATTCGGTACGAAAGATGCCATGATTAGACTTGATATGAGTGAGTACATGGAGAAGCACAGTGTTTCAAAAATTATCGGCTCACCACCAGGATATGTTGGACATGAAGAAGCAGGTCAATTAACAGAAAAAGTCCGCCGTAATCCATATTGCATTATCTTACTTGATGAAATCGAAAAAGCTCATCCTGATGTTCTACACATGTTCCTGCAAATTCTTGAAGATGGCCGATTAACCGATAGCCAAGGCAGAATCATAAGCTTTAAAGAATCTGTTATTATCATGACAAGTAACGCAGGTGTTGGAGATCGAAAAATTGAAGTTGGATTCGATAAAATTAATGCTGTGAAAGAATCAAATCTATTACAATCCCTTGGACAGTATTTTAAACCGGAATTTCTAAACCGCTTTGACAGTATTATTGAATTTAATCCTTTAGAAAAAACACACCTGCTACAAATTGTCGACTTAATGCTTAATGAGTTAAATGAAAGTTTGCAAGAACAAAAATTCACATTGACTGTATCTATTGAAGCAAAGGAAAAACTAGTAGAATTAGGCTATAATAAAAACTTTGGTGCTCGGCCACTTCGAAGAGTCATTCAAGAACAACTTGAAGATCGAATTACTGACTATATACTAGATAATGGAACACCTGTTAACTTATTAGCTGAAATGGAAACGGACCAATTTGTGATTAATACAAAATAGTCTTTATCCTATGTAAAAGAACCGCTGCACTTTAAATGTCAGCGGTTCTTTTGCATTAATATTGCTTGATTGATAAACCAATTCTCTTTAAAAATTCAATTGCTGTTTCTTTCTCATCGTCTGAAAGAACGGACATGATTCGATCAATTTCATTACGATGGGCAGGGAAAACTTGCTGCATCAACTTCATCCCGCCTTCTGTTATTTGAGCAAATGTAACCCTTCTGTCATCTGGGCAAGGAACACGTCTAATGTATTCCTTTTTTTCTAATTTATCAATGACATAAGTCATACTCCCACTTGCAAGAAGTATTTTTCCCCCAATTTGCTGAAGTGGTTGATCACCTTTATGGTAAAGTAATTCTAATACCGCAAATTCAGTTGGATTTAATCCATACCTTTGAATTCGTTTATTCACATGTTCATTTACAGCCCGATATGCTCGAGAAAGAACAATAAATAATTTTAATGATTGTTCATTTTGTTCAGAATTCATAATTTTAACCAAATCCTTTTAATTGTTATTAGCAATATTTAATTTATCTATAATAGTATAATTTATAATTCCCTCTATCAATTTTTAATTATAGGAAATCGTTTCCTTTCTGTCAATTTGATGATTTTCCGATATCGCTACATTACCCTTCATAGAAGTTTTGCTAACACCCCGCTTCATTTCTGCTATAATAAAAACATCAGCATAGTTGGAGCAAATAAAAAATGAAATATTTTACGAATAAAATTATTTTATATATCTTAATCGTTGTTTTTCCGCTTGTTCTATTTACCGGATACTTTTCAATTGAAGCCTATCATCGTCACTCACTGGAAAGGCACGATGAAGCAAAGCGAGTTGCGCATATACACGAAGAGAATTGGAACAAGTTTATCCAGCAAACAGTAACCATTTTAGATATGCTGTCACTAACCATTCATTCCGTTCAAGATTCACCAGAAAAAATCGACGCCCTCTTGCAAAAAGGAACTCGTTTTGATCCCCGCTATGCAGGGATGTTTTTATTGGATAAGAATGGAAATGTCATGAATAGCGACACATCTCTTCTATTTCATTCAAATTTGGGTAACCAATCCTATATTCAAGAAGTTCTTCGGACAAAAGATATTATTATTTCTGATCATTCCGAGGTGTTTACAAACAGTCAAAACGTAGTAGGGATCGCTCAAGCTGTCCTAGATAACAATCAACAAACTCTGTATGTGATTGTCGCCTATTTAAAATTGGATTATATCAAAAACGTATTAATCACAACATTTCCAAATGACCACTTTCTAATTACAAACTCAAAAAGTGAAACGGTTATAGAAGTTAATCCCCCAGGAAATAAAAAGGAGATTGTGGAGTACTATTCCTTGCCTATAGACAGAATTCCATGGGAAGTCCATGTGTCCATTCCCCCTATTAATCATGAAGGTTTACTTAAAAGGATTATCAGATTTGGAATTGTTCTAGCCACCCTTCTTCAATTAATCTATTTTCTTGCCAATCATTTTGTTCAACGGCGGAAAGTTCAAAAAGAAAAGAAACAAAATGATTTACAAAAATTAGAATTACTAGGTACTTTTGCAGCTAGTCTTGCTCATGAAATTCGAAATCCATTAACAGGAATAAAAGGTCTTAATCAACTGTTGAGTGAAACACATAAAAATGAAAAAGATCAAATCTATTTTTCGATCATCGATAATGAATTAAATCGAATTAATGAAATTGTAAATGAGTTTTTAATCCTTGGGAAGCCCTCTTGTATAAAAAACGATAGTATCGATATGAGGAACATTATTACAGAGTTGGTTCCTTTAATCGAATATGAAGCCGGTAAAGATAAACATCAACTAAATATCCTTATTCCGGAAGAACCTTTATATATAGAAGCTCCTAAAGATCAAATCAAGCAAGTATTGCTAAATATTTCGAAAAATGCACTAGAGTCTATGACCAATAATGGACGGATTACTATTCATCTTCAAAAAAGTTCAAATGAGGTCTGTTTATCTGTAACGGATACAGGACAAGGGATTTCGCCAAAGCAGATGAAAAAAATCTTCAATCCATTTTATACTTCTAAAGAAACTGGAACGGGCTTAGGACTTCTCATATGTAAAAGAATTATTGAATCCATCGATGGAACAATTGAAATTAAAAGCAAACTAAATGAAGGTACAACTGTCACCATTAAGTTACCTATTACCCTACCGGATAAAACTTCTTAACGAAAAGCTAAGCTTCTTCTTTAAGAAGTTTTTCTTTTAATTATATTTTTTGAAAATTTAACATTTTTAATCACTCTTCGTGTAAAATAATAGTAATTCTAATCTACTTTGCTTTATTTTGCTCAACCCGGACCACTAGACAGGAGGAATTTCCGTTGACACAATCCGCATTAAACGAACCTAAGGTAGCTTATCACAATCAAACCACCTATAAAATCTTAATGATTATGGGACTTTGCCATTTATTAAACGATTCCATTCAATCTGTTATTCCAGCTATGTTCCCGGTTTTGGGAAAATCGATGGGGTTATCGTTTACACAACTAGGGTTTATTGCATTTTCATTAAATATTGTCTCTTCCATTATGCAGCCATTTATCGGTGCACTGTCCGATAAAAAACCAATGCCCTTTGCCCTTCCCATTGGGATGACATCAACATTGCTTGGAGTAATTGGGTTAGCATTAGCACCAAACTATAGTCTTGTCCTTATTTCTGTTCTTTTTATCGGATTAGGTTCTGCTGTCTTTCATCCGGAAGGTTCAAGAGTTGCTCATATGGCTGCTGGTTCTCGGAGAGGTTTAGCACAATCAATCTACCAAGTTGGTGGAAACTCTGGTCAAGCACTCGCGCCCCTTATTACCGCCTTAATCCTTGTTCCACTTGGTCAAATTGGAGCTGCTTGGTTTTCAATTGTTGCTGCTATTGCAGTTCTGCTTCTTTCATACATTGCTGTTTGGTATTCCAAAAGGTTAAAAGAATTAAACGAACAAATTCATGTAAAAAAAGAAATTATTACTAATCCATCGGGTAAGATTTCTAAAAATATTTTATTTACTCTGATTTTGATCTTATTTTTAATTTTTGCTCGTTCTTGGTATGTAGCAGGAATTACAAATTACTATGCCTTTTTTGCGATGGAACAATATCAAATGAATATTCAAACAGCACAAATATTTTTATTTGCATTTTTAGTTTCAGGTGCCCTTGGGACCTTCTTTGGTGGACCACTAGCAGATAAATTTGGAAAGCGGAATATTATCATCATTTCCATTCTTGGTTCTGCACCGTTCTCAATTTTAATCCCTTTTGTTCCAGCAACAATATCATTTATATTATTGCTTTTAACTGGATTTATTTTAATGGCAAGCTTTTCCGTAACCGTCATTTATGCACAAGAATTGGTACCAGGGAAAGTTGGAACGATGGCAGGGCTTACGGTAGGACTTGCATTTGGAATGGGAGCCATTGGTTCCATCGTTCTAGGTGTCATGGCTGACCACTTAGGATTATTGCTAACTTTAACCTTTACAGGCTTCTTACCCGTTCTAGGTGCCTTAGCGTTCCTTCTGCCAGCGGATCGGAAGCTCATTAGAATGAACAACTAATAAGATGCATAATCCCTACTCTCTGACGGGCTTTTGTCGAAAGAGACTAAAAGAAAATGTCGAAAGATTTTCGTGAAAGAATTTTGTCTAATATTGCGAATCTATTTACTTTCGGTTAAATTCTTGTAATAATTCATCAAAGATAGTCAATTCTAGTAAATGAAAACTTCAAGAATAGGCATGTGTCAGGGGGAAATATTATTGTTAAATCAACATAAATCTATAATGGCAGAAATCCAAAGAAAAAGAAAATTAATGATAGACTTAGCCCAAAAAAAAGGTCTAACGAGCGACGATACGTTAAAATGCAGCCAGGAGCTGGATCAATTAATTTACCAATACCAAGCTTTTTTTCGTCAGAAGCAATGCAAAAGAGATAATCGGCCAAGAAAAATAGACTTTGATTTCTTTTCCCCAACAAGACGGTTAAAAGGGCTCACCAAATTGATAAAACAGAGGATTGGTTAAATCTTTCTAATAAAAGTCGTATTCCAATATAGGAATTTCGACTTTTTTGTTGAATAAAATGAAACTTTCATCGATTAAATGAATAAGTAATTTATTTAGTCAGACCCGCTTCTTCTACATGTTTTTCTTTTTTCTTTCTTTCATATACAATAGAAGAAAGAATATTTATCTAAGGAGTATCAAAATGAAAGTTATCGCAGCAACATTAAATGCAAAGTACATACATACGAATTTGGCCATCCGTTATTTAAAGGCCTATGCCGAGCCAGACTATCAAGTTGAACTCGCTGAGTATACAATTAAAGATCCAATTATGAACATTGTCACGGATTTGATCAAGAGAAAACCTGATGTGATTGGCTTTAGCTGCTATATTTGGAATATCGAGGAAACAATTAAAGTGATTGATATGATTAAAAAGATTAATCCAGCTATTAGAATTATCGTTGGCGGACCCGAAGTTTCCTATGACGTTCAGGACTGGATGTCCAAGATCAATAACTTTGACTTTATCGTAATCGGTGAAGGTGAACATACTTTTAAGCAACTTCTTCAAGAACTTGAAGGGGATAATCATATTGAAGAGATCCCTGGTCTTGCCTATCGCAAAGAAGGTAACATTATTTTAAATCCGCCCCAACATAAGTTGGATTTGCGTGAGCTGCCTTCTCCATACCAGTTCCAAGAAGACCTCTCACATCTTAGCAAACGAGTTACCTATATTGAAACAAGCCGTGGTTGTCCATTTAGTTGTCAATTTTGTTTATCTTCTATCGAAGTGGGAGTCCGGTATTTTGATCGCGAAAAAATCAAAGACGATATCCGTTATTTAATGGCAAATGGCTCCAAAACGATTAAATTTGTTGATCGTACCTTTAATATTAGCCGAAGCTATGCCATGGATATGTTTCAATTTTTGATTGATGAACATGTCCCTGGGACCGTCTTTCAATTTGAAATTACAGCAGATATTATGCGTCCTGAAGTTATCCAATTTCTGAATGAGGAAGCACCTGAAGGGTTATTCCGCTTTGAAATTGGTGTACAGTCAACAAATGACTATACCAATGAATTGGTGATGAGGAAACAAAATTTTGAAAAGCTAAAGAGAACCGTAACAATGGTAAAAGACGGTGGAAAAATTGCCCAGCATTTAGATTTGATTGCAGGGCTGCCAGAGGAAGACTACTCCTCATTTCGAAAAACATTCAATGACGTATTTACTTTCAGAGCTGAAGAGTTACAGCTGGGTTTCTTAAAAATGTTGCGTGGAACGGGGTTAAGAATAAGAGCGGAAGATTATCAATATATTTACAGTGATTCCTCTCCGTATGAGATTTTAGGAAATTCTGTTTTATCTTTTGATGATATTATTCGAATCAAACAAGTAGAAGATGTCTTAGAAAAATATTGGAATGATCACAGAATGGATCATACCGTTGAATACTTAGTTTCAAAAGTATTTCCAACCCCTTTTGATTTCTTTCAAGAGTTTGGAACGTATTGGGAGGATCAAGGCTGGTCCAAAATCGGCCATCAGTTAGAGGATTTATTCAAGAGATTGAATGAATTTCTTTGCGATCGCGGGACAAAGGATCTCGACATTATTAATGATTTAATGAAGTATGACTATCTCTCCAATCAACGATATAAGCCGCGTAAATCTTGGTGGGAGCAAACATTGTCAAAGAGAGAGCGTTCTACCTATTATCAAGGTATTCTCACGAATCCGGATTTAATACAAGGACTAATTCTTGATGAAAAGGATTTATATAAACATACCTTAATTGAACCTTTATCATTCGATATCGAACACTATTTAGAGCAGAATACAATCAAAAAACGCTCGACCCTTCTGTTCATTTACTACAACCCAAAAAGTGAGAAACCAACTTTTAAGTTCATAAAGGATATTCATTCAGTCATTCATTAATTATTAGGCTGTCCCATTTTAAATGTGGGACAGCCTAATATGTTTATTTTTTTCTTTTTGATTTATCTTGATTCATAGCAGGAACTTCGTACAATTTACTCGCATTCATGTCACCAAACTCCATGCCAAACTCAACACTTGTTTGTTGTTTTTGTTTTTTTTCTTTACTTTTTTTACTCATGACGACTTCTTCCTTTTCGTCCTTGTTTTGAGTTTCGATTTGCACCCTTCATCGGGTTTTCTCCTGCACTAAATTCAGCAGAAAACTCTGTTTCTTGAAGATTTTTTCTCGGTGTTTTACTATGCTTTTCCACAGCATCAAATTGTGCTTTTCGCTTTGCCATTTTCATTCCTCCCTTTTGATTGTATTTTCTGCTTGAAAACTTTTTTCATTCCAAACGAACACTTCCTTTATTTTCAACAAATAGTATGACTGCATTTGCGAAAAATAAAAGAAAAAAGGAGGTTATCCATTGAAGAAAGATAAAGCGGATTGATATTGATCAAACCCTTCCACATCAAATTCATGCCCCTAGTTTTAAAGGAACCACTATTAAAATGCAACCGCCTTTTATTAATTCACATGGAGTGACGATTGGAGATAGTTACTATACATCGAAAAACTCTCCATTGGAAAATTGGAGTGAAGATACAGATCCAGCAATTATGTCAGGCAGTGAATGGGTTCATCCAACCAATGATATCGGCTGGAATACACCAGAAAACCATGATTTACTGGAATCCTTAAAGGAATCACATTCAAAACCATTTATGCACCCAACCATTAATACTGGTAAAGATGCGGACTAAAAAGGTATACAGGAAATCCTGTATACCTTTTTAGCCAATAATAATTTTTTCCTTTGGATAGTGATAATGTAAATCAGGTTCTTTCCCGCGGAGCAATAAGAAAAACGATACAAGACCGATTCGGCCAATAAACATAAGAATCATAATCACCCATTTTCCAAATGTCGTTAACTCCGTTGTAATACCCATTGATAAACCCGTTGTTCCAAACGCTGAGCTGACTTCAAAAACGATCGCTAATAAAGGTTGTTGTTCTGAAACAGATAAAATAACAATCGCTAAAAAACAGATGATCATGGCAAAGATGGTTACCGCCAGCGCTTTTCTCACATCATCCACGTGAATTTCCCTTTTAAAAACTTTAATGTCTTTTCGACCTCTTGCAAAATGATATAAAAACAACAGATTAAGAGCTAATGTCGTTGTTCGAATTCCACCCCCAACTGAACTTGGCGAAGCACCTATAAACATCAAGAGACTTATGACAAGCAAGGTGGATTCAGAGAAAAGATTGACATCCATTGTAGATAATCCACCACTCCTAGTTGTTGCCGATTGAAAAAATGCATAAAAAAATGATTCATGCCAAACCATACCTTTAAAATGATGCTGGAATTCTAATAAAAAAATAATCACAGTACCAAACACGAGCAGTGCTGCAAATGTAATCGTCGTAATTTTTGTAAATAAGGAAAATCTAAAGGGCAATGATGACCGCTTTCTATGAAATAAATATTCCTTTAATTCAATTAAGACAGGAAAGCCGATTGCTCCAAGTGTTAATAAGAGAATGATGATCACTTGAATGAAGTAATCATTGGCATACGGCTTCATCGAGGCAGCGGTTATATCAAGCCCAGCATTTGTCGTTGCACTAATAGATGTAAAAAGTCCATGTAGAAATGCTTCTTGTACGGTAGGATAATAGTCCATGAAAAGCAGTCCTAAAATAACAGCACCGACCGCTTCAATGATTAAGATTAATTTTAATATTTCAATCATCAAGGCGACTAAACCTGAAAGACTCGTTTGATTATGATCAACCATAATCAATTGTCTTCCTCGCAGTCCAATTTTTTTCCCCATTAGCAACCAAACGAACGTACCGAGAGACATAACTCCAATACCACCAAATTGGAACACAAACATAAGAACAAAGAGTCCAAACATACTGTATGTTTCAGAAATATCCACAACAGTCAGCCCTGTTACGCTGACTGAACTAATGGCAGTAAAAATCGTATCTAATAAGGTTATCTCTACACCCTCTTGATGAACACCCGGAAGGCTTAGTAGGATGACTGAAATGGTAACCGCAATAAAATAAAAGATAAAGATAGCTCTAGCTGGCGTAATAAGATCAATAACTGCTTTAAGTCGATTCGACATATAATGATGCTTCCTTTCACAATTAACTATTCCTATCTTAATGAATATAGCCTCATAATGAAAGAAATATAAGGAAAATTTTTCAATCTTTCCTTTTTAAACTAGACTTTTCCATTCATTAAATTTACCTTTGTGATCATAATAAAACTACAGAGAACATTACTCTGGCTGCAAACAATAAGGAGATGAAAATCATGGCTCGAAGCAGTAATAAACTACTTGTACCTGGCATTGAACAATATCTCGATCAAGTGAAATATGAAATTGCTCAGGAGTTTGGTGTTCATTTAGGTTCAGATACCGTTTCCCGCGCCAATGGTTCAGTTGGTGGAGAAATCACAAAAAGATTAGTTCAACAAGCTCAAGCACAATTATCAGGTAAAAACAGCTAAAAAAAACAGAGGAAAACTTCCTCTGTTTTTTTATGATTAATGGTCCATTGGATTGTATAATTTGACATTAGGATTTTTATCTTGAAACCATCTCAAAGCAAAATCATTTTCAAATAAAAATACTTTGTGATCAAAACGGTCAGTGACAAGAAGACTTCTAGAACTTGATAGTTGTTCATCGACCTCATCATTCTCAACCCAACGGGTAATTTTTGATCCTTGTCTTTCCATTAATACATCCACATTGTATTCATTTTTCATTCGATGTTCAAAGACTTCAAATTGCAACTCGCCGACTGCTCCAAGCAAGTACTCACCCATTCTAACCGTCTTATATAATTGAATGGCCCCTTCTTGGACTAGTTGCTGGATTCCTTTATGAAAATGTTTTTGTTTCATCACATTTTTCGCTGTTACCTTAACAAATAGTTCAGGCGTGAACTGTGGTAAACTTTCAAATTGGAATGAATCCTTCCCTGATGTCAAAGTGTCTCCAATTTGATAAGTGCCTGTATCATATAATCCAATAATATCACCACTAACCGCTTCATTTACCGTACTGCGATCATCGGCCATAAATTGCGTAGATTGTGAAAGCTTTATTTGCTTACCTGTTCTAGGGAGATTAATCGTCATCCCGCGCTCGAATTCACCTGAACAAATCCGTAAAAAAGCAATTCGATCCCGATGTGCTGGATTCATATTCGCTTGAATTTTGAAGATAAAACCAGAAAAGCTCTCTGATAAGGGATCAATTTTTCCAACTGTCGATTCTCGAGCTTGAGGAGGTGGAGCAAACTGTAAATACGTTTCTAAAAACGTTTGAACACCAAAATTTGTTAATGCACTGCCAAAAAACACCGGTGTTAGAGTACCAGTAGCAATTTTTTCTTTTGAAAACTCGTTTCCAGCCTCATTTAAAAGCATAATTTCTTCCAATGTTTGATCATACAAATTATTTTGTTTGATTGGATGCTCTCCGGCCAATTCTCCATCATCATTTAATGATAAGAACCGATCCTGGTCATCGACACGGAATTGTTCGATCCGATTATGGAAACGATCATAAATACCAAGAAACTCCTTCCCCATCCCAATTGGCCAGTTCATTGGGTAGGATTCAATTCCCATAACCTCTTCTAATTCTGCAAGCAATTCAAGAGGTGCTCTCCCATCACGATCGAGTTTATTAATAAACGTAAAAATCGGAATTCCTCTCATTCGACAAACCTTAAATAATTTTAATGTCTGCTCTTCAATTCCTTTTGCTGAATCGATAATCATGACTGCACTATCAACAGCCATTAGCGTCCGATACGTATCCTCACTAAAATCCTGATGTCCTGGTGTATCTAAAATATTGACACGGGCACCATGATAATCAAATTGCATCACACTAGATGTAACCGAAATCCCCCGTTGTTTTTCAATTTCCATCCAATCACTTGTCGCATATTTTCCTGTTTTCTTTCCTTTTACAGTTCCAGCGTCCCGGATCGCACCACCAAAAAGGAGTAATTTTTCAGTTAATGTTGTTTTTCCAGCATCCGGGTGGGAAATAATCGCAAAGGTTCGGCGCGATTTCACTTCATTTATAAATTTATCTTTCATGATAATTCCTCACTTTTAACGGGATCAATTTCATTCATACGTTAAATCATATCGCTATCAAAAGCAGTTTGCAATATTTTTTTATAATATGTACTTGGGATTTCACCGAGTTCATTTTCTAAAAAAGGGAATAATTATCTTACAGGAGGTACTATCTATGAGAAATTGGCTTACTATCCTTCTAAGCATGCTAATCTTATCAGCTTGCGGCAATGAGGGTGAAGACAGGAATAATGAAAATATTACATCCGATGAAAAGGAATTACAAAAAATTACCGTCGTGTTAGACTGGACACCGAATACGAATCATACTGGTTTATATGTAGCAAAAGATCAAGGGTTTTATAAGGAAGAAGGTCTCGATGTTGACATTATTATGCCAGGTGAAACAGGGGCTGATCAATTGATTGCTTCTGGAAAAGCTGATTTCGGTGTTAGTTATCAAGAAAGTATTACGCAAGCTAGAGTCCAGGGTGTCCCGATTGTTTCTATCGCTGCGGTTATCCAGCATAATACCTCTGGATTTGCCTCACCCGTCGAAAGAAATATCACCTCTCCAAAAGATTTTGAAGGCAAAAAATATGGCGGATGGGGATCCCCTATCGAAAAATCTGTCATCACCTCGCTCATGAAACAAGAACAAGCAAACCCTGATAAAGTGTCGATTATCAATATTGGAGATGCAGACTTTTTTACAGCTGTTGAGCGAGATGTTGATTTTGCATGGATTTATTATGCATGGACAGGTGTAGAGGCCGAGTTACGTGGAAAAGATATTAACATGATTTACTTAACAGACTATAGTAAAAACCTTGACTACTATACGCCAGTACTAGCAACAAATGAAAAGTTGATCAAAAATAATCCCGAAACTGTCAAAGCCTTTTTAAATGCGACAGCAAAAGGCTATCAATTTGCGATTGAAAATCCTAAGCAAGCGGCCAATATTTTAATTGATGCTGTACCTGATCTCGATCCAGAGCTTGTTAGAAAAAGTCAACAATGGCTATCACCTCGATACCAACTTGATGCAGCAAGTTGGGGCGAACAAAAACTGGAAATTTGGGAGAACTATGCAAATTGGATGTTTGAAAATAACTTGTTAGAAAAAAAATTACAAGCTGAAAAGGCGTTTACAAACGAATTTTTACCGGAATAGGAGAAAGGACTGTATGGCAAACTCACTTGTTAGTATTCAGGTTATTCCAAAAACGAGAAATGGAGAGGATACCATCCCCTTCGTAGATGAAGCGATTAAGATCATTATCGAATCTGGATTAAAGTATGAAGTGCATCCGCTTGAAACGACGATTGAGGGAGATTTATCAACTATTTTACAAGTCATTACAAAGGTGAATAACACAATGATTGAAATGGGCAGTTTTAACGTGATTTCACAAGTTAAAATTCTGTATCAACCATCCGGGATTACGATGGAAGATTTAACGGGGAAGTACCGCGAATGAGATCACTACTGTCAAAAAGTTGGAGACCTCTATTGGTACTCCTTCTCTTATTCACATTATGGCAAGGTTTGGTCCACCTGCTAAAAATTCCCAACTGGCTTCTCCCCTCACCAGGAGCAATTATTCAAGAAGTGATCGTAAATGGGAATGATGTAACCATTCATCTCATTTCTACATTAAAATTAACTTTATCTGGATTTTTTATTGGTACAATGATTGGGTTGATTACAGCGATTATTTTATACTTACTCCCTGACATAAAAGAAGCTGTCTATCCATTATTAATTCTTTCACAAAATATCCCAACCATCGTTCTTGCACCTTTGCTTGTCATTTGGTTTGGATTTGGCATTCTTCCAAAGTTGATCATTATTGCTTTAGTATGCTTTTTTCCTGTTACAGTAGCAGCTTTAGACGGATTTAAACAAACATCTGCAGAGTTAAGGCATTATTTAGCGATGGCAGGCGCAAATAAACGACAGGTATTTTGGAAACTTGAATTTCCATCTGCATTACCTTCTATTTTCTCAGGCTTAAAGATTTCTGCAACATACAGTGTAATGGGTGCGGTAATTTCTGAATGGTTAGGAGCGAAAGAAGGAATTGGTGTTTACATGACCCTTGCCTCTTCTTCCTTTCGAACGGATCGAGTATTTGTGGCTATTTTCACGATTATGATTCTTAGCTTATTACTTTTTGCCATCATCCAAGGATTAGAAAGGCTAATCGTACGCTGAGGTCGCCAAGGAGAAGATATTAAATGACATTATTATCACTTGAAAACGTAACTAAATCCTTTTCAAATAAAAAAATCATTGATGGAGTTTCCCTAAAAGTTAAGGAGAGAGAGTTTGTCTCCATGATCGGCCCCTCTGGAAGTGGTAAAAGCACCTTATTTCATTTAATCGGTGGAATCATTACTGCAGATGAAGGAGCGATCGAACTAAATGGAATAAGAATTAATGGTCAAAGAGGATCGATTAGTTATATGCCGCAAGCCCCCTCCCTTTTGCCATGGAGAACGATTCTACA
Source organism: uncultured Bacillaceae bacterium (assembly GCA_963787345.1). Taxonomy (GTDB): domain Bacteria; phylum Bacillota; class Bacilli; order Bacillales; family Cytobacillaceae; genus Bacillus_BD. The sequence goes on along the minus strand of CAWBCW010000011.1, from coordinate 405,469 downwards.
AAATGTTTTGCTTGGCCAGGAGTTAAAAGGAATAAAGGATATAGAAAAAGCGATGCATATGATTGAAAAAGCAGGTTTGAAGGATTATACCCATTCTTATCCATCTCAACTTTCAGGCGGAATGAAGCAACGAGTCTCTTTTATTCGTGCCTTGCTCAGTCCCCAACCTCTTATTCTCCTAGATGAACCCTTTTCAGCATTGGATGAATTAACCCGCCTCGATATGCAAAAGTGGCTCTTGTCCATTTGGGGCGAATATCGAAAAACAATTTTATTTATTACTCATAATATTGATGAAGCACTTTTTTTATCTGATCGGATTGTCGTCTTATCGGAAAAGCCTGCCACCATCATTAATGAATTTTGCATTCCCTTTCAAAGACCACGACATGAAGACCTACTATTAACAAATGAATTTCTTACTTGGAAACGAAAAATTCATTCTTCTTTTCAATCCATAAAAAAATGAAAGAGACAGTGTCCCTACCTCTTTCATTCCTTTATACTAGAATTACCACTTAAAGCAAGCAGCACCTACAATGATCAATAATATAAACAGAACGACGATTAACGCAAAACCGCCACATCCAAAGCCGCCACCACCGTAGCCATAGCCGCAACATCCCTGTCCGTAACCGAACATCTGAATACCCCCTTCCTTTATTCCATGGTTTCACTATTAATAACCGTAGCCACCGTAACCGCCACAACCCCAAGAAGCACCAATAATAATTAACAAGATAAACAACACTACAAGTAAGGCGAATCCTCCGCCATAAGCTCCATCTGACATTTTTAAAAACCTCCTTTTCTAATTTCCATATATCCTATTCATTTTTGGTCTTACCTGTGCGATAGGCAAATGCACTTTTTATAGGTATTTTCATTAAGTCTTGTCCAAAATAAGATCACCCATCTAACTCACTAATATATGTCATTTGTACGCTTCGAATGGCATATATTATTAATGTAATTACTTTTACACTTTAGGAGGAATCAATGGGGCAAATTGGGCAAAATCGTATGGAAACAAAACCTTTTTATAAGCTAGGAACCTTGTATGTATTAATCGCGTTAATCACCGTATTAATCGGTCTTTACTTTTATTCACAGGCACTCATCCAAATTAATAAAACGAATCCCGATCTTGGCGAAAAAGTCATTGTTTCACTTCCAGATGGAAAATCTATACTTACATATGAGAATTTAATTGTTGAGGAAAATGGTAAATTATTTTATAAAGGTGAGAATAGTACCATCGATTTAACTGGAGGTTCTGTAGTATATCAAGAGTGGGAGTAATGAAAAAAGACTGACTTCGTCAGCTTTTTTCATTTACTGCGATCAAATGACCCCAAGACTTCTTTTGTTTCTGTAATATTAACAAAAGCTTGTGGATCCGTTTCTTTAATTAGCTTTTTTATGTCTATTAGCTGGTATCTTGTTATCACTGTCATCAGAATCTTTTTATTTTCCCCTGTATAGGCTCCGTACCCGTCCATGATCGTAATCCCGCGAAAGAAATTTTCAAGTAATTTTTTTTGGATTTCCTCCCCTTTTTTTGTAACAATCATAAGTGTTAATTTAATATGACTCGTATGGATCGTATCAATTACTTTCCCTGACGCATAAATTCCTATTAATGTATTTAAAGCCGAATCCCAGCCAAAAATAAAGCCAGAAAAAATAACGACAATCGCATTTAATCCCGATAGAATCGAGCCTAGCGGGATATCCTTTTTTCTCGTTAATAATACAGCAAGAATATCGAATCCCCCAGACGAACCGGAAGCTCTTAGGATCACCCCTACACCTAGCCCTCCCATTACCCCTCCAAAAATAGACGATAAAATAGGTTCTGAAGCAATTGGTGTGACAGGGATGATATACAAGGCTAAGGACGTAACAATAACAGATAGGATCGTAAAAATAATAAATCGTTTACCTAATTTTAATGTTCCGATGATCAATAGTGGTAAATTTAAGACAAAGTTTAATAATCCTGTATCAAACGGAGTAATTAACCCTAACATGATAGCGACTCCACTTAGTCCACTGCTTAAAATCTGATGTGGAATAAAAAAGAGATTAAAAGCTGAACTAATGATGATCGAACCAATGATAATCAAACCTAAATGTCTGAAATCATCTTTACTGAATTTTTCTCTCATTCCAAACTCTCCTTATTTACTTACCTCATCAGTTTATCAGTCAACCATACTATTTATACCGGAAATTAGATATTATGCTTTTAATCTAATGAATAATCAGTTACGATAATGTCAAGATATCTTTTTGAATTTTCTGATACTAAAGAGAGGAAGATCACCTTGTCACTTAATAATTTAGGAAAAAAGAAACGAATTGAAAAAGACTTTTTAGGGGAAAAGGAAATTCCATACGAAGCATATTATGGAATTCAAACATTAAGAGCTGCCGAAAACTTCCCGATTACCCAGTATCCCCTTAACCCTGAATTAATTAGAGCATTGGCGATGGTAAAGAAAGCAGCTGCATTAGCAAATATGAAAACAAAAGGATTATATGAAGGTCTAGGAATTGTGATAGTTAAAGCTTGTGATGAAATTATCGAAGGAAAATTCCATGATCATTTTATTGTCGATCCGATTCAAGGCGGAGCAGGAACATCTATTAATATGAATGCAAATGAAGTGATTACCAATCGAGCTCTTGAAATTCTAGGAGAAGAAAAAGGCGATTATAGCAAATTAAGCCCTAACACACATGTCAATATGTCCCAATCAACAAATGATGCCTTCCCCACTGCGATTCATATTTCAACTTTAAAGTTATTAAACAGATTAATAGAAACGATGACAGATATGCATGATGTTTTTAAAAGGAAGGCTATACAATTTGACTCTGTTATTAAAATGGGAAGAACCCATTTACAGGATGCGGTACCCATCCGGCTTGGACAAGAATTCGAGGCTTACCGCCGCGTTCTAAACCGGGACATCGAAAGGATTAAACAGACCCGTAAAAACCTATATGAAGTAAATATGGGAGCAACAGCGGTTGGAACAGGCTTAAATGCAGACCCTAAGTATATAGGTTATGTTGTGGAATCCTTAGCCGAGATTAGTGAACTGCCGTTAATAAAAGCCGCTCATCTTGTTGACGCTACACAAAATACAGATGCTTACACTGAAGTATCTTCGGCTTTAAAAGTTTGCATGATTAATATGTCAAAAATAGCGAATGACTTACGATTAATGGCCTCTGGGCCTCGTGCAGGGCTAGGTGAGATTTCATTCATACCGAGACAGCCCGGTTCGTCAATCATGCCAGGAAAAGTAAACCCAGTCATGCCGGAAATGATCAATCAAGTAGCTTTCCAAGTCATAGGAAACGATCATACGATCAGTCTAGCTTCTGAAGCTGGGCAATTGGAATTAAACGTAATGGAACCTGTTCTTGTTTTTAATTTACATCAATCAATCAGTATCATGAATAATGCATTCAAAACCTTCACAGACCGCTGCCTAGTCAGTATTGAAGCAAATGAAGAAAGATTAAAAGAGTATGTCGATAAAAGTGTCGGGCTGATCACAGCCGTAAATCCACATATTGGATACGAAATCGCTACTCGTATTGCCCGCGAGGCCATTGTAAAAGGGCGCTCTGTAAGAGAATTATGCCTCTTATATGATGTCTTATCAGAGGAAGAACTTGACCTTATCCTAAATCCTTACGAAATGACAAATCCAGGTATTGCCGGTGCCTCTCTTCTAGATCGGGATTGACCCAAAATGAATGTAAGCCCTAAAAGTCCACTTTCATTAACTTTTAGGGCTTTTTATTCATTCCAAACTAATTTTAGAAAGAATAGACTTCTACTCAACAAGGGAATAGCGGATCGTATTATTTCAAATTTTCTTAAACTATTGATAGAATATTTATATGCTATTATATTCATATACTATCATAGAAAGAAGTTGAAGAAATAATGAACAAGACGATTCAAGATATTGCTTATTCGATCCTAGACTTGGTTCCAATTAATGAAGGAAGTGATGCAAACGCCTCTTTTAGACATTCGGCAGATTTAGCTCAACATGCGGAAAGCTGGGGATATAAAAGATATTGGTTAGCTGAGCATCACAATAAGCCGGGAATTGCAAGCTCTGCTACTTCCATTTTAATTGGCCATATTGCTGCGAATACATCTACCATTCGAGTTGGTTCAGGGGGAATTATGCTACCTAACCATGCCCCACTCGTAGTAGCCGAACAATTTGGAACGCTAGAAACGCTATTTCCTGGTCGAATCGACTTAGGCCTTGGCCGTGCTCCTGGAACTGATCAGCTTACAGCTTATGCTTTACGACGCAACAGTGATGGATATGATTTCCCAGAACAATTAGCAGAACTAAGAGCTTATTTTAGTCCTGTAAATATGAAGGTAAATGCAATCCCTGGCAGAGGCCTTCAAATACCGATTTGGCTTCTTGGCTCAAGTGGTTATAGTGCTGAATTAGCTGGACTGCTTGGTCTTCCTTTTGCCTTTGCTAATCATTTTTCACCAGAAAACACACTACCAGCTCTTGATTTGTATCGAAATAACTTTAAACCATCGTCAATCCTACAAGAGCCATATATAATGATCGGAACTAATATTATTGCTGCGGATACAGATGAAGAAGCGGAAAGATTATCAACATCCTTACTGCAACATCATCTAGGACTTATTCGTAATAGGCAAGTTCCTCTTCAACCGCCAGTTGATGATATAGATGCTCTGTGCAGCGGTTACGAAAAGGCAATTTTAGAACAAAAATTAGCAGGCTCGATCATCGGCAGCCGAGAAACAGTCCAACAAAAACTCGAGAAATTTGTGGAAGAAACACAAACAGATGAAATTATCATAAATAGTCAAATTTTTGACCATCAAGCCCGCTTACATTCTTACGAAATCGTAGCGGATGTCATTCGAAACACTAAAAATATTAATAAAGTATCTATGAGTTAATACACCAACCTATTAAAAAAAGTGAAATCCGACTGTAAATGGATTTCACTTTTTTGCTTATTATTTCCTATACTTGCTCAGATAATTCCGTTAGGTACGTCCATCTTTCAATTAAAAATTCTAATCGTTCATTTAATTGCGTTTCTTCTTCCATTAGTTTCTGAGCCTTCTCAAAGTCACTCCCAGCCCCATTTAGCTCTTCTATAATTTCTTCTAATCGGCTTTCAACAGCTGCTATATCATCTTCAATTGTTGCGAATTCTCGTTGTTCATTATAGGACATTCTTTTTTTCTTTGGCTTTTCTTTCATAGGTACTTCTTCTTTTATTTCTTCTTGCTTTTTCGTTGGTATTTTTGTGTCTTGCTGAAGAAATTCCGAGTAATTTCCATAAAATGAATCAATGACCCCATCGCCCTTTAAAATCAGAAGCTGCTCGGCTACCTTATCTAGAAAATATCGATCATGTGAAACTGTAATGACAACGCCAGGAAACTCTTCCAAATAATCTTCTAATACAGTCAATGTTTGAGTATCTAAATCATTCGTTGGTTCATCTAATAATAAAACATTCGGTTCCAGCATTAGAATTTTTAATAAATATAATCTTCTTTTTTCCCCTCCCGAAAGCTTCCGTATCGGGGTTCCATGTGTATGCGGCGGGAATAAGAAGCGCTCAAGCATTTGGGCAGCAGAGATGGTTTTTCCGTCTGCTGTATCAATGATTTGCGCTGTTTCCTTTAAATATTCAATCATTCGCTTATTCTCATCCATATCTTCGCTTTCCTGCGTATAAAAAGCGACTTTCACTGTCTGTCCAATAACCCGTTCTCCACTGTCTAGAGGGATCTTACCTGCTAAAATATTTAAGAGTGTTGATTTTCCTGTTCCATTTTTACCAATGATCCCGATTCGATCCCCCGGTTTCACAAGCAGATCAAAGTGATCGATGATTCGTTTATCGGCAAATTGTTTTGATGCCTCTTTCAATTCAAAAACTTGCTTCCCTAAACGGCTCCCTTTTAATGAGATATCCAATTTCTCATTTGATTTCACGGAAGAAAGTTCATCGTCTAGTTTGTCAAACCGTTGGATTCTGGCCTTTTGCTTTGTAGAGCGGGCTTGAGCGCCTCGGCGGATCCATTCAAGCTCCCGTCTAAATAAATTCTTTTGTTTTAAAACAGTTGCTGCCTCATTTTCTTCTCGAATCGCTTTCGCTTCAAGAAAATCCGCATAATTGCCTTTATAAGTAAAGATTTTTCCACCATCTAATTCAAAGATTCGGTTTGTTACTCGATCTAAAAAGTAACGATCATGTGTAACTAATAGAATAGCTCCTTGATAACGACTTAGATAATCCTCCAGCCAGTTAACAGAATCATAATCTAAATGGTTTGTTGGTTCATCAAGTATCAATAAATCAGGCGATTGAATCAATACTTGGGCGAGGGCCACTCTTTTTTTCTGCCCACCTGATAGTGAGCCAATCTGTTTATTAAAATCCTCAATTCCTAACTTTGTTAAAATGGCTTTCGCATTTGTACTTACATCCCAAGCATTTAATGCATCCATTTCCTTTTGTAATTGAAAAAGCTTTTCTTGAATTTGACGATCCTCAGGCCGTTCATTCAAATCCAATAAGGTCTTTTCATAATCCCGCAAAAGCTTAAAAATTGGGGCCTTACCAGCAAATATTTGATCAAGTATCTTTAATTCAGAACTTAATTCGGGCCGCTGTGATAAGTAGGAAATAGAATAATCCTTTGCACCGACGATCTCACCCGAATCGGGAAAATCGATTCCTGCTATTAATTTTAATAATGTTGATTTTCCTGTTCCATTGATCCCAATTAAACCAATCCGCTCTTTTTCAGAAATGGTAAAGGAAATATCTTTAAAAAGTGTCTTTTCACCGTATGTTTTCGTCATATTTTCAATTGATAATGTTTTCATTAAACCATTCCATTCATTGTATATTACATCTTGTCCGGGAAATGCCCTCTTCCTTCGATGGCACTACATTTTCCTATTATAACATTAAGCTGATAAATTTCGAATCATAGCGCGAACCTGCCACAAGGAGCGCTTATTGCACATTCTGACATGATAAAAAAGACAGGATCACTTCCTGTCTTTTTTATCAATTGAATTAGTTTATTCTTCTGACATGCCCAGAAAAGTGATCTGCCCAATATCCACTGCTCATATTGGCAACTGCAACACCTGTAGAGCTTTGAGAACCGATATACTTTCCGCCCCCAAGATAGATCCCAACATGTCCATCTTTTTTGTATGTGTCAAAGAATACGAGATCACCAGGTTTCATTTCACTAGCAGACACCCGAGTACCTTGGCTTCTTAATACTGACGTACTTGAGCCAATATTGTATCCGCCTTGTTTAAATGCCCACGACACAAATCCTGAACAATCAAATCGTCCAGCAGCAATATCAGCTGCACTTCTACCGCCACCAAATTTATAAACCGAATTTCCAATATATTTATAACCTGCTTTAATGACCGTTGATAGATTACCTGAAACAGCAGTGCTAGATGGAGAATTATTCGTTGTTTGAACTTGTTCTGATTTCTTTGTTTTTGATAAAGGTTGAGTTGATACCGGCGCTTCAGTTGTATTTACGACAGCAGCAGGTGCAGATGTTACTTCAGTTGCAGCCGCCTCGATTTGGGCTAATGCTTCAGCCTTCAAACGTGCATCTTCTTCCTCTAACCTTTTAAGTTCCTCTTCACTAGCATTCTCTTGTTCTATCAATTTTTGTTTTAATGCTTCACTCTGATTTTTTTGTTCATTGATTTGCGTTTGCATCCCTTCAAGCTCAACTGCTAACTCGTTAAGGTCTGCTAATTTATTTACAACAACTTGTTGTTTTTCTTCTACCTTTGTTTTATCTTTTTTATGTTCTTCCATTAATGATGAATCTGCTGCAATAATCGTTGTGACAGCATCAATTCGATTAATAAAGTCACTAAAATTAGAGGATCCTAAAATCACATCCATGTATGCAATTTGACCGCCATTTTCTTGAAATGAAACCGCCCGTTCCTTTAGAATTTCATTTCGAGTATGTATACGTGCTTGAATTTCTTCTATTTCTGCGTTTAAACGATCAATTTCTGCTTGAGCTTTATTAATCCCGTCAGTTGTTTCATTAATTTTTAATGTATTTTCTTCAACGGCTTTTTCAATCGATTTAATTTGTTCCTCTATTTTGGCACGCTGCCCCTGTAGATTACTTAGCTCAGATTGTGCTTGATCAATACTCGCTTGTATTTGTTGTCGCTGTGTCTCTATATTTTCTGCTTTTACAACTGGTACTGTTAAAAAACTGCCCATTCCAATCATAAAAGTGGTACTTAGCGTGATAATTTTCTTTTTCAAGTTCAATATCCTCCCTAATCCTCGATCCTACTTCGATCACATTTGAAAGTATAGCATTCTTATTTATCAGTTCTGTAATAATAATATTACAATTATATTTCATTTTTTACCTTTTTCGACAAAAAATGCCAAAAAAGAGGCTTGAACCCTTGGATTCAAGCCCTTTCCCTTTAAAACCACACTATTTAAATGTTTTTTCCATTTGTAACAAAGTTGTCATAATATGTTCGATTAACCCTTCAAATAAGTCAATCTCATCTTCTTTTATGATTCGATTAAAAGTAATCTTTATATGGTGTTTTTTAGTTTCCAAACTTGAGTAAGGATCAACTGTCATTCTATGCTCGATAATCGCATCTTCCCATAAGTTCTTAGTAAACTGATCAGCCATTTTAAATCGTAAATCATCTTCCTTGTACGAATAAAAAAATTCAATTTCAATATAACACCCAGCCCCGTCCTTAATGGTTAGAATAGGGATGAGCTCAGCTGCAAGGTTTTCCAATTTTGACGTGAGTGTTACCCTGCTAGTAACTTTCGGTTCTTGAAGATAGGGACGAATTAATTGAAAGGAAAGATTATATGTACGAGACAATTTCGCCGTATTAATCAGATCGTTGCGATCAATAATAGCGATCTCTCCTTCCAAATCTTTGTCATAGAAGATTCCTTCAAATACTACTTTCATATTCTCAAATGAAGTCGGATCGAACATTAGAACATTATACTCCCTCTCTTTTCAATTCCCATACTTTGCCTAGATGAAATCACAATTACGTTTGCACCATTCCGTAAAGGTTATTATAATGGATTTATTGAAAAAAGGAAAAGAGGGATGTTCTTATGCCTATTAAACTGCCTAAGTTACTTCCGGCACGGGAAATTCTTGAGAAAGAAAATATTTTTATCATGGATGATGAGCGTGCAAGCCAACAGGACATCCGACCATTAAATATTGTTATCTTAAATTTAATGCCAGAAAAAGAGAAAACAGAAACGCACCTTCTGCGATTACTGGGAAATACCTCGTTACAAGTAAATATTGCTTTTTTAAAAACAGCTACTTATCATTCTAAGACGACAAGTGCTCACCATTTAGAACAGTTTTACACGACCTTTTCCGAAATTAAGCATCGTAAGTTTGACGGAATGATTATTACAGGCGCTCCTGTTGAGATGATGCCTTTCGAAGAAGTGGAGTATTGGGATGAATTAGTGGAAATTATGAAATGGACAAAAACAAATGTTACATCAACCCTTCATATTTGTTGGGGGGCTCAAGCTGCATTATTTTATCATTTTGATATTAATAAATATGAATTGCCCAAAAAATGTTCCGGAGTATATTCCCACATCATAAACGACGGTTCAGAAAAACTATTGCGTGGGTTTGATGATGTCTTCCTTGCTCCACATTCTAGATATACAGATATTACGATTGAAGACTTAGAGAATCATCCTGAACTTAAGATTTTATCAACTTCACCTGAAGCTGGACCTTTTATTATGTTTGCAAATGGCGGCAAACAAATTATGGTGACAGGACATTTAGAATATGAGGCCCAGACATTAGCTGAGGAATATCAGCGCGATTGTAGGAAAGGCTTAAACATTGAAATTCCGGAAAATTATTTTCCAAATGATAATCCAGAAAATCAGCCTTTAAACCGTTGGCGTTCTCATGCACACCTCCTTTTCTCGAACTGGCTTAATTACTATGTATATCAAGCAACTCCATACGATTGGGACTAAAAGCAACCCAGAAATCCGGTTGCTTTTTTTATTATTTTTATTATTTCTTTACAAAAATAGCCTGTCCCTTTATATTTCCATTACATCCTATTGGTATGGTTTAAGTAGCGCTCTAATTTTAATCAATATTGCATTAATCTGAATGAAGTTTAGATAATTAAGGGGGGATTCAGTATTGTGATTAGTACTTCAACCGTTCTTATATTAACCGCAAAATATGGCAGCGGGCATATGCAGGCAGCGAAGGTATTAGCTAAGGAACTAAATGAAAAGGGTTATTCGATTGTGATTTCTGATTTATTTGAAGAATCTTACCCCTCCATCAGTCAGATGACACAACATTTATTAATTAAAAGCTTTCTATACGGGCAAACATTTTATAAATGGTTTTATTATGGTACAAATAAATTAAATCATAAAGGGCTTATTCAATTTTCTAAATATTTAGGTAAAAAAAGACTGTTGGAACTTATTCAACTATATCAACCTCGATTTATCGTAACAACCTTTCCCTTCCATGTTGCACCGACTTTGATTAAAAAAGGAAGATTTTCAATCCCAGTCTACACAGTCATAACAGACTATTGTGCCCACCCCTATTGGATGAATCCACTTATTGATCATTATTTCGTAGCAAGTGAAGAAGTTAAAAAGTCAGTTATAAAATCTGGCGTGGGTGAAAAAAGGATTTCCATTAGTGGAATTCCAATCAGAAGCGAATTTGAGGAAAACTTCCATGATTGCAATCTATATACAAAGGTTAATCTCAAAAATTCCAAGCCTATTATTACCATCTTTGCTGGTGCATATGGGTTATTAAAAGGGGTAAAAGAACTTGCTGCTCGTTTTCTTGAAACACCTGATAATCAAGTAATCGTTATCTGTGGTAAAAATGAAGATTTGTATCATAAATTAGAGCCACTCGTTAAAGAGCATCCGAAAACGTTTCGACTTTTTTCGTATGTAGAAAAGATCCATGAACTTTTTTCTATCTCATCTTGTTTGATCACAAAACCAGGAGGAATTACGATTACAGAGGCTGCCGCATTAAACATTCCATTAGTGTTGTATCGACCTATACCGGGTCAAGAACTAGAAAATGCCCAGTACTTTCAAAAGAACCGAGCCGCTTATATAACGAACTCCTTGTCCGAAACAATTGAAATCACTAATAAATTCATTGGGACACCATTTTTACAAAGTACCATGAAAACCAACCTCAATCGTCTATATTATCCAAATGCTTCTGCATCAATCATTGACTATATACTTCACCATTGTCAACAACCGATGATTTCAGAAGGAGAAAATTAAATGGATACTTCCACACATATTATGATGGGTTTTGGTTTAGCAGCTTTGTCACAAATCGATCCTTCCATCAGTCAAAATGATGCTTTAACACAAGCTATTTTGATTGGCACTATACTTGGTTCTAACGCTCCGGATTTTGATGTTTTATATAAGTTAAAAGGAAACAGCAGCTATGTTAAAAATCACCGTTCATACTCACATTGTATTCCGATACTCCCTATATGGGCCCTTTTAATCTCTTTTATAATCAACCTATTTTTCCCGCACGCCTCATTTTTCCAAGTTTTCTTGTGGACCTTTTTAGCCGTGATCATTCATGTTGTAACTGATTTATTGAATGTACATGGAACGCAAGTACTGTTGCCATTTCATAAGTCCTGGATTTCATTTGATACGATCCCTTTATTTGATTTCTTTATTACAGTGCTTCATCTTATCGGATTTATTTGTTGTATCTTTTTCAATCCAGACCTAGTATTTATTGTGATCTATGCCACGATTAGTCTCTATATCTTACTCCGATTCATTTATCAACTATGGATTAAAAAACAATTAAATGAACATTTTCAACAAGCGAAACGGATTAAACTAATCCCGAAAACTTCTATTTTTAAATGGGGAGTTTTTATTGAAACAAATAATGATTTTTTATTCGGAACTTATTGTCTGAATACTTTTGAAGTCGAACATGTTTCTAGTAAAAATACCGAACATGGAGATTTGATTGATCGCAGCACAAGCCATCCAGTAGTAAATGATTTTCTTGCGAGCACGAACTATGCTTATCCTTTTATAGAGAAGAGAAAAAATGGCTATTTCATATTCTGGAAGGATTTAAGATTTCGACAAAATAAATTTTTCCCTTACTCCTCGATCATCTATGTATCTTCAGATGGTAAAAAAGTCTATTCCGTTTATTCGGGTTGGCTATATTCATTAAAACAATTGAGAAAAGTAATGAAAAGATTAAAAAAAGCTACACCTAAAAAAAAGTGGTCCGAAATGAATTATTAAGCTCTAAGTGTCACCGTTTAATACCAAAAATGTCTTCCTTTCCTTTTCTTTATATCTTTTCGAATGAACCGAGTTTACTTTGACTACAATATATTAATACAGCACTTATGAAAGAGGGAGACCTATGACTGAACATTTGGTGGCCGTGCAACGAAATCATTTAGGGGATATCATCAGTTTCCAAACATCTAGCGGAAGAGTCATCTCCTACCGAAAAGCGATACAGGAAGCGGATGAAGGACTCATTGAGGGAGTCAATATAAATGAAACACAAAACGGAATGTCTATTCTTACCTCGACGTTAGATACACCTTTTAATGAATACCCAATGTTTTAAAAACAAAAATCCACCTATTTGGTGGATTTTTCAAATTATTGTTGTTCTACGTTACGCTCTTGAACCTTCCTTAATTCATGAAGTCGAGTTTCATCTTCTTCAAAATACTGAACTAAATCAACAATTCGGTCGATCGAATCCCAACTTAGATGATGTTCAATGCCTTCTACATCATCATAAATAAGTTCTTCTTTTACACCAATTACTCTTAAGAATTGTTCCAAAAGGTCATGACGGTATACTAATCGCTGTCCGATTTTCTTTCCCTTCGAGGTTAACATTAATCCACGATATTTTTCATAAACAAGATATTCATCTTTGTCCAATTTTTGGACCATTTTTGTAACTGACGAGGGATGAACAGATAAGTTTTCCGCAATATCAGATACACGTGCGTACCCTTTTTCTTCAATTAAAATATAAATTTGTTCTATATAATCTTCCATACTTGGTGTTGGCATCTGCTTATCCTCCACTACTGCAAACGCTTTATTAAACTCGTTGCATTAATGTATATATACTCTAAATATTACTATAGAAGGTGAAATGAAACAAGGACGATGATTTCTAATACTGATCATGAATGGGTCTAGCTGTAATACATTCCGTTAACTACACAAAAAAATAGGACCGAACGGAATTCGATCCCTAAGGACAAAGTCTATGAAAATACAAACTGAATTTTTTGTTCTTTCTCGTCCCATTTAATTTTCGCAGCAAATTCTTTATCTTCTTTTCCCTTAAAGCCTTCAATCCGATCGGTTTCTCCTTCTGTTAGGAGCTTTTTTATTTGCTTCTGCGTAATTGATTTCCCTTTAATCTTTTTAGAAAGGGTGAACGTACAACCTGTCTTTTGATAATTAGCACATCCATAGAAGCTACCTTTATCAAAAATCGATCCTCCGCATCGTTTACATGTACCTAGCTTTGTCGGAGCGGATTTTTTAAACTGTCTTGGAACAAAGGATTCTTTTACATCATCATTAAAAACCCATTTTTGTGAATCTTGAACCGTCGCAGAGATTAAATGAGTGATCATTTTATTCGTATTATCCATAAAGGTTCTAGGTGATGCAGTACCTTCAGAGATCTCTTTTAAGCGCTGTTCCCATTTGGCTGTCATTTCAGCCGACGCTAGAACCTCATTGCCAACTGCATCAATTAATATATGTGCTTTTGTGGCAGCGTACACGAGGTTCTTCTTTACTTCAATATACTTACGATCCTTTAACATCGTAATAATTCCGGCCCGAGTCGCCTCTGTTCCAAGACCTTCCGTTTTCATTAACACTTTTTCTAATTCCTTGTCTTCCATATACTTGCCAGCCGTCTTCATTAAGGTAATTAATTGACCTTCCGTATAACGTTTAGGTGGCTGAGTTTTACTTTCTTTAACCGTTGTCTTTGTAACGGTACCTTTATCTCCTTTTACAACATGCGGCAGAACCGGGTCTTTATCCTTTTCATAAGGCGGGATCACTTTTCTCCAGCCTTCCTGCAATTGCACCTTTCCTTTAGATTGAAATACCGCTCTTCCATCAACAAGCGTTGTAATCGTTGTATATTCCATCATTGATTTTTCATAATGAGCTGCAATCAAACTTTTAACGATTAAATCATAGAGTTTTTGTTCGTCTGGACTTAAAGAGGATAGATTGGGAACCTGTTCAGTTGGAATAATCGCATAATGATCCGTTACTTTTTTATCGTTGACATAACGTTTATTGTTTTGGAGCGATTGTATTGGTAATGGGAAAAAGTCAGCATATTCTTGAAAAGCAGAGATTTTTCGCAGGGTTTCCGGAAACATTTCTGCTTCCCCTTCTGTTACATATCTAGAGTCTGAACGAGGATAGGAGACATTTCCTTTTTGATAGAGTTTCTGCAATACATCTAACGTTTTTTTCGGCGGCAGTTTAAATCGACGGTTCGCCTCTGCCTGTAAAGAGGATAAATTGTATAATAACGGCGGTAAATAATCTTTTCTCTCAGCTATGACATCGGCGACCTCCGCTGGTTTTTGTTCACAAAAGCTTGCGATCTTTTCTGCCATTTCCTTAGTATTAATTCTAGATTCGCCATTATTTTCCCATTTACCTTTATACTTCTTCCCATCTATCTTAAAGTCTGCCAAAACTTCCCAAAACGGCTCTGAAACAAATTCGTGAATTTCACGTTCTCTTTTTACTATAAGAGCAAGTGTAGGGGTTTGGACCCTCCCTACAGAGAAAACATCAGAGAAACCTTTTTGCTGTAAAAGTAGACTATATAGTCTTGATGCGTTCATCCCCACTATCCAATCAGCACATGCTCTTGTATAAGCCTCATAATAAAGGTTTCTTGTATCACCTTCATTTAATAGGGATTGAAAGCCTTCTTTAATCGCTTTTGGCGTTAATGAGGAAATCCAAAGTCTTTTCATCGGTTGCCGTGCTCTTGTTAAGCGGATGATGTTCCTTACAATTAACTCACCTTCTCTTCCAGCATCTCCTGCATGAATAATTTCAGTCACTTGTGGGTTTGATACGAGTTTTTGGATAACAGCAAACTGCTTTGCTTTATCTTTTGTAACCTCATATTGGAATTGATCGGGGATCATCGGTAATGCATCTAACGTCCACTTTTTCCACTTCGTGTCGTACTTTTCAGGCGAGACAAGCTGACAAACATGTCCAACTGCCCACGTTACAAAGGCTCCATCTGGAAATAATTCATTTGGGAGGATTTCTATGTATCCTTGTGATTTTCTCGTTTTAAAAATGGAAGCAAGTGTTATTCCTTGATCAGGTTTTTCCGCGATGATTAATACATATCCCATTTTTTTATCGAGCTCCTTTTCTACCAAAACCTCTTCGTTTCACCGCTTGATTTTAGAAGCGGTATTTTACAAGATGGTATTTTCAGTCTCAATTGAAATCATACTATTATTGTATTCTATCACAGCAATTTCATAAATACCTTTGGCAGCCAGCATGTAATTATTGTCTATTCCCTCATTAAAAATACCCACGAGTTAAAACTCTAAACCCTGGTATGGAAAAGTCGGCTAACCTGCTTGAACAAGCCTCTTATTCGATAGAATAACTAGTGCAGAGAAAATAGGTTAGTTGATTTCTCCACAGAAATAGGCCTCTATTTAGATAGAGACCTTGTATATAGTTATTTAACTTTTAGGTTGTATAGTTAATTAAATTACTTCACTTCATAACCTTGATCATCAATGGTTTCTTTGATTGCATCAATGGTTACTTGGGCTTCGTTGAATTCGATATCTACTTTTTTATTATCAAGATCTACTTTCACACTTGAAACACCATTTAAAGCACCTACACTGCCTTCTACTGCTTTCACACAGTGTCCGCAAGACATACCTTCTACATTTAGTGTAACTTTTTCCATAGTTATCTTCTCCATTTCCTTTATCTGGCACTTCCATATCATCTTCTACACAATTAATATAGCATACCCCCCTACCCTATGTAAAGGCGGCATTTTTCATAAATATTTTCGATTAGTTTTGTTCGCCACTTTATAAATATTGACGAATTTTGTCTTATTTTCTTCATAGCTTTTGCCTTAAGGAACCTTGACTGAAAGCGTTTTTTCATGTATATTATAGACATCATTTAACAGAATATATTTCCACTTTTTCTAACTTTAGTCATTTATATTTTGTCTAATGATAATATTTATTTTTTTAGACGCAAAGGTGTCTTGAAAGGTTTAGGAGGATAAGTAAACATGCAAAACGGTAAAGTAAAATGGTTTAATAATGAAAAAGGTTTTGGATTTATCGAAGTTGAAGGTGGAGACGATGTATTCGTACACTTCACAGCAATCCAAGGCGATGGTTTCAAATCTTTAGAAGAAGGCCAAGAAGTTTCTTTTGAAATCGTTGAAGGAAACCGCGGACCACAAGCATCTAACGTAGTTAAATTGTAATCATTCATACTCATATATGGACGTTCGAGGCTGACATTAATAGTCAGCCTCTTTATTCGTTATGAAAGTCTTTTTCCACATTGTTTAATTTTTTCACCAACGGTACAAGTCGAGATACAAAATTTATGGGCATAATTTCTTCCTTTTTCCTTGCGATTGTATTTATAAAGGAAACAGTTGTCACAATAATAATTCATAATCGCTTCTACTTCATGATAGATTTCTTTCCTATTCATCCTATCACCATCCTTCATAGCCGTTCCTTTTGTTTTCTATTATAACAACTGCATTTTACTATGTATCGCTTTTCCTTCCAATGCCTGAGATGCAAGCTTATGAGCCTCTTTATTCTCATTTCTAGGAATCGCTTCGTAACGTGGCTTTAGGCCGAGTGCTTTGATTTTCTCCTCAATACGATCTAACCACCGATTTAAGTTTTCTTCATAACATGGCCATTCTCCTTCAAGTTGTTTTAAAACCACTTGGGAATCCCCTTTAATATCACATGGCACATGATGAACCCCTAATTCTTCTATTACATTTATTCCATAGTATAGCGCAGCATACTCTGCCTCATTATTTGTATCCATTTCATCAATTAATTCATTAGCCCTTAATCGATATTTCTTTTTTCCTTGTTTATAATAAACAACAATTCCCAGCCCTGCTTGCTTCGTCTCCCTATGAAAACCGCCGTCAAAATAAACGAGTACCTCATGAGGCTCCTCTTCCATTTCAATCAGTAACTTTTTCATTTCTTTTAAATTCCAAACCTGGCCCATTTCATCATAGAAATCTAATTTAGCAGCTTTTCCACTTTTATCAATGTCTTCACCTGTCATAATTGCCAAACCTTGCTCAAGCCAATCAGAAGTGAAATAGACTGGATCTTCTCCTTTTAGTTTATACGCCCACTCTATCTTATATTTCATGAGTACACGACACCTTTCATGGATGTTCTCATACAAATTTTCATACTTTCATGATTATGTTATTTAGTTTATACTTTTTTCATTGACTAAATGCCAGTTATGCGATGATTATTATTTTTTCTGGGAGGCTAGAACAATGATTGAAGTTTACTTTGATGGTGCAAGTGCAGGTAATCCTGGACCCAGTGGTGCGGGAATTTATATAAAGGAAAATGGACAACAGAAACGTTATTCCATTCCCTTAGACGATATGACCAATCATGAAGCAGAATTTCATGCATTTATCCTTGCTTTAGAAATATGTATCAAAAATCAGTTTCAAACCGTTTCTTTCCGTACCGACTCCGAACTCGTTAATCGGTCTATAGAAAAAGCATTTGTAAAAAACATACGCTATAAACCTTTACTAGAACGAGCATTATTATTAACGGAACAGTTCCAGCTATTTTTTTTAAAATGGATTCCTAGCAGTGAAAATAAAAATGCTGATGAATTAGCTCGTAACGCAATTATCGAAGCAAGAAAAAAGAATGAGAAATGATGAATACCTCTTCATCTTTAGAAAGGTTTGTAGGATTCATTGCGAAAAACAACATTATTTGCTGATATTACATTATTACTCGTAGCCCTTATTTGGGGGTCTACTTTTGTCATTGTCCAAAATGCCATTGCTTTTTTAGAACCATTTACTTTTAATGCAGTAAGATTCAGCATCGCCTCATTACTCTTAACCTGCTGGCTCCTTCTTTTTCAGCGCAAACAAGTAAAAGCATGCAGCCGAAAGTTAATCTTTGCTGGAATTTTAATCGGATTTTGGTTATTTATTGGTTATGCTTCGCAAACAATTGGATTATTATACACGACTTCCTCTAAAGCTGGATTTATAACCGGTTTAAGCGTCGTATTAGTTCCAGTATTTTCTCTATTATTATTAAAGCAAAAACCGAGTAGTGGAGCAATTTTTGGCATTATCATGGCAACGATAGGATTATACTTACTTACAATGACCGATTCTGTTTCCCTCAATATTGGGGATGGTCTTATCTTTATTTGTGCAATTGGATTTGCTCTCCAAATCATCTATACTGGAAAATACAGTTCACAGTTTCCTTCATTGTTTTTAACAATTATCCAAGTCTCAACCGTAGCTCTTTTATCAATGATCGGATCGTTTTTCTTTGAAGATTGGAAGCTTGCTTTTCAACCTCATGTCGTCTTTGACGATGAGGTCATTATAGCATTATTGATTACATCTGTATTTGCAACAGCGCTTGCTTTTTTAGCGCAAACGTCTGTACAGAAATTTACAACTTCCACTAGAGTTGCTTTGATTTTCGCCATGGAACCCGTATTTGCAGCCATCACTGGATTTATTTGGGCACAGGATCGACTCTCATACAGTGCTATTTTGGGATGTCTCCTTATTTTTGCTGGCATGATATTTGCTGAAATGCCGACAAAGAACTTTTCTTTTCTACAAAAACATGAAAAAGATCAAAAAATATAATGTAATAGAAAAGAAGTTGATTGCCTGCCAAACTTTAAGCAGGTAATCAACTTCTTTTTTTATTAATACTATGAAATTTATATGGCGATTAGTTCAAAATCTTTTACATAAGTAATAGCTCCACCGCGTGTTCTAACTTTTCCCTTTACTAACGTTTCTAATAATGACAAATAGAAGCTGCCATCAAACTCCTTTTGAGCCTTTATTGTTAATTCGATTGCGGTATTTGTTAGTTCATCTGATGCATTCGTATATTTCTTTCCATAATAAATGAAGCCAACTGCATCTTGTGGTAAATGAAATCCTTTACTATCTAGAAAATCGATATACTGAGCTACTGTTTTCAAACCAATCCATTCCTTCCCATAATTTATACACTTTCTCCATAATACTGGATAATGCGACAAATTTCTACCTTTTTTCTGAAAATGAAGGAAAGTGAGAGTAAATTGATTCTTCGGAGGACATACTGACTTTGGGGGTGAAATCAAAATGGGTAATAAAAGTTCTAAAAATCGAGGCAATAAAGGATACGGCGTAAATCCTCAAGGACATGGCCAACATACTGAATTTGCAGAAGAACCTAAAACAAAACTTGAGAATGCTGCTAAGAAGAAAAATACAAAATAACAACATACTATCTTCCCATCCAAATCGTTGGAGAATCTAAAAAAGTCCCAATCTCTCAATCATTAGAAGTTGAGAAATTGAGACTTTTTGTTTTTAAGCGAGTTCTTGTTCCACTTCAATAAAGCGGTGAAGTCCTTTCATTTCTACTTCATCAAATTTTGCTGTTGCCTTATTTCGGTCCATTTTAAAAACGGATTGTT
The DNA here is from genome assembly GCA_963787345.1 of uncultured Bacillaceae bacterium. Lineage (GTDB taxonomy): Bacteria > Bacillota > Bacilli > Bacillales > Cytobacillaceae > Bacillus_BD. The sequence continues at coordinate 385,450 of CAWBCW010000011.1, read as the reverse complement.
CTAAATCGTATTGTAGTGGGACATCACATTTTATTTCGGCTAGTTGGCGGCTTAAATATAGCATGTCCAGATCACTTTCAATTTTTACTTTTTGAGATTTCGTTAATTGCTCTAGATTAGCGATGACTCCTTCAACATGTTCGTACTGCTGCAGCAATTTCAGCGCTGTTTTTTCGCCAATTCCTTTGACACCAGGATAATTATCGCTAGCGTCTCCCATAAATGCCTTCAAATCAATCATTTGCTTCGGCATTATGCCTTTTTCTTGATAAAAAGTATCTTCGTTATGAACGTGATAGTTTCCTATGCCTTTTTTGAGTAGAATAACAGAAGTCTGATCATCAATTAATTGAAGAATATCTTGATCTCCCGTTAAAATATATACGTCAGCTTCATCCTTTGCCATTTTAGAGATAGTACCGATACAATCATCCGCTTCATAACCTTTTACCCCTATATTTGGCACGTCAAAGGATTCAACGACTTCTTTGACTAAATCAAATTGTGGAACTAACTCGATTGGTGCCTCTCCACGATTAGCTTTATATTCTGGATATAACTCATTTCGAAATGTTTTGCTTCCCATATCCCAACAAACGGTCACATGAGTTGGTTTGAAAGAAGATACCGCCATAAAAAAATGCTTAACAAATCCGTTCACTGCATTCGTTGGAATTCCTTTAGAATTAATCATAAAGCGACCTGAGACAGCCGTTGCATAAAAAGCTCTAAATAAAAGGGCCATTCCATCTACAAGCATTAATGATGGTTTTTGATTAGAATCCATACACTCACTCCTCGAACTAATAACATAACCATCATTATAACATTAATTCCTGAAGGATAGAGTGGCAATCATCCCTTTGTTTGGAAAAGTATGGACTTCTATAGACCTAACAACGTCCAAATCCATTCATTAAGTTCGCTTCTAATTTCTTTTCCATGGGGTAACTCTTGTGCATTCTGATCAAGGGTACTCCGCTCTTTTACTAATATGCATATTATTTCTTCAACAGAGTCCTTATCGATTAAACGGCCTGAGCTTTTCGCATCCATTAATTGCGCATAAAACGATACAATTTTCTTTTCATATGAGCAGCTTGAAAAAGTACTGTATAACACATCGAATGGAATTCGATGATTTACACTTATTTCTTTCGCAAGTAAATAAGACCGAACAGCTTGAATGAGCTGTTTTTGCCTCTTTTCAGTGAATTCCTTAGATGTGATATCTTTAAGGTTTCTTGCCATTAAATGGATATAATGTTGATATAAAGTGAAGAGGGAATAACTTTCTTTAATCGAGCTTCTCAACTTATGAGAAAAAGAATTCTGATCACGAAACACAATCGGAGATGCTACCCACTCTAAAAGACTGGCATTGGACTTCTCTAATAGTTGAAGTGCTTTAAAAAGATCCCAGCCTGTAAAATCATAAGGCGCTGGAAATTCTAACGTTTCCAACGCCTTTCCTAATGACAAATAACTTTTGACAGTTCGAAATTTAAAAATAAACCGAATATCATGATCAGACTGACTTGTTGCGCCTCCCCAAGCCCGGCTTCCAGCTTCAACAGCAAACAAAATGTCGATTCCATACTTATGCTCTATATCTATCAGCCTAGATTGGATCATGCTCAACAACTCCAAATCATCAATTGTAGGTCTACGAATTACTCCAACTTAGTCGTCTTTTTCAACAACAGATTGAAGTTTCTGTTGGATGTTTTTCAAATCATCGATTGGATATTGATTTGAAATGGAAGCTAATGCCCCTTGGTAGTATTCTTCTAATTCAGCGTTAATATGTTTTACCGCTTCCTGGAAAACAACCGATAACTGAGCTCCATAATGTTCAATCAATTGATCTTTTCCTCTTGCTAAATAGTCGTCTGCCGGGACCTGGAGATTCTCTTCTAATTCATCGCTTAAATATTTTCGCTCATTTTTTTCAAAGAAAGATTTAGGATTTTTAAAATAGGATAACGCCTTTTTAAACAACTGTTTATCAATCGAAGCGAAAGCTGTTTCAAAATCAATGCTTTCTAATTTATTCATTTCAAACGAACTTAGCGTTAATTCAGGATTTCGTTCTCTTAGAGCCGTTTCGATTGAGCGTTGGGTATCTATAATTAATCCGCCAATAAAAGCCTCCAAACGCAAAGTCGTTGCCCTTAATTCTTGCACAAAATCATAGCCGAAATCCTCTAGAAAATGTTCCAATGCACTTTGTAAAGCCGCCTTTAAATTTCGTCCATCATCCTTTAATAGGGCTGGATTAAATGATTCTTTTAAAAAGTCACCAAAACGTAAAAACACACGCTGTTTAATATAGTAAACCAACTCTTCTGTTTCTTGAGATAATTGTTGCTGCAAGAAATGATCATTTTGTTTCTCCATATACTTAAAAATATCCGCTTTTTCCGAAACCAAACTAGATCTCTTTTTCTCTTTTGTCTCTTTATCTGCTTCTGCCGTGTGAATAAAGCTTTGCAACTGTGACATCATTCTCTGTAACTCAGACTTTGCAGAATTCATCGCAATTTCACGTAAATCATGATCAATAAAAGCATAAAAAGATTCTTCGAAAGTTTGCAACCTGGATGAAACAGGTGCTTTACCCGTCACTTTTTCTTTCAGAGCCTGCATACTAGACACGGGATATAGATGTGGATTCCGAATACCAAATGCGATTAACTGTTCTTCTACATAATCGAGGACGCCGTGCATTTCCTCTTCATCATTCGCTAAGTCAATTGCATTGACCATAAAAAACATTTTATCAAGAGCAAACGTATCCTTTACCCGGCCTAACTGAATAAGAAACTCACGATCTGCCTTTGAAAAAGCATGATTATAATAAGTAACAAACAAAATCGCATCGGAGTTTTTAATATATTCAAATGCAACCCCTGTATGTCTGGCGTTAATGGAATCAGCCCCAGGTGTATCAACAAGGGTAATCCCTTTTCGGGTTAATTCACAATCATAATAGACCTCAATCCACTCGACAAGACATGATTTTTCTTCATCTGCAACAAAACTAGAAAACTCATCTAAATTGGTTCTAACCGTTTCTCCTAATTTGTTTTGATAAGCTGAGATTCCTCGTATAAAGGCTTGTAAAAACGCTACATGCATTTTCTCAAAAGGATCACCATGGATATTTGAAGAAACAATTTGCTCGGCCTCTTTACTTGCCTCCTGAAGCGTTTCTGCCTTTCTTTCAAAAGCTGCCAACGAGCGATTGACATCAGCCATTAACGTATCATAAGATTTTAATTTAACTAAAACTAATCCATGATGATGGAGATTATCGACCGGCATGATTTTATTGATCGCTGCAGTTGTTGGATTAGGTGAGACAGGTAATAGCCGATCACCGATTAGTGCATTAGCAAAAGATGATTTACCCGCACTAAAAGCGCCAAATAAAGCCACTGTAAAGGATTGATTTTGCAATCTTTCCGCTTTCTGTATCAGTTCATTTGAAATTTTCTTAAATCCTGGTACATTTTCAACTTGGTTTGCTGAAAATTGTAAACCTGAAATAAGCTGGGCTAACTCCTCCTGATTCGTCTTCCCCGCACTTGATATCTTATGGGTTTGTCGTTCCTTAATCGGCTTTACTGACCCAGTCTCCTCAGCCAAAATCTCATGAGTCATCTCTTTAACCTTTTCTGAATATTCAATAGCCAATTGCTGTGCTTTTTCCTGATAAAACTCCACATCAAATTGACCTAATAGTATTCCTTTCATTTCATTCGCAATCGTTTCATGCTTTTTATTAATTTCATTAATATCATTCAACGCTTGAGCGTATTTCCTATAATAAGATAATTCATTTTTAGCTTTTTCGATGTCCTTGTTTTGCTTTTGCTTCAATAAGTCAAAATAGGCTTGTTGTATGGATCCTAATTGTTGCTTTGTAATTCTTTTAATCGTTTCTGATAGATCATTCGTGTACTTTAATACATAATCGCCCGTTAATCTAGCACCGGATTTTACCTCTGATACAAGTAAATCTTGATCAAACTTTACGCGAAACTGTTGTATAGATGAAATAAATTCCTCTTCGTGAATTTCATATTCTTTTGTAAAAGTTAGAAATAATTCTTTTAAATGCCAGTCAATTTGCGATATTACCTTTTCTGAAAAGTTTGCAAAGAATTCTGCCAGTCGCCTTGAGCGTTCTTGTTCCGTTTTTTGCTTAGAAAACAATAATCCTACTTTGAATTCAGGTTGCCTTGCGGCCAGATAAGCCTGTGCCAAGTCACGGGTTTCAAAAGGCATTAAATAAGCACTATCCAATAAATCATCCACTTTATCATATAATTCCTTTTCAACACGCTTCTGTTCTTCAAGCAGGATTTGCAGTGTATCGTTTAACCCTTCAACGTGTTCCGGCAGCTTCCTTATTTTCTCTTCTGGCAGGTCTGCTAATAATTGCTCTAAATCCTGCATCTTTATTTCATCTTGCTCTGCTAAAAAAGTGACATGTTCATCACTTAGTTTGTTTAGAGAGTGATAGATGGATTGAGGCAGCGACTCAAAACGATGATGGACTTTTTCTTCCATAAATTTCTTTAAAGCAGAAAATTGATTGTAAGGGTGATTATCTTGTTTTAAAGAGGTATAAAATATTTTTGCCGGCTTCACTCCCCAAGAAGCAAAAGACTCGATAACACTGTTCTGAAAGTCAATAAAGCCTAATTCTTCCTCTCGGTGTTTGTCGATTTGGTTAATCACTAAATAAACTTCTTTTCCCGCTTCTGTCAGTTCTTTTGTAAAAAGAAAATTTAATTCGCCTTGAACATGATTATAATCCATGACATAAAAAACGAGATCCGCCAAATGTAAAGCAGACTCTGTCGCAATTCGATGAGCATCATCAGTTGAGTCAATGCCCGGTGTATCCATGATTAAAACATCATTTGGTATAGATGTTTTAGAATAACTAATTTCAATTGATTGAATCTGATCGCCATCCTTACAGTAAGATTTGACTTTTTCGAAGTCATATGGGGCCCGATAAATATGTGGAATGTCTTCTTTAAAGTAAACCTTTGCATAATCTTCCCCTGATTTGATTTTCACTAAGTTTGCACTAGTGGGAATGGGACTCGATGGCAGAATGTTTTCTCCCATTAACGTATTGATCATGCTGGATTTACCAGCGGAGAAATGTCCACAAAAAGCAATCGCAAATTCTTGTCTTTCCAGTTTTAGGGCGAGATCCTTTACCCGCTCAAAGGATTGCTGATTTCCTTGCTTCCTGAATATTTCAGATAACGCAGCGATCTGCCCCCCAAGCATCGTTGCATTTTGTTTTAATTCAATTTTGACCATAAGCTTTTATCCCCTTGTTTTTTCAATATACTAATATTTTAAACTATTTTCTGAATATTTCCTACTGAAAAAACTGTGTGTTTAATTAAAATAATCTCATTCGTCTATTCTTATACATGAGAAAATTTTTTTAAAAAAAGAAAACCTGTAAGTTGTCATGTTACATAACTTCTGATAAAATTTATTTATGTTACATTAAAGCACTAAGGAGGATATTCCGAATGGAATATGTGGACCCCATTAAAAATGTTGAACAAATCAATGCCATGAAGATTATTTTGCAGAAACAGTCATATCGGGATTTACTCCTATTTAGCCTAGGAATTAATACGGGCATAAGTCTTAGTCATTTACTTTTTTTACAAGTAGAGGATGTATGGACTGGAGAAGAAATGAAAGAGTTTTTGATATTAACGAAAGAAAAAAGCGGGGAAATTCAAGAATTCTATTTAAACCATCAAGTGGAGAAAGTCTTAAAGAATTACTTAGCCTTCTCAGACCTAAGACAATCTGATTATTTATTTAAATCCAAGAAGAATAATCAACCGATTACACGTCAACAAGCCTATCGCATTATTAATCAAGCGGCAAAGTTAGCAGGGATTACAGGGAGAATCGGGACACATACATTAAGGAAAACATTTGGCTATCATGCATACCGGAAAGGAATTGCTGTTTCAATCATTATGGACATTTTGCATCATCAATCACCAACTGAAACGTTGCGTTATATCGGGATTGACAAGAATGAAAAGCATTTGATTAGAGTTGACGTTAATTTATAAAAAAACTCCCATGCTATTCGCACAGGAGGTCCTCAGAAATGTATTAAATCTCATCAATCGAATCGGTAATGTCAACATTCGTAAAATCTTTAACATAGTCCTCGATCACTTGAACATATAGGGTTTCTCTATTTTTCATAAATTTAAATAATCCATTATTAAAATCTGTGCCTTGCTCTTTAAAGAAAATCCCCTCGTATTCTGCTGCTTTAGAATGAGTGAATTGGATACGATATTGATCCTTTTCCTTCACTAAGTATGCACGGCAGCCTTTTTCAAAATGACCTTCTTGATCTCTGACTGAACGTGAAACAGAAATAATATGAAGATCAACAAATGGAATTTCTTGTAGTAATGTGTTAATAATGGAGCCTTTTGTCATTTGTTCCCAACGGCTTTGGGCTGTTTGGCCAAGCACGATTTGTGTAATATGCTTTTCTCTTGCAACTTCGGCAATTACTTTTGAGATGGGACGTTTATCATTATCTTTTATAATAAACTCTTCAACATTATGCTGTTCAGCGAGCTCTTTCCAACTGCTAATATAGAATGATTTTTCTGCATCCATTTCATCAAAAGGCATTGGATCAATGGTTAAAATATACAGTGGACAATCTAACATACTGGCAATTTTACAACCGCGTTTAATTAATCGTTCACCATTTGGTCCATAGTACACACAGACGAGGATGCTTTCGTCCATACGACCTTTTATTTTTTTCATTTTTTTGTCACCTCATTAAATGTCTAATAGAGATTTACTCTATCAAGCTATGTATGACTATAACTTATGCCACTTTTTCAGTCAATCCTTTTGAAGTTAATTTCATTTTAACTTCAGGATTGGGAATACTTATGATATGCATGATTCTGAATCGATTATTCTAAACTATTTTTAATAAAGGAGGGAAACTGAATGTCTTGGTTACATATCATGATTTTCATCCCGTTTGCGTTTGCCATAATTGTACCTTTGCTGTACAAACTATTTAATCAAAAACTCCATATTGGGTGGCTCGTCTTGCCGATCCCCATTCTAATCTTTACTTATTTATCAACCTATATTACCACTATCTCCAATGGTGAATCCTTTTCATACACTTTCTCCTGGATTCCTTCGTTGGATATCAATTTCACAGCCTATTTAGATGGGTTATCGCTAATTTTCGGGTTGATTATTACAGGAATCGGAGCACTTGTGATCCTTTATTCTATCTATTATATGTCGAAAGAACGGGAAGCCCTGCATAATTTTTATGTTTACTTATGTTTATTCATGGGCGCCATGCTCGGGGTTGTTTTCTCCGATCATATTCTAGTTCTTTATGTTTTTTGGGAGTTAACAAGTATTTCTTCCTTTTTACTCATTGCTTATTGGTTTCAGCGTAAACAATCTCGATATGGAGCACAGAAAGCGCTACTCATTACTGTCTTTGGCGGACTAGTAATGTTAACTGGTTTTATCATGCTGTCCATGATGAGCGGCACATATAGTATCCGGGAAATATTGACCTCAGTTGACCAATTGAAAATGGATTCGTTATTTATTCCTGCGATGGTCACCATTCTTTTAGGTGCTTTTACAAAGTCAGCCCAGTTTCCTTTTAGTATCTGGCTGCCCGATGCAATGGAAGCCCCTACCCCAATCAGTGCCTACCTTCATTCAGCAACAATGGTAAAAGCTGGTATTTATTTAGTTGCCCGTTTTACTCCTGTTTTTGGAGGAAGTGAAATTTGGTTTTGGTTAGTGTCAGGAGTTGGACTCATTACATTGTTATACGGTTCGATTAATGCTGTGAAACAAACCGATTTGAAAGCGCTGCTCGCTTATTCAACGATCAGTCAGCTCGGATTAATCATGAGTCTCTTAGGTGTCGGTTCGGCCGCGATGTATTTTGGAAATGGAGAACAAGTAGCTCTTTATTCAATGGCCATATTTGCAGCAATCTTCCATTTAGTCAACCATTCGACCTTTAAGGGAGCCCTTTTTATGGTTGTCGGAATTATTGACCATGAAACTGGTACACGGGATATTCGGAAATTACGTGGTCTTGTACATGTAATGCCAATTACCTTTACTCTTGCTTTAATTGGAAGTTTTTCGATGGCAGGTCTTCCGCCATTTAATGGATTCTTAAGTAAAGAAATGTTCTTTACTGCTATGTTAAATATTACAAATTTGAATGTGTTTAATATGGATTCAATAGGAATCCTGTTTCCAGTAATTGCTTGGATAGCTAGTGTATTTACATTTATCTACTGTATGATTCTTGTTCTTAAACCCTTTATGGGGAAACATAATGCAGCTAAATTGGATAAAAGTGCACATGAGCCACCGATCGGGATGCTAGTCCCTCCGGCTATTTTAGCTGCGCTTGTTATTCTAATGTTCTTTTTTCCAAATATTTTAGGAAAATATTTAATTGCACCTGCTTATTCAGCTATTTTGCCTGCAATTGGGGATGGCAATATTATAATCAGTGCTTGGCATGGGTGGTTTTCACCAGAATTAATGATGACAATAGGAGTTGTCATCACAGGTTTGCTGCTGTATCGCTTTCTTCCTAAATGGATTGGGATATACCGGTTTTATCCTGGAGTCATTACATTAAATAATCTATATAATGAAGGGCTTGATAAATCAGAGTCTGCCTTTAGAAAAATAACAAATAAGTATATGAACGGTTCGCTCCGCACTTACTTAATCTATATTTTAGCCTTTATCGTCATCACCTTAATGAGCTCTAGTGTCCTTTTAAATGCATTGGTTTTCGATACTTCAAAGGATGCACCCATTTCCTTTTATGAATGGGGGATCATTATCGCTGCAGTTTTTTCAGCCATTTCAGTTCTCTTTGCAAAATCAAGAATGGTCTCGTTAATTTCTGTGGGAGCCCTTGGCTATCTCGTTTCGATGTTCTTTGTTATATTCCGTGCACCTGACTTAGCACTGACACAATTTGTTGTAGAAACCGTCACGACCGCTTTATTCTTACTATGTTTCTATCACTTACCACGATTCGGGAAACACTTAGGGACGATTCGTTTTAAACTGACGAACTTATTGGTTTCTATCGGCGTCGGATTGACGGTAACACTTATTGCTCTATCCGCAAATGGCTATAAATTGTTAGACTCGATTAGCGGTTATTTTGAAAATGCCTATGAACTTGCCGGTGCTAAAAACATTGTCAACGCGATATTAGTGGATTTCCGCGGTTTTGATACGATGTTAGAAATCTCTGTATTAACCATCGCTGGTTTAGGTGTTTATACGTTAATTAAATTACAACTTTCAGGGAGGGATAAAAATGAAACCAAATGATGTAATTTTGCATACGGTTGTCAAAGTGGCAGCCCTTATCATTTTTACCTTTGCGATTTATTTATTTTATGGGGGACATCATAATCCTGGCGGAGGATTTATCGGAGGACTAAGTGCTGCTTCCGGTATTACCCTTTTATTTCTAGCATTTGATATCGAAACGATTAAAAATAATATTCCCTTCGATTTTAAAAATGTCGCAGCAGTTGGTGTATTGATCGCAATCCTAACAGGTATGGGAAGTCTTCTGTTCGATCAGTCCTTTTTAACTCAAGCCTTCGGGTACTTTAACATTCCGGTTTTCGGAGAAACAGAACTTGCAACAGCCGTTCTTTTTGATATAGGTGTTGCCTTAGCTGTAATTGGTACTGCCGTTACCATCATTCTATCGATAAGTGATGATCGCCCATGATGGAAACGGTTATGTCAATAATTGTTGGTTTGTTTTTTGCCATTGGAACGTACTTAATGCTTTCAAAAAATTTACTGCGTATTATTTTCGGTTCCGCCATAATAAGTCATGGGATCAATTTACTTATTATGACGATGGGCGGATTAAAAACAGGAGCTCCCCCATTACTAAGCGAAAAAGTTCATATTTTTACAGATGCCATCCCACAGGCATTAATCTTAACCGCCATTGTCATAAACTTTGCCGTAACAGCCTTTTTATTAGTTCTAAGTTACAAAGTTTATAAGGTGTATGGCACAGATGATTTAGAGCTATTAAGGGGAAATGAAGATGAATAATTTAGTCGTAATGCCGGTATTGATCCCACTTTTCGTGGGCATGATTTTAATTTTATTTCGAAAGAACATTTTATTGCAAAGAGTTCTCAGCAGTTTAACATTTTTAGCAACAGGGCTTGTCTCTTGGCTTTTGATGAATCAAATCAAATCCGAGGGTGTGCAAACATTAGCATTGGGAGGCTGGCAAGCACCATACGGAATTGTCATGGCAGCAGATATGTTTTCTGCCCTGTTACTGTTATCAACTAGTTTCGTTGCCCTTTGCTGCCTTTTATATGCTTTTCGTACGATTGGCCGGGAACGTGAATTATTTTATTTCTATCCGTTGTTCTTATTTTTAATCACAGGAGTAAACGGCTCCTTTTTAACGGGTGACATTTTTAACCTGTACGTTTGTTTTGAATTAATGTTACTTGCATCCTACGTATTAATTACCCTTGGAGGCTCGAAAGTCCAATTAGGTGAATCAATTAAATACGTACTAGTAAATGTCGTATCATCATTCTTTTTCCTTGTAGCGATTGCATACCTTTACTCGATAACTGGTACTTTGAATTTGGCACATCTCTCAATTCGAATTGCAGAAGTCGGACAAAACGGCCTGCTTACAACCGTTGCATTACTCTTTTTAATCGTATTTGGAATTAAAGCGGGGCTATTCTTATTCCAATGGTTACCAGGATCTTATAGCGCTCCGCCTACTGCCATTGCAGCGGTTTTTGCAGCTCTGCTCACTAAAGTCGGAATCTATGCGATTTTTCGGATGTTCACACTCGTGTTCTATCATCAACCAGAGATTACCCATCTATTTATCGGTATTTTAGCAGCTTTAACGATGGTCTTAGGTGCAATTGGAGCTGTTGCCTATTGGGATATCAAAAAGATTCTCACCTACAACGTCATTATTGGAGCAGGATTAATGCTTGCTGGCTTAGCGTCATTTACATTTAATGGCTATCTCGGTTCTATTTATTACCTCATTCACGATATGATTATTAAAGCATTGCTCTTTCTTATTGGCGGTACAGTTATCTATCTTACAGGTACAAGCAAGCTGAAAGAAATAAGCGGATTGATTCGCAACCATCCTTATTTAGGCTGGATGTTCTTTGCAGCTGTTCTGTCGATTTCAGGGATTCCTCCGTTAAGCGGTTTTCTTGGAAAAGTCTTTATTACGAGAGGAACATTTGAGGCCGATTATTTCTGGCTGGGTGCAGCAGGAATTATCACAAGTTTAATGGTTTTGTATTCTGTGATGAAAATTTTTATGACTGTATTTTGGGGAGAAACAACCCTAAGTACGGAAATGGAAAAAGGAACAACAAAAGGGATTATCTTCCCACTTGTCCTGTTGACGGCAGCAACGATTACTCTTGGTCTAGGTGCAGAAGGCATAATTGGATATATTCAATTAGCAGCAGAAGGCTTAGCTAATCCGGACTTTTATATTGATGCTGTTTTTGGAAATAAACCTACACCATAATATTTACTTAGTGAAAGGGGCGGATTCTATTGCCCGTACAATTATTAATTAATCTATTAATTGCTTTTTTATGGATGTTTTTGCAGGATTCATGGAACTTTATTTCCTTTTTAGGAGGATATTTAGTAGGGCTTTTTATATTATTCAGCATGCGGCGCTTTTACAAAGAACGTTATTATTTAATTACGCTTTTAGCGGTCATAAAATTAATGATTGTTTTTATTAGTGAGCTCATCTCTTCCAGTGTTCTTGTCGTACGTCAAATTATGAAACCAAAACTAGACATTACACCAGGCATTTTCAAAATGAATACAGAACTAGAAACGGACACAGAAGTAGCTCTACTCTCGCTTTTATTAACCTTAACTCCTGGTTCAGTCGTAATGGAAATAACACCCGATGGAAAAACATTATATATACATGCACTCGATATTCCAGAATCAAGTGATGCAGTTATTAAATCAACGAAAGTTTTTGAAAAAGCGATAAAGGATGTGACGCGTTATGTTTAAAATGATTTTAATTATCTCTCTAGTGCTTTTAAGCCTTTCGATCTTAGCTGGTATTTATCGCGTCATCAAAGGTCCTTCCACTGCCGATCGTGTACAAGCATTAGATTTTATCGGGATTCTTTTAATTGCAGGTATAGCTATATTTTCAATTATTTTAGATACACATGCGTTTTTAGATGTTATTTTATTAGTAGGAATCCTGTCATTTGTTGGAACGATTGCATTTGCCAGATACGTTGAAAGAGGTGTCGTCATTGAGCGTAACAGTAAGTGAAGCGATTGTAGGAGGATTAATTCTAGTTGGAACAATCTTTAGTCTATTAAGTGCAATCGGAATCAATCGTTTGCCTGACGTATACACAAGAGCACATGCGGCATCGAAAAGTTCTACATTAGGGGTATTATGTACATTAGTAGGGACGTTTGTTTTTTTTCTACTAACAGAAGAATATATTAGTATCCGTCTATTGCTAGGAATCTTTTTCGTATTTTTAACTGCACCTGTCTCCGCTCATATGATTTGTCGTTCTGCTTACCGTTCAGATGCAGAAATGGCGGATATTAGTGTAAAAGACGACTTAGAGACTTACTTTACAGAAAAATCCATACGCTCTGAACATAGCGACTCATAGTGTGATAACATAATAGTACTAAAAAAGCCGAGTTCATCTACTGTGATCTCGGCTTTTTTATGGAATTCTAATTTTAGGCAATGAGCCATCATCCTTTCCTCATAGGACTTGCAAACGTTTTCCAAAAGGTTAACAATAATTACTTATGAACAGAATGTGGCTTTGTTGTATGATTTAATACATGTTTCATAATAAGTGCGTAAATGCCTACAGTTGCTCCGATCAAAACCGTTGTCATCTTAAACCACCGTCCTTATCCCTTTAATGATAATGAATATCATTTACAATTAAAATTTTACCATGATTGATAATTATTTTCAATAGTAAAAAATAAAATGTCACACTTTTTAAATTCTTTAAATAATACAGTGATTTTTTACAAACCTTTGCAATTTCCTCAAAATTTAATCCATTTTACCTATAAAAATATGCTAAAATAAGGATTATCGACATGTATTGGGGGTATCAAATTGACTGTTACGAAACAGATAACCGCTATTTTAAATAGTACAATTGATTCAGTTAAAGGTGTTCTCCCTTTTGACCTAACAATTGATAAACCATATTTATTTCAACCACCATTTACCCAATATTCCATTGGAGTATTAATTGGGATGACAGGAGATGTACGGGGTCGATTAATCATTGATGGAGATCCAGCCATTTTTAGTTCAATCGGTGAGGGTATGTTTGGAATGAAAGTAGAAGGAGAAATGCTTAAATCATTTGCTGGAGAACTCGGTAACATGATTGCCGGTACCTTATCCACATCTTTCTCAAATTATGAAATCGATATGGATATAACACCACCCACTGTTTTAGTTGGTAAAACGAAAATCTATGGATTTGATAAAGCCTTCTGTTTACCCGTAATCATTCAAAATATTGGAACCATGACAATTTTACTAATGCTTGAACAATAACGAAACAAGAAGTGGTTCTTTCTATTTAGAAAGTCGCTTCTTGTTTCGTTTTCGTATTTTTCTTGCGATTTGGCAACTGAACAATCATAAATGATGCAACAATCAGTAATGAACCAAATAATTGGATCAACGTTAATTTTTCATAATAGATCAGTACACCTAATAGAGTAGCTACTAATGGTTCAACGGTAGATAAAATGGCAGCTTTACTGCTTTCAACCATTTCCAGGCCTGATGTATATAGAAGAAAGGCTAATACAGTAGGGATAAGCCCTAATCCAGCACTATAAAAAATGGCTTCAGCAGTTAACATTAATTCCCACTTATTCCAAAGTTGTGTAATTGGTAATAAAAAAATGAACGCAAACAAAAATGTATAAAAAGTTACTGTAAAAGGTCTATATGTTTTCAGAGCAAACTTGCTAAAAATACTATATAAAGCATAAAAGAATCCGGAACCTAGTCCAACGATGATTCCGAGCGAAGTAACTACATCTAAACTTCCACTGCCAATTCCAGCAATGAAACCACATCCCATAATCGTACCAATAACAGAAATGACTTTCTTCTTATTCATTCTTTCTTTTAAAAATAAATAAGATAAAATTGTCACGAATACAGGTGAAGTATATAACAGGATCACAGCCAGTGAAATATTCATTTCATTGATTGCTTTAAAATAGCACCAATTAAAGAAAACAATACTTATGATACCGGTTCCGATGAAATAGCTTGAATCACGTATTTTTCTTATCCGTAGGCTTGATCGATATTTGATCCCTCCGATTAATAATAGAAAGATCATTGCCCACCCTACCCTTAAAGCAACAATTTCCATTTCTGAAAAACCTAAACTCGACAATTGTTTAACAAAAATAGCAATAAATCCCCAAAGACTTGCCCCGAGTAAAATTTTAAAATATGAAGCCATTTTCCCCATCCTTATTCAATCATGATTAAGAATTTATTTTACCACATTTCCCCTTACCTTTAAGTTATTTACAATATAAAAAATGGCAACAGTTCATAACCGTTGCCATTTTTTTGAGAAATGAGTTTATGTTCAAATTAATATTTACTTTTTAGCAATCGCTACTTTCCATTGCTTCGGTCCTGCTTCAAGGTACTCCCATGTAAATTGGTCCGTACGCTCCATCATAAATTGATAATATAATGGTTTTGGATCATGGTCATTAATGATTTGCATAATTTCTCTTGATTGTAATGAATCAAATGTATTAAAAATAACAGGATGTTTTTCACGTGGCGGATAATCCGATACCATGACAGTTGCTGCAAATGCACTCATCTTTTAGACCCCTTTTCACTTATAAAGTTTACACGGTCTAATGCCTAAATAGAGTGATTCCCCTCACATTTTCAACTGTTTTTTAAACTGGTTACGGTCGTTGGTAAGACTGAAAGAATCGATTCAATTACTAACTTATTTTCATTTTCATCCAATAAAATATAAACATTCCCTTTATCATCATTTGTTCGAATCAAGCGCCCGATCCCTTGACGGAGACGCAAAATCATATATGGTAAATCAACTTCGGTAAAAGGATCACTTACACTTTCACGCTTTGCGGTAAAAACAGGATCATTAGGCGGAAACGGTAAAGAAGTGATGATTACGTTTTCTAATGATTCACCGGGAATATCAAGACCTTCCCACAAATGAACAGAACATAGTACGGATTCAATATTATTTTGAAACTTGGATACTAGCGTACTTATTTCAGCATCCCCTTCAAAATAAATCGGAAAAGGAAGATTACTTCGACTGCAAGATTGTTTAAAGAAAGCTAGTTCGGCTTCAGAATTAAATAAAACGAGCGTCCGCCCCTTGTTCTCAATTAATTGCTTAATAATATAGTCTATTTTCTTTTCAAAAGAATCAGGAAAAACCGGCATGCTAATTGTCATATGTTCATCATAATTGAATGGAGAAGCCACTGTAAAAGATAAAAATTGGTCGATTCCTAAAGAATGAGCAATATAATCAAATGACTGGCTCTCAGACAATGTAGCTGACGAAAAAACATAAGGTTTTTTTTGTGAAAAGACTTCTTCCTTCATAATTTCTTGAACAAGTCTAGGCATGATTACTAAAGTTCGTTCCTCTTCTAACTCTTCGAACCAAATAATCCCTTTTGTTTCTTTCACAAATAAAGATAAAGAATAAGATATCTGCTCTAAATATTCTTCAACAATTTTCAAATCATATTCATTGATGGTAAACATTTCACTTTCAAAAACAAGCTCTTCCTCTAATACTGAAATATAATCCAGTAATTGTTTGCCCAATTGCAAAACCCTGGAATTTTTATGTATCGTTCGTTTATCAGAACCATCATGTAAATCAGATGCTTTTTCCAATTCATAAAAAAACCGTTCATTTTGGACTAGACAATCTTCTATCGTATATAACGTTTTTTCTCTTACATCATTAGCCGTAAGTCTAGTAAGTAAAACCTCTAAAGCTCGTTCGCTAAAGCGATAGGTAAGCGCTTTTTGACAAGCGTATTCTAATAAATGGCCTTCATCAAAAACTACACATGAATGCTCAGGCAATAAAGGAAGCTGACCTTCCCGCTTTCGTGAATCTTTTGTCCAAATATGTTCCATATAAAAATCATGAGAACAAATAATCAAATCTTGTGAATGGCGATACCAATCACGGTGCAGAGTCTGTCCACAACGGTGGCGATTTTCACACGTAAAACAATCTTGTAATGAATCCCAGCTGATTTTTTTCCATTGCTCATTTGTTAATTCTGGATAATCTTTACGATCCCCATAACGTGTAAATTTTTGCATTGATCCCCCGTCATGGATAAAATCAGGCAACATATCATGAATATTTAAGTAATGGGCATCATCTTCATGAACAACTGCCTTGTCCAACTTATTTAAACATAAATATTGGTCCCTTGATTTAGCCAAACGAACATCAACACTCAGATTAAGTGCTTTTTCAAGCTTGGCAATATCTCCTTCACTTTTAACAAGCTGTTCGATTAATGTTTCATCCGCACATGCAATAATGGCTGGTCGATTTGTATATCGTGCATAACAAATCGCATATAACAGATAAACAATGGTCTTTCCAGTTCCGACACCGGCCTCTGAAAAAATCACTTTTTTCTCTTTAAACGCTTTCTCTAGCTGAAAAGCCATAAAAATTTGTTCGTCGCGCAATTCAAACCCTGATTCTGGGAGAATATCATAGAAGACATCCCCAATCCATTCTCCTAGTCCTTCAAAAAAAGATTCAGATTTATTTAATTCAAACGGTAAACTTTTTTGCATATGTATCCGATTCCTCCAAGTAGTGAGTGTTAGACACTTTTTCACAAAGAATAAGCGCCTTTCTAAAAAGACGCTGACTTCTAAACCCGTCATATTATATCAAAGAACAGATATTTTATATATAGCAAAACAAAGGGGATTATTACTCCTTTTCTCCATTCGTGCTATTTTTAAACATATTTTTACTGCCGCTATATAAACCTGTAGCTGAGAGCCCGACCATTAATCCAACAATAATCCCATTAAGTAAAGGTTGTACATAGAGAATACCAAAAATACCGCCTAATAAAAGGGAAACGACAGGAGAATATTTATTAGGCAGTCCAGCTCCTTTTAAAAACTTCTACAATTCCAATAATAATGGGAATAATAACTAATTGAAAAAATTCTACCAAAACCAACCCCTCCATTCCTAAAAATACGATGAGTAACATCATATGCTTTAAGAATAGGAAGGTGACAAAATTCATCTAATTAGCATTCATTTTTATTCACTTTTCTCGTGGTGGCCGCTTTCCCCAGTATTGGTAGTAATCTGTTTTTATAAAACCATTAAAGAGTTTCCGCTTTTTCACAGCTTTTTTTCCATAAAGAGTTTCAAATTCTTCATCAGAAGTCAACATATAAATAGACCAAGTATCTAGATCAGCAAAGGCTTGTCCCATTTCACGATACATTTTTTGTACCGCAGCTTTCTCACCTAATCGTTCACCATACGGAGGATTGCCTACAATGACTCCATATTCTTTCCTTGTTGTAAAATCTTGAACACGCATTTGCTTAAATGTGATTAAATCTCCCAAACCTGCTTCAAAGGCATTCTCTTGAGATATCTTTACTAGACGGTGATCAATATCAGATCCTGTAATGTCTAGTGGCTGGTCATATTTCGCTGTATCCTCTGCCTCTACTCTTGCTTCGTCCCAAACTTTAGAAGGTATCCAATCCCAGTTCTCAGATACAAATTCTCGATTAAAACCAGGAGCGATATTTTGGCCTATTAATGCTGCCTCAATTGGGATCGTTCCTGAACCACAATAAGGGTCGACAAAAGGACGGTCTGGTGTCCAATTTGTCAGCTTAACAAGAGCAGCAGCCAATGTTTCTTTTATCGGTGCTTCTCCTTGCCCTGTCCGGTAGCCTCGTTTATGCAGACCACTTCCGCTTGTATCGATTGTAAGTAAGGCTACATCTTTATGCAAAGCGATTTCAATTTTAAATAAAGGACCATTCTCCTCTAACCAGCCTTCTTTTTTGTAATGTTGCTTCATTCGATCAACAATTGCCTTTTTTACAATCGCTTGACAGTCTGATACGCTAAAAAGTTTCGATTTAACCGACTTTCCTGATACCGGGAATTCTGCGTTTTCAGGCAAAAAGTTCTCCCATGGTAGTGCTTTTGTCTTTTCAAATAATTCATCAAAGGTCATTGCTTTAAATTCACCTATTTTTAGCCTTACCCGATCTGCTGTTCTTAACCATAGATTACTTTTGGCAATTGCCATTTCATCCCCAATATAGCTAATTCGGCCATTTTCAACCTGACAATCATAGCCAAGTTCTTTTACCTCTTTTGCAACCAATGCTTCCAAACCCATTGCAGATGTTGCAATTAATTCAAATTTCGTCATAATTTCACCCTTATTATTTTTTCTGAATTATGTATTAATTCTCACAAGTGAGGATATTTGATTCCGAAGAGCAGTGCTCCCTTAATATGATAAAAGCCCTCCTTTGTTGGAGAGCTTAAACTAATTTTTTCATGTTTGTCATTAATAACGTTCTGTAAGCCATGTTTTGTTCCTTTGTACTGCAAACGACCTTCGTCTCGTACTTAGGTGGTAATCATCTATCTACAGATGAATGCTCATCTGTCCTTCTCTTCGTTCATTTCCTCCAAGAAAGCGCCCCTACCATAATTTGGGTTTCTCGCTCGTGGGGTTTACCTCGTTCCACCCTTTTTATTTCTAAAAAGGCTCCGTCACTGTGGCACTTTCAAGGTATTCATACCATATCTGCATAGACTTAGGTATTTTCCCTGCCGTCAGGTAACTTACCTGCCCTGGCTTATGTCTTGACCAGGCACGAACACTACAGACGTCTCAGTCTGTGCGAGCATGGACTTTCCTCTGCATAATAAAATGCAGCGATTACCCAAACGTTATTAACGCAACAATATTATTATAATAAAACAAGTTATTAATAGCAATAGCAATTGTTTCTATTCATACAATTTACTGCCAAACACATGCTTTTCAAGATTTGATAACCGTTTTAGAATATCAAAATTAGTAGTTCCGGCTGTTTGGGTAGCAGGACGTTTGGTAGCTTCTTCTAATTGCTTTCGTAATCGCATATTTTCTTGTTGTAATTCTTCAACTTCCTGATGAAACGTTTCATAATCTTTAATAATATAATCCAGAAATTTATCAACATCTTCTGGCTTATAACCCCTCATCGCTGACTTAAATTCTTTTTCTAAAATGTCTTTAGCCGTTAATTTAATTTTATCTGCAAGCATTTTTCCTCACCTCAAACCTTTTGCCCCATTATTATGTATATTTTTTCAAAAAAATCCTCATTTGTCAATTTTTCTGTAACGAAATGCGCAATTCATTGACCTAACTTAACCCCACTGATCCTGTTCAACAAGAAATTGTAAATCCTCAAACCCAATTAAGCGCAGATCATAATCATGTTTTTGCTGAAAATTAAGCACCATATCATAAAGGTACTTTGGGCTCCCCTCTTTTTCTAGATCATAAAATAACAGCATTGCATCGCTTTTTTGTACGAAAAATTGATTTTTTGCGCGAAACTGCCAAGGATTTTCATATGGCTTTCGCGAAACAGAGTCAATAAAGTCCGCTTCTAAAAGAATAGATTCATACCATTCCCTATTTTGTTCACTCCATTTGATTTCTTGTTCTAAGAACGGCGTAATGACTGCTAATTGTAAATAATGATAGTCTTCTTGTTCACGCAACTCATAGACGACTTCAGCAGCCCATAGCTCTGTCCCAAGCTGTCCGCTGATTAATACCCACTCCAGGCCGTCTTCAAGCATTGAAACCACAGTCTCTTTAATCGCCTTTTTAATGTAAGCAACTGCTGGATGATCTAGTTTAAAAATACCGAGTTCATATGGTTTATAACCTGAAATCACAACGGTTTTAACCATCGCTATACCACAATCTTTCTTGTTAATAATGAAGAAACAAGGGCTAAAAGAACAGCCCTTGTTTTGTAGACTATCTAAAACAGCCGGGTCTTGGTGGTCTACCAGGTCCAAAACCAGGTTTTCCAGGACCGGCAAACGCTCCGCCTACCATTCCAGGATATCCACCCATTCCAGGGCCTACTCCAGGACCCATTCCAGGATATCCACCCATTCCAGGGCCGGCAATGCTCCTACGACCCATTCCAGGATCCCACCCATTCCAGGACCTGCAAATGCTCCACCTACCATTCCTGGGCCTACAGTTGGCGGCGGCGGCGGGCCTGGTACAGGACCAATATCTGTGCTTGTAACCTCATTTACAGCAGATTGTGTGTGAGGATAATGTTCCTGACTTTGAATGTTTGTGTGGTGAACATTTGTTGTGTGTGATGGGAAAACATGTGGAACCACAACGTTTTCAAAAGTATGATTTACACAGCATTTTGTTGGATGAACTACAGCTGGCATTACTTTTGTTGGTCTACAATACATACAAACCTATCTCCTTTCATCATCATTTATTTATTTTACATTAACAACATATGATGAAAGGGCAAATCTTGTACTAATGAATATACCTAAATTAGTAAGATAATCTATTTTTTAAAAAAGTCCTCATTTTAAAATAACGCATATAAACTGTCTTTAAAGCTGGTAAAAATAATTGCCGTCAAACAAACTACAATAAAAAAGAGATACAAAATCGCTTTATACATCATTTCCCGTCCTATCGTTCCAAACTGTTGTGAAATACCACACATTTATTAATTGTACAACCATCTTCCTTTAGAAACAACAAAAAAATAGATAAAGTAAAAAACATTCTGTAGTTACTATTCCAAATTCTTTAACTTAGAAAATTTACGTTTTAGACGAGTGATTCTTTTTAAAAGCCCTTCATTCTCTTCATTTTTAACTTGGAAATCTTTCATTAATGCAATTTCTGTGTACTCGATAGCTTTATCGAGATTTTTCAATCGATGTTCGAAGATTTTAGCCAATTCCACACATGCTTCAATTCCAATGGCATCATCCCCATCCTCAATAACATCGGTCCACAACTTAATCGCTTCGTTCCATTCTTTTTTCTTTTTATAATGAAAGGCAAGCTCATGCTTAGCCTTTACAGACTCCTCTTCCTCACCACTTACCAAGCTTGAATATAGTTTCTGGGCTGTTTTCTGCTCACCAATATAGGAAAACCACCGCCCTATTTCAAAGGTCTCTTTACTCGTTTGGTTTTCATCAAGACCCATTAGTTGAAAAGAAAGATGCGTATACAATGTGATTAAAGATAAAATATCGATTTCATTATGTTTTAGTACCCCTAACATTCCTTCTGGATTTTTTCGTTCAACAAAATCAAAATAAATCATCGGTGCTAAAAAACCTGGGAGATCGTTTTCCCTTTCCACATGTAAGATTTCCTTTTCAACAACAGAAAGTTTTATTCTTTCAAGTCGATGTTTCCATATTCTTCTTGCCGCATGATATAAATCAAAATGACCGAATGACGGTAGTTTTGGAACATGTTCGCGAATTAAAGTATGCCGTGTTTCTACCTGCGGCCAATCAAAAGCCTTTCCATTATACGTAACCATATTCGTATAATCGATGCTTTCTAAAAAGCTTTTATACAGAGGGACTTCTGAACCCGGTTGAGGAAGAATATGCTGTTTAACAACAAGCTTTTCTTCCTTTACACTGGCATGTCCAAGCAGAAAGATCGATGTTCCTGTTCCTCCGAGTCCGGTTGTTTCAGTATCAAAGAAAAACAAATCCTCCGCCTGATATCCTGCTGAAGACAACGGATGTGTTAAATCGGAGTTATTCCATGCTTGAATCGCATGGAGAAAATCGCTAAAACGGTATTTTCCATGATAAAAATCCAAAGGATAGGCCGTTTCCTTAATGAAACAATAATCCTGATTTTCAAAATACGGAGTTATCCCATTTTCTTGCCAAACTTCTAAAAAAGGAATTTCTTTCGAGTCAATTTGATAAATCTTTTCCTTTTCACGCGCACCTTTTTCATGCGATAAATGGGGTTTCAGTCGATTTAACTTATTTTTTATAGACATTCTTTTTCACCTGTGAAATAGAGATTGTTCGGAACAGCGATAATAACCGTAAAGTATCCTCTTTTACCGATTCAGAGGTTGCGGCACTTCCGACACAAGACGGGCAGCCTTGTTCACAAGGACAATTTGAAACCATATTCTTCGCCTCTTCAATAATCTTGTTCATGCCCTCATAGATTTTTTCACTTAACCCAATTCCTCCAGGATAACGATCATAGAAAAAAATCGTCGGCTTTTCATTATGGGCAGCCTTTACTTGAGGTACAACATGAATATCCCCGGCATCACACATAACAAACAATGGAGCAATATGCTTTAACGCATGCGAAGCCCCCATAATCCCCTCGTGAAGTCTTTTATCACTTAAATCAATTGCACTGTCATTCAATGAGATCCATGAGGAACTTGTATGCAATTCTTCTTCTGGAAGAGAAATCGGGCCAGACCCTATATTTTCATGCGTTTCAAATTTAATCTTTTTAAAAATCGTAGCCATTGCAAGCACACTAACATCGCCATAACCAATTTCAACTTGCTGATCTTTTTGACATTTATCAATTTCTAAAACCTTTAATTCTACAGCTAGATTTGCATCTGTATAATAATCAACTGACACTTTCCGAACAAAGGCTTTCTTTTCTTCCCAATCCAATTTCTCTACTTGATATTGAATACCCTGATGAAGATAAATGGCCTCTTCATGTAGCAGAGTTAAGCTTGAAAACCTGTCCATTTCTCCAATCACCCTTACGTTCGCAACATCGGAATAATCAATAATTACCACATTTTCTTGTGAGGCTGAACGCAATGAAATATTATGGGCTGGGAACGATTCCCTCAGCCAGTACCATTTATCACCATTTTTATAAAGCACTCGTTCTTCTGTGAGATATTCAAGAAGATCATTTGTTTCGACCTCTCTTCCAAATCTCTCCCCTTCTTTAAAAGGAAGTTCGTACGCAGCGCATTTCATGTGATCAATTAGGATGATTAAATTATCAGGATTGATTCTAGCTGTCTCCGGACTCCGATTGAAGAAATAGTCTGGGTGTTTAATGATATATTGATCAAGCGGACTTGAACCTGCTACCATGATGACAAGTGATTCACTATGCCGCCTCCCAGCCCTCCCTGCTTGCTGCCAGGCGCTGGCTATCGTACCTGGATATCCAGTCATAATACAAACTTGCAACTGACCAATATCAACCCCTAATTCTAAAGCGTTTGTACTTACGACTCCATAAATATCTCCTGAACGGAGTCCATTTTCAATCTCCCGTCGCTCGGTAGGTAAATATCCGCCTCGATAACCTCGAATCGCTTTTGGACCTAATTGATAGTTAACGAGCTCTTTTAAATAAGTTAGTAAAATTTCAACTCTAACTCGGCTTCTAGCAAAAATGATGGTTTGGATTTTATTTTTTAACAAATCGCTTGCTAGTTTTCGAACTTCTAATGTCGCACTTCGTCTAATATTTAATGGTTTATTCACAATCGGGGGATTGTAAAAAAGAAAATGTTTTGTGCCACTTGGTGCACCATTTCGATCAATTAAATGCATCTTTTTCTCAGTAAGTTTTTCAGCTAATTCCAACGGATTGGCAATCGTCGCTGATGTACAGATAAACACGGGGTCACTTCCATAAAAGCGACAAATTCTTTGCAATCGTCTTAATACGTTTGCTACATGGCTGCCAAAGACACCACGATATATATGAAGTTCATCAATAACGATGTATTTTAAGTTTTCAAAAAGAGACACCCACTTCGTATGGTGTGGAAGAATTCCAGAATGAAGCATATCTGGATTGGTAATCACAATATGCCCAGCTTTCCTCACCTTTTGCCGGATATTAGCCGGCGTATCCCCATCATACGTGTAACTGTTAATATTTAAACCGGCTTCACCGATTAATTCATTGATTTCACTTTTTTGATCTTGAGCGAGTGCTTTTGTTGGAAACATATACAGTGCCCTTGCATTCGGATTTCTTATGATCCTTTCAATGACTGGAAGGTTATAACATAACGTCTTTCCAGATGCAGTTGGTGTTACTGCAACAATGCTTTTCCCTTCCATAATTGAATCATAGGCTTCTCTCTGATGGGTGTACAATGCATGAATTCCTCGTTCCTGCAATGCTTTAATTAATGAAGGATGAATTGGTTCAGGAAAATCAACAACTTTTGCTTCTTTGGCTTCGATTTTATGCCAATGAACAATATTCTCTTTAAAATCATCCGATCTTTTTAATTCAGTTATCATTTCTTGTAATGTTTTATTTATACTCATTCATTTACACCCCCATATCCTTATTGTAGCGAATAAACGTTCGTTAATAAAGTCTTTTCTATGAATCCAAAGACCTTTTCATCTTTTTTTGTTAAAATAGAATTGGAAGAAAAATTTGAGGTGACTTTATGAATAAAGAACAAATTAAAGACGTCTTATCGGAGTTTTCATTATTCCGGAGTCTTAGTGAATCTGAAATTTATAAAATTGTAGATATATCGATTTCTCGAGAATGGAATAAAGGGAGCCATGTTTTTTTACAAGATGAACCACTTGAAAATGTCTACTTTATTTACGAAGGAAAAATTAAAATCTATCGAACCGACTTGAACGGAAAAGAGCAAATTGTCTCGATTTTAAAAAAAGGCGACATGTTTCCTCATGTGGGTTTCTTTCGTAAAGGAAATTACCCTGCCTTTTCAGAGGTTCTTGAGAATGCTATTTTGGTTGTTGTGCCAATCTCACAATTTGAGAAGGTATTAATCGAAAACCCTGAACTTTGTATTAAAGTCTTTAAAGTATTAGGAGAAAAAATCGTCGATTTACAAGAGCGGCTAGAATCACAAATTCTAAATAATACGTATCAACAAATTATTAAATTACTCATTAGACTTGGGAATGAACATGGAATTAAGCTCGATGATGGACGAATTCATTTAAAGGGCGAATTCACGAATCGTGACCTTGCCAATATGATTGGAACAACAAGAGAAACGGTAAGCAGAACCCTTACTAGACTGAAAAAAGATCAACTAATCGAGACTGACGGTAATAATGATTTAATTTTCGACCCCGATCAATTAGACGAAGAAGTTTTTGCATAAACAAAGAGGATGAATCATTGGCTTTCGATTCATCCTCTTTTCTTTCAATTAAACTTTAAAAATTCCACCTATTCCTTTAACTACTGATGACACTTGACTGACTGCATTCATCATTTGCCCTGCCGTATCAACCATTTTATTAATATCAAGCGTTCCATCTTGTGATTTGAATGAATTCAACACACTCTGAACACCAGAGGGTGGTTTTGCTAGAGATGAAGCTTTTGGATAAGGATGAAAATATGGCTCATGGTTTTGATAAGGCGTATTGTTATAGGGTACTTGTTTTTCCTCCTGTGATAATAATGGATTTTGAAAAACAAGATCCGAATAAGATGGTTGCTGGCCTTGCTGTTCCGGGTATCCTTGCGACGGCGGCATATAATATGAATGAGCATAAGGGTTTAGATTCCCTACCTGATACGGATTGATATAAGGATCCCAATGCCCTTGCTGAAAAGCATTTACTCGGGAATACCCCGAATGAATGGGTTGGTTTTGATATGGTTGAAAGGGTAAATTCCATTGACTATGCATTGGAGGTCTGTGAAAGTACGATTGATTTCCTGCTATAGGAGTATACACGGCGATTTCCTCCTCATCTATTCGTTATTATACAATATGTAGTTGCGCCTAGATGGTGCCATGTCAACTAATGGAGATTCCTGTCGGAAATCTAAATTTTTTAAAAACAAAATATACCAATCACCCTATGTTAAAATAAGGAAAATGATTGAGGGAGGAATTATAAAAATGACTGTTCACGAAATAAAATTAAAGTTTCTTCACATTCGCGAATATGGAACTGAGGATGCTAATGAACTATTAGATTTTGCAAAAAAGTCCTATATTCATAATGAAATATCGATCCATGAATATCGAGACCTTGTTCGTGAACTAGAAAATTTAGGAGCTCAAATTCCAGAAAGCTTATTTTTCGATCATTTTTCTGCCTATTAAACAGATTTCTTTTACTTAAAGCTTTACTCAACATAAAAAGGGTTTGACTCATAAAGTATCGGTGGATAACGATACTTTATGAGTCAAACCCTATATGATCAAGTCATTTTTCTTGTATGATCAAATTTAAGACAAATACAATCGCTTTTATCATATTCATAAAATGCTTTCTGCTTGTTTGCGGATAATATGCTTGTATCGCTACTTTTTCAAGTTGTTCCTTCGTATTTAGCACTTGACTGGAATGAATACTTTTATTTTCTTTTAACCATGGAGAAACCTCACTCCACCATTCATTCAATATGTTTTGTACTTTGTTGGAAAAAGGCATAACCTCTTGATAAAAATCCCCTGGACTTCCCGTTTCTTTCGTCTGCTCAAATTGCGCCACCATTTGGTTCGTTAAAACCATTAATTGTTTTGTTAATGTGATTAATTTTTCATTTTCCATCTATCCATTTTACCATTATTCATAAATTTAATATACTAACAACTTAGTTTCAATCGAAATGATGCGGTATTTATTTCATTACGTACTTGATTGGAGGTTATTTTTCTTTCTATGTTTTCCATTTGTCTCATGCAAGAATCTAAACGCGCTTCTTGCTCTCTCTCCCATCGCTGATTTTGTTGAGATATATTGGATACGATTGAATGATCTAATTGTTCAAGCTGCGATTCCATTTTCATTAACATTTTTAGCATATCCTCTCTTCTAAGAACAGTTGTTTCCATCGTTTTATACCTCCTTTGTTATCTTACTAAACAATTCTTTCTTTTTTATAAACCTCCTTCCTCCTTGACAAAACTAGAAGGAATTCGCCAAAGAAAGAAGAAAAATTCATCCAAACATTTTCCGATTCGACAAAGATTGGATAAACTCCACTTTACATGAACAAAATACAATTGGAGGTGAAACGATGAAACAAAAACAAAGTAAGGTTCAGACTAAAAAACAGGAAGAAACAAAGCCTGGTTATGGCAATAAAAAATTAGAAGGCCCCAACCGTCCCTCTACCTAATATTGAACTGAGTGAGCCCATTTGCCTCACTCAGTTTTTTTATTCTAAAAATCAGTTTCCCTAAAAGTAAGTATTCTAACTTTTCATAAAACAGCATTTATAATCATATCTTAAACTTGTACGAAACCTATATATAATGTAACTTAAAAAAGATAAAACACTAATGTTTTCTTCTTTTTTAATATTCGTTGTTAACTGGGTCTTTTTATTCAACATGTTTTCGCTATAATTTGGTATTATTAGTAATAACATGTGAGGTGAAAAGAGTTGCATTTTAATTATCCGAATGGAAAACGCTATTTTTCAAACCATCAACTTAAACCGGTTAAACCGAAGGAACTAAAGGAGTCCTATGGGAAACGAGGGATGACTCTAGAAGAGGACCTTAACGAAACCAATCAATACTATTTGAATAGAGGAATAGCTGTCATTCATAAAAAGCCTACACCGATCCAAATAGTAAATGTGAATTATCCAAAAAGAAGTGCAGCCGTTATAAAAGAGGCCTATTTTCAACAAGCATCTACGACTGATTATAATGGTGTCTATAAGGGAAAATACATTGATTTCGAAGCAAAGGAAACCAAGCTGACAACATCTTTTCCACTTAAGAATTTCCATGAACATCAAATTCAACATATGAAAAAGGTATTAGAGCATGCTGGAATTTGTTTTGTCATTCTACGCTTTTCTTCATTGCAAGAAGTCTATTTTTTTGAAGCAAAGCATCTTCTTTCCTATTGGGAACGAATGAAAAACGGTGGCAGAAAATCGATTACATTAGATGAAATCAAACAAAGCGGCCTCTACATACCTCTTGGATTTCACCCAAGACTCGATTATATCAAAATTATCGACCAACTTTACCATTTTTAATATAATGGTAGAATAGATAATATCTTAATGCAGTTAAAAATCTATCCACCTTTGTTATATGAAGAAAGGAAGGAATCACAATGACAGATAACTATTCATCAAGGGAGGAACGTCGAAAACAGCAAGAAGCCGCCAAACAAAAAGGTAAGGGAAGTAAGGGAAGTAAGAAAAAGAAAGGCTCCTTCTTAAAAACGTTTTTACTTGTTATCATAGCACTTGGTATCATTGCGATTATTGGTGGTGCAGCAACCTTTGCTTACATGGTAAAAGATACACCAAAGTTAGATGCCGCCACATTAAAAGCATCAATTCCATCTGAAATTTATAGCATGGATGGTACATTTGTTACAGAAATAGGAACACAGAAGCTGGATTATATTGATTATGAAGATATTCCAAAACGTGTAAGAGAAGCTGTGATCGCAACTGAAGACTCCCGATTTTACAAGCACCATGGGCTTGACCCGATACGTTTAGGCGGTGCAGTAATCGCCAATGTAACCGATGGGTTTGGAGCTGAAGGCGGCAGTACGATCACTCAACAAGTTGCTAAAATGCATTTTTTAACCTTTGAAAAGACACTGTCTCGTAAAGCCCAAGAAGCATGGCTTGCGATCCAATTAGAACGAAGTTATACAAAGGAAGAAATCTTTGAGTTATATGTAAATAAAGTGTTTATGTCTCAGAGAGCAACTGGAATTGCGACTGCATCAAAGATTTATTTTGGCAAAGAATTGAAGGACTTAAGCTTATCTGAAGCAGCTTTACTTGCAGGAATGCCTCAAAGTCCTAATAATTATAATCCGTTTAACCACCCTGAAAATGCGGATAAAAGAAAAAATATCGTTTTATCATTAATGTTTAAACACGGCTTTATTACTGAAGCCGAAATGAAAGAAGCGCAAGCGATTCATATCTCTGATTTAATCCTTAAAGAGGAAGATCGTCAGCAACCAAGTGACATTCCATACGATCCGTTTATCGGACTTGTAATTAAAGAAATTGAAGCAAAATATCCTGACATTAATGTGTATACAGATGGGTTGAAAATTTATACAACCCTTGATCTAAATGCTCAAGAATACGTTGATAAAATCATGTATACAAACGAGGTCATCCAATTCCCTGATGAAAAATTCCAGGCAGGTATCAGTCTGTTGGATACAAAAACAGGAGAAATTAAAGCGATTGGCGGCAGTAGAGATAAAGAACTTGATTTTGGTTTAAACTATGCAGATTTCCCTCGTCAACCAGGTTCTACGATCAAACCTGTACTAGATTACGGTCCAGCCATTGAATATTTAAAATGGGGAACTTATCAGAATATAGTGGATGAGCCTTATAAATATTCAACTGGACAAACAGTTAATAACTGGGATAGGAAACATATGGGCGCCATGTCGATTCGTGAGGCGCTGGCAAGATCCCGTAACATCCCTGCTGTTAAAGCTTTAAAAGAGGCAGGTACCGAAAGAGCAAAAGAATTTGCAAATGGTCTCGGACTTAATCAAGATACGGTTTATGAATCAAGTGCTCTTGGAGGCCTTGATAAGGATGTCTCCTCTCTGCAAATGGCCGGAGCATTCAGTGCATTTGGAAATAATGGATTTTATACAAAACCACATACGGTTAAAGAAGTGGTATTTAGAGATGGTACAAAAATCAATATGAAACCTGAAACAGAAGCAGCTATGAGTGACTATACTGCGTTTATGATTTCAGATATGCTAAAAAGTGCTGTTTCAGCACCATACGGAACGGGACGTACCGCTCATGTACCTGGTCTCCATATTGCTGGTAAAACTGGAACAACTAACTACTCCAGCGATGAAAAACGAAAGCATAAAATTCCAAGTGGCGGCGTACCAGATATCTGGTTTGTCGGTTATAACACTAATTATACTCTTTCAGTATGGACAGGTTATGAGAAACGGCATGACCCTCTCATAGGTCGTGATCAACAATTGGCAAAGAAAATTTTTAAAGAAATAATGATCCATGTCTCTAAAGGAAAAGAAACAGCTGATTTCACAATGCCGAATTCAGTACAAAGAGTAAAGATCGAAAGAGGAAGTGGAAAGCTAGCGGGTAACTATACACCTAACGATCTCGTTACTTACGAATATGCAGTTAAAGGAAACGCACCAAGTGAAGTATCTCAGAAATATAAGAATATCGAGGCTCCAAGCGGATTCTCTGCCCAGTACGACGGAGCAGCGAACGAAATTCGACTAGCCTGGAGTTCAAGTAGTGCAGATTCTTATCACTTATCAATGTCTATAAATGGCGGCCCTGACCAAGCTTTACCTTCTCCTTCGGAAAATGGCTATCGAATGGCAAGCCCGCAGCCTGGTGCCACTTATAAATTTAAATTGTCTGTTACTAAGGACGGTAGAAAAAGTAACACTTCAACAGCTACAGTCAAAGTCCCTGGAAATGGAGATGGAGATGAAGATGCAGTTGAGGACATAGTCGATGAGCTAGATGAGCTTCAAGACGGGAATAACGGGGACAATCCTAACAATGGCAATAACGGCAACAACGGAAGCAATCCTAACAATGGCAATAACGGTAACAACGGAAGCAATCCTAACAATGGCAACAATGGTCAAAATAATGGGAATCAAAATAACGGCAACAATCCTCCTAATAAAATTCCAGATGCTAATCAGGATGAGGATGAAAGTCAGCAAGAACAGCCGCAACAAGGGGATGTGATTCAACAAACCCCTGATGAACCAGAACTACAGCAGCAATCTCTGCCACAGACAGAGGAAGAACCAAATGAATAGATAAATCAAGTAGGAGGGGGTAATTACTCCCCCACCTCTCACACCACCGTACGTACGGTTCTCGTACACGGCGGTTCAATTAAGATAAATAAATAACGCAAGAATTCGTAACGTTCTTTTAGACTCTTAAGCCCTCGATTACTCTAGTATGAGTTATCGGGGGTTTTTTTGTAAAATTGTTCAGCCCTTCTGAATCGCTCTAGACCAATTTCATACTATGACCTCAGCTGACTTTCTGACGGTTCACTAAACAAGTTATGAAGAGCACTCACGTATCCATCAGACCTCCACGGGTAAGGATGTAATCTCTCCTTCCATCTATCTGCTTCATTTACTCGATATCACCTTCGGCAGAAAGAACTTTGTCTTGTTGTGCAGACTCACCCAATAATACCTAGCCCTTTATGATGTTCGTGCTCCTCAGACCGAATGTTTGCCGCCTGCTTCCTTTGGATTCTGCGTCACCACGGACACCCTTGCATTAAGCTAACCGCTACTTCCGCCTTCATAGCTCGGGACTCTCACCTTAGAGATTACACCCATGTCGAGCGCACAAAAAAACGTCTAAAAGCTTGTCCCGCTTTTAGACGTTTTTAGATTGCATCCTATTTATAATTACTTCAATTGTTTATGTTTTATCACAGCTTCTTGTTTGTTAAATAGTTTTTCCATTTCTACAAAAAGCTCTGATAATTGAACAAATGAATGGAATTTATTTGGATTTTGTATGACATAATCTAATCTTTCACGAACATTAATTGGTTTTAACTTTAATACATCCATACTATCAACTTTGTCGTTAACTGATTGATCGTTTGACCAATATAAGGCTTTGTAGAATAACCTTATTCCCTTTTTCATCGGATCCTCGGTTTTAGAAAAATTTCGTTTTGCAAACCCCTCTTGTAAGTCCACTTTCAAGCCATTCCATTCTAAAAACAACAATGGAACCGTTTCTTCCGGGCATGTCCAGGGTTGATTATAAATCACGCCTTCTTCTCTCCCTTCATCCTTTTCTTTCCTTCTCGACAAAGTTCCAATAAGGGACATGTTGGACATTGAGGATTTTGGGCCTTACAATGATAACGCCCAAAAAAGATCATCCGATGATGAGTAACCGACCATTCATCTTTCGGTACTTTTTTCATAAGCGTTTCTTCTACTTCTAGTACGGAATCCTTCCAACGACAAAAACCAAGCCGCTTACTAACTCTTTCTACATGTGTGTCAACAGCAATAGCTGGAACCCCAAAAGCTACAGATACGACCACATTTGCCGTTTTCCTTCCTACACCAGGCAGTTTTACTAACTCGTCCCGTGTATTAGGCACTTGGCCGCCGTATTCTTCAATTACCAACTTACATAGCTTTTGAATATTCTTCGCTTTATTTCTAAATAAACCAATTGAACGAATATCCTGTTGCAACTCTTCGAGAGAGACATTTAAATAGTCTTGAGGTGTATTATATTTTTCAAAAAGATCTTTTGTCACCTTATTTACTAAAACATCTGTACACTGTGCGGATAGTAAAACTGCAATGACTAATTCAAATGAATTTCGATGATTTAATTCACAGTGAGCGTCAGGGAACATTTCCCCCATTTTATCTAAACAAAATCGAATCTCATTCTTTTTTAACATATCCTTCCCTTTCTGTAATAATGATCTTAATTTTCCAACCAATTATAAAAAGGAAGCGGCTCCTTATTTGCTGGTTCTTCCTTAGGTTTTTGTTTCTGCTGTTGGTGTTGACGAACTTTTCGTCCTTGGCTTTTTGCTTGCTCAATCGTTTTAATCCCATTTCTCTTCCAATCAAAAAGAATTCGATCAATGTACCGGAAATTTAATTTTCCTGATATGACCGCTTCTCTTAATGCTGATTTAATCATGATTGGATCATGATGATCATCATCTAACCACATTGAAAGGGATTCACATTCAAATGGAGAAAGGGGTCTGCCGAATTCTTGCTCAAAAATAGTATATAAATTTGATTCTTCGTTTTTATTTGTTTCTACTTGTTTTTGTTTATCGTCCATTAAATAAGACTCTATTAATTTTTCCCATAGCGGATCTAATGAATATTTCTCAAACCTAATTCCATCCTTAGTAGAGCCATCGATGATTTCAATCATGCCTTTTTGGATTAATCTACGGAGTAAGTCTGAACACTCTGACACGGATATCGCCATCGAAGAGGATAGTTGAACAGGGGTAGGAAAGTCATTTCCTTTGTCTGCATGCGAGATAAGCTGCAATAACAAAACAAGTTCACTTTCATTTAACTTCATTTTATGATATTGAGATAATAAAACAGAAGGAATCGTGATTTGACCTTCATGAACCCATTTTAACATAATTGATTTACTCAAATTAGAACACCTCCATAATAGTATAACATGAAGTTCGGTTGTTCGTAAGATTGTGAAGCCACCAGTAAACTAAAAAAGATGTTAGATTCCTCCATAGCGATTATAGAGTTGCCTAACATCTTTTCTGCTCATATATAATATCTTGCTTTCATTATGGATAAAGTCGATTTAATAATCTTGGGAATGGAATCGTTTCACGCACATGTTCAACTCCGCTTATCCAAGCGACCGTTCTTTCTAGTCCCAGCCCAAAACCGGAATGTGGTACAGAACCATATTCTCTTAATTCTAAATACCATTTATAGGTATCATTGTCTAACCCATGCTCTTCCAATTTCTTTTTTAGTAAATCATAATCATAAATACGTTCCGATCCGCCGATGATCTCCCCATAGCCTTCTGGAGCAATTAAATCTGCACAAAGAACGACATCCTCTCGATTGGGATCTGGCTGCATATAAAATGGCTTGAGTGTTGTAGGATAATGAGTAATAAATACAGGTTTATCATAAATTTCCGCTATCGCAGTTTCATGCGGTGCCCCAAAATCATCTCCCCACTCGATATCATCGAAGCCTTTTTCATGTAATCTTTTAAGCGCTTCATCATAAGTAATCCGTGGAAATGGCACAGATATTCTTTCTAACTTACTAACATCTCTGCCGAGGGTTTTCATTTCTAAGGAACAATTTTTTAGCACAGATTGAATAATATACGAAACATATTCTTCTTGAACTTGTAAACTTTCTTCAAATTGGGTAAATGCCATTTCTGGTTCAATCATCCAAAATTCAATTAAATGACGTCTAGTTTTTGACTTTTCCGCTCTAAATGTCGGTCCAAATGAAAAAACTTTTCCTAAGGCCATTGCTGCAGCTTCCATATATAATTGACCACTTTGTGATAGATATGCGTCCTCATCAAAATATTTCGTTGTAAAAAGTTCTGTAGTGCCTTCTGGAGCACTTCCGGTCAATATCGGTGGATCAACCTTCACAAAATCATTTTCATTAAAAAATTCATAAGTAGCACGGATGATTTCATTTCGGATTTTCATGACCGCATGCTGACGTCGGGAACGCAGCCATAAATGACGATGATCCATCAAAAATTCAGTTCCATGTTCTTTTGGGGTTATCGGATAGTCTACAGAGAGATGAATTACTTCAATTTCTTTAATCTGCAGTTCATACCCAAGAGGTGAACGATCATCCTTTTTTACTGTTCCAGTAACATATAAAGAGGATTCCTGTGTAATTGATTTGGCTGTTTTAAAAATTTCCTCTGATACGTCTGCTTTCACAACGACCCCTTGGATAAATCCTGTTCCATCCCGCAATTGTAAAAAGGCAATTTTTCCGCTTGACCGTTTGTTTGCAACCCAAGCCCCAATGGTTACATCTTGATCTACATGTTTAGATACTCCGGTAATCGTTGTTTTTACCATGAATCGTTCCCTCCATAAATTGGAATTATTTAGTATTACGAATGATTATACCATTTCCATTGATATTGTGAAAATGCAAGTTAAAATGAATATATAAAAAAGCGAAAATTCTCGATTTTCGCTTTTTTAATTTATTTTGTTTTCTTTTTATCTACAAAATCCTTGATTCTAGCAATCGCGCTTTCTAATAAATCTAGTGAAGTCGCATAGGATAAACGTATGTTTTCTGGTGCACCAAATCCTGAACCCGGAACAACTGCTACTTTCGCCTCTTCCAACAGAGCAGTTGAAAAGTCATCAACTGTAGAATAACCAGTTAGCTCTACAGCCTTTTTAACATTTGGAAACAGGTAAAAGGCTCCTTGGGGTTTAATACAAGAAACTCCTGGAATCGCAATTAGCTTTTCGTAAATAATATTTAAACGTTCCTCAAAAGCTATTCTCATCTTTTCCACATCATCTTGTGAACCGCTATAAGCTGCGATTGCACCATATTGTGCCGTAGTCGTTGGGTTTGAAGTACTATGGCTGGCAAGGTTTGTCATCGCCTTAATAATGTCTTTATTTCCCGCTGCATAGCCAATTCTCCACCCTGTCATTGAATGGGATTTTGACACACCATTAATAATAACTGTTTGTTCTTTTAATGTTGTTGAAATTTGCGCAATTGAAACATGTTGATATCCACTGTAGATTAACTTTTCGTATATTTCATCAGATACAATAAGAACATCTTTCGCTATACAAATTTCTCCTAACGCAGCAAGTTCATCTTTCGAATAAATCATCCCGGTTGGATTGCTTGGAGAGTTAAGTATAATAGCTTTTGTCTTAACTGTTATAGCAGCCTCCAATTGAGCAGGAGTAATTTTAAATTGATTGTTTTCAAATCCTTCAATAAAAACAGGAATGCCGCCAGCTAATTTAACTTGTTCAGGATAACTTACCCAATAAGGTGTCGGAATAATAACTTCGTCCCCGTCATTAAGTAATACTTGAAACAATGTGTATAGAGCATGTTTGGCACCACTTGCCACCATAATTTCATTAGCCTCATAATCAATGCCTTGATCACGTTTAAATTTCTTGACAATTTCTTCTTTAAGAGCCGGTAATCCCGCGGAAGGCGTATATTTTGTCTGTCCTTCATTCATCGATTTGGTTGCTGCATCAATAATATGCTGTGGTGTATTAAAATCTGGTTCACCCGCACCGAGTCCAATTACATCATGACCAGCAGCCTTTAACGCTTTAGCCTTTGCCGTGATCGCCAATGTTGCAGATGGTGTTAATGCTTTCACTCTATTTGCTAATACGAATTCCATTTTTTCAATCCCCTTTAGATTATTCAGCTTTTATATTATCAGTTACCTTATAGGTTTTCTATTTTCTTCAGCCATTCTCCTGATTCAAATTCAAGCGAATAGTAATTCAATAAATGATCACTCGTTCGAGTATGGACCTCCCAGAGAGGGATCCCTTTTTCCATTCCAAGTTTTACAGAATTGATCGTATCTGAAGCTAATTCGCCTGAAACGATTTCAATGGCTTCCTGACGTGTTATTCCATCCGTTGCCTTTTTTACAACAAGTCTTCCTTCCTTTTCGGGGACCCAGACAATGAGTTTTGTACCATTCTTATCTTTTCCTTGCAAGACGGAAAAAGACTCCTCACCATTATAAAGATTAAAATTGTCTACCTCCGTTAGTGAGGTTTCTTGCTTAGCGATTCTAACAGCTTTCTCTTCTGCTGATTTAAGTGGATCAACTGCATTTACATAAATAACCGTACTACATATTATAAACACAATGATTAAAAAACCAATTATGAAAAGCCATTTTTTCATTAACATCACTCTCTACTATGTACGTAAGGTATTATTTTCTACTAATACTGATTCCTTAGCTGGATATAATAATGTAACAAGCAAGTATATGCATTATTATAACAGGATATTTACAAAATCGTGAAAATTTAACTAAAATATATTCTAGTCCAAACCGTCCAATTAGGCTGCTAACATGCAGCCCTTTTTTCTTATGTCGGGACTAATTCAGCCATTTTATTAGGTGTGGGACTGTTTCATCAATTGCTAATTTCTTTATTTGTACTGGAGGCAGCGATTCTAGAAATACTTTTCCATATTGTGATGATATAATCCGCTGATCAAAGATGATCAAAGCACCTTTATCTTGGTTTGTTCGAATCAGTCTTCCAAAGCCTTGTTTAAAACGAATGACAGCTTCCGGCAATGAATATTCGTAAAAAGGGTTGCCGCCCTGATTTTTGATTTGTTGGCAGCGGACAGCTGTGATTGGCTCATCTGGTGGCGAAAACGGCAATCTAACCATAATTAAGCAAGATAAATCATCACCAGGAATATCAATCCCTTCCCAAAAGCTGCTTGTGCCAAACAGGATCGCTTTATCAAAACGTTGGAAATTTCGTATTAACCGCTCTCTGCTTCCACTTGTAATCCCATGAGCCAACATTGAAAAGTCTTGTAAAAACTCACTTTCTTTAATTAGGTCGTATGTTTTTCTCAGCATTTCAAAGGACGTAAATAATATTAAAAGCCGCCCTTTTGTAGCTTCTGCTATCGAGATAATATGTTCTCCAATTGCGGACACATATTCTTCTAAAGAAACGCCATTTATCTCAGGTAAATCATTTGAAATGATGATTTGCAACTGTTTTTCGTAATCAAAAGAAGTTGGGATTACTTCTTGAATACAAGTCGTTGAATCAAGACCAAGACTTTTAAGCATATATTGAAAAGATCCTTTTATCGATAAAGTGGCAGATGTAATAATCACACTTTCTTTCTTTTGAAATAAGTGTT
Source organism: uncultured Bacillaceae bacterium (assembly GCA_963787345.1). Lineage (GTDB taxonomy): Bacteria > Bacillota > Bacilli > Bacillales > Cytobacillaceae > Bacillus_BD. The sequence continues at coordinate 347,645 of CAWBCW010000011.1, read as the reverse complement.
CCTTTAATCCATTCGAAACATGAATCGGTTGTGAATAAACAGTCGTTTTATTTTGTCTCGATCTTGTATCAATTTCAATCCACGATATATTTTCATGGCTAGGTTGTAGAAATAGATTTCGAATGCTCTGAATAAGCCTCTCTGATTTACCCAACCAAAGACTTAATTCATCAATTATCGCTTTTTGCCGAGCAGTTTTTTTATCCTTTATGATTAACCAGTCATAACGTTTGCTTAACGCATTTGTGATATCTTTTAATATAAATAAAAACCGTTCTGCTTCAGCAATAACCGTACTGCTTTCCTTCGTTCCATCAAATGTTAAGATGCATTGGATAGAATTCGGATAAGACTGACTCTTTTGTTTTCTTCTTTTTTTAACATATAAAGCAATCGTTTTAAACAATTGATCCATTTCAAACAGCAAATTTGAAAGCCATTCATTTAGATCCATCCTGTTTGCAAAGCGTTCTCCATTAAAGCCTAAATCGTCTAACATTTTTTCGACTTTATAAAAAAGTTGTTTCTGTTCATATAAACCCATTTGCTGCAGTAAAAATCGAACAGATGCGTAGTCAAATTGAAACCCAAAATATTTGCCTGCTGTTTTTTCTAAATGATGTCCCTCATCAATAATGATATAATCTGATGACGGAAGTATCCTTGAGTCAGCCATCATATCTGTTAACAACAAACTGTGATTAACAATCAAGATATCTGCACTCAGTGCCTCACTTCTTGATTTTAAATAATAATCATATGTATCATTTTTCACGAACGAATGATTTACAGATTGAATTCTTTGCCAGAACAATTGGCCGCCGCTTGACAAATTGAGCTCATCTTTATCCCCAGTCCATGTATCGGTTAACCAAACTAAAATCTGCATTTTGGTTAGAAGGGTATCATAATTATCATCCGTCTCTTTTAATAATAAGACAAATCGTTCAAGATTTAAATAATGACTTTTCCCCTTCATGATCGCCGTTTTAAAAGAGAATGGAAGTACATTCTTTAATAACGGAATATCTTTCTGTAATAATTGCTCTTGTAATTGTGTAGTGTACGTGCTAATCACAACTGGGTTATTGGTCATTTTTGAAAAATAAACCGCTGGTAATAAATAACCTAAAGATTTCCCAACCCCTGTACCTGCTTCAATTAAAGCATGCTGCCCATTTTGAAACGATTCAAAGGTGAGGTCCATCATTTTAAATTGACCGCTTCTCTTCTCATAAGATTGAAAAATGTTTGATAACAATGATTCCTTATCCTTCTCTTCATGAGGATACTGATATTCATGTTCTTCCTCATATGGCTTCGACACATTTCGTTTACGAATATATAGACCCTTATATTTTTCAAGTTGTTCCGGTATCTCTTCAATAAATCCTTCTTTTTCAATGATCAGCTCGTCAATAATCTCATTAAGATCGCTTTGTAATCCATGTGATAAAGCATAAAGCTGCTTTAATGTTGTTAACGGTAACTTTCGCAGTTGTTGAAAGAGGATTAATAATAACTCTGCTGTAACATAGGCATCACTATCTGCTTGATGCGGGCGATCATGCTTAAGGCCTTCTTGCAGTGCCAAATCCGATAACTTAAAACTATCACTAGCAGGTAATAAGATTCGCGCCATTTCTACCGTATCAAGAACAGAGCCGTAAAACCCATCATAACCTGCCATAATTAATTCCTCTTGTAAAAAAGATAAATCAAATAATACATTATGAGCAACAAAGGAAGCCCCTTGAAGCATTTCAATAATCTTTGGAGCAATTTCTGTAAATAAAGGAGCATCCTTTACCATTTCATCCGTAATTCCCGTTAATTCTTCGATAAAAATAGGAATGGACTGTCCGGGGTTTAGGAATGAAGAAAATTGGTCGACAATTTGTCCGTCTTCGATAACAACGGCAGCAAATTGAATGATTCGATCCCCTTTTTTTACTGAATTCCCTGTTGTTTCCAAATCTACGACAATATATTTATTACACATGGTTTATTTAACACCTCTTACATCCCACTATTCGATCAATAGGAATGCTTTTAACTGTATCTAGTTTTTCAACCGTATCATATTTTTATGAAAAGGAAAAGTCCTATTCACTGTATAAATTTGGAATGATAGAAAAGCTGACCTCTTAGAAGTCAGCTTGAAAAATCACCTTATAAAATTGTTCTTTCTAACTCTTTATCAATTAACTCAATAATCTGGTTTTCCTCATCCATTATTGCGATTTTCGGTGTATGTTCAGCCAACTTATCTTCTGATACTAAAGCATAAGAAATAATGATAACTGTATCTCCCGGTTGAACTAAACGAGCTGCTGCACCATTCAAACAGATGATTCCTGATCCCTTTTCACCAGGGATGATATATGTTTCAAAGCGAGCACCATTATGATTATTAACAATTTGTACTTTTTCATTTTCGACCATTCCAACTGCCTCAAGAATGGCAGAATCAATCGTAATGCTGCCTACATAATTTAAATTCGCTTCCGTAACCGTTGCACGATGGATTTTTCCATTCATCATTGTCCGAAACATAAAACAATTCCCCCTAATCCCTATTCATGATGATATTATCAATTAACCGTGCTTTCGAAAATTTCACGGCCAAAGCAATGATATAATTGCCGCTGACGGATTCCAACTCTTCTAATTCTGGGTATGATAATATACTAATATAGTCGATTTCACCAGACGTTTTAGTTAAAATATGATCTTTAATACTTGAAATAATCCTTTCGGAATTTATTTCCCCTGCTTTTATGCGATCAATCCCCATTTTTAAACTTTCGTAAAGTTGAGGTGCTTCTGCTCGTTCTTGCTCTGTTAAATAAACATTTCGCGAGCTTTTCGCCAATCCATCTTTTTCACGAACGGTATCAACCGCCATAATTTGGAGCGGAAAATGGAAATCTTTCACAAGGCTATCGACAACAGCTAATTGTTGTGCATCTTTTTTTCCAAAATAAGCTCTATCAGGCAGAACTAAATGGAATAATTTAGTAAGAACAGTCGCCACACCGTCAAAATGACCAGGTCTTGTTCGACCGCATAATACATCAGTCCGCTTTTTTACCTCGACAGATACGGATAATTCATTCGGATACATTTCGGCAACAGATGGGTAAAAGATGATATCCACGCCTTCTGCTTCTGCTATTTTTTGGTCATGCTCAAAATCACGTGGATACCGATCTAAGTCTTCTGTTGGTCCAAATTGTAAAGGATTAACAAAAACACTTAATACAAGAATGTCATTATCTTTGCGGGCTTGTTTCATTAAAGTTTGATGGCCTTCATGAAGATATCCCATTGTTGGAACAAAACCAATTGTTTGTTGTTGATTTTTTGTCTCTTTGATTATTTGTTGTAATTCTTGAATCGTTGTGATGATTTTCATGCTTTTCCTCCATATAGGGAAGATATTTCTTCTTCTTTCATTAAGTAACTGTATTGATTACTTGGAAACGCTCTTGTCTTAACTTCATTTACATATTGTTTTATTCCATCTATAGCAATTCCATCAATTGAACCAAACGGTTTAACAAACTTCGCGACTTTCTCCACACCATAGCCAAGGACATCATGATACACGAGAACTTGTCCATCCGTTTCGTTTCCGGCACCTATTCCAATGGTTGGAATCGATAACTGCTTGCTTATTTCCGCTGCTAAATGTTTTGGGACACATTCAAGAACAAGCATAAAAGCCCCCGCTTCTTGACATTTTATTGCGTCTTCCATCAGTTTTTTAGCAGCATCAGCGCTTTTTCCTTGAACTTTGTATCCACCCATTACCGCTACTGATTGCGGAGTTAACCCAAGATGTGAACATACTGGAACTCCTGCTTTCGTTAAAGCTCGGATATGTTCTAAAACCCCATCCGCTCCTTCAAGCTTAACAGCGTGTGCTCCCCCATCTTGCATCATTTTCGCACTAGCGATTAATGTATCGCGGATCGATAAATGGTAACTCATAAACGGCAGGTCAGTTACAATAAACGTATCTCTTGCGCCACGCTTAACAGCCTTTGTATGATGAATCATCTCTTCTAATGTAACAGGGATCGTAGAATCATATCCTAATACAACCATTCCCAACGAATCTCCAACTAAAATCACATCCGTATCCGCTAATTCAGCGTGCTTTGCTGACGGATAATCATAAGCAGTCAGCATGGCAATGGCTTCTCCCTTTTCTTTCATCTTCAAAAAGTCAGTCGTTTGCTTCATTTCTAATTACCCCCATAAAGTAATGGAAAGAGGCATAACACGTGCGGATAAATGAAGTTAAAAAAATCCTTCCACAACAAAGCAGAAGGATTTTGAATGTACATTTTCACGCATATCCCTCTGTCCTGGTCCAATTTTTTTGGATCTAGGCAGAATCTTATTGTTCATATAATAAATCATGAGTTTCGGTGCAGTTCACAACAAGGATACCGCCCAATCATGATGATTATAACAAATATGCATGAGTTTTGGCTATATAAATATTTGCACTTTTGTGTTTAATTTTGCAATTCAATATCTGCAGAGTAAACATGATGAATGACTCCTTTGTCATCCTCCAACAGCAAGACCCCATCATCTGTGATTCCTAAGGCCTTCCCTTCAATCGTTTCCTTTAACATTCGAGCGCTAATCCTTTTTCCAATATTAATGGCATAACTTTCCCATAATAATTTTATTGGAAAAAAACCTTCCTGCAGATAGAGGTCATATAAATTTTCGAGTTTTGTTAAAAGTGCTTGAATTAAGCCGGCTCGATTTACTTTCTGTCCACCTTCGATTAATAATGATGTTGCAATCGATTGCAGTTCAGGAGGAAAGGACTCTTGGTTAACATTAATTCCGATCCCAATAATAACAGAATTAATTTGGTCGCTTTCCGCTTGGAGCTCAGTCAAAATGCCGGTCATTTTTTTTCCATTAATTAAAATATCATTTGGCCATTTAATTTGCGGCATTAAAGACGTTACTTCTTCGATTGCTTGTACAACAGCTACAGCTGTAATTAAAGTCAACTGTGGTGCTTTCTGGGGCAAGAGATTAGGCCGTAATATAATACTCATCCAAACCCCTGTGTATTTTGCAGAATACCATTCCCGATTCATTCTTCCCCGGCCTGAAGTTTGTTCTTCAGCAATGACAATCGTTCCCTCTGGAGCACCATCCATACTCAATTGAAGAGCTATCTTTTGTGTGGAGTGAACAGTATCTTCATAATGGATTTGCTGACCAAGTCTTTTTGTCGTTAAGCCAAGGCGAATTTCATTTGCAGTTATTTTTTCAGGTATTTTAACAATCCGATAACCTTTCCGCCTTACCGCTTCCAGTTCATAGCCTTCATTTCGAAGATCTTCCATATGCTTCCAGACTGCTGTTCTGGAGCAGCCGATTAATTCCGCTAAATATTGTCCTGATAGAAACTCTTCATCACTATTTGTAAAGGCATCCAATAATTGCTGCCTTACTTTAGATTGCAATATTCTAGCCACCCCCTTATTTTTTCCTTCTTATTCTCAACTTTTCCAGTTAATACGGCTGTTTCGATGAGTTCAAGGCATTCTTTTAGCCAAGGGCCACCTTCTTTTTGCTTCCATTTCATTAGGTCTTTTCCACTAACGTCTAGTTCGTGACGATCTTTTATAATCAAACTTGTGTACTGCTGTTCTAACTCGGAGATTCCCTCCAACACATGTTGGTGTTGAATGATATTAAAAACTCTTTCAGTATGTAATGCATTTTCAAGTTTTGCCTGGAATAAAGTTTGTATCGTCCACTCATGTTGCAAACGATGATGTAATAGTTCCAAAATAGCCGTAACTTGTTTGATTTTCTTAACTGGAAGTTTCCATTGTCTTAAGAACTTCTCACTATCATGAATAGGTATTTCCATTAAATATAGAAGTAAAGCCCAGATTTCAGTTGATGCTAAAGTTTCAATATTGAGATGAATGATACGAGATAAAGCCTTTCGATGCCTTTCTAGTCCTGGTAAATAGTTAAATAATCCTGTATCAGTTAAAATCTTTAAGGCTTGCTTTTTTCCATGCCCATTTAATAGTTTTTCAAATTCAGCGGTCTTACGCTCGATCGCGATCTTCTCTAAGAGATGGGCGTTTTCAAGTAAAGCCGCATATGTATTTTGTTCAATTGAGAACTGTAATTGACTTACAAAACGAACCGCTCTCATCATCCTTAGTGCATCTTCATGAAACCTTTCTGCTGGGGACCCAACCGTTTTAATCATTTTATTTCCAATTGCCAATTTTCCTTCAAAAGGATCGATCAACATGCCTTCTTTATTCATGGCAATGCTATTCATCGTAAAGTCACGTCGTTTTAAATCATCATAGAGATTTCGGATAAACGACACTTCTGATGGACGTCGAAAATCGACATACTCACCATCTGTACGAAAAGTAGTTAACTCATAGGTTTCTTCCCCCAAAAGTACTACTACTGTACCATGTTCGATCCCAACATCAATTGTTCTTGGAAAGATTGTTTTGATTTCAACTGGAGTAGCGGAAGTGGCGATGTCAATATCAGAAATCTCTTTTCCAAGAATATAATCCCTTACACATCCACCAACAAAATAGGCTTCGTATCCAGCTTTTTCAACTGTTAATAAAATTGGAATGGCTTGCTCAAACATGTGCATCATCCTAATTCTCCATGATTCATTAATTCATCATAAATACCCTCGTATTGTTTGACAATTTTCTCCCCTTTAAAATTATCGTTTACTAGCTTAATCCCATTTTGTGAAAATTGACGATGTAAAGACTCATCTGTTAATAGTTCAATTGACTTTTCAGCAATTTTATCAACATCCCCTAATTCACAAATAAAACCAACTTCCCCATCTGAGATCACTTCGGGAATTCCACCAATATTAGTTCCGATACAAGGCACACCACAAGCAAGAGCTTCGAGGGCAACAAGGCCAAAACTTTCCTTCTCTGACAAAAGGAGCATTAAATCACTAAATGAATACAATTCCTCCAGATTCTCCTGTTTGCCAAGAAGTAAAACATGATCCTCGATGTTTAGTTGTTTGACTAGTTCGCAAACGTGGGAAATATCTGGACCATCGCCCACCAACATTAATTTTGCAGGCACTTTTTCAACGATTTTAGAGAATACCTTTACAACATCTGGAACCCGTTTGACACTGCGAAAGTTGGACACATGGATTACTACCTTTTCATGTGGGTGAATTCCATATTCTTGTTTTAAGTGTTGAGATGAAACCTTATGATAGACTCGATCATCGATAAAGTTATAAACAGGAATAATTTTCTTTTTTGGATAGATTAAGTCATAGGTTTCTGCCATTAAAGAATTCGATACAGCCGTAACAGCATCTGACTCTTCAATCCCGAATCGAATCGCGTCGGATAATGATGCATCATAACCTAGGACGGTAATATCTGTACCATGCAAGGTTGTTACAATTTTCACATCTTTTTTAGCCATCTGCTTAGCTAAAATAGCACAAACCGCATGAGGAATCGCATAGTGAACATGCAACAAGTCAAGGTCTTGTCTTTTAATCACTTCAGCCATTTTACTCGCTAAGGCAATATCATATGGCGGATACTGAAAAACAGAATATTGATTTACTTCTACTTGATGGTAGTATATGTTGGGATACATTTTCTTTAATCTAAAAGGCATACTAGATGATATAAAGTGAATTTCATGCCCCTTTTCTGCCAGCATTTTCCCTAATTCAGTTGCAACGACCCCTGATCCACCGACAGTTGGATAACAAGTGATCCCTATTTTCCATTTTCTTCTCATGTTCTAGACACCTACAATTACGGTCATTTCAATCCGTATGTTTTTTACTGCCTTCCATTACTTTCACAAAATAAAAATGACTCTTATGATTCAACTGGTTTATTTGCCGTATCTCCTCTTACAATATTTCTCCATGAAATATCACCACGCTCAAGTCCTTTAAGCAGAACCTCGCCTGTTCCCATATTTGTTGCAAGCGGCACCCCATATACATCGCATAATCGAATAAGAGCTGTTACATCTGGCTCATGTGGTTGTGCAGTCAATGGATCACGAAAGAAAACGACCATATCCATTTTATTCTTCGCAATCATTGCTCCAATTTCCTGATCTCCTCCTAACGGGCCTGATTGAAAACGAGTAACCTCTAATCCTGTTGCCTCCATAAGTCTTAATCCAGTTGTGCCTGTCGCAAATAGGGTATGTTCCTTTAATATTTCAGTATAGGCAGTTGCAAAACGAACCATATCATCCTTTTTCTTGTCATGTGCAATTAAAGCAATATTCACTTGAGCTCATCTCCGTTTCTATTCAATAATATTTTCTAAGCCATAAATAAGCGTATTAACATTTCTTACTGTATCAACAGCAAGTTTAACCCCTGACATAAAGGAGGCACGATTATAAGAGTCATGACGAATGGTTAGAGTTTGTCCATTTGCTCCAAACATTACTTGCTGATGGGCAATTAATCCAGGTAATCTTACGGAATGAATACGCATTCCTTCAAAGTCGGCACCTCTTGCTCCTTGAAGAGTTTCTTTTTCATTTGGGTGGCCTTGAGCTTTTTCCTCTCTTACTTGAGAAATCATTTCTGCCGTTTTGACTGCAGTCCCTGACGGTGCATCTAATTTCTGATCATGGTGCATCTCAATGATCTCAACGTCCGGAAAATATCTTGCTGCCAATTGGGAAAACTTCATCATTAACACAGCACCTACTGCAAAGCTAGGGGCAATAATACAGCCTAGGTTTCTCTCCTTGCAAAGACTCTCAAGCTCCTTTAAATTTTCCTGGGTAAAACCCGTTGTTCCAACAACAGGTCGAACACCTAATTCTAAAGCCGTTTTCGTATGATTCATTCCAACTTCAGGAGTTGTTAAATCGATGAGAACATCTGCCTTTACTTCTGTTAAGCAAGTCGCCATATCACCATAGATTCTCACTGGTAATGACGAGATTCCATCAAGCTCATTTAGGGTTTTACCAGCATGTTTATGATCAACAACAGCAACTAGTTCATATTCCGCTGTGTTTTCTACTAGCTTTACCGCTTCAGACCCCATTCTCCCTCTAGGTCCAGCTATAACAATTTTTGTTTTTTCCACCCTTACATCCCTCTCATTCATCAATCTTTGTCCAACGATCTTTATCTCTTGTAGCAAACTTTTCCATTACGGCATTATGGGCTTCCTCAAGATCAATATGTAAGGAATTTGCAAAACAAATGAGAACGAATAACAAATCACCCATTTCTTCCGCAATTGTTTTTTCTTCTTCCGAACTTTTTTTCGGTTTTTCTCCATAATAATGATTGACCTCACGGGCTAATTCTCCCAATTCTTCTGTCATGCGAGCCGTCATCGCAAGCGGACTAAAATAGCCTTCTTTAAATTGGCTTATGTATGTATCAACCTCTTTTTGTAACTCCTTGACCGTTTTATTTCCTGACACTGAATCCACCTCTAATGATGAAATTAATTAAGCACTTATACATCTTTCATGTTAGCTAAACTCAATAAATTTTACAACATTTTTCATTTTTTGTATGTTTGCACCTGTATGGTTAAACTTATATAAAGAAGTTTGTCTAAACGGAGGAGGAGCTTTAGATGAGATTAGGTCTTAAATTTAAAAATATATTTTTTATCCTTATCGGAGCATGTATTTTTTCATTTGGAATCGTTCATTTCAATATGCAGAATAATCTATCCGAAGGTGGGTTTACAGGAATTACGTTATTGCTTTATTTCCTGTTTAACTGGGACCCTTCATATGTCAATTTAATTTTAAATGTTCCACTTTTCTTTCTCGGCTGGAAATTACTTGGGCGAAAGGTTTTTCTATATACAGTTATTGGAACAGTCAGTGTTTCTATTTTTCTTTGGCTCTTTCAGCGCTATCAAATTAATATGCCGCTTAGAGGAGATATGACTCTTGCTGCATTATTTGCTGGAAGTTCGATTGGTATTGGACTTGGTATCATCTTCCGGTATGGAGGTACAACGGGCGGGGTTGATATTATTGCAAGACTCGTTCAAAAGTATATTGGCTGGACCATGGGTAAAACGATGTTTATATTTGATTTTTTTGTCATCCTCCTTTCTTGGGTTTTTTATTTAAGCTATCAAGAAGCGATGTACACGCTCGTTGCTGTTTTTTTAGCCTCAAGGGTTATTGACTTTATGCAAGAGGGTGCCTATTCCGCTAGAGGAGCGATGATTATTTCTGAACAAAGCGAGAAGATTGCCGATAAGATCTTGGAAAATATGAATCGAGGTGTAACCGTCTTAAGAGGTTACGGTTCCTATTCCAAGCAAGAACGGGAAGTATTATATTGTGTTGTTGGCAAAAATGAAATCGTACGCTTAAAAGAAGTCGTAACGAAAGTTGACCCCCATGCTTTTGTTTCTGTAAGCATTGTCAACGATGTAATCGGAGAAGGTTTTACTCTTGATGAAAATAAACGACCGCTTGAAGACTAAAAAAGATGGACTCGGAAGTCCATCTTTTTAATCCTCGCTTTGCATTCCTGTATAGATAAAAATTAAACGAACTAATTCTAATACAGCGATAGCAGCAGCAGCCACATATGTCATCGCAGCAGCATTTAATACTTTTTTCGTTTCTGTTTCCTCGTCATTTCGAATAATACCAAGAGCAACGACTTGGTCCATAGCACGATTAGAGGCATTAAATTCAACAGGTAATGTAACTAACTGGAATAAAACAGCCGCAAACATAAACAGAATTCCTAAAAGAACAAAGTTAGATGCACCAAACAGCATCCCAATAATAATTAAAATCCAAGAAAAATTAGACCCAATATTAGCAACTGGTACAAGTGTATGTCTCAGTCTTAAAAAGCTGTAAGCTTCCTCATCTTGGATCGCATGCCCTACTTCATGGGCTGCAACAGCAGCGGCCGCAACAGAATGACCGTGAAAATTATCAGACGATAAGCGTACCGTTTTTGTTCTCGGGTCATAGTGGTCTGATAAAACTCCACCAACCTCTTCAACATTTACATTGTAAAGACCATTTTCATCAAGGATTTTTCTTGCTACCTCTACTCCTCTCATCTGTGAAGAAGAAGAAACTTTGGAGTATTTTTTATAGGTATTTTTCACCCGAAATTGTGCCCAAATCGGAATGATTAGGATAATCAAAAAGTAAATTAAAAACAATCATTTTCCCTCCCTTTTGCGTTGCTATATTTATTTTAGAAGGTTTCTATAACAGCTGTCAAATAATATAGCCGAATTCTATGTCTATTTATTGTCTAGAGGGATTCTTACTTTTTTCTTTTTCTCCTTTATATTTTCTCCAACCTACATAAGAGAGAGTAGCCATAATGATACTTCCAGTTGAGATAATGACCCACCATATAGAAGGATCTGTTTCATCTTCAGTTGTTAGATTATTAAAAACAGACGATAATTCCGATTCTATTTGAAATAGTTCTTGTTTGGCCTCTTCTTTATATAAGAAATCCATTCGGTATTGATCGATATATTGGATTCTTGTATCCAATTGTTGAATTTTTTCAGATGGAACATCTACTTTAATACTAGGATGAATAATTTCATATAAGGATATAAAGGTGTCTAAATGATGGTGGAAAGCTTGCTTATTCCCTTCGGCTACTGCTTTTTTTACATCATCGAATGCGAGCATGACAGGCTCTTCCATCCTCGTCCATAATGGCTCTTTCGATCCTGAGATGGCGTCAATAACAAGTCTAAATTTCGTCACGGTATTAATTCGTTCATCAGGATCCATCGTCGCATTCGTCGTTGCTTCGACCGCTTCATTATGAGCAATCGTTACAATTCGTAATTCATCCATTGAGAATGTCTGTTCTTTAACTGTTACCGATGAAAACTTTTCAGAAAAAGCTTCTAAAAGAACCTTTGCATCCTCATATCTATGTGATTTTGTTAATTGGAGAGCCTCATCAGACAAATCATTCAATTGCTGAATCGGCGTGATTTCCTCATTAGCAAATACTAGATTTGGCAGCATTAAAAAAAACGTCAAAAAAACAATCCATTTTTTGGATCTCATGCTTGTCCCCCCTCTATTAATAACAATGTATGAGGGGAAGAACAAGGTTAGACCAAGCAAATTCAGCTCGGGAATTTGCTGCCAAATTTTATTTGTTAATCTTTAATTGAAAACGATCGTTTCTGAGACATAGATAATACGCTAGTAACAAGGAACAAACACTTAACCAGAATGTGAAGTATCCAATTTGCGGGATGTATTCATCAAGAACTCTATAGCTCGGCATCATAAAAAAGACGTAGTCTATGACATCATTATGCAATGTCCAAATCCCTGTCACTATAAGATGCCAAACTTTAAACCGATAAAATGGAGCATACAAAAGACCCTGAATGGCCATTCCCGCATGAGAAAAAACAAGCATCCAACCGGACAAACCAAGCTCTCCAGTTTCTACGAGAACAAGCAAGTTCATTACAACGGCCCAAAGACCGTATTTAAATAACGTAACGATCGCTAATGCTTCAACGAGGGGCCAATTCTTCCCCAGTAGAAAGGCGATTAAAACAAAGACAAAAAAGAAACTTGCCGTTGGGCTGTCTGGCACGAATGGAAGAAAGATTGCTGGGGTTTCTGCCATCTGCCCACCATACCAATCATAACCATAAATGGTTCCAAGCACGTTAATAATTAATAAGAGCCATAAAAAGTAACGATTTCCTAGCAAGGGATAAATTTGTTTCATTGCCAATTTCCTCATCTCTTTCCAAGTAATTACTTTTCTATATTAACATATAGGGGATGAAAAAAAGAAAGAAGCCGAACTCAAAGTCAGCTTCTCAACTAATTATTCACTTTCAATACTTGATATAAATTCAGACATTTTCGCAAGTTCTTCATCTGTTCCATTAAATAACCCTGCTGGCATTTTTCCACTTTCTGTACCGTTTACGGCAATATCTGCAATTTCCTCTGGAGTAAGTCCTGTATCAACTAATGGCGGTGCGGCTGCAGTACCTTCAAGTTGATTTCCATGACAGCTTATACAGCCATTTGTTTCAAAGATCTGATAACCTTCAGCTGAGGTATCAATATCTACTTCTGCCCCAATCTTCCCTTGTTCTGCCGCAGCCTCCCAATCATGATTGTCAACAGCTTCCCAAGTCAAATACGTAATACCGGCAACCGCTAATAGCATAAACCCAGTTGCCAACGGTCTTTTCGTCGGTTTTCTTTCAGGTCCACGATCAATAAATGGGGCAAGCAGGAGAGCCCCAAATGCCAAGCCTGGAATGACTAAGGCTCCGACCACATTGTAAGGACCTGACGCATAAGTATATTTTAATAATTGATATAAGAATAAGAAATACCAGTCAGGCATAGGTATATAGGCCGTATCACTCGGATCTGCTATTTTTTCTAGTGGAGATGGATGGGCAACTGTTAAACATAAAAAGCCAATTAGAAAAACAGCACCAACCATCCATTCTTTCAGCAAATAGTTAGGCCAAAACGCTTCTGTTTTCCCGGGGTATTCCGAATAGTCTTTTGGAATATTCGGTTTTTTGTTTTCGGGCACTCGTGAATCGCCTACAAATTTCATCCCTTTTCCGCGATGCATGAATTTTCTCCCTCCCTTTAGAAGATCAATAGATTCATATTTTCATACTATTATAAAGGTCCAGAAATACCTTGTTTTCGAATCATTATGAAGTGAGCAGCCATTAACCCAAATAATGCTGCCGGCAAGAAGAATACATGAATCGCAAAGAAGCGAGTAATCGTTTGTGCCCCAACAATATCAGAGCTACCTGCTAACAATATTTTTAAATATTCTCCTATAAATGGAACCGATTCAACAATTTGAATGGTAACCTTTGTGGCAAACAACGCTTTCATATCCCAAGGAAGTAAATATCCTGTTAACCCTAATCCCAGCATGACAAAAAAGATTAAAACACCAACAATCCAATTTAATTCCCGCGGTTTTTTATAAGCACCCTGGAAAAATACACGCAATGTATGTAAAAACATCATGACAATAACTAAGCTTGCTCCCCAGTGATGCATCCCGCGGACAATTTGTCCAAATGCAACTTCATTTTGCAAATAATAAACAGATTCCCAAGCATTTTTAATATCTGGTACATAATACATCGTTAAAAACATACCTGATAGAATTTGGATAACTGTAATAAAGAAAGTAAGTCCTCCAAAGCAATAAACAAATGCAGAAAAATGGTGTGCTGGGTTAACGTGCTCTGGAACCTCATGATCGGCAATATCTCTCCATAATGGAGTAATATCTAAACGATCATCAACCCAATCATAAATCTTATTTAACATGTTTAAGCACCCCCTCGTGGTTCTGCTTTACCTACGTAGAGATATCCATCTTTTTCTTGAATTGGATAAACATCCAGTGGAGCGATAGGTGGTGTTCCCTTTACATTATCTCCATCTTTTGTATAAAGCCCGCCATGACATGGACAATAAAAGTGATTGGCTTTATCTGTATTCCAGTCAACCGTACACCCTAAATGCTTACAAACTGGAGAAAGGGCTACAATCTCTCCATCTTCATCCTTATAAACCCATGCTGAATTGGACACTTCTGACTCATACCAAGCATCCGTCTGCTCAAAAGAAAAGTCGACACGTGTTGGTACATCCGTAATCTCACTTACCTTTTGTGGTGTTGGGATAAAATCGCTACTTCCAGCATTTTGTAAGACTGGATCAACAGCAAAACGAACCATTGGCATGAGGATACCAGCAGCCATAAATCCCCCTACACCTGTTAACGTATAATTTAGAAATTGACGTCTAGAGACACGTTTTTTGCTCATACATCTCCCCCCCTAAAACTATTGTTTAAAATTAACAAAATTTTCTTACTATGACATTTTTAATGATATATCAATATTTCAGTAAGGTCAATAAAATCAGAAAATTATAGAAATAATAATCACGATGGGGTGCTTTTTTGCCATCTTGATTTCAATAATAATTGGATTTGTTTCCCTTCATCTTCTAAGATAGTATTCCGATATTTTACAGTGGATCCATCTATTAAATCTATTGAAATGGTGATCAATGAACCATTCAAGTTCAGTTCATACTTACTCCAGTCACGATCAGCAGTTAAATAAACGATGTGTTTAAACCCGCTATTTATCAAGGCATCTTCCCATTTTAATAGAGTTTGAATGGGGGGATCTTCCTCTTCTGACTTTAAATAAGTAAATCCTGGCAGCAACAATAATCTACCTTTATACTGTTTCTCAATCGGAATCGTTAATAGTGAAATAAACTCTGACATTTCTACTGTGCTTTCCATGTTGACTTCAAAGGAAATCGGATATAAAGGGAGAATTACCGTATCAATATATTCTTTTACCTCCAAAAGCATATTCATATCTTCGCTTGTCCATTTCACCGGTTTTCCCCTTTTCTGTATTTTCTATATATTCTAACATATTTTTAATAAAAAACAATTAAACCGGACTGTTTTCGATTTTTGTTCAAAAAAATAGACCTGTCAGCGTACAGGTCATCTAAGCATCTATAAGTTCATTTAATTGCGCAGTCAAACGAATAAAAGTCTCTTGGTCCTTATGATCTAAAGCCTCATCAATTTGTTTGAGAAGCTTATCTTTTTGGAACCTTTCAATACTATTAAGTAAAAATTCCTCTGCCATTTGCTTCTCTTTGTCACTAATTTGGAGATTCATTGGCATGAATGGATTCTCTTCAAGTACAGCCGCAAATTGGGGGGCCTTATAAGCAGCACGGAAGTTCAATTGAATGTATATATCCTCATCCCTATTTAAACGAATATCATGAAAGGATTTTTCCGCATCTGTTGTCATTACATTCTCCTTGTAAAAACGAAAAGGTACTTCATCTACACAATGGGCAGACATAATAATTCCTCTTGGACAATATTGGGCTTGCTCAACAAAATGAACTTTTTCCATTAACTGATCATGGCTCATTAAGTAATTCAAAATCCACACACATTCTCGTCTTTTCAATTGATAATGATTTAGAAACCAACGAATAAAATCTTTTTTCTCATTGACAGAAACAGGGGCAGTCATATATAATACCCTCCTCTGCTAATTAGCAAGTATTTTGAACTAACTTTTAACAATTTAGCATTATTATTATTAAAGAAGTAATAAAATTATTACTTATAGATGGTCGATATCTTCTGAAAGTCTTTGCCAAACATCTAAAAACTCTTCATTACTAGGTTCCATTTTTATTAGCTTACTAAAAACTTCGACGGCCTTCTTTCGATTCCCTTCCTCCATTAAAAAATATCCATAATCGATTAAAAAGTCTGAGGAATCTTTAAAAAAAGTATATGCGCTTTCATAGCTATTTAATGCCTGTGAATATTCTTCCATTTGTTGATAAGCTATTGCTCTATCCCAAAGAAATTGGGGATCCTCCTCTACGCCCACGATGTTGATAATTTCTAAAGTATCCTCAAATCGTTCTTGATGAATAAATAACTTATTCAAGATTAAGGCTGCCTCCGTTAATTCCGGATCTAACGCAAGAGCTTCTCTAAACATTTGTTCTGCCTCTTCTTCATGTCCCGTTTTTAGAGCTAACTTCCCTGCATATAAATACAGGTCCTTATTGAATTCATCATACTTGATTCCTTCTTGTAATATTTGATAACCCTTCTCAGGATTCTCTTCACGTTCATAGGCACGGGCTAAGTTGCTATATAACGAATAATATTCTGGGTCCAACTCTTTCAGCTGCTGGAACTTTTCAATTGCTTTTCCGTTAAACCCTGCTTGTAAGGCCGTAAATCCATAATTAAATAATGTATTAAGTTCAACTTTTCCTTTTAAAGCTTTTTCATAATAACCTAATGCTTCTTCAAAAGCTCCACCTGCACTCATGGCATCAGCTATTCTTTGGTTGATATTGACTCCTGCAACCTCTTCTAACGTTTGGAGAACCTTTTCATAACATCGAATTGCCTCGATGAATTTTCCCTCTTCCGAGTAGAGTTCTCCTAATGCAAAATCAATGATTCTCTCATTCGGCAAAAGCTCTTTTGCTTTGAGCAGCTTTTGCTCACTTACTTCATAGAGCCCTTCCATTTGATAAAGGTCAGCTAGGAGCAATAGGGATTCAGGATAACTTGGATCGTCAAAGCTGATTTTTTCCAATTCTAATACAGCCTCTTCTTCATTCCCTTGCTCCATTAATGTCTCTGCTAATAAGACGATTAGCTCCCCTTCTTCCGGATATACCTTTAACAACTCTTTAATTAAGTTCTGAGCTTCAAGAACAAATCCATATTGATAAAAGCTCTCAGCGACCAAAAACTTTGCCTCATTTGAACCATGATTTAAAACAGCTTCATACTCTTCTAACGCTCTCTCATATAACCCATTTTCTAAGTGTGTGATTATTTTATTCACAACATCCATATTTATGACCCTTTCTTTAATAATCCTAATGAATCACTAGGACTACTCTATCCACCATGCCCTCATGGTGTTTCATTGTATGTTCTATTATAACAAAAACTTGATACAATCAAAAAAAATAAAACTGCAATACTTGCAGTTTTATTTTTCGGTTGTTAATAATTGATTTAAATCATTAAAAAATTGTGGATAAGAAATCGAAATTGCTTCTTTTCCTTCAAGAAATACTTCTTTTTCACAAATTAACGCGGCAATAGCAAGCATCATCCCGATACGATGATCTCCATAACTTGAAACCGTTCCACCTGTTAACATATTATTTCCTTGAATAATCATTCCGTCTTCGGTTGCCTTAATCGCTACACCTAGTTTTGTTAATTCATTCACAACTGTATCAATTCGGTTCGTTTCCTTCACCTTTAATTCTTGGGCATCCCGGATGACTGTCTCACCTTCTGCTTGGGATGCAAGCAAGGCAATGACTGGAATTTCATCAATTAATCGGGGAATCAACTCACCACCAATGGTGATTCCTTTTAATTTTGAGGTTTTAATAGTAATGTCTCCAACAGGTTCCGTATCGTTCTTATCTGACTTGACAATGGTCATGTCGGCACCCATTTCTTGCAAGACATCGATAATTCCTGAACGTGTCGGATTTAAACCAACATTTTTTAATGTGATGGAGCTGTTTGGCACAATCGCACCTGCAACAAGGAAAAACGCTGCCGATGAAATATCACCTGGAACGTGAATCGTTGTTCCTGTTAAAGTCTGTCCACCTTGAACAGAAACGGCTAGACCATCCTCTTCCACTACTCCTCCAAATTGGCGAATCATTCGCTCGGTATGATCTCTTGACTTTTCAGGCTCAATGACAGTCGTTTTACCTTCTGCCTGCAATCCTGCTAAAAGAATGGAAGATTTTATTTGTGCACTTGCTACAGGTGGATGATAAGTAATTCCTTTAATTTGTCCACCTCGTATCGACAAGGGCGTAAATTCACCATTTTGTCGGCCCTCAATACGTGCCCCCATCTCACTCAGTGGTTTCGTTACCCTTGTCATCGGACGCTTCCCGATCGATTCATCTCCAATTACGGTACTATGAAAATCACAACCAGCTAAAATTCCCATGAGCAAGCGAATTGTCGTTCCTGAATTACCTACATCTAAAACTTCTTTTGGTTCTTTTAATCCGTTAAGACCTTTTCCATGAATAATTAACTTCTCACCAGTCTGTTCGATCTCAATACCCATTTGTCGAAAGCATGAAACCGTATTTAAACAATCATCTCCCAACAAAAAGCCAGTTACGGTTGTATCCCCTTCTGCAATCGCACCAAACATGACAGACCTGTGAGAGATCGATTTATCACCTGGTACGGTAATTTCTCCTGTTAAGGAATGTTGATGATATTTCAAGACATAAGTACCCATATATTCCACCTTCCTTAGTATCAGCAGCTTACGGTCCAAAGGATGTTTCAAAATTTGTATAATGCTCAATACATTTTTTTGCACGGGTACGATCATCTTCCGTTTGAAAACTAATGACCAAGACACCAATGATGTATTCTCTAGTTTCTCTAATTTGGATATTTGTAATACTAATTTCTTCTTTCGCCAAATAACCCGTTACCTCAGAAACAACCCCTGGATAATCAGGCACATCTACAAATAAATCATAAAATGCCGGGATTGCTCCCTTTTGCTGCTGAGGTAGCTCATCTCTAAACTTTTTAGCCTTTGCAAAGTATTGATAAATTTTTTGTTCATCTTCATTTTTTATAATCGTAGCAACGGTTTCCATTTCCTTTTGCCATCGTTCTAATAACTCCAATAAAGTCGATTTATTATGCAAGAGAATATCTCTCCACATAGAAGGGCTACTTGAGGCAATCCTCGTAATATCCCGAAATCCCCCCGCTGCCAAACGAGGAATTAAACTTTGCTCCCTACTCGTTTCTTCTGCTTGATGAACAAGGGAAGCCGCAATAATATGAGGAAAATGGCTAATCACTCCTGTTAGATAATCATGCTCTTTCGGAGTGACAATAAGGAATTTCGCCTTCGTTCCCTTCAACCATTCTTTTAATTCATTCACCTTTTCTTCTTCTATATGTTGACTAGGTGTCAATAAATAGAAGCCATTCTCAAAAAGAATTGCACGAGCTGCTGAAACCCCACTTTTATGAGAACCTGCCATCGGATGTCCGCCAATAAAGGTAATGCCTCGTAAATTTAATTTCTCGGCCTTTTTGACGACTTCACCTTTTGTACTTCCAGCATCCGTAATTATTACATTCTCTTTTAACGGAATTTCATTGAGCAGATCAATAATTTGTTCTGTTACTCTTACTGGCGTTGTAATCAAGATCAAATCAGCGTTTTTTGCACCGTCTGCGATGTGCTCTACCAATTGGTCCACGACACCTAGCATTTTTGCAACTTTCCCCTGCTCAGCGTTAATATCATAGCCTGTAATTCGGCAGTCTCTATGCTCACCTTTAATACACAATGCGAGAGAACCGCCAATCAGGCCTAAACCAATCACAAATACTTGGCCTTTCAATTTGGCCACCACCTTTATCGCATTGTTTCATCTCACATCTTATTATCTATCCATCTCTATTTGGATTTGGCTGATTTTTCTTGGAGATATTGATTCATGACTTCAATAACCCCATCGTTCTCTTCCGTTGATCCAACAGTAACCCTTACAGCCGTTGGAAACCCTAATGCATTACCAGAACGAGTAATAAATCCTCTTTCCATTAAATACTGGAACACTTCATCCCCACTTGTACCAAAATCAATCAAAATGAAATTAGCCTGTGATGGATAATATCTTAATTGCTTTTCCTGACAAAACTGTTCGAACTGAGCCATTCCATCACGGTTTTTCTTTCTACATTCCTCGACATATTCCCCGTCCTGAATTGCCGCAATAGCTGCAATTTGCCCAAAGGTATTGACGTTAAATGGTTCTCTAACAGGCTCCAATGCACGAATAATATCTTCATGAGCAACGCCATACCCAATTCTTAAACTTGCAAGACCGTAGACTTTTGAAAAAGTTCTTATAACAATGACATTGTTATAGGCTTTAGCAAAATCCGTCCCATCATAGAAATCATCCGCAACAACATAATCATGATACGCATCATCAATAACCACTAATGTTTGTTTAGGTACACGATCTAGAAACGAAATCAGCTGATCTTTTGGAATATGAATTCCTGTAGGGTTATTCGGACTGCACACCCAAACAACAGCCGTGTCTTCATCGATAGCAGCAAGCATTGACTCTAAATCATGTTCTCCATCGATTAATGGAATTTCTCTTATTTCTGCACCATCTACAATGGCATTCTGCTTATATTGTGAAAAACTAGGGTTTGCCATTACCGTATTTTTCCCTGGCAATAAAAATGAACGAGACACCATTTGAATTAAATTATCTGCACCATTTCCAAAAATCAATTGATTTTGCTCTACGTTTAAAAAGTCAGTCATGACCTCACGCAGTCTTGTCGCATATCCATCCGGATAAATCGCAAAATTGGTAACAGCCTCTTTTAAAGCGGCTGTTGCCTTAGGTGATGGACCAAATGGATTCTCATTGGAAGCGAGCTTCACAATATGCTCAAGACCATATTCGCGCTTTACCGATTCAATAGGCCTTCCTGGTTGATATGGCTTTAATGTTAATAATTGTTCTTTCCACTGCACGACAATTCACCCCAAGTTATTCTTGTTTATTATTATGCTGTACTAAATCTGGTCGCAGCGAAACAGCCTTTTCTAAATAAATATGATTGATTTCACGCTGACCTTTATTTGTATTCAAATGCATCATGACTCGGATGCATTTTTGCAATGCGTTTGGAACAGACATTTCCTTCATACACATCACAGGCACATAGCTCCATCCATCAATGGCACGCATTGCCCTAGCTGGAAAAGCATTTGTAATATCATCCGTTACGGAAATAAATACAGAACCAACTTGCTCAGGCTCAATGCCATTGGCTTCAATCATGTTTCGCAATAATCGATCCGTTGCTTGTAAAACTTCCGCCTCTGTATCTTCTATAACTGTAATCGCACCACGTACTCCTCGAAACTGCAAAAAATTCCCTCCCTATTAAAAAAGCGCAAGCACCTTGGTCAGTTCCCTATAAAGAAAACTCTCCAGCTGGCAGGCCTTTAGGCGAAGACAGAGGAGTAGTTCCCTTTATGCCTAACCTTTTTCTAGTTAGACCAAGTACAAGACGTGCCGGCATGAAGGCCGGTTTTACCTTCTTGACGGATCGGCTTATGACATCGAGGGGACTGGCTGCTTGCGCTAGATAGTTATCAAAGTTCCACATTTTATTACAATAAGAAAAGCGCAAGCGCCTTAGCCCTAACTAGAGGCTAAATTTTTTTAGCTCTTCTCTAATGACTTCTTCTGATAATTCATAGATTTGCGGTGTTCCAATTTCGTTCAAGAGGACAAATCGGATTTGTCCATCAATTGATTTTTTATCACTTTTCATTCTTTGAATGAAAGCATCTATCGTAATTCCTGCCGGCAGGTTTGTTTCATAGCCTAGTGTTTGCAGCCAAGATTGGAAAGTTTCCGTATCCATACGAAGTCCGGCAATTTTTTGACTTAATTGGATTGCGAACTTCATCCCGATCATAACAGCCTCGCCATGGGTGATTTTTCCATAGCCTAATTCAGCCTCAATCGCATGAGCAAGTGTGTGACCAAAATTCAAATAAGCTCTGACCCCTGTTTCTTTCTCATCTTCGGCGACAATCGCACTTTTAATTTCAATGCCTTTTGCTAAAAAGGTGACAAGATTCTCTTCTGACAGATGTTCTAAAGTAAGAATATGATCTTTTAACCATTGATAAAAAGATAAATCTTGAATCAGTCCATGTTTAATCACTTCAGCAAAGCCAGAACGTTTCTCATGTTGCGGCAAACTGCTTAAAAAATCAGTATCATAAATGACAGCTTCTGGCTGATAAAAGGCCCCTATCATATTCTTTCCTTTTGGATGGTTGATTGCCACCTTACCACCGACCGCACTATCGTGAGCCAAGATGGTTGTCGGCAACTGGATAAAAGGAATCCCGCGCATAAATGTAGCCGCAACAAAACCAGCTAAATCTCCGACAGCTCCGCCGCCAAGAGCTAGAATTAATGATCGGCGATCAAGCCCCGCATCTAAAGCAGCAGTCTGACACTCATAATAAACGTCAAATGTTTTTGCATGCTCTCCGCTTGGAACTTCTACCGTTTCGACATGAAAATCCGTTAATAATTGAACAATTTGAGATAAATATAGTTCGCCTACTTTTTCATCTGTAATAACCATGATTTTCGTAATCGTCGGTAACTGTTCCTTTATAAAACGGGGAAGTTCGTTCATTACACCCGGTCCAACATATACTGGATATGTTTTTAGTGGTGTTTTGACTACATGTTCAATCATTAAAATTCCCTCGCATATTTACGCTGTTCATCAATCACTTCTTTTAGAGTTTCGAATCGATCAGCATAGAATTGATCGATAATTGCAGTTGCCAGCTCCCATGCTACAACATTTTCAGCAACGACTGCAGCAGCTGGTACAGCACAACTGTCAGAACGTTCAACACTAGCAGAAAATACCTCTTTTGTTTCAATATCGACACTTTGCAGAGGCTTATATAACGTAGGAATTGGTTTCATGACTCCTCTAATAATCAGTGGCATTCCATTCGTCATTCCGCCTTCTAATCCACCCAAACGGTTAGTTTTACGAGAAAACCCTTGTTCTTCAGACCACACAATTTCATCATGGACCTGGCTTCCAGGAATATGCGCTGCTTCAAAGCCAATCCCAAATTCTACCCCTTTAAAAGCATTAATACTGCAAATTGCAGCCGCTAACTTTGAATCCAATTTGCGATCAAAATGAACATAGCTACCGACACCCGCAGGCATTCCCTCTACAATCACTTCTACGATCCCACCGATTGAATCGCCATTCTCTTTTGCTGCATCGATCGCTCTCATCATCTTTTCCCCTGCTTCTGCGTCAAGACAACGAACAGGTGATTCCTCTGTAATATCTCTTAATCCTTGAATGGACTCATAGCTTGTTGGTTTTGCCTTTACCCCGCCAATTTCTACGACATGGGATGCAACTTCGATTCCAAGCAATGATAATAGTTTTTTCGCCACTGAGCCTGCCGCAACACGAATCGTCGTTTCTCTTGCGGAAGATCTCTCTAACACATTTCTCATATCTTGGTGACCATACTTTAATGCACCAATTAAATCTGCATGACCTGGTCTCGGCCTTGTTACTTGTCGCTTAATATCTTCTTCATTGCCTTCAAAAGGCTCTGATCCCATTATTTTTACCCAATGTTTCCAATCATTGTTTTCAACAACAAGCGCCACAGGCGAGCCTAATGTTAACCCATGTCTAACCCCACTTGTGATTTCAACTGTATCCTTTTCAATTTGCATTCTTCGGCCTCGGCCATATCCTTTTTGTCTTCTCGCTAATTGCTCATTTATATCTTCTTGTAATAAAGGCATTCCCGCAGGCAACCCCTCTATTATCGTTGTTAATTTTGGACCATGTGATTCTCCCGCTGTTAAATATCTCATCTTTCTTTCCCCCTTCACATCATTAAAGGATTATGTATCAATATAACATATCAAACAAAATTAGAATAGTAAGTTTTTAAAAATAATCCTTATATTTTTTCAGAAAAGTATTTATTGTTCCTTCATCTTTTTATAAAAAAATGTATCTTCTACTTCCAACCCGTATCTGTTCACGTTAAAAATTTGTTCGGTGCTTCCGACAAAAAGAATTCCTTCTGACTTTAGAGCCTTCGAAAATCGATGGTATATAATATCTTTCGCTTCTTCTGTAAAATAAATAAGTACATTTCGACAAATAATTAAATCAAAAAAAGAACCATATGAATCCGCTAATAAATTATGTTTCTTAAAACTGACCGTCCGCTTAATATCCTCTGAAAGAACGTACCCGCTTCCTTCACGAATAAAGTACTTTCTTTTCATATCCTCAGGGACTTCGTTAAGAGAACGTTCAGGATAAATTCCTAATTTCGCCCGAGCAATTGCTTTTTCATCAATATCCGTAGCCAGAATCTTAATTTTGGATAATGGAAAAAACTTCGATAAGATCATTGCCATTGTGTATGGTTCCTCACCAGTCGAACAAGCCGCACTCCATATTTTTGGGGTACTGACTCGTTTTAGCATGTTCGGCAAGATCTTTTTTTCTAAAACCTCCCAACGTTTATAATTTCGATAAAATTCGGAAACATTTATCGTCATTCGATCCAAAAACTCATATAATAGTTCTGAGTCTCTATCAATTGCCTGATAATAGGTTTGGAATGAGGTGTACCCTTTTTTTTCATACAAAGAGGTTAATCTTCTTTTCATTTGTGCCTCTTTATAAAGCCCAAGATCGATCCCAGTTTTCGATTTCATTTTCAGAATGAATTGTTCATAATCAGTAGACATGCATATACTCCTTTACTAGGATAACAATAGTATAGTACAAAAGGGTTCCTAATTTCCATATATTTGGCGAAGAGTACTTCAATATAAAAACGGCACTTGAAAAGTTCAAGTGCCGTTTTTATATTAATTAATTAATAAATCCATTGGTTCATTAATTTTTCATATTGTACTTGTTCTTCTTCTTTAAAGAATAAACCGATTTCACGTACCGCACTTTCAGGAGAATCAGAACCATGAATGATATTTTTACCAACCGTTACGCCAAAGTCACCACGGATTGTTCCAGGTGCAGCGTCTTTTGGGTTTGTAGCTCCCATCATTTGACGAGCTGTTGCAATCACATTTTCTCCTTCCCAAACCATGGCAAATACTGGACCTGATGTGATAAAATCAACCAATTCACCAAAGAAAGGACGCTCTTTATGTTCCCCGTAATGCTCTTCAGCCAGCTCATTAGAGATATTCATTAATTTTCCGCCAACAAGGCGAAAGCCTTTTTTCTCTAAACGTGAAACGATTTCACCGATTAAATTACGTTGTACACCATCTGGCTTAACCATTAAAAAAGTTTTTTCCATAACTACTTCAGCCCCTATTACAGTATGTATAGTAAACTCCCTCCACTTTAACAAAAGGGAATCCATGGAAATAATAACATTTATTAAGAATTTTTACAACTTTAATTAAATTCTCACACTTATAGAGGCAAGAGAATTTTTGAAGGAAGTTAAAATTTTCGTTTTCCAATATATTTTGCGATATTTCTTAGTGCAGTTTTGGACTGTTGATTAGGAAGCTGTTCAACCAAATGAAGCGCTTTATCCAAATAACGATCACTAATTCTTCTAGCGCTTTCAATTGCACCTGAATCAATGATCAAATCAATAATTTTTCTCATGTCTTCTTTTGACATTTTTTCATGAACTTTACATATTTCCAATGCAACCGCTTCATCCTTCATAGCAATTAGAACCGGGAGTGTAATGTTCCCTTGCAGCAAGTCGCCACCAGATGGTTTTCCTAATTCTTTTTCAGTTCCCGTAAAATCAAGAATATCATCAATAATTTGATAGGACATCCCAACATAATAGCCATACTTTGCCAGTTGCCACGCAACCTTATCATCTACATTTGCTGCAATTGCCCCTAGTTGACAGCTTGATTCAATTAACAAAGCTGTTTTTCTCTTTATTCTTCGTAAATAATCTCTTAAATTTTGATTAAAGCGATACTTATCTTTCATTTGCTCCAATTCACCAACAACGAGTTCAACCATTGTATCTGATAAGATCGAATGTGCCTTCGGATTTTCAATTTCAGCCATTAATTCTAAGGCGCGGGCAAAGATATAATCACCTGTATAGGTAGCGATACGATTATCCCATTTCGCTTTTACGGTTGGCTTCCCTCTCCTTATTGCCGCATCGTCAATCACATCATCATGAATAAGTGAAGCAGCATGAATCAACTCTAAAGAAACGGCTACTTTTTTGATTTTATGAATGTCATACTCCCCAAACTTAGCTGACAATAACACAAATAGAGGGCGAATCCGCTTCCCCCCTGCTTGCAGTAAATGAAGAGATGCTTCCCTTAGCAATGACGAATCAGCATATACCGCCTCTTCTAGTGCTTTCTCTACTATATCTATATCTGAATTTAAAAATGAATACATCATTTTAAATTTCATATCCGTATCCACCTTGCTATAACCCCTGCTTGCTATCTGCAAACAAAACGTCCATTTATTTATGTTTATACCCAAAATGTGCTGCTGCAACGCCACCCGTATAAGGTTTGTACGTTACCTTGATAAAACCAGCTTGTTCGAACATCTTTGCTAATTTTTTCATTCCCGGAAAATGACGGGTTGATTCATTTAACCAAGCATATTCTTGATAGCTTTTCGCAAATAACTTCCCAAAAACCGGCATAATAAACTGAAAATATAAATAATATAATTGCTTAAATCCAAAAATAGTCGGATGAGAAGTATCTAATGAAACAACCATCCCGCCTGGTTTTACGACCCGATGCATTTCTCGTAGTACTTGCTCTAGATCCGGAACATTTCGTAATCCAAAACCGATTGTCACGTAATCAAAAGAAGCGTCAGGAAAAGGGAGATCCATAGCATTCCCATGAATAAGGGTCACATTATGATAGTTCTTTAATTTTTCTTCGCCGATTTTAAGCATATTTTTACTAAAATCTAAACCTGTTACTTCTCCATTGGGTCCTGCCGCTTCCGCTAAGGCAAGTGTCCAATCACCTGTGCCACAACATAAATCAAGTGCTTTTGATCCGGTTCTAATATTCATGCGCTTCATAATATCAGCCCGCCATCTTACATGCTGTTTGAAGCTGATAACAGAATTCATTTTATCATACTGTTCATAAATATTTTCGAAAACACGGTGGACTTTTTCTTCTTTTGTCTGTTCCCTCATGCTTTTACCCTTCCTCCACTAATGTTTTTTTCACTGGATCGTGTTGTGTTGTTATGTCAATAAAACGTTGCTTTAAGTAAGCATTCAATGGAGAAACTCGATTTAATTCCGTAACCATTTTCACTCTAGCTTGTTCAATAAATTCCTCACATTGTTCTAATAAATTCTGTCTCAAAAGATGGTTCTTCACATTTTGACTACTAGAAAATGTTGAGCGATCCATAGCATGCAGCACGACAGAACTTCCTGTTTTTTCATATTGCTCTTTTTCCTCAACCAACCGATTCAATAACAAAAAACTCTCTATACTGTCATTCAAATTTGTAACGTTAAAATAGTCAGAAAACTCTTTAATTAAGGAGAATTCAATCACTTTAACACTATGCATAACCTCATTTACATCATTTTGATTTTTACTGTAAATGGTTACCTTATGCTCATTGATTCTCTTAACACCTTCTGATAACCTTTTGATCATTCCAATATTTTCTACCTTTGCTAGAAATTTATAGTACAATCCGCTATAATAATCTCCAGCTAAAATGGTCAGTTGTCTCATTTTCATACTGTTTTCATCATCTAAAGTATTGGATACGTAATCATGTGTGTCTAGAGCAATATACATAAACATAATAGCAATAATATATGAATCCTTTTCCGTTGGGGATAAGTCTAATTGATCCGCTATTGAAATAAGGATAAGTAATTTATCCTCATCAATTTTAGGTGAAATGATATATTTACGTAAATAAGGATGTAAAACATATCTTTCAATGATTTCTTTCATTTGTGCTAATCTAATTTCAATATTGCTCATGATATCACACCCTTATTCCCCCGATTAATAATAAAGTAGTGTTTAACCTCTGTCTATGTATTCATTTAGGACAAGCAGACCCCATTATATCATAAAAAACAAGATATTGGGGTATGCTTTTATCATTTCTCCTATCCAGTCAATCGTTCATCGTATTAGTCTGTTTTTCCATCACTCTCTAAGTCACCAAATGCAGTTTTAACAAACGCAGAACCACGAATCTTAATCGCAGAAGTATGTTCAGTGAATTGAGCGATCAGCACCTCACCCTTGTCCAACTTTTCAGAGTGGTGAAATTTAGTATCTGAGCCTCTTGTCAATCCAATAACATTAACACCGTCTTCCTTTGCTTTGATGATTACATATTCATTTGATGTCGGTCTCTCATTCATAATTCTTAAAACCTTCTTTCTTCTCCATCTTAAGCTTTTGTATCCCTAATTAACGACAGCACTTCTGAGCGTAACGTACTGTCATCTGCAAATACACCCCTTGTCGAAGTTGTAAGCGTTTTAGTTCCTGGCTTATTAACCCCTCGCATTGTCATGCACATGTGCTCTGCTTCAATCAAAACCATAACGCCATGTGGTTCAAGGGTTCCATACATCGTATCAGCGAGGACTGAAGTAATCCGTTCTTGCAACTGGGGTCTTCTTGAAACAGCCTCAACTGCCCTAGCTAGTTTGCTTAAACCTGTAACTCGTCCATTTCTAGGTAAATACGCAACATGCGCCTTTCCAAAAAAGGGTACAAGATGATGCTCACACATGGAATAAAAAGGAATATCCTTAACGAGAACTAATTCTTCATGATCCTCACTAAAGATCGTTTTAAAATATTCCTTTGGATCTTGTTGTAAACCACTAAATACCTCTTCATACATTTTCGCTACTCTTTTTGGAGTATCAATAAGACCTTCGCGATTCGGATCTTCCCCGATTGCTTCTAAAATAAGACGCACTGCTTCTTCAATTTGAGCATGATTAACCTCTGGCATCTAATTTCCTCCTAAAGTTCTCTAAAACTGAATGTATAAGATATAGTATCTTCTTCTATAGAAATGCGCAATAACTAGCTGATGTTTACTATTTATAGTAGCATATTTCGATATAATTATTAGGTGGAAATTATGGGGATAGTTACACGATAACAGCCTATCAGATGTAAAATGGAATTATATTAATAAAAAACCGCGAATACTCGCGGTTTTCTTTTGCACTTTATGTAATTATTTAACTGCATCTTTAAGCGCTTTACCTGGTTTAAATGCAGGAACCTTACTTGCAGCAATTTCAATTTCTTCTCCCGTTTGTGGATTACGTCCTTTACGTGCAGCACGCTCACGCACTTCAAAGTTTCCGAAACCAATAAGCTGTACCTTATCTCCGTCTTTTAATGCGTTTAAGATTGCATCGAAAACAGCATCAACTGCTTTTGTAGCATCTTTTTTAGAAAGCTCACTAGCTTCAGCAACTGCGTTAATTAATTCTGTTTTGTTCATGACAGTCACCTCCTCCCAATAATTCAAAACCTTGTAAAAACTCTTTCTTACCTACATTTTTAAACAAAAATCGTAAATTATATACATTATTACCATTTATTAATGATAACAAGCATTATCTTAAAACATAGAAAAGAATATTTCAACATTTTTTTGAAGAAAGTCCTTTATTTCCAAGGGTTTTTTTCATTTTTTATTACCAATTCTTTTAAAAGGTTATCATAATAGAATACGAATCGCAAGAGAATTTTAACAACCTTGATATATTTTCCCAAAACCCGTGAATTATACATCGTAAAGCAAAAAAGAACTCTCGCAAAGAGAGTCCTATAAAATAATTGCAATTAGTCCGCCAGAGCCTTCGTTGATAATTCTTTCCAATGTTTCTTTCAACTTATATCGTGCGTTCTCAGGCATTAAGGAAAGTTTTGCTGAAATTCCTTCTCTAACAATCGAACTTAAGCTTCTTCCAAAAATATCTGAATTCCAAATGGAAAGTGGATTATCTTCAAAGTCTTGCATTAAATAACGCACCAATTCTTCACTTTGTTTTTCGGTTCCAATAATAGGTGCAAACTCACTTTCAACATCTACTTTAATCATATGGATTGATGGAGCCACTGCTTTTAAGCGTACTCCAAAACGAGGGCCTTGACGAATAATCTCTGGCTCTTCTAGACTCATATCTGACAAGGCTGGTGATGCGATTCCATAACCCGTTTGCTTCACCATTTTTAACGCATCTGCAACTTGATCGTATTCCGTTTTCGCATGAGCAAAGTCTTGCATGAGTTCAAGAAGATGATCTTTTCCGCGAATTTCAACACCAACAATTT
This sequence comes from uncultured Bacillaceae bacterium, assembly GCA_963787345.1. GTDB lineage: Bacteria > Bacillota > Bacilli > Bacillales > Cytobacillaceae > Bacillus_BD. Next base: position 316,964 of record CAWBCW010000011.1, on the reverse strand, counting down.
CCTTTAATATATCATCGTATAATTCATCAGGCGCAAATAAGTCAATTTCGGCAACGCCCTGACCCATTTCAATCCCAGCTAAGCCTGCTCGATCGATAAACTCAAACTCCGAAAATTGTTGTACAACACGATCAACATCCCGTAGTCTTTTAATATCTTTTACTGTTTCTTTAACAGCCTCTTGGTAGCTCTCTCGCAGCCAATGATCTTCTTTAAGGACCATTACCCAACTAGGAAGATTAACATTGACTTCAAGAACCGGAAATTCATATAACGCTTCTCTCATTACACTCAGGACATCTGTTTCTCTCATGCCTTCCACACTCATGGCTAACACAGGTATATCATATTTTTCCGAAAGCTCCGTACGAAGTGCTTCTGTATTAGAATGCTGTGGTTGCACAGTATTAATAACCATAATAAACGGCTTTCCAACTTCTTTTAATTCATTGATAACTCTTTCTTCCGCCTCGATATAATTACTGCGAGGGATCTCACCGATTGTACCGTCAGTTGTAATGACGACACCGATTGTTGAGTGCTCTTGAATCACTTTTCGAGTACCAATTTCAGCAGCTTCATGGAATGGGATAGGCTCCTCATACCAAGGAGTTGTAATCATACGTGGTCCATTCTCGTCCTCATATCCCTTTGCCCCTGGTACCGTATAGCCAACGCAATCAACTAAGCGGATATTCACATCTAGGCCTTCTGCAACATGAATGCTAGCTGCTTGATTTGGAACAAATTTCGGCTCTGTTGTCATAATTGTTTTTCCAGCAGCACTTTGAGGCAGCTCATCTTGAGTACGCGCTCGCTCTGCCTCATTATTTATATTAGGTAGTACAACTAATTCCATAAACTTTTTTATAAAAGTTGATTTTCCCGTACGAACAGCTCCAACTACACCTAAATATATATCCCCGCCTGTTCTCTCGGCTATATCTTTAAAAATATCCACCTTTTCCAAGTGATCCCCTCCTAAAATCCAGATATCAATCGTGTAAAGAACGTTCTTATCATTTATTTTCTACAGTATATGTTTATGATGTTGTCCCACATCGTTATGACAGTTTTCTATATTTACTAACCTCCTTGTGGGAAGAATAACATGTGAGGGTCTTGCTTATAATCATGAGAAAAACCCTTCTTTTACAATGTATTGTGTAAAAAGAAGGGTTATGACTAATTCGTTAAAAAGACAGGTTCGTTTGTCTCTGAATCTATCGTATATGGCAAGGAATATGCAGGCACAAATGGTGAATCATTTAATAAAACAGATCTTATATCGCCCTCATTTTGAAATTCATGGCTCTTTTCCCCGATGACTTGAGATAAATCACTGCGGTAATCCACATAAACTTCTGCTTTATGATTAATCACGATCGGCAGATGTTGATTCGTATAAGGACTGACGATAAAAGGTTCTTCCGAATAACCAAGTTTTTCAAAATCAAGGCTATAGATATTCTCAGCAATTTCGCTCTTAAAAGGTGGGTAACCTTGGACTTTGATGCGCAAATTAATTTCACTGATTAAATCCGCTATGCGCAAATCATATATTTTTACGATTGGTTTCGTTTCAGCGTCTACAATTACATACTGATACACGCCCCCACTTTCATAAGCATTGCCAGGTGGTTCAGCCAAATACTGTGGTACGAGTCTTTTAAACTCAATCGGATACTTATGATAAATCGGTGTATCCTGATCTAACGTTTTAATAGGCAAAATTCCATCGTGATCCTTTTGGAACTGCTCCACTGCCATTTGGACAGATTGTAATTGGTCTTTGTACGGAATGGTATTTTGTGCCAACTGTTCTTTCGGATACATACATCCGGTTAATACAGCTAGACAATATAATAATATAAGTCCTAGTTTCGCTTTCTTCAATCTTCTCAATCCTTTTAATCTACAAAATTACTATGTATTTGTCGGACCGCTGAAAACAACTAAAAAGATGATTAAACCGGAGACAAATAGCAATAGGTATGCAATAATAGCGGAAAACAATTTTAAAATTTTTTGTTTTACTTTGTACCGGCTTAAATAAATTAAGATCATAGCTACAAATAAGGTGCCCATTGCGGCTATTGAGATCCACATTTTCATTAATGCTGGTGTCACTTTTCTCCACTCCCCTTACTTGAGAAGTATTATATCACAGCAATAACTATTTTTATAATGTTTTGACTTTTTAATTTTCAAAGGTTGACAGCCTTCTTATCTATATGACGAAATAAAAAAAGGCCAGAATAAAGAATGGGGCAAATTTCTTTATCCTGGCTTCTATTTGACTAAATAACCCATGCACTCAGTTTAATACACCAGTTTCCTTCGTATGCATTGTATGCAAGAATGCTGTAATTCGTATCCTCTAATGCCTATTATTGAACAGATTTTTGAAAAAAGTTAGGTTCGAAAGGAAGTTAGAGTGTCAAATCTTCCATTTCATGAGTTTTTACTCTGCCCATTAATTCATCGACTGCTGCTTTGGCATTTCCATTATTAAATAAGACTCCATAGAGTGCATTTGTAATGGGCATATTAACCTCATACTTTTGAGCTAGTTGCCAAGCAGCTTTTGTTGTTCGAACCCCTTCGACTACCATTCCCATATTATCTAATACTTCTTGTAAAGTATTACCTTTACCTAGTAAATTCCCCGCTCGCCAATTTCGTGAGTGTACACTCGTACAAGTGACAATTAAATCTCCAATCCCTGTTAAACCGGCAAATGTTAAGGGATTGGCGCCCATTTTTACTCCAAGTCGCGAAAGCTCTGCAAGACCTCTTGTCATTAAGGCCGCTTTGGCATTATCACCATAACCGAGTCCGTCAGATATTCCGGCTGCAAGTGCGATAATATTTTTAAGTGCTCCTCCAATTTCTACTCCAATGATATCTGGATTCGTATAAACCCGAAAATGCTGATTCATAAATAGATCTTGGATTCGCTCTGCTGCAGCCATATTTTTAGATGATACAGATACTGTTGTAGGTTGGCGTAAACCAACTTCTTCCGCATGACTCGGACCAGAAAGCACAACAATCCCATCATATAGATCTACTGGAACTTCCTCTTCAATTATTTCTGAAATTCTCATAAATGTATCTGGCTCAATTCCTTTACTTACATGCACGATCGTTAATGGAGTTTCTTGAAACGCTTTAATTTTCCCTAATACTTCACGTATCGCTTTCGTCGGAACAGCCAGAATAACAAGGTCTAATCCCGTGAGCGCCTCTTCAAGAGAGGAATAACCGATAATATTTTCTGGTAACAGAATCTCTGGTAAATATTTTTGATTACAATGAAGTTGATTGATCTCTGCAATATGATCCCGATTATGCCCCCATAAACGTACCTCATGCCCGTTATCTGCCAAAACAATCGATAAGGCTGTTCCCCAGCTCCCAGCGCCTAAAACCGCAACACGCTCTAGTTTACGCATATGATCACATCCTTTTAACAATTACTTCCTTGCACGAGGGAAAACTTTAATCGGAGTCCCCTTAAACCCAAATGCTTCTCGAATCCGATTTACGAGAAAACGTTCATAAGAAAAATGAAGCAATTCAGGTTCATTAACAAAAACAACAAATGTCGGTGGCTTTACTGAAACTTGAGTACAATAATAAACTTTTAAGCGTCTTCCTTTATCTGTTGGAGTTGGATTCATGGCAACAGCATCCATAATAACATCGTTTAAAATACTTGTATCAACACGACGGGAATGGTTTTCGCTCGCTTCATCAATCATTGGCATTAATGTATGGATGCGCTTTTTTGTTTTAGCAGAAAGAAAAACAACCGGTGCATAATCAAGAAATAAAAAGTGTTCCCGTATGTTTTGTTCAAATTCTTTCATTGTTTTTTCATCTTTTTCAACGGCATCCCATTTATTGACAACAATTACAACAGCTCGTCCTGCCTCGTGGGCATAACCGGCTATTTTTTTATCTTGTTCAATAATTCCCTCTTCTGCATTAATCACCACTAAGACCACATCTGATCGTTCAATCGCCCGTAATGCTCTTAACACACTGTATTTCTCAGTTGTTTCATAGACTTTACCCTTTTTTCGCATTCCAGCTGTGTCAATAATAACATATTCTTGACCATTATAAGTTAACTTTGAATCAATCGCATCACGTGTTGTGCCTGAAATGTCACTAACAATCACTCGTTCTTCTCCAAGGATCGCATTCACTAATGATGATTTCCCAACGTTAGGTCGTCCGATTAATGAAAAACAAATTACATCATCGTCGTAGTCCTTTGTATCCCTTTTAGGGAAATGTTTAGCAGCTTCATCCAATAAATCTCCAAGCCCTAAACCATGTGATCCCGAAATCGGGAACGGTTCTCCAAACCCTAAAGAGTAAAAGTCAAAAATTTGGCCTCTCATTTCAGGGTTATCAATTTTATTTACCGCTAATACCACAGGTTTCTTCGCTTTATACAATATTTTCGCTACCTCTTCATCCGCAGCTGTTACGCCTTCTCTTCCATTCGTTAAAAATATGATCACATCTGCTTCATCAATCGCAATTTCAGCTTGTTGACGAATTTGCTCTAAGAAAGGCTCATCTCCGAGATCAATTCCACCTGTATCGATAATATTAAATTCATGAGTCAACCATTCTCCAGAGCTATAAATACGATCTCTTGTCACACCCGGGATATCTTCTACAATTGAAATTCTTTCTCCAACAATCCGATTAAAGATCGTTGATTTTCCAACATTAGGCCGACCTACAATGGCAATAACTGGTTTCGCCATCTTCATCACCCTCCTTATATAATAAAAACATTCCTTGTTATGTACTTATTCAATGATTTCCAAGTAAAAATCTAACATAATATCCGATTAAATGCGACTTTTACAAAGATAATAAAACCCTTCTGTTAGTAAGAAGGGCTTAACTATACTAATTTATCAAAGATAAAAGTTAATATCAATGCTTTACAATAATATAAACTTCATCCGTAATTGCATGAGCAATTCCGTCCAATATTGCTTCTAAATTTGTTGCATAGTAATCCATCTGTTCTTTATCATCACAAATAAAAACGGTCGTTCCACTCGGAATACGATTTGGATTTGTAGTAATTGCGGCTAAGATAAATTTCCCAAGATTCATTCTTCCAGACTTCCTTCCGTCTCAACATCTCTCTCTTTTGGCATCCGTATCGCATTTTCTAATGTTGGAACCGCTCCAAGCGTTTTTATGGCTCTTTGTTTATCCCTATCTTGCGGCAGAATAAATATGGCCACCCTGCCATCCTCTAAATCTCGTTTTGCAAGCGGTGTTAAAGCAGGCGTCCCAGAGTCCCGATAAATCCCTAATGCCGTTGATAGATCATGTAAAATGGCTTGTCTTTGGCCAAGATTCGCAATTGTTGATCGGGCATCAAAGTTTTTTGGCGTTAAGATAAATCCCATTCCATAACGAAGGACTTCTTCTCTGCGGGCAGGTATTCCGATATTCATAATATAGATATTATCTACATGCAAACCAGGCCCATCAAAGTGAGGTTCAACATAGGAAATATCAACAATTTCTCTTAATTTTCCGCCAGTCATTAATTTCTTTGAGATTAACATACAAACGACTGCAGCCAATATTCCTGCCCAAAAATTAAAGAGCAAATAAAAAAGGGTCGTGATTAAAGATGTGAAAATCACTAAATAATTTCGACTTTCAAAAACAACTGCAATTCCCTCAATATAGGTTTTACCACGCGGCACCAATTCATAACTATCTAATTCCGTCAATGTATTCCTCTCCATGTTTCTCACCTCTCTAAATTGAGAAGCAGCAACGGTTAAAAATGTAATCGCTGTAAAGTTCTCTTCCATTAACGATGGGATTGCAACTGTTCCAAGTCCAGCAGCGATAAAACCTAAAGCAATATGAATAATTTTTCCATGTAAATAAGTTGGGTACTGACGATAATCTGTTCTCAACATATACACCCTAGCTAAAGTGCCGATGGCTACCCCGAATATAACGGGCAAAGTATACTCATTCATGTTTGTTTTTGTTTCTCCTTTTCTATAGATTGAACTTGTTTATCAAAATAGTTAACTGCCATTTCTAATGAGTTCCAGCCAATAATTAATGTTAGTGTCAGCGCATAATAGTCGAGTGAAAATAAAGTGGCTGCAGAATATGAAAATGAATATTTTGCGACAAGCAAACTATAAAAAACTTCACCCTGAATAGAGCCCATTAACATCACAAACATTCTTTGCCGTTTATTTTGAACAAGAAGCAATGTTATACAAGTTAAAATAATTGCGAATAACCATTCTCTTCTCATCATTAACCAGACAGGATCAAATAATTCGTACAAAAGAAAACAAACGGTCACTAACATTAAAATAAATGTGGATAAGAGAATATATAATAACTGCTTTAAATTTACTTGTGATACCGATAAATACGCAGTTAGTAACATAAAAAGTCCCGTTCCGCTTATTTCAATTAAGCCCAATGGAACAGAAGTAACTGACAGCATGATTGAAATTAATAGCCATGCTGATAGTTTTAAACGATCACGATCTTCTTTTGGATAAAAGAAGGTAGCAATAACCCAGCCTATCCAGTACAACCAATAAAAAAGGAGCCCTTCCACTTCACTTCACACCTCCTATCTTTACCAGTATGGCTCGATTTTATGTAATTTAATCGTTACGAAAAATCCACATATCAAATGTTTTTTTATCAATTGCAAAGGTATAAACTTTAACCGATGTCGCATGTTAAATAAATGGAGGTGATTAAGATGGGAAAAGATCGCCAAGAGAAAAAATTAAAAAGGGCAAGAAGAGTGGAATCGGACAGGGATCAAGCCCTACACTATTCTGGTGCCACCAAATTACAAAGTCCTGAAGAAGCAAGAAAACTAAATGATGGAAAATAAAAAGATGCAAGCACCATCTAGTAATTTCTCTAGATGGCGCTTGCACCTTTTTATAAATTATTTCGTAAACTATACTGCTTTGTATCAATGTTACGTTCATTTAACCAATGATAGGTCTCACCACTTATGACAAGGGAGGATTTCTGTAAATCCTCAATGGTTCGCGCACCAAGCGCTGTCATAATATACGTTAATTCTTCATGCATGAATGTTACTTCCCTTATTAAGCCTTCGATGCCTTCTTTAACGAGAACTTTCAAAAAGTACCCTGATATTCCGGAAACGCTGGAACCTAGAGCGAGTGTCTTCGCTACATCCAGACTCGTTTGCAGACCGCCAGAAGCAGCAATTTCCACTTGACATCCACTATTTTTCGCTTCGATAATAGAAATCGCCGTTGAGATTCCCCATTGATCAAAGAATGGAAATAACCGTTCACGGCGACTATTTTCAATTCTTGCGAAATTAGTTCCGCCATACCCGCCAATATCAATGATTTCTACCCCGATTGAAGACAACTTTTTGATAGCTTCCCCATTCATGCCAAATCCAACTTCTTTTACAATAACTGGTACTTCCACACTATTCACAATGGCTTCTATGCGTTTTAAAGCATCAGTAAAGTCACGATCTCCTTCTGGCATTGTAAGTTCTTGTATCACATTTAAATGGATTTGCAGTAAGTCTGCCTCCACCATATCAATCGCTCGTTTAGCATCATCTCGACTTGCTTCACTTCCGAGATTACCAATAATGATTCCATCCGCATTTTCTTTCCTAACAATTCGGTATGTCTCTTCTTCTGCGGGGTTACGAATTGCAGACATTTGTGATCCAACAGCCATGGCCATTCCAAATTCCTTTGAAACAATGGCCAATTCCTGGTTTATTCTTCTCGTTCTTTTTCCACCGCCGCCTGTCATCGCATTGACAAAAATTGGCGAACTTAAAGAAAGTCCGCCAATCCTTGTATTTAATGAAATATCAGCTATTCCAATATTAGGTAAGCATTGATGAATGAACATAACATCATCTAAACCAGTTGATCGTTCCTGCCCAGTTGAAAGTGCGTATTGGATATGATCCCATTTCCTTTTTGATCTAGACAATTTATATCACCATTATTTTTTCAAATTCTTTAGTTGATCTCCAATTACATCACCCAGTGAGAAACCTTTAGTCTCTTCTGGTAGGTCATAATGAGTAACTTCAGCTGTATTTTCTTCTAATTCCTTAATGCTTAAAGAAAGTCGTTGATCCGTTTCATTTACATCTAAGACTTTAACTTTAATATGGTCACCCTCACTTAACACTTCATTCGGTGTTCCAATATGTTTATGAGAAATTTGTGAAATATGAACAAGCCCTTCTACACCCGGCAGAACTTCAATAAAAGCACCATATGAAACAATTCGTTTTACGGTTCCATCTAATATAGAACCTTTTGGTGCTTTTTCCGCAATATTTTCCCATGGTCCAGGCAGTGTTTCTTTAATGGATAAAGAAATTCTTTCATTCTCTTCGTCTACACTTAATACTTTGACTTGTACTTCTTGCCCTTCTTGAACAACATCAGAAGCATTCTCCACATGTTGATGGGATAATTGAGAAATATGAACAAGTCCATCCATTCCGCCAATATCAACAAATGCACCGAAATTAGTGATTCTCTGTACCGTTCCATCGATTACTTGGCCTGGTTGTAAGGTAGAAAGCAATTGTTGTTTTTGCTTTTGTTTTTCTTCTTCCTTTACTGCTTTATGAGACAATATAATTCGGTTTTTCTCTTTATCAAGTTCAACGATTTTAAACGTTAATGTTTTTCCTTTATAATCTGAAAAGTCTTCAACAAAATGAGTTTCGACTAATGATGCCGGGACAAATCCACGAACACCCAAATCTACGACAAGCCCGCCTTTTACAACCTCTTTAATTTCTGCTTCAAAGGTTTCATTGTTTTCAAACTTTACAACAAGTTGATCCCAAGCCTTTTCTGCGTCTACTTTTCGCTTAGATAAAACTAAAGCATCTTCTTCAACTTTTAATACTTGAAGTTCTAATTCATCACCAACAGCGGCTACATCACTGGCCTTTTCAATATGAAGACTTGATAATTCACTAATCGGAATAATACCATCAAGTTTACTTTCAGCAATTTCAACAACCACTTGTTTTTCTTCAACTTTCGATACGACACCTGAAACATGATCGCCTACTTCAAAATTTCGAACTTCTATTTGGCCCATTTCTTCTGACATATGTACTCCTCCTTAATCCACAAACTACATAAATTATCATTAAATGACGAGATTTTCCATCACAAATGAAGCGCCAAAAAAATAATAAAAAGCATTAAAAAAAGAAACCTCTTTTTACTAACTTCTTATAAATAGCTCATTTTGTCAAGTAAGATGCTATTTATAAGCTCGGATTAATTGTCCAATTTCATTCATAATGATATCGGTTGCTTCTTCGGCAGAGATCTTATTATTACGATGATCATCAAATTGAATAGGCTTTCCAAATACCACTTTTAATCGCTTAAACGGTTTATAAGGACCAACAATGGCACATGGAACAATATGCGCCTTAGATCGTAATGCAAAGAAACCGGCACCAGCTAGCCCTTTTCCCAATTCTCCGGTCTTACTTCTTGTTCCCTCTGGAAAAAGCCCTAAGACCTTTCCCTCTTTTAAAAGTTTCAATCCAGTTCTAAGTGCTTCACGGTCACTCATTCCCCTTTTTACCGGAAAGGCATTAATGGATGGTAGAAGCTTTCCAAGAATGGGAGCTGAAAACAATTCCTCTTTTGCCATAAAATGAACTGGCTTTGGTGCTGCTATTCCTACTGTTGGAGGGTCGAAATTACTAATATGATTCGAACAAAGTAAAACGCCCCCATCCTTTGGAAAGTTTTCTTTGCCAATCACCTCATATTGATAAAGGGGAAATAATAAGCCGCTACAAAGGGCTCTTCCTAAAGGATATAAGTTCACTTACGCCAAATCCTTTCCCTCGCTAATTCTAAAATCCGTTCTGCAACATGATTAATTGCAAGTGATGTCGTATCGATGAGGATAGCGTCTTCTGCTTGCTTTAACGGAGCGACTTCTCTCTCGGAATCTAGTTTATCACGCTGTTCAATCTCCATATGTAATTGCTTCAAGTTGGAAGGATATCCTTTTTGTAAATTTTCTTCATGCCTGCGATTCGCTCGTTCCTCCACGGAAGCAATTAAAAACACTTTCAATTCTGCATCTGGCAGCACATGGGTACCTATATCACGCCCATCCATGACAACTCCCCCATCTGAAGCTAGAAGTTGTTGACGTTTTACCATTTCCTCTCTCACGGATGGATGTCTTGAAACGATCGAAACTGAATTGGTAACTTGCGCAGAGCGAATCTCATCTGTAACATCACTGCCGTCTAAATAAACAATCTGTCTCTTATTCTCAGCCACTAATTCAATTTCCGTTTCGGATAATAATTTATGAAGTTCTGACTCATACTCAAAGTTTATTTCCTGACTTAAAGCTTTATAAGTTAGAGCCCGATACATTGCTCCTGTATCAATGTAGATGTACGAAAGTGTTTCAGCCACTAATTTTGCAACTGTGCTTTTTCCAGCTGCAGCAGGTCCATCAATGGCAATTGATATCTTTTTATCCATAGTTCCTCCTGAATGTTCAGTAAAAAAACTTTAATTTTAGATTAACTCTTCAATCTATTTTATCATAAGATAGATTTAGAATCCCTTATCAACTCTAATGATTAGAGGATTATTATTCCCTTTTTTTTGACAAAACCTCCTAAATAAAGGAGAAAAAGTTCTGCATTACTTATGATTAAACGTTTCTAGTACTTCAGTTATATTGTTTTTGGTGACACCTTCATATTGGGTAAGTTGTTGAAATTCCGGAAAAGAATTCCATTCATGAAAAAATAATTGGGTTAGAAGTAATAAAACAAGCTGAATGACGATGAATTTCACTAACAATCTTTCAATAAATTTCATTTTTGTCCCCCATAATATGATTTCTATTCCTATTATGGGTAATAAAATTATTACTATTCGCTATGATCTATTCCTTTTTTCTTCCTGGCTAATTGCCTGTCAAAAGAAAATCGGAGTAACATTTGTCTTTGACTAGAAGAAACATTCAAAAAATGCAAAGAAAATAAAGTTTTTCCTGTCTCTTCGTCTTCTATCATTCTAATTACTTTACTCGGTAACTTCATATAATGATATTCTCCATTTTGCATCGGCAAAACAAATACAGCTATCACATTCATCTCTGGTTGAATCCCTTTCGCTTGCGGATTCATTAACAGCAATGAGCCCCCAGCACTTATATCTTCTGTTATGGTTGTAAAAGGAGTAAATTCATTTTGCAGCGGATGGATCGCTGCATCAACTGTTGTAGGAATCCGCACATATTGGCGCCTTTGGACTTTCATAACGTATTGATTACCGGGATAGCTTAATTTGATCATTGGGATTTCTTGCAATACTCTGCCTAACACCTCTGAATCAAATAGGTAGGCCGAGTTCCCAGAAACGAATGATACCTTGAGCTGGGTACCATCTATAAGAAAAGTAGTTCGATTACTTTTCATATTTATAGGGTAATCAATATAAATCGCATCTTCACTTTTTTCGACTAACCGACATTTATATTTTTCATCTTGCTCATTGTCTCTAGGTTCTAAAATTAATGTTTCTCCAATCGTCAGCATATGAACACATTCCTTTATTTCCTTAGATAACTAAATTATGACATAAAATACAAATTGAGCAATAGTTAGCTTTCAAACAAATATGATCAAAAAAACGTCTGTGCGAACAGGTTCACACAGACATGAATTCATTTCCAATGCACTATACTACATCTTGATAGATCTGTTCCGCACTTTTCATTTTCTCTACTTTTTCTTCATGACCTGTTAAGGCATTAATAAAAATGCGATAGGTATCTTTTTCAAGCGTTCCCATAAATTCATAGCATAGTACGGCTTCATTTAAATCATTGATAATGACGGCTTGACGTTCTTCCATTACTTCTACTTGCGGGTTGATTTTTGCTCTTGCTTCCTCCACTGTGATCTCTGGTTTTGCTAACTCAGTATCAGAAGTAACCGCTTTTAAATAATCTTCATTTGAAAAACCAATAATTTGGCCATTATCCAGAGCTACCTTTACTTTGAGTGATTTAGGATATATTCGGACTCCGTCTAAAGATTTTATTATTGTAAATACACCTAAATTATCATATTGAGCACTTTCAATTACCTCAAGGTCTTTGTACTTATGATCTTTTAAAAATTGCAGCGCATGATTTGCGGCATCATTTAAACTAATTTTTTGATTCTTAACATCTCTAGATTGCATATACCAAAGAGGATGGCCGCCATTTTTAGTAATATCCATATTTGAAATTTGATTCGTCTTTTGATTTTCAAAAGAAATACTATAAAAGCCATAATCAGAGTCTTTCCCATTCTCTGTAACCAGAACTTCAGCGTCATCACCTAAACCAATGTATTTCTTCGCTATTCTGACTGCCTCATCTTTCGTAATTTCTTCACCATCTAAATAATTATAGTTTTTATCATTTGCTTTCATATTGACAAATGCTACACCTAAATCCGTCTCATCATAACCTTCAACTGTCTTTTCAACGGTTTTAAATCCATCAATAATCGTATTATCTCCTTGTTCTTTACCTGTTGCTAGAGTAAGTTCAACATCCATCCACCTTAAATTATTTTTCATAGCAACATGTTGCACACCCCTAAGTTCATTTTGAATTTCTTCTGCTCGACCATACAAGTTTTTTAAGGTCGAATACTCATCTTCAGTCAACGGGTCCTTATCTAAATCACGTACAGCCGTACGATAACTAAACTCTCCAACTTGAGCCAGAAATTCTTCTGTTTTATTAAAAGGAAGAAGAGTTAATGGCAATTGCCCAACATTACTATGTGCCTCAGAAGTAATCCTCCAAACTTCTGCTAGAGTTGGTGAAAGGGATTGACGAGAATTCATTGCGAGTGTTGTACCAATCTTGTCGTGTAATAAATCAATATGAAACGTTAATTCATGGAAGGCTCGTTGATAGTTATTCTCTGCATTAATTAAGACCGCATTTTTTTCCCGATGTTCTTGATAGCCCCATAGGGCTGTCCCAGCTACTGCTAAAGATAAACCTGCAATTAAAATTCCTCTAAACAATGTACCTCACCTCTCTAATTACAAAATATATGTTTACCAATTTTTTTAATTTGTGGTCTTGTCCAAATCCACCCGCTTGTTGCTGTATCAGGATTAAAGTAATAAAGTGCTTCGCCAGTCGGATCCCAGCCGTTAATAGCATCTAATACAGCCTTTTTGGAAGTTTCATTAGGCGTTAACCATATTTGACCATCTGCCACAGCTGTGAAAGCTCTAGGTTCAAAAATTACCCCTGAAATCGTATTTGGAAATGATGAACTTTCCACACGGTTTAAAATAACCGCTGCAACAGCAACTTGACCAATATAAGGTTCTCCCCTTGCCTCCCCATGAACTGCATTTGCCATTAACTGAATATCATTTTGTGAAAATCCATTTGGTATATTTGTAGCAGTAGGTCCGCTAGGTGTTGATTGTCCGGTATTCGCATTTTGCTGTGGTGCTGGCTTTTTTGCAGGTTGTTGATTCTGTCCACTCTGTTGCTTTGCTGGTGTTTGTTGCTTTGCTGGTGTTTGTTGCTTTGGTGCAGCTTGCTTATCTAAATCTGTCCCGCCATAGTGAGTAAATTTATTCCCTTTATTAATATTTTCTTTCACATGCTGTTTATTATATTTCGATGCTTTTACGAGCTTTTCTTTTGTTGCTGAGCCAGCTAAGCCATCTACTTTCATGCCAAACTCATACTGGAAATTACGTAATGCCCAATAAGTTCTCCACCCAAACACTCCATCAATACTTCCAGTATAGAACCCTAAATATTGCAAACGAGATTGAAGTTCAATTACGTCATCACCGACAGCCCCTTGTTGGATGACTTGATTTGTAAAGGCATCTACTCTTTCTCTTTCTGGAAAAAAACAAAAACTAATCGAGAAAATGATGATTAGTGCCGAGAAAAAAATTTTTCCTTTCATGGTTAACTACCCCCAGTTGTAAATCATTTTCACATTAATCGTATTTTTTGTAACAACTGGTTCTTTTATACAATCAATTTTTCAATCCGCCTTATAATAGACAAAAACCCTTCACTCTAAAAGTGAAGGGTTTTAATATTTTCCGAATACTCGGCACTTAACAGATGTGCTTTTTTTACTTTTCTTAAACCTAGCCACCAAAGAAAAACCATAAATGGCAGCATGAGATAAATCCAAGTTGTTTGCAGCTCAAGAATATAATCGTAAATTCCATGTAATAAAAACGGCAATATCAACGATAGAAACAGCAATTTCCCTTTTGATTGAGCGGAAAATTTAGCTTTTCCTAAATAATATCCCATAATGACTCCAAACATGGCATGACTTGACACAGGCAATATCGCTCGACCAATAGCAAATTCAAGTCCATTTGCAATCAAATAAAAAATATTCTCTGTTGTAGCAAAACCAAGAGATACAGAAGCCCCATATACGATCCCATCATAGGGTTCATCAAAGTGAAAATGAAGATAAGCTGTGTAATAGACGATAAACCATTTACAAAACTCTTCTAGCAAACTAGTGGATAAAAATGCATCTGCCACATTTGAACGAAGAATATTCTCAGTCTCCAATACATATTGAATGAACATAATTGGCAGTACAATAAGGGCCCCAAAGAAAAAGGTTCTAATCACAAGTGTAATTGGCTCTACACCAAATTGATCTCTTAAGTAAAAATAACATAGCAAGGCCAAACCAGGTGCTATTCCAGCTGATAGAATTCCCAGCATCCGCCGTCCTCTTTTCAATTTTTTCTTTAATCCTAACACGATAGGTTCTTAAAGAAAATAACTTAATCTACTAAGGAACAACATGAAACTAACTTTTTCAAAAAGCGGCAGTTCCATCAGCCCCGTTAACCATCAAGGAAACCTTATAACGTAGAGAAATCACTTTGGATGACCTTCCGTTCTGCTGCTAATAACACAGCCAATTTGATTCTCGCTTTTTTACTATCATAGTCTTCCCCTAAGAGAACACCATTTTGTTTAAGGTCAAAAGCACTTCCATAATAACCATAGGAAGGATACACTTTTCCCTCTTCCGCGCTTGTTGTCACAATCATGACAATTCCTGACTGAACAGCCTTTTTAATCGAATCCATCATATAAGGTGAGACTTGTCCTCTTCCTACTCCTTCTAGGACAATCCCTTTTGCGCCCGATCGAACAGCCGCCTCTATAAAAACTCCATCTGCACCGCTGTAACATTTTACAATATCCACTCTTGGGATTGGTTTCTTGATTGAAAAGGATTCCCTGCTCACTGGTTTTTGATAAATACTCACAATATCATTATCAATAATCCCTAAATACCCATATCCAAAGGACTCAAAACCTTGCAAGTTGGATGCGTGTACTTTTTTCACATATTTAGCAGAATAAATTCGCTCATTAAAAACGACGACAACGCCAACACCTTTTAATATGTCATTGACCGCAACATAAATCGAATTCCTCATATTTGAGTAGACATCTGTACCTACATCCTGTGGGGAACGTTGAGATCCTGTCACGACAATCGGTCTTGGGTCGTTTATTGTTAAATCAAGAAAATAAGCTGTTTCTTCTAATGTATCAGTTCCATGGGTCACAACAATTCCACAGATGGATGGATCTTCTAATTGGGAAAGAACAGCTTTATGTATATCAAGCATAGCATCAAAATCAATATGCATACTTGGCTTTTGCATCACATCAACCACTCTTACTTCAATATCATTAGGCAGTTGACATAAATCTGCCAATTCACTTCCAGTCATAGCACCCGAATGTAAAAGCCCCTTTGATATTTCTTTACTTGCGATCGTTCCACCTGTTGTAATTAATGCAACTTTTTTTTTCAAATCATTCATCCTTTAAGTTTTTATTATGGATTGAACTTGCTATTTTTTCTCCATGAAAACGGCCGTTTTCAATAAAAATCTCATTTGCTTCATTGCCGGCTGCAATGACTCCAGCAATATAAACACCCTCTATATTTGTTTCCATTGTTTCCTCATTATAAACAGGTCTGCCTGTTAAATCATTGATTTCAACACCGATTTTGCGCAAGAAATCTTTGTCAGGATGGTAACCAGTCATAGCAAAAACAAAATCATTTTTGATACTATATTGATTTCCATCTTTTTCATATACAACCGTACCTTCTGTAATTTCCTTTACCTCTGATCTCCATTCCATCTTAATTCGTTCATTACGAACATGGCCTTCAAATTCTGGAAGAATCCACGGTTTTATTTTAGATGAGTATTCATTGCCCCGGTATAAAACCGTTACCCTTGCCCCTGCATTGACTAGCTCTAATGTTGCGTCAACACCTGAATTTTTCAAGCCAATGACGACAACATCTTTATCGAAATAAGGGTGTGCTTCTTTGAAGTAATGGAATACTTTTGGCAAGTTTTCACCTGGTACTCCAATTAAATTTGGCTGGTCATAGTAACCAGTTGCAATGACTACATTTTTTGTTAAATATTTTTCTTTATCTGTCGAAACAACGAAACAAGAATCTTCTTTCTGAATGTGGAGAACCTTTTCAAATGCATGAATACGAAGATCTTTTCGTTTTACAACTTCTCTATAATAAGCAAGCGCCTGAATTCGATTAGCTTTTCTCGTATGGGTAATGAATGCTACATCCCCAATTTCTAGCTTATCACTAGAACTAAAAAACGTTTGATGGGTTGGATAATGATAAATGGCATTTACAATATTCCCTTTCTCAATAACAAGTGGCTTAATCCCAACATTTTGCAAAGCAATCGCTGCTGCAAGTCCGCACGGGCCCCCGCCGACAATAATCATTTCTTCCTGTTTCAATTATGTTCACCTCTAAGTTACGTCCTATTTTAAATCAAAAAAATAAAAACCCTATCAATCCATGATAGAAGTTTTTATGAAAAGTTTCAATATAAGGTTCTCTTACACCCAGCCTCTAAATCTTGACGCTTCAGCCATTTTACGGACACCTACCATATAGGCGGCTAAACGCATATCTACCTTGCGATTTTGCGCTGTTTCATAAATTTGATTAAAGGATTTAACGATAACGGTTTCTAACTTTTCATTTACCTCTTCTTCCGTCCAATAATAGCCTTGATTATTCTGAACCCATTCAAAATAAGAAACAGTTACTCCCCCAGCAGATGCTAATACATCAGGAACAAGCAAGATCCCTCGATTTGTTAGAATTTGTGTCGCTTCATTCGTTATAGGACCATTAGCAGCCTCAACGATGATTTCCGCTTGGATAAAAGGAGCGTTTTCTTCTGTAATCTGATTTTCAATCGCTGCAGGTACAAGAATATCACACTCTTTTTCTAGTAATTCTTGATTTGTAATCGTATGGTTAAAAAGTTTTGTAACGGTTCCAAAGCTATCTCTTCTGTCTAGTAAATATTCGATATCCAAACCGTCTGGATTATAAAGAGCCCCATATGCATCGGAAATACCAATAATAATTGCCCCTTGTTCATGCATAAACTTAGCAAGAAAACTACCTGCATTTCCAAACCCCTGAACAATTACTCTTGCCCCTTTAACTTTAACCCCTTTTTTCTTTGCTGCTTCATTAATACATATCGCTACACCTTTAGCCGTTGCAGATTCTCGTCCATGTGAACCACCTAACACAAGTGGTTTGCCTGTAATAAAACCCGGTGAGTTGAGTTCATCCATTCGGCTGTATTCATCCATCATCCAAGCCATAATTTGAGAATTCGTAAATACACCTGGAGCAGGAATATCTTTTGCAGGTCCGACAATCTGGCTGATCGCCCTTACATATCCACGACTTAAACGCTCAAGTTCCCGAAAAGACATCTCCCGCGGATCACAGACAACTCCACCTTTCGCTCCCCCATAAGGTAAATCAACGATTCCACATTTTAAACTCATCCATATGGAAAGAGCTTTCACTTCCCGCTCTGTTACATTCGGGTGAAATCGAATGCCGCCCTTTGTAGGTCCCACTGCATCGTTATGCTGTGCTCGGTAACCTGTAAATATTTTCGTTGATCCATCATCCATTCGGATGGGGATTTTAACCGTTAGCATTCGTATCGGTTCTTTTAATAACTCATACACTTCTTCAGGATAACCTAATTTTTCTAACGCTTTATGAATAACGGTTTGTGTTGACACTAAAAGATCAAGTTTTCCATCGGAATTGTTCTTTATCTTATGATTTTCAGCGGTCATCCATATTTCCTGATTGCTAAAACTTATCAAAACCTACATTTCGCCCCTGAACCAAGGAAAAGGGACCTGCTGTGGCGACTCTCACGCCATTCCATCAGAAAGGGAATTGAATCCTTGTTATGTGCCTGCTGCACAGGACGATCTGCGGTGCTCTGTTAGAGCCAGCTTGAGGGGGCGGTAAACCATTCCTTCCAGGTCAGTTCACCACAAAGTTTTTAGCATCAGGATTACACCTCCTTCAATTTTAATTCCTGGTTCTTTCTAATTAAAGTTTTATGGACCACATTCCGTAAGGTCCAGCTATAATTCCCCTTGAAATATTCGATGTTTTTGAGCATCATGCCCATGAACGTATGCCTTTGTTTTCTTCTGCTTAATCTCTTCTCGGATTCTTCCATCAACCCAAGAATAAAAATCAAATGAGGCTTTACCTTTTCTTTTAGTTGCTGAATTAGTTCTTTTGATACTTTTTCATCAAAGTCTAATCCTCTTCTTCCAATCACGAAGGAAGCAGCTTCATGTACAGATAACCCATACATCTTAGCGTATTTAAATCGGCGATCACTAAAGTATGAGCAGGATTGACCTTTTTAATGTGAAAGCAAACCGTAAAGCCGAACAAAAGACCGTCATTAGCCCATTTAATGATTCCTATTCGGTTAGTCGATCCGCCTCTAATAATACTATTTTAGTGATTTTCATGTTATCCACCTTTATCGAACGTGTATTCTTTTTTAGTTATTCGAAAAGGGAATGCCAAGAGAATAGAAAGTTTTTTAATATAACTCTTTATATTATTTAGTAGCTTTTGATAAGTCTTTTGAAGCTGTTGCAGCCTCCTAAAAACCTTCCTCATTGCTGATTCTTTTTAGAGATAGTATACACTTTTATTACCAATACGCAAGGAAAGGGTTTGTTTAGTTTGAATTATACAAATATTCACAAAGTATATGTATAACTTGAATCGTCCCCTCGATTATCAACACTCTTCATATTCATAATCGAGGGTATACTTTCATTCTTGTAAAATTTCATTGTTAAATACTTATTTAAAGTAAGTCACGATTTCACTCACAGCTCGATCCTTCATTATCGTACTGCCGTATTCTTCAAGAATATGAATACTGGTAAAAGATGGATTTCCATATTCGGCCATAATTGCAGTAATCCCAGTTAGACTATCTTCGCAAACATTATCAATTAAAAAGTAATAGTTATTGTTCATGTAGTAGACGGCTCCTCCTGAAAATCCGATCGCCGCTAAACTCTTTGCCATTCCAATTACATCTTCAAAATCATCAAACTCAAATAAAATTTCCATATTGCCTTCTAGTGTCACTTGCATATCAATAATTTGATCATTAAAAATGTCGTCTTCTTGCTCTTCCATCGTGACAATCATAACCATTCCTTGTGTCTGCATCGAAAATATCTCCACGGCAACAGATCCATATATATCCACTTTAAACGTTTCACTTGCTTCCTCAAGCATATCACGAAAAAGTTGGTGCCACTTTAAAGAGTCTTTCCATATATCTTCTTTCGTCAATCCCCTGTCAAATAAATCATCCAGAGTAAGAAATATTTTAATCTTATTATAATTCAATCGTTCTAAGCGCATAATGATGCCCCCTACTGTGAACATACTCTTGATTTAGTTTATGAAAAAAAGTTCTATTGGTGAATGTGTTATACGGGTGGTACAAGCAGGAAAATTCTATCATTATATCCGATGCTTAATGGTGATTAGGTGGGTTTCTGACTTCGCACCTAATCTCAAGGGAACCCCCGTTGTACCATATCCATTGCTGATCAAGACGGTTAAGTCGTTTATTTTCTTCAGTCTTCCTTTTTCATAGGGGCTAAACCCTAAAAGATGGATCTGCCCGCCGTGTGTGTGTCCTGACAACAATAAGTTAATTCCATATTTAGGATCGATTCTCCTGCTGATTTCAGGATTATGGCAAACTAATATTTTAAAGCTATCAGGCTCAACTTCATCCAATGCTTGTTCAAGGTTATGTCGGTTCTTACTAACTTCATCCAACCCAATAAAATACAGATTGTCCCCAGCATCTGATTGGAATAGGATCGAACTATTTATTAAAACCTTTACATTTAAGTTTATTAACATCGCATCTAAAACCGGCACATCTACTTCATAATCATTATTTCCCCAAACAAATAATACAGGTCCTAATGTTTTTAATTTCATAATATTGTTTTTGACTCTCTCTAAAGGAACTCCTTTTTCCAAGAGATCTCCGCCAATAATCACAACATCCACTTTTCCCTTTACTTCTTCGATAATGGAGTCAGAAATATTACGCCTATGTATATCTGAAATAAAAAACAAATGAATCTCACCAAAACTTCTCGGAAAATTCGAGAATGACAAAGTTTGATAGATTACTCTATTCGAAAAAGCTTCTTTAATCATGTAAAAAAGTAAAGCAATACCAGCGATGAATAAAACGATTAATAATACAAACATCATTTCCATATGAGTCCTCCAGACATGAACGTCCCTTCTTGATCCTTTAAATCAAATTCACCTCAGCGAATTTTCACCCAGGTTTTATTGAGCTGGCTCGATAAAATCTGGCGCATCCGCCGGAAGCTTTAACCTTAAGGAGGTTAAATGAACTACATTTTACCATAAAAATGTAACATAGAATAAATTTACCCTCATATGATTTAAAAGATTAGCAAAAGGAGGGTTTTAGATGTATACAAGAACTAAGTATTATCATCCTTATAATAGTCCATTTGACCCCTGTAAGCCTATTAAAACGAAAAGCTATTCAACTCCACCTCATTTATACATGACGTTTCAACCACCAAATTTAGAGCAATTTTCTCCTTTGGAAGCATTAAAAGCAGGAACACTTTGGAAGGTTCTGTATGATCCTTATTTTAATCGTAATGAAAAAGCAGCTAAAGGGAGGGATTAACATGAAACAAATGCCTCCAGAATACTATCAATTACTGGAACAGCTTCAAGCAGTTGATTTTGTCCTCGTCGACCTTACTTTATATTTAGATACGCATAATGACGATGCTGAAGCAATTAAGCAATTTAATCAATTTGCTTCAGAACGAAAAAAAATTAAGAAAGCCATTGAAAGTAAATTTGGACCATTGCAGCAATTTGGAAACAGTTATTCAAGTTATCCTTGGAACTGGGATGACGCACCTTGGCCATGGCAAGTATAGTTTTGCAATCATTGTTTTGTAAAATGATCAGGAGGTTTTCTATATGTGGATTTATGAAAAGAAGCTTCAGTATCCCGTTAAAGTCGGTCAATGTAATCCAACACTTGCGAAATACTTAATTGAACAATATGGTGGCGCAGATGGAGAATTAGCGGCCGCCCTTCGTTATTTAAATCAGCGCTACACCATCCCTGATAAAGTGGTCGGACTATTAACAGATATTGGTACAGAAGAATTTGCCCATTTAGAAATGATCGCTACAATGATATATAAATTAACAAAAGATGCGACCCCAGAACAGCTCAAAGCAGCAGGACTTGGAGAGCACTATGTAAACCACGATTCTGCCCTTTATTATCAAAATGCAGCAGGTGTACCTTGGACTGCGACATATATTCAAGCAAAAGGAGATCCGATTGCAGATCTGTATGAAGATATTGCTGCTGAAGAAAAAGCGAGAGCTACATATCAGTGGTTAATCGATATTAGTGATGATCCTGATATCAATGACAGCCTTCGTTTCTTAAGAGAAAGAGAAATCGTCCATGCATTGCGTTTTCGTGAAGCTGTTGAACTTCTAAAAGAAGAACAAGGAAAAAAGAAGTTCTTTTAGGTTTATTTATCACGAAAACAAATAAGAGTTTACTTGAAACTCTTATTTGTTTTCATGATATAAGTTGATGTCATAATTTTTTTTCATCATTTCAAAGACAAGATGACGGTTTTTCCATTGATCCTCTTCCCCCCATAAATCCGTACTTTTATCAATAATTTCACAGCGCAATAAATGGAATTCCTTTTCTGCTTTGTCACGCTTTTGCCGGAAGACATTCATTAATCCAAATAAGCCGATGACCGCCATCAGCATAAATAAGTGGACCGAATTATTAACAAATACCGAGAAAACAGTAGCAAAAGAATACGAGTATGGTTTAAAAACCGTATAATACAAAAATAAAAAGTAAGCAAAGGCGACAATAATTGCACTCCACATAATAATCAGATGCAAAAAAGTTAACTTATCAAATTTCTGTTTTCTCTCAACTACTTTTTGTAACATTTTTCTTGTTGCCTGATCGGTTTTTTCATCAAGCATGATAATTGGAGATTCCATCTGTTTCCCCTCCTTCCTATTTCAATTTATGAACTTGTCCACGAAAGTATGACGGTTCTTCAATAAAAACAAAAAAACCGGCAAACATGCCGATTTTACTTTGATAACGGAATCGTCAATACTTGACCGACTCTAATTTCATTACTCGTTAATCCATTCGCCCTTTTAATCGTTTCAATCCCGGCTTTTGATTTATAGTATTTTATTGAAATTCGATAAATCGTCTCACCTGACTGAACGGTATGAGAAATAGATTGATGGGATTCAGATTTAGTGTCGCTTACAATCGAATCAATGGAAATAGAGGAACTTTCTCTAGAGTAGTTTTCAGAATCAACTTCCTCATTCATTTCTACCACTTCTTCCTCAATATCCTCTTGTTCTTCCCCCTGTGTCTCACCTATATCTTGGTCGGGCTTCTCCTTCTCATCCTCTTGACTCTCTCTATGTACGGGTGTTTCAATATCAATCACTTCAAAACCGTCAGATGTCTCTCCAATTGTTTTTCTTGCATCACCAATTGGTTTATCTAACAAGGAAGAATAAATACTAAAAATCGTAATCGGCAGCAACAAAAAAAATAAGACTAATAATCGTATGACTGGGTATTTGAGTTTCCATTTATTCTTTTTTCTTTTTTGTTCGTGGACACGGCTTCTTGGAGGCAACTCTTCTCTATCAACCATTTGGCCCTCTTCAAAGGTACTCTTATCTATTTTTTGCCTCAGCTTTTCAGCTTGATCTCTGTAGGGGCGCTCTTTATTCATTCATGATCCCTTCCTGTTTCTTAGAAATAAAATCAAATTCGCCTACCGAATTTGCGCCCGGATTTTTATCGAGCTCGATTGATAAGCTACCTTTAAAAATCCGAGACATCCGCCGGAGGCTTAATTTCATTCAATGTTGCTTAAACTCTTGCTAAACTCGAATATCTTTTTGCTTCATTCTCCATTTATAGTAGATGAGGATTTCTGCCCAATGAAGTTATGTTTAATTAAACATCCTAGTAAAAAATCAATAATAAAATGCATTAGAATTGTCACAAATAGATTTTCAGTCTGTTCATATACAAATCCAATTAGAAAGCTTAATCCAATGACATTCAAAAATAAATACCAGTTAAACAAATAACGAAAGTGTACCAATGCAAAAATGATACTCGATAATATAAGCCCTACATGGGTTTGTATCACACCGCGAAATAAAATCTCTTCTGCAATCGATACGACACTCGAGATAACAGCTATTTCAATGACAGATCGGCCACGAAAAATTCGTTCATTCAGGCCTCCATCATCATAATAACGGGACGGCAAAACTTTCATTAAGACCCCGTCTAAAAGGACGACTGCCAATCCAGCACTTCCACCCCATATGAGAATTTCATTTAAATCCCATTTAAATAAGGCTGCAAACTCCGTAAAATGATCAAATAAAAAGAATCCAAGGACGACTGAGATTACGATAAGGAGTAGCTGCGTTAAATATAAAGATCGCAGCAATTCCTTATCTGTTATATTTTTCATTAAATCACTATATTTTTTCCCCATCTTTTCACTCACTCGTTCATTTCTTTATTCTACTAGTTTAATAATATATCAGAGAGTCTCTGTTTCCAACTAAATTCGACTTCTTTCTGTTCTTGTTTTCCTTCATGATAAAAGAAGCTCACCTGAAATCCACATGTATCACAGCATCGTTCAGAGCTTTTTTCTTTCACGTCTTCCTCAAAATACTGGAGAATTTGGTTTCTACGACAAGTACTTGTCAATATAAAGTTCATCATCGACTCAATTTTATCATTCTTTAATTTCCGCCTTATTTCAACGATATTTTGATAATTTTTAAGGTTAGACAACATTTCCGTCTTCGTTTGATTATCATTCAATAGAATATCAGATACCATTCTCCAACTTGTTTCGGTAAAGCCGCCTAATCTCTGTAATTCTTCAAGTTCTTCTCCCCATTCATGACCCGTATCATTAACGATACGAATTAACCAATCAAGTTGTTGTCTAGAAGGAACTTCTGACTGTGCCAGTTGAAAAGCGAGTTGTTCATCTCCAGTACAATATAATAAGATGGCAATACTTGGTTTACCATCTCTCCCAGCACGTCCAATCTCCTGCAAATAGGATTCGATTTGCCCGGGCATATGAAAATGGATAACAAAACGAATGTTTTCTTTATTGATCCCCATTCCAAACGCACTTGTCGCACAAATCACTTCAAGTTGATTCATAAGAAACTGCTGTTGAATGAGTATGCGAGATTCTTGATCCATGCCGCCATGATAAGCTGCAACCTTTTCCATCCCTTTATCTCTTAATAATTGTGCAGCCTGCTCTGCCATCTTTTTACTTGAGAAGTAAATGATTCCAGGTCCCGTAAGCTCTGTAGCATATCGATGTAAAGAGTCCCACTTATCTTGGTGGTTCTCCACCCGATTAACGGAGATGGCAATATTAGGTCGATCTACTGAATAGACGATTTTCTTGCAGCTATCCAATTTTAGTGATCCTACCATATCTTGAATCACTTCTTTCGTTGCAGTTGCCGTTAATGCTAATGTAAGTGGATTCCCTAACTTTCCCCTTACTTCCCCAAGCTTCATATAATCCGGTCTGAAGTCATAGCCCCATTGCGAAATACAGTGTGCCTCATCGATGACGAAGAGTGAAATGCTTAATGTTTTCAACCTTTCCATTAAGAACGGATTACTCAATGACTCCGGTGAAATAAAAATAAATTTATATTGTGGTAAATGAATAAGTGCCTTTTTTCTCTCTATTCCAGTTAAAAAGGAGTTAATCGCCACAACGCTCTTTTCCCCATTCATTTTCATCTGCTCAACTTGATCTTGCATTAAAGATAATAACGGAGAAACAATAAGCACATGGCCATTAAGTTTGTATCCAGAAAGTTGATAGCAAAGCGATTTCCCTGTTCCAGTCGGTAACATAGCGATCGTATGATTGCCTTCTAGAACAGAAGCAATTACTTCTTTCTGTCCCGGTCGAAAGTGATCATAATGAAAGATGCGTTTTAAATCATTTTCTAACATGATAGCTCGTCTCCATATTTAGCCATTACAAGTCTAATTTCAAAATAGCTGACATCCTGTTCCACCATATGACGGATTACTTTGAGCTGCTTCGTCTTAGACTGCTTTGCTGCCTGTTTAATTTTCACTTGCTTTTCCTTTGTCACATAGGGTTCGATTGAAAAGTTCGGTATTTTTAACGCTAATTCAACAATATGATCTTCAATTGTACCTTTCTTTAATTGCCGCAGTGCCATGACATCTGAAATCGGATACCCTTGCTGCAGTAATTCCATTGTTTTTTCAGTAGATTGTGTAAGAACCGTTTTTTTAGAAGGTTCAATTAATGCACTTAAAATCGGGAATTGATGAGATTTCTTTTCAATTTTGGCTATCATAAAATGAAGCGTATTTAAAAACTCATAGTAATATTCGCTAATTTCAAGATTCAACTTTTTCGCAGCCTGCTGTGATGTTAATCCAATGGATCGATACCCACTTAATCGAACAACCAATACATCGGGTTGAATAGAGGGCTCTTCATCCAAGCATGAAACAATTTCAAGGTAAAGATTAGAGCCTAAAACTTTACGATTATGTGATGTTTGCTTTAAAAACGTACGTATCCAATAAATGGTTTCCGGTCTTCTTTGAATTGGAATGTATTTGGAATCCCGTTTTTGAAGATAGGATGTTACTTGAATTAAAAGGGACAGTCTCTCCCAAAAAAGAAAACTTTGTTTTTGTTTATTCATACCATCCAAATAAGGCGGAAATGGTTTTTTGGACAATAGACTATGGAGAACCCTTTCTCCTTCTACTGTAACTCTATAATGATCATCGGCTGTTGCGAGAATCCATCCATTTGTATTAAAAAAAATGATTATTTTTTCCAATTCCTGTCTTTTCAAATGGGGATAAGTATGAAAAAAAGCGGTTAAACGATATAAATAAGCATCTTGAATGGTTTGCGAAGATTGTTTTCCTTGTAATAAGTGGAAAATGGAGTAAATGGTGCGTTCACCATTTAGTTTTTGTAAACAATATAAAATGATCATTTGCAAAAATGTGAGATTCATTTGATCACCATACCAGTTGAATAATTATTTTAGAAATGACGATAACAATAAAACTTGTTTCTATCATATCATGAAAGGTTAAAATGAAAGGGTTTTCATAGTGTTTTTATTAAATTAATACACTATTTTGCTAAAAAAAAGTTATTCAAATTATTTTTCTATTGAAAAGTTATCAATCCCGTTTTAAAATAGAGAAGAGAAATGAGTTTACTGTTCAAACATCGTGAAAACGATAAAATAAAAAGTTATATACTCAGGAGGTTTTTTTCAATGGCAAAATATACAATTGTAGACAAAGAGACATGCATTGCATGTGGAGCATGTGGAGCAGCAGCACCTGATATTTATGATTACGATGATGATGGTATCGCATTCGTAACATTAGATGAAAACCAAGGAACAATTGAAATTCCAGAAGTGTTAATTGATGACATGATGGATGCTTTCGAAGGTTGCCCAACTGATTCTATCAAAGTTGCAGACGAATCATTTGATGGCGATGCTTTAAAATTTGATTAATAGCAAGCCTTTTGAGGTGTTAGATCCCAGCATTGAAACGGGGTCTGACACCTTTACTTTTGTAATCGCAATCAATTTCAAATAATAAAAAAGCACCCTCGGGTGCTTTTTTATTATTAATGGCTCATTTTATATGCTGATTGTTGTTTTTGAATCCATGTTCCCATTTTCGAGAATAGGAATAAGAAAACGAGTGACATGACAACCCCTTTAACAATATTAAAAGGTAATACCCCTGCTACAATATATGAACGGATTTCCGGACCACTCATTACTGGCATGTTTAAGAAAAACGTATATGCTGGGAGTAAGACAAAGTAATTGAGCACACTCATAATCATTGCCATCAAAATCGTACCGATGATTAGTCCGAAAGTCATCCCTTTTTTCGATTTCATTTTATTATAAATATAATAAGTTGGTAAGATAAACAGAATCCCTGATACAAAGTTCGCAAAGTGTCCAACAGGAATTCCTGTTTCACTGCCTGTCATAAAGTAGTCCAATACATTTTTTAATAACTCGATAATAATTCCAGCCATCGGTCCAAATACCAATGCACCAATCAATGCTGGCAAGTCGCTGAAATCAATTTTCAAAAAACTTGGAAATGGCGGTATCGGGAAATTCAACAACATTAATACATACGCGATACTGCTCAACATTGCTACTGACACCATGACTCTAATTTTGTTACTTCTCATTTTCCTGTTCTCCTTTACTAGGATCCCCATCGGTTCCATAGAAAGAAGGTTTAGCTGCAGCCGTCTAATTTTCCAATAAAAAACCCTCAAGCTTTACACTTGAGGGAGAATATTAGAAGGCAGCTTAAAGAAACATCCAATTCAGTCGATTTTTTGAATGTTGCCAAACCTCCATCTTCTCCCATCCAGACTATACTGTCGGCTTTGGAATCTCACCAAATCCTGCCTTATAAAAGGCTCACGGGCTTTGAGATAAATCATCTCATCACCGTCGGTCGGGAATTTCACCCTGCCCCGAAGATAGATCATATTTATTATTATATCTCTATTATACATACTGGTTATCCTCTTGTGAAGAAGAATGGTCGGAAAAAAGGAAATAAAAAGAACTTTTGCCTACTTTGTCACAGAATCACCATAATTTATGCAAAGT
Source organism: uncultured Bacillaceae bacterium (assembly GCA_963787345.1). Taxonomy (GTDB): domain Bacteria; phylum Bacillota; class Bacilli; order Bacillales; family Cytobacillaceae; genus Bacillus_BD. Next base: position 288,505 of record CAWBCW010000011.1, on the reverse strand, counting down.
TAGACTCCAATAAATAATAAACTAACACAACCCCCCATAGCACCTGCGATTAAAAATCTTTTTATGTAATCTTTCACTTTTATACAGCTCCTTTTCTAATCATCTTTTTCACCCTATGTAAACTTGTCCAAAAATAGAACAAGCGGTAATGAAAAGTCATTACCGCTTGTTCTATTTAGTTATATTCTAGTTTCCTATGAAACAAAATCTGTCGGAAATTTATTGTAAATTTCTTGGGATAAGGATGGAAAATGTTGTCCCTTGTCCCTGCTTACTTTGAACCTTAATGAGGCCATTATGCGCCTCGATAATATTCTTGGCAATCGCTAGTCCTAGACCTGTACCAGATTTTCCCCTTGTCCTCGCTTTATCGGCTTTATAAAATCGCTCAAACACAAAAGGTAGATCATCCTCTGGAACCCCTGCCCCATTATCTTCCACTTCAATCAACATTCCACGATTATCACTTCGCTGATGAATCGTAACGGTTCCACCTTCATCTGTATGGCGGATAGCATTATCAACAAGATTCGTTAATACTTGTTCAATACGATCCGAATCAAACGAAAAGAACAATTCTTCGCTTTCTCGATTAAATTGTAAGGCGATATTTTTTTCCTTTGCTAACCCTTGGAACTTCCGGTAAATCCTATTCAGGAAAGGCTCTATTTCTACTTCATCAATCGTTAAATTGAAATGTCCTGATTCCATTTTCGCTAAATCTAATAATTCATTGACTAATCGACCCATCCTTAAAGATTCATCATAGATGACTTTAGCCATTTCTCTCTTTTCTTCATCCGTTTGGGCAATGTTGTCGACAATGGCTTCGCTATACCCTTGCATCATCGCAATTGGAGTCCGTAATTCATGAGATACATTAGCAATAAAGTCACTTCTCATTTTATCGAGTTTTCGCTCCTCCGTCATATCCCTCATAACGGCAACAGCACCACGAATGGTTTGGTGACTATACAATGGACTGACGATCATCACCCAATAATGACCTTGCAACTTTATTTCTCCTATTTGTTCTTTTTCTGTATTAACAGCTTCTTGAAATAACTCCATGACTTTAGAAGGAAGTTCGACAGAAGCTTTATCCTGAGTCTGTTTTTCAAAATACCAATTTTGCAAAAACAGTTCAGCAGGAGGATTCGTCATGAGAATCGTGCCATCCCGATTAAACGTAATAACTCCATCTGCCATCGCACTTAAAATACTTGATAACAATTCTTTTTCCTGACTAAGTGCATTTAAGTTAAACTTCAGTTGGCGCCCCATTTGATTAAAGGCAGTCGCCAATTCACCGATTTCATCATGTGTTAATATCGGCACTTTCGTATCAAATTTCCCTCTTGCCACCTCAAACGCCGCTTGTTTCATTTTCCGCAGCGGTGCGTTAATTCGAGTTGATAAGAAGAAAGCAAAGAAAGTTGTAAGAATAATTGCGATTCCGGCGGCTAGTAATATATATTTTGTCGTTTCTTTTGCCGCTTCTTCCGCCACTTTAACCGATTGATAAATATAGACAGCACCATTTTGACCATCTTTCCCTGTCAACGGAACCCCCATAATAATATATTGTAATGGCGCTTCTTCCTTTTGCCCTTCAGAAAAAGATGTAACGACTCTCGTCCGCTCATTCTTTTCTAATACTTGTGATAGCTTTTCATGATCTAAAAAATAAGATAAAGGGAGTTTGAGGGTTTGCCCTTCATACGGGGGTGTGTAATACTCTGTTGGACTTAAAACAATTGTAAGCCCTGTAACTTGATCAATTAACTCCCACGAAATTTCCAATGCACTAGCTAGTTCGTGTGTTTCAAAGATTGCTGCTATTTTTTCAGCTTCTGCTTTCAATTTCTTTTCATTTTCCGTAGCTGAATAGTTTTGTAAAAACTGTATCATCATAATCGATACAAAAAACAGTACAAATGAGACAAGTAAAAGAATTGTCGCCCAAAGCTTAACAACTACACTACGCCAAAACTTCATTCATTGATTACCTCAAATTTGTAACCGACTCCCCAAACGGTAATAATCATTTTTGCAGCTTTTTCTGAAACTTTATTTAATTTTTCTCGTAATCGTTTTACATGTGTATCAACTGTGCGTAAATCACCAAAAAATTCATAATGCCAAACTTCTTTCAACAATTGCTCACGATCATATACTTTATCCGGTGATTTTGCTAAAAAGAATAGCAGTTCATATTCCTTCGGCGTTAAGCTGACTTCCTTACCATCTGCTACAACTCGATGTGCATCATTATCAATCGTTAAATGAGGGAAAACAATCACATCTTTCGCTACTGTGTCCGTTTGAACATAAGTAGTCTGAGAAGAGCGTCGAAGCAGCGCTTTCACACGTAAAACGACTTCTCTTGGACTAAAAGGTTTGACAATGTAATCATCTGTCCCCACTTCAAACCCTTGAACTCTATTTACCTCTTCACCTTTTGCAGTAAGCATAATAACAGGTGTTGCCTTTTTTTCCCTTAATTCTCGACAAACTTCAATACCATCTTTACCAGGCATCATTAAATCGAGCAAAATGACATCGTAATCATTTGTAAGCGCTTTTTCCAATGCTTCAATTCCATCTTCTGCTTCCTCAATAATATAATCTTCTCTCTCTAAATACATTTTTAATAAGCGACGAATCCTTTCCTCATCGTCCACTACTAAAATTTTTGCGCTTTTATCCAAAAGAATACCCTCCTAATAATTCTATTTTACAAAAATATATAATTTTTTCTATCCCTCCTCTCCTATTTTACCTCAAAAGGCCTTCACTAACATAGTGAAGACCTAAAATAACTATTATATAATAGTTTTTAAGCATAGGAATGAAGTCCTGCGATGACCAAATTAACAGCCACTAAATTAAACATAATAATAACAAAACCAATTACTGCCAGCCACGCTGACTTTTCACCATGCCAGCCTTTCGAAAGTCTTAAATGCAAAAAGGCTGCATAAAATAACCAAGTGATTAAAGCCCAAACCTCTTTTGGATCCCAGCCCCAAAATCGCGTCCACGCAATCTGTGCCCAAATCATCGCAAAGACAAGAGCACCTAACGTAAAGACAGGAAACCCAATTAAAACCGAGCGATAACTAATTTCATCGACTAAATTCAGATTAATATTTTTGACAAGTGGCTGTAAAAGGGCGCCGATTCTTTTCCTGGAAAAGATTCGAAAGAGTAAATAGAGTATGGTACCAGCAGCAATAGACCATATAACTGTATTTAATCTTTTTGCGTTGATGATCGCGGGAACTTCCATCATGGGAGAAATTTTATCCTTCGTCAACACCTCTCCTTCATGCGGGCCAATGATCGCTGGCATCGTATATTGCAGTTCTGCCACTTCTCCATTTTTATCAATCCAGTTGAAGCTCGTCTCATAATTGATCGCCGAAAATGAACTTGATACAACAATAAAACCAACTACACAAATTAATCCGAACATAACTGTTTCGAGCCAAAAAGTCTTTTTGCTTTTTTTCGTTTGATCAATGCATTTCACTAAATAAATCAGCCCTGCTGCAAAACTAATCGCAAGGATTGCCTCACCTATTGCCACTGTGATTACATGAATTTGTAGCCAATGGCTTTGTAATGCCGGTATGAGCGGAGATATGTCCCTCGGAAACATACTAGCATAGGCGATAATCAAAATAGCAATAGGTAAGGTAAACAACCCCAACAATGATGTTTTGTAAATAAAGAAGATCGCAATAAATGCACCTACAAGACACATACCGAAAAATGTAGTGAACTCAAATAAATTACTAACAGGCGCATGACCAGCAGCGATCCACCGCGTAATAAAATGACCAATTTGAGCAAGAAAGCCAATGCAGGTAATCATAATGGCAATTTTAGACCATCTGTTTAACTTTTTAAGATCGTGATTAGATTTTTTATCTTTAATAGCCCCACCAAAAAAAGGTATAGCAATTAAATAGAGTACAAATGCAAGATATAGCAAATTACCACTTAGATTAACCAACCTAATTCCCCCTTAATCCTTTTCAGTATTGGATTGATCAATCGGCTCCTCGATGCCGGTGCCTTCTAATGCATATGAGATATCCTGACTTAAGCCATACCAGTTTTTATTCGTATGGGCAGCCACCCAAACTTGGTTTTCTTTTTGATAAATCCAAATCCGTCTATGATACCAGAAAGACCCTTGACTGACTCCGATCATGAAAATAGCACCGCCTAACGCTATAATCCAAAGCGTTAAATCTTTGCGAATCGTAAGTCCTGAAACATTTTTTGTTTCTACCCCTTTGAAGGTCATTTTGTATTCGTTATCCCCATTTGGTTCGATCGTTTGTCTAATCGCGACAAAACTAATTTCCCCTTCCGGTGTATCAGGTGTATACATTTTAAAAATAAAACCAGGGTTATTTGGAATTTTTGACTTAGTCGATGGTTCCCCATCATCATTAAACTCAAAGTCTGGAAAATAACTCATTATTTCAACAGAGTAATCTTCTGATAATTGGTATTCTGTTTCTGGTTGATTTAGATCAATTGTAAATATTCCGTATTCTTCCGCGGTGTCTTTATGACTTAAAGCAAAGGTCATCTTGCTTAATTCATTCAACTTGAATTCCGTTTGATAAATTGCAAAATCATCAAATTTCAATGGTTCATTGACTCGGATTTCTCCATCCTTTACCTTTTTAAGATCCGGCTCTTCCCCTGGGAGTGATTCACCTTCTTTTTTATATAAAGTCACATTAGATTGATAATTCTTTACTACTACTCCCGCTCGATCAAGAGCATCCGCAAATACTTCCCCATCTTTTTCGCTATCGTAAGTTTCAAGAATAAACTGATTACTCTTCAGATAATATTCCCCATGCGTTTCTGGGATTACCTTCGTTTCACCTTCACGAACCCATAATACTTTATCCACATACATACCTGGTACAAAGCGAAGCATACAGCCAATTAAAAAGATGATTAAACCAACATGATTGACATACGGACCCCATCTAGAAAAACGGCCTTTTTCCGCAAGGAGATTGCCATTTTCCTCCCGAATATGATAACGTTTTGATGTTAATTTTTCCTTTAATATATGGAATGTGTCATCTGTCAGCTCGACTGTCGTTTTACTAAAAAATCGTTGTCTCTGTAGAAACCCTTCATTTCTTGTTACGTTTTGCTTTTTTAATGCACGGTAAAGCGGAACGACTCGATCGAGACTACATATCACAAGCGACACCCCAATGGAGGCAATCATTAATAAATACCACCATGAACTGTATAAATTATGAAACCCTAGTTCATAATATAATTGACCGAACCACCCGTATTGCTCTCGATAAAATTCTGACGGTGGTAAAAGAGGCGGAATATACATTTCTTGCGGCAAAATCGTTCCAAGAGCGGAAGCAATTAATGTAATAACAATTAAAATAACACCAACTTTTACGGAAGAGAAAAAATTCCAAGTTTTGTCAACAATTGTTTTGTTATACGTTTGGGAACGACGGGCACTCCCTTCGTATCTCATATCAACGAGCTTTTGTCCGTCTTCATCCTCAATTAATACCTTTCCACAAGCTTCACAAAGAATCGTTCCATGTGGATTCACATGGCCGCATTCACATTTAACCTCTCTCATGTAAAAAACTCCCTTAACTACAAACTACGGTTGAATTAGCTTCATATAATCATGGACCATTGATTCCGTTAATTGACCTAAGTGTGATTTGATAACAGTTCCATTCTTATCAATTAAAAACGTAATTGGCAGCGGGTTGATCCCATAAGCAGTTTGAACGTCACCTGTTGTATCAATCACGACAGGAAATGTGAGTTTGTGGCGATCGACAAATTTTCTAACCGCAAATTCAGTCTCTCCAACATCAACCGCTATTACTTGTACCCCTTTATCTTTAAAATGCTTGTATTGGTTATCAATATATGGAAACTCTTCTTCACATGGCTTGCAGTAGGTTCCCCAAAAATTTAAAAAGACTCCTTGTCCCTCATAATCCGATAATTGATGCTTTTCTCCACTTAAATCGACTAAAGCAAAATCGGGTGCCTTTTCTCCGATTTCTACTTTTTGATCTTTATCTTTTGTCAAATTCGCATATAGTGAATAACCGACAGCAATCACTAATAGACTTAAAACCAGCGTTCGCATCCAAAATCGTCGTTTTTTCATAATGGCTCCTCTCCCTTGCTTCCATTTGAAAAATGAGATCATCACAATAAAAAATGATGATCTATGCTTCGATTTTCGAAAAAATAACTTTTCTAATATTACATCATTATTAACGTACTTGGATCGTTTTTTTGTTAAATATTTTCTAGTTGCTCTCTGCTAAGAATCGGAGTTGCTTCACTTCATGTGCCGTGAGTTCTCGAGACTCCCCTGCGTTTATTCCGCGCAGCGTTAAAAAGGCATATCTTTCTCTCCGAAGTTTCAACACTGGATGACCAATTGCTTCAAACATTCTCCGGACTTGACGATTTCTGCCTTCATGAATCGTTAGCGAAACAATCGCTGTCCCCTTCTTTTTATCAACAGAAATGACTTTTGCCCGAGCCGGAGCTGTTTTCCCATCTTCAAGCTGAATGCCCTTTTCAAGAGCTTTCAATTCTTCTCTAAGAAGAGGCCCCTTTATTTTAACAATGTATTCTTTTTCAATTTCATTTCTTGGGTGCATGAGCAAGTTAGCAAATTCCCCATCATTTGTTAATATCAAGAGCCCTGATGTCTCATAATCCAGACGACCGACTGGATAAATCCGCTGTTTGATTTGTGGAAAAAAGTCTGTTACCGTTTTTCTTCCTTTGTCGTCTGTCACACTTGAAATAATTCCCCGCGGTTTATAAAAAAGGAAATAAACTGGTTGTTCCTTTTCTAGTGGAATCCCTCCGACTTCAACGGTATCAGAGTTAGAGACTTTTACACCCAACTCTTTAACCACTTTCCCATTTACTTTTACTTTCCCCTCAAGAATCATTTCTTCCGCTTTTCTTCTTGAAGCAACACCTGCATGCGCAATTACCTTTTGAAGTCTTTCCATTTAGTCACCTCTATTAGAACTTTCCTTCTACTTCTTCTTGAATTATGCCATATTTTGTTCTTTTTTCAAAATAAAAGAAATGCAAAACAGAGGTGGTACTCCCTTTTTTTATCTAAATGGGAGTATCACCTCTGTTTTCCATTACCAGACAAGCGAAACGATGATAATTGCAATCATGATGCCAAACAGATCTGCAATTAATCCTACTTTTAGGGCATCGCCCATTTTCTTAATCCCAACAGCACCAAAATAAACAGTTAAAATATAAAAAGTTGTGTCTGTACTGCCTTGTAAAACAGCAGCTAGACGTCCGATAAAGGAATCAGGTCCATAAGTAGCAATTAAGTCACTTGTCATCCCCAGCGCAGCCGTACCAGACAATGGACGTATAATCGCAAGCGGGATAATTTCTGTTGGTACCCCAATCGCATCCATAACCGGCCTAATTAAATTCATAAAAAATTCAAGAGCACCTGAGGCCCGAAAGATGGAGATCGCGACTAACATTCCAATAAGAAAAGGAATAATCGAAACCGCGATTTTAATTCCTTCTTTTCCTCCTTCTACAAAACTTTCATAAGTCGGAACTTTTTTATAAGTACCGTACAGTAAGATAAATCCAATTAGAATAGGAATAAACCAAAGGGAAATAACCGAAATAATTCCCATCTATATCACCCTTTACGTTTTCGGGATCTTCGATAATAAAACAAGCGATCGATGATTAGCGCTGTAATTGCCGATAAACATGTAGCAAGTAATGTCGGACCAACAATATCGGTTGGTGATGCAGCATCATAATTCATCCGAATCGCAATAACCGTCGTTGGAATTAAGGTTACACTTGCCGTATTAATGACGAGAAATGTAATCATCGACCGGCTTGCGTCATCTTTACCCCCATTTAAGACTTTCAATTGTTCCATCGCTTTTATTCCAAGCGGAGTTGCTGCATTCCCAAGCCCAAATAAATTGGCCATCATATTCGATAATATATACCCCATCGCTGGATGATTCGTTGGAACCTCCGGAAATAACCTCTTTACAAATGGGCGAAAAAGCTGTGAAAGTTTCTCCAATAATCCAGCATGTTCGGCAATTCTCATCATACCTAACCAAAAAACCAAGACACTGATTAATCCAATACAGAGAGTAACAGCTTCTGATGCTCCTTTAAAAACAGCCTCATTGACCTCTTCCATTGTTCCATTAATCATGGCAAACAGGATACCGATAACGGTCAATAATACCCAAATGATATTAATCATTCTCCAACACCTATTTGCAGAGAAAACAGATTTTTAAAATGATCGAAGAACGATTGATCTTCTTCCCGATCTGACCCTTTGTAATAAAGCGGGACTTCCCTCAGCGGTTCTTCAGCAAATAGGATGATTGCTTTTCCAACTAAATCAGGTTCGGCTTTTCCTTCACGCCATTCTTCTTTTGGCTTTTGCAACGTAATTTTAATATGGAATAAATCTTGCTCTTTTTTTGTAACTGGATAAACAATATCCTGTTTAACGTATATTTTATTCTTGTAAAAGGGGTCCTTTATTTTTTTCAGAGTCCCTTCTCTTAATACCGTGACAAACTCATAGTTATTAAAGCCATATTCATACATATTTATATGGTCATTCCAATCATCAGGACCGTTTAATGTAACGGCGATTAAATCGAGGTTTTCCTTTGATGCTGTTGTAACTAACGTTCTTTTTGCCCGTTTTGTATACCCAGTTTTACCGCCAGTTGTATACTCATATAAACCCGTTAATAATCGATTTTTATTTTTCCATACACGATCCCAATCCCCAGTTGGGTCAGGAGCACGGTGAATTTTTGTTCCCGATATTTTCTTGTATGTATCATCATTCATGGCATATTGGGTAAGTAAAGCCATATCATATGCGGTTGAATAATGATTTTCGTGATCATCTAAACCATGTGGATTTGCAAAATGAGTGTTTTCCATCCCGATTTCTTCCGCTTTTTGATTCATTAAAAAAACAAACCCGTCCAAACTTCCGCCGACATGCTCGGCAATTGCCACAGCAGCGTCATTACCTGACCTGAGCATTAAGCCATAAACCAAATCCTCTAACTTGATCTTTTCGCCTGGATTTAAATAAATGGATGATCCTTCTGTTCCAACTGCGTTATGGCTGACCGTAACCATTTCATTTAATTTTCCTGACTCAACCGCAAGAATCGCTGTCATGATTTTTGTAATACTTGCAATCCTTTTCTTCTCGTGAGCACTCTTTTCGAACAAAACCCTGCCTGACTGCTGTTCCATTAATATAGCACCGCTTGCACTTACAGAAGCTGAAGCCTCCGCTTTATCGGGAAGATACAGTAAGAAGGATGAGATTATTAATAGACAAATGATCACGTATTTAATAAGTTGCATTCCGGTATCCCTCTTCTCCTTTATCGGTTTGTACAAGTTTATGCCCATCTTGTCCCATTATGACAAAAAGAGCTCAGTCCGCTTAAGAAGTCCTGAGCTCTTGTTTTTATCGATTCTCCTACATAACTATTAATATGGCTTCCACTTTAATTGTCTTGCTTTCATAAACCGTTCCTCAACATCTTTCCAATTAACAAGATTCCACCAATTGTTAACATACTCGCCCTTTTGATTTTTATATTGCAAGTAATAAGCATGTTCCCATACATCAAGAACGAGTAAAGGTATCGTATCCCATTGCGTTAAAATCATATGTCTTTCAGATTGGAGGATTTCCAAATGGCGTGAACGAGGTGACCAGACAAGAATCGCCCACCCAACACCTTCAACCGCTTTTGCAGCTTCGGAGAAATGTTTCTTAAATGAATCAAAGCTCCCAAAATACTTTTCAACTTCTTTTAATAAAGCTCGACTTGGTCTTCCTCCACCATTTGGACTCATATTATTCCAAAAAATCGTATGAAGATAATGACCTGATCCGTGAAAGGCCAGCTCTCTAGACCAATGTTTTACAAGTGAAAAATCACCGGTTTTTCTAGCCTTCTCAAGATTGGTCTCTGCCTTATTTAAACCATCCACATAGGATTGATGATGTTTTTGATGATGCAGTTTCATAATTTCCTCTGAAATATATGGCTCCAGTGCATTATATTCATAATGTAATGGTGGCAGCTGATGTTTTCCGGGCTGAACATAGGTTTCGTTCAAGAAAATATGTCCTGGACTCTGACGGTTATTAAAATACTCGTGGATTTCTTCATGGAGTTCCTCGACTTCTTCTTGAATACCTGATAACACCTCATCCGTTGTATCTTCCTCTATGATTCTAGACAATTGCTGAGAAAAATCGTCTATCCGCAAATAAATGCTTTCATCCTCACGAACCTCTTCCGCTTGTAATACATTTAATAGCTCTTCTTTCCAATGAAGCACTTGTTTCAGATATTCTTGATAGGAATTGGAATTCATCATCAAACCTCCACTTTTTTTAATTTTTATCCACCACCATCCTATGGTCTAAAAACTTAAAAGGTGCCCGGAACCATCCATAAGGATAAGTACTGGGCACCTTTTCTTAAACATCGAAGCGATCAAAGAATAAATCAGCTTCTTCTTGAACATAGTCTTCTACTGCCTTTTCCGGAAGCGGCGGCAGTTCTTCAATGCTTTTTAATCCAAAATAATCAAGAAACTCTTTTGTCGTTCCGTAGAGATAAGCTCTTCCTGCTCCTTCTGCTCTCCCCACTTCTTTTATTAATGCTTTTGCCATTAAGGTATGTAAAGGCCTTTCCGTTTTAACCCCTCTTATTTCTTCAATTTCCATTCTTGTGATGGGCTGTTTATAAGCGACAATAGCTAATGTTTCTAGTGCTGCTTGTGATAAATTAGATGTATGCGGCGATTCAACTAGCTTTTTCAAATAGGGGGAGTGTACTTTTTTCGTTACAAGTTGGAAGGCTCCTGCCATTTGAACGAGCGTAATTCCACGATTTTCACTCTTATCGTATTCTTTTTTCAGTTCTTTAAGGAGTTGTTCTGCCTTTACCTCTTCCATTTCAAGAACCTCACAAATCTGTTTCATCGTAAGACCTTCATCACCGGCAGCAAATAATAAACTTTCGATAATTCCTCTCCAGTGAATAACCTCCACCTTTACTCCCCTCCTTCCATCGCACCAACATAAATATCAGCAAAGTTTTTATCCTGCTGTATCGTAATTTCATTCTGCTTCATCAATTCTAAGAGTGCCAAAAAAGTTACGACGATATGCTCTCGATTACGTACGGGAAACAAATCATAGAAATGCTTCCTTCCTCTTATCCCCCTTAAGTCACTCATAATTTCTTGCATCCTTGTTTCAAGTGAAATTTCTTGACGAGCAATTTTTGTAAAGAGCGGCCTTTGAAGCTTCTTCCTTCTTAGAAGCTTCTGTAAAGCACCTAGCATATCGTTTAGGGATATATTGGCGACTGGCTTCTCTTCTGATTTAATTGAGGCCGCATATTCGGCTAAGTCGCTCGGAGGTTTCGTAAACAGCAACCCTCTTTCTTCCTCAAGGGTTCGTAAATCATCAGCAACTTCTTTATATTTTCGATATTCAATTAACCGTTCCACTAACTCTTCCCGCGGATCTTCTTCCAGTTCAATCATTAACTCATCGTCATAATCTTTATTATGATTCGGAAGCAGCATCTTGCTTTTAATTTCTAATAATGTAGCAGCCATCACAAGGAACTCACTTGCCACATCAAGCTGCAATTCTTTCATTGTATGAATATAGTCCATATATTGCTCCGTTATTTGGGCAACGGGGATATCATAAATATCTATTTCTAGCTGATTGATAAGATGAAGAAGCAAATCAAGTGGCCCTTCAAAGGCATCAGTCTTTACTTTATATTGCATATTTTCCACCAAAACTTTTCCATTAATAGTTGTGTGCTTATCTTAAGTTGAATATCTTCTCCATTTGAAAATAGGCTATAATTAGTATAGTAGATTGACTCAGTTTATCCAATAAAAACTTATTGTTCAATTATTTATAAAAGGGGATACAAAGATGAAGTTTCCACAAGAGTATATTGATTTTTTAGTTCATTTTCACGGAGATCGTGACTACTTTGAATGTCATGAAATACTAGAGGATTATTGGAAAAAAGTAGATAGTCGTAATAAAGAATCGGTTTGGGTTGGACTGATTCAATTAGCGGTATCTAATTATCATTACCGGCGCGGAAATTTCCAAGGTGCCATAAGAACAATTGAAAAAGCGAGCAGAATCCTTTCTAAACACACTGAACAATTGAATAGGCTCGGACTAAATACAACCGAACTTTTTCAACAAATGGTGCATCAACAATTACAAATGAATCACTCCCATCTTTATCAGAGTCAACATCTCCCTATATCTCACGAATTATTGGCATTATGCAAAAAACGAGCATTAGAACGAGGACTAAACTGGGGAAGCCCTAGTAATATGAAAGACTTGGACTTAATCCACCGTCATAAAAAAAGAGATCGTTCCCCTGTTATTAGAGAAAGACAGCAAGCCTTACAAATTAAAAAGAATAAAAGGCAGTGAGACTACTCACTACCTTCTTCTATACACTTATTAATAAATGCACTGGTTACCTCATTCGGTTTGATTTGCTTTTCCGGGTATAAGTCCTTTAAAGCCTTAACCATACTAGACCCAATCCCTTGGCCCCGATGGGATGGGTTTAGCGATACATGGTGAATGACAAATGTTGATTCATCATTCCATACACCACCAAGCAGGCCGATGATATCTTCGTCTACTTTCCAAAAAAATAATTGCCAATCTTTGTCAGCTTCATAATGTTTAATCGTTTGCTGAAGTTTTTTTACATCTTTTTCGCCTGGCATATAGGATAGTAAACCCATAGCAATTTTTTCAAAACTTTTTTTATAACGAATAAGCATCATTTATCCCTCTTTATAAAACCAATCGATCTAGTTTTACCTTTTTTAAATCATTCGTAAGGTCCATACTTTTTATGATACATAATTCATCGACATCTTTCAATCTCAAAATAGTTATCAGTCGAGAATTCATATTTACTTCTCTTTCTTGTAAAAGTTTTGTATGATGAAATTGCATATCTTTTATAGTATCTACGATATCTCCAAAAAAGCACAATGGCTATATCGAGAATTTTACTGAGGTGATCCAATGAAAAAGATAATCTTATTCCTATGTATGTTATTCATTCTTCCTCTTCACAGTTATGCTGATGCTGTAGTTGGAGATATGATTATTACAATAGGCGAAAACTTATCGGAAGAACAAAAAAAGACAATTCTTGCAGAAATGAATGCTCCTGAAGATGCCCAAATCATTACAGTTACAAACAAAGAGGAACATCAGTATTTAGGAAAATATATTGCCAAATCCATCATTGGCTCTAGAACATTCTCCAATTCTGCAATAACCATTAAGGAAAAAGGTTCAGGTCTTGAAGTTGAAACCAAGAATATTAATTGGGTAACAGATGAAATGTATCTAAATGCCCTTATTACAGCTGGTGTCAAAGATGCCGATATTTATGTGACAGCTCCTTTTGCAGTATCTGGTACAGGCGCCTTAACGGGATTGATTAAAGCATATGAAATTACTTCTGACGAGACTATCCCAGAAGATGTGAAGCAAGCAGCAAATGAAGAGTTAGTAAAAACGGCTAAACTAGGCGATTCAATTGGAGCAGACAATGCTACTGCTTTAATTGCCAAAGTTAAGGAAGAAATGGCAAAAAATCCTCCTAAAACCGAAGCCGACATTCGAATACTTATTGAAAGAGCAGCTAAAGATTTGGGAATCACCTTAACAGAAGAACAAATTCAAAGTTTAATTGATCTTTTTAATAAATTAAAAGACTTAAATATTGACTGGAATCAAGTAGGCGAACAAATCAATATTGCAAAAGACAAAATTACCAACTTTCTTGAAAGTGAAGAAGGACAGGGGTTCTTAGATAAACTGAAACAGTTTTTCATTGGCCTAATCGATTGGATTAAAGCATTGTTTGCATGAGAAAAAGCTAAGCATTATAAATGCTTAGCTTTTTCATTTATTGATAAATCAAGTCTAATAAGATCTTGATAGGTTTCTCTTTTGACTACTAATGCTGCCTTTCCGTTTTCAACAAAGACAACTGGCGGGCGCGGAATCCGATTATAGTTATTTGCCATCGAATATCCATAAGCACCTGTACAAAATACTGCTAAAATATCCTCATGGTCGCTAGCTGGTAAAGGTAAATCCCAGATTAACATGTCCCCAGATTCACAGCATTTACCCGCAATTGAAACGACTTCTGTTGATTTTTCTAAAGGTTTGTTTGCTAGAACGGCTTCATATTTCGCTCCATACAGGGCAGGTCTAAGATTATCTGTCATTCCTCCATCGACCGCAATGTATTTACGTACTTCTGGTACTTCTTTTCTTGAGCCTATTTTATATAAAGTAATCCCTGCATCCCCTACTAATGATCTTCCAGGTTCAATTCCTAATTCAGGAATTTTCATTGAATATTCCTCAGCCTGTTTCTTTACCTCATTAATAATTTCATTTATATAATCAGCAGCAGGCTTTGGATCATCTTCATCTGTATAACGAATTCCAAAACCACCGCCAAGATTAAGAATCTCTACTTCATATGAAAAACTCGCTTTCCAATCTGCTAACTTTTTAAAGATTTTTTGTACAGCCAAAATGAAACCAGTTGTTTCAAAAATCTGCGATCCGATGTGACAATGAATCCCAGCTGGAACCAGCCATTTTGATGCAATCACTTTTAATAAAGCTTCTTCTACTTGACCATTTTCCAAACCAAATCCAAATTTAGAGTCTTCCTGCCCTGTCAAAATATAATCATGGGTATGTGCCTCAATGCCTGGCGTAACTCTCAATACAACAGACATCTTTTGTTGTTTTTCAGCACATAATTCCTCTAACATCTCTATTTCATAAAAATTATCGACAACTACATAGCCGATTTTACAATCTAATGCCATCGATAATTCTTCTCTGCTTTTATTATTGCCATGGAAATGAACTTTTTCCATCGGAAATTCTGCTGCAATCGCCGTGAACAGTTCCCCGCCAGAAACAACATCAAGCGACAAGCCTTCCTCATCTGCTAACTGTACCATCGCAACAGTTGAAAAAGCTTTGCTAGCAAAGGAAACTTGGGCGTTAATTCCATTTTTACTAAACGCTTCTCTAAAACTCCGTGCTCTTTGTCTAATTAAGGCAACATCATACACATATACAGGTGTGCCAAATTCTTTTACTAGTTCAACCGTATCCACTCCGCCAACTTCTAGATGTCCTTTATCATTTACGGTTGTTGTTCCATAATAATACATATACGTCCCTCATTCCCAATTGAAAATCGTGAAGATGTCACCGATTGACTTCTCATTTTAAAAACACTTTATCATAACAGAGTATAATTCGCAATATGGGAAAATATCACACATAGCTTGCAGAGAAAAGATCTGCAAGCATTTTCGGAGATATTTTACTGTTTGGGTTGTCTTAGGCGATTGGCCGTATGCATAATACTTGGTCTTAATTGCGAACCTGGGACGGCTCTGCGTACGATAATTTGTAAAAATGCCTTTGGATGAAAAGGAAGTAACGGCCATAAATATGGTGTATGCATCGGACGTATTCTCGCTAATAAAATAATCAAGATCGTGATCCCGGCTACTAAACCAGGGGTACGGAAGATAGCAACAAGAATTAATAACCCTAGCCTAGCAAGCTTATTAGCAATTCCTAATTCATAGCTTGGAGTAACAAAGTTCCCTATTGCAGCGACTGCAACATATAAAATGACTTCAGGAACAAACAAGCCGACATCGATGGCAATTTGACCAACTAAAACCGCCGCCACTAGACCCATCGCATTCGATAATGAGGTTGGCGTATGGATAGCAGCCATTCGTAGAAATTCCATCCCCACGTCTGCTAAAAAGATTTGGACGATAACAGGAATATGCGTTAATTCATTAGGTCCAATAAAGGCTATTCTTTCAGGAAGATGATAAGGTTCTAATACAAATAAAAGCCATAATGGTAATAAAAAAAGAGCAGCAAACATCCCAATAAACCGAATCCATCTTACAAATGTCCCAACCCCTGGTGATTGACGATATTCTTCCACATGCTGCATATGATGAAAAATAGTCGTGGGGGTAATAATGACACTTGGAGATGTATCTACATAAATGAGCACATGTCCTTCTAAAAGGTGAGTCGCAGCGATATCTGCCCGTTCCGTATAACGGACGAGTGGGTATGGATTATAACCTTGCTTGAAAATAAATTCTTCTATTGTTTTATCAGCTAACGGAATCCCATCAATCTTAATATTTTGTAATTCTTTCTTGATAATTTCAATTAAATCGGGATTGGCGATCCCCTCAATATATCCAATCGCAATGTCTGTCTTTCCTCTTTCACTCACACGCATAATCTCAAAGCGTAAGTTTTCATCCCGAATTCTTCTTCTTGTTACCGCTGTATTAATAATAATATTTTCAACAAACCCGTCCCTTGAACCACGCACAACTTTTTCCGTATCGGGTTCCATTGGGGTCCTGCCGGGATAACTTCTTACATCGACGACTAACGCTCGGTCATATCCATCGATCACAACAACCATTAACCCTGAAAGAACCTCATCCACTAATTCATCCATCGATTTGATTGGTGTTACAGACTGGTGAACAAGTCGATTTTGCACAATGTCAAATAAATGATCAGAATCTACTTCATTATCATTTATTCTCACTAATTCCTCGGCTAACTCGATAATAAACGCAGTGTCACAAAGCCCATTAACATAATAAAATTGAACATTTTTATGTAATATTTTTAGCTTTCTAACCCCTAAATCAAAGCTTTTTCCTAGTCCAACATTTTTCTTCATAAATTCTTCAATTTCTTCTGTTGATTTAGGTATCGGGGTTTTCTCTTTCGCTTGACTTGCCATCATAACCACTCCTCTCTAAAATAAGTTGTACGGCTTGTTTTGTGATCGGAGAACCTTTTTCATAGTCATCTTTTCCGGCCATTTTTCCAATATCTCCAATCCCAACGATAATCGGGACATGTAATTGGTCTAAACAATAAACCGTATCCCCATATAATCTTCCACTCTCCATTTCTTGAAGACCATATTTATCAACCCCTTTATCTGTTATATTTCCATCTCGATCAATGCTTACATTGATCCTCGTCCATTCCTCTTTCCTTGTTCTTGATGCCACAGCGATAACTCCAAGCACTTCGACTTCTTCATGTTGGGCAACATATTTAAGGGCACTTTCTCCTGCTCCCTCCCCAATGATCCCGCTATCATCAAACATAACAAGAATAGGTTCCTTAACTGCTTTTTTTATATGCTTTACGATTTCTGGACCACTTAACAGGGACGGATTCCCATGAGACACCGATATACATCGGCCTCCTATCTCTTTTGCTGCTATTTCTAATGACCTGCAAGCATAATCGTCTCCATCTGTTACAAGAATCACTTTTTTCCGATCCATACTGTTATGTCCTTTCATATCCGTTTAATAGTCAATAAAATAGATCCATTGAAAGAGAGAACCAAAAACCTTACCTAAAGCCAGCGCCATCATTAAAATAACAATTTTATCTTCAAATCCTATACGCTTAGCCAAAATTGGCCATACATTCAGGACTTCAGTCAATGCAGCTGCCATCATCCCAACAAAAATTCCTCCGGCTAAACCAAGTCCAATGAGAATAAATGAAGGGAAGTGTAAATGAGGTTCTTGTAAAATCGCAATGGTTCCCACAATTGCCCCTAAGATGGCTGCCCATTCATATGAATGAACGAGTTTCATTGTTTTAGATAGCTGCGTTAATCTTGGGATAATTCCTAGAACGGTTAAAAATGCGACATAACCAGCACCAACGGAAAAACCCCCTGCTAAACCGATAAAGATGACAAGTAATAACTTCATTACCATTTTTTCCTTGACACACTTTCTTTATTTTCATGCATTAACACGTAACGATCGAGGTCATTTTGATAATTGAACATTTCAACTTCAAGGGGACTTGGTTCTTCATTAAGTCTTTTCTTAAAGACATGATTAAAAAAGATAATCATCCCGAGTCCAAGTCCAATCGAATAAGGAATTTGAAAAATCAAAGGTTTTTCGACCTCTTTCCCAGTAATAATTTTATATAGTCTTTGATGGGCATCCTGCATACTGACGTCTTCATGAAAGTTCATAATCGTGAGCATCGAACCAAAAAATAATAAAAACCAAATGAGTAAGAAAAAGACAGGTGAAATTTTTCTTTTTTTATATACGACTTCAATAATCATTTGCGAGGGTCCAATTAACTGAACTTCAATGGCGGGATCCACTTTTTTAAGGTTTTCTACTATTTGCATAATATCCATAATAATAATGTTTCGATCTTCAGGTTTAACTTGATAAAGGACCATTTCTTTTATCCTGTTATGTAAATGTTCTTCTGCAATGATTTGCGCGATGTCTTTTATGAGTATTTTATCGTTTGGTTGAACTAAAACACGATGACGTAGTCGTATATAAACCGATTTTTCCAACATATTCACATCCCACAATAACATTTTCCTCTTACCCATTAGTATTTCTTACTTGAGAACGATCATGAACCCCAATAAATGGAAAAAGACCGTATGGAACTACATGTCCATACGGTCTTTCATTTGTTGCAGTATTTTCTTTTCTAACCGAGAAACTTGCACTTGTGAGATGCCTAGTCTTCCCGCTACTTCTGATTGTGTTTGATCTTTATAATATCTGAGATAAACGATTAATCGCTCTCGTTCATCTAGTTCTCTAATGGCTTCTTTAAGGGCGATTTGGTCAAACCACTTTCCTTCATTTCCATCATCAATCTGGTCAAGAAGGGTAATTGGATCTCCATCATTTTCATATACCGTTTCATGAATAGAAGACGGGGTTCTACTTGCTTCTTGTGCCATAATGATATCTTCGGTTGGAATTTCCATAAATTCGGACAACTCGTTAATGGTTGGGGTTCTTCCCAACTTTTTAGATAACTCATCTTTGGATTTACGGATTTTATTTCCTAATTCCTTTAATGAACGACTTACTTTCACCGTACCATCATCCCGAATAAATCGCTGAATTTCACCAATAATCATCGGTACTGCATAAGTTGAAAATTTAACATCATAGGATAAGTCGAATTTATCCACTGATTTTAATAATCCAATACACCCAATTTGAAAAAGGTCATCAGGCTCATAACCACGATTTAAAAAACGTTGGACAACAGACCAAACTAATCGCATGTTTTTTTGTACGATCAAATCTCTAGCACTTTGATCGCCAGCTTGACTTTGCTTTATTAATTGTTTTACTTCATTATCCTTTAAATAAGGTTGATTCTTTTCTGTTTTTACCTCCACATCCATCGGCAAGACTCCTTAATTGCACAGCATTTTACTTTTTAGTAAATGCTTTCTTAGTCGGATCTCGGTACCTTTACCTGGCTGTGTTTGAACCTCGATGTCATCCATAAAATTTTCCATAATAGTAAATCCCATTCCAGACCTTTCTAATTCAGGCTTTGTTGTAAAAAGCGGCTGTCTCGCTTCTTCTACATTTTGAATTCCGACACCGTCATCTTTAATGATTAATTCTACAAAACCATTTTCAAGAACTACAGAAATATAGACGATTCCTTCAGAATCACCATTATATCCGTGAATGATCGCATTCGTTACGGCTTCCGAAACAACTGTTTTAATTTCCGTTAGTTCATCCATTGTCGGATCCAACTGTGAAATAAATGCAGCTACGGTTACACGCGCAAAGGATTCATTTTGACTCATTGCACTAAATTGAAGCTTCATCTCATTTTTCATCGTTTAGGCAACCCCCAATCTTTGCAGAGCATTCTCTTCTGTAGGCTCTAGACGAATAATCTTAAATAAGCCTGACATATCAAGTAACCTTTGAACAGATGGGGATATTGCACATACGACCATCTCACCGTCAACCTGTTTAATTTGTTTATAACGTCCTAGAATCACTCCTAAGCCAGAGCTGTCCATAAACGATAAATGTTCGAGATTCAATACGATATGACGAATGTCATGGCTTTCAATCTTATTAACGGCTTTACTGCGAAGTTCATCAGCTGTATGATGATCCAATTCTCCTGCTAGACGAATGCATAATACATCTTGTTTGACTTCCAATTCAATACTCAGACTCACTATTTAAGCAGCCCCCTTCATACATGTCCGAATGGTAAGACATGAATCTCTAATTTCATAAAAATAATTATAAACTTTCATTATCCAACTCTTTAACGGATGGATAATGAATTACAAAATCAGAGATCTGCATCTAATAGTGAGTCAATTCTATAAAACCTACTTAATTTCCTTCTTTGAAACAAAACTAGTGTGTATTCGCTAATAACCTACTATATTTGTCATTTACGTTTTTGTGAACATGCCAAATGATCGTTTAAACAAATCCCACCAGCTTGCTTTTTCAATATCCTCTTTTGCAACAATTGGACTTTTCACTAGTTTCGCACCATCTTTTTCAATGATTAGCGTTCCTACTTGATCCCCCTTCTTAATAGGTGCTTTTAAGTCTTTATCTATAGTTATTTTCTGACTTACATCTTCAATGTTTTCCCCTTTTTTAGTCAGCAATGAAATCGGTTCACTTGTCACAACATCTAACGTTTTATTTTTCCCCTTGCTCACCTTCACAGAGCCCATCACATGGTTGCGTTCAAACATCGGATGTGTTTTGTATTGACTAAAGGCATAATCGAGCATTTTCGTTACTTGGGCATTACGGTCTTTTGGTGTTGGTGCCCCAAACACGACGGCAATAACCCGCATGCCATCCTTTTCGGCGGTTGCCGTTAAACAATACATCGCTTCTCTCGTAAATCCTGTTTTAAGACCATCAACACCAGGATAAAAACGAACTAATTTATTCGTATTAACAAGCCAAAACTTTTTGTCGGTGTTTTCGCGCAAATACGACTCATATTTGCCTGTATACTTTGTTATATCTTCATATTTCAGTAATTCCTTAGACATAATTGCCATGTCATGAGCTGAGCTATAATGATCATCGACAGGCAATCCCGTTGTATTTTGAAACTTTGTATCTTTTAACCCTAACTCTTTCGCTTTTTTATTCATCATCTCGATGAAAGCCTCTTCAGAACCCGCAATTCTTTCAGCCATCGCGACTGAAGCGTCATTTCCGGAACCAATCGCTATACCTTCTAACAACTCTTCTACGGTCATTTCTTCACCTGGTTCTAAAAAGATTTGGGAACCTCCCATCGAAGCCGCATACTCACTGGCACGGACTTTCTCATCATAGGATATTTTCCCTTCATCCAACGACTCCATAATTAAAAGCATCGTCATTATTTTTGTCATGCTAGCGGGTGGTAATGGTTCATTGCTGTTATTTTCATATAATACTTTCCCTGTATCACGCTCAATTAAGATCGCAGACCTGACATTATCAGCTAATTCGACCCCTGCTTTTTCCTCCGCAGAGGCCATCGGAACAGCTAAAGATGTAAATAATATGACAGTGAGCGTAATTGAAAGTAGTCGTTTCATCACAAAACCCCTCCATTCTTTCTATATTTTCCATTTTTTCCAGTAAAATTATATTTATACAGAAAAAGGAAAAAAACATGGAAAGGCCCTCTTGTTTATAAACAAGAGGGCCTTTCCATGTTTTATATTTGTTTCAAAAAGCTTTTTCCGTTAGGCGGCGCTATAACTGAAAAGTTCTCCGCTATCGTTGCACCGATGTCCGCAAATGTTTCACGGATCGGCAACTCTTTTCCTGCCTTTATTTTAGGTGAATACACTAAAAGAGGAACATATTCACGGGTATGATCTGTCCCGTGATGAACAGGATCGTTTCCATGATCGGCTGTAATAATCAGTAAATCTTCGTCATCCATTTTTTCTAACACTTCTACTAATCGAGCGTCATACTCCTCAAGTGCTTTTCCATATCCAATCGGATCGCGGCGGTGACCAAATAAAGCATCAAAATCAACAAGATTTACAAAGCTCAAACCTGTAAAATCCATAGTAAAAGTCTGCAATAATTTATCCATTCCATCCATATTTGAGACGGTTCTTAAACTTTTCGTAATTCCTTCTCCGTCATAAATATCATGGATTTTTCCGATCGCAATAACGTCAAAACCAGCATCATGCAATTCGTTCATTGTCGTTCTACCAAAGGGTTTTAATGCATAATCATGTCGATTTGGCGTCCGTTCGAAACTCCCCGGCTTGCCGATGAATGGACGGGCAATAATCCTGCCTACCATGTATTTTTCATCTAAGGTAAGTTCCCGAGCGATTTTACAGATTTCATATAATTCATCAAGCGGGACTACTTCCTCATGCGCGGCAATTTGAAGGACCGAATCAGCGGAGGTATAAACGATCAAGGCCCCGGTTTTCATGTGCTCCTCGCCAAGTTCTACGAGAATCTCGGTACCGCTTGCTGGTTTGTTGCCAATGATTTTCCTGCTTGTTTTCATTTCCAGCTCATTGATAAGCTCTTCAGGAAATCCATCGGGAAATGTTTGAAATGGAGTGGAGATATTTAAACCCATAATTTCCCAATGTCCTGTCATCGTATCTTTACCGCTGGAAGCCTCTTTCATTTTCGTATAGGATGCAAGCGGACTTGGCACTTTAGGAACCCCTCTAATTTCTTCTATCATTCCAAGGCCTAACTGCGCCATATTCGGCATATGTAATCCGTTCATTTTTTCAGCAATATGTCCCAATGTATGAGCTCCTTTATCACCAAACTTCTCAGCATCAGGTGCCTCTCCGATTCCTACTGAATCCATCACAATGAGAAAAATCCGCTTAAATGGAAATGATGCACTCGTCAATATTACCCCTCCAATATTCTTCTCTTTTAGCAATATAAATCTATCATATCCTTCATTCTTTTCTTTCATGAAAGAAAAAAACCACCATTTTACTGGCAGCTATGACGGGAGAATTTGATTATGCACGTGGATGAAAGCGACTATATTCATCCTTTAATCTCGTTTTGACTGCATTTGTATATACTTGAGTTGTTGATAAATCAGCATGGCCAAGCATTTCTTGAACCGCTCGAATATCTGCGCCATTTTCCAATAAATGAGCAGCAAAGGAATGTCGTAACGTTTGTGGCGTTAAACCTTTATTGATCCCTGCTTGGAGGGCTAACCTTTTCAAAATCTTCCAGAAACCCTGTCTTGATAATTGTTTCCCATGATGATTTAAAAACAAAGAGTCGTCGTCACTTTTTGGAGATACAAATTTTGGCCTTCCCTTTTCTAAATAAGTTTGAAGTGCATGAATCGCGTTTTTTCCGATCGGAATAATCCGCTCCTTATTGGCCTTTCCTGTGCAACGAACAAAACCCATCGTTAAGTGAATATCGGTAATTGATAAAGTGATTAATTCACTCACCCGGATACCTGTTGCATATAATAGCTCCAACATCGCTTGATCACGAAGTCCATAATGATTAGAAGTATCAGGTGAATTTAACAATGTTTTAACTTCTTCCAAGCTCATTACTTTTGGATGGGAGCGTTCTAATTGCGGAGATTCGATAAGAACGGACGGATCGTGGTCTGCCACCTTTTCACGAAGTAAAAACTGATGCAGCGCCCTTATGGAAGCAATATGTCTAGCGATCGTTCGCGTAGACTTTCCTTGTTCTCTTAAATAGTTTATAAAGCCAACAATATGGATTTTCTGTACCCCATTATATTCCTTAAGCTTCACTACTGAAGTTAAGTACTTGATATAACCCTTTAAATCTCTTTCATAAGAGACAACCGTATTTTCCGCTAAACCTTTTTCCGCTGTTAAAAAATGGGTAAATTTTGCTAATTCAACTTCCATTATCATTACTCCCCAGTTAAATAAAACAATACGAACCGATCAAACCAATTTGAACCATGTTCCCCTTCTGTTGCTGTTACTTTTATCGCTGCACCTTTAGGTTCATCATATCGATGGTACTCTGTATATTCTTCATTTAACCACATAATACCATAATAAAATAGAATTGTGCATCCAGTGAACAAAACAAACACTTTGATTGTATGGAACATCAACCCAAACCACTTTTTCATTTTTATTCCTCCGGCCAAGTATTTCCTACTTCATTCTTATGCCAAGATGGACAGGTTTTATACATTTTTAAAGAAAATGATGGGTATGATTTTGCAAGGGGTCGCTGCAAAACAAAAAACCTCTTCTATCACTCATAGAAAAGGTTTACCTCTTAATTATCTTTATCTTTCTCTTTACTCTTTCCATGACAACGATGACAGATTCCATGAAAAGTCAATCTGTGGTCTTTAATCTTAAATTTCCATTCACGTTCAACAATTTCTTCTACATCATCTAATAAATCTTGTTGTATCTCATCTACAGCTCCACATTCAATACATACAAGATGGTGATGAAAATGGGCCGCACCCTCTGTACGAAGATCATACCTCGAGACACCGTCACCAAAGTTTATTTTATCAACTATTTTTAACTCTGTTAGTAATTCTAATGTTCGATAGACTGTAGCAAGACCAATCTCAGGCGACTTTTCTTTCACAAGGAGGTAAACATCTTCTGCGCTTAAATGATCTTCTTCATGTTCTAATAAAACGGCCACAGTTGCTTCACGTTGTGGGGTCAACTTATAGCTTGATGAATGTAATTGTTTCTTAATTCTTTCAATTCTAGTTTCCATAACGAAAAGTTCCTCCTCTTCCTCGCATTCTCAATTATAGCAGATGATGAGGAACAGTCAATCTAAAATGATTACAATATACATACAATAATAACTATTATCTAATAAACTATATCAATTACTGTTTTCATTAATAAAGGAGAGACATACGCCTCAAATAATGCTGCAATGACAAGAAATAATCCCGCAGCAACAAACACTAAAGCATATCTTCCTAACAACGGTAAAATCGGTTCACTATTTTTTTTCATAAACTGTCTTCTAAACATTTTCAATGAAATTGCTACGGCAAGTGTTGCAGTAATAATAAACACAGGAATAACAATAAAGTTCTGCGGCAGAACGGAAACAAAGGATAACAGAAATCCATTCCAGCCCAATTGATTCACTAAAAAGCCAACAGTAAATCCAATGACTAAACCCTTCATAAATAAAACAATTAAAATAATCGGCAATCCGATGATTGAGATCCCAAGGATCCCCATCATGCCAATAAATTTGCTGTTATCAAAAAGACTTTGTGAGAATACATCGTTTGCGGATGCAACTTTACCACTTGATACTTGTCCAAAAAATTGGGACAAGTAGTAGGCCAAATCTTCCTTTTGATTGAACGTTAAACTGTTTACGACAACGGCCCCAAATATGACCCCCATTAAAAATAAGACAACCACAAATAAATAGATTGAGGAATGCTCGCGAAAATGGGCGGCTACAATGTTCTGGTACATTTTTTTCTTCATTTGCTCTTCCTCCTGCGAATCGATTACTACATTTTATGCAGGAGGCTTGAAACTATGACGCTGTTTATCGAAATAATAGATTTCCCCTAGTCCCCTATCGAAACCTTTCCATACTTTCCGCCGCCACCGGCAGAAAGTTCTAGTTTTCCTGTTCTCGCCAGTCCAATGTATTGAGCCATTTTTTCAGACACAACCTCTTTCAAATGTTCGATTGAAACATCGTGCAAAATCGCCATTTCAGTACCAAAATGATTTAATAGTTTTCCCCTTATTTTCGGTCCAAGTCCTGGGATAAATTCTAGCGGAATTTGATGTATATAGGGTGGACGATCCCGTTTTTGACTCGTTTCCGTTGACAGTTCAGCAATTCTCTCCGCCACCCCTTTTACATATTTAGAATGACCGCAATGGGAGCAAACTTCTTCACTTTCTATATGAAAAGGATGCTGACATTTTTCACAAACGGTTTGATGATATTTTCCCAGGAACGGATCTAAACCATAATTTGCTAGAATCCTTCTTCCCTCTTCATTTCGCAACGCCTTTTCTAATTCGCGGAAGGTAGGACTTTGCATTTCTATCGCCTGATATTCACGGGCAATTTTCCCAAGCGAATGAGCATCAGAATTAGATAGAAATGGATACGAATGAAGCTCCGCAATCCCATCTGCCATATATGTATTAGAGCTTAGGCCCAATTCAATTGCATCGATATATTCTGGGATAAAAACTTCCGTTAATGAAGAATGAACCCCTTTTCCATATAAACTTTTATAGGGGGTAAACACATGAGCTGGAATAAAAAGCCCATTTAATTCTTTTACCTTTTGCTGCAACTCTTTTCCACTGATATAAACTCGCTGAGAGCTCAGATGAATATTTTTCAAGTGCCCGCTCAACCAATTAGAAAAGACTTTTAGCGTTTCGATCGTTTGTAAAAAACAGAGAACATGGATCGGACCGTGACAGCTTTCATCATAGATTTCCAATTCACATCCGGGGATAATCGTCAATCCACCATAGCTTAATCCTCCTTCTTCTAATTGAATTAATTCACCCTTATTCATTAACTCTTCCATTTCAATGATCACTTCAGGAGAGTGACAATCGATGATGCCAATCATATTTAATCCCTTTTCATCTCTCGCATGTGCGATGATGTTTGAAAATGTTAACGTTTTTGCACCAGTTATTTTAACGGCTCTGCCATTTTTTGTTCTGCCAATATGAATATGTAAATCAGCAAAATATTGGTTCATTTATGTTTTAACACCTCTTGTAATTGCAAATATTGAATAGCAAACATGGTTTTCGCATCATAGATTCGTTTTTCTTTAATGGCTTGTAAGGCTTCATCAAGACTCCATTCTAATAACTGAACGAATTCATCCTCATCTAGTCCCGCAGCATTCTCCTTTTTTCTCAATCCCTTTGCGCTATATACATGAACAATTTCATCTGCAAAACCTGGTGAAGTATAGAAGGATGCCACTAATTCTAGTGTTTCACATTCATACCCAGTTTCCTCTTCTAATTCCCGTTTAGCGCACTCGAAAGGCTCTTCCCCTTTTTCAAGCTTCCCGGCAGGTATTTCAACGATTGTTCTTTCCAATGCTTTTCGATACTGCTCGACTAATACTAGTTTATTTTCTTCTGTTAATGCAATGATCGCCACAGCCCCTGGATGTTTGACTAATTCTCGTTTTCCTGTTTTCCCATTCGGCAGCTCCACATCATCAACTTGCAAGGAAATGATTTTTCCTTCGAAAATTTGTACGGTTGAAAGTGTTTTTTCTTCAAGATTTTTCACTTTTATTCCCTCCAGTTCTATCCATTTAATCCATTCATACATTTTACCATACTCGATTGAGGAGGTATTGGAAATGAATATCTATGTACACGAGAAAGGAATTCTCTTAACTGGTAAAGCATGGGAAGTACGCCAAAAGATCAAATGCGCCTCAGCGTATTTGCGCCCAGATTTTATCGAGCTCGCTCGATAAAATTCCTTTGAAAATCTGTGGCATCCGCCGGAGGCTTTAACTTCATTCAGCTAAGGGTTAACTTCCACTAAATTGATAAAAGCTTGCATTCACCTAAAAATTTACAGAAGTAGGAGACTTTTGCTGAATGGAGTTGAAAGAATATGGCAAGCGTTACGAGTTTGTTGCAGATTGGATGAGACTCGAGCCCAACTCGATCCCCCCTCAAATGTAGCATCTCACAAGCAGCATTTAATCATGAGTCGAAAGGAAAAATAAGTACAAATCCCTCCTATATTATGTCTTTTTCTGGTTTCTTACACTCATAGAATGATATAACTAGGATTAGGAGGTGTTTGTGATTTGCAAAAACGACAATTAGGAACTTCTAATTTATACGTTTCAGAACTTAGCTTAGGTTGTATGTCTCTAGGCACAGACCATAAAAAGGCAGAAGCCATTATACGAAGTGCGATTGAGGAAGGCATTAATTTTTTTGATACAGCTGATTTATATGACTATGGTGAAAATGAAAAAATTGTTGGGCAAACTTTGAAACCTTTTCGTGACAAAGTGATCATCTCCACAAAAGGAGGTAACCATTGGAATGACGAAAAAAACAGCTGGCGCTGGGATCCTTCAAAAGCCTATATTAAAGAAGCGGTGAAAAATAGTTTAAAGAGATTAAATACAGATTATATCGATTTATACCAACTTCACGGAGGAACGATGGAAGACCCCATCGACGAAACCATTGAAGCCTTTGAGGAATTAAAATCTGAAGGATATATTCGCTATTACGGCATTTCCTCCATTCGCCCGAATGTGATCCGGGAATATACCAAAAAGGCGAATATCGTTTCCGTGATGATGCAGTACAGTCTTTTCGATCGAAGGCCTGAAGAAGAAGCTCTTCCGCTTTTGAACCAAAATCAAATGAGTGTCATTACAAGAGGTTCTTTAGCAAAAGGGTTGCTAAGTGATCGCACATTAGAAGAAGCATCACCCTCAATTCAGGAAAAAGGGTATTTACATTATTCATTTCCGGAAGTGCTCGAAACGATAGAAAAAATAAAAACAACTTTTCAGCGGCCACTAACTGAAATTGCTTTACACTATAATTTAGCACACCCTACTGTCGCATCTGTTGTAGTTGGTGCAAGCTCAGTTCATCAATTAACAAAAAATATCAGTGCAGTAAAAAGTAACAAACTAACGACAAATGAAATCAGTCAACTTCAATCCTTTACAAAAAGAAATATATATCAAGAACATCGATAAAGACGAAGGCACCTCCCATTTTTATAGGAGATGCCTTCTATTATTTCATTTGAAATCTTTCCAATTAAAGTCACTTTCATTCAGCAGTTCTTCAAAAGATTTATTTTTCTCTTTTAATCTACGCTCTTCTCTCTTCTTCTCTTCTTGAGCTTTCTTTCTTTGTTCTTCACGTGTTTCTAATTCTCTTTTCTTGTCCTTCAGTTCCTTCACTAGCTCGGCATTTAAAAGATCCCCTAATGTTGCAGGTTTGTCTACTGATTTTTTCTCTTGTTTTTTCCTCATCATAAATCCCTCTCATTTTAATAGTCGGCCTTATTATAACATTTCTTTATGTTCAGGGACGATTGACTGTATAATTTCAATTCCTTTCAAGCATGTTAAAAGGTGAAGCCCATACTTATATTTAGGAGATGAAGTAACTTGAGTCAAAAACGCGAAAAAGGATTTAGCCAACAAGGAAAGCCGAATGGGGATACAGTAAAAAAGACGATTGCTGCGGAAGATTTGGAAACAGCTATCCATCCAACGAAAAGACAAAACGCCAAACAGTAAACCGCTTTCTATAAGCGGTTTTTTGAATGGAATTTTTCTATCTTTCCATACTAATAATAAAATCCAATCATGTATAACAATCGGAGGCATCTCATAATGAATAAGAAAAAGGTTATTCAATTGTCTTTTTCAGCTGCGCTATTTCTTTCATCCATTGGCATATATGCGACTAACCGGCTAATGTACATGAAAACGAAAAACGACGACATCATTATCCGACGTGAGAGAAGCGCAGGCCGAATGGATCCTAACGAATTTAATACGTTTAAAAAAAGGAAAATAACGATCCCCTCTCCTTTTGGTTATCCGTTAAAAATGATTCTCGTTGAACCTCTCGCAACCAATCGTTATATTATTATTTCTCATGGGGTAACGGAAAATAAACTTAGCTCCATTAAATACATTAAGTTTTTCATTGAACGTGGCTTTAACGTGTTGATGTATGATCATCGACGCCACGGAGAATCAGGTGGAAAGACGACAAGCTATGGATATTACGAAAAGTATGATTTGCAGGCAATTGTTCACTGGTTAAAACAAGAGATAGGCCCTAAGCTTTTACTAGGTGTCCACGGAGAGTCTATGGGGGCTGCCACACTGCTTCTTTATGCCGGTATGCTTGAAGACGGGGCTGACTTTTATATTGCTGATTGTCCTTTTTCTGACTTTAAAGAACAAGTATCGTATCTCATCAAAAAAGAAATGAAATTATCTCCCAAACTGGTCTTGCCCGTTTCCAATTTATTCTTACGGTTACGCGATCGCTATACCCTTCAGGACATTTCACCAATCTCTGTCATTGATCAAATTAATAAACCCGTTTTATTTATCCATACGAAAAAGGATGATTTCATTTTACCTTCAATGACGGAAGCGCTCTATCAACGTAAAAAAGGACCGAAACAATTATACCTTGCAGAGAATGGATTTCATGCCGGTTCCTATAACGAAAACAAAGATTCTTATGAAGCCGCTGTCAATGAGTTTTTAAATACATTTGTTTTGAACGCCTTCGAACAACAAGCTAACTAGTCAAAAGCACTCGAAATTACGGGTGCTTTTTCTTTGAAATCAAATTCGCCTGTAGATTTTAATTATTTCTTAAATTCTCCTTAATATAGGCACTTTCCCTGCTATGCTGAAGTAATATAGGAGTGAATACTTTAATAACGGAGGCGTATGTGTTCATATGAAAAGATTCATAAAATTGATACGTGTTCTTTTTTCTTTTCTATTGTTCCTATCCTCTTTTGGTGTTGCCATTACAAACCGTATAATGTACATTAAGAAAAAAGATCATGAAACAATTCTTACTCGTGAAAAGTCATCAGGAAGGTTTCATCCGGATGATTTTCTCCAGTTACCTAAAAAAGATATTACCGTTGCATCTCCATTTGGATATGATTTAAAAGTGATTCTTGTTGAACCCCATCAAACAAACCGCTATATGATTATTTCCCATGGAGTTACTGAGAATAAAGTAAATTCAATTAAATATATGAAGCTTTTTCTAGAAAGAGGTTTTAATGTAGCGATTTATGATCACAGACGCCACGGAGAATCAGGCGGAAAAACGACGAGTTATGGATACTACGAGAAATTTGATTTAAAAGCCATTGTTCATTGGTTAAAAAATGAAATAGGATCTGATATTCTCTTAGGAATTCACGGGGAATCTATGGGGGCGGCAACAATGCTGTTATATGCAGGAGCCGTTGAAGATGGTGCAGATTTTTATATTTCCGATTGTGCCTTCTCTGATTTCAAAGAACAGCTTTCCTATTTATTGAAAAGAGACACGAAGCTGTCACCTAATCTCATTTTGCTCCTTACTGATCTTTTTTTACGGCTTCGACAAAGATATTCCCTTCGCGACATTTCACCAATTTCTGTTGTTCACAGAATTAAACATCCTATTTTATTCATCCACAGTCAAAAAGACGATTATATTTTGCCATCGATGACAGAAGCCCTATATCAAAAGAAAAAAGGATCGAAGAAATTATTTCTTGCTGAAAATGGGTCACATGCCCAATCTTTAATTGAAAATAAAGAGATGTATGAAGCAGCGATCGATGCATTTTTACAGGAATTTGTTTCTGCACAATGGGAAAGAGAAACCGATTGAATAACACTTTAAGGAACCACGGTTATATCGATGGTTTCCTAAAGTGATTATTTTTCTACTTTCTTCCTTCATCAACATTTAATTCTTCTGTAAATAATGATCGATTATCGTCGTGGAATTTTTTCATATTTCTCGGGAATTTACAACCTTCAATGAGCTTATTGATGCCCTCTTCATTCTCCGTTAAAACTAATTTTCGCATCTGTCGAATGTATTGGAGGGAATCTTGCTGCCTTTTCTTCATCTCAACAATATCTCTTGTTGGATTTCCATGTCCAGTTATTAATATTTTTACTGTATATTTTCTTACTATATCATCTAGCTTTAAAATCGTTTCTTCATATTTATAGCTGTTAAAATAGATATAAGGAAATTCAATATCCGAAAAATAATCCCCTGCAATCAATATCCCTAAAGGCTCAATCAGGGTAAAAATTCCATCATCATTATGTCCCGTAGCTTGGAAAAAGATTAGCTTTGTTTCTCCTAGCTTGATGCTTGTTTCTTCACCGCTAATCGGTAAGTCAACTTTTGGATAGATAATTTTATAATTTCTTGTTATGTAATATTCGTCATCAAACGCTTTAATCTCTTCGATAATAGCTTCCTTTGCCTCAAGACTCTTGTTATCAAAGTTGGCGCTCGCAATGACTTTTGCATTTGGAAAAGCCTTGCAGCCGATAATATGGTCATAATCTGAATGTGTAAATAGCAAGTAGAGGGGACGATTCCCTTTAACTTTTTCAACATACTGCTTTATCTCCTCTACTTCATGGGGAAGCCAGCATGGATCAACGGCGATTACACAGTCATTAGTAACAATCACCGATGAAATCGTTTCATATAAAACACTTTTAAAAAGAGTTAGATTTTCATCCTTCCAAACAACCAATCATTTTTCCCCTCCTAATTATTTATCGCTTGTTTTATCAACAAAACTCATTCGTGGATTTAAATATTGATTGGGGCTTTTCAATACAAAGCAAAAATTTTTTTCGTTAAAATCAATCGTCAAATGTTCATCTAGAAAAATTTCCTTTGATTTTTCAATGTAGATGCTTTCTTGATTCGTTTTTACCTCATAATCATCGCTCTCTAAATCACTCACGAGCCACAAGTTCGTAACTCCGCACATCACACAGCCACAATCATCACTATCATATTTAAGCTTTACATAGCCTTTTTTATCCTTTACCAGCCTGTTTATTCTTTCTTGCGCACCTTCAGTAATCAAGATTTCCATGGATTAGTCCCCTCTTTTGTTAAAATGACCTTTGACCAGTTCATTGTAACATATGGACAATTTCCAGTTCATATCCTTTGCTTCTACTCCAAATCTAAAGCGTACTTTATCG
This sequence comes from uncultured Bacillaceae bacterium, assembly GCA_963787345.1. GTDB lineage: Bacteria > Bacillota > Bacilli > Bacillales > Cytobacillaceae > Bacillus_BD. The sequence goes on along the minus strand of CAWBCW010000011.1, from coordinate 255,552 downwards.
ATCGAAATGAAAAAAAGGAGGGAATCTCTCCCTCCTTAACATTTATGATGAAATTTTTAGTAAATCAGTTGCTTGATCTTCTGATAAATTTGTAACTAACACCATTTCACTGATTAAATTTTTTCGTGCCTTATTCAGCATTTGTTTTTCCGTTGAATTAAGTGCCTTTTCCTTACCTCGAATTAGAAGATTATGAACGACATACGCATGGTCATGCATTTCCCCTGTCTTCATCTTTTCCGTATTCAAATCATACCTTTCTTTCCATGAAAGCGGGTCACTTATTTCTCCATGATGAAAATCATACAATATATCTTTCAACATCTTCCGATCAACGATTGAACGAACACCCGATTTTTGCATCGTTTTTACTGGGATCATAATATCCATCTTAGAAATGGGAATATGAATAATATAATATTCCTGCATTTCCCCTAAGATCTCTCTTTCTTCAATTGCTTTTATGATGCCAGCTCCCTGCATTGGATAAAATACCCGATCACCGACTTGGAACAAATTAACACCTCCGTAAGTAATCATATCTACAGTATATCACACCCAATTTTATAATCAAATATTTAAATATAACACGGTAAATTAAGTTGTGTCAATAATTTTGTTTGATGCTGCATCTCTCTTTTTATAGGATATAATACCTAAACAAAAAACTATCACAATGAATAAAAAAAGCTGCCTTAAAGATGCGATTCCATCTTTAAGGCAGCTAATTTTTATCTATTAATAAGCTAGCGCAAATAATCCTTTAATATGTGATAAATAACGAACATTGCTTGCTTCTTTCATCAGTGATGCTGGTAATCCTTTAAGTGGTGTAGAGTTACCGCCAATTTCAGCAACAGCATCTTTACGGCCAAGACTAGCAAGGGTACCAGAGTTTACTGGTGCAAAAGTTTCCATTGTTTTTCCATTTAAGTAAGCGAATAAGTTGTACCCAACGAGCTCTCCCATTTGCCATGCATTTTGTGCAGTTGGCGCATATGGACGTCCGCCTTCTGAAGGGAATGCTACTGCGCTATCTCCAACGACGAATACATCTTCATGTGACTTAGATTGAAGGAATTCGTTAACTGTTGCTTTACCGCGATCCGTTTCAAGACCAGATTCTGCAACAATTGGAAGCGCCTGTACGCCGCCCGTCCATACGAAAGTATTCGCAACAATTTTGCTGCCATCTTTTAATGAAATCTCGTTCCCTTCCACACCTGTTACAGGAAGACCAATTAGGAACTCAACCCCGCGCGCTTCAAGACTTTCTTGTGCACGCTGAATTAAATGATCCGGTAAGACAGGAAGAATTTTTGGACCTGCTTCAACTAATTTAATTTTTAGTTCTTTCGGATCCACCCCATATTGTTTCGCCACTTTTGGCATATTGTCAATGATTTCACCGACTAATTCAACACCAGTTAAACCGCCGCCGCCGATTAGAATCGTAGCATCCGCTTCATTCTTCGTTTTTGCATATTCACGAATACGGTCAACAATATGGTTGTAAACGTTATTAGCGTCTTCAACAGACTTTAATACCATACTGTTTTCTTCAAGTCCAGGAATACCGAAGTAAGCTGTTTTGCTGCCTAGTGCTACAACAAGTACATCATACGTTAATGTAGAGCCGTCAGATAGCGAAACTTCTTTATTATCTGTCGAGAAAGAATTAACCTTTGCAATTTTGAGATCAATATCTTTTCCTTTAAAAAGCTTATTTAACGGCAGTGCAACAGAGCCCTCAGATGCTGTACCGCCTGCTAGACGATGCAATTCCGTAATAATTTGATGGGTAGGATACTGGTTGACTACTGTCACATACGCTTCATTACTATTTAAGTATTTTCGTAGAGTTAAAGCAGTGAGCACCCCGCCATAACCTGCTCCTAAAATCACAATATGTTTTGACATAAAAAACCCTCCGTCCTTATTGTTTAATTAGTACTTTTTCTTACTCTCTTGCTCTGAAACAACTTCAAGGTATGCGTTTACAAAACGGAACATCTTCTGTACTTGTGGGTCTTTCATCATCTTTAACAGGCCAAAAAGACCGATAGTTTCATTGTTTCCTTCTGCACGATCTTTTGCTTCAATCGCTGTTGCCGCAACATTTTTAACCGTTCCTACAATCGGGCCGGCAATTTCTGAAACAGCACTGACTGTATCATTTTTAAGTACATCATCTGTTGCAAGAGATTGAGCAGTGTCATAACACTTCGTTAAAACTTGAGCCATTTCAGTAAGCTTCGGAAGTTGTTCTACTAATACGTTTAACGAGTCTTGTACTTCTGGCTTTAATAAATGATCAAGAACGTCCAATTGTTCTTGTCTTTTAGACAAGTTTTTCGGTTCAGAGTAGTTTTCAAGAGTACTAGTCATTTTATATTCCCCTTTACAATAAAATAAATACGATTAAGATAACTGAACTTTTTGTGTCACTTTGCACAATCTCTGTCACAAAGTGATATTTGTCACTTACATATTCTATACAATTATTATTATACATAAATTTGTTAAAAAATGAACATAAATCTCAAAAAATATTTTAGTAAAATACTGAAATTTGATTTAATTGAAAAAAATGCCAGATTCCTTCCATTTTCTGGATGGCATCTGGCATTTTTCACTTTATTTTAAGCTTCGATTTAAAAAAGCCTTTGTTCGATCAAATTTTGGTTTTAGGAATAAGTCTTGTGGGTTACCTGATTCAACAATTTCGCCTTCATCCATAAAAATGGCTTTATTGGCTACTTCTCTGGCAAATTCCATTTCATGTGTTACGACAATCATCGTCATATGCTCTTTTGCCAAATCCTTCATCACTTGTAAAACTTCCCCTGTTAACTCAGGATCTAGCGCTGACGTTGGTTCGTCAAAAAGCAGAATATCTGGATTCATCATAAGTGCTCTTGCAATCGCAACCCGCTGTTTTTGTCCGCCAGAAAGATTACCCGGAAGTTTATTAGCATGTTGAATCAAACCAACCTTTTCCATTAGCTCTCGGCTTCTTTGCTCAATGGTATCCAAAGATTCCTTTTTTGCCATTTTTGGTGCAAGTTCAAGATTTCCCTTAATTGTTAAATGCGGGAAAAGATTAAAATGTTGAAAGACCATACCCATTTTCGTAGTTACTTTCTTCATTTCCTGTGGTTTAGAATAAACGCCGTCCTTAACTAAATAATCACCAGAAACACAAATGCTTCCTCCATCAATTTCTTCCAAATGAATTAATCCGCGCAGCATCGTACTTTTTCCTGATCCAGATGGGCCAATCACTGCCACTACATCATTTTTCTCAACTTCAAAAGTAATTTGTTTCAATACTTCCAAGTCGCCATAAGATTTTTTGAGCCCTGTTACCTCAATGAAAGCCACAAATAACTACTCCTTTTATTGAAATTTAAATCGCTTTTCAAGCCATTTAAAGAACATCGTTAACAATATCGTCATAATTAAATAAATGAAGCCCGCTACAAAGAATGGAAAAATGGTAAAATCACGATTTACCGCTGTTTGGGCATAATGTAGCAGCTCTGGAACCGCAACCGCGTATAGAAGCGCAGTGTCCTTCACCAATGTAACTGATTCATTTGCAACTGAAGGAAGGGCGATTCGAAACATTTGCGGTAAAACAACCCTTATTGTCGTTTGCCATTTACTTAACCCCAATACCTTCGCCGCTTCATATTGTCCTTTATCAATAGCAAGTAATCCACCGCGAAAAATCTCTGCAAAATAAGCCGCATAGTTTAATATAAATCCGAGAGTCGCGGCAACAAAACGATCTAAAATTAAATATTGACCAATTACTGGAATCATTGGTAGACCAAATGTAATAATTAATAATTGTAACAACAAAGGTGTTCCACGCATCACATAAATAAAAGCCTGTGCCAGCCATGACAGCAGTTTGAACCTGCTTCTAACCGCCAATGTCAAAGCAAATCCTAATGGGATCGAGACGATGATCGCAATGAAGAATAATAGGATGGTCGTTTGTGCCCCTTCAAGCATTGGCTTTAGAATCGTTATTAAATAATCAAAAGACATAAAAGAATTCCTCCAAAACAAAACAGGGTTTCCTTAGGAAATCCTGTTTTGTCCTATTTTGCATGATCTTATTTTAACACTTTATCTTCGCCAAACCACTTTTCTGAAATTTCAGTTGCAGTCCCATCAGCAATGATTTCATCAATAGCCGTTTGAAGTTCATTCAGCAGTTCATCTTTGCCTTTTGCCACACCGACGGCATATTCTTCAGGCGCTAATGTTTCATCTAAAACTTTAAATGTATCTGGCTTTTGAGTCATTTTGTAATTCATGACAACCTCATCGATGACAACCGCTTCAACACGATTGTTTTCCAAGTCCATTAATGCAAGATCATTTGTTTTATACTCATGTAACCCTGCAACTTCTTTGCTGATTGAAGCCCCATTCCAAGCATCGACAGCTGAAGATTGGGCTTGAATTCCAATTTCTTTCCCTTTTAACTCATCTAATTTTTCAATTTCAGAGTCCTTTAAAGTAGCAATAACTTGATTATTAGCTAAATAAGGTTCTGTCAGTAAAACTTTTTTTGCTCTTTCTTCTGTAATGGTATAACCATTCCAAATTAAATCAATTCGTCCACTGCTTAATTCAGATTCTTTTGAACTCCAGTCGATCGGTTGAAAGACAACTTCTCTTCCCATCTTTTCACCAGTAGCTCTTGCTAGATCAATATCAAAACCAACAATTTCATTATTTTCATCGCGGAATCCCATTGGAGCAAATGCATCATCGATCCCGATGATTAATTTTTCTTTATCTGCACCAGAATCTGCTGTATTACTTTCATCACTAGAATTTGAGCATCCTGCTAATACAGCGAAAAAAGCTGCGCTAATAAGTACTAAACTAATTAATCGTTTCTTCATAAAAACCACCCTTATAATGATAATATAATAAAATATAAATCCTTTAGTACGTTACTAGATTAGATTAACATAAAATATGCAGGAGTCATACCCCTAAAATATTATTGAAATATTATGAAATATATTGAAAACGAACCGATTGCCATGTCCCACTTCATTCCTCCATTCATCACCCCCTAATATAATAAAATTGACTCTTTAACCACGAAATTATTATAATAGTCAAGAAATGGAGTGAACAATAGATGAATAAAAATAAAAAGGCGTTACCTATTCTTTTTGCCGTCATGTTCCTTGTCATGGCTGGTTTCGGAATTATCATCCCGGTATTACCCTTTTATGCAGAGGAAATTGGAGCATCTCCTACACAATTAGGATTGCTGATGGCAGTATATTCTTTAACCCAACTGATATTTGCACCGATGTGGGGACGAATATCTGATCGAATTGGCCGTAAACCCGTTATAATGGTTGGAATCCTCGGATTAGCTCTTTCCTTTTTCTTAACGGGAATCTCAAGTGAACTTTGGATGCTATTCGTTGCAAGGATCATTGGTGGATTTCTATCTTCTGCTAATATGCCGACCGCTATGGCTTACGTAGCAGATATCACAAGCGCTGAAGATCGCGGCAAAGGTATGGGGATTATCGGCGCTGCAACCGGACTCGGTTTTGTCTTTGGGCCGGCAATCGGCGGGATTTTTTCTAAAGTTAGTTTAAGCACCCCCTTCTTCGTGGCGGGCAGCTTATCATTATTAACTTTTTTTCTCGTATGGTTTCTATTAACAGAATCCTTATCAGCAGAAAAAAGGAGTCAACCCGATGTCGAAAAGAAATCGATTTGGACAGAATTTACCGGAGCAGGGTCGTTTCTTTTTTTCCTTCAGCTTTTTATTTCACTGTCCCTTGCAGGCCTTGAGTCAACTTTCGCCTACTTTGCGGCTGTTAAAGCTAATATCGGCACGGTAGAACTCGGCTACACGTTCATGATTATGGGATTAGCTAGTGCGGTTGTTCAAGGCGGTTTAATTGGAAGATTAACGAAGAAGTTTGGAGAAGGTTCCGTTATAGCAGGAGGAATAATCGTATCAGCCCTTGGTTTCTTCCTCATTTTGTATACATACAACTTCTTGACTGCTGCCATCTTTATTACCATTTTTGGGATTGGTAATGGAGTCATTCGGCCGACTGTATCAGCATTATTGACGAAAAGCGCAGATACGGGACACGGCAGTAAAACGGGACTTTTATCTTCCTTTGATTCTTTAGGGAGAATTATTGGGCCAATTTTAGGCGGGTGGCTCTATGAAACTTCAATAGACTTACCTTATCTATCAGGGATCGCTCTTTCCTTCGTTGCTTTAGCTCTATACTTTGTCTATAAAGCACGAGCTACAAAAACAAGCAAAGCCGGGCTTCAATAAAATAAAGAACAGCCTCTAAGGCTGTTCTTTTATTTCTTATTTAAAAATGGTTTCCCTGCACGTTCAAACAATCGAGGAAACAGAACAAAAAGAATGCTTCCTGCGCTCATCCATCTTGGAAGATTGATTTCTCTTCTCTTCGTTAACATGGCACCTACAACATGATCTGCTACAAACTCTGGAGTAATCATATAGCTTTTAACATTTTTCACATACGCCCCGGTTTCATCTGCGATCTTAAAAAAGTTCGTCTTAATCGGACCAGGATTGACAGCTGTTACAAATATATTTTGGTCTGAAACTTCCATTCTAAGACTATTGGTAAACCCGAGTACTGCATGTTTCGTAGCTGCATAAGCGCTCGATTTCGGAGTTGCAATTTTCCCCGCCTGTGAAGCAATATTAATAATATGGCCGCTCTCTTGTTTCATCATGACAGGGAGTACCATATTTGTACAAGCCATCGTACCAATGACATTCACAGCAAACATCCCTTTTGTCTCTTCAATTGACACTTCATGTGCAGACCGAAAGATTCCATATCCGGCATTGTTCACAAGAACATCTATCTGCCCGACCTCCTTAAGAATTTGTTGAAAAACATTTTTCACTTCATCGGTATCCGATACATCCAGTTTGAATATCCTAACAGAGACGGAATAGCGCTTTTGTATATCGGCCTGAATGTCTTTTAATACATCCCATCTTCTTGCAAGAAGAATTAAATTCGCTCCATTTGCTGCACATCTCTCGGCAATCGAAAGTCCAACTCCACTTGAAGCCCCAGTTATGATAATATTTTTGTGGAGCAAGCGTTCATTATTGATCATCACTTCACCTACTTCTAATCAAATTCATCCGCTGAATTTGCGCCCGGATTTTTATCGCGTTCACTCGATAAAACACCATTAAAAGATCCGAGGCATCCACCGGAGGTTTAACTTCATTCAGCCGAGGTTTAACCCCCCATTTAATCAGAAAACCTTTTGGCATCCACTACACTTATAAAAGTGGAGGTTTTCTGCTGAGTGAAGTTTATGATTGACTTATTATCTATTAATTTCTAATATGAATGCCTTGAAGTCAAGTTAAGACCAGGTTTGGGAGGAATTAAAATTGAAAAAATTAGCAATGATCGGTGCCGGTTCAATGGCAGAAGCTTTAATTTCAGGGATGGTAACAGATCATCTTCTTGAAGCAAGTCATATTTGGGTTACAAATCGAAGCAACCAAGAAAGATTACAAGAGCTGAAAAGTACATATGGTGTGTCAGCCACTTATAATTTACAAGAATTATGTCGTGGAGCGGATGCCATCATTCTTGCAATGAAACCGAAAGATGCGCTAAATGCTCTTGTATCAATTAAAGAAATCCTTGAACCCCCTACCGTGATTATTTCTGTTCTAGCTGGGGTTTCGCTTAGCAGCATTGAAAAGATTCTGGATAAACCGATGGCAATCGTTCGTGCCATGCCAAATACATCCGCTACGATTGGAAAGTCTGCAACAGCATTAGCGGGTAACGAACTTGTTTCAAACGAAGCATCCATCATGGTAGAAAAGATTTTTCAAACCGTAGGCTTAACAAAGTTTGTAAAAGAAGAACAATTGGATGCTGTTACAGGCCTTTCTGGCAGCGGCCCCGCCTATATTTATTACCTTTTTGAAGCATTGGAAAAAGGTGCAGTAGACCTTGGGCTGGATAAAGAATTGGCGAAGGATTTAATCCTCCAAACCTTCTTAGGTGCAGCAGAGATGCTATCAAAAACTTCGAAATCAGCCGGCCAACTTCGAAAAGAAGTCACAAGCCCAGGTGGCACAACGGAAGCTGGATTAAGGGTTCTCGCCGACATGGGAGTTGAACAAGCCTTCATTAACTGTATTAATGAAGCAACAGCTCAATCCAAACGGCTTGGAGAAAGCATTAGTAAAGAAATGGAAGCTAAAGTCATAAAACGATAAACAGATGATTTCTCCTCCTTTTCAAATTATTGTTATACTGAAATGAAAGGAGGATATAAAATATGAAATCAAAACTTTTTTCACCTTTTACGATTAAAAATGTCACGTTAAAAAACCGCATCGTGATGTCTCCGATGTGCATGTATTCTTGTGAAAACGAAGATGGCATCATCACACCTTGGCATTTTACTCACTATATCAGCAGAGCTGTTGGTGGGGTGGGATTAATCATTCAAGAATCAACAGCCGTTACACCACAAGGTAGAATATCATCAAGAGACTTAGGAATTTGGGATGATGTACATATTGAAGGATTAAAACGTTTAACCGATGAAATTAAGGAGAATGGCAGCGTACCCGGAATTCAACTTGGTCATGCGGGCAGGAAAGCCGTCTTAGATAGCGACATCATCGCTCCTTCTCCACTTGCCTTTGATGAAAATTCAAAAGTACCGAAGGAAATGTCTATAGATGAAATTAGACAAACTATCGATGCCTTTAAGCTTGGAGCAGAACGGGCTAAAAAAGCCGGATATGAAGTGATTGAAATACACGGAGCACATGGGTATTTAATCAATCAGTTCTTATCACCTCTCTGTAATCAGCGTCAAGATGAATACGGCGGCAATGCTGAAAACCGCTATCGATTTTTACAAGAAATCATTGAGGCCGTTAAATCTGTTTGGGATGGAGCGCTATTTGTTCGCGTATCTGCTAATGAATACGACTCGAACGGATTGACAGTAGAGGACTATACTTCTTACTGTACACGTATGAGAGAACAGGGAGTAGATGTCATTGATGTAAGTTCTGGCGGTGTTGTTCCAGCAAGGATCAATATTTATCCAGGTTATCAAGTACCTCTGTCGGAAAAAATCAAGCATCGTTCAAATGTTTCAACGGGTGCTGTTGGACTTATCACTTCTGGCTTACAAGCAGAAGAAATCATTCAGAGCGAACGAGCAGATCTCATATTCATTGCTCGTGCCCTCTTACGCGATCCGTACTGGCCAAGAACTGCAGCCCAAGAACTTAGAGTTACCATTGAAAGTCCTGTGCAATATGAAAGAGGTTGGAGGTAAGAAGCAGAAAAAGGCGAACAATCATGTCCGCCTTTTTCTTATATAATTTCAGTAATATCAAGAAAGACAACAATAATCACAAGCGGTACAACATATCTCAATAAGAAATACCAAACATGAAAGAGTCCCAGATATTTCGAGTTTTGAATAAGTTCATTAATCAGTACGGTCTTTTTCATTTTATAAGAAACAAAAATCGAAATAAGCAAGGCACCAATCGGCATTAATATATTACTAACAAGAAAGTCCGCAGAATCAAAGATGCTTTTATCAAAAATAGTAAGATCATCTAAAACCCCGAAAGATAGAGCTGAAGGGATTCCAACAATAAAAACAAAAATCCCAATGATCCAAGACAAGCGATTTCTTCCTCCCCTTCCCTTCGAAACAGACGCAACGATGATTTCCAGCAATGAAAAGGCGGAAGTAAGAGTAGCAAAAAGAAATAAAATAAGAAAAATCAATAAGAAAATGTTCCCTAATACCATTTGTTCAAATACAGCAGGCAAAATAATAAAAAGTAATCCTGGACCGGCAGTCGGTTCAAAGCCTAGTGAAAATACAGCCGGAAAAATCGCTAACCCTGCAAATAAAGAAATGAACAAATTCATCGCAACTACAGACAAAGCAGGTTGAACAATGCTTTCAGTTTTTGGTAAATAGGAGCTATACGTTACCATAACGGAAACCCCTACACTCAGTAAAAAGAAGGACTGTCCAAGAGCAAATAAAACACTTTGTGAATTTAATTTTGAGAAATCTGGATTAAGAAAAAACTTTACCCCCTCCAGGGCGTTATCAAGCGATAGCGAACGAATGATGAGAATAATAAATAGTATAAACAATGCCGGCATCATGAACTTGCTAGCCTTTTCAATTCCCGTTTGCACACCTTTTCCTACCACAATAATTATAATCATTAAGAAAATAGCCTGTGCACCAACTGCAAGCAATGGATTTGACACGGTTTCGTTAAAAAGCACCTCATAATTAACATTTCCTTGTCCAATTTGACCTGAAAAACTGTAAATAATATATTGAATAATCCAGCCGCCAATTACACTATAAAAAGATAACAAAATAAAACAAGTAATAACGCCGAGATAGCCGATCCAATGCCATTTTGTCCCTGGAGAAATTTGCCTATAAGCTGAAATTGCTTCCTTTTGTGTACTTCGTCCAACGACAAATTCTGCTAATAATAAGGGAAATCCAATTAATAGCGAGAAAATAACAAATATCAGGATAAAAGCACCCCCGCCACTTGTTCCAGTTATATAAGGCAGTTTCCAAATCGCCCCAAGTCCAATCGCAGAACCTGCTGATGCCAAAATAAATCCAATTTTTGATGACCATTGATCTGTCTTTTCCACAATCCATTCCTCCCTGGTTTTTCATCGTAAAACAAAAAAGTCACAAGCTCAATAAAGGACGTGCTGAACACGCGGTACCCCCCTTATTGAAAGCATCGTGACTTTCCACTCAAATTTGATAACGGTTCATAACCGATTTCCTTGTAAAAAAAGAAACAAGCTCCAAGTTGAACTTTATAATAATCTTTGTATCAGCTTGCACCATCCGCCGACTCTCTTCTCCAGGGAAATTATTGCTTATTAAACACTCTCCAAAGCCTTATTACTGTATATTAAAATAATAAATTTAATCGAATTATAAGCTAATTAAACTAATAAATCAATCGCACTTTACTAAAGTTAATCATTTTAAAATAACTACTTCGAAATTGAGATCGATTTAAAATCATGGGCGATTTCCGTGTCAGGAAAAACTTCCTGAGCCTGCTTCAACAGTTCTTCTGATGCCCGTGCATCGTAACGCGAACTAATATGAGTAAGGCATAGCTTTTTAACAGCTGCTTCTTTCGCTATTGTAGCGGCTTGACTCGTTGTTGAATGGAAATATTCATTCGCCATCGTCTCTTGACCATGTGCAAATGTCGCTTCATGAATAAGCAAATCAGCGCCCTGAGCTAACCTTGTTGCCTCGTTACACATTCTCGTATCCCCAAGAATGGTCACAATTCTTCCTTTCTGTTTTGGACCAACAAAGTCATCTGGATTTAACAACGTCCCATCCTCTAAGATAACGGATTCCCCTGCCTTAATTCGTTTATAAATAGGACCAGGCTGAACATTTAATTCTTGCAACTTTTCCACTAGAAGTGTCCCAGGAAGGTCCTTCTCCACGATCCGAAAGCCATAAGAAGGTATTCCATGATCAAGAAGTCCCGCCTCAACTAGAAATTGATCATCTTCAAAAATAACGCCTTCTTCTATTTCCACAATGTTTAGCTCATACTTTAAATAGGTTCCACTTACCTTTAAACTTGTTTCAATAAAATTTCTTAATCCGTTCGGTCCATAAACCGTAAGTTCCGATTCACCGCCTTGAAAAGAACGACTAGCCAACAAACCTGGTAATCCATAAATATGGTCTCCATGTAAATGAGTAATGAAAATTTTCTCCAATCTCGAAGGTTTAATGGAGGTATGTAAAATTTGATGTTGAGTAGCTTCACCACAATCAAATAACCAAATCGTCCGACGCTCTTCTAAAAGCTTCAGTGCTGCTGAAGTTACATTCCTTAATTTTGCTGGGACTCCAGCGCCCGTTCCTAGAAAAAAAATTTCCATAGAAGTTTCTCCTTCCATTTATTCACTTAGATTATTATATCGAAAGACAAAGGATTTGCATATTTCGACAGTTATCGTTAAAATTTGACGATAGCAACACTATTTATAACAACTATTTTTATCGAAAAGAGGTTTAACATCATGACGCAAAATGAAAATCCTGCATCCTTGATTGTTATTTTTGGAGCTACTGGGGATTTAGCAAATCGAAAGCTATTCCCATCTTTATATAATTTATTTAGCAAAGGAAATTTATCAAAAAACTTCGCCGTCGTTGGTGTAGCTAGAAGATCCCTATCTAATGATGAATTTAAAGAAAACATCATGAAATCAATTGGAACCATTTCAGACGATCAAGAAAAAATGAATGAGTTCGCTTCCCATTTTTATTATCATTCGCATGATGTTACAGACTCAGCTTCCTATAAAGCTTTAAGTGAAATCATTACCGATTTGGATGGCCATTACGAAACAAATGGAAATCGCATCTTCTATTTAGCAATGGCACCAGAATTCTTCGGCACGATTGCGACACATTTAAAAGAAGATGGTCTTACAGATGTACAAGGATTTAAGCGGCTTGTGATCGAAAAACCATTTGGCCATGATCTACAATCGGCTCAAGAATTAAATGATCAAATCAGAACCGCCTTTGCAGAAGAAGAGATCTATCGAATTGACCATTACTTAGGAAAAGAAATGGTGCAAAATATTGAGGTGATTCGCTTTGCTAATGCGATTTTTGAACCTCTATGGAATAACCGATATATTTCCAATATCCAAATTACGTCCAGTGAAACACTAGGAGTAGAAGAGCGCGGACGCTATTACGAAAACAGCGGAGCCCTTCGTGATATGGTGCAAAACCATATGCTGCAAATGGTCGCTTTACTCGCAATGGAGCCTCCAATCCGATTAAATACAGAAGAAATCCGTTCAGAGAAAGTTAAAGTCTTCAGAGCGATGCGCCCGATTAAAGATGATGATGTCAAGCAATACTTTGTACGCGGTCAATATGGCCCCGGTTACGTTAGCGGTCGATTAGTTCCAGGCTATCGTAATGAAAACATGGTAGATCCTGAGTCAAATACAGAAACCTTTGTTGCAGGTAAAGTCATGATTGATAATTTCCGCTGGGCAGGTGTTCCATTTTATATCCGGACTGGGAAAAGATTGAAAACAAAATCAACGAAAATCGTTGTTCAATTTAAAGATATCCCGATGAATCTGTATTATAAAACAGAACAAACATTAAGTCCAAATTTACTCGTGATTCACATTCAGCCAGAGGAAGGAATTACCCTCCATTTAAATGCTAAAAAGGCGGGTCAAGGAATGGACGCAAAAAATGTTAAATTGAGCTATGCAAATAAAGGTATTGATGGCATTAATACACCTGAGGCCTATGAAAAGTTATTGTATGACTGCATGAAGGGAGATGCGACTAACTTTACACATTGGGATGAGGTAGCCTTGTCTTGGGGCTTTGTTGATCACATTTCGAATGTTTGGCAAAATTCATATGCCCATTTCCCTAACTATGAAGCAGGCTCTTTCGGTCCACAAGAAAGCGACATCCTCCTCGCTAGAGATGGATATTTCTGGTGGCCAGTTACGAACCTTGATGTTGAGTCTTGTTAATAATAAAAACCTCTTTGCCCAATTAGCAAAGAGGTTTTTTAATTATTCTTCTTCTTGGAACCACTGAGTATGAAAAATTCCTTCTCGGTCAATTCGTTGATACGTATGAGCACCAAAATAATCCCGTTGTGCTTGTAACAAATTAGCGGGCAATGTTTCTGTGCGGTAACTGTCATAATAAGCAAGAGCAGCGGAAAAACATGGAACAGGAATACCAAATTGAACCGCTTGTGCCACGATTTCACGTAAAGCAAATTGATAGCTTTCAACAATCTCCTTAAAATATGGATCTAGCAGAAGACTTTTCAACCCTGGTTCATGGTCATAAGCATCTTTAATTTTTTGTAGGAACTGAGCCCGTATAATACACCCACCACGGAAAATCATCGCAATATCTCCGTACTTGAGATCCCACCCATACTCCTCGGATGCTGCTCTCATTTGTGCAAAACCTTGGGCATATGAACAAATTTTACTCATATACAATGCTTTACGAACCGATTCAATAAAAGCTGCTTTATCTCCTGTAAAACCTGAAGCATCAGGACCTTTAAGAACCTTACTCGCATGTACACGCTCTTCTTTCATCGCAGAAATGAAGCGCGCATAGACGGATTCTGTAATAACCGGCAGTGGAACTCCTAAATCAAGCGAGTTTTGGCTTGTCCATTTCCCTGTTCCCTTTTGACCAGCCGTATCGAGAATCATATCGACAAGTGGTTTCCCTGTTTCTTCATCAATCTTTGTAAAGATATCAGCCGTAATTTCAATTAAATAGCTATCAAGCTCGCCTTTATTCCATTCGGAAAATACTTCATGAAGTTCATCTGCCTTTAATCCAAGCACATGCTTCAAAAGGAAATAGGCTTCACAAATAAGCTGCATATCTCCATACTCGATGCCATTATGAACCATTTTTACATAGTGACCTGCACCATCTGATCCTATATAGGTCGTACAAGGATCCCCATCAACTTTAGCAGATATATCTTTAAAAATCGGAGCTACTAAGTCATAAGCTTCCTTCTGTCCCCCAGGCATAATCGAAGGACCTTTTAATGCTCCCTCTTCTCCGCCTGATACACCTGTCCCAATGAAATGGATTCCCAGTTCACTTAGACGTTGATTTCGTCTTTGTGTATCTTTAAAAAATGTATTTCCACCATCTATTAAGATATCCCCTTTTTCTAAAAAAGGAATTAATCCATCAATCGTCGCATCTGTTGGTGCACCAGCTTTAACCATAAGCATAATTTTTCTTGGGCTTTCAAGAGAATTGACAAACTCTTCTATTGAATAAGTTCCCTTGAAGTTCCTTCCTTTTGTTTCTGCTAGAACTTCATCTGTCTTTTCACGTGAACGATTGTAAATTGCGACAGAGTATCCCCTTGATTCAATATTCATGGCTAAGTTTTTACCCATAACAGCCATTCCCACTACACCAAACTGTTGTTTTGTCATCTTTTTACGTCCCTTCTAACTATGTATACATCCTCATAAACGATTCTACTTTAGCAGTTTTTGTCGAATTTAGCAACGAATCTGATTACCATTAGTATGCCAAGAGCAGAACCCTTGCATTCATCTCACCGCTTATACAAATGGGAGACCTCTCTACCTGCCGCAAACTTCCACTGTAAAATTATTTACTGATGGACGTTAATCTTTAGGAAAAAAATCCAAAAAGTCTTTGCTGAAGCTTGTTTGTGAAGTGTTTTCCATGTTTTTTTCCATTGCTTTATCTAAGGCCTTTTCAATAATCCCATCCCCAAATTTGGCCCGGAGGTTTTCAACGGCTTTTATTAAAGGTTCTTTTTTCGCCTCATTTTCATAAGAAAAAAGATCAAGTTGTTTTACCGCCTGATTTTTCTCTACAAGATCAGAACCCGTCACACCAAGCAGCCGGACAGGTTCTCCATTCCAATGTTTCAAAAAAAGTTCTCTTGCCTCATGATAGAGCTCCTCAAAACGAACCGAAGGATTTAACAGCTTTTTACTTCGATTAATCGTTTTTCGATTATTATAACGAATCGTGATTCCGATCGAAGCTGCCAATACCTTTTTTCGATTCATTCGTACCGTTGCTTTTTCCGTTAACCGTTCTAAAACATAAAGAAGTTCTTGTTGATTCGATACATCACTTGGCAGAGTCGTTGAATTTCCGACACTTTTTATCTCGTTTGCCGCATTCGGATCAACTGGCCTTTCATCAATTCCATTCGCTCTTTCCTTTAAACGAACCCCGTTAATACCAAGAAGGGATTCTAATTGCATTTTATTAGCCTTTGCTAAATCGTTGATCGTAATAATTCCGATGTTATTTAACTTTTCAGCCGTTTTTTTGCCAACACCGTACATTTCAATAATCGGTAACGGCCACAGCACTTTTGGCACATCACGCTTACGTAAAACAGTAATACCCAGTGGCTTTTTCATATCTGATGCCATTTTAGCTAAAAAGCGATTTGGAGCCACCCCAATACTGCAAGGTAAGTCCAATTCATTTAAAATTTGCTTTTGAATCTTTTCCGCAATTGCGAGTGGGGTGCCTAGTTCAAAACTTCCCGTAATATCCAAATACCCCTCATCAATGGATACAGGTTCAACTAAGCTGGAATATTGTTTAAGAATCTGAAACATTTCACTAGATGCAGCACGATATCGATCGAAATTAGGCGTCCTGACGATGAGATGAGGACATAGCTTTTTTGCTTCCCAAATCGGCATCGTTGTTTTAACACCAAACCGCCGAGCCTCATAACTGCATGTTACAATAATACCCCTTCGTTCTTTAGGATTCCCAGCAATTGCAAGCGGCTTCCCCTTTAATCCAGGATCATAGGCCATCTCAACAGATGCATAAAAACTGTTCATATCTACGTGCAAAATAACTCTTCCGTTTTTAGGATACATCTTTTTCATACTGAACACCTTCAATACTATAGTACCGCTTCTTATTTTATTACTGAAACAAGGAAAGACCCGTAAGTCCATACGAGTCTTTTGTCATTACTCCCTTTAGTCCTCTTTACTCTCCGGCTACTTCTTGGATAATCGCCACTGTCATTTCAGCTAGCTTATATAATTCTTCGACTGGCATTCTTTCATTTGTTGTATGAATTTCTTCGTAACCAACCGCTAAATTAACCGTTGGAATATCAAAGCCGGCAATCACATTAGCATCACTCCCACCGCCGCTATGTAATAATTCACAACTACGGCCAATTTTTGCGGCAGCCTTTTTTGCTACTTCGACAACATGATCACCATCACCAAATTTAAAGCCTGGATACATGACTACAACTTCTACTTCTGCCTTTCCACCCATTGCTTGAGCTGTACTTTCAAAAGCATTTTTCATTTTTTCAACTTGAGCTTCCATTTTTTCTGGAATGAGCGAACGAGCCTCAGCCAAAATTTCAACATGATCGCAAACGATGTTTGTCGCTTGACCGCCGGCAAAACGTCCGATATTAGCCGTTGTCTCTTCATCAATACGTCCAAGCGGCATTTTTGCAATTGACTTTGCCGCTATTGTAATCGCAGATACACCTTTTTCAGGTGCTACCCCAGCATGAGCTGTTTTCCCAAGGATCGTTGCTTTAATATGGGCTTGTGTCGGTGCTGCCACAATAATATTGCCTACTTTTCCATCACTATCAAGGGCATATCCATACTTTGCTTTGATTAATGAGCGATCAAGAGCTTTAGCACCGACTAAACCAGACTCTTCCCCAACAGTAATAATAAACTGAATATCCCCATGGGGAATGTTTTGTTCCTTTAGGACACGAACTGTTTCCAACATAACAGATAAACCTGTCTTATCATCCGCACCAAGAATCGTTGTACCATCTGTCACGACATATCCATCTTTAATTGATGGTTTTACTCCTTTGGCAGGGACAACGGTATCCATATGGGAAGTAAAATAAATCGGATCGACACCCTGTTTTGTTCCTTTTAACGTACATATTAAATTGCCTGCACCATGTCCTGTAATCGCTGTTGTATCGTCCTCATAAACAGAAACACCTAGATCAGCAAATTTTTGTTTTAACACTTTTGCAATTTCTGCCTCAAACTTCGTTTCAGAATCAATTTGTACTAATTCGAGAAACTCATTTAATAAACGCTCCTGGCTTATCATTTATACCGACTCCTCACTACTCTGTTTTTATTAGTATACCTCTTTTATTTATAGAGCATCAAATAAGGAGTCGTTTGCTGCATTAGAAAATCCTCAGATTACATCGGCATATTGCCATGTTTTTTTTGCGGCCTATGTTCCTGTTTATTTTTAAGCATTTCTAATCCCTGTATTATTTTGATACGGGTTTCCCGTGGATCAATAACATCATCGACCATCCCCTTACTTGCGGCAACATATGGATTAGCAAACTTTTCTCTATACTCCCTTATTTTCTCAGCTCTTGTTGCTTCTGGATCGCTGCTTTGACTAATTTCCTTCGCAAAGATAATATTTGCTGCCCCTTGTGGTCCCATGACAGCAATTTCTGCATTAGGCCAAGCAAACACTAGATCAGCCCCAATGGATTTACTATTCAACGCCACATATGCCCCTCCGTATGCTTTTCTTAAAATAACCGTTAGCTTAGGTACGGTAGCCTCTGAATACGCATACAAAATTTTGGCCCCGTGGCGAATAATTCCTCCATGTTCTTGGTTAATTCCTGGTAAAAACCCCGTTACATCTTCAAATGTTATGATTGGAATATGAAAGGAATCACAGAATCGAATAAACCTCGCTGCTTTGTCTGACGAATCTATGTCCAGAACACCGGCCATGTATTTAGGTTGATTACAAACTAAACCAACCGTTTCTCCTTTAATCCGTGCCAGTCCAATCACGATATTTTTCGCAAAATCCCGCTGGACTTCTAAAAAGCTATTGTGATCTACTACTTGATCGAGAACCTTTCGGATATCATAAGGACGGACTGGATCATATGGAATAGTATTAATTAAATCAGGACGATCATCGTCTTCATTGCTTGAGGAATGGGCAGGGGGTCTTTCGATATTATTTTGCGGGAGATAGCTTAATAGATTACGAACTTGATTCAACACGATTTCTTCTGATTCACCTCGAAAATGAGCATTCCCACTCACTGAATTATGAATAGCTGCTCCACCAAGGTCCTCAGGGGATATTTTTTCACCGGTAACAGCCTCAATGACTTTCGGTCCGGTAATAAACATTTGACTGCTTTTCTCGACCATAAAAACAAAATCTGTAATAGCCGGTGAATAAACCGCACCCCCAGCACATGGACCCATGATCACCGATATTTGCGGAATCACCCCTGAATAAATACTGTTTCGATAAAAAATTTGCCCGTATCCATCAAGAGAAACAACGCCTTCCTGGATTCTCGCCCCGCCTGAATCATTTAAACCAATAATTGGAGCACCGTTTTTTACAGCTAAATCCATAACGGTTACAATTTTTTTTGCATGCATTTCTCCTAACGCTCCTCCAAAAACGGTAAAATCTTGGGCAAATAAATAAATAGGCCGTCCATTTACCCTCCCGTAGCCTGTCACGACTCCATCTCCAGGATACGTTTCATCCTTCAAACCAAAATCATGACAATTATGCTCAATAAAAGGATATAGCTCAACAAATGTCCCAGGATCAACTAATAAATCGATTCGTTCGCGGGCAGTCAATTTCCCCTTTTCATGCTGCTTGACGATTCTCTCATCCCCGCCTCCAATCCGCGCCGCTGTTTTCCGATCATATAATTCATGGATCTTTTCGTACATATCCTTCTTCTCCATGTTCCATTCCTTTCTTTTCACATATTTCAAATAGAACACTGTCAGATGATTTTGGGTGGATAAAAGCAATGTCCGCTCCACCAGCACCTTTTCGAGGCTGTTGGTCAATCATGTTGATTCCTTTTTCCTGTAACTCTCTAATCCGATCCTCAATGGAGCAGACACATAATGCGATATGGTGAATTCCTTGTCCATGTTTTTGAATATATTTGGCGATGGGACTTTCCGAACTGGTTGCTTCTAATAATTCTAGTTTTGTATCACCCCCATCAAGAAAGGCGACTTTGACGTGCTGTGTTTCAACCTCTTCGACCCGTAGTAATTTGAGCTTTAAGATTTCTGTATAAAATGGTAGACTCTTTTCAAGAGAATGAACGGCAATTCCAATATGATCAACCTTTTTGATCATGATTAACCACCTTCATTTATATAAATCTAGATTATAATCATTGTATTCATGATAAATGCAAAATAATCCAACTTTCTTTTGACAGTTGTCCAAAAGATTCATTCTTAGTAAAATAGATATATGATAAGATCGTTTTTATTGATAGAAAAGGTAATGGAATATGCTTAATATAAATTGGAGGGAAAACATTTGTCTAACAATAGAAGAAAAAAAACTCAAAAAATCATCGTTTATTTAATGATTTTTGCAATGCTGGCTTCAACCATTTTAACAGGGATTTTGATGTTTATATAATAAATGTTTAAGGGCCGTTCAAGATGAACAGCCCTATTTCATTGCTCCATATTCTTTTGCTAAATCCTCAAATGATTTTGTTGTAGATATGACTAGTATTTTAGCTCCTATCGGTATCTCTGGATAAAGGGACTCAATTACCTCATTTTGCAGGCGAATACAGCCTTGTGAAACTCTTTTTCCAATTGAGGATGGATTATTTGTCCCGTGAACTCCATAAATTCGACCATCCGTTTCTTTCGCATCAAATCCAATCCAGCGGGAACCTAGCGGATTTTCTGGAGATCCACCTGGAATATCTTTTTTACGATAATAGGGCTCCACTGCTTTTACAGTAATTGTAAATAAGCCTTCCGGAGTCAAATCATCGGTTACACCCGTTGCTGCATCGACGATTGTTTCGACCTGATTATCATGAATAAAAGCGAGCTCATTAGTTGTTTTATTGACAATAATAAATGGATCACCTGGCAACGGGCTGGCACCAAGCGGCCATAACGGTGAAAGAGATAAAGTAAAAAGTAGAGTCGATAATAATTGAACGATACTATCACCACCCTATTTATTTTACTTAGTTTCCTTCACTTACCAGGTTTTCATTCTTATTATTTTGTTGCTCAATTCCCTTAAAGGATTGCTTAATGAGTAAATATTGTTTCATTTCGTTTATAAAATGGAACAGTGCTGCACGGACTTCAAATTCTTCTCTTGTTTTTGGGAGCTCCATTTTCTCAAAAGCCATATGCATCTTATTTAGCTTTTCTAAGTAGATGTCTGCTGTGTTGCCTCCATGAATATGTTCTGAAAGCTCCTCAATAAAATCAGCGATCATCCTCCCTTGTTCGACTGTCTTTGAAATTGAAGTAATAATTGGCAATACCCTTTCAATAATTTCAAATTGCTTTTCTCTTATTTTGAAATATGAATAATAGAGATGCTCCTCTTCATTATGTAAATATTGATTTTCCATTTCTTGAAATGAAAGTGATTTTGCTTCGGCAACCCATTGAATGGTCTCTGGAATTTCTTTCCCATCCCAATTATGGTCACCATAGCGCAAGTAGTGGACAATCTCCATAAAAATGATTTTAAAATTATCCTCAATTTTGCGTTGATAATCTTCAAGTTTACGATCCAAGCTCGGCATATATAAGTTAGCTAGTAAAGCAATCCCGATACCAATTAATACAATCAATATTTCATTCAAAATAAAGCCATATGTGATCTTGCCTGCAGCAAAGAAATGCAAAATAATGACACTGCTAGAGGCAACCCCATCCGTTGCTTTAATTAACACAACGGTCGGAATGAAAAACACAAGTAACAATCCAATGACCGCTGCGTGATATCCAATTAACTCAAAAAACACAATTGCATAGGCAATTGCAATTAAACATGCTAGAATTCGATCCCATGAAGCTCGAAGTGATTTCTTCTTCGTATTTTTAATACATAAAATCGTTATGATTCCAGCAGAAGCAAAATTTTCTAAACCTAAACCTTGTGCAATCAAGATGGCTAATGCTGCACCTACCGCCGTTTTTAGCGTCCGATAACCAATACGAAATTTCATCGTTCTTCTCCCTGCTATTCTTTTTCTTTAAGTTTAACATGTTTTTCCTTTAAAAGAGAAAAGTGGAAAAGATTATGATCCCTTTTCCACTTTTATCAATATTATAAGATTTTTTCTAGAAAATCCTTTGCCCTCTGACTTTTCGGATTTGTAAAAAATTCCTCTGGCGGTGAATCCTCACCAAGCATCCCGTCTTCTAAAAAGAGAATTCGGTCAGCTACTTCACGGGCAAACCCCATTTCATGAGTAACAATCGCCATCGTCATTCCAGAGTCTGCAAGTGACTTCATTACATCTAATACCTCTTTAACCATTTCTGGATCAAGGGCTGAAGTGGGCTCATCAAATAACATGACTTTAGGTTCCATTGCTAGCGCACGTGCAATCGCTACACGCTGTTTCTGTCCACCGGATAACCGAGTTGGATACTCAGACGCTTTCTGGGCTAAACCTACCTTAGTTAATAAATCCATTCCAACTTTTTCAGCTTCCACTTTGCTCATTTTTTTTACTTTCATTGGTGCATAGGTTAAATTCTCCATGACGGTTTTATGTGGAAATAAATGAAAGTGTTGAAACACCATTCCGACATTTTGTCTGATTCTCATGATATCCGTTTTTTTATCCATTAAATCACTGCCATGAATATAAATATGTCCGCCCGTTGGTTTTTCTAATAAGTTTAAACAGCGAAGAAACGTCGATTTCCCTGATCCGGATGGACCAATAATTGCAACAACTTCTCCTTCTTGGATCGTTGTGGAAATTCCTTTTAAAACTTCAAGCTTGCCGAATTGTTTTGTTAATCCTTCTACTTTAATCACTCTTTCTCATTCTCCTTTCGACAGCTTTTCCAATTAAGGTTAAGACCATGACCAGTAAATAATAAATGACACCTGCTAGTAATAGCGGTTCAATAAAGCGAAATTTATCTGCACCAACCTGATAAGCTCGGCGCATAATATCCATAACCCCAATCGTTGTTACAATGGCAGATTCCTTAGTTAACGTAATAAACTCATTCATTAATGCAGGTAAAATATTTTTTACTGCTTGTGGCAAAACAATGTTGGTCATCATCGGGCGGTAAGGAACACCAAGTGCCATTGCTGCTTCACTTTGGCCTTTATCAATTCCTAAAATACCACCGCGAATAATTTCCGAAATATAAGCTGTGGAGTTTAACCCAAATGAAACAACTGCAGCGGTAAAGGGTTCAATTTGAAAACCGAGCACCTGAGGTGAACCAAAATAAATAATCATCAATTGTAAGACGAGTGGTGTTCCACGGAAAATCGATGTATATACATCGGCAAACCAATTAAGCACTTTAATATTGCTGATTTTAAATAACGATAAAATAATTCCAAATACAAATCCGATTACTCCAGCAAAAAAAGCGATCTGAAGCGTTATCCCTATTCCCTTTAAAATAAAAGGGAATGCAGGGAGAACGGATGAAAAATCTAAATTCATTGTAACCAATCCTCTCAGGTAAAAGTAATTCCAATTAGATGAATAAAAGTTTCGGAAAAGTATTACTTTCCTTTTGTAAACGTATAAAAACGCTCAGAAACGATTCGATTCTGAACGTTTTTATTATTTGACTGTGTTAAACAAGTGTATCGTTCTATAATCGCCATTAGTACACACGCTCATTACACTATTCATTCGAATAGAACGATTCGCATCCATACTAATGGATGATTTAAACTTTAAAAGAACCTATTATTTTCCCATATATCCTTCTGCAACGGTATCTTCAATGATGGCCGCATCCAGACGACCAGCTTTTATTTCTTGAATCAGTTCTGGAATTCGGTTTCTATTTTCTAAGTTGAACCCGATTTCTTCAGCTAACTCTTTGCCTTTTTCTTCCTGGATGGATCCCATTTGGACACCAACTTTTTTATCTTTTAAATCCTCTACACTTTCGATTCCACTATCTGTTTTCGAAACAACAACATGCTTTGATGTATAGTAAATTTCACTAAAGTCTACACTTCCTCTACGCTCGTCAGTAGCAGACATTGCAGACATAACAAAATCAGCTTGTCCATTTTGCAGGGCTGAAATTAAACCACCAAAATCCATATCCTGGATTTCAAGTTGATATCCCAACCTTGCCGTGATTACTTTGGCAAGTTCGATATCTAATCCCGTGAAATCACCAGTGCCTTCTGTATCGATGTATTCAAATGGTGCATAGTCAGCAGAAGTTGCCATTTTTAAGACTTCTCCATCTGAATTATTTTCACTTTCTATAGCCTTTTCAGACTCAGGGTCTAACCATTTTTTGATTAGCTCATCCATTTCTCCGCTATCAATCATGGCTTTTAATTCATTATTAAACTTTTCCTTTAATTCACTGCCTTTTGGAAATGCGATTGCATATCCTCCATCTGCATCCTCAATGGTAAATCCACCAATCTCTTGATTTGTATCGCCTCCTGAATTACAGGCAGCAAGTAAACTTATTAAAAGGGAACCCATCAGAAATAATACCAATTTTTTCACTTTCATTTCCTCCTTGCAACTTTAAATTGTATAAATTTATTATGGTCTATTTTCTTCGTATTAGTATTTTAACATACGAATAATTATTCACTAAAGTGAATTTTAACACAGTTTGATGAATATGCAACTAAAACATTGTCATAAAAACAAAATTCCAAAATTCTGATATGATCCTTTTTATTGAACTTTCAAATGAGTTTGTTCATTTTTCTATGACTTTAAATACCCAAATTACATAAAAAAACCCATTATTGAATGACAATAATGGGTTTTTTTATAATAGGATTTACACTTCTTCACAGTATTCCTCAAAATACTGTTGCAGCTTCTGCATAACTGCCATTGGTTCGTGACCTTCAATTTCGTGACGTTCAACCATTTTAAGTATTTTCCCGTCTTTTAACAGCGCAAAAGATGGGGATGAAGGCGGATAGCCTGTGAAGTAGGTACGCGCTTTTTCAGTAGCCTCTTTATCTTGTCCGGCAAAAACAGTGACTAAATGGTCTGGGCGCTTATCATAATGGACAGCATGGTTCGCAACCGGCCGAGCAATCCCACCCGCACAGCCACAAACTGAATTGATCATCATAAGTGTCGTCCCTTTTTGGCTTAATGCTTCATCCACCTCTTCTGGTGTTTTCAATTCTGTATATCCTGCCTCAACCATCTCTTGTCGGGCTTTGAGAACATGGTCATTCATGAATAAATTAAAGTTCATATTCATTTCTTTCACTCCTTTATTTCAACTTAAATATATAATTATTATCATAACAGTATTATTAATTAATGTGCAATGAAAAGACTTCCCATTGTTAATGTTTATATTTTATTAACAGCTCCTCTACCGCTTGTGAGACCGTCTTTGTTCCAGATAGTACGTCCTTTTCCAACTTTGGCAGTAACTGCTTTACTTCTTGATGGTGATAAAAGTGGTGTTCGAGTTGGTCAAGAATCATCTCCTTCATCCATTCCTTCGTTTGGAGTCTTCGACGTTCTTCAAAAAGATTTGACGCTCTAACCACTCTTTCAAAGTCTTTAATAACATTCCAAATCTCTTCGATCCCTTGTTTATAAAGAGCAGAGCAAGTATAAGCTTTTGTCTGCCATCCCTTCGTTGCCTTACGAAGAAATCTTAACATACGATTATATTCATTCTTCGTTCCTTCGGCTTTCTCCTTATTTTTTCCATCCGCTTTATTGACTACAATCATATCGGTTTGTTCAATAATCCCTTTTTTTATGCCCTGCAGTTCATCCCCTGCACCTGTTAAGACAAAGAGCATGAAAAAATCAACCATGTTCCGAACGATTGCCTCACTTTGCCCGACACCGACTGTTTCAATGATAATCACATCAAAACCAAAGGCCTCACATAACGTGACTGTTTCTCTCGTTTTCCGATGAACACCACCTAACTTTCCTGATGATGGACTCGGACGAATGAATGCCCGGGGATTATGTGAAAGCTTTTCCATCCTCGTTTTATCTCCTAAAATACTGCCGCCGCTTATCGTTGAACTTGGATCAATCGCTAATACAGCAATGTTTAAACCCAATTCGTCACATAAATACGTTCCGAACGTCTCAATAAACGTACTTTTCCCAGCTCCTGGGACACCAGTAACGCCAATCCGCAATGTTTTTCCTGTACGGGGGAGCAGCTGTTGCAATAAGGACTGAGCTTGTTGAAAATGATGTTCGGTATTGCTTTCAATAAGGGTGATTGCTCGAGCTAAAAGACTTCGATTTCCAGCTAATATTCCTTGTAATAAAATTTCATTTGTCAGGTTGGATTGGGGATTCTTTTTTTGAAACGTCTTTTTGTTAGAATGAGAAGGTTGAGCAGATGGGCTATTCAGCTGATTACTATCAGCTTTCGACGATTTTTCTCCCATTGACTACACTTCCTCATAGCCAAGTTTTTCATAAATAGCATGTATCATCTTCGCAGCTGCCTCTGGAATCACGGTTCCTGGTCCAAATATAGCCGCAGCTCCCTGTTGATAAAGGAACGGATAATCCTGTTTCGGAATGACTCCACCTAAGATAATAATGATATCTTCTCTCCCTAACCCCTTTAATTCTTCTACTAACTGCGGCAATAAAGTGTTATGCCCACCGGCAAGAGAGCTCATTCCAATTGCATGGACATCATTTTCGACTGCTTGCTTTGCCGTTTCTGCTGCAGTTTGAAAAAGCGGACCGATATCTACATCAAACCCCAAATCGGCTAGTGCTGTTGCTACAACCTTTGCCCCGCGATCATGTCCATCTTGACCAATTTTTGCCATTAAGATTCGCGGGCGTCTCCCCTCATTGACCTGAAACTCCTTTGCCAGCTCCCTTACTTCCTCTATTAAAGTCTCATTCGCAAATGCGGAACGATAAACACCGCTGATTGATTGCACAGCAGCAGTATGTCTGCCTGTTACCTTTTCAATCGCCATTGATATTTCCCCAAGAGTCGCTCTTACCCTTGCTGCCTCTACTGCTAGTTCTAATAAATTTTCTTTATTTGTTTCGCATGCTTTCGTGATCGCCAATAAGGTTGCCTCTACCTCCTTCTCATTCCGTTGGGACTTAAGTTCTTTCAACCTTTCAATTTGCTTCATACGAACAGCATGATTATCAATTGATAAAATATCGAGATTTTCTTTCGTTTCAGGAACGTAAGTATTTACTCCAATGATTTTCTCTTGGCCTGAATCAATTTGTGCCTGTCTTTTCGCTGCAGCCTCTTCAATTCTCATTTTTGGAATTCCTGTTTCAATTGCCTTTGCCATGCCTCCTAATCTTTCAATTTCTTCAAGATGCTTTGATGCCTTTTTGATTAATTGATCTGTCAAATATTCAACATAATAAGAGCCGCCCCATGGATCAATGACCTTTGTGATTCCCGTTTCTTCTCGCAAATACAGCTGGGTATTACGTGCAATTCTTGCTGAGAAATCAGTTGGCAGCGCAATTGCCTCATCAAGGGCATTCGTATGCAAAGATTGCGTATGCCCCATAACCGCTGCATGTGCCTCAAGCAATGTTCTCATGACGTTATTAAATGGATCGACTTCTGTTAAACTCCAGCCAGATGTTTGACTATGGGCCCTAAGCGAAAGTGATTTTGGATTTTTCGGATTAAATCTCTTCATGATTTTTGACCACAAATACCTAGCAGCCCGGAGTTTTGCCACTTCCATGAAGTAATTCATGCCGATCCCCCAGAAAAAAGACAATCTCGGAGCAAAACGATCAATATCGATTCCAGACGCTAATCCCGTTCGTACATATTCGAGTCCGTCCGCTAATGTATAGGCAAGTTCAAGGTCGGCTGGTGCACCTGCTTCTTGAAGATGATAGCCTGAAATACTGATACTATTAAACTTTGGCATCATCATTGACGTATATTTAAAAATATCCGCAATGATTTTCATCGACATTTTCGGTGGATAAATATACGTGTTCCGCACCATATATTCTTTTAAAATATCATTTTGAATCGTACCTATTAATTTTTCTCGGGAAACCCCTTGTTCTTCTGCAGTTACAATATAAAAGGCCATAATTGGCAAAACGGCTCCATTCATCGTCATCGAGACCGACATTTTGTCTAACGGAATCTCATCAAAGAGAATTTTCATATCAAGAATAGAGTCAATTGCCACTCCCGCTTTCCCAACGTCACCAATCACTCGCGGATGGTCTGAATCATAGCCCCGATGGGTAGGAAGATCAAAGGCAACGGATAAACCTTTTTGCCCCATTGCTAAATTACGACGGTAAAATGCATTGCTTTCTTCGGCTGTTGAGAATCCTGCATATTGCCGGATTGTCCATGGCTTGTTGATATACATTGTTGGATATGGACCTCGAGTATACGGGGGAAATCCAGGTAACGAACCGAGATGCTGAATGTCGATCAAATCTTTTTCTGTATAAAGAGGTTTTGTTAAAATCTCTTCATTTGTTTTAAATAGTAACGTTTCCATGGATTGCGAGATTTCTTCTTCTCCTTTTTGTTTCGATTGGATTTCATTTTTTGTAAATTTTAATGAAACTTTTCTAAAATCGGGTTTGTTTTTCATTCTGCATCACCACGATTCGATTGTTTTTCTTTACCCATTCTATAAATTTCGAACACTTCGGATAAACGCCTATCAATGACAGATTCAATAGTCGTTTGAATTTGAATAGATTGCGCAGCAGCTGCTTTAAGTGGAATATCCTGTGGAAAAATATATTGATTGGTTCCAACTAAAATTTGTTTCCCATTCATTACATCTTCTTCTCTTCTCATTCTGACTTCGTCGATTTGGGTTTGTAACCAATTATCTTGAATCGCCTTCACAATTCCTCCCCGATCATCAATCTGTAAGAATAGCTGCCATGATTTTTCGGTTAATTCATTTGTTAGGGATTCAATAAACCATGATCCACCTGCCGGATCAATAATACAATCTAATTTCGCTTCGTCCTTTAATATATGATGCATATTACGGGCAATGCGCTCTGAGAAGTCTGTAAGTTGACCTTCGAGCTCGTTATAAGGTGAAATATGCAAATACTGGACTCCTCCAATTACAGCCGCAAATGCCTCATTTCCGGCGCGTAACAGGTTCACATATGGTTCATAAATTGTTTTTGTATAAGTGGACGTTTCTGCCGAAATTGTAATAGAGTCATCGTTGATCCTCACCCCGTAGGCTGACAGTACATTTATCCACAAAACCCGAAAGGCTCGTAACTTCGCAATTTCCATAAAAAATTGATTTCCAATCGAAAAATGAAAGACGATTTTTTGATAAAAATCATTCATATCCAGCTGACGCTTTTTCAATTTTTCAATATGTTCAACCCCTAATGCCAAGGCAATTGCCAGCTCTTGAACCGCATTTGCCCCGCTATTATGATATGGAGTGGTGTTTACTAAGATTGTTTTTAATTGTGGAAAAGCGGAAGCAGTTTTTTTAATCGTTCTGCTTAATCTGTCATAATCATTGTCCAACTTTAAACTAGGATTCTTGATATATAGAGAAATAGGGTCCATTCCAATAAATCCAGTGACCTTATCAGATCCCTCCATTTTCAGCAGAGTTTCAAGCAGTTCAAGTTGATACGTTCCACCATTTATGGCAAATGAATATTTTTGATAATAATCGGCGAGAAGTTGTGGCAGTTCCTTAAACAATGAAGGTGAGGGTGTAAAATGGATGGCAGTTTGCCCGTTCTGAAATGCTGTGTGTAATTGAGTTTTAACGCTTTCGATGTCGTCAGTTCTGATTCTTTGAGCGATTTTCCAAGGCAAGCTAATATAGCCTAAAGTATTAGCTCTACGGCGATAATCGTCAGTACCTGGGGAGGTTGAAGCGGGATCATTAACATCTGCATTTGTGTACAGAGGCTTTAAGGGGATATTTTCGTAAGTGGTACTGGCTAGCGTATCAACACTTCGTCCTTTCAATGATTGCAGGGCTTTTTGAACCCATTCGTCCATCGACGGTTCCGGAAATGGTTCATGATTCATTTTATTTTGACTCATGATTCGCACCTCTTCTGAAAAGAGTTATTTCTTATTATATTTACGAAAATAACGGAAAAATATGAATAAAAAATAACGAAGTGCCGGTAACCTTCCATTTTTAACGAAGGTTACTGGCACTCCATTAGTAAATGGACGTATTCTCTTTAGAAGTGTTTTCAAGGATTTGCTTTACTCGATGCATGAATTTCCCACAAATAAATCCATCTAGAACTCGGTGGTCCAGGGAAAGACAGAGATTGACCATATCACGAACCGCAATCATATTATTGATCACAACTGGTCGTTTAACAATCGACTCTACTTGTAAGATCGCAGCTTGTGGCTGGTTGATGATTCCCATTGATTGAACGGAACCAATCGTACCGGTATTATTAACCGTAAAGGTGCCTCCCTTTAAATCCTCAACCTTTAAGTTTCCAGACCGTACTTTCACTGCGTAATCATTGATCTCACGGGCAATCCCTTTGATCGTTTTTTCATCAGCATTTCTAATGACCGGTGTAAAAAGCTCCTTTTCTGTTGAAACGGCAATATTTAAGTTGATCTCTTTCTTTTGAATAATTTTATCTCCAGCCCACATTGTATTCATCTCTGGGTACTCTTTTAAACTCTGAGCAACGGCTTTGACAAAGAATGCAAAATAAGTGATATTAAAGCCTTCCGTTTTCTTAAATGCGTCCTTCATTTCATTTCGATATTGAACAAGATTCGTCACATCAACCTCAACCATCATCCAGGCATGTGGAATTTCATTTTTACTTTTTATCATTTGATTCGCGATCGCTTTCCGAACACCAGTAACCGGAATTTCAATATCACCATGATCCGTTGTGATTTCATTATCATTATGAGTAACTGGCTGCGAAATCTTTGACTCTTCCCCAGTATCTTTTGGATCCATTTTAACACTCGCTTTTGGAATTTCTCCAGACTCAATGATTTTTAATAGATCTTTTCGCGTAATCCTTCCGCCTAATCCAGTCCCTTTGACCTCATGCAAATTAATACCATGCTCTTGTGATAGCTTTAAGACAGCAGGTGAATAGCGAGCCTTTTGGGACTTTTCATCATGCTTAAGTTGTGTTGTTCCTTCTCTTTCAGAAACAACTTCTACTGATTTTACCTCTTCTTGAATTGCTTCTGTTTCGATCAAACATATCACCTCACCGACTTGTAAAGTATTATTTTCTCCGGCAATGATTTCTTTTATCGTCCCTGCAAATGAAGATGGTATTTCGGCAGTAACTTTATCTGTAATAATTTCAGCTAACGGTTCATATTTATTGACTTGGTTTCCTGGCTTAACCAACCACTTTGAAATCGTTCCTTCTGTCACACTCTCACCTAATTTAGGCATGATTATCTTTTCTATCGCCATGGGGATGTTCCCTCCTCTTACAATCAAATTCGCCCCGCTGAATGAAGTTAAAATTCTGCTAACTCTCTCATGGCCTTTTCAACTTTTTCGGGATTCACCATAAACTCTTTCTCCAATGTCGGCGCAAATGGCATTGCCGGAACATCAGGCCCTGCCAATCGCTTGATCGGTGCATCTAATTCAAATAAACAATGTTCCGCAATAATTGCCGAAACTTCACTAATGATACTGCCTTCTTTATTATCTTCCGTTAACAGCAGTACCTTACCCGTTTTTGTAGCTGCTTCAATAATCGCTTCTTTATCGAGCGGATAAACAGTCCGTAAGTCAAGGATGTGAGCCGAAATTCCTTCTTGGGCTAATTTTTCAGCAGCTTGAAGAGCATAATGAACACAAAGCCCATAAGTAATAACCGTAAGATCATCACCTTCTCGTTTCACATCCGCTTTTCCAATTGGCAGTACATAATCATCTTCAGGAACTTCCCCTTTAATGAGTCGATATGCCCGTTTATGTTCAAAAAATAAGACCGGATCTTCATCACGAATCGCTGCTTTCAGCAGTCCTTTTACATCATATGGAGTCGAAGGCATCACAATTTTCAACCCTGGTGTATTAGCAAAAACAGCCTCTACCGACTGAGAATGATATAAGGCACCATGGACGCCGCCGCCATATGGAGCCCGAATCACAATCGGACAGTTCCAGTCATTGTTTGAACGATAGCGAATTTTAGCCGCTTCTGAAATAATTTGATTCACTGCCGGCATGATAAAATCAGCAAATTGCATTTCAGCAATCGGTCTCATCCCGTACATCGCTGCGCCAATTCCGACACCAGCAATTGCCGATTCAGCGAGAGGAGTGTCCATCACTCGTTGTTCGCCAAATTGTTCATAGAGGCCTACTGTCGCTTTAAAAACACCGCCCTTTTTCCCGACATCTTCACCTAACAAGAATACTTTATCATCTCTTTCCATTTCCTCCCGGATCGCCATTGTGACCGCTTCTATATAAGAAATAACTGCCATTTTTCTCCCCCCTATTCTTCTGCATATACATATTTCATCAGTTGATCTGGGCTCGCATACGGAGCCTTTTCAGCATAATCGGTTGCCTCATCTACTAATTTATTTACACGTTCATTTATTTCCAGTTCCTTATGTTCCTGTAAAACATTCGCTTTTTGTAAATAAGTTAAAAAGATTCCGAGTGGATCATTTGATTTCGCTGCAACGATTTCTTCTTCTGTTCGGTAACTGCGATCGTCATCGTCAGAAGAATGGGCCGTCATCCGGTGGCAGATGACCTCAATTAAAGTCGGTCCTTCTCCACGTCTTCCCCTCTCGGCAGCTTCTTTAACCGCCTGATAAACAACTAAGGGGTCATTCCCATCAACGGTGACTCCAGGCATTCCATAACCAATTGCGCGGTCTGAGATTTTTTCGCAAGCAACCTGTTTATCAATTGGAACCGAAATGGCATATTTATTGTTTTCACACATAAAAATAACGGGGAGCTTATGGACGCTAGCAAAGTTTGCTCCTTCATGGAAATCTCCTTGATTCGATGATCCTTCTCCGAATGTAACGAATGAAACAACATCTTCTCCTGCCATCCTTGCAGCAAGCGCAATCCCGACCGCATGAGGAACTTGGGTCGTTACAGGAGATGATCCGGTTACAATTCGATTTTTCTTTTGTCCGAAATGCCCTGGCATTTGTCTTCCGCCAGAGTTTGGATCTTCTGCTTTGGCAAAGTTAGAAAGCATGATATCCTTTGCTGTCATCCCAAATGAAAGGACCACTCCCAAATCTCGATAATAAGGCAGGATATAATCTTTCTCACGATTAAGAGCAAATGTTGCGCCAATTTGAGCAGCTTCCTGCCCTTGACAAGAAATGACAAACGGAATTTTGCCAGCGCGATTTAGCAGCCACAACCGTTCATCTATTTTTCTAGCCAAAAGCATCATTTCATACATTTCTAAAACTTGATCGTCACTTAAACCTAATGCATGATGACGGTTTTCCACTTTCTCCACCATATATTTAACCTCCAGATTATTCATTTTTAAAAATTAGCCATGAAGAGCATTTCCATCAACAGCTAAGGCTGCTTCGCCGATTGCTTCCGACAAACTTGGATGAGGATGAATCGTTTGTGAAATTTCCCATGGTGTTGCATCAAGTACGCGAGCAAGACCCGCTTCAGAGATTAACTCTGTTACATGTGGTCCGATCATATGAACACCTAGCAAATCATCCGTTTCTTCATCAACGACCATTTTAATAAATCCATCACTCTCTCCAAATACCAATGCTTTCCCAATCGAACGAAAAGAAAATTTACCTATTTTCACTTGATAGCCTTGTTCTTTCGCTTCCTCTTCTGTTAACCCGACTTTTGATGCTTCTGGATTACTGTAAATACAAGTTGAAACAAGTGAATAATTTAGTGGTTGTGGATGTAAACCAGCAAGATGTTCAACAGCGATGATTCCTTCATGCGAAGCCACATGTGCCAGCTGCATACCGCCGATCACATCACCAATCGCGTACATATGAGTTTCTTTTGTTTGATAGTAATCATTTGTCTTAATAACACCCTGATCTATTTCGATTGCAGTATTATCTAATCCAAAGTCTTCAATATTCGCTTGTCTTCCAACGGTAACAAGAATTTTTTCGGCACTGAAAGACTGAGTTTCTCCGTTTATTTCAGCTGCGATCGTAACACCTGAGTCTTTTTCAATAGAATCTGGCAAGACCTTTGCCCCTGTATGAATTTTGATCCCTTTTTTCTTTAGCAGGCGTTGCATTTCCTTGGAAATGTCTTTATCTTCTGTACGAAGAATCCGATCCTCATACTCAAGAATAGTGACCTCTACATCAAAATCGGACAACAAGGAAGCCCATTCAATACCAATCACGCCGCCTCCAACAATAAGAATGGACTTTGGCAATTTCTCCAACTCTAACGCTTCGTCTGAAGTAAGAACATATTCTCCATCAATTTCAAAATTCAATGTGTTTGGTTTTGAACCTGTTGCAATGATCACACTTTTTGGAATTAACATTTCATTTTCCATCCCATTATTCATTTCAACTGAAATGGTACCTGACAGAGGAGAAAAAATAGAGGGCCCCAGAATCCGGCCAATCCCTTCATATACATCGATTTTTCCTTTTTTCATTAAAAATTGGACCCCATTGTAAAGTTGTTGTACAATTTTTTCTTTTCTTGCCTGTACTTTTACGAAATTTACAGATATTTCGTTTTTATCAATTCCAAACTCTTCACTTCGCTTCATCGTTGAATATACTTCCGCACTGCGAAGCAATGCTTTTGAAGGTATACAACCTTTATGAAGACATGTACCCCCTAGTTTTTCCTTTTCAACGATAGCCGTCTTTAAACCAAGTTGTGCAGCCCGAATAGCCGCCACATATCCACCTGTTCCTCCACCGAGAATGACTAAATCATATTCTTGCGCCAAAAAAATCCCTCCTTAAACCGAATACTTTGTTTATAAAAAATTAAGTGTCATCTTTAAATTTAATGTAAAGTATGACCTATTTTAATGCCGCTTGGGGATATTTCTTCGCAGATTCTTCATCACTCAAGACACGTAATGCCCCTTCTGCGAGCGCTAAAAGTACATTCTCCCCAGGATGGATGTAAACGTCGGCAATCCAATTAACACGACTCATAATTTCCCCAGTCAGCTTTTTTCGACAAGCAAGTTCTCCAGTAATGATAACTGCATCAACTTCACCTGATAAAACCGTGCTGGCAGCTCCAATTTCTTTTGCGATTTGATAGACAAAAGCTTTATACACTAATTTCGCTTTTTCATCTCCATTGTCGATCAGCCTCTCAATTACTTCTGGATGATTACTCCCCAAATAGCCCATTAAACCACCCGTTCCAACGAGCAACTTCATGATCTCCTTTTTGGAATACTGTCCAGAATAACAAAGATCAATTAAGTCACCGACTGGTACAGTTCCAGCTCGATCTGGGCCAAATGGGCCTTCTCCATCTAAACCATTGTTAACATCAACAACTTTTCCTCTTTTGTGGGCGCCGATTGTAATGCCGCCACCTAAATGGGCGACCACTAAATTCAGCTCTTCATAACGCTTTCCAAGCTCTTTTGCGACTCGATGAGCAACAGCTTTTTGATTTAAAGCGTGAAAAATACTTTTTCTTTCAATTATTGGCAAACCTGAAATTCTCGCCACTTCAGATAGTTCATCTACAACAACGGGGTCCACAATAAAGGCAGGTATATTGAGTCCAGAGGCGATTTCATAGGCAAGAATTCCCCCTAAGTTAGAGGCATGCTCCCCAGCATAACCGGCACGCAAATCAGCAAGCATTTCTTTCCCTACCATATATGTGCCTCCTTCAATGGGCCTAAGCAATCCACCTCTTGCACAAACAGCGTCAAATCTGGACAAGTTGATTTCTTCATTATGTAAAGATTGGAAAATTTCCTTTTTTCTAAAATCAAATTGGTCAATAATATGGGTATATGACTCCGTAACCTTAATATCATGGACAATCATTTTTTCCCAAATGGAAATTTCATTCTCAAATATTGCGATTTTTGTAAAAGTAGATCCTGGATTAATCGTTAAAATGCGAAACTTACTTTGGTGCATTTGTACACCTCCAAAAAATACTTTTGTCTTTCCATGCATTACTTTCCCAAACGACTAAGACTAAAGACTGAGTAGGTGTCTGGCATCAACTAACAATCATAAAAGTTCACGAAGAAGGACGCCTGACACCCTCATCGATTCTCTTATCGTCTGCTTAAAATATGATGACCATTTTGTAAAAATTGGCTTCGTGAATTTCTAATCTTCATGA
Organism: uncultured Bacillaceae bacterium; assembly: GCA_963787345.1. GTDB lineage: Bacteria > Bacillota > Bacilli > Bacillales > Cytobacillaceae > Bacillus_BD. The sequence continues at coordinate 219,471 of CAWBCW010000011.1, read as the reverse complement.
TTCGCTCTTCAGCCATCCGATCAGCAGCCATAGATGCAGGGATGCCATCTCGTTTTGAAATTTCGAGCACTCTTTCAATGCTGTGATAAATCGTTTCAACCTTTTTTAATGCCCGTTCTTGATTATATCCGTTCAGCTCATCTGCGACATTGATGACTCCGCCCGAGTTAATGACGTAATCTGGCGCATACACAATTCCTAAATCATGGATGATTTGCCCATGTTTAGCCTCTTTTAATTGATTATTTGCCGAACCTGCAATAACTTTTGCTTTTAAGACAGGAATGGTTTCGTCATTGACCGTTCCCCCGAGTGCACACGGTGCATAAATATCGCATGGAACTGAATAAATGTCAGCAGGATCAACAGCGGTTGCATTAAACTCGTGAACAACTCTTTCAACTGCATCTTTACGAATATCGGTAACCACAAGCTTTGCTCCTTCTTCGTAAAGATGTTTGCAAAGACGATAAGCAACATTTCCAAGCCCTTGAACCGCAACGACCTTTCCTTGAAGAGAATCGCTTCCGAATGCTTCTTTAGCAGCAGCCTTCATTCCAAGGTAAATTCCATATGCTGTGACAGGAGAGGGATCCCCAGACGACCCAAATGTTTGTGATATTCCTGTTACATAATTCGTTTCCTCATAAATAGTATCCATATCTTCAACGGTTGTACCAACATCTTCAGCTGTAATATACCTGCCATTCAAACTCTGAACGTATCGGCCAAAAGCACGAAATAATTCTTCACTTTTATCTTTACGAGGGTCTCCAATGATTACTGCTTTCCCCCCACCAAGATTCAGACCAGCAGCAGCATTTTTATAAGTCATTCCCCTTGCAAGCCTTAATGCGTCTTCAATTGCTGCCGCTTCTGATTCATAATTCCACATGCGAGTTCCACCCAAAGCTGGCCCCAGCGTTGTATCGTGAATTGCAATAATTGCTTTTAAACCAGATGATTCATCTTGACAAAAAATTAGCTGCTCATAATCGTAATTTGCCATTCTTTTAAAAATTTCCATTAAAATCCTCCTAAGTTCGCAGAACCTTGCAATATAGACCAATTACCTTTATTATTCAAAGGGAAATCCTTGATACCAACATTAATGCAAGTTTCATACCAAAAGTAAAGTTCAATAACCATCAATAAATTGTATCATAATCATGAAAAATATTGCATAATCTTGAAAATTATTTCATGCTATTATTTGCAAGGTTGTATTTTTCTAGCTTGTAATATAGGTTTCTTATTGATAACCCTAATTCCTTTGCACTTTTTGTTTTGTTTCCATTATTCTTTTCCAACGTTTTTTTGATGATCGCCTTTTCATACTCTTGGAGTCGTTTCGATAAAGTTCCTTCTGAACGAATCTCCAATGTATTTGTGACATCTGCTGAAACGGGGTTATTTAATTCGAAAATGTGCTCCGACTCAATCAATTGTTCGTTATAAGTCATAAAAATAATTGCTCGGCGGATAATATTATCCAATTCTCGAATATTTCCCGGCCAATCATACAATAATAAACGAGATAAGGCACTCTCAGTAATTCCTTCTACATTTCTTCCATATTCTTGATTAATTCTTTCAATTAAACGGCGACAAAGGAATTCAATATCCTCTTTTCTTTTTCTTAATGGAGGAATAAAGATCGGCATTTGATTAAGTCGATAATAGAGGTCTTCACGAAAGTCTCCGCTTGCCATGGCTTTCTCCAGATTCACATTCGTTGCGGCAATAACGCGAACATTTAAGGAGATAGATTTCGTTCCACCTACTCTTGTAATTTCATTTTCTTGCAGAACTCTTAGCAATTTCACTTGTGTATTTAACGATAATTCGCCGATTTCATCCAAAAAGATACTCCCATTATGAGCTTCTTCAAAGAGACCTTTTTTACCGCCTCGCTTAGCACCAGTAAAAGCACCATCTACATAACCAAACAGTTCACTCTCTAATAAAGATTCGCTTAATGATGCACAATTAACTCGAATAAACTTATTAAACTTTCTGTCACTTCCATTGTGAATGGCATGAGCAAATAACTCTTTCCCGGTACCAGACTCACCACGTAAAAGAATCGTTGCCGGAGTTTTCGCGGCCAATTTTGCTTGCTCTATCGCGATTTTCATGACCGCAGAATGACCGATAATATCTTCGAAAGAATACTTTGCTTCCAATGTCCGAATCATCTGTTTAGCACGATTTAATTCCCTGTCCAAATTTTTCAATTCGGAAACGTCACGAATAATCCCAACACTTCCCTTTAATTTTCCATCAACTATGACTGGTGCCCCATTCACAACAACTTCCCTTTTATTCGACCCAACCAGCATCGGTACTCCTCTAACCGCTCTCCGCGTTTTCAACACTCTCATATGAACACTTTCACCAACAGCAATATCCGTTGTCGCCGGCTTCCCAATTACTTGTTCTTCAGTTAATCCTGTTATGCGTGTATAAGCAGGATTGATCATGATTCCAATACCGTCTTCATCAACTACAGAAATTGCCTCATCACTCGAATAAAATATGGCTTGAAGCTTTGTTTGTACTTCCTTTAAATCAGTAATTTGCTCTGCCATACGAACAGCCTCAGATATATCTTTAAAAACGGAAAATCCACCAATTAATAAGCCATTTTTGTCAATAATCGGAATCCTTGTAGCAATCACATTTATCCCATTAGAAAGTTCGACCTCTCGGTTGCTTTCAATCGCCCTCGTTCGTAATACCCTTGGCAGCTCGCTCATCGGCACAACTTGTGAAATGTGTTTTCCAAGTGCTTTATTTCTATCGATGCCTATCAATTTTTCCGCACTATGATTAAGAAGAATGATATTCTCATCATTATTAATGACAATCATCCCATCATTAACCGAATTAAAAATAAGATTATATTTATATGTTTCTTTTTGAATCCTTGAAATCAGTTTTTCTTTATCTTTAAAGAGTTTGATTAACATATGAGCCACACTTGACGGGATTAGAACCGTTTCCCTTGAACAGACTTGCCTCAGTTCTCGGTAGACATCCTCGCTTCCCGTTACTTCTACAATCATATCGACTTTTCTATTTATAAAAGGACGCCAATCCGAATCTGTTTGTATCCCCCTTTTCTTCGCCCACTGAATTCCAGGTGCATCAGCTTTTAGATCAATCACTGCTTGTACATCTAATACAATGGAATCTTGGATGATCTGAATGATCGCCATACCACCCTTCCCAGCCCCAACAATCATTACCGTTTGCATCATTCACTTCCTCTATGCGCAATAATTTTCAGATCATGCTTGAAAAAAATTTCATGTCCTTATTGTAATGTTTTTGGTCATTCTTGACAAATATCATAAATGATTTATGATTTTATTAAATAGAGTTTTTTAAATATTAAGTCTTATGGTGCTATATACCTTGAGATTCAAAAATATAAAATTGAAGGGACAAATAAAATGGTTAGAATCATTGCACTTCTGATCCTAGTGATTCCCGGCATAATTGCTGCATATGGAGTTAAGTTCATGAGGGACATGGTATTTGGCATTCTACATGCTCCGATCCCATTTCTTTGGTTACAATTTCTAATCGGTCTTTTGATGGTCGTACTAGGCGTAGGATTTATTGCTGGGTTCGTCTTTCACCGCGACCGAAAAAGAAATAAAGTGCAATCAAGGTTTCAAAAAGTAAAGTAAAAGCAGCCAAGGAATCTCAATCCTCTAGCTGCTTTTATTTATTACTTTTTTGGCAAGGACAGGATTATCTGTAATAATAGCTGCACATCCTAGTCGGCACATTTTTTCGATATCTTTTTCTTGATTGACTGTGTACGGCCTTACAGCAATTCCATTTCCTAATGATGTTTCAAGAATTTCTAATGGATAAGCCGTGTATTTTGGATGAATTGCCTTTGCCCCAATGGACTTAGCATACACCCATGGCATGTAGACAGCATTCCCTAGAATTGGAGCAATTTCGATTTCCGGAGCGATTCGATAAGATTTTACAATACTGTAATGATTAAAGGAAGAAATGATGACCCGCTGTGACAGCCCATACTCCCGAACCAATTGGATCACTTTCTCCTCCATTCCCTCATACCGGAATATATTGTTTTTTAATTCAATATTACAGATGATTTCGTTGGAAGTCATCCACTCTAACACTTCACTTAGAGATGGGATGGGCTCTTTTTTCATAATCGTTTTCATCGTATGTCCTGCATCAAGTCTTTGTAGTTCCTTTCGTGTTAAGTCTCTTACATAACCTTTTCCATTCGTTGTACGATTGACCTTTTCATCGTGAATGACAACGACTTCACCGTCTTTTGATAATTGAACATCTAGTTCAATGCCGTCCGCTCCTGCTTTTTCTGCTTCACGAAAGGCTAACATCGTGTTTTCTGGATACTTGGCACAGTAGCCGCGGTGCGCAAAAATTTGAGTCATTCTCTTCCATCCACCTCCAGCCTTTTATTGATGAAAAAAAGCGGCCATAATGATCGGTCGCTTTTTATCTTTTTTATTTTTCTATTTAAGAAGCACGGTGTTCTAAACGAAGCTTATCCGCAACCATTGCGATAAATTCACTATTTGTTGGTTTAGCTTTTGACATCGATACCGTATAACCGAATAATGATGAAATCGAATCAATATTTCCACGGCTCCATGCAACTTCGATCGCATGGCGAATCGCACGTTCTACACGGCTTGCAGTTGTATTAAATTTTTTAGCAATATCTGGATACAGAACCTTTGTAATCGAACCAAGCAGCTCGATATCATTATAAACCATAGAAATAGCTTCCCGTAAATACATATATCCTTTAATATGGGCTGGTACACCAATTTCATGGATAATACTTGTAATACTGGCATCTAAATTCTTAGGATGCGATGGTTCTCCTGAGGCTTGCGGACGATAACCAGCCCCTGTAGAATTCCGGATAACTTGAGCAGATTGACCGCTGACCTGACGAATATTGCTTGCTAAATGTTCCATATCAAATGGTTTTAAAATGAAGTAAGAGGCTCCTAATTCAACTGCCTTCTTCGTAACATCTTCTTGGCCAAATGCCGTTAACATAATGACATTCGGACTTGGACTTGTGCCCATCTCTCTTACCTTTGCAAGAACTGCAAGGCCATCTAAATGCGGCATAATAATATCCAACACTAAAACGTCCGGACTTACAGTTTCAAGCATTGTCAGACATTCTTGACCATTATGAGCCGTTCCGCAAACTTCCATATCATCTTGGGAATTAATGAACTCTTCCAATAAAGTTACAAGTTCCCGATTATCATCAACTACACACACTTTAATTTTGTTCACTACTGTTTCCTCCCCGTTCCAAGTTTCTCGTCTAACATGAATGCATATGTTAATTCAAATTTCCACTCATTTAATTCTTATGATCTTTTAGACAAATTCGACAATGCCTTCAAAAATCCTTTTCTTTTTTTATAATTTCCATATAAAACGGTAAAATCTTTTGTTTTCTATAGTTTTCTTTGTTTTTCGACACAACCCATACCTTTGTCGAAAAATCTTTATATCTTGTTCATGCACATATTAATCATATCATCAATATGTTCATTTAAAAAGACAAAAAGACGGATTTCTCCGCCTTTTAGCATTAAGATGCCTTTTGTTGAGGCCTTTCATATATATCAATTCCCGCTTCATTTAACATCCATTCAATATGAACTCCATACCCGCTTGTCGGATCATTAACAAAAACATGTGTGACCGCGCCGACAACTTTTCCCTTTTGAATAATTGGGCTGCCACTCATCCCTTGAACAATTCCCCCTGTTTTCCCTAATAGTTCAGGATCGGTTATTTTAATAACCATTCCCTTTGTCGCTGGGAATTTTTGTGGAATCGTGCTGACAATGTCAATATCAAATAATTTAACTTCATCATTTTCCACGACTGTTAGAATTTCCGCGGGACCCTCTTCAACTTGATGGGACAAAGCAATTGGCATCGGCTCGTCCATAATTCCATTTTGAATATCACGATTTAATTCCCCAAAAATTCCATAGGGACTATTTCGTTTAATGTTTCCAATGATCTCTTTATCTGATGAAAATCGAGCCAATTTTTCACCTGGATTTCCGTTACTTCCTTTTTCAATGGAAGTAACGGTCGATCTAACGACTTGACCATCATCAACTACAATCGGTTTTTTCGTATCCATATCAGAAATAACATGACCTAAAGCACCGTATTTTTTTGATTGGGGATGATAAAACGTCATCGTCCCAATTCCAGCAGCTGAATCTCTAATATACAATCCAAGCTTATAGTTTTCTTCACCGTTTTCTTTTTGCGGCGTTAATTCTGTTTCGATTTTTCCACTTTCCCTAGAAACCATTAACTTTAACGGTTTCTTGCTCTGACCTGCCTCTTGAACAAATGGAGCCACATCTGACATTTTCTCAATCTTTTGACCATTAATTTCTGTAATAATATCGCCAACTTGGATTCCGGCTGACTCTCCCGGAGATACTTTTCCTTCGGTCGTCGTAACTAAATGATGTCCGACTACTAGAACACCAAGTGTATTGAGTTTTACACCAATCGATTGACCTCCAGGTGTCACTTTAAAGTCTTTTAATACACTGACATCGACTTTTTTGACAGGCAGTCCGGCAAGTTCCAAGAACACTTCATTTTTCCCTTGATTTTTTGCTAGTAGTGACAGTGACTGTTCATCTTCGCTAAGAGCAACAACGGATGGTTCTGAAGATATTGATGCTGAAACAGGGACAGCTTCTTTATCTATGTTTAGCTGCTGTCCTTCAAAAAGCGTAATATGGGTAGGAATATGCAAATATTCCTGTATAGGTTTAATAAAACACATAGCAATTAATGAAACAAGGAGAATTCCACCAATTAGTTTTCTTAAGAAGTCTTGATTCAAAACATTCACTCTCCTCGCTTCTAGTCCAAACCGTCTTAATGGCTACATCTTTAATTTTGCCTGCATGGTGCACATTTATAACCCGAGTTTACATAAAAAAAACTGTACACGTAGGAATATCCCGTAAAATCCTTCAGTTATTTCCAACGGTAAACATTTTTTCTTTTTGAATTCTGTCTCTAGCTTCTAATATCCTTCCCTTTACCCTTTCAAAAAATCTCTGGAACCATATGGCTACAGAGATCAGTGAACTTTCATATTATTGGCAGTAACTAACAGTTCTTTTGCATGTTCTTTCGTAATATCCGTTATCTCTACTCCAGAGATCATACGGCTGATTTCCTTAACTTTTCCATCCTCATTAAGTTTCTTGACTCTTGTTCTCGTCCGCCCATCTTGCGTTTCTTTTTCAATATATAGATGAGTATCTGCCATCGCAGCAACTTGTGGTAAATGAGAAATGCAGAGGACTTGTGAATCGATTGAAACTTTATATATTTTCTCAGCGATTGCTTGAGCAACTCTACCGCTGACGCCAGTATCCACTTCATCAAAAATAATTGAGGTAATTTCCTGATGTTTGGAAAAAATACTTTTTAACGCTAACATGATTCGGGAAAGTTCTCCTCCTGAAGCAATTTTTGACAGCGGTTTTAATGGCTCACCGGGGTTTGTAGAAATATAAAATTCAACTTGATCCATCCCTGTTTTCGATATTTGAGATTCGCCGCTGTTTATTTTTACTTCAAAAACTGTTTTTTGCATGTAAAGTTCTTTTAATTCACGATGAATCGACTCTGTTAAGGTTTTTGCTAATCTTTTACGTAACGTTGTCAGTTCTTTCCCTTCAATCATTAAGTCCTTTTTAAACGAAGATATTTCCTTCTTTAACTTATCAATATGACTTTCCTTATTCAACAGCGTTTCCAACTCTTCCTCAATTTTTGCGCCATATTCTAAAATTCCAGCTATCGATTGACCGTATTTTCGTTTTAACCCATTAATTTCATTTAAGCGGTTTTCAATTTCATTTAACCTGCCGGGATCAAACTCAAGTTGATCTAATTCATCTCTTAAGGCAGCAGCCACTTCTTCGAGCACATAATAACTATTCGATACCGATTCTGCCAGTTCTTTATATTCAGGACTTAATTCGGCTGCACCTTCCATATGCCCCATAACAAAACTAATCCAATCAAGACCCTTATGTTCATCTTTCAAGGCAGAATAACTTGATTGAACAGCCTCGTAAATACGTTCAAAATTTGAAAGACGCTTTTTCTCTTCTAATAAAACTTCATCTTCATCAAGTTGTAATTGTGCTTGCTGTATCTCATTTAATTGAAATTGGTATAAATCAACTTTTTGAGCCGTTTGCTGCTCGTTTTCATTTAAATTTTTTAATCTTCTTAATGCTTGTTCATACTCTTCATAGACTCGCCCATATTCAGATAATACAGTCGTGACTTCATGAGTTCCGAACTGATCAAGCAGCGAAAGATGCTCAGACTCATTCATTAACTCCTGATGTTCATGCTGTCCATGAATATCCACTAAACTACCGCCAATTTCACGAAGAATCGCGATGGTTACAAGCTTTCCATTTATTCTGCAAACACTTTTTCCACTTTTCGTAATTTCACGCCTTAGCACTAACATATCATCTTCAATTTCAATTCCCAATTCCTGTGCTTTTGGGATGACGGGATGACTTGATTTTTCCAGTAAAAAGAGACCCTCAATCTCAGCCCGATCCTCTCCATGACGGACAAAATCTGAAGAGCCTCTTCCACCAACAAGTAAATGAATCGCATCAATGATGATCGATTTTCCTGCCCCCGTTTCTCCGGATAATACAGTCAGCCCTTTTTCAAATGAAATTGATAGCGTTTCAATAATCGCAAAGTTTTTAATTGATAATTCGCTTAGCATGTAAATATCCACTCCCCACTAGAGTAAATCGAGAAAACGACTGGAAACGACCTCTGTATCTTTTTCTGTCCTGCAAATAACTAAAATCGTATCATCGCCGCTAACCGTTCCTATTACATCATCCCAGGCTAAATTATCAATTAAAGCTGCGATGGCCATGGCATTTCCTGGTAATGTCTTTAAAACAAGCAGATGCCCAGCTGAATCGATCCGTACAAATGCATCCATTAGGTTCCGTTTCAACTTTTGCAACGGGTTAAAGCGTTGATCTGCTGGTAAACTATATTTATAACGCCCATCAGAAAGCGGCACTTTAATTAAATGCAATTCTTTAATGTCTCGTGAAACGGTAGCTTGTGTCACATTATATCCTGCATTTTTTAAGGAGAACACCAAGTCATCTTGTGTTTCAATTTCATTATTTGCAATAATATCCCTAATTTTAATATGTCGTTGTCCTTTCGACATCGAATCACCTCTGCCTAACGCTAACTACTTTATATTACTTAATTATTATGTTAACCAATTTTTTTCGCTTTCTCAAATGAGAATGTATAGAATATTTATTCTGCTTTCTTTTTCAGCTCCACATGGGCACCCTGAACAATCTCTCTCGGGGAAACAGTTAATTCATTCATACCATGTACGTTTTCTTCTCGACCAGACCAATGCAAGTGAAGAAGAAATTCAATATTTCCATCGCCGCCTGTAATGGGTGAGAAAGAAAGATTTTTAATATCGAAACCTGTCAGCAACGAGAAGTCAATGATTTCCTTGATGACTTCTTCGTGGACTTTTGCATCTCTAACAATCCCTTTTTTTCCTACTTGTTCTCTTCCTGCTTCAAATTGAGGTTTTACTAATGCCACGACATCACTCTCAGGTACCAATAGCGTCTTCAAAACGGGGAGAATTTTTTTTAAGGAAATAAAAGATACATCAATAGAGGCAAAATTAGGCATTGGACCGTTTAAATCGCTAGGGGTTACATATCTAAAATTAGTCCGTTCCATTACCACAACTCGTTCATCACTCCTAAGTTTCCACGCCAATTGATTATATCCGACGTCAACCGCATAGGACATAAGAGCACCATTTTGCAAGGCACAATCGGTAAAACCGCCTGTTGATGAGCCGATATCAAGCAAAACTTTATGATGAACATCTAAACTGAACTCTTTAAGTGCTTTTTCTAACTTTAAACCTCCCCTACTAACATAGGGGAGAGTTTTCCCTTTTATTGTAAGAACTGCATCTGCTGAAATTTTCTCTCCTGGCTTATCAAGGCGCATTTCATTACTATAGACGATACCAGCCATTATCGCTCTTTTTGCTTTTTCTCTCGTTTCAAATAATCCTTGTTCTACTAATAATACATCTACACGTTCTTTCTTCATTCACGTTCAAGCCCTTTTTTGTTTTTTAATCACCATTGTTTGAATTCGTTTTACGATTTCTTCAGGCGTCAATCCGATCTCCATCCATAACTCTTTCACACTACCATGTTCTACAAAATAATCTGGGATTCCCATACGCGAGATTTCGGCATGATGGTACCCTTTATCATGGGCATATTCAAGCACAGCACTGCCAAATCCACCTTGTAATACTGCTTCTTCAACCGTTAAAATCGGTATATTTAAATGGAGCAACGAAAGTAACAATTCCGTATCTAATGGTTTAATAAAACGGGCATTAACTACCTCAACGGAACATCCTTGTTTCTCCAAAAGGGCAGCAGCCTTTAACGCCATCGGAATCGTTGTTCCAAATGTTAAAATTGCAGCATCTTGGCCTTCTTTCAGGACTTCCCACGTTCCAATTGGAATTTCCTTCAAGGCACCGTCTAGAGGAACTCCTAATCCATTTCCACGCGGAAAGCGCATCGCAATTGGACCATCATCATAGTTCAAAGCTGTATTAATCATATGTTGCCCTTCGTTTTCATCCTTTGGCATCATTAAGACCATATTCGGCAAATGCCTCAGAAAGGCAATATCAAAAATACCATGATGGGTTTCTCCATCAGCCCCGACAAGACCTGCCCGATCGATTCCAATAAATACATTTAATTTTTGACGGCAAATATCATGGACGACCTGATCATAGGCACGCTGTAAGAAAGTTGAGTAAATCGCTAAATAAGGTTTCATCTTTTGCGTTGCCAAACCGGCTGCAACCGTAGCTGCATGCTGCTCTGCGATTCCAACATCATACATCCGTTCCGGAAATTCACTGGCAAACCCCTCTAATTTAGAGCCTACGGGCATTGCTGGCGTAATCGCTACAATCCGCTCATCTTCTCTTGCAAGCCTACGAACCGTTTCACTGACAAGTTTACTCCATGCAGGTGGTGATTGAACAGGTTTAATAAAATCGCCTGTATCAATTTTATACGGACCTGTTCCATGCCAATTACCAATTCGGTCATTTTCTGCTGGTTTATAGCCTTTTCCTTTTTTCGTCAAAACGTGAATAAGAATCGGGCCTTCTGTTTTCTTCGCATAACGTAATTGCTGGAATAAATCCTCGTAATCATGACCATTAACTGGTCCTAAATAGGTAAAGCCCATTTCCTCAAAAAAGACACCAGAAACGAGTAAATATTTCAAACTGTCCTTGATTCTCTCCGCTGTATCCGCCAACTTTCCTCCGACAGCAGGGATTTTTCTCATCAGGTACTCCAGTTCATCCTTAGCCCACTGGTATTTTCCAGCCGTTCTTAAACGACCAAGTACGCCATGTAATGCACCTACATTCGGTGCGATTGACATTTCGTTATCATTTAAAATAACAATCATATTTTTCTTCTCATCACCAATATGATTTAAGGCTTCTAACGCCATCCCGCCTGTTAAGGCACCATCCCCAATAACTGGAACGATATAGGATGTTTCTTTCTTTAAATCACGAGCGATCGCCATTCCCATTGCAGCTGATAATGTGGTCGAACTATGACCCGTTTCCCAAACATCATGTACACTCTCAGCCGTTTTCGGAAAGCCGCTTAATCCTTTGTATTGACGCAATGAATCAAATTCACTTGCTCGACCTGTTAATATTTTGTGAACATAAGATTGATGTCCTACATCCCAAAGTATTTTATCATATGGGCTATTAAAGCATGCATGTAATGCAATGGTTAATTCAACTACTCCAAGGTTCGGCCCAATATGTCCACCTGTAACAGACAGCTTTTGAATTAAAAACTGGCGAATATCATGGCTTAATGCTTCTAATTCGTTTATAGAAAGTTCTTTGAGAAACGAAGGGTCTTTGATGTTTAAAAGATCCATTCTTTGGATCACTCACTTTCATTGCTTATTACCGATATGGTTGATAACTAATCTAATACTCAATGGTTTCTTTTAACGATCATATTTGTTAACTCTTCCAAAATCTGCGTGCGTGCACCGACTTTTTCCAGTGCGTTTTTCGCTTGTTGATAATGTTGATTCAACGATTCCTCAGCACCCTCAATTCCTAAAATCGATGGGTATGTTGTTTTCTGACTTTCCGCATCACTACCAACAGGTTTTCCGATCACACTTTCATCCCCGCTAATATCGAGCAAATCATCACGAATCTGAAAAGCTAACCCTAAGTGATGGGCAAATTTCTCTAAATGCTTCATTTGTTCTTGATTGGCTCCCGCTAATATAGCGCCCGATAGAACACTGCATGTTAATAACTTCCCTGTTTTATGAGAGTGAATATACTGTAATTCCTCAAGAGTTAACTCTTTTTCTTCTCCTAACATATCTGCTACTTGTCCGCCTACCATCCCCTCGGCCCCAGCAGATTGAGCAAGGAGCTGGATTAGAGAGAGTTTGTTTTGTAACGAAACAGATGAATTAGGTGACTCTGCAAGTAATTGAAAGCTATAAGTTAAAAGTGCATCACCAGCTAAAACTGCATTGGCTTCACCAAATACCATATGATTGGTCGGCTTTCCCCTTCTTAAATCATCATCGTCCATACTTGGTAAATCATCATGAATGAGTGAATATGTGTGAATCATTTCAATCGCAGATGCAGCATGCAGACCGATCACAGGTTCTTTTTCAAATGCATCAATCACAGCAAATAATAATAAGGGACGAATTCGTTTTCCACCAGCCTCAAGAGAATACAACATTGCCTCTTTTAAAACATTCGGAGCTTGAAGTCCGTTAATACTTTCCTGAAATTGAGCTTCAATTAACTCCTTATATTTTGTTGAAAAGGATTTTAATTGTGAATTTGGCAAAGTTTACTCCTCCTCCTGAATCGAAAACGTCTGTTGATGACCATCAGCTGTAAGGATTTGTGTCAATTGTTCTTCAACATTCTTCAACTTATCATGGCAAAGCTTTGAAAGCTCCATGCCTTTTTTATAGATGGTGATCGCTTCCTCTAGAGGGACGTCCCCTTCTTCAAGTTTTTCCACAATCGTTTCTAGTTCTTCCATTGCTTCCTCAAATGTGATCGTTGCCGTTTCCTCAGTCACCTTCATCACTCCTCTTTTTCTACTATTTGGCACTTGAGATTTCCATCAATTAATGAGATTTGTACCGTATCATTTATATCAACACTGTTAATACTTTTAACGATTTCACCATCTTGGTCATATGTAAGGCTATAACCGCGCTCCATTATTTTTAACGGGCTTAATGCTTCGAGAGTCGTTAACGTGTGCTTAAACTCAGCCTGCTTTTTAGACATAATAATAGACATCGCACGAAACAATGCTTTCGTTGTTTTGCTTTGATCCTCAATCGCCTTTTGAACTTTATTGTTTGGATGATTTCTTAACAAACGCTTGTCCATTTGTGCGAATTCCGTTTGCTTAGAGGTTAAAAGCCTCTCAGAGTTAGAAACAAGAGATTCGATTGTTCGGTCAAGCTGTTCCAACTTTTGTTCATATAAGCGATATGGATAACGAAATGCATAAGATTTTTCCATTCGCTCTAATTGATTTCTTTGTAAATTTACTTTTTCTTTCATCGCCCTTATTAAACGAGTTTGTCTCGTTAACACCCGCTCAATCCACTCATCAATATGTGGGACGGCGAGTTCTGCTGCAGCTGTAGGGGTTGGCGCTCGTAAATCAGCTACAAAATCAGCAACCGTAAAATCCGTTTCATGTCCAACTGCTGATATTATAGGGATCTTCGACTTAAAGATCGCCCGAGCAACGACTTCTTCATTAAAAGCCCATAACTCTTCAATCGAACCACCGCCACGCCCGATAATCAAAACATCAATTCCATGTTTCTCCTCATTTGCTGTTTCAATTGCAGCCGTAATCGATGGTGCTGCTTGATCCCCTTGAACAAGTGCAGGAATAATTAAGATTTTAGCGATCGGGTAGCGTCTTTTTATAGTAGTAATAATATCACGAACGGCAGCACCTGTTGGGGAGGTTACGACTCCAACGGTTGTGGGAAACTTTGGGATGGGCTTCTTCGTTTGAATATCAAAAAGTCCTTCTTTACTTAACTTTTCCTTTAATTGCTCGAATGCCAAATAAAGATCTCCGATTCCATCAGGCTGCATTTCCTGAATATAGATTTGATACTGCCCACTAGCCTCATATACAGAGACATCCCCGCGAACTAGCACCTTCATTCCATTTTCAGGTGTAAATTTCATTTTACGATTGGCACTAGAGAACATAACTGCTAAAATTCTTGCTTTATCATCCTTCAAGGTAAAATACATATGGCCGCTAGAATGCTGCTTAAAGTTAGAGACTTCTCCTTTTACCATACAATCGCGTAAGTGTGGATCCGCATCAAATTTTCGTTTTATGTATTTGGTTAAAGCCTGAACGGTTAAAAAACGCTTCTCCATTCTTAAAAACTCCCTTATAAGATGATTCGACCATCCTAAATAGAGGTCGAATCGAAAAAAGTCTTTTCATGTATTAAATAATTATAACATTGTTCCCTTTGATGGAATGATCATTTCGTTTTAAGAGAAGAGTTCTCCACTGATTGTTTTACTTTTGAAAGTACACTATTAATAAATTTGCTTGACTCATCATCCCCAAAAATCTTAGCGACTTCAATCGCCTCATTAATGGCTGCATTCACAGGAACATCTTCCGCACAATAAATTATTTCGAAAATAGCCATTCTCAATATATTTCGATCAACAATTGCTAAACGGTCAATCGACCATTTCTCTAAATGGTCTTTAAGAATTGAATCAATTTCATTTCGTTGTTCGGTAACACCAACGACAAGCTTTTCTAAATAGTCATCATTGGTCTTTCCATCCAGTACATATTCAATAGCTTCTTGTGGTGCTGTTTCATTCATATCAATTTGAAAAATAGCTTGAAGCGCTTTTTCTCGAGCAGTTCTTCTTTTCATTTATAGTTAACTCCTTCATCATAAAAAAAGTGTTTGCTTTTCATGCATAACACAATATGTATTCCTATCTTATCCAATTTTACCTAACAAGATAATAGCATAAATGAAGGAGATTATCACATCTCCTTTGTATTTTTCTCACAAAGATCGTTTTTACGTCAAAAAAAATACCAAAGACTGGTGTCTTTGGTATTTTTAATCATTAGATCTCCCTTGCTGAATGAAGTTACATTTCATCTTCAATTTCAGGTTCTGGATTTCCTTGTTCGAATTGAATCCCTACTACATGAATATTAATTTCACTAGCATCTAATGCAGTCATATCTAGCAATGCTTGGCGGATGTTATTCTGGATTCCCTGGGCCACAGTCGGAATCGATACGCCGAACTTCATCACGCAGTACACATCCACTTTAATACCCTCTTCTAAAAGATCAACCTTTACTCCCTTGCCATGATTCTTTTTCCCCAACCGTTCCACAACACCTGCAGCAAAGTTGCCTCTCATTTGAGAAACACCGTCTACTTCAGAAGCAGCAATACCAGCAATTACCTCAATCACTTCAGGAGCAATTTCCACTTTTCCCAGATTATTATTACTCGAACTCATTTCAAGAATATTATTCACTGTCATCATGGTACCTCCTTTTATTATTCAGACTTCATGACATCATGGAATTCTAAAAACTTTGTATTAAATTCGCCTTTAACAAATTCTTCATGATTTAATAATTTTAAATGAAATGGAATTGTTGTATAAATTCCCTCAATCACAAATTCACTTAACGCCCTTTTCATTTTCGCAATCGCTTCATCACGTGTTTTTCCGTACGTAATTACCTTTGCGATCATTGAATCATAGTAGGGAGGGATCGTATAGCCCGGATAAGCAGCAGAATCGACGCGCACACCTAATCCACCTGGTGCTAAATACATGTTTATTTTCCCTGGTGAAGGCATAAAATTCTTTTCCGGATTCTCCGCATTAATCCGACATTCAATCGACCAACCATTAAACGTTACTTCATCTTGAGTTAAACTTAACTTCTCACCTGATGCTACTAGAATTTGCTCCTTGACTAAATCCACCCCTGTAACCATTTCAGTTACCGGATGCTCTACTTGAATACGTGTGTTCATCTCCATAAAATAAAACTTACGATGTTGATAATCATAGATAAACTCTATTGTGCCTGCTCCAGTATATTCAACAGCCTTGGCCGCCTTTACTGCAGCTTCTCCCATTTCCACTCGCATTTCACTATCTAATGCAGGCGATGGAGACTCCTCTAATAATTTCTGTAAGCGTCTTTGGATCGAACAATCCCTCTCACCGAGGTGAATTACATTCCCGAAATTGTCAGCCATTACTTGTATCTCTACATGACGAAAATCTTCAATATACTTTTCGATATACACACCTGGATTTCCAAATGCAGTCAGCGCTTCTTGTTGTGTAATATTAATTCCTTTTACTAACTCTGCTTCGTTACGGGCTACACGGATTCCTTTTCCGCCCCCGCCCGCAGTCGCTTTAATGATGACTGGGTATTGAATTTTGTTCGCTAATTCAATGGCATCTTCAACAGAGTCAATTATCCCTTTTGATCCCGGTACAATCGGCACACCTGCTTCTTGCATTGTTTCACGAGCAATGTCTTTTGTCCCCATTTTAGAAATCGCCTCTGGTGTAGGACCGACAAAGATAATATTGCAATCACGGCAAAGTTCTGCAAAGTCAGCATTTTCTGCGAGAAATCCATAACCAGGATGGATCGCATGACAACCAGTTAATGTGGCCACACTAATAATATTCGTAAAGTTTAAATAACTATCTTTTGAAGAGATCGGTCCGATACAATAAGCCTCGTCTGCCAACTGAACATGGAGCGCTTCTTTATCAGCTTCTGAATATACAGCAACCGTTTCGATTCCCAATTCCCGACAGGCTTGAATAATCCGGACAGCTATTTCTCCCCTATTTGCGATTAATAATTTTTTTATCATATGAAAAGCCCCTCTTTACTACGGTTTTACTAAAAATAACGGTTGACCAAATTCAACCAATTGTCCATTTTTGACGAGAACTTCGACGATCTCGCCATCAACTTCTGCTTCGATTTCATTAAATAGTTTCATTGCTTCAACAATACATACAATTGAATCCTTTGATACTTTGGAACCTGCTTTCACGTATGGATCCGCATCAGGTGATGAAGAATGATAAAATGTTCCAACCATTGGAGAAGTAATTTTATGTAAGTTTTCATCGTTAGCTTCGGTTGTTTCTACCTTAACAGGCTCACTCTCTGCGGGAATTGTTTCAACTTGCTTAGCAATTGCTGCGACAGGTTGTGATACTGCCACTGGTTGTTGAACTGGAGAAATAACTCCCGCCGTTTCCACTACCGATTTCTTTTTTATTTTTATTTTCGAACCTTCTTGCTCATATGTAAATTCCTCTATAGAAGATTGATCGATTACTTTAATCAATTCTCTGATTTCTTGTACTTTTAACATGGATTAAAATCCTCCTGAAATTAAGATTAATACTAGACACTAATATCATACGATAAGATCTAATACAATTACAACTTTGGATTTTGTATATTCTCGTAGAATCTTGCAGAGAATAAAAAAAAGGAGAGTGAAAGTGACCTCTCCTCTCCTTGTCTATTACTTATTCTACATTTTGGAATTCGACTACGGCATGCAGTGGTCCTAATTCACTTCTGACCGTTTGAATAATTTTATTTGCTTCAGTCTTTGACTGCTTCTCTGCTTTAACTGTAATATTTACCTGTTCATCATCAGCGCGAACGAGAACATCCTCGTAATTCATTGCTTTAATCAAGGTTTCAAGCAATAATTCCTTATTCGAAATTTCATTTAAATCATCCATTTGTTCTTTTGCTTTGCTGCGTTCTTCTGCAGGAAGTTCAGTAGAGCCCAATTTCTTCTCTAAGTCCTCTTTCAATTGACTGCGCTCATCCATTAACTGTATACGCATCGTTTCAAAAGCCTCATCACCGGCTGCATTTGTAATTATTTCCGCATCTTTTGATCCAGCATCTTCAGTTTTAATCCCTTTTTCATCTTCGCCTTTCACTTCATCATCTTGGGAGGATTCCCCAGTTGGTTCATCCGCTGGCTGCTCTTTTTCTGCTGACTTCTCTTTCTCCTCTTGTTGATCTATGGCCGCTAATTCATTTTGCTGCTGCTCCGGTGAAGTAATATAATAGACAGACAACACGACAACTAAACTTAGCATCGTTAATAACCAAACCGTTTGTTTTTTCAATAACATACTTTTATTCCCCCTTCGTTTTCTTTGGCATCACGGCCACCCTATGACTTGGTACATCCAAGACGCGAGTCACCGCCTCAATAATCCACTTCTTTACTTGTATATTTTCAGCACCCTTTGCAACGACAAGGACACCGCGGATTTCTGGTTTCTTTGTTTCGGTCACAATCGGCACTTCTCTTTCACCATTTTGAATAATCACAAGTTGCTCTTCCATCGATTGATCTTCTACTTTTCGCTTACCGCCTTCTCGATCGATTTCATCTGTTAATTGAGTTTGCGTATTTCTATTTTTCTCAAATACTTTAGATTCCGATGAGTCCACATTCACGACAACGGTCACATCCTCGACACCGACGATGGCATCCAATGCTTCTTTTAATTGTGTTTCATAGGATCTCTCATAATCATCGATTAAACGGTCTTTATTAGAGTTCTTTTGTCCGAATGTCTCTACATCCTCTTGTTTTTCTTCTCCGCGATTCCCTAGTGTCGGGACAGCTTCATTTTCAGAATTATCGTTTGATAATAGATTACTAATAAGCATAAACCCTGTTCCAAATAGGAGAACCAATATGAGATAAGGATATTTCCCCTTTTTCTTTTCGGTTGTTTCTTCTTGATTTGAAAATTGCCTTTTCAGCCATGAGAAAGGTCCCTTTTCCTGTTTCATTATTGTTCCTTGTCCCCCCCTTCGATTTGAAGCTCAATGATTTCCTCATCGATACTCCATTTATCCGCTAAGAGTTGAATCATCCGGTTGTTTTGATTTTTATTTGCTGTTTCCTTTTTAAGTGGTTCGTTCGCATTAATATCTATTGTTTTCACCACTTCAACTGCAGACTCTTCTTCTGGTCCCTGGGCGATTTGAATCACGACTTTTTGTAAGTTCTCTGGGAAGGGACGCTCATCATCTTTGTCTACTACTACTTCTAGATCTGTAATCAGCTACATCAAATTGGTCCATCAGCTCCTCCTCTGCACCCTCTTTCAATCGGACAGCCATCTGTTCTAAAATATATGCATCATGTGAAGCTTGTATTTCACTTTTCTGCAAATCAATTAAATTTTTTATTTGACCGTCTTTATTTTCCTCCCATTTTGGAATAGCTGTCGCAAACACTTCTTCAAAATCAGTTGAAAATAATTTGAAAATTGGTGTTAAAATGATCGAAATTAAAAGGAGACCAACAACCATTTTCGTATACTTCTGAAACTTAGAGGTCGGTAAGAGCATATCGATCAACGTGGCAAAGAGAACAAATAAAATAATATTCGTAACCCACTCTTTAATAAATTCCATTATTCGCTCACCTACCTTACCATCACAGTTAAGTTTCCTGCTGCAACAATTACGGTAATACTTAAAAAAAACATTAATGAAACAATGGCGAGAGCTGCAAATACATAGATGATACTTTTTCCAATAATATCAAGACACGATATAATCGGTCCTCCGCCTAACGGCTGCAAGATCGCAGCTGAAAATTTATAGATGAGAGCAATCATGAGGATTTTTACTGCCGGAAAAGCAACAATCATTAATAATATGGCGACCCCGACAATTCCTACGGTATTTTTTAATAAAACGGATGCACTGACTACTGTATCCGTTGCATCGGAAAACATCCTTCCGATCACAGGAATAAAATTTCCAGTGAGAAATTTAGCTGTCTTTAATGTAACGCCGTCGGTGACTGCAGCAGATGCTCCTTGAACAGAAATCACGCCAAGAAAGATCGTAAAAAATAAGCCGAGCAGAGAAATACTTCCGTTCCTTAGTAATTTAGCTAGTTGGGAAACCTTATATTGCTCACTTAAAGTACTTACCACACTTAATAAAGTCGCTAAAAATAAGAGTGGTAACACAATCGATTTAATAAATAAGCCGCTAATATTCATAAGGAAAAGAATAACAGGGTGAAAAAAAGCTGCTGATACCAGTCCCCCTGATGCTGCAATAAGCGCTAATAGTAAAGGGATTAATGCCATTATAAAACTAGTCATCGTTGTAATCGCTTCAACCGCATAGGTGGTTGCCACATAAAAACTATTCAAAGCAATAATCGATAACACCATGAATACAACTGCATAAGCTGCTTTACTGATTGCCCCATTTTCAAAAGCATTTTGTAATGATTGTAAGAACATACTGAAAATTGTTAGTATAACGAGTGCGCCGAGAAGCTTTCCGTTTGCCACAAACTCATGAAAGGCGTATTTTAATATCCCTGTGAACCATTCTTTCAAGGAGAATTCCTTTTCTCCTTTAATAAAGTCATAGAGACTCCCTTTTTGACTTTCTGGCAAAAAGCCGCCATACTCATCCATCACATCCTCCCAAAACCCTCTCAATTCATCCAAATTCAATGATTCTAATTGGGTATTGACTGCTTCTTGCAAACCATTTTCCACATAATCATTTTCGATGGGTGACTGTGGTGAAGCTTGTACACTTGGAATGAGGAGAAAAGATAGTACAGCAAATAATAGCAGAATCAGAGAGAACCGTTGCCTCATTTTCTTTCACCTCTAATTTGAAATACGTTAGATGCCAGCCGGATTAATTATATAAAAAATTAATTTGGGATTAGCTCAATAATGGTTTCAATTAAGACGGTAATGATCGGAATCGCCATTGCCAAAATTAAGATTTTCCCTCCTAACTCAATCTTGGCAGCCATCGATCCTTGTCCAGCATCCTTCGTGATTTGTGAAGCAAATTCAGCGATATAAGCAATCCCAATTATTTTCATAATCGTTTCTAAATAAATCAAATTCACATTTGCATTAATAGCTAACTTTTCAATCATTGAAATAATGGCTGATATTTGGTCGATTAAAAAAAGAAAAACTGCACAGCCTGCAAAAACAATAATGAGAAAAGCAAAGTTCGGCTTCTGTTCTTTTACGATTAAAGCAAGAAATGTGGCAATAAAGGCGATCCCAATTATTTGAAGAATTTCAATCGGAATTCCCTCCCTTATCCATGGAATAAAAAGACGGATTTAATTTTCTGGAATAAATTATCAACAATGGAAGCAACCATAAACAAAATATAGATAAACCCAAATAGTGTTACCCATTGGGCGTATTCTTTTTTACCAACTTGATCGAGGATTGTATGTAAAAAAGCAACAACAATCCCAACCCCAGCAATTTTAAAAATAATGTCAACTTCTAGCCCCATCTCCTGCTCCCCCTTACTCCTATATGAATAAAACAATTAATAATAAGCCTGATAAAAATCCAATACTTTTTACCATTTTTTCATATCTCGCTTGCTTATCCCTTGCTTCAATTTCCTCTCTTTCCAGATGGGTTAAAGTAAGCAATATTTGCTTTTGCTGGGAGATCCGATCATGACGCCCAAGCGTCTCGCCGAATTGCTTCATGATTTCGAACTCACCTTTTTTTAAAGCCGTTTTCCCCCATATTTCTTTCAAACTTTCTTCCCAGGCATCTCTAACCGTTGTTTCCGTTTCTGTTAGCCTTTTTTCAAATGTTCCAAAAAATTGATCTAATGGTGATGGCAATTGTTGTGACAACCTTCTAGACGCTTCGTTCAATGGAGTATGTCCATACATAATTTCTGCTTCTAATGATTGTAAAGCAGACTTAAGTGACCTTAATTGCCGTGGTCGTTCTGAAAGTTGCCTGGCTATTTCAAATCCGATCCAACTTGTGGCAATTAAGATGAGAGCAGCACCTGCCAATTTAATCATTCAGTACACACTCGCTTCATTGTTTACTGGTCTGCCATCACTATCCAAAATACTCGTAATCGTCCCAGGACCAGAAGTCCTGCTCAATAGGATAAATCGTTGAAATATCTTTGCCTGTATTAAATTCTTTAACGTAGGACGTCTTATGATTTCATCTAATGATTGTCCATGAGTCGTCATAATGAGCTTTATTCCTGCATTGACTGCTTCCATAATGGCTTCCGAATCTTCTCTTCGACCAATTTCGTCCACAACTAATACATCTGGGCTCATCGATCGAATCATCATCATCATCCCTTCAGCCTTTGGACATGCATCCAATACATCCACCCGTGGTCCAAAAGTCATTTGCGGAATTCCCGAAACACACCCAGCGATTTCAGAACGTTCATCCACAATCCCAACCTTTGCTGCTTTCGTTTGGATTTGGTTGTCCCCGCTTGAAATAATCCGCGCAATATCTCGAAGCAATGTCGTTTTACCCGTTTGAGGAGGGCCTACAATCATCGTATGAAGCCAATTCCCTTTATATATATCCTTAATAACGCGCTGAGCGATTCCAATTTTTTCCTTGGCTATTCGTATATTAAAAGATGAAACGTCTCTTATCGCCTTCACCCTTCCTCCTTCAAGTATCACTTTTCCAGCCAATCCGACTCGATGGCCCCCTTGAATCGTAATATAGCCCCGCTTTAATTCCTCCTCTAAGGCATAAATAGAGTGGTGACTGATATTATTAAGTAAATGTAGAGCATCTTCAGATTTCACCGTATAGGGAAAGAATTGCACCAATCCTTTTGAAGAAACTTCTAGCGGCCGATTTACTCGTACTCGAATCTCCTCAATTTCATTTAATAGAGTTGGAGGGATTTTGTTCATTTGTTCTGCTATCGTTCTAGGTAAAAAGGATAAAACTGCCTTCATTATTTATGTGCCTCCCCCAAATCAAAATTGAATGTTTGCTCATTAAAAATGTATGCCTGCTTGACCACTTTATGACTTTTTTATTGAAGATGATCTTTTTAGAAAACACAAAAAAGCAATAGCGTGATCCGCTATTGCTTTTGGTGTGAATATTGTTCGCCGCTATTGCCGCTTTTTTCGTATAGAGTTTCAAGACCTGCTCTACCAGGTGGGTGTTCTCATAAAACTGTTCAACGTCCTGAGCTTTGCAGGCATGTTGTTCAGTTTTGAATCTTGAACTCCCTAAATTACACTAAAGGTTGAAACTTTATACTTTTGCGTACAAAGCAGCTTATTTGACTATATTTTAACGTATTCCCTATGTTTGAGCAAGATGAAAATCAATCTAAATATAACTTTACTCGGTAAAATTACTATGCTCTAGAAACATAACTTCCATCAGATGTGTTGATGATAAGGCGATCTCCTTCATTGACAAAGAATGGCACTTGTACAATAAGACCTGTTTCAAGAGTTGCTGGTTTTGAACCACCTGAAGCAGTATCCCCTTTAATTCCAGGTTCAGTTGCTGTCACCTCTAATTCAACTGTGTTCGGAAGCTCAATTCCAATCGTTTCTCCATGGTACAAAATAATATGTACTTCCATATTTTCTTTTAAAAATTTCAATTCATACTCGATCGCCGAAGCTGCTAATTCGATCTGATCGTAAGATTCATTATCCATAAATACATGTTGATCTCCAGTTGCATATAAATAGTTCATTCTGCGATTATCAATTTGAGCTTTCCCTACTTTTTCACCGGCACGGAATGTTTTCTCTTGAATGGCTCCTGTACGTAAGTTACGAAGTTTTGAACGAACAAACGCAGCCCCTTTTCCTGGTTTAACATGTTGGAAATCCAGGACACGCCAAATGCCATTATCCACTTCAATAGTTAATCCTGTACGAAATTCATTAACAGAAATCATAAATAAATCCTCCTAAAGTATAATCAGTTCTTTTGTAGAGTGGGTTAATCGTTCATTTCCATTCTCTGTAATTAACGTATCATCTTCAATTCGAACGCCGCCTAGGCCTGCCACATATATACCTGGTTCAACCGTTACAACCATCCCAGGCTCAAGATTGTATTCCGATTTTATCGATAGATTTGGACCTTCATGGACTTCAAGACCAATGCCATGACCAGTTGAATGTCCAAAATATTCACCATACCCTTTTTTCGTAATATAATCTCGAGTTAGTGCATCTGCTTCTTTTCCGTTCATCCCTGGTTTCAGACCTTTTAACCCAAGGTTTTGTGCTTCATGTACAATATTATAAATTTCCACTAATCGATCATCTGGCTTGCCTACTGCAATGGTTCGAGTTATATCAGATACGTAACCTTGATAATAAGCACCATAGTCAAGGGTTACAAAATCCCCTTTTTCAATGATTTTATCTGTCGCAACTCCGTGTGGGAGCGCAGAACGGACACCCGAAGCGACAATCGTATCAAATGATGATGAAGTTGCACCCGCTTTTCTCATAAAGAACTCTAATTCATTCGAAACTTCTAGTTCAGATATTCCCGGATGAATGAATTTGATAATATGATCAAAGGCAGCATCGGCAATCCTAGCTGCTTCCTTTAATATCTTAATCTCTGACTCACTCTTAATCAAGCGTAATTTTTCAATGATTCCTGATACAGGAATTAATTCCGTTTTAAAATTAGATTTGAATTGCTCATACGTAGAAAAAGTGACGTAATCTTGTTCAAAACCTAGCTTTGTGATTCCTAATTCTGCTATTTTGTTAGCAATTTCCTCTGTCATGCTTCCTTTTTGCTGAACGATTTCATATCCTGTACATTGTTTTGCTGCCTGTTCAACATAACGAAAATCTGTAATAAATACTGACTTTTCACGACTAATAAGAACCGTTCCGGAAGACCCGGTAAAATTAGAAGCATAGCGTCGATTATAAGGACTTGTAATTAATATTCCATCTAAACCGTGTTCATCAAATGCCGAAACAATTTTCTCTATTTTTTCCATAAGAATCCTCTCCTTATCAAAACGGTAAGTCCTTAAAACATATGAAAGGCTTTGGTATCCTACTATATGTTTCTATTCCCTTTTGTCATTTTATCATATGGGATTCTTTAGCAAAACATATTCAACTTGTTTCAAAACTTGCCTTATCATTAAGCTTCCGCTTCCTTTTCCCCTTTTTCGTCTTCTTTAGCCTTGCGATAGTTAATTTCAGATTCTTCATACGAAATGGTGTAACCTACAAATAACCCAAAGAGAATATAAAAGCATATGGATGTAACTAAAGTATTTAGATTTAACTTATTAAATGGAGGAATGCCAGGAAATATCGGATTTAAGACAAAAAATACAAGTAAAAATAAAACCAGTCCATAAGCTATTCCAACCCACATGCTTTTAAACTTTCTTAACAGACCATAATAAATAAGTGCCGCAATAATTGAAATGGCTCCTATAAAAATGATGGAAATTACGATTCCAAGCCAAGTTTTTTTCCAGTCTCCTAATGCCCAAGGATCTAGTATAATTCGGGGAGAAATGGATGTAAAATCAAAAATATACGCTAAGTAAGCTAAGCTGCTTAATAATAGTCCCCCAATAAAACCAGTTAAAATGACAAGGGTCATAAATGACATTGGCTGTTCTTTTAATTTTTCCCGTTTTTTCTTATCTTCACTCATTACGAACACCTCCAAGACTAGTATGTCCTTCGTCATTTTTTCCTTGCATGATTTGACTGATTTCTTCAAATTATTTGGTTTAATTTTTTATTTCTATAGGCTTTTGAATTATTTTAGGATTTTCCACATTAAGTTATTGATTTATTCTGAATATTGGTACATAATTATTAAAATAATAATTTTCTAAATTTAATTTATGCATATGATAGCAGGATTGATGATTTTGGGTTAAAATAGGAGTAAGAGTTTTTTAATTATTAGCCCCTATCAATCTATTTGAATTATATAAATTCCTTCCCTTTTTGGAAAAAAGGAGGATATAAGTCCCCTTTTTCGAATGTTCTGTTTTAAACGTTTCATTAAACCACTTATATATTGTGAATTGACCGATTAGTTTACTAACTCCTTGGTAAAACAAGTTTAAAAATTTAAAAAATTGCTTATGATGCTTATTAGGGAGGTGGATTTTTTGAAAAATCGGATGATCAGCTACATTGTATTTGGAGTTATCGGACTCGCAGTAATCGGCTTACTGTCAAAGATTATTAATAATCCGGCCGGTTTTTTCAAAGGGATTGCTATTATACTTGGAGTGGCAGCAGTAGTTTTCTTGCTTGTAAAACTACTTTATAAGCCTAGCCCAGAAAAGAGTGAGCAACGGGCATTTATAAAAGCAGCGAAAAAATCTTCAAAAAGAAAACAACAAAAAGATCCTAAACCACAAAATCGGATGAAGTTGAAACAAAAAAAGAAAAGCAATTTAACGTCCATTAAAAGTGCTCGTAGATTAAGGAAGAAAAATGAACGTCCTCAATTAACTGTTATTGAGGGAAAAAAAGGGAAAAAGAAAAATCGTGCCTCATTTTTATGAGACACGTTTTTTTGTGTCAAATTCGCCTCGCCACTTATAAGAAGCCTTTGGCTGAATGTAGTTAAATTACTCTTTTATTATTAAACCGCCAAGATGCAAAGAACTTATTTGCACTATCTCTCCCTTCTTTAAGCAACTTTTGTTTTTTGGCTTCTGTTAATTCAAATTCAGTTAAAGCCACCCCTGCTGTTGGAACAAAGATGATATCTTTTTCATGTGTTCGTGAAATATAACGCGAATCATGAGCATCTTTCATCGTTTCAAACAAAGCTGTAAACAACTGTATGGCATTTTTTATTTTGTTTTTTGGAAGCTCCTCCGCCTTATGACTCAGCTTAATGCCAATTACAGGCCGGACCCGCTCCACATTATCATCATCAAATAACCACATCGGAAAATTACTTAATACCCCACCATCGACAATAATGCTGCTTCCATGATCAGATTTTAATGTGACGGGTTCAAAGAAATAGGG
Organism: uncultured Bacillaceae bacterium; assembly: GCA_963787345.1. Classification (GTDB taxonomy): domain Bacteria; phylum Bacillota; class Bacilli; order Bacillales; family Cytobacillaceae; genus Bacillus_BD. The sequence goes on along the minus strand of CAWBCW010000011.1, from coordinate 192,222 downwards.
CAAGCTGCAACTCATACGAACGGCCTTAGCAATTGAAAATGAATGGGGATCAATTCCATGTTTTACAAGGTCATCAGGCAATACCATCAACCTGCCATTCGTTAAGTCAGAGGCGACAAACCTTAAATGCTGTCTAGGAAGATCTGCAAAAGTATGGAGTCCTTTTTTGGCTAAAATGTCCTCAAGCCACTTTTCCAGTTCATTTCCTTTATATAAGCCTAGGCGAAAATACAGAAGAATCCATTTTGCAACTGAATAGGGAAGGAGCGTTTTGCGCTCATCGAGCAGTAATTTCAAATCCAGTTCATCAAGCAATTCATCGATTTCTTTACTTGTATATTTAGCTGCAATAAGCGAAGCGATAATCGCACCTGCACTTGCTCCTGCCACCCGTTTAAATTGATATCCTCGTTTCTCAATTTCCTCTATAGCTCCAATCAAAGCGATTCCTTTAATGCCCCCGCCAGAAAAAACACCATCTACATACACAGCAGCCACTCCTAAAGATGTATTTACTGTTACATCTTTAATCCGGTTGAAGTCAAAATAGTACAGTGGACAAATATAAAGATCAGAAAATATATGTAGCTTTGAATTAAAGTTTAATTAAAAATACCTCGCAAACCCACATTTTACGTTAGTTTAAAAGACTCCGTTTGGAAAAAAGAATGATCAAAACGGATTCTTTCCTTGTGAAGCATTGTACAATTTTTATAAAAAAGTTCGATCATTTTGTATAAATTAATATCTATATTGCAACATCTAATATTAGTGAAAACTAAGCATATGAATGTAGTCCTGCAATTACCAAGTTCACAAAAACTTGGTTAAAAATGATTGTTCCAAAACCAATAATAGCTAACCAAGCAGTTTTTTCCCCAATCCATCCTTTTCCAAGACGAAGATGGAGGAATACAGCATAGAACAGGAATGTAATAAGCGCCCACACTTCTTTAGGGTCCCAACCCCAAAACCGAGTCCAAGCAATCTGCGCCCAAATCATGGCGAAGAAAAGCCCTCCTAATGAAAATAAAGGAAAACCAATTAATACTGACCGATAGGATATTTCATCCATTAATGTCAAATCTACTTTAGCAGTCAATGGATATAACAATTGAGATATTTTTTTTCGGGTAATGAAACGAATCAAAATATATATAATGGCTCCTGTTATAAACGACCAAATAACCGTATTCAATTTAACGGCTTGAATAATGGCAGGTATACTAAAAATTCCTTTAAAATCATCAGCTGATTCATATGTATTTTCATTCTCGTCGACTAAATAGACGGGTATAGAACCATTCGGTGTAACAATAGCAGGTAAATGATAATCGTAAACCTGAGTTTCGCCATTACTATTTTCAAACTGAAAACTTGCACTATAATCTACGATTCTAAAAGTTGTGGTAATTGTAATAAATCCAATTACCACTATTACAAAATACATAATAAGTTCTAAAAAGAAAGCTCTCTTGTCCTTTCTAGTGGTATCAACGGTCTTTAATAAATAAATTAATCCTGTAACAAATGATAAGGATAATACCGCACTCGCAATCGCAACAGTTATAACATGGATCGTCAGCCAATGACTTTGTAAGGCCGGTATTAGTGGGGATACTTCTCTAGAAAACATACTAGCATATGCAATAATTAATACTGAGGTTGGTAATAAAAATAATCCCACAATCGCTTGACGATAAAGATAAAAAGTCACAAAAAAGCTACCAATTAGCATAATTCCAAAGAATGTCATAAATTCATTGAGGTTGCTCACGGGTGCGTGGCCAGCAGCAATCCATCTTAAAATAAAGTAATTTAATTGTGCTAAAAATCCAATTACAGTTAAAGTCATAGCAATTTTTATATAAACGCTTTTCTTTGACTTTACAGCCGCCCCAAATGGAATGATAGCTACTAAGTACACAATAAATGAAAAGTATAATGATGAACTACTAAAATCCAGAACAGAATCCACTGACATCTTACCACTCCTATTTATTCATTTATGATACATATTAATTATGAAAAGAGAGATTTCCGCTCTTCTTCACGCTCTATGTTTTATAGTCACGTTACATTTATCAACTGACTTGATCGTATTCAACGGGAGAGAAACTAAGAATTTGACCAAAACAACCCAATTCAAATTATTGTATCACTGCCATTACTGTTTGTTCATTACCATTCTACGACATTACTATTTTATTTTCTATAAAAATGCGAATGTTTAAATATATCACGCAACTTAATCTTAAATACTGGGATTGTTTTCCTTTGAACATAAAAACTACCCCTTTAGACAAATTTATCCAAAGGGATATAACGGTTTTATAAACAGTATAACTTTATTTCAAAGCCACAATATAATTCTTTAACGCAAAAAGGATGGAAACGAGTCGTTTCCATCCTTTTTGCATGTAAGAAATTATAAGCCACATTTCAACTGAGCGTTACAGTTTGTGCAAGTATTACATCCGCCAATTTCTTCAACGGTCCCCTTGCGACATACTGGACATGTATCGCCTACTTCTGAGCCAATCGTAACAGAAGTTGAACGTAGATCATTAATCGTATCAATTAATACGACATGTGGTTTTGTCGTTGTATGTGTATGTGTCTCTTTTTTATTATAGGTTTCTTCCATGCTATTTTCTTCTGCTTTCAGCGTTAGAACTTGCGTATCACGTGATCCATCTACATAGACCGTACCGCCTTTTGCTCCACCTTTATAAAGGCGCTCGTATACTTTTTCTACTTGTTCTACACTATAGCCTTTTGGTGCATTTACGGTCTTACTGATGGAACTGTCAATCCAGCGTTGGATGACACATTGAGTATCAGCATGCGCTTCTGGTTTTAATTCCATCGCCGCCACGAACCAATGCGGAAGATTGTTCGGATCTGCTTCAGGATGTTTATCTAAATATTCTTGAACAATATCTGCCTTCACTTCAATAAACTTACCTAAACGACCGCTTCTAAAGTATGAGAAGGAGAAGTAAGGTTCAAGTCCTGTTGAGACGCCTACCATTGTACCTGTTGATCCAGTGGGAGCCACAGTAAGTAAGTGTGAGTTACGAATTCCATGTTCAAGAATCGATTGTCTAATGTCTTCTGGCATTTTCTTCATATAACCTGTGTTAATAAATGCTTCGCGAAGACGGTTTGTTTCTTCTTGTGTTTTACCTGTTAAGAATGGGAAGCTTCCTTTTTCTTTTCCAAGTTCAACAGATGTACGGTAAGCCGTTGTTGCAATAACTTCAAACACTTGATCCACTAGCTCATTGCCTTCTTCAGAACCATATTCTGTTTCGCAGTAGATAAGTAAGTCATGTAGGCCCATAACACCTAAGCCAACTCGACGCTCACCAAGTGCTTGCTTTTTATTTTCTTCTAAAAAGTATGGTGTTGCATTGATCACATTATCTTGCATGCGTACGCCAACTTCGACTGTTTTCTTTAACTTTTCGAAGTTCACTGTTTTCGTTTCTTTATCAGCCATTTCAGCTAAATTAACCGCTGCAAGGTTACAAACTGAAAATGGTGCGAGAGGTTGCTCTCCGCATGGATTTGTCGCAACTACTTTTTGACCATATGCAGTCGCATTTGTCATTTCGTTCGCATTATCAATAAAGAAAATTCCTGGTTCTGCTGAGTAGGTTGCACAAATATTAATTAAGTTCCAAAGTTCTTTAGCACGAATTGTTTTGTATGTGCGAACTTTATAACCAAGTTTCTCCCACTCGCGAACATCCCCGACTTTATGCCATTCTTCATTGTAATTTTTCATTTCCTCAGGAGTATAGCCTTCAACATCTGGGAAACGTAGTTCATAATCAGCATCCTTCTCAACAGCTTCCATGAATTCCTTTGTTAAACAAACAGAAATATTAGCTCCTGTTAAGAATTCTAGATTATGAACAGAATAGGTTCCCCCTGTTGCCAATGTTTCCTCAGCTTGAGCAATAATGCCGTCACTAAATCCACCAAGACCTGGAATATGTTTATAATTAATAATCCCTTGATACATCGCTTTTTCTTGCTCTGTTAAAGGGGTAAATTTCAATTTATCTTTCGCTAACTTCTTAATTTTCTCATCTTCAGTATTTTCAATTAAAAAACGTAGAATTCGAGGATTTTGCATTTTTGAAATAATGAATTCAATAATGTCTGGATGCCACGTACTTACCGTCCTTTTCAGGATATTTACTCTGCAATTTGCAGACGGACTAGACTATATCATCACCCTCAGCATTACCTGTTAGGGGCCGGGCGCTTATGAGAGTTTATTGTTGGGACTCACTCTCTAGTCGTTGAACCTTCGCCATTACCTTAGCCCAATGACGCTTGGCTGCAGATTATCCAATACTTGCCATTTTTTATAGCATTCACGCTCACCGTTTCCAGTCACGTTGTAGCATGCAAGTCTCTAAGGACTTTCCTGCAATTCACCCGATTTTCTAGTCGTTCATTTTCTGAACGACGCGGACTAGTGCATCAATATTATCACTTTGTCAATCCGCTAGCATTATCATTTGTGCGCCTCGCTTATTGTTACTCACTCCTTAGAGTGGACTAGGTCATTTCTGCCTAGTTCTTATGCTTTCACATAAGATCAGACTCTATCATCAAAGAAGAGAATTTATCATATTTTCGATTAAGTTTTATATCTCCATATTGATACAATCTAGGAAATATCATTTTCAAATCCTTTATGCCGCTTATATATAAATCCCAACAACCTTTTTTGGGCGTTATTGCATTTATATTTTTAGCTATGCCATTTGATTTTAAAAATATTAAGATGGAGTGTAACATTTGGTAATTACTGGTGAAACCCATTCTTACCTTTAGGTAGCCGTTTCTTTTATATACTCTTATATGACCATCTGCATCAAAAAAACCTCTTAAATAAGCCCATTGTAGCTTTTCATCATTAAAATCAATCCAGGTTTCATACACCCGTTTTATTTGGTCCAACTCCCTAATGTAATTAAATCATTACACATCTTCGTCGAGTTAACAGTTAATGAATATTTATTCTGTTCATTAGGCTTATTTTTCTTTCTGAATTTAATGACCTCAACCATATTTAACTCTTGACCAATATCACAAAGCAATTGTTTATCTTTCTCAGCTAGACCATAGGACCAATCTTTTTGATTTCCGACGATCAAATATTGTTCCATCTCCAGTGATGTAACCAACAATATATGCTTTGTTTAGCGTATCAATATTGGCAAAATAATTTTCATTATAATCATATATTTTACATTTTAATTTTCCGGCTTCACCAGGGTCTCTTGTTTCTATAAACTGTAATTCCTTATTCCATCTTAAAATTGTCCCTCGGCTAATACCAAGTAATTTTGCTATATCAACTTGGCTGTAACCTTCTTCATGGAGTTTCTTAATCGAATTAATGATCTCTTCCTTGTCTCGCGCCCCGTAAGGTCGTCTCCGAACATTACGGTTTACTCCTTCCTTTATCTCCATTTAAAATTTCCACCTTTTACATTTATTAAATGGAACGTTAGGAAGTTTCAATAGTCGTTGAACGTTCATCTTCGTTTCCAAAGATGCTTCGCTGCTGATTGCCCATTGTTCCATCTTCACCATTTTCATACCTTCACGATTGCTGTCGCCAGCTGCGTTGTGGTTGGTAAAGCTTTAGGGGGTTCCAGCAATTCACGAGATTTTAATCCCGCCGATAGGCTAGTTAACGGGATCCGCCTTGCTCAACCAAATGAGTCAATTTCGCAATATCATCTAACCAAGACACTGAACCCGATGATTTGCCGTTTACGCCTTTTGCCAAGGTATTACGGGGTCTTAAGGTCGATCCATTCGTTCCAACCCCACCACCGCGGCTCATGATTTCCATGACTTGCTTACGGTGTTCTGAGATCCCTTCACGAGAATCTTGAACGTATGGCATAACATAACAGTTAAAATAAGTAACATCCGTTTCAGCACCTGCACCATATAGAACACGGCCTGCTGGGATAAAGTTCAAGCTTACTAATTCTTGGTAAAACTTCTCAAACCATTCTTTGCGCTTTTCTTCAGTTTCTTCAACAGAAGCTAATCCTGCTGCATTTCGTTTGGCAATTTGTTCATAGTAAACCTCAAGTGGTTTCTCAATGACATCGAGTGGACGAGTAATCACTCCTGTTTTGACTTCAGAAGGATCATCTAGCACTGCTCGGAACTCTTCTTCAACCAATACTTTCGCTAATTTCTTTTCCCAATTAATGTCAAGAATAAATCCAAGGCCACGAGCTGGAAATTTAGGGTCTTCCTTGATGGTTAAAACAACAAAATCACCATTGGCTAAAGTTATTTTTTCCGTGTCCTTAAATGTATAACGGTCGAGCATAACAAGCCGCGAAACCCCTTTATGGGTAAGATTCATATCTGGAGTAATGGGGTGTACTTGAGGAAATAATCCAATATCCTTGTTTAATCGTTCCACATCCAAACTCATCTTTTGTCCAAGTACCACAGACATATATACAACTCCTTCAAATAATTTCCATGCAACTGCCTAGTTGTCATTATCAAATAAAATATTCATGGTAGACTATGTTTCTTTGTGTATTCCTAAAATATCATATTAACTTTTTAAAATCAATATGTTGTGCCGAACATATTAAAACAACCACTACATATTGATTTTAAACCTTATGTTATTAATTTTGTCAAACTCAATATTAACTAAAAATGGGAGAATACTAGAGGAATCCTCTGAATCTCAACAGAATCTGATCTATTTTACCCTTTTTCGAGACTTGCGCAGAAAAATAAAGCAGAAACAATACTCTCTGCTTTAATAAGTCTTCAAAAGGTTTTCTATTCAATATTATTCTACTATCTCATAAAGTTCCATTCATCATTCTCATAACGAGTTTTAGCAATATCCATCACAACACTCATTTCATCGGCTGTCAATTGATACGGCTCTAGATTAATATTTAATCCTTCAGCAAATCCTACTTCAAACGCCTGTTTCACTTCTTCAAGCGTCACCTTTTTCGGACTAATCTCGTTAATCGCAACTGCTTTATTTTTAAAAGACCGTTGCATGCGTTCTTTCACGCGGTCATTTGGAAACTTAAACAGACTGAACAGCTTGTCTTCATCCACATCAATTAAAATCGAACCATGTTGGAGAATAACTCCTTTTTGTCTCGTTTGAGCACTTCCAGCTACTTTTCTTCCCTCAACAACGAGTTCATACCAGCTTGGAGCATCAAAACAAACAGCTGTATGTGGACTTTTTAAGGCTTCACGGTCTTCCTTTGTTTGCGGAACAGCAAAATGTGCATCTAAGCCAAGTTGATGGAATCCTTTTAAGATTCCCTCTGAAATGACACGATACGCTTCCATCACCGTTTTCGGCATTTCCGGATGTGACTCAGGAACGATGACACTATATGTAAGCTCATGTTCATGAAGGACAGCTCTGCCTCCTGTAGGACGTCGCACAAAACCAACATTTTGGTTTCTTACAGCCTCCATGTCAATTTCCTTTTCTACCTTTTGAAAATAGCCGATCGAAAGAGTTGCCGGATTCCATCCATAAAAACGAATGACTGGGGGAAATTTACCTTGGCTATTCCAGTCTAGGAGCGCCTCATCCAGCGCCATATTAAATGACGGTGAACAATTACCAGAATCGATAAACCTCCATGTTTCTTTCACCATTTGATCACCCTATTCTTTCTTCATTCAACCATATTAGTCTAACAAAATAACTCTAAAAAACAAAGTTGTTTTCTCACAAAAGTTTTTTATTCATCTCTCTTTACTCACCGTGCAAATGAAAGATATAATAGTAAATAGTGTACTTTAGTTTGGAAAGGAGCAATTATTGTTGGAATACATTATATTAATCCTCATTGGTGTAATGGTTATTTATCTTTTATTTAACATGTTACAACAACGCAGGGTTGTAAAAACCTTAACGGAAGAAGAGTTTCGCGAAGGATATCGAAAGGCACAATTAATTGATGTTCGTGAACCAAATGAATTTGAAAATGGACATATTCTAGGCTCTAGAAATATTCCTCTATCTCAAATGAAAATGCGCTTACAGGAAATTCGACCTGACAAACCTGTCTATTTATACTGTCAAAGCTCCCAAAGAAGCGCTCGCGCCGCTCAATTACTTTATAAAAAGGGCTATAAAGACCTTTCCCAATTAAAAGGCGGCTTCAAAAAGTGGACAGGAAAAATTAAAACGAAACAAAAAAGCTGACTCAATACAGAGTCAGCTTTTTTAATGCTTTTATCAAATTCCCTGCCGATAAAGATAAATTAAAGGTTAAAAAATTCCCGCTTATCACGTTTTTTAATAAAACTATTTTATTTCGGTCATACTAATCCATAATTAATTTAAAAGTGTTATAGGAAACTTCTACCCTTTCCATTTCTAAAATCAATCTATATCTACTTTGCTAATGATTTTTAGTCAATAAATTGAGAGGTGTAATCAATGACGGTGCAAATTGAATTTGATCAGTCGTGGCAAGAGGAGTTCTTAAATCGAATCGATCATGATGGACCATGGGGAAATTGGGAATTATTTAATTTGGCAGTTGAAGTAGAAAAGCATACCGTCATTCCCGAATTCGAAGGACTTCTAGCGCCTGACCATTTATCCCATCTAACTCCACTGCCACACCAACTTGAAGTTGCTAAACAAGTTGTCGAAAATATGAATGGAAAAGCAATATTAGCAGATGAAGTAGGGCTCGGAAAAACGATTGAGGCTGGGTTAGTTCTAAAAGAATATATGATTCGCGGACTCGTTAAGAAAGTTTTAATCCTTGTTCCGGCATCTCTCGTTACCCAATGGGCATCTGAACTCAACACTAAGTTTTTTATCCCTGCTATTACACAAAGAAAAAGTTATGTATGGGAACAATGCGATATCGTGATCTCATCAATCGATACAGCAAAACGATCTCCTCATAGAGAAATTATTTACGAACAGAATTATGACTTAATTATTATTGATGAAGCCCATAAACTAAAAAATAATAAAACGAAAAACTATGAGTTTGTTCAAAACTTAAAAAAGAAGTTTTGTCTTTTGTTAACCGCAACTCCAATTCAAAATCGTATTAGTGAAATTTTCAATCTCGTTTCCTTATTAAAGCCCGGACATCTTGGCAGTGAAACAGACTTTTATAATAAGTATAAAAAAGATTCCCGCTCTCTTGATGATGACGAGCATCTAAAAGAACTCGTTAATAAAGTCATGATCCGAAACCGTCGAGCCGATACCGGGATCGAATGGACAAAACGAATTGTTGAAACGATTCGAATTGAATTTACTGAGAAAGAAAGAAACCTATACGAAGCCGTGTCCTCTTTTGGACAAAATGAATCGATGAGTAAAAGCCAATTTTCTGTCATGACCTTACAAAGGGAAGCATGCAGCAGTCGGGAATCTGTTTACTACACCTTAAAGAATATGCTTCAAAAGGCGGAAAATCCAACAAATGAATTTCAACAGCATATCCAACATTTAATCTCTCTAGTTGAAGCCGTTGATAAAAACTCTAAAGCCGAAAAGGCATTAGAACTCATCAAGGAAATTAACGATAAGGTGATTATTTTTACCGAATATCGGGCGACTCAATTTTACTTACAATGGTTTTTAAAACAAAACGACATCACATCTGTGCCATTTCGCGGTGGTTTTAAGCGTGGCAAAAAGGACTGGATGAGAGAACTATTTAAAAACAATGCACAAGTCCTTATTGCAACAGAAGCTGGTGGCGAAGGAATAAACCTGCAGTTTTGTAACCATATCATTAATTACGATCTCCCATGGAATCCAATGAGGCTTGAGCAGCGAATTGGGCGGATTCACCGACTTGGTCAGGAAAAGGATGTAAAGATTTATAATTTCGCCGTCAAAGAAACCGTTGAAGACCATGTCATGAAATTATTATATGAAAAAATTCACTTGTTTGAAAAAGTAATTGGTGAACTGGATGACATTTTAACTAAATTAGAGTTTGGAAATATCGAAGACCATATAGTCGATATTTTTAACCATTCTTCTTCAGAGGGTGAAATGAAAATAAAGATGGACAACCTTACCTCGATGATCCAATTTGCTCAAGAGGTGAAAGGAGAAAACAACAGTGCAGCAGCAGGAAATTCATAGTTTTTTAGAACGTTATTTCACCGCAAATGAATGTGAAATTCATGAAAATCAGCCCGGCTACATGAATGTACAATTAACGATTGACCTAGATAAAGAATTAATGAACCGTCCCTTTTATTGGCATTATTTAGAGAAAACAGGTGGAGTTCCAAATCCCATGAAACTCTCTCTTATTACCGACCCAAATAATGCGCCTCAACATATAAAAGGAGAAAGTATTCATTTTGGCTCGCCAAGACTTCACCAAATTTTTGAATCAACTAAAAGGTTGGCAGGCTATATTCGTTTATATGAAAGGTCACCGACTGAACAAAACCGACAAGTTCCATTAAAACCTTGGATCGGCTTGAACTTAAAAGTATCTTATCAATGTGATCGAAAAAAGGATGTTTTTTATTCAATCGGGCTAAATTTAATAAATGGACAATTTGTTGAGAACTTTCATGATCAACTATTACATCTTGATTTAACACCAAAAATCCCAGATTATTCCTTTACCCTTTCTCCATTAATCTTGCCAAAGAGTGGGTTAAAGCGAATTGAAAATTATTTGAAAACAAAAATCAGCAAAGAAGATCCATCTTGGGCAGAAGAAGCAAAAAAACGCTGGAAAAAAGATTTAGATTTACTCGAGCATTTTTATAAGGATAACGAAGAAAAAGGGGAAAGTTACGACATTGAGAAACAAGCTTTGAGAGATCAGTATGAACCAAAAATGATCGTATCGATTATTAATGGAGGATTATTTTATTTAATCCATTAATCAAGAAAAGGCTGCTCAATATAGAGTAGCCTTTTCATGATTGATCTCCTCTCCGATCTTTATACCTTAACATCAATACGTACGGTACAATCCCAAACCATCTATATAGGAAATCCGCTTTACGGTCTCTTTTTTCTTGGCGTAACTTTTTTCGCTCATCTCGCGGTTGATCTATATATTGAACGACTGTTTGAGTAAGGTATTTTACATAATCATTCGTTTTCATTTTGGACATATCTCCTCGAAATTTAGTCTCGATATCTATTAGAAGTATGTCCCAATCAGCTCTTGTTTAAAACATGATGTGCATTAATTGACTTCATACCATTTTATAAACTTATTAAGATTTAGATCGTAAAAAGCATTCCCTATAAAAACGGATTCCTGACCACCAACTTTAAGCGTAATCATCATCTCCATTGTATCTCCCGTTATATTAACGATTTGATAGGTGGCTTGACCATCTTTATAATCAAAATTTCCATCTACAGGTACATCCTCATTTGTCGATAAATAGGATTGTAATTGATCCATTGTGCTTAATAAATAATAATCTTGTTTTAAAATATTTTCCGTTTCTTTTAACATCCTTTTTTCTATTAGAAAATGATCGATTCTCATAATTAAAATCGTTGACAGAAGGATCATCATACAAAGAGTTATCGGGTAAGTAAATCCATTCTGATTATGGATCATTTACATTCTCCTCACTTAATAATGTACGTATAATGCTCGTGTGATTTTGATGATAGACATCTTGAACGGAAATTTTGACGCCTCCAATTACCTTTTCAAACGAAAGAGTCTCAATATTTTGCAACAGAATCTCATGCCCCTTTGTATCTACTCTCCTTCGAACATTCGAACTGTATTTCTCATAGAGTATTTGCCTTCCGTCTTTCAATAACAATAATCGATTATTATTAATATCGACTTCGACATATTCACTCATCCTGATTTCCTTTTTCACTTGCGAAATAAACACCTCCCACTCCATCCTTTGTATTCGATCATCTACATCTCCAATTCGATAGATCATATTAATCGATAAAGGAATGAAAGCAGCAATAATCAAAAAGATTGAGAAAGCTAACAACATGTCAACAAGTGTAAATCCTCGCTCATTGAATAAACTCGTTAATTTGTACCGTTTGACCAAATACATCTTCATAACGTATACTTACCTCTCTTTTTGCACCATCCTTTTCTTCCTGCCAAACGACTTCATACTTTTTATTGTTTTTAGTTAAGCTAAAATTCGTACGTTCAGGATTTTCAACTATGACTGTCTGCATATATTCATACAAGACATGAACAGCCTCCGATTTCTCTTCCAATTCAACATATTGTTTATTGAGTCCAATCATCATCGGAACAAAAACACCTACTATTAACATCCATCCTGAAAGACTTACTAATAAATCACATAAAAAATATCCGTTATTCCTTAACAATATAAAACCTTCCCGCTCCAATTTGAAAAACCACCTTATACCTTTCTTTTCCAACAACAAAGAAAAAAGTACCAAAATCTGTTACCCCGCCATCTGGCAATATTTGAAAAGTATTACTTTGACTTCCTAATGATCCTCTCTCAATTTTAATACTGTCTGAAATTGGTCGATCTATAATGACATCATTTGTGAACCTTTCCTTCACAGAGTATTTATTTGTTTCTATACGGACCACTAATCTCGTTTGATTCGAAATTGCGTATTGTTGAGCATAAAGAATGTCAGAAGAAAATTGAGAAATAAACCGTCCTTTTTCCTCAAAGTAATAATGGGGCTTAAGAAAGATTAAAGAGAGAGAAACAATCAATAGAAAAATACTTAATACGATCATACTTTCGATCAAAGTAAAACCAGCCTGATTATTTTTCATTCTGTTACTATGACGGTTCCATCAACTAGAATATTAAGTTCTTTACCGGATGGACAGTGGGTATCAGGTATATATCCTTTTTCTTTTAAATCAGTTAAAGAAGGTGGTTCATTTTTACCTTTATTTTCCATTTGATAGGCTTGAACCTGTCCTTGGACCATTTGTTGATAGGCCTCACAACCTTTTTCATTAATACTTGAATTATGTTTAGTCACATTTGGAACGGTAACCAAAAGCAAGACTGAAATCACTAACAAAACAATCATCATTTCAATTAGTGTGAATCCGGATTGATTTTTTAACATCTTTATTCCTCCTCATTCATTAAATGCCCTCTAGCAATTGAAACATTGGGATTAATACAGCTAAATACATAGATACAATCAAAAGGCCGATGATGCTATACAAAATGGGCTGCAGTTGTTTAAGCAATATCTCAGTCTTTTCTTCAAGTCGACCAAAGCAATGTGATGCAAAGAATAATAGTTCTTGCGGCAATTTCCCATTTTCTTGACCATGTTTGACAATCGTAGCTAACTCCTTTTCGAAAAAAGAATACTGAAGTAAAATTCGATCTAATTTTTCGCCTCTTCTTAATTTCCCTTTTATTTCTCCCCCTAATTGTTGGTAGAAGGGCTGCTCATTATGTTGCTCAAATAACGTAAATGCCTCATAGACACTTAACCCGCCAGATAATAGATAACTTAGTTGGGTGGAAAAATAATGGGTATAAAACAATCTTAAATAAGCAGAACAGAATGGAATTTTCATTAGTAACTTTTTTTGCTCCATCGGAGAAACTTTCTGAAACCGAAAAAAATAATAAAAACCATATAGTCCTGCTAATATACTGAAAATCATCAATAAAAGAGGAATTACGTTGTCAAGGTTACGGATCAAACTAATGAAGATATTAACTTCTAAATTCATGGTTGAGAATAATGAGGAAAAGCGAGGCAATAAATATTTTTGGACAAACAAGAATAAGATGAATGTTGTACCGATAAGAAAAAGCGGATATGAAAATAGCTTTTTAACTTTGGATAGGTTCTTTGCTTTATTTTGGATCATTTTACTTCCTTCAAGGAAAGCCGTGGCCAGGCCTCCATGTTGTTCAGCAAAAAACACATAGCCTGTTAAATGTTTATCAAACTTTAACGTTTGCAGGATCATATAAAACGGGTATCCTTCTTTTAGTAAAATGAGTCCCTCTTGTACCTCCTTGCGCCTATGCTTTGGCAATTGAAAAATCACCGATTGAAGAGCTTCTGCCAGGGGGTATCCCCTTACCAAAAGTTCTCCTGTCATTTTAAGAAATTGAGCTTGCTGGAGTAAAGTCCATTTATTTTTCATCTGCAAACACCCATCTGTCGTACTCACTTTCTTTGATATACCCTAAAGCAATTCCTTTTCTGATTACATCCCTTAACGTATGATGACGGCATATAGGCCTCTCCCCCCTAACTTCACCAAGTGCTGAAGAGAGTGATTTTCCCGATAGTAATTCAAATACACTAGCCCTTTTGGTTCTGTCACCACTTAAACAAAAGGGTGAACATTCTCCAGAACAATAAGGACAAGTCAACTCAACAAGCCTTTGGGCTGTGATGGCCACTAACGTTTGTTGGATCTCTTGCCAATTCACACCAAATTCTACAAGTCGATAAATCGCCCCCTTGGCATCTCTTGTATGCATCGTCGTTAAAACTAGATGACCTGTTAATGCCGCTCGTATGGCAATTTTAGCTGTTTCTGCATCACGGATCTCCCCAACCATGATAATGTCTGGATCATGCCGTAAAATCGCCTTTAAGCCTGTCGTATACGTTAAGCCTGCCTTTTCATTTACCTGTACTTGAAGCACAAGCTCATTTTCTTTTTCAATTGGATCTTCAAGCGTAATCACATTACGATTATAGAGATGGGATGTTTCATTTAGAAGTGAATACAAAGTCGAGGTTTTACCGCTGCCAGTCGGACCGGTTAGGACGATTAATCCATGGGAGTGCTTTAATAACGCTAGTAATTTTCTTGTCATAGATGGAAACAGTGAGATTTGGTAAATAGGAATGTGTTCATGAAGGGGGAGAAGCCTTATAACGAGACTTTCATTTTGAGCTGCTGGGAGTGTTGATAAGCGAAGTCCTACCATTTTACCATCAATCACATAGGAGCAGGCACCACTTTGGGGACGCCTTCGTTCACCAATATCCATGGAAGCGGTAAATTTAAAATGGGAAACGAGACGATCACATTCATCTTTTGGCAGATGAAGCTTTGGAACTAACTTGTTGGAGATTCTTAGTTGAATAAGAGTATCATTTCTACGTGGGACAATGTGGACATCAGTGGCATGACTTCTTACTGCATCTGTAATGATTTTGTCAGCAAGGTTTTCAATTGAACTCAAATAACTTACACCGCCTTTTTATTATTATACTAAGATAGATTCTCCACATTTTTACGATTTCCTTCTTTCTAAAAAAAATAATACATGATTTCATGAAAATATTCACAAATTATTCACAATAGGGCGTTTCTCTGCTCATTAAATATTTATTATATTCCAAAAACTAAGTGGAAATTGTGAACAATTTCTAAACTTATGGTGAATATAGTGTAAACCTTTGAAACCAGTATTATAATAAAATAAAGTATAGTGTCCGAGGTGAACATCATGGAACAAACGTTAAAAATAACAAATGTATTATCCGATCCAACCCGTTATTATATCTATAACTACATTTCTACACGACATCAAGAAGTTACAGTTCAAGAAATTGCTGGAAAATTTAATATTCACCCAAATGTTGCTAGGCTTCACTTAACAAAACTCGAAGACGTAAATATGCTCGTATCTCAAACGAGAAAAACAGGCAAAGGCGGAAGACCAAGCAGACTTTACCGCCTTTCAGATGATGTCATTCAACTTCATTTTCCTTATCGTGATTACCAATTACTTTCGAATATAGCGATTGAAACGATGTCCTCATTAGGAGAAGTTGGACAAAAAGCCCTTTATGAAACAGGAAGAAAGTTTGGAACTGAATTAATCCAACAGGAACTAGCCAAAAATATGCAATCAGTTGAAGGGCTATCATTTGATGAAAAGCTCAATATTATTAAAACGGCCTCTATGATTGCTGGTCTTTCACCCGATTTTCAAGTTAACGAAGACAAGACGAAGGTCCATTTCCAAGTTTTTAATTGTCCTTTCAAAGAAGTAGCTCAAAACCATATGGAAAATGTCTGTGAAATGCATATTCAATTCCTAAAGGGAATGTTTGAAGCTTTATTCAGTGATATCGAATTAATTGAGGGAGATAACATGCTTAAAGGATGCCAATCCTGTACTTATAAGGCCGTTTTTGCCAACTAACTTCATTCAATTTTTTAGGTAGAAAATTTAATATTTCTAACAAAAAGGAAGTTATGATTTGACTTCCTTTTTGTCTGTATATTTTAAAAATAAAGATTTGTTTACTTTTTCAGAATACTTCATTATAATAGTGTTGAACTTATTAAAATTAAGTCTCTTTAACAAAGGGGGGGTACGCTTGGATCGAATGTTTCGCGTCCTTGGTTTTTGGACAGGAATCTTTACCATCATGTTTTATGTTGGAGATATGTATACTACTTCTTTGATTTTCTTAGGCCAAACGGGGTTCTTTGTCCTACTTAGCTATTTAAAACTTACTGAGCGTATGTACATTTATATTTTTGGAGCTTATTTAACCGTGTTCTTTATTGGGTTTACGTACTGGACCACCTTCATGATGATCCCAGGAGCTGCTGGACATTAAATGAAGAACGCTATAAAAAAGTGATGGATATCCATCACTTTTTTATATTCTTTAATGAATGATCATATCAAAGCTTTTGCTGTAACAAAACATGAAAGCTATCACTAATCCCCTGTGGCATAATCAAACTGCGAATGGCACGATTTCGCTTATTGACTTCTGAAAATGGATTTGGATCAACATGATTTTCCAATTGTTCTAAAATGCCAATCGAAAGTAAAAATTCATGTTGCCGCCACCTCTTTATTTTCCGCAATCCATATTTTTCACCTGTTCCCTCCAGTGCATCCCAATGAATATGACTCGTAATATCCATTTCTCCTGGATGTGTCAGCACATCTTTCACTAACTTATGCTTGTAGTACCCTCTTAGACTTCCATCCTTCCTCACAGGTTCCTGCCACTCTTCATGAGAATATCCATAATCGATCGTAACTAAAAATCCCTGTGTTAAAATGGAGCTAATAGCAGAAACCATTTCTTCCATATCAAGGGAAATCTCCATTCTCTGCCCGTTAGAGATGTCAATATCATATTCCCTAATAAATTGAATAATCGCTTCGTTAGATAGAGGAACCTTTTTTTCTACTAAGCGATCGTTTTCAATGCTAACCATGATCTCATATAACTGACCATTTTTGTTTTCAATAACATGAACCGGAAAAGCATCAAACAGTTCATTGCTAAAAATCACTCCGCTAAACTCTTCTAGCTCTTCAACGTTTTTTGCATACTTTACATTCCAATCGTTTACAAACTGCTCCTTTTGGAGTCGTAAATGATAAGGGCTCTTTTCAATAATAAAGTAAGTCAGCTCCGCTCGTGGACGGCTATACCATTCTTCCATAAATGCCTTTGCAAATCGGCCATTTCCAGCTCCAATCTCACAAAATACGGGGGGAAGTGAATTCTTTTCTATTTGTTTTTCAAACCATTTCGCCATCATTTTTCCCATAATATCAGAATAATTCATAGAGGTAATAAAATCCCCCTTCGAACCAATTTTTTCCTTATTCTTCATATAATAGCCATATTGAGGATCGTATAAGGCTAAGTCGATATACTCCTGATAAGTAATCATTTTAGATGGCTTAGTACTTAAAAAATCTTTTAGAATTTTCAGCAAATTTATCACCTTAATCAGTTTAACACTATTGACATAGTGTTAATTTTATTATATTCTGAATGTAGTAGCAAAACAATAACCCTCCCATTACTAGAATTTGAATATCCCCAGAAAAACCCTTTCAATATTGAAAGGGTTTTTCTTATTTTCAATTCTTAAAATCCATTTAGAAATGGGTTGGAATCCGTCTCTTTTCCAATCGTCGTTACCGGTCCATGTCCACAAAGAACAGAAGTTGTTTCTGGCAACTTTAGCAACTTATCATGAATACTTTTCATCAGCTGTTCTGGATCTCCTGCTGGCAGGTCTGTTCGTCCTACACTTCCATTAAATAAAACATCCCCAGAACAAACAAGGTCAGCCTCTTTAAAATATAAAGATATACTGCCTGGAGAATGGCCAGGTGTCTCATAAATTTGGAAAGTAAAAGAGCCAATTGTTAGTTCCTGTTCCCCTGTAATAATTTCATCAGCTTCGTTTACTTGAATTTTCCCTACTTGCATATGATCGGATAAATTAAGTGCTGGTGAAGTAAGCCACTCTTTCTCCTTTTCATGTACATACACAGGAATATTGTATTCATTACGAACTGTGTCAATAGCACCTATATGATCAAAGTGGGCATGAGTTAACACAATCGCAACTGGATTTAATTCTTCTTTTTGAAGATATTGAATGAGTTTTTCCCCTTCACTCCCCGGATCGATAATTAAACATGATAAATCTTCATTCTGTAGGACATAACAATTGGTTTGCATTTGCCCTAGTGGAATTTGTTTCCATTCCATTTGACTAGTTCCCCCTCTTTACTATCTATTCAAAATTATTCTACACCATCTGAAATTAAAAACGAAGCAATCTATTTTATATTCACTATTTAGAAGAGTCCAACTATTTGACCTCGACAAATTTTCAGAAAAATTATAAAATAGTAGGAGTTAGTCTATAGGAAATGAATGGAGCCAATTTCAACTTTTTAAGTGAGTGAAAAATATCGAATCACAAGGGGGCTTTTTAATGGGGACTGTCATTATTTTTCTATTGGTAGCAATTCTTGCAGCCGTAGGCCTTATACGTTCTGTAAAAAGTAAAAATATTTTAGGTATCCTTTTTGCTTTTGGTACTTTAACTGTCTTCGGCTGGTTTTCCATTATGACATTCATAAGTAGCGGTTTTCCTGCCTAACATTAAAAAAAGCACCTTCAAGGTGCTTTTTTTAATAATATTTAGTCTACATATATAAGCTAGCTAAAAAAATGCCCAATACATCTTCATAAATTTCCTTAAATTGGGAGATCGGAAGTGGATTTACACCAGAGCCTAATTCAAGCGTAAAACCTGGTTCTCGAAACTCTTGAATAAACCAATCTTTATACCCTGCATGACTATCTATATATTGAATCGCTTCATAACCGCTAACTCTTTCAAACTCAGCAGCTAAAACGCTCGATTCGGGCGGCTCTAATCCTTCATAACCCCAATAAAACTCTTTCCCTTGAGTATGGAAAGCTAGCAAACGGTCAAAGTCATTGTTTCTCGCCAAATCAGCCATTGCTTGTGCCTCAGGTTCAGTTAATGGGGCATCACCTGGATAATCCCTTGGTGCAGGTGATTTAGGTTCTTTTCTTTCCTTCTCAATTTCCCAATTGGCAGGAAATTGATTATTCAGGTCAACACCTCGTATATTTGCTTTCCAATTGCTAAAATCCGTGCTTCCGTCATTAATCCTTAAAACTTCCTCACGATTAGAAGCTGGCGGTCCATTTAATACTAAATCGACTCCATCCGGATTTACCATAGGCACAATCGATAAATCAACGGATTGATAGAGTGGCATCGCAGCCATCCCCCTTATAGGCTGACTATTTGTTAAGGAAAGTAAGAAAGTATTTAAGAGAGCCATTAAAATGGGCGTCGTAATCCATTCATTCGCATGGAAGGAAGCATCCATATGGACCTTCTTCGTTCCTTTACCAAGTCTAATTTCATATAACTCTTTTCCTAACACACTTTTTCCAATACTTCTAACACGAATAAATGGAAACTGGCTTTGTAAGGTTTGAATATCTCTATCCATCTGGGCATAATCATAATTTATAGTGCGATTAACGATCGCATGAATCACACGTGCAGGGATTCTAATGCTCTGACCTACTACTAACCGATTTGGATTCAACGATTGATTTAACAGAAGCAGTGCATCTACAGAAAGATTTCGTGTACGAGCCAGCTTCCAAAATGTATCTCCACTTTTAACAGAGTAGAATTGAGCATAGAATCCTGGAATTTGTATTTCTTGGCCCACCTGTAATTGTTCTACATTTATGTCAGGATTTGAATCGATGATTAATTGGATAGGTATCATAAACAACCGGCTGTAATACCATAGTGTATCGCCCTGACGGATTTTCACTTGCATTTTTCTTCCTCCTTCCCATCAAAACATACTTATGATGAAAAGGAAAAAATCATGACAGCCTTCCTTTCTATCTAATCTTCATCCTTACATTTTATTATCCCTCGTTTTTTTCCTTTAATAGCCGGATTTCATGTCTTAACAACAAAACAGCTGATTGATAATCTCGTATGTCTATTAATTGTGATCGATATAATTCATGGATTTCTGATTCCATTAGTTCGAGATCAGAAATGCGATCGCCAATATAAATAATGATGCCAAACTTTTTTAAATATTGCCGTATATCATAGATTGTTTTCATTGTAAATTCCTCATTCTTTTTCGATAATGACTTTATGTTCATTTTAGTATAATCCAAACAAGCAACGCTCTCAAGATGATTTCCCCTTTGAGGTGTGCCCTATGTATATTTTTCTTCAACGTGAATATATTTATCGTGGACAACCCTTTAAAGAAGAATAAAGGAGAGTGACCATTGAAAAAGTATGCTGAATTCATGACGATGTTTGTGCTTTCGTTTATGATATTTACGATATTTTATCCCGCAAGACAAGTGAAAGAAAGTTTCACTTATTTCCCTACTAATCATGACGTATTATTTGAGGTTGCCCAAACTGCATTGACGTTTATGAATGACACCCATAAAGGATATGAATTACTATGGAGGACAAGCTCGACTCTTGATCGAAAAGCCTATTTAAGACAAGATATCAGCCTTTTATTTGGAAATGGAAAGTTAATCGCAACAATGGGAAAAGAGTGGCGGCAAAATGAAGATAAAATCATTCTTGAGAGCTCTTTTACTGGAAATGATAGTGCTAATTTTAAAGCCATTAGTTTTCACTTCGGAGAAATCCATGAAGAAGATAAAATTACTAGTTCTCAAAAACACTCCCATGATGAACTTTATATATTAGATTCTAAATTTCATCCCCTGCACTCCTTTCGCATCCCTATTCATCAACAAGATGAGGAATGGAAAAAACTAATTGACGATTATATTGAAAAGAAATTAGCTCATGCCCTTGAAAAAGCTGAGAATCACTACAACATTCAAGAAAATAAGTATATCATTTTTCCTTTAACAAGCATTTATCAATATGATGAACTTGCTTTACCCGGCTTAAATGAAAGAAGTACAAAAGAATTAATCGGGCACCTTTGGGAAGGATTATACAAAAACTATTTTCTCGGAATTAGAAAACAAGATGGTACCATGGCCGATCCAACTGGCAGTACCATCCCATTAATTTTATTAGCTCGTGATAGGTCCCATCTACTTGTAATTAGTGAACTAGAAGATGGAGAGATTATGTTCCTAAAACAGAAGATCCCGCGGACTCTCGATCGCTAATTTCTTCTAGTAAGTTTTGATAATCTTGGTTAGAAGGCTCTAGAGATAGAGCTTCACTCGCATATTCCTTTGCTTCAGCAAGATCTTCTTCATGATAATACACTAATGATAAATTGTAGAAGGCTTCGTGAAACTCAGGGTTTAATTCAATCACTTCATGTAAATGGGCTTTAGCCTCCTGAAATCTGCCTGTTTTGATTTCGGAAAATGAAAGCAAAAATAGTGTATGCATTGTTTGTTGATTTTTTGAGTTGAATTCATTCAAAATCGTATAAGCTTCATCAAACTGTTCATTTTGAATATACCTTTGTCCTAGTACAAGCGCCGATTGCTCATCAACGAATTTACCTGGATCAGCAAAACTGTATTGGATTGCACCTGTTACAAGTACCGCACTTAAGATCAAAGCTGAAGCCTGAGATAATACCTTTTTGGACTTAGGAAAATGAACAATCGCAGATGCAAGAAATCCACCGGCTAGACCGCCAATATGACCTGCATTATCTATACCTGGTACAGTAAAGCCAAATATTAAATTAATCGCAATGAGAATGAGGATATTCCCCCCCATTGTTCTTTTAAATCGAGTTGGATAGATGACTCCAAAATATAACAAGGCACCAAAACAGCCAAATATGGCTCCACTTGCACCCGCTGAAATACTAGGACTAAATAATAGACTGGCTAATGTCCCAAAAAAACCCGCTATCAAGTAGATAATAAGGAACCGAAAGTTACCATAAATTCTTTCAACCATCGTCCCTAGATAATATAATGCCATCGTATTCATGAGTAAATGCAAAAAACCGATATGAATTACAATGGGAGCAAAAAGCCTCCACCATTCACCATGAAGGATTAACCAATTTACCTTTGCCCCAAACTGAATTAAAACGGACGTATTCGTACTGCCTCCTGCAAACTCCATTAAGATAAAAATAAAAATTTGAATGGCCATAAAAACATAAGTGAAAATCGGTTTCCCATTATTAAAAAGTGCTTTTTCAGACTGTGCTGTTTCTTTCACCGCCATAAAGATGGCTTGTTTCTCTAATTCAATTTCATTTTGTCCATAGTCTTCATTTAAATGATGAGCAAAGGAAGTTTGAAAAAGCTCTTGGAGTTTTCCTGCACCACTTTGCCTGTCACAAATGATAGTCGTTACTTTTGTCTTCTCACCTTTTGGATGAATAAGCGGTTTGTCGAGGCGGAATTCATAATCATCAACAGGTGAATAGGGGGTTATATAAATATTTAATACATGGACATGTCGTTTTTTTAATTGCCTTCTAACATTCTCACCATTTATCAAGGTTACTTGCATATCACGCTGCATCCAATTGCTCCAATCAAGATCATGTAAAAGAATGCGAACTAATTGTGAATCATCCTTTTCAGGATTTTCCAGCCAAATTTCTTTTTGACTTTTTGTTATTTGGATTAAACGGTATCCTTGTTCACGAATGAGAATATGTGTCAGCTTCCAAAAAAGATACTCTTCTCGAAAACTCAAACTATTTCCCACTTTCTATATTGCTTATCATTTTTAGTTTTACTATAGGCAATTTTTTTCCATTCGTAAAGGAATTACCCCTTCAAACAGACAAAAAAGACCCTATGACGGGTCTTTACCTTCACTATACATAGAAAGTTAAAGTTGTTATTAAACAGTTTTGGGGCCTTGAGAAAAGATGGACCCGATGATTTTATTCTTAATCCCAGGAATACTCATAAACAATCTTACCCCATATCGTCTAACGAGCGGATTTCTAAGAATAGCATTTAAAAGACGAAATCTTTTTCTAAATAAAACATATCCTCCAAAACCCATTAACAGGACTGATAGTATTCTCGACATTGATTATCCCTCCTGTTTATAGTTTGATGATAATTCTCTAAAATATCCTACTGAAAGAAAAATATCCGCTATATTTTTATGATCAATAAACTAACGATAAGTGAAAGAAAACCGGATAAGAAATTAACAACATCATTATTAAAAAATGAATGTCCTTTAATAAGATTCGTATTTTGGCCGCAGTGAATAGTCCTTTCAGTCTTGAATCCACATCTTATACAACGATAACCCGCTTGGATATAGGCACCAAGTAAAGTATCGATTACATTTCCAAAAAAACCAAAAAGACAAATAAAAAGCAAATCTTGGAGGCTTAGACCGAATAGAATAAAACCTGCTATGGCAATCACAAAAGCACCCGCAATCGACGCAAACGTGCCAAGTGGACTGATAGCACCCGAAGTGCCCCTTTCAGCTCTTTTAAATGTCCGTATGTAGTACGGTCTGTTTTTACTCATCGATCCAATTTCAGATGCCCAAGTATCTGAGTTACTGCAAGCAATACAAATACAAAAACCAATGACCCAAACCGGATCACTCGTTACACCATATAAAACACTCATTAAAGCAGCTAGTCCTCCATTCGCTAGTACTTGCTGCCAATCGCGTTGTGACCCTTTCACCGACATTTCTTCTGCTTTTTGTTTTTTTACACTTTTCACCCTGGACCAAAGACTTGAACTTACAAAAAACAATCCAAGAATAAATAGGCCTTTTAAACCGAGGCCTAAATAAACAAGCAAACCCGTAATAAAGGCTGCAATTGCCCCCGAAATCGTTAATAACTTGGAACGATATGCTCCTATAACCATTATCAATAATAAAATGGACATCAATACATTCATCATGAAGTCATAAGGCTCCCCTCGTCCGTTATTATCTTCATCACAAGCAAAACTCCATATCACTAGGAATTGGAGGAAACAAAAAAAGCAGCAGGAAATCCTGCTACTTATTTTGTTTCACGATGTGTAGTTGTGCGTTTTTCTCTTGGGCAATATTTCTTAAGCTCAAGACGATCTGGATTGTTTCGTTTATTCTTTTTAGAAATATAGTTACGGTCTCCACAATCTGTGCAAGCTAACGTAATATTCACACGCATGTTTATTTCCCTCCAAACAATGTAAAGCTAGTTCGTTATACGACTTAATTATAATATCATTTTTTTTTTCGAAATGCTAGTGTGTTTTTGTTAAGCGTTTATTTATTTCTTGTATTTCATTGTTATTCGTTCCCAATATGGACCAAGAACTGCATTTATGCACTTCTCTGCCCCCTATTTTCAAATCAAAAGTATAAATACTTGTTGCAGAACCTCTCAACATTGGTTGATATTTAAGTGTCCCTTTTTCATGGCAATCCCAAAAAATATTATTTGTGATATTCCACTCTGGTTGGACGGTATAATGATTAAAACCGTTTCCATTATACGAGCCATTTATAAGATGCATGAAACCGCCTGAAAAATAATAAATAACCTTTTCTACAGGAGATATAAAAGAAAAATGTTCTTTCTTTTGATACGGGTGGTGGTACATCATTAACAATTTAACTTGTCTTTCCTTTTTACGATGATTTGTTACGAAAATATCAAAAAAATTTACTTTTGAAATCGTTGATCTCTGATGTATTTTGACTGAGATGCCTTCTGATATAAAAAATCTTTCATTTTTATTCTTTAACCAATAGATTTCCCCATTTATCCAAATTCCTGGAGTAAAAATTAAATGATTAATGGCTTTCTTTTTTCTTCGGAATGGAACAACCTTCCCCATTATTCTTGTCATCTTTATACACCTATTTATCATTTATTTTCCCTAAACGCAACGTTAGCCGTTTCGTCTAAAGCCCTGTGTACATCACTAAAAGATCATTCGATGATTACAACTTAAATATATGTTTAAATCTGTGTATAATGGTAGCATGTATCGTTTAACGCTACAATAAACAGATTTTGTCGTATTCTGCTAACCCTATATAATTGAATGAACAAATAACACAATTAAACCTTTTGTCCTAATATTATCCAATCTATTCGACGGAATTCTACATGGCTAGCGCATTTACATTCGACATAAAGTAGATATGACCATTATTTCGTCGAATTTTAGGAGCAATAGTGGTAAGATAGTCTTAATAGGGCCCAATAATCTGATTGTAGAGGTAAGAGTGAGGTGACAATATGGAGATCTTTCTAATAATTTTATTCTTGTTTGCAATTATACTATTTATTTTATCATTTTTTGTAAAAGATCCTTATAAAGAATTAAGAGAAGAGTTGGATCAGTTCTCAATGCAGCAATTACAAGAAATCTATCAAATAAAAAAGAAACTAAAGGTTTTAGAAGAAGAGCTGTTAGTAACGGATTTAGATTCCACACCAACGGTAACCTCCTATTCTCCTGCAGAAAAAACGGATGTCCATGACATTATTAAAAACCAAGTTTGGTCCTTATCCAGACAAGGGATACCGGTCGAACAAATTGCCAAACAATCTTCATTAAGAGTAAATGAAGTAAAGGCAATTCTCATGGAGTTTGCTTTTAAAGGCAAGCATAATAGTTAAAAGGAGCAGCCAACGCCATAAATGGCCGCTCCTCCTTATTTACTCATTCAAGTCGTATTGTTTTCCTTTGACTAAATAAAAAATATTTTCTGCAATATTGGTTACATGATCTGCAGCTCTTTCCAAGAAGCGGTTAATAAATAACATTTGTACAATTTGATCGTAATTTTCAGATTGTTGATTATTTAGAACGAATAGGTCTCTAATTACTTCTCCATATAAAGCATCTACCTCATTATCTAAATCAGCTACTTCTTTCGCAATCCCAAGGTCTTCTTTTTGGTATGCAATTAACGAATCTTTTAACATGGTAGAAGTAATCTCATACATTTTTTTCAGTCTCTTCGCTTGCTTAACATGAGGCTCTTGTCCAATTCTTATCGTTGATTTTGCAATATTTACCGCAAAGTCAGCAATTCTCTCAACATCCGTTGCAATTTTAATAGCGACAATGATACGACGAAGATCAATCGCCACTGGTTGTTGCTTAGCAATTAACAAAATAGCAAAATCATTAATTTCTTCATTAAGAATATTTATGACATTATCTTCTTCCATTGTTTTTATTGCAAGATCAATATCATGTTTTTCAAAAGCCTTCATCGCAGATTCTAATGCCTTATCTGTCAATTGTACAAGTTTAACAAGCTTTGCTTCTAAGTCCTTTAAATCATCCTCAAATTTCCCGCGTACTGGCACCCTTTGCTCCTCCTTCATCAAACCACTCACATTCCTTCCTATATTTTGTGTAATTAATGATTTTATTATATCGCTTTTTTATAATCATTCAATTTTAATCAAATTTTCCTCGGCAAATTTGCGCCCAGATTTTATCGGGCTCACTCAATAAACTTCCTTTGAAAATCTATGACATCCGCCGGAGACTTTACTTCATTCAACTGAGCTTTGCTGAATAAAGTGAAAGCAAATACAGACGCCAATACTTGTAACGTCTGTATCATTTATCATTTAACCGAACCGGCCCGTAATATAATCTTCTGTACGCTGATCTGATGGCGTAGAGAAGAGTTTATCCGTTTCATTAAATTCAACGACTTCCCCATTTAAAAAGAAAGCTGTTTTATCTGAAATACGAGCTGCCTGCTGCATGTTGTGGGTTACAATAATGATGCTGAACTCCTTTTTTAATTCTTGTACAAGTTCTTCAACTTTCAAAGTTGAGATTGGATCAAGTGCTGATGTGGGTTCATCCATTAAAATGACATCTGGTTCAATGGCTAGACAACGTGCAATACATAGTCTTTGTTGCTGACCACCTGATAGACCGTAGGCATTTTCTTTCAGACGATCTTTTACTTCATCCCAGATAGCAGCTCCCCTTAAACTTTTTTCCACAATTTCATCTAAGATCTTTTTATTACGAATCCCGTGGATTCTAGGTCCATACACAACATTTTCATAAATAGATTTCGGAAAAGGGTTTGGCTTTTGGAATACCATTCCTACGTTCGTTCGTAAATCTTCAACTTTATAAGACTTTTGTAAAATGTTCTTGCCTCTGTAATCGATTGTTCCAGTCGTTCTTACTGTTGGAATTAATTCAATCATTCGATTTAATGTTTTAATATATGTTGATTTACCACAGCCTGAAGGGCCAATAATGGCCGTAACTTCATTTTCTTTTATTTCTAAGTTGATATTCTTTAGTGCTGGGTTCTCACCATACCATAAATTCAGATCTTTTGTATTAAAAACAATATTTTTATTATCTAAATCATTCTGATTCCCGCTATTTTTTGTCATTACTGCCATTGTAAATACCCCTCCATCATATAAACACATATGTGTTTATGTATAATCAGTTTTCCATCCATAAACTTTTTGGCACTTCATCCAGTTGCATAGTAAAAAATTAAAATCTCTTTTGAAACTTATTTCTAATTAAAATCGCGATTGAATTCATTAAGAATAATAGAAGCAATAATACAACAATCGTTGCAGAAGCTAGACTAGCATACTCAGCAACTAATGCAGAATCCATCGTCCAATAATAAATTTGTAATGGTAATACTGTAAATTTATCAAAAATCCCTTCTGGAATCGGCATTAACAGTGCTGGTATTCCGAGTACAGTAAGTGGAGCCGTCTCACCAATTGCACGGGATAAAGCTAATATAACACCAGTTAAAATTCCTGGAAGAGCTGTCGGTAAAACAACATTTTTGATTGTCTGCCATTTCGTTGCACCCATCCCATAGGAAGCTTCTCTTAAAAAGCCAGGAACGGCTCGAATCGCTTCTTGTGCTGCAACAACAACAACCGGCAAAATCAAAAGAGACATCGTTAGTCCACCGGTTAATACGATGTTTCCAAGATCCATTCCTCGTAAGAAAACCGTCATCCCTAATAACCCGAAAACAATAGAGGGTACACTGGCTAAGTTAGAAATATTCATTTGAATAAAGGCTTGTAACTTCCCTTTTTTTGCATACTCTTCAAGATAAATAGCCGTACCAACACCTAATATTAAAGTTAAAGGAGCAACAACAATCATTAACCAAAAAGTACCTGATATAGCACCTAGGATTCCGGCCTTTTCCGGAAACGTTGATAACTTACTCGTTAGAAACTGCCAATCAAGCCAACCAAGGCTCCCAGAAATAACTCGATAAAATAAAATGACTAAAACAACTAAACCAACTAAAGTTGATAAAAAGAAAACGGACTTAGCAAAATTATTTTTTACTAATCGAGATCCCATTCTTTTCTCTACTTGTACCGGATCAACATATTTCATTATTAATATTCCTCCCTGAATTTACGAGAAATATATTGGGCAAGTAAATTCATTAACAATGTAAATACAAATAAAGTCATGGCAACAGCATATAAACTGAAGTATAAAGTAGAGCCAGCAGGTGCATCTCCACCCATTACTTCAACAATATAAGCTGTCATCGTCTGCATAGATTGAGTAATATCAAATGTGAAGTTTTTATTACTTCCACTTGCTATCGTAACAATCATCGTCTCACCAATCGCACGTGAAATTCCTAGTACAAATGAGGCGATAATCCCTGAAATAGCAGCGGGAATAATCACTTTAAATGTAACTTCTAATTTTGTTGAACCTAGGCCTAATGCTCCCTCTCTCATCGTATTCGGTACCGCACTCATCGCATCTTCAGAAAGAGAAGCAACCATAGGTATGATCATAATTCCCATTACGATCCCTGGACTAAGGATATTCGTTGGTTCTAAACTTGGTATAATAGAACGCAATAAAGGAGTAACAAATGTAAGGGCAAAAAAGCCATATACAATTGTTGGGATTCCAGCAAGTAATTCCAATATAGGCTTTAATACTTTCCTTACCTTATCAGAAGCATACTCACTTAGATAAATAGCAGTCATTAAACCGATCGGAATTGCCACAAGCATGGCAATTACTGTCGTTAATAATGTACCTGTTACAAGTGGTAAAATTCCAAATTGGGCATCATTCCCCAACGGTTTTAATACAGTTCCTCTAAAAAACTCTAAGAATGGAACCAATTTAAAAAACTCAATGGTTTCTGATAATAATGTAACAACAATCCCTACTGTTGTTAATATAGATATGAGGGCAATAATAAGAAGTAATTTCGGCATAATCTTTTCGATTATTGCCGTTGAAGAGAAGGTTTGTTTATTTTTCCTAATCAACTCTCTAACGTTCGTACCATTTTCTACAGTTTTACTTGATGTACTTTCCAATGTGAAAACCCCTTTCAACCCTAGCACTTTTATGCTATGTAAGGTGAAATAAATTCATCTATTCATCCAAAATAGGCCAATTACTTATTCATACACATAAGAAGATGAGAAGCAGGCAGCCTTCTCATCTTCCCAGTAATTATTAACAATTGCTAATAATTATTTTAAAGCGTTTAGTGCATCTACAGAAGCCTTTACGTCTTCATCTGGAAGTGGAGCAAATCCAGTTTCACCTGCAACCTTTTGAGCATTTTCCATTGCATAGATTGCAAAGTCTAATACTTGTGGCTCATCTTTAACCACATTTGTATTTAGGTAAGTAAATACCGGACGCGTGAATTGAGAATAAGCAAAGTCTTCACTTTCTCCAATTGTTTCTGCGCTTGGTTCAACAAAGTTTCCATCGCCAAAGTCAACACTTACAGCTTGTAATTTATCTTTGTTGCTATCGTAGTAGCCATATCCGAAGAATGCAATCGCATTTTTATCTTTTGATACTAAATCTACTAATGTTGAGTATTCTTGTTGAAGATTAACATCATCTCTTAAATCTTGTTCATCAAGAATGTTTTCCCAGAAGAACTCATATGTTCCGTGGTTTTCGTTAGGTCCCATTGCTTTGATTGGCTCGTTTGGAAAACTAGGATCAACGTCTGACCAGTTTTTCATGTTGCCATCAGCTAAGAAAATATTTTTAACTTGGTCAGCAGTAAGTTCTTTTGCCCAGTCGTTTTCTGAATTAATAACAAATGTTAAACCATCAAGAGCAACTTTTAATTCTTGAACTTCAATTCCTAACTCTTCTGCTTGAGCTTTTTCTTCATCTTTAATTTGACGAGAAGCATCATTAAAGTGTGTTCCATCTTCAACTAAGAATTTTTTGAAACCAGCAGATGTTCCAGAACGACCAACTTCTACTGATACATCTTCATTTTCAGACATGTAGTTTTCAGCCATTAAAGCCATAAATGGATAAACTGTTCCAGAACCATCGATTTCTACACTGCCTTCTAGTTTTGCTGTATTTTCACTATCATTTCCATCAGCATCATCTGCCGAAGTATCTTCATTTCCTCCACCACATGCAGCAATAACCATCATGACAGCTGCTAGTAGTAACAACAGGCTTAGCTTTTTAAGACTTTTCATTCGTAATCCCCCAATTGTTTTTTTATTTGTCCCACATGTACAAGAATAAAGCCCCACTGTTAACCTTGTTTTAAATCACTGTAAATATATTGTAAACCCCAGTGAAAATTGCGTAAATTTGTCGATCTTTGTATATAAATGATGGAGTTGTACTATCTCATGTTATTTTACGCAAAAAGTCCTGCCATATACAGATAAGGCAGGACTTTTTATTGCTATTCTTGCGTTACAGCAGATTCATCATCTGATTCTTCAACCGACTCTTCTTCAGTTCCACTATCAGTCGTTAGATTCTGTTCTTCCGTTATATTTGAAGCACGTTGCTTTTTTAACTCAAAATAGGTATCAAGGGCTCTTTCGGCAATCTTAAGATTAGAGCCAGGGTTTCCGCCGCCCTGATATGCCCATGGAACAAGTACAGCAATAGCAATTTCGGGATTATCTGATGGAGCATAGCCGACAAAGCTAATCGACGTAACTGGACTCATTCGATATTGTCTTAATGGCCCATCATAGAAAGCTTCAGCTGTTCCTGTCTTTCCAGCAGGCGAGTATGATTTGTCATGGAAGTAACGATAAGCCGTTCCTCCACTTTCCTGTGTTACTTTTTTAAATCCTAACTGTACACGCTCCATCCAGCCTTCCTTTAAATCTAATCGATTAAGTACCTTTGGCTGGATTTCCTGGACAATCGGACCAAGCGTGTTATCCAATTGAGGCTCACGAATCTCCTTTACCATATGCGGTTCCATTCGGCTGCCACCATTCGCAATTGTAGAAACATATTGAGCAAGCTGAAGGGTTGAGTACGTATCATATTGACCGACAGATAAGAACATTAATTGTCCTGGAACCGTTGCATTCCCTTTAAAGCCATTTTGTTCATTCGGCAAGTCAATTCCTGTACGTACACCTAACCCGAATTGGGAAAAATGCTGCCTCATCGTATCAAAACCATCAAAGTTAATCTTCAGCGAAGCTCCTGGAACATAGTTCCCATTTGCAATTTTAATCGCCGTATGAGCCATATAAATATTAGAAGAATATTTTAAAGCTGATACATCATTAACAGGCCCTAAATTTTTCCATGATCTGAACTGAAGCCCCTTGATTCGCATAGCTGTATCATTAAAAACGGTACCTGGAGAAATCACACCTGTTTGAAACCCAGTTATAATCGTTGCTCCTTTTACAACTGAGCCGACCGTATACGTCGTTGTAAAGGTTCCGAGCGCGTCATCTCTCATCGTCATCTTGCCCGTTTTCGAATCTCTCTCCATTCTCTTCCCTGCTAAAGATTTAATTTGACCTGTATTTGGATCCATTAATACTGCGTAGGCCCGATCTAATAATCTCGTATTACCTTGTGCTTTAGCAGAACGTAATTCTTCTTCAATAATAGTTTCCACTGCACGTTGTAAATCCATATCAATCGATAATACAAGGTCTCTTCCTCTTTGCCCTTCGGAAATGATTTCTGAACTAACAATTTTTCCAGATTGGTCGGTAATATTTTTCTTTTTTGCTTTTTGACCTTGTAAGACATCTTCATATTGCTTTTCTAAATAACTCGTTCCAACTCGGTCATTTCGACTGTAACCGCGAGACAAATAATAATCGATTCCCTCGGCCGGCAACCCTTTATCAGAACTTGTTACACCACCTAGAACAGATTTTAGCGTATCCCCAAAAACATAGGATCTTTCCCAATCTGTTGTTGTGTCAACTCCTGGAAGCAGTTGTAGATTTTCACTTACGATTGCAAATTCCTCTGGGGTTACATTTTTATTTTTTACGATTTGCGGAGTAAATTTATATCCACTTGTAAATTCTCGGTAGATGGCCAAAACTTCTAAATCTTGATCCGTTAATTCATTTAAATCTTTTTCTGTAATTCGATCTAAAGTCTCTCTATAAACTTGTTTATTAAAATCATCTTCATCTTCGTACTTCTCTTTAAATTCCTTCAGTTCCTGTTCGGATATCTTTTTCTCCGCTTTTTCTTTATTTAGTAAAATCCAGAAATCCTTCTTATCCCTTGGTGTTACTTTATCAGTTTCTTTCTCAATTAATTTGGCAAGTCGTTCTGCTACTTCTAGCATTTCTTCTTGTTTAGCACCATTGTTCGTATAAGTGATCGCCTTTTCGGGAATGTTGTCAACAACAATATTACCAGTTGAATCATACATCTTCCCTCTTGGTACAGGGTTATTTACGGTTATATCTTCTGTTCGCTCAATTTCACGTTTATAGTCTTCTCCATAAACAATTTGAACGACACCAAGGCGGAGGATTAACACAGAAAACAATAAAAATACGATGAAAAAAAGCATATTTAACCGAAATGGGATATGTGTCTTCTTTTTCTTTTTCTTGTTCAACTAACCTTCACTTCCTTTGCTCTCCCTTCCTTCATACCTAATATTAAAAGAAAACAATTGAGATTACCACAAAAATAACTAGGTTTATAGTGATTCAATAGAAAAGAGAGGATCTATGCCTCTCTTGGTTGAATATTTAATTTTACACGTCGGATAAAATAGTAAATAAATGTATGTCCTGCTCCTAGAACTAAAAATAGAATCGGAAGACTTTGCTTCGTATCCACTGTACTGACCATAAGAATAAAGAATAAAATGGACAGTATTCTGCCAGCATTTAAATACACTTCTCTTACTACGATATACTCGACTCTCATTTCCGCTGCATTCCATCCTGTCCCGATTACATCATAAGTAATAGAAGAATAAGGAACGAGTAATAAAGGATAAGCAATCGCTATCGCAATGGCATACATAATTAGCTTCGTATAAGTAACATCAAATGCAATCAAGAATAACGCCGCATATAATAAAATTCCACCCAGCAAGATCGCCTTTAAGCGCTGTTCTTTTTTGATTAAGCGCGAGACAGCAAAATAACTTACAAACGAGACACCTGAATTAATTAATCCATATTTTCCAAGTGCCATCTCCGTACCGGTGGAAAGAAAGACCAGTACAGAAATCATAAACGCAAAGATCCCCTCTCTTAACCCTTGGCAAACATGAGCATTAGTGACCATCTTCCAATTATAATTATTTTTTCGCTCTGCTAAAATTCTCATAAATGCATACTTTCCATGTGCAGGCCTTCTTTTGATAAAGAAACTAAGGACAACTGCTAGTGCAAATAGGGCTAACGAAATTCCAAAGACAATCGTATATCCCATCGTTTTCGTCAATTTTGAAATAATGAAACCAGCTGTGAATGGACCAATCATCCCTCCTGTTGATGATAGAATCCCTAAAAATCCATTAAAAAAATCTCTCGTTTCCGGTTCTGTTATTTCAAACGTTAAAAGGTTAAATGCTAACCAGTAAAAGCCATAACCCATACCTAGGATTGCTCCTAATAGTAATAAAAATTTTGCAGCATCCGATCCGAAGGTTAATACACTCAGATAAAATAAGGCCAAAAAGATAACTCCAATTCTTAAAACGATAACCCTGTCTACTTTTTTGGCAATTCTTCCAGCCAATATAAATGTTAATGGCTGCGCGATAACAGATGCTAAATTATAAAGTCCAATATCAATTAATTGACCTGTTTGTTTCCATAAAAAAATATTGACGAATGTGTTTGACAGCGCAATACTTAGTGAATACAAGCCGCCAATCAAAAGTAAAAGTACTAAATCCTTTGTTAAATCAATATCTCCGAACAAATGTTTTTTCAATTTACTCATTTAATTACTCCCCTTTGTCTATAAGGAGTAGTTTTCACAAATACAAAGTCGTTATTCAATAATATAAAAGTTCATCCCTTTAGAAAGATTCAATAAATCGTCAAAAACTAGAGGAATATGTGTCATGTCAACGATAAATGTCATATTTTATTCGTTTTTTGTCCTATGTTTCTCCTGTTGATATTGCCTATAAATCTAATTTTTGATTAAATCAAGATAAGAAATGATTTATTTCTTCGATATTAAAGGGGTGCGAAGTATGCTCAAAAAAAGAGATTTGAATATTTCCCTCTATAGTCTGTTAATTCAATATTTTATTGATAAAGAGCCAATTCAAGAATTACCAGTTGGTTCATTTTTATTTCAAGAAAAGGAAGAAGTAGAAAATATTTATCTACTATTAAATGGCAGTCTATCGATTGGACGGGTTCATGTAAAAGGAAAAGAATTTATTTTGAAGATTTTAAGTAGTGAAGAGTTAATCATGGAATATGAATTATTCGAACAGTATCCCACCTATCATTTTTTTGCTAAAACATTTTCCAAGTGTGAGGTTCTGACGATTAAAAGAAGCCATTTTGAGGAATTTGTTTTAAATGAACCGAGAATTCTTGCAGCATTATCGAATTATTTAAGTACTAGATACATTAAGTCGCAAATGAAATGTCAGGATTTAATTATGAATGGAAAAAAAGGCGGACTATACTCGGTCCTCATACGATTATGTAATAGCTACGGAACCGTCACAGAGGACGGATTCCTCATTGATTTACCGATTACCCATCAGGAATTAGCAAATTTAACATTCGGAACGAGGGAAGTCATTCAAAGAATGCTAAAAGAATTGAGAGAAAAAGAGGTTATTTCTTATGAGAATCAACGATTTAAAATAAAAAACCTCGCTTATTTAAAACAAGAAGTAGACTGTCAAAACTGCAGCAAACAAATTTGTGGATTAAACTAATATTGAAGGTGGCAAGGAACGAGTATTCTTTGTTCTTGGCCGCCTTTATCTGTTCCTTATTCTCATATTCTTATCATTGTACAATTAATTTTTTAAGCGGTACAATATGAATGTTCATTTCAAAAAGAATTAATCACCAAAAGGATGTGTCATATGAATATTTTTAAACAACTAATCATCAGCTTATACTCCCCAAGAGCGATTGCAGCCTTCCGTATACAAGGAACCGGCAAATCGATATTATATGTATTCATGCTTATGCTAATCTCTATGTTACCCTCGTTTTATTTATTCAGTACAACCATTATAAATGAGGCTGAAGTTCTTCAAGAAACGATAAACACTGACTTGCCTTCATTTACAATTGAAAATGGTGAACTGACTTCAGAAGAACCTGCACCAATAACGATAAATAAAAGTGATTTAACCGTCATGTTTGATAGTACTGGAACGGTTACAAGTGAAGTTGCCAAAGAAACAACCAATTCGATTTTTATTTTAAAAAATGAAGTAGTTTATACCTTTGCAGGCCAATCACAATCTATGCCTTATTCAGTTTTTAATAATATGACCGTTACAAAAGACGATCTAATTGAATTAACTTCATCGATGGATACATTATTACCAATCTTTCTATCCATCTTAGCTATTATTGTCTATTTATTTTCAACGGCAAGTAAGTTAATCGGGGTGTCCTTTTTAGCATTAATGGGACTTCTCATGAATAATATCCTTGGTAAACACTTGAAATATGGAATGTTATGGCGTATGTCTGCCTATTGTGTTACATTGCCAACAATCTTTTTTACGATTATGGAGGCATTAAGAACAATTGTCCCAAACGGATTCTTTATCTATTGGTTTGTCGCCATCATTATGTTAGTCCTCGCTATGAAGGAAATTCCTTCATCAGAGGAAATACAGGAAAACTAAAGAAAGTAACGCAAAAACTCATCCCTTTTACCTGGGATGAGTTTTATGTTACTTTACTGTTTGTGGGCGTTTTTCCGGCTTTCTTTTCACCACTTCTTTTCTCGTTTCTTCATTCCAAGAAATCGCAATATCCCCATTTCCTACAAAGGTTTGACAACCTAAGCGATACCCCTTTTCAATCAGTTCATCCCCTAATTTCCTTCTTTCCATATTCTTAACTTCATCAAGATGTTCTGCACCTTCTTCAATTTTAAATACACAGTTTCCGCATATTCCTCCGCCGCAACGATTTGGCAATTCACCATCATAACGCAAAGACATTCTCAATACACTCGAATTTTCTGGAACCTCAATGATTTTATTAGTATTGATAAAGTTAATTTTTGTCATCAAAAACTCCCCCTTTTTTAATTGAATAGCACCCTTGGTATTATGAAGTCATCTCTTTTACATTTTTTATATATAAACGGAAGGCCTTTTTGGAATTTTCGATATGAATTTTCATTAAATATTGTGCCATTTCCACTTCACAATCTCGCAACGCTTTCATGATTTCAATATGTTCCCGTAGAGATTCTTTTCTTCTTCCAGGTGTTTCATACCCCATATTTGCTGACATATGAATAAAATCAATTAAACCCGTGAGGATTTCAAATAGTTTTGGGCTCTTTGATGCTCGATTAATCAATTGATTCATTTCGATGTGTTGAAAATCGAAATGGTCTTCATCTTCTAGTTCTATCTTTTTTAACTGTTCTATTTTCTTCTCTAATAATATTTTAGTTGAGGAATCCATTCTCTCAGCAGCTAATTTAACCGCAAGGACTTCTAACGAAGATAATATTGTAAAGACTTCTATCACTTCTTGCTCAGAAATATTAGAAACAA
The DNA here is from genome assembly GCA_963787345.1 of uncultured Bacillaceae bacterium. Classification (GTDB taxonomy): domain Bacteria; phylum Bacillota; class Bacilli; order Bacillales; family Cytobacillaceae; genus Bacillus_BD. The sequence continues at coordinate 154,885 of CAWBCW010000011.1, read as the reverse complement.
TTACTCCCTTTCTTGGAACCGTTTTAACATAGCCTTGAGACTCAAGACGAAATAACGCTTCACGAATAGGAGTTCGACTAATATTCAACTTTGCCGCAAGATCTCTCTCAATTAATCGATCCCCTGCTTTAAATTGACCTTTTAAAATCAATTCTTTTAAATGTTTATATGCATAATCACGGGCCGATACTAATTGTTCCTCATGCCATTTAATCTCCATCTTCATCCTCCTTTCTTAAGCGATCCCTTATAATAGAAGCATTAAGATAGAAAAATACCTCCATAAAATAATGAACCGACAATTACAAATGATGGATGTACTTTCCATTTACTTAATGTTAAATAACTTAAGAGCGTTAATAATAGTAGATGAAAGATGCCACTGCTTTGAAAAGCTGCAATAAAAAATTGGTATGCCATCACTCCAAGCAACACAGCAATGATGGGTTGAACAGACTTAGTCATTAGTTTCACTTCAGAAGAGTCTTTAAATAAATTCACAAATTTAAAAAGAATAATAACTGCTAATGCTGATGGTAGAATTGTAGCAGATAGGGCAATAATCGCTCCAAATACACCGCCTAACTCGAACCCAATAAAGCCTGCTAGTTTCGTTGCAATCGGGCCTGGCAGAGCATTCGCTATCGCTAGCAGGTCCCCGAATTCAGATAATGTCATCCATTCGTAATGATTGACCACTTCATTTTGAATTAGAGGAATCGTGGCAGGTCCGCCTCCGTATCCCAATAAATTTGCGATGAAAAATGACCAAAAAATATCCCAATATATCATAAACTTTTATCCTTTCTCTGGACGATAACTTCGGTCGTTTTTTCCGCCTTTTTCTTACGGTAGGCAATTACAAAAGCCGAAAGTAAAAAGGCTCCGATCACAATACCAGGATGGATTCCTATGATTTGCATCGTCACAAAGGAAAGTACGGTAAAGATTACCATTTTTGAAAGACCTAAGCCTTTATGTCCTTTTTCATAAAAACGATAAGCCATCTCTGCTAACATATAGCCAATAACAGGTGAAACACCGAGAACCATTCCCCCGACAATCGGTGAGCTTTTATATGCATAAAGAACACCTAATAAGCCGATCAATGCTAGAATTGAAGGAAGAATATGAGTAACAATCGCAATGAAGGCTCCAGAAAACCCTCTTACTTTAAAGCCAATATAAGCCGCCATTTTCGTAGCAATTGGACCTGGCAAGGTATTTGCTAATGCCAAAATTTCACCAAATTCATCTTCGCTCATCCATTTATATTTCTTGACAGCTTCATGTTCAATCAACGGAATCGTGGAAGGTCCACCACCATATCCCGTAACACCTGTGCGTGCAAAACCAATCGCCAATTCCAAATATTGATTCAAAGGAAATCTCCTTCTTTCTGTTCTAGTCAAAATGATTTTCAAACCGCCTTATGTGTATGGGTTCACCGCGTTACTCATCTGAGTAAAACCTGTTCACACCATACACATAAGGCTATTTACCAACAAATCAAATCCGCCCTTCGAACCTGCGTTCGGATGCAACCTCTGAGCTCGCTCGAGAAATTACCCTTAAAAAATCTGTGACATCCACCGGAGGCTTTAACTTCATTCAGCCAAGGTTTGAACCCCCACTGAATTGACATAAGCTTGCATTCACCTCAACACTTATAGAAGTGGGAGACCTCTGCTGAAGGAAGTTAACATGAAAAGAACCTTTATAAAAACCCTATTAGTTATTTTTTGATATCTGCAGCTACTACAACTTCATAACCTTCCAAATAGTCTTGTAAAGCTTGTAAGGCCGCTGTGCCAACAGCTGTATCCTGCTCCCCATTTCCACCACTAACACCAATTCCGCCAATCACTTCCCCATTGACGACAATTGGAAATCCTCCAACGAAAATAGCAAACTTGCCATCTAGCATATGTTGAATTCCAAAAGCTTCATTGCCTGGCAGGGCGGGACCGTTTGGTTCCTGATTAAATAAATGTGTAGAACGCTTATGTCCTCCTGCTGTATAGGCCTTTGCAATCGCAATTTCAGGACCTGTAATACGAGCGCCATTCATTCTTTCAAGTGCAAGTAAATTTCCACCATCATCAACTACTGCAATCGTTTCAAACACATTGATCTCTGCTGATTTTTGCTTCGCCGCCTCAATCATCACTTTGGCTTCTTCAAGTTCTAATTTTAACGCTGTTTTCATTATATTTTCCTCCCTTTTAGTATCCGATATAGACTGTTTTTACTTGTGTGAAAAATTCTAATCCAACTCTGCCTGATTCTCTAAATGTGGAAGTACTCGAATTTTTTAATCCTCCAAATGGAGCGTTCATTAAATTCCCAGTTGTTGTCCGGTTCACTTTAACGGTTCCTGCCTCAATATCTTTTGTAAACTGCCCAGCAATCTTTAAGTTATTTGTCACAATCGAAGCAGCCAAACCATATTCCACATCATTAGCAATTTCAATCGCTTCTTCATAAGAATCTACTTCGATAACAGAGATAACGGGTCCAAAAATTTCTTCTTTCGCAATTCTCATATCCCGAGTTACATTTGTAAAAATAGTCGGCTGAACATAATAGCCCTTTTCAAATTCTCCTTCTGTTAATCGTTCGCCTCCATATAGAAGGGTCGCTCCATCCTCTTTTCCATATTGAATATATTTCAATACCGTTTTTAATTGTCTTTCATTTGCTAATGGGCCAATTTTCGCTCCTTCTTCAAAGCCGCTACCAATCTTTAAAGCTTTTGTTTTTGCGATTAACTTTTCAACAAATGCTTCTTTCACCGCTTTTAAAACAATCACTCGACTCGTGCCAGTACAAGCTTGACCGGAGAGCGAAAATCCGCCATTTACTGTAAGCGTTGCGGCTAAATCCACATCAGCATCATCCATCACGATGATTGGGTTTTTTCCGCCTAATTCCATTTGCGTTCTTGTTGTAAAGGATGATTTATTATGAATGTCTTCTCCCGCTGCCGTTGACCCTGTAAAAGTAACCGCCTTTATTGCTCGATGAGTGATAAGAGAATCTCCCAGCTCTGAAGCCTCCCCAGTCACTAAATTGATTACGCCTTTTGGGATCCCTGCATCATGTAAGGCTTCTACAAGCCGAGTCGCAATTAGCGGGGCATCTGATGAAGGTTTAAATATAACCGTATTACCGGTTATTAAAGCTGGGGCGATTTTTCGCGAAGGAATCGAAATTGGAAAATTCCATGGAGTGATAACACTTATTACTCCTAATGGTTCTCTTTCAGTTGAAACCTTCATATTTGGATCATCATTTGGAAAGGTTTCACCTGTGAACGTTTGACCTTCAACCGCATAAAACCGTAATGTTTGTGCCGAACGAATGACTTCATTTTTCGCGTCTCCTAGCGGCTTTCCCTCTTCTCTCGTTAACTCTTTTGCATATTGGTCTGCATTTCGTTCCAAAATTTCAGCTGCTTTATTCAGAATCGCAGCTCGTTTGGAAGGTGGAACATTAGCCCAATTTGGAAAGGCATCTTTCGCTGCTTGGATCGCTTCTTTTACATCCTCTTCCCCTGAAGCTTGAAAGACCCCTACAACATCTTCTATATTTGCAGGATTTATATTTTGAAAGGTTCTCTTATTTAACGACTCTTTCCACTCACCATTAATAAAGTTGCTGTATACTTCTACTTTTGTTGATAACAATTTCAATCACCTTTTCCTCTTATGGATTTTATTATCAAATTCGCCCGCCGAATTTGCGTCGGGATGTTTAACTTGATTCAGCCGGGGGTAACCCCTGCTGAATTAAGTTAAAATAGGCCGTCATATAAACCTCGATGTTCCAAGATTCCTTTTTGACGGCCATGAAGAGGATCTATGAAAGCCCTTCTATCTTTCTTATGGTCTTTCTTCTAGTGCGCTTCCGCTTTTCTTATTTTGTTTCGACTAAATCACCAAGATCTTCTTGTAGGTACTCTCTCCATAAAGAGTCTGTATAAGAACGTCTCATATCCGCACCAACGCGTACAATGTCAATACAGCGTTGTTGTAATTCCGGAGTATCTGCATGGTCAAGAACGATTTTATAGCCGCGCTCGCCATGAATTTCATCTGATACAATGTGTAAATCAAAGAATTCAATTTCTTCATCAGTAAATCCGTATTTTTCACGTAAAACTGGAGTTTGTTTACGATAAATATCAGGTACTTGAGATTCTAACCCAACGACTAGTGCTGCTGTTGCTACAACAAAATGCTCTCTTGCAGCCACTGCGTAACACCAACTTTGAAGCCCTCTCGTTACTGGAGTCATATTTTTTGGATCTTGTACTCTCTCCCTTGTCGTTCCACAAGCTTCAGCAAAGCGAATCAACAAGTCTGTATGACGATCTGCTGCGATTTCCTCTTCGTACATATTTTGTAAAATGAAATCTTTTGCAGATTCATATTCTTGGATATCTGGAGTATTGTGATAGATATAAGCTAAATAGTTAGCGAACGGTCCAACATAGTGATAATGGTTTTCTGCCCATCTAGCAAAGTGCTTTCTTTCTAGTTTTCCTTCTGCCCATGCAACTGTAAATGGAGCTTTTTGACTGTGGTTTCCTTTAATTGCATCCTCTAACGCTTTACGAAACTCATCCTTTGATAATAATTTTGTCATAATAAATTCCCTCCATTTAATTTTTTAGTATTTAATATTTTGTATACCAAATTAGCAGTAAGAAGTTATTGATTTTATCACTATCATGATGTTGTTAGTGGGGTGTAGAAAGGTATTTGGTATACCGTTGAATCTATCATATTAGATTTTTCTAAATTTGTAAATACCTTTTTATGAATTTTCTAAATTTTCTATAAACTATAAAACTTTGCGCTTAATTATACGTATCAACTTCTAATTTTAAAAGTTGATAAAGTTCCCTGCTTAAATGATCCAGTGCTTCTTCGACAATCCTTTCCCCGATTTCTCTGCTTGCTTTTGTCGCATCACCAATACAGCCATTTTCTGTCATTTCCTCATATGCATAATAACCTTGAATCGCATTTCCTGGACGCAGTTGTTTCCATCTCCCCTCTTCCTGAATCCTTCCCGATGTAATTTTCTCCGGACGAATCAGTTCCGGTGCTAAATACAGTGCTTCGGAAACTTCTCGTTCACAGCTGTGCCCGAATAATGGCGAGGTAACCAATTCTTTTATCGCCTTTTTAGCAGATGCTGTTGTTTTTGCATAATAGATTTCTGCGGATAATTCTTTTGATAGTGTTAAAGATGCGAGATTTAAAGTTGATTGATTTCCGCCATGGGAATTTAATAATAAAAATTTATTAATTCCATGTAATTGTAATGACATAATCATATCTCTTATCACAGCCAGTAACGTTTCTGGTTTCAGTGCGATAGTACCCGGAAAATGAAGGTGATGTTGTGAAACGCCCATATTAATCGTTGGAGTGACAATTGAGTATGGATGCATTTTACTACCGAGTTTCTGTGCCATTCTTTCAGCAAGGACAGCATCGCAGCTTTCTACCATATGAGGCCCATGTTGCTCATGCGCGCCAATCGGTATGATCGCTAATTGAACTGTTTCTAGTGAATTTTTTACTTCCTCCCAAGTCATTGAAGTTAAGTCATAATATTCCATTTCCTTCACCTGCCCTATTGATCATTAATCAGTTCGACTACTTTATTAATGTTGATGACTTCTTTTTAGGCGGAGTTACGGTTACATTTTCCTGTGAAATTTCGATGTCATTTTGAACCGTAAATTGACAAGTTAGTCGATATCCTTCGTTTAGTTTATCGCCAAGCATCTTTTCTTCTTTCCAATTAGGCGGAGTAAGTGTTTCTGCACCATCTATAACTTGACAGACACATTTCGTACATCTGCCCATTCCACAACCATACTTTAATTGTGGTAATTGACGAATCCCTGCTAGCACGACTAAATTAGCATTGTCTTTTACTTCCTGTTCAATGGTAATGCCGTCTACATGAAGAATTACTTTTGGCATAATATCGCCCCTTTTCAATTTTTTCTTAATGGTTAAAAGATTATTTAGAAAATTTAGAATTCTTATTGAACATCTTACCATCTTGGTATACAATATTCAATAGAAACGGTATACAAAATTCCAAAATAAAGAGGTGATTACAAAAAGACTAATAGAATCAAGTGGTTTAAGTTGCTATATGATTCAATTCAGATAATAAAATATGGAGAGTGATCATTATGGATAAGTATATTGTATTAACTAATAAAGATACCTTTCAAACCGTTCTCGAAAATGATGGCTTTCAGCCTGTTGAAACGTACCATTTTTACTTTTTTGATGAATTAAAGGCAAATTATACAATTGCAAAAATAGTAAAAGATTCTTTTAAAATACAATTATACGAAAAGTATGAGGAGAAAGAATATATTAATAATATCCATGTAAAGTTTTTTGAGACATTTCCAACGATTGAAGAAGCTAGAAAAGAATTAAATGAAATTGTTAAAGCATCTGGTGGTAATAATGAGGATTCTAAATACTCTAAATTAGTCAGATCGGAAGATGTTGCAATCAGTTAAAAGAAACCGGAGTGAAGAAATCACTCCGGTTTCTTTTATCTATTCAAAAAAAGAACCGTCAACCATTGTGACGGAGTTTTTAGATTTAAAAGGTTAAAACTTTAAAATTTTTCGTAAGATGGCTAATTTTTTTTCTGCCTTTTGAGCAACCTTTTCTGAGTGAAATAAATATTTAAACATCTTGATTACCCCCTCTTGATTTGTTACCTTTATTTTACTACATTATAGAGAAATTTCAATTAAATTGTATACCAAATACCATAATTAATCATAAATTTTGAATTTTATGTGAAAAATACATAAAATAATCCATTTTGGTATACCGTGTGAAGTTTATTAGCTTAAATGGAGGTGTATAATGTTACGTTTTTTGTTTTTATCAGTCATTATTTTGTATTTAATTTCAACCCTATTTCCACTTTTTAATATTGGTTGGCTCATCTCTGGAATGTGCTTACTGATCATCGTTATGACAATCAGTAATGTTAAAAAGCTAGTCAGAGTTTTAGGCAGTTTCTTTTTACTATTAGGAATAGGATTGCTTTTGTATAGTGAAGCAGCCTGGCAACATTATATCTTGTCATTTGGACCAATGATTGATTTGTTAACTCTTTTTACGTTAGTACCTATTTTAGGAATTCCGATTAAAATTGGCGATTATAATGAAAGTTTAAAAATAATTATCCAAAAAAAGGTGAAAACAACAGGACAATTATATAGGCTGACTTCAGGGATTTCATATTTTTTCAGTATTTTTATGAACTTAGCTACTCTCCCTATGACTTATTACTCAATCAAACCAGCCTTATCCTATTTTCCAATTAAAGAGGAAAACCGCTTTATGAGTAGAGCCATTACACGTGGATTTGCGATGCCATTACTTTGGGCTCCCGTAACACCAATTGTCGGGATTGTTGTAACGATGACTGGGGTTAGTTGGGTATCTATTCTACCTTATGTCATTCCTTTAAGTATTATGGGGCTATTGATTGATTGGACACTAGGACAAAAACGGTCAACAGCAAAAATTGAGGTTACGAAAAAACCAGCAACGGATGAATTAGCCGTAACATTAGAGACAGGTCAAAATGCTTCACCAAAAAGAGTCATTCATATATTAGCAGCCATCCTTATTTTTAATGTCATTATGTCGGTTCTCGAAGCTACCTTTGATTTAACCTTTATCATCCTTGTCTCAATTTTAGTGATTCCTTTTTCACTAGTTTGGTCACTATTGATTAACAAAGGAAAAGAATATGCCGTTCAATTACTTGAACAATTCAAGGTCGTTTCTATAAGTATGAAAGATCAATTTTTTATTTTCTTATGTGCGGGTTTTTTTATCTCAACGATTGAGATATCCAATAGCGATGTCGTTTTGAATCAATGGGTCTTAAACATTGTTGATGTGATCGGAGCTGAAGTCTTTATTCTTATATTGCCGCTCATCCCGCTTGCGCTTGCATTTATTGGGCTTCATCCAGCTGTTAGTCTCTCTCTCGTCGCCGGTTCCTTAGATCCCAATGTTATCGGAATTGCGCCTCATATTTTAACGGTAGCCATGTTAATTGGAGCGGTATCATCCTTCTTAGTTGGTCCTTATAATGCTACATTAGGGCTCATGTCCAACATCCTAAAAGATAGTTCCTTTAAAGTGTCGAATTGGAATCTATCCTTTACCTCTATATATGTTGGATTTGCACTTGTTTATCTTTTACTATTAGAATTGCTCACAAAATAGAATGAACAAACATAAGAAAGGGGCTGCCGATGGCAGCCCCCTTTTCTTATGTTTGTTGTGTCTGGATTTCCTTTATAATCTCTTTTGCAAAGTGACCTAAATTCCCTTCATAGTAGGATTTCATTACTTGAGGTGCCATTGAGACCAAAGCCCTCTCTACATAATCAGGAGATAACCCTTTCTCAGACATGATCGATTCGATTTCCATTGATGCTTTAATCGCATGATAGGTTGCCACTTTATTAACCTCATTTAAGGTTTCTTCAGAATCAATGACGACTCTGCCTAAATACTGAAATAAACTTTCTAATTCATTTGTCAATGGAGATTCGGTAATAAACAAACCGTTCCCGTAATCCAGCAGGTCTCTCGAATGCCCCATATATTTAATACCTGTAATCTTTATATTTGAAAATCTCTCTTTCAATTCTTTTGTATAAAGGGTAGTGGCCATATTAACAAAATGAGCCTTATGTGTATAAGAAGATAGAACCCCTGAAATGAATGAAATCGTGTCTTTTGCTGAAAGTGCCAGTATGAGATAATCCAACCTTCCTAATTCATCTCTATTTACAAGATAACCATTTGGAAACTTTTGAATAAACTGATCTGCCTTTAACCTGCTAGGATGATAAACACCTATTCCAATCTTATTTTCACACCAATGCTTCATTAAAGCAGTCCCTAATCTACCTATTCCGACTAACCCAACTTTACTACTCATGATCACTCTCCTTAAGGCTCATTATAATTATTGTAATTTTGTAAATTTTCTGTTATTCAAACAGAGGACTTCTACCATATGATGATAGCTACTAAAGTAGATAGAAACAGCCCAATGAGTACTGGAACAAAGTTTTTTCTTGCCAATTCCATAGGTGATAATTTCAAGAAACCAGCGATAGCTACTAGCGATGACCAAGCAACAAGTGTTCCACCTGCCCAAACTCCGCCCATCTGTCCAATCGCAGCTAATGTAGAAGGATCAATGCCATTTCCAGTCGCTAATGCACCAGATAAGGCACCTGTTAGCGGCAACCCTGAAAATCCAGAACCGTCAAGCCCAGTAACAATTCCAACGATGAGAATCCCAAACCCTGCTAAAATTGGACTTTCTGGAATATAAGTTTGGCCAGCTTGAATCACATCAAATAAGAAAGCAGGTTTTGCTGCATCTTCCCCAAGCGAGAGAATAGAACCTGTAAAATCTGAACTTCCCATAAAGAAAAATCCTGCAATCGGGATGACTGGTGCCATCGCCTTAAATGCAAACACAAATCCATCCGTTAAATGATCACTAACTTTATCAAGAGCATTAATACGATTCATTGCAATCGTAGCAAGGATTAAAAGAATAACCGCTACTCCACCAATAAAAGCTGCACCATCTCCACCTTCTAGTCCAGTACCACCGGTAAATTTACTTGAAAACATATAAACCATTACAGCCAATAACGATAATGGAACTAAAACAGCAAAAATTTTCCCATAACTTTTTTTTCTTTCTATTAATTCCGGTTCTTCAACGGCTGCTGCCATTTCGTTAAATGCTGAAAAATAAACTTTTTCTTCAGCGCTAAATTCTCTTTTCGATTTTAATATCGAATTACTTTTAATTGCATTAAAGCTTCTCACATATACGAATAAAAGTGCACTTAACCCTGTTACGAGGGATAGAACTAACGTTTTTTCAGCTACTGGTCCTGTTGCAATTCCTGCTGCTGTTGCACTTAACATTGGTGCAACTTGCATTATATAATCAGAGGATAAAGCCATACCTTGTCCTGCAATACAAACAGCCATAGCGGCCGTCATTAGCGGTAGTCCAGATCTTACTGCTGCGGGTACTAAAAGAGCACATATTAGCGGTACTGCTGGTGTAGGCCAAAAGAAAAGGGAAATGACATAAGTAGTAATAAATAAAATTAAGAAAGAAACATGTCCATTTACCATAACTTTTTGAATCGGTGTTACCATCTTTTGATCAGCACCAAGATCTTTTAAAGAATTAAGCATTGCTATCATGACAGAAATAATCAGGAAAATACTAAATAATTCTTTTGCAGCAACTAAATTCGCATTAAATACGGCTTGAAACCCTGAAACAACTCCTCCTTTATAAACAGAAGCAACAAGAAATGTTCCGATTAGAACAGGCAATACAACGCCCTTTCTAAAAAGCATGGTTATGATTACAGAAAGCGTTACCAATACATAGATCCAGTGAGCGAATGTCAGTTCCATATTTCCCCTCCACTATTCAGATTTTTTATTAGTTTATTCATTCATATCCCCAGCGCTTTGTATTTCGTATATTGTATACCTAAATAAAAAGCAATTTTACCAACCCCTTTTTCACTATTATTAGAGTGATAATAATATACCATCAAAAGTTTTAATTGTCCAAACAATTTTGAATTTTTAATCTATTTTACAATAAAAAAAAGCCAATCGGCTCTTTTTTATTCTCCGTTACTTTTGATTTAACTCTTCCATATATGCTCTTTTAGAGTTTTCAATATGGATCTTTGTTAAATATTCGGCCCTTTCTGTTTCTTGATGAATAATAGCCTCCATAATCTCTAAATGTTCTTTCATTGACTGGATCGCTCTGCCTTTTTGCTTATAGCCTATTTTTGCAAATGCACGTATATAATCTGATAATCCACTTAAGATTTCATATAGCTTAGTGTTTTTAGCTGAGCTATAAATTAAGTAATTTAATTCTGAATGCAAGGAAGAATAATCTGTGTCCCCTTCATCCTGTAAACTTGCTTCGACTTTTTTTATATAATCCTTATATCTCTCAATAGTTTCATCGTTTAATTTTTGTATAGTTAGGTTTGCTGCTAATACTTCCAAAGACGATAAAATGGTAAAGACTTCAAGTATCTCCTTTTCAGAGATCTCTGAAACGATGACTCCCTTTCTTGGTACCGTTTGCACAAATCCTTGTGATTCTAACCTAAATAAAGCCTCTCTAATTGGCGTACGGCTTATATTTAGCTTTTCAGCAAGCTCTCTTTCTACTAAGCGATCTCCGGCTTTTAGTTCTCCCTCTAGAATTAATTCCTTTAGATACAAATAAGCTCTTTCTCGAATCGAAAGAAGATTTTCTTCTGACCAGTTGTTTGCCAATTGTCTCCCCTCTTCTCTGTATACATCATACCAATTATATCTTACAGAATTCATAAATTTCAATCAATATTATCCATTCTCCCCTAAGTTCTAATTACATTTGGACAAGCATAAACATAAGCAATACATCTTTATAAAAGTCCTCATTCCTAAAGTTAAGGAACGAAGGCCAAAAGAGCTTTCTAATTAAGTATGGGCTCACCCCCCGACGGATGCCTTGAATTTTTAAAAGTATTTTATCGAGCGCAAATTCGGCAGGACGAATTTGATCAGGAGGAAAATGATGAAACGCCTAGTCACAGTTATAATCACAGTATTGGTCCTTTATGTTATTTATTATGATTTAAATCATGGTACACTTCCTGCTGTTACGACAGAGCAACAATCACAACCTCAAGAAAAGAAAACGGACTCTCCACAATCACCGTACTTTGAACAAACGGTTCAAAATGGAGACACCGTCCTTTCCATTATTGAAAATCAACTTGATCGTTCAATACCTGTTCCGATTACAGATGTCGTAACAGATTTTAAAAAGCTAAATGATAATCTGCCCCCAACAGAAATACAATCCGGCAAAAAATATAAATTTCCTAACTATCGCGGGGAAGAATAATTAACGAACTACCCCATTAGAAATAATTCTTTCAGGTAAACATCCTTGTCAATTTCCTACTATCATTGCTACAATAATATAGACGTATATCGAAATGATTTTTTTAAAAGGAGCGAATCACCCTTGAGTGAAATTATACATCGTACAAAAACAAGGCCAGTAAAGGTTGGTAATTTAACCATTGGCGGAAGCAATGAGCTATTCATTCAAAGTATGACAATGACGAAAACGCATGATGTTGAGGCAACCGTTGAACAAATCAATAGACTTGAAGAAGCAGGCTGTCAAATTGTTCGTGTTGCATGTCCTGATGAAAGAGCCGCTGATGCGATTGCTGAAATAAAAAAGAGAATCAATATTCCTCTCGTTGTTGATATCCATTTTGATTATAAATTAGCCTTAAAGGCGATTGCAGGTGGAGCCGATAAGATTCGGATCAATCCAGGAAATATTGGAAAGCGTGAAAAAGTAGAAGCTGTTGTTAAGGCAGCAAAAGAGCGCGGGATTCCGATTCGAATTGGAGTCAATGCCGGTTCTCTTGAAAAGCGGATTCTAGATAAATACGGCTATCCTACTGCAGATGGAATGGTTGAAAGTGCCCTGCATCATATTAAAATTTTGGAAGACTTGGATTTCCACGATATCATCGTATCAATGAAGGCCTCTGATGTAAGTTTAGCAATTGAAGCTTATGAAAAAGCAGCAAAAGCATTTGATTATCCATTGCATCTTGGAATTACTGAGTCCGGAACTTTATTTTCAGGTACAGTAAAAAGTGCAGCGGGCTTAGGGGCCATTTTAAGCAAAGGGATCGGAAATACTCTTCGTATTTCGTTAAGTGCCGATCCTGTTGAAGAGGTTAAAGTGGCTCGTGAATTATTAAAGTCATTTGGTCTTGCTTCAAATGCAGCTACTCTTATTTCCTGCCCGACTTGCGGTCGAATCGAGATCGATTTAATTAGCATCGCAAATGAAGTTGAAGAGTACATTTCAACGATAAAGGCACCAATTAAAGTATCCGTACTTGGCTGTGCCGTAAATGGTCCTGGTGAAGCAAAAGAAGCAGATATTGGGATTGCCGGAGCACGTGGAGAAGGATTGCTTTTCCGCAAAGGAGAAATCATTAGAAAAGTACCGGAAGAAACAATGGTTGAAGAATTGAAAAAGGAAATTGACTCAATCGCCCAGGAATATTATGCAAAACAAGAAGAAGAAAAGCTAAAAGCTCAACACTAAAAAACGAAGGCATAACGCCTTCGTTTTTTGTATTTCTAAAGTGTTTTTCGGCTTAGAAAAATGGGAGGACGAATATACCGAGTAGGAGTGAAATAGCTCCAATTGTGATGGCCCAGGTACCTGTTCTAGATCCCCTACCACGAGCAATAAAACCTAGAACGATCCCTGTTATCCCAAATAGGACTGGAAAGACAAACAAAGATAAAATCGAAAGGGCAAGGGCAGCGAGTCCCATTCCTGTGCTGCCTTCTTTTGCTCTTCCTTGCTCACCTGTATTGGTCCCTTGTCTGTAGCTTGATAACGGTGGTGCTATTTCAGCTGCGGTTTCTTCTTGAAACCCTTCTGCACCGTTATAGCCATCATTTGAAAACTGCCTAACATTGCTTTGTTCAAGGCTTGCATAAAGTTGTTCTTGACTTGTATCACCTTGAGACTGACTTGTATAGCTTTGAGCTTGACTTGTATTATCTTGAGACTGACCTGTATTACTTTGAGTTTGGTTTGTATAATTTTGAGACTGACTTGTATTACTTTGAACTTGGCCTACATTACCTCTAGATTGACTTGTATAATTTTGAGCTTGGCTTACATTATTCCGATCCTGATCAAAACGTTGACGTTCGTCTAGATCTGCCACCTGCATCCCCCGCTCTCATTAACTGTTACGTACAACATGAATTGAACTGCCATCGTCATGAACTTAATTGTCCAATTAGATAGGCCTTTCTATTTTGTGCGGAAGATGCCCCTTTTACAATAGCAATTATTGACTAACTAGGGAGATCATTCAAGATCTAGCTTGTAAACATTCAGGACACTTTCCATAAATTTCAAATTTATGGCCAGAAATCTCATACCCCTTTAAGCATTCTGTTAAATGATCCATTGGGCATGTTTCAATTTCCTTTGATTTTCCACATTGCAGACAAATAAAGTGATGATGATGTTGATCATGAGAACATGTTAATCGAAAGTGCTTTTCACTTGATAACTCCGTCATTTCGACGATGCCAAGCTCAACAAATAAGGATAAATTCCGATAAATTGTATCAAAACTTAATCCAGGATATTGATCTTTTAAATAATCTAGAACATCTTTTGCTGTTAAATATTTATTATTATCTGCAAAAAGTTGAAGAATCTCTTCTCTTTTTCCAGTATGCTTATATCCCTTCTCCTTTAACAAAGTCATGGCTTCACTAACATTCATTTTATACACCTCAAACCTTTCTCTTTAACAACCACTTTTTCACCGAAATAGAGAGGATTAAAAAAAGGACCGAAATAATCACAATCGTGCCTCCTGGTGCTAAATCTAAATAATAGGAAATGATTAAGCCGCCAAGAACAGAGGTTTCTCCGAAAATAATTGAATAAAGGATCGTTTGCTTAAATCCATTGGCAAGTCGAATCGCTGCGGCTACAGGCAAGGTCATGAGAGAAGAAACGAGTAAGACCCCGACAATTCTCATGGATGAAGCAATAACTAGCGCAACCATAATAATAAAAATCAGATGCAGGCCTTTAACAGGGAGGCCAGAGGCTTTTGCATGTTCTTCATCAAAAGAAATAATAAAAAGTTCTTTATAGAGCAAAATAACGAAAGCAATCACAAAAATGCTAATGATTACAATTGTCCATAAATCCTGTCTGCTTACGGCCGATACACTACCGAATAAATAACTAAAAAGATCAGTATTAAAACCATCTGCCAGTGATATAAATAAAACACTAAGTCCAACTCCACCTGACATGATGATCGGAATCGCTAATTCTTCATAGTGCTTATAGACCGTTCTTAATTTCTCAATAAATAATGATCCAGTTACCGAGAAGAACATCCCCATATAAACCGGATTTAACGTAACTCCTGATAGAAACCTTTTTTCTAAAAGCAGACTTGCTGCAATTCCGGCTAGCGTTACATGACTTAAAGCATCTGCAAGTAAAGATAATCTTCTAACAACTACGAACACACCAATCAACGGAGCAATAATGCCAATGATGATCCCAGTAAGAAATGCATTTTGTAAAAATTCATACTGTAAGAGTCCTGAAATCATGATTTGTATCCCCCGTGATGCTGTAGACTTTGTTTCCTTTGAAAGATGGTTGGTTCAAGATGATAAAAGGAAGACATGCCATTTGAACTTAAGCGGGCAAACTCCTTTACGTCTCCATGAAACCTTAGTTTCTTATTTAAAAAAATAACCTCTGTTGCTTTATCTGTCATCGTACCGATATCATGTGTGACCAAAAGTAAAGTGATGCCGAGATTCTTATTTAAGTGCTCTAAAATTTCATAAAATGATTGTACATTTACAGCATCTACCCCAACAGTCGGTTCATCCAATATGAGTAGTTTCGGGTCACTTACGAGCGCTCTTGCGATAAATACTCTTTGCTGCTGACCTCCTGAAAGCTCTCCAACATTACGTTTCATAAAGGAGGTCAAGCCAACAGAATCAATGGCCCCTTCGACTTTTTTTTGTTGTTCTTTACTCATTCGCTGAAATAAACCAATTTTTTTCGTTAATCCACTTTTGACCACTTCATAAACAGTAGCCGGAAATCCTGTATTAAAAGAATTCGCCTTTTGAGATACAAAGCCAATTTTTTGCCAATCTTTAAAACGGGATCGTTCCTCGCCAAAAAGGTTGATTTCTCCTTGCTGGACTTTTAACAAACCAAGAATCAGCTTAATTAAGGTTGATTTACCAGAGCCGTTTGGTCCGATAATTCCTAAAAAAGCTCCTTCATTTATTGAAAAATTAATATCTTCAAGCACTGCTTCTTTTTCATAACGATAGGATAAATCTTTAATATGGATGATTGGTTCCATATTGTTCATACTCTCACCTAATTTCCGAAATCATTCCGATTTAGTATTTTACAGGATTTCTTTCTAAAAGTAAATATAATCGGAGAAACAAATAAAAAATTGCTTTCGGCCTATTCAACATATACAAATAACCATTGTAACATTCCATTTATTTTTCATCACTTTTTGATTCCGATTTTCATATCCTATCGTGGAGGAGTGATCATATGAGTTTATTTCAAAGCATTATTAATCATAAAATCAATGGCATTACCGCTGATGAATTACTAAAATATGCCAGCCAATTTCAGATATCCATAACAAGAAAAGAAGCATCTCAGATAGCCAATTTCATAAATGGAAAAAGAGTGAATATTTTTGATGAACGTGAACGGGCACAGTTAATTGGAGAATTAGCAAAGATTACAAGCAACCATACTGCTAAAGAGGTTGAAAAACTATTATCTTCCTTCACAAAATAGACGAAGAAGCTGTCTAAAATCCTTGCATCATTCGGTGCCAGGAATCTAGACAGCTTACCTTCATGCTATGCTTCTTTCATGATCTCTTCAATAAGATTTTCATTAAATTGTTGATTTCGTAACATCTCGATTTCACGCTTATATGGCGGCTTTTTATTATTTTTATCTTCCCCGACATAAGGTGTTTCAAGAATTTTAGGCACTTCCATAAGTTGCGGGTGATTCACTATATAATTCAATGCTTTAAAACCAATATGGCCGAAACCGATATTTTCATGACGGTCTTTTGAAGCTCCCTGAATATTTTTACTGTCATTGATATGAAGCACTTTAATACGATCAATCCCAACAATACGGTCAAATTCTTCCAAAACCCCGTCAAAGTCCTCACTGATATTATATCCAGCATCATGTGTATGACATGTGTCAAAGCATATACTTAGTTTTTCATTGTGAGTAACTCCATCAATAATCATCGCTAATTCTTCGAAGGACCTTCCACATTCTGAACCTTTGCCAGCCATCGTTTCAAGGGCAATTTGGACTTTGTCGTCGGTCTTTAACACTTCATTTAAACCTTCGATAATTTTCTTAATGCCAATTTCAGCCCCTTCTTTTACATGGGAACCTGGATGTAAAACAATTTGTTTTGCTCCAATCGCTTCTGTACGGTCGATTTCAGTTCTTAAGAAATTGACTCCTAATTCAAAGGTTGCTGGGTTTGCCGCATTTCCAATATTAATGATATAGGGGGCATGGACGATAATGTCATGAATTCCATTTTCCTCCATATGTTTTCTACCCGCTTCGATATTTAGATCTTCTATTTTCTTTCTTCTCGTATTTTGTGGAGCACCTGTATAGATCATAAATGTATTGGAACCGTAAGAAGCTGCTTCCTCACTTGCCCCTAACAGCATTTTCTTTCCACTCATTGATACATGTGAACCGATTTTTAACATTTATTGCTCTCCCCTTGCTTCTTACTTTTTCTTATTTATCCTTCTTTGCCTTTTTTTAAAGTCTTCTGTCTCTTGTTGTAATTTCTTTTTATAGCCCGGTTTTACCTTCTTAGGTTTCTTTATCATTGATTTAACCTTTAAATCAACTTCATCCACCTGTTTTTGACGTTTACTGCGTTTATTTCGTTCCCCTAAATCGACCCATTCAGTTTGCTTCATATCAATATGGTTAAATTGTATTCCCATCTTTTCCAGCCTATTTAGAGCATCTTCATCCTTATCATCATAAATGGTCAAGGCGATTCCCGAAAACCCAGCACGGGCCGTTCTCCCGACTCTATGAATGTAAAAGTCTAGATCGGTCGGAAGTTCATAGTTAATAACATGACTGATCCCTTGAATATCAATTCCCCTTGCTGCTAAATCCGTTGCAACAATATATTGATACTCTAAATCAAGAATTTGCTTCATCATTTTTTTTCTTTCCCTTGGCGTCAGGTCACCATGAATTCTTCCCACTTTTAGTCCTTTTTGAATTAAACCGTCTGCCACTTCATCCGCCATTTTCTTTGTATTCGTAAATACGATGGCAAGATATGGGTTATAAGAAATGAGTGCTTGGTGAACAAGTCCAAGTTTTTTCCGGTGTCTGGAAGGCAATATATAATGCTCAATATTCGCAGCCGCCCTTTGCTCTGGTGCTACACGAATATACTTAGGATTTTCCAAATATTTTTTTAAAAATGGTTTTAGCTTTTCAGGAATCGTTGCTGAAAAGACTAATATTTGTAATCGAGCCGCCATACGGGCTGCAATTTGGTCAACATCTTCAAGAAATCCCATTTCAAGCATCAGATCAGCTTCATCAATAATGAGAAGAGGAGCGGTAAAAACATTCAAAGCCGATTCTTTGACTAGATCATTGATACGCCCAGGTGTCCCTACTACAATATGTGGCTGATGTTTCAGCTTTTCGATAGTCCGTTGCTTATCCGTTCCACCAATATACAAACGCACCATTATCTCATCTTCAGCATTTTTCGTAATCTTTAATATTTCATGATAAATCTGTGCCGCAAGTTCTCTTGTCGGAGCTGTTATGATGGCTTGTACAGCTTCCTTGGATGGATCTACCTGTTGCAGGATGGGCAGTAAATAAGCATGTGTTTTTCCGGTTCCAGTTTGAGAATGACCAATCACACTTTCCCCTTTTAAAACAGTTGGAATTAACCTTTCTTGGATTTCTGTCGGTTCAAAAAAACCTAATTCCTTTACTGATTCTATAATAAATGGTTTTAAGTTAAAACGTTCAAATTTTGTTTCGTTCATGAATTTAACTCCTTATTTCGAACTTTTACTATTATTATAGCCAAAGTATCGTTCCTAAAGCCTAGAAGGCCATTATAATATTATAAAGAACTTTTGCAACAATCACCACCATTAGTTCTCAAACCGTCTTTAAAAGATAGACACACCCAAACAAAATTAGCAATTATTGCATATGATGGAGTGAACGAATTGCGAAAAAGATAGACCCCAAGGGAGGAAAAAGAATGTACCCTAGATATCAGCAACGTCCTATGCCATACCGAATGCCACAACAGTCCTTTCATCCATACAATCAAATGGCACGACCCATGAACGGAATGATGCGTTCCAGTTCAATGCAACCTCAACAACGAGGTGGTGGATTATTATCTAAATTATTAGGCGGATTCAATCGATCCGGAGCAAGTCAAGGAGTTCAACCTTTTGGAGGGCTCGGCGCTGGGCAAGCGGCTGCCCGCGGAGGCGGCGGGCTATTAAAATCACTAACAGAGCCAAATACCATTAATCAATTTTTAACAAATACACAAAAGGTGCTCAGTACGGCCAATCAAGTTGGTCCACTTGTTCAACAGTACGGTCCAGTTGTAAAAAACCTTCCGATGATGTGGAAATTGTATCGCGGCCTTAAAGATGCACCTGAATTTAATAAAGAAACGGTCGAATCTACCGCACCTCTTCAAGAGGAACAAATAGACATTGATCCAACCGAATCAAGCTCTTCTGATTCAACCGAAACATACCCTAGACATCAAACATCTCCATCCAAACCGAAATTATACATTTAAAGAATGTTGATAAGCATTCTTTTTTTGTTTTGCAATTAAAACTGGCTTTTGATTATAAGCAGATTGTTTACTATAATGATAAGGTAGGTAAAGAGAACTTAGGAGGATTTGTAGATGAAAATAATCAAGATCTCTCCGCGTGGGTATTGCTATGGCGTTGTTGACGCAATGGTAATTGCCCGTAATGCGGCTTTAGATAAAACATTGCCACGGCCAATCTATATATTAGGAATGATCGTTCACAATAAACATATTACAGATGCCTTTGAAGAAGAAGGAATTATCACGTTAGATGGTGAGAATCGTAAAGAGATCATCGAAAAGGTCGACAAAGGGACCGTTATTTTTACGGCACACGGTGTTTCTCCTGAAGTAAGGAAAATCGCTGAAGAAAGAGGACTTGTCTCCATTGATGCCACCTGCCCTGATGTGACAAAAACCCATGATTTAATTCGCGAAAAAGAAAAAGAAGGCTATACAATTATTTACATTGGTAAAAGGAACCATCCAGAACCTGAAGGCGCCCTTGGTGTTGCTCCTCATGCTGTGCACCTTGTGTCAAACGAAAAAGAAGTGGAAGCCTTAACCTTACAAAATGATAAAATTCTAGTTACGAATCAAACGACAATGAGTCAATGGGACGTTGCCGATATTATGGAAAAGATTAAAGAGAAATATCCTCATGCAGTGTTTGAAAGGGAAATTTGCATGGCTACACAAGTTCGTCAAGAAGCAGTCGCTGAACAAGCGGGTAATGCGGATGTATTAATTGTCGTTGGGGACCCAAAAAGCAATAATTCAAACCGGCTTGCGCAAGTATCTCAAGAGATTGCCGATACAAAAGCTTATAGAATCTCCGATGTTTCTGAGCTCGATTTAGAGTGGCTAAAAGACGCCAAGACGGTTGCTGTAACAGCTGGTGCTTCTACGCCAACTCCGATCACGAAAGAAGTTATTTCTTTCCTAGAGCAATATGATCCAGAAGATGAATCGACATGGATAAAAGAAAACAAAGTACCTCTTAATAAAATACTTCCTAGAGTCAAAACAAAATAAGCACCTCTTTATGAACTGCACCCCCAATGTTTAACAATTGGGGTGCAGTTTATTTATTGGTTACTTTTTCCATTTAGATAAATTGAAAAGGCTCTGTGTTTTGCTCAGATGGAAAAATTTCTACATCATAGCCTACTTCAGCACAAACCTTTGATAGAGAATGGGCAAGCCCTTTTTTCATTATCTTTTCAACATTATGCCCTGGATCAATCACATTTAATCCCATCATCATCGCATCATGGGCTACATGGTAATATAAATCACCAGTTACATACACATCTGCCCCTTTAAATTTAGCAGATGAGATATATTTATTCCCATCCCCGCCTAAAACAGCTACCTTTTTCACCTTTGAATCTAAATCTCCAACAACGCGAACGGTCGGAACATCAAGAGCTACCTTCACTTTATTTGCGAATTCCGCTAATGTCATTTCTTTAACTCTACCAATGCGGCCTAGCCCCAGTGTTTCACCTTTATTATCAAGAGGATATATATCGTAAGCTACTTCTTCATACGGATGGGCCTTTAACATCGCCTGCAGTATACTTTTTTCAAGATAATCAGGAAAAATCGTTTCAATTCGTTCTTCTTCTACTTTCTCCAATTGTCCGCTTTGGCCAATATATGGATCGCTATTTTCATTCGGTAAAAATTGACCTGTTCCCGTTACGGAAAATTGGCAATGGCTATAATTACCAATTGCCCCCGCACCTGCATCGCCAATCGCTTCTTTCACTTTTGAACTATCTTCTACAGGTACATAAACAACTAGTTTCTTTAATTTCACTTCATGAGTTGGAACAAGCACCTCCGTATCGGACAGTTCCAGGGCCTCAGCTAATAAATCATTTACCCCGCCTTTTGCTACATCCAAATTCGTATGGGCCGCATAGACAGCAATATCATGTTTAATTAACTTTTCGATAATTCTCCCAGGAAGTCCGTCAGTCGTAATATTTTTTAACGGACGAAAAATTAAAGGGTGGTGGGCGATGATAAGATCCACGTTCTTTTCAATCGCTTCATCAACAACTTCTTCCAGTACATCAAGCGCAATCATCACTTTATGAACAGGCTTATTTAACCGCCCAATTTGCAAACCGATTTTGTCCCCTTCCATCGCCAAGTATTTCGGAGCAAACCCTTCAAACATTCCTATGAGTTCATGTCCATTTATTTTTTTCATTCCCCTAGTATCTCCTCTACAAGTTTGATTTTTCTCAAAAGCTCTTGCTTCTTATCCTCGTTTTCTGCTGCAGTTGAAGCACGCTGCAACTGGTCAATGATTTTCTTCCATGTCTCTTTTTCCATTAACCATTTTTTTTGAAAAACAGCGTTTCTTTCTTGCAATAAATAGGGGCCAAGTAATAGTCCTTGTTCTAGATTTTTTTGATAGGCCTCTCTCTCATGACCTTGTTCGGCAACGAGAATTTCATAAATTTTTCCATCCTCTTCCAAAATTTCCTCTGCTATCAAACCCCAACCATTGTCTAATAGCCACTCACGAATCGAAATTGCACTAATATTCGGTTGAAGAATCAACCTCTTTACCCCTGCTAGTTTTGGCTTACCTTGTTCCAGTATACTCGCAATCAGCGAACCGCCCATCCCCGCAATCGTAATCGTATCAACCTCTCCAGGCTGTATGACCGCCAATCCGTCTCCTAATCTTACCGCTATATTCTCTGATAGTTTTAATTCCTCGACATGACTTTTGGCAGATAGATACGGCCCCTTCACAACCTCACCCGCTACCGCAAATGGAATCAACTCTTTCTGTACCATATAGCACGGCAGGTAGGCGTGGTCTGAGCCGATATCAGCAAGTCTATCCCCAGTCGGAATATATTTTGCAACAGCTTCTAATCTTTTTGATAATTTTTCACTATTCATTCTTTCACCACATCATCTATGTATAATTAATTTCTATTTAAGTATATGAAAAGTCCTTTGCAGATGCAAAGGACTTTCACATAAACCTTATAAATCTGATAACCACTCAGCCATTTCTCCAGCTTGTTCTGGAGCAACTAGACCTGCTGGCATCCCATTTCGACCATTCACAACGACATCTTCAATTTCATCTTTTGATAACCTTTCACCGACCCCTGTTAAAGCTGGGTTGCTTCCAGTGCCTTGATATTGATCACCGTGACAGGCAATACAAGATTTTTGATAGATTTCTTCAGGGCTTGCAGCTACTTGTTCTACTTGTTCGCCACCACCCTCTATTTCCGCTGCCAAGTCTTTAGAATCGCCTGTTCCTTTAAAGGAAAGAAGCAACATGGTCAAGACTCCTAAAACCATAATAATCGCAAATGGTAGTAATGGTCCTTTCTTCAAGTAAAAACCCCTCCCTTATTGTAGTTGAAAGATTTTAATTAATTAGTATATTTAAACAATTCCTATTGTACTTCAAAAAGAAGAGAATATAAAGTATTATCGTATATCTTTGTCACCTTTAATTCACAAAATAGACAAAATAAGTTAAATAAGCAATTTATCGAAATATGGCAATGATCAATAGTAATAATCCGGCAATTCCAGATATAGAAAAATATAATTGCTTAAACTTCAAACCAGTAATAAGCCATATCAAACAGTTTATAGCAATTACTATGTAAAAAGTAACTAGGCTGGATGTGTAGGTTAGTGCCACCTGTACAGAACTAAATAACAATAAAATTGCCGTTAAAATGAGTGGCACTTGAAATAGCAGGTCCTTTTTAGCTAATATAAAAGTAACAAAAATCCCCACTGTTATGAAAAATACACTAAAGACGATTTGCAAAGTAAGAGATAATTCAGTAAAATATAATAAAAATAGCCCAACTGGAACAAATAGTAAATACAGAGCATTTATCTTCCATGATTTAGATTTTCTAGGTTGATGATTAAGGCCTTTACCTTCCGTATACAGAGCTAGAAGGAAATCACAGTACTGATCTGGAAGCAATCGATTTTTTTTCCAATAGAGAATTTCATTAATAATGATTTGTTTTCGGTTTTCTTGCATGAAATCACAACCTTATTTTAGCGTTTATGCTTGATTATTTTTTCAACAAAAAAATAGTTCACTTCTATTAATAAGAAGTAAACTATTTCATTTCACGCTTATTCTAAAAAGTCTTTTAATCTTTTACTTCGGCTTGGGTGTCTTAATTTTCTTAAGGCTTTTGCTTCAATTTGACGAATCCGTTCACGAGTTACGCCAAAAACTTTACCGACTTCTTCTAAAGTGCGTGTTCTGCCATCGTCAAGCCCAAATCGAAGACGTAATACATTTTCTTCTCGATCTGTCAGTGTATCAAGAACATCTTCTAATTGTTCTTTTAACAACTCATATGCTGCATGTTCTGATGGTGAAGTTGCCTCATGGTCCTCGATAAAGTCACCAAGATGAGAGTCATCCTCTTCACCAATTGGTGTTTCTAAAGAGACAGGTTCTTGAGCAATTTTTAAAATTTCTCTGACCTTTTCAGGTGTTAAATCCATATCTTCTCCAATTTCTTCAGGTGTCGGTTCACGCCCTAAATCTTGAAGTAGTTGTCTTTGAACACGAACAAGCTTATTGATCGTTTCAACCATATGGACAGGAATTCTAATTGTTCGCGCTTGGTCAGCAATCGCTCTTGTGATCGCTTGACGAATCCACCAAGTCGCATACGTACTAAATTTAAACCCTTTTCGATGATCGAACTTCTCTACTGCCTTAATTAAGCCCATGTTTCCTTCTTGGATGAGATCTAAGAATAGCATTCCACGGCCAACATAGCGTTTAGCAATACTTACGACTAAGCGAAGGTTTGCCTCTGCTAATCGTCTTTTTGCTTCTTCATCTCCCTGTTCAATCCTTAAAGCAAGATTTACTTCATCTTCTGCTGATAGAAGATTTACACGACCAATTTCTTTTAAGTACATACGAACGGGGTCATTAATCTTTACCCCTGGGGGTACACTTAAATCATTTAAGTCAAATTCTTCTTCATTTTTCTCTTTATCTTTTGCAGGTGGATCATCTTCTTCAGCTTCACCTACTAATTCAACACCTTGGTCACCTAAGTACTCATAGAATTCATCCATTTGGTGAGAGTCAAGCTCAAACGTTGCTAACTTTTCTGCAATATCATCATAAGCAAGGACGCCTGTCTTTTTTCCTAATAATGTTAACTGCTCTTTTACCTGCTCCAGGGTTAATTCTGATTCAACCTCTTTTGAACGAGCCGATTTTTCAGCCATTTGTCCCCCTCCTTCAAAAAATCAAGAAACCTTTACATCGATTTACGAATTTGTTGAATTTCCTGCCAAAGAAGTTTAGCCTTTTCAAAATCCTTTTGTTGGCCAGCTTCTTTTAGTTCTGCTAATTTCCCTTTTACTTTTAACTCTTTTTTATATTTCAACACCTGGTTTATATAGTCCATCAATTCTTGATGAGTGATATCATCATGTATTTGCGTCATGCCTATTTCAACAATAATCCGCCTTAGTTTCTCATCCTCAACATAATTAAGAAAACGATTTAAATCAGGTGTATGATTCATTTCATAAAATCCATATAAATAAGTGATGATGGCTTGATGCTCATCAATATTAAGCATGTTTCCTTGCAGCATCTCCTGAACTCTATACGTAACATCTGCACTTCGTAGCATATGGGCAATTAAATGTCTTTCAGCGTTTTGATAAGCTGGTTTTACTTTTTCCGCATACTTTTGAACCATCGCCAGATTCGGCATGGTCTCCCTATTTTCTTTACGCACAGGATGAGCAACAGTCTGCTTTGAATGAAGTCTTTCCTGCTCCTTTAAAGCCTCAAGCGAGAGATTAAACTCTTCTGCCAACTGTCTTAAATAAAGATCCTTCTCAACAGCACTTTCAAGAGAACTAATTTCTTTTAATACTTCTTCGATATAAAGTAATCGATCTCCTTCAACCTGCAAATTTTTCCCTTTACGGTAATATTGCATTTTGAAACCCATAAAGGTTAAACTGGAGCCAATACAATCGTTTCGGAAGCGTTCTTCCCCATAAGTCTTTACATAATCATCAGGATCCATTCCCTTTGGCATTACCGCTACTTTCACTTGATAACTCGCTTTATGAAGCATACTTCCTGCACGGTAGGCCGCTTCTATTCCAGCAGAATCAGAATCGTAACAAATCGTTACTGTCTGAACATCCTTTTTTATAATCGATAGATGTTCTTCCGTTAACGAAGTACCCATTGTTGCGACACCATTCTCGATACCAGAACGCTCAGCAGCAATCACATCTGCAAACCCTTCGAATAAAACAACCTGTTCATGTTTCCTCATTGCGGGTCTAGCCAAATTGTAATTGTATAGAACTCTACTTTTATTAAAAATTGCTGTTTCAGGGCTATTTAAATATTTAGGTTGTTCAGAACCTAAAGTTCTTCCTGAAAAAGCGATCGTATCATGGTGGCGATTAAAAATTGGAAACATGATTCGATCTCGAAAACGGTCAAAATAGCTGCCATCTTCACGCTTAATAATGAGTCCTGCTTTTTCCATCAGCTCTGCTTCGAACTTTTTACTGGTCAAAAATTTATAATCAAAGTCCCATGAATCTAAAGCGTAACCGATTTGAAACTTTTCGATGGATTCCCTTGAAAAGCCTCTCTGGAGTAAATACTCAAAGGCTTTTTGACCCTCTTTTGTGTTTACAAGCAAATGATGATAAAATTTAGTCAATAAATTATGTGCGTCAATCATCTGCTTTATATGCTCAGGAATCGATTTGGGCTTGCTTCCTGTTGGAATGCGATTCCCAAGATCAACATTTGCTTTATCTGCAAGTTTAACAGCAGCCTCTAGAAAAGGGAGTCCTTCAATTTCCATAAGAAATGAAAAGACATTGCCACCGGCACCGCACCCAAAGCAATGATACACTTGTTTATCTGGAGATACTGAAAATGACGGGGTATTCTCATGATGGAATGGACAAAGACCTGAATAATTACGTCCCTGTTTCTTCAGTTGCACATATTCACTTATGATATCCACGATATCGGTTGCTTGCCGGATTTGATCTAATATTTCGTCGGCAATTCGCTCTGACAAAGTGAACACCTCCATTTACTCTATGAGGTATTCGTCAAAAAAACCTAAATTCCTGCAAATGCAGACATTTTTTTCGAAACTCTTTTTAATTAGTCTTCATTTGTAAATGGGCTTTCTTCTTTTTTACTCCAAAAATACCTCTTAGTTGTTTCGACATGCTTCTTAACCGACCATGTATCATCGTCAATATCAATCATTAGATTACTCTATGTTCTAATAATTCTACATCACTCCACATATTCCCTCTTTCAAAAATGACTTTTCTTCTTAATTTCTGTCGAATTAATTATTTCCCCTTGACATCTCACAATAAATAGTTTATTCCTTGAGATGAAACTCTAAACCTAATATGAGAAATTTTTATCACAATTTTTTATTATAGTATAAAAAAATAGATTTTGCATCTATTTTATAACCTGCTTCAACTAATTAGTTTACACCATTCCGACTCCAAACATACAATCGCATTTGTTTTTTCTTTTATAAAAAAATGAAATAGCACATTTATTGCTATGTGCTATTTCATTCCAGTATTCTTTTGAACCATGCTGTAAATGATATTCGCTGTTTCCTCAACGGCTTTATTTGTTACATCAATAACAGGGCACCCAATTCTCTGTACCACTTTTTCAAAAAATACTAGCTCTTCTTTAATCCTCTCTAACTTGGCATAATTGGCACTATCACTTAAACCCATTGAGCGTAAGCGTTCCGTTCTAATTCCAATTAGCTTTTCTGGACTGATTTTCAATCCAATACACTTCTCTGGATCGATTGAAAATAACTCCTCTGGAGGATCAACTTCAGGAACAATTGGCACATTCGCAACTTTAACCCTTCTGTGCGCCAAATATTGCGAGAGTGGTGTTTTCGAAGTTCTAGAAACACCGATGAGAACAAGATCCGCTTTAAGAACCCCTCGAGGATCTCGCCCATCATCATATTTAACTGCAAATTCAATCGCATCCACTTTTTTAAAATATTCTTCATCTAATTTATGGATAAGTCCTGGTTCATGTAGCGGCTGTTTTCCTGAAATGGCTTGAATATGATTAATCAATGGACCGATAACATCGTATGCGGCAATTCCTGCACTTTGAGCTGCATCTTTTAAATATTCACGTATTTCCGGTCTTACAAGTGTATAAACGATCATACCTTGATCTTGTTTTGTTAGATAAATAACCTCGTCGACATTTGATAAGTCTTCAACAAACGGAAACCGTTTGATCAAAAATTGATCTAATTGATTAAATTGGCTTATCGCCGCTTTTGTGACGAGTTCTGCCGTTTCTCCTAATGAGTCAGAAACAATATAGATGATCGGCATGTTTCTCATCCATTTAACATCCCCTTTTCACAACGACCCAATCGATTAATTATCCTCTGCTAAGGTGACTAATGCTTTTGTAATATTCGTCTTCGTTATTCGACCTATGACCTGATAACCATCATTCTCCGACTCGATTTCCTTTACGACAGGAATCGCATCAATCTGTTTTTCAATTAACTTCTTAGCAACATCAATTAACAGATCATTACGGGAACACATTGTGATATTTGGCATTCTTGTCATAATGATATTAACTGGTAACGAAGTTAATTCTTGATTCCCGATACTTGCTCTTAACAAATCTTTTCTCGATAAGACCCCAACGAGCAGGGAACCGCTATCGACCACAAATAACGTACCTACGTCCTCTAAGAACATCGTAACGATCGCATCATATACCGAAACATTTTCATTCACGACTACTGGAATCGATTGATAATCCTTTACATACAACTTCTGCAAATTATCTGTAAGAAGTTGTACGCTCGTTTTTCCTGTATAAAAATAACCTACTCTCGGCCTGGCATCCAAAAAACCTGCCATCGTTAAAATAGCTAAATCCGGTCTAAGTGTTGCTCTTGTTAGATGAAGACGATCAGCAATATGTTCACCAGTAATAGGACCATTTTCTTTTACAATTTCTAATATCTGTTCTTGCCGCTTACTCAGTTCTATTATAAACACCACCTATCATGCCCAGTTAAACACTAATAATGTTATACTATTACATAAATTATTATATACTATTTTCGAGAAATGAAAAGATTAACTATCATAATCCATCATTAGAAAACATTCTGGGCACTTATAAGGTGGAACAGATTATCACCTTAACTCGATAGGCAAAATTTTCATCTATTTTATTTCACAACGATATCATTTACATTGGCAAACTTTTTAATTAAATTTGCGATTAGTACCATCATACTTAGGCGATTTTGTTTGAGCACAGGATCATCAGCCATAACCATTATGTGATCAAAGTATTCATTGATTTCTGGCTTCATTGAGACAAGCAAATCAAAATAACTATCTTCACTCACATGTTGACTTAGTTGTTGCTGTAAAGATAAATATTTATCATAGAGAAGCTGCTCATATTCATTCTCAAATAGACTTACGTTAACTTCCCCTGGATTTTCAGATTTATTAGAGATATTTAATATCCGACTTAAAGCCTCAATATTTTCTTTGAAATCAGCTTCATTTTTATTCGCCTCTAATACTTTTGCCCGGAAAAATAAAGCATGAATATCTCCTAAATCATTTCCAAGGACAGCATCAATTAAATCGTAGCGAATCCCCTCTTCTTGCAGTAAATGCTTGACGCGTAATTTAAAGAAAGCAACCAGTTCATCAGTAACCGTTTCGATGCTTTGCTTTAATTTTCCATCCTCTTGAAGTAGGGATAAAGAAGCTTGAATGAAGTTCTCAAAATTAATTTCCCAGTCTTTATGCAGAAGTATTTGCACAACTCCTAAGGCTTGACGTCTTAAGGCATATGGATCCTGTGAGCCACTTGGAATCATACCAATCGCAAAAAAGGAAGAGATCGTATCCAGTTTTTCCGCAAGGGCTAGAACCGCTCCAACATCTGAAGCAGGTGTCACGTCATCTGCATTTCGCGGCATATAGTGTTCGTTAATGGCTGCAGCTACCGCTTCACTTTCCCCTTTTTGACGCGCATACTTTTCACCCATCGTTCCTTGTAATTCAGGAAACTCATTGACCATATTCGTAACTAAATCAAATTTACAAATTTGTGCTGCTCGATCAGCATCTTGTTTATCTCCGGCAGAAAAAGCTAATTTCTCTGTAAGAATATTCGTTAACCGGCGTACTCGATCTATCTTTTGCGCTAATGTACCAATTTCTTCATGATACACTATTTGCTTTAGTTTATTTAAGTAATGATCAATATCTGTTCTTTGATCTTCACGATAGAAAAAGTCCGCATCAGAAAGTCTTGCTCTTAATACCTTTTCATTTCCTCTTGCGACATTTTCTAAATGATCAGATCCGCCATTTCTCACAGTTACAAATTGCGGAAGTAATGTACCATCTTTTGATTTCACCGGAAAATAGCGTTGGTGTTCCTTCATTGAAGTAATTAATACTTCCTCTGGCAACTCTAAAAATTCCTCTTCAAACCCTCCGTAAAGAACGGTTGGGTATTCAAGTAAATTATTCACTTCCTCTAATAAATCTTCATCAACAGGGATGTCCCATCCTTTTGACTCTTCTACTTGTTTCAATTGCTCTAGAATCATATTCTTCCGCTTTATCGGGTCAACAATTACGTATTGATCAAACATCTGCTTTTCATAGTTTGCGGAATTGGTTATCTCGATTTTACCGCCGAGAAAACGATGTCCCATACTCCAATCCGATGTATTTACATCTGCAATTGAAAATGGAATGACTTCTCCGCCATATAAAGCAACTAGCCATTTAATTGGACGAATGTATCTTAAGTCATAGTCAGCCCAACGCATGTTTTTAGGAAAATGAAGACTTGTAATGATGTCACTTAATTCCGGAAGTAACTCTACTGTCGGCTTACCTTGGATAAACTTTTTCACATGCACATATTCAACACCGCTTATTTCCTTAAAATAAATGTCATCTACCGTCATCCCTTGGCCGCGAGTAAAACCGATTGCTGCTTTTGTCCATTCACCCGCTTCATTTTGCGCTATCTTTTTCGCTGGGCCTTTTGCTTCTTCCGATACATCTTCTTGCGCTTCTGCCACATCTGAGACAAGAACCGCTAATCTGCGAGGGGTAGAAAAAGTCTGCAATGTGCGATAGTTGATTTTCTTTGATTGGAGCCATGCTTGAACTTTATCCGCAAGCTGGTTCATCGAATTTGTCACATACCGGGCTGGGAGCTCTTCCAAACCAATTTCAAGTAAAATATCTTTTGCTGTTGCCATTAGTTATTTTCCTCCTTTACTTTTAAAATAGGAAATCCAAGTTTTTCACGTTCATCATAAAATGTTTTTGCCACTTTACGTGCAAGACTACGACAACGCGCAAGATATCCTGTTCTTTCTGTAACGGAAATAGCTCCCCTTGCGTCAAGTAAATTAAATGTGTGTGAGCACTTTAACACGTAATCATAAGCCGGGTGCACAAGCCCCTCTTCCATTTGTCTATGAGCTTCTTTCTCATAAATATTGAATAAATGAAACAACATGTCTACATCAGATGTCTCAAATGTATATTTTGAGTGCTCGTATTCCGGTTGCCCGAAGATATCACGAACGGTAAACCCTTCTGTCCACTCTAGATCAAATACATTTTCTTTATCTTGAATATATGAAGCTAATCTCTCTATTCCATAAGTTATTTCCACTGAAACTGGCTTACACTCGAGTCCGCCAACTTGTTGGAAATAAGTGAATTGCGTAATCTCCATTCCGTCCAGCCACACTTCCCACCCAAGCCCCGCACAGCCTAATGATGGATTTTCCCAGTTATCTTCAACAAAGCGTATATCATGCTTTAACAGATCGATTCCTAAAGCTTTAAGGGAATCAAGGTATAGGTCTTGAATGTTGTCTGGAGATGGCTTCATAATGACCTGAAATTGATGATGCTGGTAAAGACGGTTTGGGTTATCTCCATAACGGCCATCAGCAGGGCGGCGTGATGGTTCTACATACGCAACATTCCAAGGTTCAGGTCCAATGGCTCGAAGGAATGTATATGGGCTCATCGTACCTGCTCCTTTTTCCGTATCGTATGCATGCATCAAAATACACCCTTGTTCGGACCAATGCTTTTGCAACGTTAAAATCATGTTTTGAATATTCATTTGACACCTCTTTAATCTTTATTTTTTTCCAAAATAAAAAACTCCCGTTCCTATGCTTTAACAGCATAGGGACGAGAGTTTACCCGCGGTTCCACCCTATTTGCTTAAAACTACCCAGTCTTAAGCCACTTTATCTGTGTACTAACGACACAATATGCTCCAGAATGCCTTTCCTTAACACCCTATATCCGGCTTCCACCAACCCGGAATCGCTTCTAATAGAGATCGTTAAGTACTCCTTTCTTTCACAGCACATGATTATTCGATTATTTTACTTAAATTGAATAATAGCTAAAACCAGTTCAATTGTCAACTTCTGACAGCATGATTTTCATTTGTTCTAAAAACTTCTTTGATTTTAAAAATAAACCTGAATACTCATCATAATAGCTATCAATCACTGTTTTTAACTCTGCCTTTGTTTCTGGTTTAACAGAAATACTTCCTAATCGTTTCATATCGAGATAATAAAAAATCCGCAAGAGTCTTACCGCAGCTGGTGTTATTTTAAAATGATATGGATCAATATGGATACAACGGTGGCAAAGAATCCCCCCTTCTCGAATCGAAAAAGAAAAGGTTCCTTCCATACTTCCACACGATGCACATTGGTCTAATGCGGGATGAAGTCCAAGAACATTAAGCATCTTAATCTCATAAATGTTCTTGATAATCTCCGGATCATATCCTTCATTCAAATAGGATAATGATTGTAAAAGCAGTTCGAATAAAAAAGGATTGCTTTTATTTTCATCAAGGCTTCGATCTGTTAACTCTACTAAAAAACTGGCATAGGCCGTTAGGAAAATATCCTCTTTTATAGACCGTAATGAGGTGATGATTTCACCTTGTTGAAGCCTTCCCATCCCTCTGCCTTTTTGTACTAAAAAATTTCCATACGTGAAGGGTTGAGTGATGGCAGCTAATCGGCTCTTTGTTTTTTTAGCACCGTTTGCCATCACTCCATATTTTCCCCATTCACGGGTAAATAGTGTTACAATTTTATTAGTTTCACCATAATCTGTCGTTCGAAGGATAATTCCCTCACATTTTTGTAGCATTCCTACACCATCCCTGAATCAGAGACAGACTACATAATAGGAAAATCTACTTCGTCTAGCTCATCGTCCTTTCCTTCGGGTATTCCTGAGTTCTCCTTTTCCAGCTCTTTTAAAAGAAGATATGTGTCAATATTACCTGTCTGCAAAAAAACCTTCCAAGTAAAATCTAACATTGAAAACCCACCTCTCTAATGTTGGACTAGCTATTGATTTTTCCTTATCTTTATTTTGCCTGTCATCCGAAAAATCATAAGACGTAATTTTTACTAATTCAAAATCGCATATTTATTTTTTTGTTAATACGTTAAATAGGGTTAATATTCGTCCTCTCGGAATCCATAATTGCGAAGTTGTGTCGCTTTATTACGCCAGTCCTTTTGTACTTTCACCCATAGCTCCAAAAACACTTTTGACCCTAATAGATTTTCAATATCGATGCGGGCCCGTTTTCCAATTTCCTTTAGCATTTTCCCTTGCTTTCCAATAATAATCCCTTTTTGTGAGTCACGCTCTACAATGATCGTTGCCATTACATGCACGATATCCTTTTTGTCATCTTCACGCTTCATTTGTTCAATGACTACAGCTAAAGAATGGGGAATTTCTTCCCTCGTCAAATGCAAAGCTTTCTCACGAATCAATTCAGCAGCGATGAATCTTTCAGGGTGATCAGTCACTTGATCTGCTGGATAATATTGCGGACCTTCTGGAAGATACTCCCTAACTTGTTGTAATAATCTTTCCACATTATTTCCTTGTAAGGCAGAAATAGGAATAATTTCAGCAAAATTGTATTTGCTTTGATATGAATCAATAATTGTCAATAATTGATCCGGATGGACTCTATCAATTTTATTAATGATTAAAAAGACCGGTGTTTTGATGGATTGTAATTTTTCAACAATAAATTCTTCTCCACGCCCATAGCCTTCTTCTGCATTGACCATAAATAAAATAAGATCTACTTCTTTAAACGTATTCGTTGCGACATTCATCATAAAATCGCCTAATTTATTTTTCGGTTTATGAATCCCTGGTGTATCAATAAAAATAAACTGTGTATCGTTCGTTGTAAGAACACCTTGAACTTTATTTCTTGTCGTTTGTGGTTTGTCACTCATAATCGCAATCTTTTGACCGATAACACGATTAAGGAATGTCGATTTCCCTACATTTGGTCTGCCAATAATTGAAATAAATCCTGATTTATTTTCTGTATTTTTTACTTGTTCATTATTCATTTAAGTCCTCCGCTGAAAATGCTCCTGGTAGTAATTCCTCAACTGTTACTTTATCTATATTGCCTTTAAGGTTTGTCAAAATGATCTTCATATCTTTCGGACAAAGTTCACTTATTACTTGTCTGCAGGCACCACAAGGCGGCACAGGTCGATTCGAATCTGCTGCGACTGCCATCATGACAAAGTCTCTTTCACCCTCTGAATAAGCCTTAAAAAGGGCCGTTCGTTCAGCACAGTTACACATACTGTAAGCTGCATTTTCAATGTTACAGCCATGGTAAATGCGGCCATTTTTTGTTAGCAGTGCTGCACCAACTGGATATTTTGAGTATGGAGCATATGCATTTTCCCTTGCTTTAATCGCTTCTTTGATCATTTCCTCAATGGTCACTTTGATCAACCTTTCTAAAAAAACCGCTTGCTTCCTTTTATTTTACCCTATTCTAACGAAAATTTCATCGCCTTAGAGCATATTTCTTGTATAATGTACTGAATTTTCTAAAAAATGTTACTTTTAACCTATTAAGAACAACAAAATAGGTACGATCACTGAAATCGTACCAAAATGATAGGTAGTTTAGGTATAAAGATGATACATCCAATAATGACTGATACAAGAGCAAAAATCAACACAGCTCCTGCCGCTGCATCTTTTGCCTGCTTTGCTAGTGGATGATATTGTGGTGAAACGAGATCAACGATTCTTTCAATTGCTGTATTCATTAATTCTAATGAATACACACCACCGATTGCCAGAAAAACAAACATCCACTCATATGGATGAATATCAAAAAGCCAACCGAAAATAATAACGAATAAAGCGACAACACTATGAATTTTCAAATTCCGCTCTGAAACAATCCCGTGGATGATGCCGTCTATCGCATATTTAAATGAATAGTGAAGCCCCTTGCGTTTTTTTTTACCGTTCAAGTCCGTACGCATCTAAAAGGTCCTTTTGTCTTGAAAACATGACTTTCTCATCTTCCTCGACTTCATGATCATATCCAAGTAAATGTAAAAAACCATGAACGGCTAAAAACCCCAGCTCACGCATAAACGTATGACCATATTCATCAGCTTGGGATTTAGCCTTTGGAATTGAAATAATGATATCTCCAAGTACTCTCGGCATATCAACTCCTATTAAAGCGATCTCTCCTTCACCCAGTTCTTCCATAGCAAATGAAATAACGTCTGTTGGCATGTCCTTATGTCGATATTCCTTATTAATCTCTTGAATACGCTCATTGTCGACAAAAGTAACCGATAGTTCACTATTTTCCACGTTTTCCTGTTCTGCAGCAAATTGCAGAATGTTTTCAATCGTATCTATTTGTTCTTGAGAAAGCTCATTTGTTTCATCATTTAAATCAATTATCATACTCACGCATGCTTTACCTCCTGTTTTGACATCTCCGGATATTCGATCCTTGAATGGAAAATCCCCTTCAGCGTCTCACAAAGTGTTTCAGCCACTTTGTCTAATTCCTTTAGTGTAATATCACATTCATTAAATTGTTCATCTTGCAGACGATCAGAAATAATTTTCCGGACAAGTGTTTCAATTTGTTCATGTGTTGGTTGTGACATCGATCTGACAGCTGCTTCTACACTATCCGCAATGCCAACAATGGCCGCTTCTTTCGTTTGCGGTTTCGGTCCAGGATAACGATACTCCTCTTCACTTGTGTCTACATTACTTTGTTTTGCTTTAAAATAGAAAAACTTTAATAAGGTTGTTCCATGATGCTGCCCAGCGATATCAACTACTTCCTTAGGCATCTTATATTCTTTTAGCATCTCTACTCCATCAGTTGCATGGGAAACAATAATTTCCTTGCTCGTTAAAGGCGGCAGGTGATCGTGAGGGTTTTCTTTACTCATTTGATTCTCAATAAAAAAGCCTGGCCTTTTTGTCTTGCCAATATCATGATAATAACAACCCACTCTTGCTAATAGACCGTTTGCTCCAACCGCTTCACAAGCACTTTCGGCTAAATTTGCCACCATCACACTATGATGATAAGTTCCGGGCGCTTCAATTAAAAGTTTTTTTAATAAAGGGTGATTTGGGTTAGATAACTCAATTAATTTCATCGATGATAATAGACCAAAACCAGCTTCAAAGAATGGCACTAATCCAATCGTTAATATCGATGATAATAAACCCGAAATTAAAGCAATCACCAAAACCGTAGCATATTCCTGCATACTATACAGACCATTTCTCAAAAGCACAATTGATAATATAAGCAGTACATTAATAAACGCTACATATAAACCTGCTTTTAAAACATTGGAGCGGTGATTATGATTACTTAAAAGCATAATTCCTGCTATTCCACTACATACTATATAGACACCGATTGTCATGTGAAAGGTACCTGTAACCCCTTCATTAAACATAATACTTCCACATATCCCCGTGATGATTGCCGAAAAAATAGCAAGTTTCTCATCAATTAATACCTTTATTAACATAGGGGCTAACGCCGCTGGAAATACGAATGCAATATTAGCATAGTCAAATACATCAAAAAAACTAACAATCTTCATAATGAATATAGATAGTGAAAAAACAATACTAAATATGATTAGGTATCTATGCTTTGTTTTTGGACTCTTGTCCAATTTATAAAAGTAATTGAACAATGAGGCGATAAAAATAGTAATCAATAAGCCTAATCCAATAAACGGAAGATAAGATCGTTCATTTTTCAACAAGCCTGCAAGCTCTAATTGTCGGTAGATATCGCGACTGACGAGTTGATTTTCCTCCACGATGATTTGACCTTGAAGAATCATGACAGGCTCAACATTCTCGATCGCTTGTTTGCGCATTTCCTTTGTTGCATTAGGATCATAAAATTCATTTTGAATGACAGCATATCGCCCTAATTGGATAGCTGCATTTTTAAGTGAGGCCCCTAAACTGGAATACTTCATTGCTTCTTCTAATTGCTTTTTCGCGTTTTCTACCTCATTTGCTGAAATCCGATTGCTCATTACACTATTGATTGCGGTTACAGATAGATCCTTTGCAATTTCGAGTTGATCAACTGAATTCGAAAGTAAACTTGTAAAAACTGAATCAGGAATATCTTTTACGACATCTTCTGTTAATTGTTCTTTAAGTTTATTACTCTTTTCTGTTTCCGTAATTGCTGTTCCTAAATCAGCTATCTCCTCGTTCACATCGATGGCGGAGTCAAAGATAGATGTAATTAAATCAATCCTATTCTGCGTTAATGCTTTATTTACAACATAGACGTCCTCAACTTTATTTTCCGCCTCTTTTTTCTTTACATCTGTAGTTTCCTTATCTTCAATCGTAATTGGTGACCGTATCGTTTGTTCTGCTACCGAAAAAAGGCGAATATCTAATGTTTCAGGCTTAACATTGCTGTACATCGCTAAAAACAAAATTAAGCCTAAAAGGAAAAACAAGAGGAAACGAAAGACTGTTAGATCGACTAAACCTTTTAATTTTGCTAAATGCAGACGCATTTTACCCCAATCCTTTCTTCATTACAAAAAACTGTTTATCCGGCCTCTATTTGTTAGAATTAATAAAATCATAACATTTTTTAGTTGATTTTCATCATACCTAATGTAAAAAAATCTTAAAGTAAAGGGCCATTTTCAGTTTATCCAATTATTTCCTTCCATAAGCATAGATATCTGCACTGTAATGGAAATAGCCGTTCAGTTTCGAACGGCATTTGTCATGTAAATACGTTGGATGTTGGGAGCATAAATACTATTCTTTCGCTTCATAGGCAGCAATGATTTTAGCCACTAACGGATGACGTACAACGTCACTTTGCTCCAAATAAACAAATCCAATTCCTGAAACATCGGAAAGAATTTCCTCAGCAATCATTAAGCCAGACGTAACTCCTTTTGGCAAGTCAATTTGTGTTTTATCCCCTGTGATGACCATTTTTGAACTAAAACCGAGACGTGTTAAAAACATTTTCATTTGTGCCATTGTCGTGTTTTGAGCTTCATCAAGGATCACATAGGCCTCGTCTAGCGTTCTTCCCCGCATGTACGCAAGAGGAGCAATTTCAATCACACCACGTTCAATCAAACGCTGCGTTTGCTCTGTTCCTAATACATCATGTAAGGCATCATAAAGCGGTCGTAAATAAGGGTCAACCTTTTCCTTTAAATCACCAGGTAAAAAGCCTAAACTCTCTCCTGCCTCAACTGCAGGCCTTGTCAAAATAATTCTTTTTACTCCACCGCTTTTCAAAGCATTGACGGCCATTACAACGGCTAAATACGTTTTCCCCGTTCCGGCAGGACCGATCCCAAAAACAAGATCACTTTTCTTCATAGCAGAAATATAATAGCGCTGACCAATCGTTTTAACTCGAATCGATTTTCCCTTGGCATTTTTAGTTATTTCTTCTTCAAATAAATCTTTAAAATAATCAAGAGTTCCTTTTTTTGCCATACGAATGGCATAAAGGACGTCTCTTTGACTAATATTGATCCCTTTTCTAATAAGATATAGCAAGGAATCGAGAATATTAGCTACTAATTCAACTTGCTCAAGGTTTCCGGATACATAAACCGTCTCACCTCTTGTGATGATCGAAACCTCAAGTTCTTCTTCAATTGCTTTTAAATTTGAATCAGCATTCCCTATTAAGGCGATGGCCTCATTAGAATTATTTAGCTGAACATTCATTGTTTTTAACTCTTCTGTCATTCGGACTCTCCTTGGATAATTGGTTCACCAGAGGCTATATTTTCTATAACTTGGAAATGTATTGATACTGTTACTTTATCATTGTCTACAGCTTGGTGCAAAACTTTTTCACCAATAATTTTAGCCTCTTGGGGCAATTTATTTTTTATATCTAATTTGGCCATTTTTTTGGCAACTTCAACCGCTTCATCATGTCCATAAATTCTCGTTTCTGTCTCTTTTTCACGATGGGTGTCACTTATGAATGAGAATGGAAGTGTCCAGTTAATAAAATTTATCAACTTCTCATTCGTTTCTATTTCATATTCCTTAAATTCTATTTTGCCAAATCCCCAGATCGGTATTCGAACATTTCCGATTTTCAACGAATGCTTTCTTTTCTCATTCCCATTATACACTTGAAAAGTACTTTTAATGGGCAATTCTACAGTCGTTTTGTACCATGTTTCTCCTAACACTTCCCCTTTAGCCGGAACTTGTACATTTTGACCTTCTTTCCCAATTAATCCGGAAACAAGCAATTGACCTGGTTCCACACGGTCATTTATATCAACGACCGCCTGACCTTCTTCGACAAACATGTCCACAATCATTGCTTTTTTCTTAGCCACTAAATGCTGAGGACTTAAATACTTTGGTTTTTCTGGTTCATTCTTCTCTACAACTTGAAGATGATAAGTTGTCCCTTGTAACTCTACACCAATCCATGTTATTTCTTCTACGCTATTCGTCAGCTTGCGTTGAATGGATTCCACGTTATCAACAAAAAATTGCAACTTTCCGACTTTAACACCCATTTTGTCCAATTCTTTGTTGATTTTATATTCTGTAGCCGGCTCAGCTCCCTTTATTTGAATTCCCCAAATCATATTAGATAAAATCGTTATAATGATTAAAAATGCAATCGCTCCAACTAAAAATCCACTGTTTAGAAGCAATCGCTTAAATAGAAACGGAAGTCCTTTTCGTCCCAAAAATTTAATCTGGAGACCACTTCCTCTTCTAACTTGTCTTAATTTGTTGATATCATTCAATTTCATTTTAAAAGTTAAAGATTGGACCCCATTCCTTTTCACATTCCAAACATAGATACCATTTTTAACTAACGTATTGATAAACCGTTCAAGTCCTTTCCCAGTGACTTTTACTGTTATGATTCCGATAAAAAAAGTTAACCACCGATTTTTCATTTCATCCTGCCCTCCTACTGGAAATCGTAAAAGTGACTTTCACCTCCGTTTGTACCCTTGTCCAATTGTTCGATAGCCGCTAGCATGTTTGCGGCTATCGTTTATTCATGTAGATATATCACTTGATCTATTTTTCCTTCTAATATGATCTCTTCAGGCAAAATAGCTTTAATGACAAACGCTTTCCCTTTAATAAGCAATTGCCCTTGCTTGAGAAGCAATCTGAGCTCCTTATCAGAAAATGCTAAGAGTCCGCGGTGATTTTCAATGTATATATGTAAATGCCCAACCATGGTAATCCGGGGTAAGTCCATCATGATATCCTGAGGAAGTTCCATGTTTTTTGTTATTAATCTTTGGAGGTATTGTCCCCACTTTTTCGCCATAAAAAAAGAACCCCCTTTCATCTCATATTATGAGATAAATGGGGATTCTAGCACTTTTTTTATTCAATATTTGCCGCGGGTTCGATTTTGAAGATGGGGTTTCTTTGCCCTTGGCGGTCCCAAAATTTCTGACCAAATCACTGCATCAACTAACTTAGACTCGTCTACTTTTAACTGACTTGCCTGTTTTGTTTTTTGAACTTGATGCTCGTGAGGTGTTTCTGTAACTTGTTTGGACATAGATGACTTTTCCAGTTGTTCTTCCTTATAGTTTAACTTCACCTCATCTATTTTCTGAGGGTCATCTTCTTTAAGTTTTTTTGCCGGATTTAACTCCTCTTGAAAGCTGCGTTGTACTTCTTTAAACAGATCTTTCATTTCATTAAAAGGATCACTGCTTTTTTGAACAGGTTTCCTTGATTCTGCACGTTTTGCAGGCGAATCCTGCTTCTCACTCTTATTCCGATTTTTAAAAATCGATGAGATAATACCAATTAAGATAATTAATACAATTGGATTTTCAAAGAGAATTTCCATGCTAGAAACCTCCCTTCATTCAAACTAAAAGTCCTGCTTAACCCTTCTTATTTTTAGTATCTTTTGGTCCTGACATTTTACCGATAGAATCTCTCATATCTGTATCAGCATTTATGTTTTGGATGTTCATATAATCCATAACCCCTAAGTTCCCATCTTTTAGAGCTTCAGCCATGGCTAGTGGCACTTCTGCTTCCGCCTCAACAACTTTTGCTCTCATTTCTTCTACACGAGCCTTCATTTCCTGCTCTTGCGCAACAGCCATAGCACGACGTTCTTCAGCTTTCGCTTGAGCAATATTCTTATCAGCATCAGCCTGCTCCATTTGTAAGTGAGCGCCAATATTTTTACCGATATCAACATCTGCAATATCAATCGATAAAATTTCAAACGCTGTTCCAGAATCTAACCCTTTTGCTAAAACAGTTTTTGAGATCATATCAGGATTTTCCAATACTTTCGTATGATGTTCAGATGAACCAATCGTTGAAATAACTCCTTCACCTACACGAGCAATAATCGTTTCCTCACCCGCACCACCGACAAGACGATCAATGTTGGCACGAACAGTGATTCTTGCCTTCGCTTTTACTTCAATTCCATTCATCGCCATCCCAGCTATAAACGGAGTTTCAATAACTTTTGGATTAACACTCATTTGGACGGCCTCTAACACATCACGACCAGCTAAATCAATGGCTGCACAACGTTCAAACATAAGTTCAATATTTGCCCGGTGAGCCGCAATTAATGCATTTACAACCCGATCCACATTTCCTCCAGCTAAATAATGACTCTCTAATTGGTTTGTCGTTACATTCAATCCCGCTTTATGCGCTTTAATTAACGGATTGATTACTCGACTCGGGATCACTCGTCTTAATCTCATTCCAATTAATGTGAAGATACTTACCTTTACCCCTGCAGCCAAAGCTGAAATCCATAGCATGACAGGAACAAATGTAAATAAAATTGCCAATAACACAATCGCTACGACTACTGCGATTAATATAAAGATGGTACCACCTGTTATAACCATACGTCTTCCTCCTTTATTCGTTATCCATTTCTTTCCACTCTCTAACTACAATTCTCGAACCTTCAACTTTGATAAACTTAACGGGAGTGTCTTTTGCAATATAACCGCCTTCTGTTACAACATCAATCCGTTCGTCATTAATAATGACGGTTCCAGATGGGCGTAAATCAGTCATCGCATGACCCTTCTTCCCAATTAATTCCATTCGATTTTGATTGGATACATATCCACTTTCTGTATTCGTTGAGTCCGTTAAAATAAACTTTTTGAAAAACTTCATTTTTCTATCAAACACCTTTATCATCACCATACAGGCTAAAATTGAAATCGTTAAAGCTATTAATAATGAAATCCCAATATGAACAAAACTTGCGGCAGACATAAAAAAACTTGCTAATACCGCACCAAAACCAAATATACCAAGAATTCCCCCGGGTAAAACAAGTTCTAATAAAATAAGGATAATTCCCCCAGCGAACAAGAGAAATGTCTCAATCCCAGCTAATCCAGCAACCATATGGCCATAAAAGTATAAAAGAAATGCGATAATTCCTACGATTCCTGCTAATCCAAAACGCGGTGTAAATAATTCAACGATCAATCCTACAAAGCCAATGGTTAATAAAATAGGAATCACAATTGGATGAATCAAAAATTCGATAAAAGAATCAAAAAAAGTGTGGCTAACTTCTCCTTTGGAGCCTAAAGCTGAAGCGCTGACATGAAAGGGTTGAGAATAGATAAATAAACCAGCAATCATACTTACAATGGTTGTAGAAACCTTCCTATACACGAGGTGACCTCCTTTCTATCATAAGTGTAATACAACTTACGATCAAAAAGGAAATAAGTTTCACCTATTTAATGAAATTCAAGGGAAACATGGTTTCTTTCATTTAAAAAGGCCGCAGCTAAAAACTGCGACCCTTTAATCGTAATTATGATCAATGTTAATTATGAAAGGTGTTGTTGTACAAGTTTATTAATAAGTGATCCATCTGCTTTACCCTTTACTTTAGGCATAATCACAGACATCACTTTACCCATCTCAGCCTTCGATGAAGCGCCGACCTCAGCAATAGCTTGTTTCACTATTTCTGAAACTTCTTCTTCTGATAACTGTTGGGGCATATATAACTCTACGTACTTCAATTCAGTACGAATTTTCTCAACGAGATCTTCACGATCTGCTTTTTCAAATTCATGGAGGGAATCTTTACGTTGTTTCACTTCACGTGAAAGCACGGTTAATTCTTCTTCTTGTGATAAGTCATGGCCAGCCTTAATGGATTCATTCTGGATGGCAGCTTTGATCATTCGGATGACACCAAGCTTATCTTTTTCCTTGTTTTTCATCGCTTGTTTCATATCGAAATTTAATCGTTCGAGAAGACTCACAAATTACACCCTCTCTTAGAACTTGCGTTTTCTTGCAGCCTCAGATTTCTTCTTACGTCTTACGCTAGGCTTTTCATAAAATTCGCGCTTTCTAGCCTCTTGAATTGTACCTGCTTTAGAAACAGTACGTTTGAAACGTCGAAGAGCATCATCAAGCGATTCGTTTTTACGAACGACAGTTTTATTAGACATTCTATCTTTCCCTCCCTCCGAACACAACACGCTAACATGAATACACGAGAAAAACCCCATGTACTTTGTAAATTATAATATAACAAAGAAACAAGGTCAACTCTAATTCATTGATCAATTAATGTTTTTCTCAAGCATTAATGTTTATTGGGTTTTTGACCTAGCTTCATTGACAATTTTAACCCCTGCACTGGCACCAATCCTTGAAGCTCCTGCCTCAATCATCTGTTTTGCATCTTCTAACGTCCGAATACCTCCTGACGCCTTCACGCCAATTTTGGGCCCAACTGTTTTACGCATTTGTTGGATATCTTGGATTGTTGCACCACCCGTCGCAAAGCCAGTTGAGGTTTTGACAAAATGAGCTCCTGCTTTCACCGCAATATCACAAGCTAGCTCCTTTTCTTCATTCGTCAATAAACAAGTTTCAATAATGACTTTGACAATCGCATTTTTGCTTGCAGCCTTTACAACTGCAGCGATATCTTTTTCTACTTTGTCCAAATCGCGGTCCTTTAATGCCCCTATATTTATAACCATGTCTATTTCAGTTGCTCCATTTCGGATGGCATCTTTTGTTTCAAATGCCTTTACATCAGATGTTGAAGCTCCTAACGGGAAACCGATAACCGTACATACTTTGACAGTTGTTTCTGTTAATAATTGACTAGCAAAATTTACCCATGCTGGATGAATACAAACCGAGGCGAATTTATATTCTTTTGCTTCCTCACAAAGTGTTTGGATTTGTTCTTTTGTTGCATCTGCTTTTAATAGCGTATGATCTATTATTTGAGCGATTTCTTCTGGCATCATCGATCTTCCTCT
This sequence comes from uncultured Bacillaceae bacterium, assembly GCA_963787345.1. GTDB lineage: Bacteria > Bacillota > Bacilli > Bacillales > Cytobacillaceae > Bacillus_BD. The sequence continues at coordinate 110,320 of CAWBCW010000011.1, read as the reverse complement.
CATTGGATTGTATGTATTTGATTTTATGATAGCACAGCATCTCCGAAAAAATAAAAAGGAACTGCAAATATACAGTTCCTAATCAAATGGAGTTACACCGCTTCATCTTCTAATTTCGATTCTTCTAACACACGCACAAATTTACCTTCGTTATATGGATAGCCAGCTTTTTCAATTTTTACTTTCACTAGTTCTCCAACCATTTCTTCTGTCCCTGGAAAGATCACTTTTAAGTAATTATCTGTATAGCCGATATACAATCCTTCTTCATGACTTTCTTCTGGAATCACTTCTAGTACTTGACCTTCGAATTTAGAAGCATATTCTTTTGCAAGTTGATCGGATAATGTAATTAAACGATGGACACGTTCATTTTTAACTTCTTCGTCAATTTGATCTTCCATTCTTGCGGCAGGTGTCCCAGTCCGTTTTGAATATGGAAACACATGAAGCTCTGAGAATTCATGATCTTTAACAAAATTATACGTTTCCATAAACTCTTCTTCTGTTTCGCCAGGGAAACCAACAATCACATCTGAAGTTACTGCTAAATCAGGCATAATTTCACGTAATTTCACTAATCTTTCTGCAAAAGACTCCATTGTGTATTTTCTTCTCATTCTCTTTAAAACCGTATCTGAACCTGATTGAAGGGGAATATGCAAATGTCTAACAATCACTTTAGACTTTTTGATCACTTCGATTACGTCATCCGTAATTTGACTAGCCTCAATTGAAGAAATTCGCAGGCGCTTTAATCCTTTTACATTGGCCTCTAAATCACTAAGAAGCATAGCCAGATCATAATCTTTAAGGTCTGCCCCATATCCTCCTGTATGAATTCCAGTTAAGACAATTTCTTTATATCCTGCGTCAACAAGCTGTTGCGCTTGGCGGATGACTTCCTGAGGATCACGTGAACGCATTAATCCTCTTGCCCACGGAATAATACAAAATGTACAGAAGTTATTACATCCTTCTTGAATCTTTAATGAAGCCCTTGTACGGTCAGTAAAAGCAGGAACGTCCAATTCTTCATATACGCGGCTTTTCATAATATTACCGACTGCATTAATCGGCTGACGTTCTTTTCGATATTGGTCGATATAGTCCAACATTTTGATACGGTCCTGAGTTCCAATAACAATATCAACTCCAGGAATGTCCATAATTTCAGCTGGTGATGTTTGAGCGTAACAGCCAGTAACACAAATAACAGCATCAGGATTTTTTCGAATCGCACGCCGAATGATTTGGCGACTCTTTTTATCTCCTGTATTTGTCACTGTGCACGTATTAATAATATAAACATCTGATCTTTCATCAAAATCTACACGCTCATAGCTATCTTGCTTAAACAATTGCCAAATCGCTTCAGTTTCGTAATGGTTAACTTTACAACCTAATGTATGGAATGCAACTTTTTGCATTTAAACTTCACCTCAATAATTCTAATTGGTAAGAAACTGCAGATAATAAATACAATGGTGCTGTTTCTGTCCTTAAGATTCGCGGACCAAGTCCACAGCTAATAAACCCATGTTCATGGAGTTTTTCCACTTCCTGAATCGTCAAACCGCCCTCTGGCCCAAAAACAATCAAAAGAGAACCACCTTCTTTTAACGATTGCAGGCTTTTCACAAGGTTCTGCTTCTCGCCTTGTCTAGACTCTTCTTCATAAGCGATTAATTTCACATCATATTGTTCACTCTTTTTAATTAAAGAAGATAAGCTCGCAGGATGTTCAACGGTCGGAACCACATTTCGATGGGATTGTTCGGCTGCTTCTTTAGCAATTTTTTGCCATCTGCTGATTTTTTTATCTGCCTTTTTCTCATCCCATTTTACGATAGAACGGGCTGCAATAAAAGGGATAAACTGTGCGGCACCTAGCTCTGTCCCTTTTTGAATAATCAGGTCCAACTTATCCCCTTTAGGCAAGCCGCTCACAATTGAAATGTCAACAGGAAGTTCAACCGATTCCTCCAACCATTGTACTACTTCTACCGTCACTTGCTCATTGGAAATGTTTGTAATTTTGCACCGAGCCGGTTTATGATCTTTTGTTACACAAATGATTTCATCGTCCTCTTGCATACGCATTACTTTAACAATATGTCTAGAGTCTTCTCCAGTTATTTGAAATGTGTTTTCTGCAGATGAATATTGGACAAAATAACGCTGCATGGAAAGTGCCTCCTACATGAATAAAAAGGGCTGTGCATCACACAGAACCCTTGAACATTTCATTATTTTTTTCTAGCTATAAAAGAAACCCAATCTTCCATTTCTAGAGTCTCTTCAATTTGGAATCCTGCAGCTTCTAGTGACTCTTTCACGACATCTTTCTTCTGCTCGATAATGCCAGCCGTGATAAAATAGCCGCCTTGCTTTAAACATTTTGCTGCATCATCGGTAAAACGAACAATGACCTCTGCAAGAATATTAGCTACAATAACATCAGCACTTTCTTGAATTCCTTCCAGTAAGTTATTTTGAAAAATATCAACAACCTGATGTACTTTGTTGAGCTTAATATTCATCTTAGCAGATTCAACTGCGACCTCATCCAAATCTAATGCAGTCACACTTTTTGCGCCTAACATGGCAGCAGCAATGCTTAAAACACCTGAACCTGTCCCGACATCAATAACGGTATCATCTTTTTGGACAATCTTTTCCAACCCTCTAATACTCATTACCGTTGTAGGATGTGTCCCTGTACCAAACGCCATCCCAGGATCTAATTCAATGATTAATTCATTATCGCTATCTGGTGTGTATTCCTCCCATGATGGCACAATGGTAAACCGCTCCGAAATTTTTACAGGATGATAATACTTCTTCCAAGCCGTTGCCCATTCTTCCTCATTTACTTCTGAGAGAGACACACTGTTTTTCCCGATATTGATGTTAAATTGAATTAAATGATTAATCGCTTCTTTAATTTCATCAACTGTTTCACCTAAAGAATCATTAACTGGCATATAAGCTTTGACAACGACGCCTTCTTCAGGATAATCTTTTGGATTGAGTTGGTAGATTTCTCCGAATTGATCTTCCCTCTCTTTCACAAGTTCATACGGATCTTCAATAACAACCCCACTTGCTCCAGCTTCATGTAAAATATTTGAAATCGGTTCAACCGCTTCATTTGTTGTATGAATACTAATTTCGGACCACTTCAACCCAAACAACTCCTATTTCTTATTCTCCTTTAAAGGCTCTTTTCATTTTGTCAAAAAAACCTTCTTCTTCTTTTGGCATTGGACCACTGACTTCCGCAAATTCTTGAAGCAGCTGCTTTTGCCTTTCTGACAGCTTCGTCGGCGTGATCACTTTCACGATTATATGCTGATCACCGATTCCACGGCCCCTTACATTAGGAACTCCTTTTCCACGCAAACGGAATTTGGTTCCTGTTTGTGTACCAGCAGGAACTTTTAATTTTACTTTTCCATGTAACGTTGGAACCTCAAGTTCATCCCCGAGTGCTGCCTGCACATAAGTTAGCGGCATTTCACAGTATACATCATCCCCATCTCGTTCAAAGTATTCATGTGAACGAATGTGGAATACAACATATAAATCACCAGCCGGACCACCATTTATCCCTGGTTCCCCTTGACCAGCCACGCGTAATTGCTGCCCATCATCAATTCCAGCAGGGATTTTGACGGAAATTACGCGACGCTTTTTCACGCGTCCTGCTCCGTTACATGTTGAACATTTGTGTTTAATTTCTTGACCAGTACCGTGACAATAATTACATACTCGTCTATTCACAATTTTCCCAAACGGTGTATTTTGTTCAATATTTAATTGACCGCTTCCTTGACAATGTGAACAGGTTTCTGGCTTCGTTCCTTTTTTTGCACCTGATCCATTACAAGTGTCACAATTTTCTTCGCGCGGAATTTCAATTTCAGTTTCTTTACCAAATACGGCATCTTCAAAGTTTAAGGACATCGTATATTGTAGATCAGCACCTTGTCTTGGTGCATTCGGATCACGACGTCTTGAACCGCCGCCGCCAAAGAACGTGCTGAAAATATCTTCAAAGCCGCCAAAACCACCAAAGTCTCCACCACCGCCAAAACCTTGGTTTGGATCGGTATGACCGAATTGGTCGTATTGAGCACGCTTTTGATCGTCACTTAGCACTTCATAAGCTTCTGCCAGTTCTTTAAACTTTTCATCCGCTCCCGGCTCTTTATTAATATCTGGATGGTATTTTTTTGAAAGCTTACGATATGCTTTTTTAATTTCATCCTTTGATGCACCATTACTTACGCCAAGTACCTCATAATAATCCCTTTTATCCATGATGATTGCCACTCCCCGAATCTTTTCACATAAAATTTATTGTAGCATCTTACAATAGCTACTTGCAATCTTTTCTCTTTTTAAGTCTGCCTTTGTAAACTTTTTACAGTTATTTTCCGCCACTAGTACACATACCCATTACGCTATGCTAACGAATAGAACCATTCGCATGTGTACCAATGGCCTATATTTAAAAACAAACCTAAAAATAAAAGTCAAAGCCAAGCTATACCTGACTTTGACTTTTCTATCTTTTTAAAAATAAGTTATTATTTGTCTAGCTGCGGCACCTAGCTGAGCAAGGCGCCTCCGCATTTCTTATTTGTCGTCTTTAACTTCTTCAAATTCAGCGTCTACTACATTATCGTCGCTGCCTTTGCTGTCATCTGTACCTTCAGCACCTTGAGCAGCTTGTGCTTGTTTGGAAGCTTCTTCATAAAGCTTCACTGATAAGTTTTGAACGATTTCTTGAAGAGCGTCTTTTTTCGTACGAATTTCTTCTAAATCATTTTTCTCAATCGCCGCTTGTAATGCCTCTTTTGCTTCGGTTGCTTTTGTCACTTCAGCTTCGTCGACTTTACCTTCTAAATCTTTCAATGTTTTATCAACCGTAAAGACTAATTGGTCTGCTTCATTACGAAGCTCCGCTTCTTCTTTACGCTTTTGATCCTCTTCCGCATTCATTTCCGCTTCTTTAACCATGCGATCGATTTCATCATCAGATAGTCCTGTAGATGATTTAATCGTAATGGCTTGCTCTTTATTCGTACCAAGGTCTTTCGCACGAACATTCACAATCCCGTTCTTATCGATATCGAACGTTACTTCAATTTGTGGAATTCCTCTTGGTGCTGGAGGAATATCCGTTAATTGGAAGCGGCCAAGTGTTTTGTTGTCTGCAGCCATTTGACGTTCACCTTGTAATACATGAATATCTACAGCTGTTTGATTATCTGCCGCTGTTGAGAATACTTGCGATTTCGATGTTGGGATTGTCGTATTACGATCAATTAATTTTGTCGATACGCCGCCCATTGTTTCAATACCAAGTGAAAGTGGTGTAACGTCAAGTAATACGACGTCTTTCACATCACCAGAAATAACTCCACCTTGAATAGCTGCGCCCATTGCAACGACTTCGTCTGGGTTTACCCCTTTATGTGGTTCTTTACCCGTTGCTTTTTGAATCGCTTCTTGTACAGCCGGAATACGTGTTGAACCACCTACAAGAATAACTTTATCAAGTTCAGATGGAGATAATCCAGCATCACTTAATGCCTGACGAGTCGGCCCCATTGTACGTTCAACTAAATGAGAAGAAAGCTCTTCAAATTTCGCGCGAGTCATTGTCACTTCTAGATGCAATGGACCTGCTTCACCGGCAGTAATAAATGGTAAAGAAATTTGTGTGCTTGTTACACCTGATAGATCCTTTTTCGCTTTTTCAGCCGCATCTTTTAAGCGTTGTACAGCCATTTTATCTTTTGAAAGATCAATTCCATTTTCTTTACGGAATTCATCAACTAAATAATCAATGATTACTTGGTCAAAGTCGTCTCCGCCAAGTTTGTTATCCCCTGCAGTCGCTTTTACTTCAAAAACACCGTCACCTAGTTCTAGAATCGATACATCAAATGTACCACCGCCAAGGTCATATACGAGAATTGTTTGATCTTCATCCGTTTTATCAAGACCATAAGAAAGTGCTGCAGCAGTTGGTTCGTTAATAATACGCTCAACTTCCAATCCAGCAATTTTACCAGCATCTTTTGTTGCTTGTCGTTCTGCATCATTGAAGTAAGCTGGAACGGTAACAACCGCTTTTGTCACTTCTTCACCAAGGTAGCTTTCAGCAGTAGCTTTCAAATTTTGCAGAATAATAGCTGAAATTTCTTGAGGGCTGTATTCTTTCCCTTCTACTTCCACTTTATAACTTGTTCCCATATGACGTTTAACACTCATTACTGTGTTCGGGTTCGTAACTGCTTGACGCTTTGCAACTTCCCCAACTTGACGCTCACCATTTTTAAATGACACTACAGATGGAGTTGTACGGTTCCCTTCTGGATTTGGGATTACTTTAGGCTCCCCGCCTTCTAAAACAGATACACAAGAGTTTGTTGTACCTAAGTCAATACCAATAATTTTACTCATTTTCTTCCCTCCAAAAACATTATGTAACTATTGATTTACTTTTACCATTGATGGACGAATCACTCGATCCTTTAAAATATAGCCTTTTTGCAATTCTTCTATGACTATATTTGAATCAAAGCTTTCATCTTCTACTTGCATCACCGCTTGATGGATATGTGGATCAAACTCTTTTCCAACAGCTTCAATTTGCTCTGCGCCTTCTGCTTTCAACGCATCTAAAAGACTGCGGTAAACCATTTCCACCCCTTGAAGCAATGATTTAGCTTGCTCGTTATCTGCCTCTAATTGTAATGCTCTTTCAAAATTATCAATCGCTGGTAATAAACCAGTGATTAGGCTTTGAGCTCTATATTTTTCAGTCGCTTCCAAATCTAACCTGGCACGGCGACGGGAATTTTCAAAATCAGCTTGCAAACGAAGAATTCGATTTTCAGCTTCTTCAAGCTTTCCCTTTAATTCTTCATTTTCTTTCTTCAAAAGTTCTACTTCTGTTTCTTCCTGATTTGCGATTTCTTCTGCCACTGTTTCTTCAACTGCCTCATTGTTTACTTGTTCTGTTTCTACGGTTGTTTCTTCTTTATTTAACTCTTTTTCAGTCACCATAGTCACCTCCTTAAAATTCACTATATGTACTATTTCATCATAATGTGATAGCAATTTATTATATTATATACACATTGAAAGGGGCGGAAAGGCTAATCCCACCCTTAACAATATTTCCACGTCTATTTTATTTGATACAAATTAGTTAAAACAGTTGATAAATCCTTCGACAGAAACTTCATAAGACTGATAACACGAGAGTACTCCATTCGTGTCGGCCCCAAGACTGCAATGGATCCAAGCTGCTCTTCTCCAATGGAGTAGGTCGCCGTAATGAAACTACAATCTTCCATTGCTGAAATATTATTTTCCCGTCCAATCCTCACATGGATACCACTTGGATTTTTACGAATAATCTCATAAAAGTCATTTTCCTGTTCAATCAACTCAAGGAGATCCCGGACTTTATCGATATCATGAAACTCTGGCTGACTTAACATATTTGTTTTTCCGCCGAAAAATAATTTTTCACTATGAGATACACTTAATGTATCAGCTACTGAATGAAGCAGAAAATCATAGTTTTCAATATGTTTTTTCAAAAGAACAGCCACTTCTTTAAACATTTTATCATTTAATTGTTCAAGCGGAACTCCAGTCAAACGCTCATTTAGAATGTTAACAAGCTTTTCAATTTCATTTATATTAATAGACTGGGGTAAATGGACCAATTTATTTTCTACATGTCCTGTATTTGTAATAATAATTGCTACAGCTGTTTCGTTGTTTATGGGAATCATTTGGATTCTTTTCAGCTTATTTTCCTTAACATCAGGACCAAGTACAATCGCAGTATAATTGGTGAGTTCCGACAAAATCTTCGCAGACCTTTGAACGATTTTTTCCATTTCATAAATTCGTTCAGCAAAAATAGACTTAATCTTATAAATGTCTTTCTGGGCTGGTTTCTGTGGAGAAAGTAAGTGATCAACATAATATCGATAGCCCTTCTCAGACGGAATTCTACCGGATGATGTGTGTGTTTTTTCAATAAATCCCAGTTCCTCTAGATCCGCCATTTCGTTACGGATTGTTGCAGAACTTAATGCGATCTTATCCTTTTTGGCCAAACTTCTAGAGCCAACGGGTTGGGCGAATTGAATAAAATCATCAACGATCACCTGTAAAATCAATAATTGACGATCCGTTAACATGCTCATCACCTCTGTTAGCACTCATTAAACCCGAGTGCTAATTCTAATATTAAAATATCAAATATGATAGGGAGATGTCAATAATTATATCGCCACTTTATCTTTAATTAGTCTAACAAGAATGCTTCGAATGCTTCATTGCCTAAAAAACGACCATGTCGGGTTAAACAAATATGGTCATTTTCAATCATAATTAAATCACGTTTCTCTAGTTCGTTAACTTTATCCTGGAAAATATCTAGCGGATTTTTGCCGAACTTTTCCATAAAATGACTAATCGATACACCTTTCACTTTACGTAATCCAAGAAACATCTCTTCTTCCCATTTTTCTTTTTCCGATAATGGATGGGCATCGATGATTGGAAGTTCACCATTCGTAAGCGGCATCATATATTTTCTTACCGGACCAAAATTTGACTGGCGAATTCCGTTTATATATCCATGAGCACCAGCACCAAATCCATAGTAATGGTCATTATCCCAATAAGTTAAATTATGTTTGCTTTCATATCCCGGTTTTGCAAAATTACTGATTTCATATTGATGGAAACCGTGCTTCTCCATTTCATCTATTAATAAATGATACATCTCTGCTTCTTCATCTTCATTAGGAATTTGCAATTTTCCTTTATTCATCAATTGATAAAAAACTGTTTTAGGCTCAATAATAAGGGAGTATGCTGAAAAATGGGTGACTCCTAATGCAAATGAAAGAGCAAGGGTTTGGTTAAATTGATCGAGCGTCTGTCCTGGCAAACTATACATCAAATCAATCGTAATGTTTTGAAAGCCAACTTTTTTTGCCCGTTCAATGGATGAATAAACATCTTTCGGTTTATGAGTTCTTCCGATTTTTTTCAACAGCTCTTCATCAAAGGTTTGCACACCAAAACTAATTCGGTTTACCCCTCCATCAAATAAGATTTTTAATTTCTCCTCTGATAAGTCCCCTGGGTTTGCTTCAAATGTATATTCTGCATGTGAAGCTAAAGGTAAATGATCCCGAATAATCGTACAAAGTCTTTCTAACTGTTTTTCATTTAAAGAGGTCGGGGTTCCTCCCCCAACGAATATGGAATTCATTAATTTTTTTGGCGTTCCTGCTAAAGCTATTCTCATTTCTGTTTCAAGTGCTTCAATATACTCATTAACAGGCTGATTTTTTAAAAATACTTTATTAAAATCACAATAATGACAGATATGTTCGCAAAAAGGGATGTGAATATAGGCGGCCTGAACCATTTTACCCCCTCCTCTCTAATGCGAAAAAGAGGTTGTCGCCTATTTAAAAGCGCAACTAACCTCTTTCCACATTTTTTTATTTTTTCGATGGATTGTTGTCATCCATTTTTAATACAGCCATGAATGCTTCTTGTGGAATTTCTACAGAACCAACCATCTTCATTCGTTTCTTACCTTCTTTTTGCTTTTCTAATAGTTTCCGTTTACGAGAAATATCTCCTCCGTAACATTTCGCCAATACATTTTTTCGTATTGCCTTAATGCTAGAACGCGCAACAATTTTTTGTCCAATTGCTGCTTGAACAGGGACCTCAAATTGTTGACGTGGAATTAACTCTTTAAGCTTCTCGACAATTACTTTTCCACGCTCATAAGAAAAGTCTTTGTGGACAATAAAGCTTAAGGCATCCACTTTTTCAGCATTTAAAAGGATATCCATTTTGACAAGCCTAGACGGTTTATAGCCAATTAGTTCGTAATCAAAGGATGCATATCCCTTCGTACTTGATTTTAATTGGTCAAAGAAATCATAGACGATTTCTGACAGCGGCATTTCGTAAATAATGCTGACACGAGTTTCATCCAAGTATTCCATATTGATAAAATTCCCGCGTTTATTTTGGCAAATTTCCATAATTGCACCTACATAATCATTCGGTGCCATCATCGTTGCTTTTACATAAGGTTCTTCAATCGTATCAATTTTTTGCGGATCGGGCATATCAGCTGGATTATCCACTCGAATCGCAGTCCCATCCGTCATCTTTACTTCATAAATAACACTTGGTGCTGTCGTGATTAAATCAATATTAAATTCCCGCTCAATTCGCTCTTGAATAATCTCCATATGAAGCAGTCCTAAGAAACCACATCGAAAACCGAAACCAAGGGCTTGTGATGTCTCTGGTTCATATTGAAGGGACGAGTCATTTAGTTCGAGCTTTTCTAATGCTTCCCGTAAATCATTGTATTTAGCGGTATCGATCGGATATAATCCACAGAATACCATTGGGTTTAGTTTACGGTAACCAGGAAGAGGCTCTGTAGTCCCATTTTTTGCATTTGTAATTGTATCCCCTACACTTGTATCCCCTACGTGTTTAATGGAGGCTGATAAAAATCCAACATCTCCAACTGTTAATTCATCGACTGGCACAGGCTTTGGATTTGAAACTCCGACCTCTGTTACTTCAAATTCTTTTCCTGTTGCCATCATTCTAATCTTATCGCCTGCTTTAACCGTACCATCGATAATTCGAATAGAAACGACAACTCCACGATAAGCATCATAGTATGAATCAAAAATTAAGGCTTTTAACGGTGCATCCGGATCTCCTGTAGGTGCCGGAACTTTTTCAACAATTTGCTCCAAAATATCCTCGATGCCAATGCCCGCTTTCGCTGATGCAAGCACTGCCTCAGATGCATCAAGACCAATAATATCTTCGACTTCTTGTCTCACTCTGTCTGGATCTGCGCTTGGTAAATCAATTTTATTAATAACTGGAAGAATTTCTAAATCATTATCCAGGGCTAAATATACATTTGCCAGTGTCTGTGCCTCAATTCCTTGTGCAGCATCGACAACGAGGATTGCTCCTTCACACGCTGCAAGGCTTCGGGAGACCTCATACGTAAAATCGACGTGTCCAGGGGTATCAATTAAATGAAAAGTATATATCTCTCCATTTTTCGCTTGATATTTCAACTGGACCGCATTTAATTTAATTGTGATGCCTCTTTCTCGTTCTAAATCCATCGAATCGAGTAATTGAGACTTCATTTCCCGTTTTGTCAAAGTGTTCGTTTGTTCTAAAAGCCGATCAGCTAAAGTCGATTTTCCATGATCAATATGTGCGATGATGGAAAAATTACGAATCTTTTCTTGTCTATTTAATCTGTCTTCACTATTCATCTGTTTGTCCACTCCTACTAGTCATCCACATATACACTATTTTTTGATTATAACAGTAGGATAAAGGAATGTGCAAGCGCCTCGGTTAGCCTTAAGTCTACGCAGAGCCTAATTGATTTCTCTAAAAACTGAAGCCATAAGAGAAACCTTATGACCTCGGGCGGCTAGGCGCTGGAACTGAAACAACGAAGATTCAATTATTGAATCATTTAGATTTTATGGGAATTTCTTATTAACGATCATTATTTCGCAATAATACCTGCTATGAATTTGATGATCATGTCTGTTATGTTTGAAATGAAGGCAGCTAAGATTTTTCCAATAGAAGAGAAAAAATTAAAAGCCTTCATTTCTTCTAACTTCTCTTTTTTCTTTTCAATATCATGACTCGAAATAGGATTTCCAAGTATGGATGCCTCCAGCTCACCTTCTTCTTTTTCATTAATGGTTATAGGACTTTGAAATTGTTCATGCCCATAACCCTTCATTCTTACGATCCCTTCATTCGCCTGTTGCATTCCAAATAAAACTGAAACGAACATAAGGCATGCAAGGAAAACAGATTTTAACAGAAACATTTTCATAGCCGGTCACTCTCTTTCTAACTTTCATTCGCAGGATTCTCGGCTGGTTGATCTACACGTTCTGCCTGCCAATAATAATCACTAAAGACGTCTGCTAACACTTCCGCAGAATTGTATAATTCCTCAAACGTATTATCAACGCCGCCAAATTCTACGAGAATGGCATTTTCCGAAAGGTCTTGGTTAAACTTGCCATTTGTACCTGCACCTTTCTTTGTAAAGACCCCTCGGCTAAGGCCCTTATAAGATTCATCAAGTCGTCTCTGGAGTTCATTCGCAAAGGCAAGGTTCTTTTCATAATTTGCATGCTCACCGCCAATAACAAAAGCAAGCTTTGCATATGATTTTCCATTCATCTCAATCAACGTGTCTTTCTTTCTTCTAGAATCTCGATGAATATCAATCAAATACGATAAATCATGATTTTGCGTCACTGCTGCTTCTACAACTAATCTTGATTCTTGATAGGATCTTGCGAAGGATAGACCCTTTTCTTTTAATCTAGCTTCAATATCGGTTTTATCGACAAAGGTACCGATTCCGTGTCCTTCTAATTTCTCCTTAAGCCTGTCCCCAATATTTGTTACATTCACTTGTGAATGGTAGGCATGGTTTGGATTTGTCACACCCTTTAAGTAGGGAAGAAACGATTCACGATTATGGGAAAAATAAACATAAACAACATCCCTATCCCCAGTGGTACTCGGTGGTGTTTGGGTTCCGTCACCTTCGCCATCTCCTTCGATGTCATCGGTATTTTGCAGAGCAGCTTCCTTCTCTGCTTGGAGAATTTCTAGTGGTGGAGCCGATTCAATTGGCATATTCGTATAATCTGTTCCTTCACCTGCGACGATAATCTCCGTATCAAAAATTGAAAATGCCGGGAGTTCCCTGCCAAGCAAACTCCGTGGATCATCTAAATTGATATTGGTCGATAATTTAAATAAATACTGAGTCAAAGCTGGTTCTGGTGTTGATTCGGGCAATCCCTCTAAGAAGTAATGATTTTCAAGACCGATTAAATGATAGAGCATATCACCTGTAATATTCGTTGTTGCTGATTTAACCGAATTAGATGCCGGTCGATATTTCGGGTCTAAAGTAGTTAGAACCCCGCTGATCGAAAAAATTAAAATGAGCGAACATACAAATAGGATCAACCCTTTTAATAAATGAGTACCTTTAATCGTAACCATTAATTGGTGTGATTTAACAGATTTCATTTCTCCACCTCTCTACGCCCCTGAGTCTACTAATTTATATGACTCTGCTAGAGAAGATAGAACCTGTCTTTTAATCCAAGATGGCACTCTATTGTTTTCTTTAAAACGGAACCTTATCTCGTATAGAACCCTGTATTATCTTGATCAACTTTGCTATGGAGGCTTGCATTTAATCCACTGGCAATTAAATGGGCCATATCTTCTATAAATACATCGACTTCTTTCGGGGTAACCATTAAATTATGTCCGAGTGGAGCTAGTACTTCATAGATTAACTTTCGTTTCTCCTCCTCTGGCAATGTTCCAATTATCCCTAAAAAGGTTTCCCGATGCTGTTCATCAGGTAAATCTTCTTCTGTAAGTTTTTTTCTTTTACCAAAAGTCATTCCTGCAGGTGCTAGAGCACGAGATGGTCGATCTCCTTCTCTTAATTCTTTGCCAAAATGTTTTAATATTAAATCAATCGTGTCACTTGTAATTGAAACCGCATCGACGACAGTAGGAACACCGATTGCAAATACAGGAATTCCTAATGTTTCTTTACTTAATTCCTTCCTCTTGTTCCCGACCCCAGAACCAGGATGAATCCCTGTATTTGAAATTTGAATCGTAGCATTGACCCTTTCAATCGATCGAGATGCTAAAGCATCAACGGCAATAACAAAGTCAGGCTTCGTCTTTTCAACGACACCGAAGATAATGTCACTCGTTTCGATTCCGGTAATGCCCATTACACCCGGTGACAATGCACTTACCGGACGATAACCTTCTTCTACATTACCAGGCTGTAATTCAAATAGATGTCTTGTTACAAGTAAACTTTCACACACTTGAGGTCCGAGGGCATCTGGCGTCACATTCCAATTTCCCAGCCCCACTACTAAACATGTATCATCTTCCTTTATGCCATTTTGTTTTAAAAAGTGGGCAAACTCAGAAGCAAATACGCCCTCTACCTTTTGTTGCAATTTCGTATCACTTTCTCTGATTCCTACCACTTCAATCGTTAAATATTGCCCCTGTTTTTTTCCAATTGCATTTTCTCCTTCCTTTGTCACCTCGACAAAGGTAATTTTTACGTCGGCAACTTCTCTCTCCTTTATAATGACACCTTCAATTCGTGAAAGATCCTCTTGTTCTCCTATATGCTGATTACTTTTTTCATTAATAAATATCTCACGAGCCTCGATAGCTAGATCGGTTCGGATCGAATATCGACTTAAATCAAGTTCCTTTTTCATCATAATCCCCCCAAATTTTAGTAAAGTTTAGATTAATGTCTATCTTTACCGCAATTAAAGGAAATCATTCAAATAATTGTAAACACGAACTCTCCTCAGTCCATAAAGTTTCTACTATAATTTTTTCCGGAGTATTGCAATATTCACTTCCGTTTGATAAAATATCATTTGTTCTTACAAATGGTAATGGATGTATAATCGAGTTCATAAACATCTCGATGCTTATATATTAGGAGGTGAACTTTAATGCCAAATATTAAATCTGCGATTAAACGCGTGAAAATTAATGAAAAGAAAAATGTGCAAAACAATATGATGAAATCTGATATGCGTACTTCTATAAAAAAGGTTGAAGCAGCGATTGCACTTAACGATGCAACTGCAGCAACTAGCACTTATGTGGAAGCAGCTCGTAAATTAGATAAACTTTCATCAAAAGGTCTTATTCATAAAAATGCAGCTTCTAGAACGAAAGCTCGTTTAATGAAAAAAGTGAATTCTTTAAATGCATAATAAAACAGAGGTTGTCAATAGACAGCCTCTTTTTAAGTCGATTTTAATTTTAATAATATTAACTCAATTAATAACTCCTTATTCATCGCTCCAGTTTTCATCTTATAATCAGCATCTGCTAACTGTTTAATCAGCTTGATCAGTTCGTTTTCGGCAAATCTCTGCGCCTGACCTGCAGCTAGTTTTACCCGAAATGGATGGACTTTCAGATGACTGGCAATTTGTTTTTGCCCATATCCCCGCCTCGCTAATTCCTTTACTTGATAAATAAGACGAATTTGATTAGTAATCACCGCTAGGATTTTAATAGGCTCCTCATTTAGTTTTAATAAATCATAATAAATCCGTAAAGCGTCCTCGATTTTTCGCTCGACAATTTTATCAACTAAATGAAAGATATTCTGTTCTAAAGAACGAGATACTAGACTTTCAACCGTCTCAACATCAATAATATGTCCCCTACCAATATATAAAGCCATTTTATCGATCTCACTCGTTAACATAAAAAGGTTTGTACCTGCTAAAGTTAGCAGCAATTCCACCGCTTTTGGATCGAATGTTACGCCATTATAATCAGCCCGCGCATGAATCCACTTTTTCAAATCTGCTTCTGTCAGCTTTTTCGCATCAAATAAAGCTGCTTGTTTTTTTAACGCTTTCGTTAATTTTTTCCGTTCATCTAGCTTTTCATAAGGCGCTACAAACACAACGATTGAATAGGGAGCAGGCTCTTTCAGATACGCCTCCAACCTTGCTAAATTATGCTCAACCTTCTCTTTCGTCTTCTCCGCTGTTAAAAAATGAGGGTTATGTAAAAATAGTAATTTTCTTTCTCCCATAAACGGCAACGTTTCTGCATCTTCCAAGGCAATTTCAATCGGGGTTTCAGCCAGATCAAAACTTGATAGATTAAATTCGAGATCTTCTTTATTTAAAATGGTATCAATTAATAATTGTTTCGTTTCATTAATAAGAAAAGTCTCTGTTCCATATAATAAATAAATCGGATGAATCACTTTTTGCTTAATTTGTTTCCATAAATCAAAAATCATACTCTCTCGCTCCGTTCGGTGCAACCATTTCTTTTGTTTCTCTTCCATCGTAAAGAAGAGAACAGAAATTTACAAGTATGATTTCACTAAAATGAAGTTAAAAGGAATCGGCATCGATTCGATACCAATTCCTAATCTATATGAACGTCACTCATTTAAGACCTAGGTAGCTAAAATGGTGACGGGATGACGATAACTATATTTTAGCCCGAAGGAAGCTGGGCTATGACTGACAAGAGTTGACAATCCTCTACTATATCTGAATAGTGGATTTTTTCTAAATATTACATTATAATATATTTGATAAAGGGAGGGATGTTGTGTGAACGAATTTGAACAAGATGTACAATGTAAACGCAATGATGCCATTGATGGCGGGGTAGGTTTTGTCGTTTCATTTGGATTCTTCGCAACATTATTTATTATTGCGACAGTCGTACAAGTTATTGGCTCATAATATTGATATGGAATAAGAGGCTAATATGCAGCCTCTTTTTTTACTCTCTTATTTGCTAACATAGTATGGATGATGCCCTATAAAGGTGCCTGTCTCTTTATCAAATTCGCTCGCCGAATTTGCGCCTGGATTTTTATCGGGCTCGCTCGATAAAAATCCGAGGCATCCGGCGGAGGTTAAACTTATAGGTAATCGCTCCAGATTGGTCAGTTCTTACTATTTTTATATTTCGGTTCGTCAATCTCTCAAGAACATCACGATTCGGATGGTTGAAACGGTTTTTTTCTCCAACCGAAATGACCGCTGCCTTTGGCGAAACCCGATCTAAAAATAGATCGGTCGTTGACGTTTTACTGCCATGATGCCCCACTTTTAATATATCAGCTCTTATATTTTTATTTTCTCTGATCAATTTCTTCTCACCTTCCTCTTCTAAATCACCTGTGAATAACCAACGGTATCCGCCCATTTCTGAATACAGCACAATTGATGCATTATTCCCCTTCTCTGAACTATTTTTCGTTGGTGATAATACCTTAAAACGATAATTCCCGCTTATCCATTGATCCCCCTCATGGACAAACTTTACAGTGATCCCCTTCTCCCTTGCCTGCGTCACTAACCTTTTTTCTAATTCACTTTTTTCCAGCGTATCGGGAAGAACCAATTCTTTAACCTTTAATTCGTTGATAATTGCCTCAGCACCTCCAGCATGATCATAGTCTCCATGAGTAAGAATCAATTTATCAATGACAGCTGCACCTTTGCTTTTTAAAAACGGAACGACCGTATCTCTCCCCACCTCATATGGCTGCTGTCTCTTTTGCCATGGCTGTTGCTCAAAGGGCAGAATTCCACCTGTATCAATTAAATATGTTCCTTTTCCATAAGGAAGTTTAATAAAAATGCTATCCCCTTGCCCAACATCTAGAAAAGTAACTTCCCCTTCACTACTATAGTTCGTTATGCAAAATTGACTAAAAACTAGGGCTATAGGGATCAATAATAGTCCTAGCTTAGAGAGTATTTGCTTGCGATACTTTTCCCATAAAAGGAAATAACAAAAAAGCCCTACAACATACAAAAAGAGGAAAAATTCGTTAGGCTTGCCAACTAACAATTGATTCAACGGAAAATTAGAGATGAATTCAGTTAATCCATTTGTCCACCGAATTACTTTATCTAAGATAAAAAGAAATGGGTCTGCTCCCCCCTTGACCATTAAGTGGAAAAGAAAGCAGAACAGCACGAGTGGTAAGATAACTACATTAAACAAGGGGATGTAAATTAAATTGACAACTAATGATATAATCGAAAATTCATAAAAGAAATAAAGAAGAATCGGAGCAGAAGCGATCATTGAAATAAAGGAGGTTGTTAATAAGGCAGAAATTGTTTCTTCACTTTTTTCTAAAAGATACGGAAGAGAAACCAATAAGGAAAACGTAACGAGGAAAGATAACTGAAAGCCTACATTATAAATGACATAAGGAGTAATAAATGTATAAAGTAAAAAGGTGAAACAAATTCCATCCAATGGACTTATTTGGTAAGAGCGGCCCCATCTCCTAGCAATCAATAAAATCATCGTCATGATGACAGAGCGATTCACAGATGGAGATGCTCCCGTTAAAATTCCATATAGGGGCAAACAGATTAATATAATTGTCACACATTTTTCTCTTGTGATTCCTAACCTGAGGAGAAGTTGATAAAAAATAGCGACAACGATCGCAATATGAAGCCCTGAAATCGCCAATAAATGGACGATTCCTAATTCACGATAATGATCCATTGTTTCCGGGGTAATGAGGTCATCACTGCCAAATATAAGAGCAGCGGAAAGGGGTATCGTTTCTTCCGGAAAATAGTTTTCCAAATAGCGAATGCCTAAAGCCCGAATTTTCTTCATTGACGTTAAAGGGGTGGAGGATTCTCGGCATGTGTTAAAATGAATGTCTGTCGGTTTTAAAATCCAATGGATACCGTTCTGTAGCAAATACTCCCGATAATTGAATGCATTCGGGTTTGAGGATTCTGGGGGTTTTTCTACGATTCCTTCTACTTGGCAAACGTAGCCTGGGGTGAGTGAGTTTTGCAGATATTGTTTTTCTTTCTCAGATTTAATTTTATATCTTATTGTTAGCTTTTCTGATCGTTTGTCATCCTTCGCAGTTATAGTTAAGACATCACCATCAATTTTACCAATTTCATTAAAAAACAAAATAAACCGTTCTTCAGTTCCTATTAAATTCGTTGTATTCAAATGAACTGCTATCTCAGCTCTAATAAAAAAGATAATAAATATCAAGACACAGAAAAGGATGTCCTTTTCTTTCGCTCTTTTCTTTTTTAGTAAAAAAACAATCAAACAACTAAAAATAACTAAAACTACAAATAGGTTCTCCAGTGCAGCAATGATCCCAAACAATGCGGATAATGCCAAAAAGACAATTTTTGTTTTCATCAATAATCTCCTTACACCTTAAAATAGAAACAGTATGGTTGACACTTATCAACCATACTTGTGAATCCCCTATTTTAGCAGATGAACCACTTCAATATCCTTTAAAAAATAATCATTCCATTTATTTGGATAAGCTTCACGAAAAACAACTCTTGCAACACCTGACTGAGCCAATGTTTTCGCGCAATTCTCACATGGTTCATGGGTAACATAGGCAGTTGCACCCTTTAATAAACTTCTGTCTGCATGAAGTACAGAGTTTAACTCGGCATGAAGAGTACGAATACACCTTCCTTCATCATTAATTAAACAGCCGACATCCTCACAATGTTCATGACCATGGATCGAGCCGTTATATCCAGTTGAAACAATATGCTTGTCCTTTACAATGACGCAGCCGACATGCAACCTTGGACATGTTGACCGAGTTCCTACTTCATTTGCAATATCTAAAAAATAATGATCCCAACTTTTTCTCATCACTCTAGTTTCCTTTCAACATAAATAATTTTATAACATAAGCTTATTAAAAAAACACATATTGTCAATGTTGAAATTTAGCGAACGGATATTTGATTTTTTAGCTTTTCAAATGTTTTTTCACCAATCCCACTAATTTCCATGATTTCTTCTACTGCTTTAAATGGTCCATTTTGCTCTCGATATTCAATGATTGCATCTGCTTTAGATGGACCAATTCCAGTTAGCGTCAACAGTTCTGTTTGCGTTGCTTTGTTTAAATTAACTTTCCCATCATCTTTTTCAGTTGTCATTGCCTGAAGCGGTACATCGCTGCTTTCTTCACCAACTACAGAAAAGTATAACACCATTTCATCTTCTAACTTCATCGCCAAATTAACCTTATTTTTATCGGCATTTTCGAGTAATCCCCCTGCTCTTTCAATCACATCCTTAACCCTGTCACCCGACTGACATTCATAAACACCCGGATTATAAACGGCTCCTTTAACATCTACGACGATTTTCTCCTCTTCAATTGACGGCACTTCGTCCTTTTCATTTTCCATCGGGATTTCTTCTACCCATTCGTCGTTTAAGTTATTTCCTTTTCCTAGATCATCAACTTGATATAAGTAATAAGCGATAACCACACCAAGAATCAACAAACCAATGGATAGCACTTTTTTATTTTGTTCCACAAAGTTCTTCATAAATACCCTTATCCTTTCTGTGATAGACAATATTCATTTGTCACGTCATAACAGGTAGTAAGACCCCTACCTCAAGACATAGCGTAATAAAGAATATAGATAGTAGGAGATCAACTGCCTGCAAGGACCTGATTGGTGAGATAAGATTTATCTTTGGGCTTCAGCCCTTAGATAAATCAATCAGGCTCTGCGTGACTAACCATCAATGAAATCCCCACTGATGGAAGTCTCACTTTATTGCATTTCTGGCATAATTCACTAGCAGTACACATAACATGTTAGGAGAGCCGGTCTTGTATAAGGAGGGATGGATGTATGGTAGTTGGGATTATTGGGACAGGAAATATGGGGAGAATACTAGTAGAAGCCTTACTGGATGGAAAGGCTGTTCTCCCTTCCTCCATGATCATAACAAATAGAACTCTTATGAAAGCAGTTGCCATTGGACAAAATTATCCAGATATTCGTATTTCAAGGAATATAGAGGAAGTTGGAAAACAGGCAGAATTAATCTTTATTTGTGTGAAGCCCCATGATGTACATGATGTTACAACAAAGCTAAAACCTTACTTAACGAAGGATAAGTGTGTCATTTCAATTACAAGCCCAATTAGTGTCGAACAATTAGAGGCTGCGCTTCCATGCTCTGTTGCTAGAGTGATACCGAGCATAACAAACAGAGCCCTTACCGGAGTTAGCTTAGTCACATTTGGTAAGAATTGTGAGAACAAGTGGAAAAGCAAGATCAAAGAATTAATGAATCGAATTTCAAAACCGCTCGAGATCAATGATGAGATTACAAGAGTTGCGTCGGACATTGTCAGCTGCGGTCCCGCATTTTATAGTTATTTAACCCAACGCTTTATCGAAGCAGCCGTTCATGAAACAAAAATTGATCAAGAAACAGCCACGATCCTTGCAAGTGAAATGTTAATTGGCCTTGGGGAGTTACTTCGAAAAGGATACTATACATTGCCAACTTTACAGGAAAAGGTATGCGTTAAAGGCGGGATCACCGGAGAAGGAATAAATGTGTTAGAAAATGAATTAGGAGAGATGTTTGAACACTTGTTTCAAGCGACACACTTAAAGTTTGAAGACGACTTAGCTAGCATAAGGGGACAATACATTAATAAATAAATTCGAGATAAATCGACTAATTCCTCTTTTTATTTTTAGAAAAATAAAATAAAAAATTCCCCCTGTAGTTTTTTCCACAGGGGGTTTTTAAAATTAAAGTTTTCGAGCAGTAAAAAAAATTCGTTCGGATTTTTCTTCAGGTGTATCATATGTAAAATCCGCCGTAATCGCAAGAACTTCAAAACCATTATTCCTCAGCCATTCTGCATAACGATCAATTGGAAAGGTTCGTTGAAAATGAAGTTCATCATAACGCCGGTATTGTCCAGTATGTTCGTCAAGGGTAAAGAACGTTAACTCATGTTCTACGCTATATGGATACTCCCCTTCAAAACATTGCCATATGTAACTAATATCGTCACCATTATATGCATAAGTCTGATCCATAAATAACTCATTCATTTTATAGAGGGAATGAACATCAAAGAGAAATAAACCACCTGGTGTTAAATGTTGATGGACTCTTTCAAACGTTCTGATCACTTCGGTTTCACTTTGCAAATAATTAAGGGAATCACAAAAAATACTGACGATATCAAATTCCCCGATATCTTCTATTTCTGACATATTTTGCTGAACAAAAAACAAAGAAAATCCTGATTTCTCAACTTTTTCTTTCGCAACCGTTAACATCTCTGCTGAGAGGTCAACACCCGTAACAGAAAATCCCTCTTGTGCCATACGAAGTGCAACCTCGCCTGTTCCACATGCTAAATCAAGAAATTTATTTCCGCTGATCCCAAATGATTCTTTTTGTTTTTTTACATAATCAATCCATTGATCATACGGAACATCCCGCATCAATTCATCATAAAGGACGGCGAAATTCTCATAACTCATGGATTCAATACACTTTGAATGTTTTCAAATGGAGCATCTCCCCATAAACGTTCCAAATTATAATAACCCCGTTCATCCTTATGGAAAACATGTACCACAATATCTCCAATATCTACTAACACCCATCTCGCTTCGTCGAAACCTTCCATTCGTTTAAGAGAAACTTCTTGTTCTTCCACTTTGTCTTTAATTTCACGCGCAATGGCTTGTACTTGTTTATCAGAATTACCATGGCAGATTAAAAAATAGTCTGCTACTGACGAAATACCTTTCATATTTAATACGACGATATCTTCCGCTCTTTTAGCATCTGCAGCCTTAACGGCTATTTCTAATATGTTTTGAACTTCCATTAATGTGCCTCCTTTTTAACTAGATCATTATAAGTATGAAATGTCAGTGGAAAAATCCGCTGATTTTTCTTCATGAGGAAAGCTACTGAATTTTTAATCGCTTGTATTAACGCTTTATCTAAATCCTCTTCGGCCATTTCTCTGACTTCCTCAACACCAGGAAAATGCCTTCCAGGTTCAATATAATCAGCTAAATAAATTATTTTTTCTAATAGCGACATATTCGGCCTTCCTGAAGTATGGTAACGTATTCCATCTAAAATAACGGAGTCGGTAATCCCTACTTCTTTTTCTACAAGATAAGCACCGACAGGAGCATGCCATAATTCACTATTGTATTCCAATAATTCAGGGTCCATGCTTTGCTCTTGAATAATCGTCTTCATTTCCTCTTGATCACGGAATTTAGCGTAATCATGAAAGATTGCAGTTAGTTCTGCCTGCTTCTCATCTGCTCCAAACCTTTTTGCTAATTTAATCGCTGTTTCCATTACTCCTAATGTATGCTCATAACGATGATTGGTTATTTGTTCTTTCACAATCGCTAATGCTCTCTCACGTTCCATATAACCGATTCTCCTCAATATAATCCAAAACTGAATCCAATACAAAATAGCGGATGCTTTTCCCTTCCTTCACTCTATTTCGAATCATAAGTGAAGAGATTTCGATGTTCGGGACATCGACAAAAAGGATGGGATAATCTGTATGACTGCTATATTCTGGACGATTGACCCCTACAAAAGTAATGAGCCCGACAAGTTCTTCAATTTTGTACCACTTTGGTAAATATTCAATCATATCCGCACCGATGATAAAATAAAATTGATGGTCATATTTTTCCTTTAGTAACTTGATGGTGTCAAACGTATAAGATTTCCCCGGTCTTTCCAATTCAATGGGTTGAACGTTAAATTGAGGATGATCCGAAATTGCCCTTTTCACCATCTCTAGACGATGAACACTATCTACCCCACTTTTATTTTCCTTATGAGGGGGTTCTTGATTAGGCATGAACCAAATTTCATCTAAGTTCAATTCCGATTGAACTACGTCTGCAACCACAAGATGACCTAAATGCGGGGGATTAAAAGTTCCCCCTAAAATCCCAATTTTTTTCAGTGAAATCGCACCTCTCTATTTAGAATAGAGTCAACCTTAAGGTAATGAAATTTGCTTGTTTTCTCTAGATTCTTTATATAATACGATTGTATTTCCAATAATTTGAACAAGTTCAGCCGCTGCACCCGTTGATAACGCCGCTGCTACATCATCTCTATCCTCTTCACAATTTTGTAATACACTAATTTTGAGCAGCTCTCGAGTTTCTAAAGCATCACTTATTTGCTTAATCATATTTTCATTAACCCCGCCTTTTCCAACTTGAAAGATAGGGTTAAGATGATGCGCTTTTGAACGTAAAAACCGTTTTTGTTTTCCTGTTAACATGACTTTGACTCTCCTTCTAAATGTTTCAGACAAACCGACTGCATTCGATCTGTATCAGGGAATATCCCTGTCCATTTTTCAAATTGAAGTGCACCTTGGTAAACAAACATTGGCAGGCCATTTTGGATACGGGCACCTTTTTGTTTTGCTTCTCGTAAAATTTTCGTTTCTAACGGACTATAAATAATATCACTTACGAACGCAGTTGGCTTTATATTTTCTACAGAAATTGGTGAAGCCTCAACATCCGGATGCATTCCGATCAATGTCGTTTGAACAATTAAGTCGTAATTAGATAATTGTTCTTCTGCCTCCTTCAAACTAAGTACTTGAGAGTTTGAAGGAAAAGGACAATTTTCAACTAAATATTCCGCATGTGAAATGGTTCTGTTCGTAATATCAATATTTTTCATTCCTGCTTGAGCCATCGTAAAATAAATCGCTCTTGCCGCACCACCTGCACCAATTAAAAGCACCTTTTTATCTGTAAGTGAAGAGAGTTCCTTTTTAATTCCTTCTAAATAGCCAATACCGTCCGTATTGTAGCCAATCAAACGCCCATTTTCATTCACAATTGTATTTACTGCCCCAATGGCTTGTGCCAATGGATCAATTTCATCTAACAACGGCATAATTGTTGTTTTATGCGGGACAGTTACACTTAAACCTGCTAAATTATTCACTTTAAAGCCTTTAACTGCATTTTGCAGATTCTCGGGTGTTATATGAAATGCAAGATATGTCGCATCCACTGAATACAATTCATATAAATCATTGTGCATAACTGGTGACAATGAATGTCCAACGGGATCTCCAATCACTCCGTATAACTTTTCCATCTAGTCTTCCCCTCCCAAATTAAAAAACAATACTATATTAAAGATTTTCTCATTAAAACATGAACACCTTTTGGAACGTATGCTGCTACAACTGCACCCGGTTCATTAATCGTGATCCAGCCGAGTCCAGAAAAGACAATATCTATTTTTGCTTCTTTAATAGAGAATGTCTGTCTTACTAGCTCTGGAAAAGATTCTACTTCATCTTTCCTCGGTGGTGTTAACATTTCCCCGACATGATTATTGTATAATTCATCCGCTTTATCTAACTTTGTCCGATGGATGTTTATTTCATTTGAAAAGTAACATGAAAAGGAACGTCTTCCACCCTTTATATAATCAAATCTTGCCAAACCGCCAAAATAGAGGGTCTGTTCTTCATTTAACTGATACACTTTTGGTTTAATTTCCTTTTTCGGTGTAATGACTTTTAAATCACGCTTATCTACATAATGAGCCATTTGATGATGATTAATAATTCCAGGTGTATCTACTAGAGCTTTTCCATCTGAAAGTGGAATTTCAATCGTATCTAAAGTTGTACCGGGAAAATGTGAGGTCGTTATCACGTCCCCCTCCCCCGTTACTTCCTTCAAAATTCGATTAACAAACGTTGATTTCCCAACATTTGTACAGCCAACAATATAGACATCTTTGCCATTCCGATGACGCTCGATCGCTTCAGTCACTTCTTCCATAAAGGACCCTTTAGCTGCACTCACTAAAAACACATCAACTGGCTTTAACCCAAGCTGCTTAGCCTCATGTTTCATCCAGTTAATAACTTTATTCGGTTTTACCGACTTCGGTAAAAGATCAACCTTATTTCCGATTAATAGAACTTTATTATTACCCGTAAAGCGATGCAAACCAGGTAACCAGCTACCATTAAAATCGAAGATATCAACAATCTTAACAATTAACGCATCACTTTTACCGATTCCATTCAAAATACGTAAAAAGTCATCATCCGTTAAGCTAACATCTTGGACTTCATTATAATGTTTTAAACGAAAACATCGTTGACAAATAATTTCCTCTTTTTCTAAAGCTGACAAAGGTGCATAGCCTAAGTCACTTGGATTTTCTGTTTGAATTTGGACTCCACACCCAAAACAAGAATACTGTTCACTCAAATGAATTAATCCTCCCATTGTAATAAGCCTTTTTTTCTAAACCAATTCATAATTCTTCTTTCAACAAATCGATTAAATTTCGTCGCCATTCCATCATTTTGAGCGACCGGAACAACAAGTATCGTATGAAAACCACCGCGATTTCCACCTAATATATCCGTTAGAAGCTGATCGCCAATGACCACTGTTTCTTCTCTTTTTAGATTCATTCTTGAAGCCGCTTGATTAAATGCATGTGACATTGGTTTTTTTGCTCGATAAATAAAGGGTATTTTCAACGGATCTGAAAACAATTTAACCCTTGCTTCATTATTATTGGATACAATCGTCACTTGTATTTCATTTTGCTTCATCTTTTCAAACCATTGAATGACTTTCGGTGTTGCTTCGGGTCGGTCCCATTCAACTAAAGTATTATCAAGATCGGTAATAATCCCTTTAATGCCTTTTTCCTTTAAATCATTAGGCTCTATTTCAAAAATACTTTTTACATGCTGATTTGGTAGAAACTTCTTTAACACACTTTGCACCCCATTTAGAATAGCGTAAGCGCCTTGCTCAGCTCCGTATGACTTACACAGGATATGCTGACATCGACGTTCGCAACAGGACGTTGCGGTTTTCAGTCGATGTTTCTTCCCTAACAAGACTGAGATAAAGGAAACACGATGAGCACGATACGATAGTGCGAATCAATGTTGACGCAATCGTTACGGAAGAAACGGGAAGTCCACTAGGAGCGAGGCGCTGGAGCTAGACATCCATCTAACTTCAAAAAACATAAACTTAATCTGTGATGAAATCCTTCTCTCTCATCCTGACAAATTTAGATCTTTTTCATTATACCATCATACCCAATTTGAGCCATTAGTTCAAAAAAATTCATATTATGATGAGCTGAAAAGAGCTTCATATTCATAAGGACTTTATCGCTCTCTTTAAAGCCAATCACCTCAAAAATCGTTCGACATCTTTCTGCAATCTTTTTTCTGTGGATAACTTTATACACATAATGAGAGGCTGATTTATTCACTTTATTCTATTTATAAACAAATTAGTCACAAGTTATCCACCGCTCCTGTGGATAACGGAACGATTGTTCTACGGAATAAATTCTGATACAGTAAAGGTACAAGCTAAGCAAACGCAACCTATATGATATGCAAAAAATAGATTTATATAGAACGGATTAATAAATATTTATTCGATATCCCACTTTAATGGAGGTGAATTCTGGCAATGTATAGATTATCTGATGAACTGCTGATCGAAGCCTACCATAAAGCAAACGAATTAAGTTTAAGCCCTGATTTCATTCATTTAATGGAAGCAGAAATTCACCGTCGCTCTTTATCCCACAAACTTAAAGTTTCATCTTAAATATCCCCTATAAAGTAGGGGGTTCTTTTTTGTCTTCATCATTGAACCAGCCAATGCATTCTCCTACTTTAATTTGGCTAGGGACAACCAAGGATTTTTCTCTACTAAAGGTTTCGGCCTGAAAAAGTAACACGACAGAGGAACCGAAAGAGAAGCAGGCCATTTCACTGCCTTTCGTTAATTGGTCTTCCATTGTCAGCTTTTCGATTGAATTAATAAACATTGCTCCCGACTTTTACAACTGCAACCGTTCCTCCTAGAGACTCCATCTCCGTTATCATTCGATAGTTTTTAGCCAAAGGACTTTTTCCATATTTTAATCCAATGCTATTGACAGGATAAGACTTTGTCCCCATTGTCCATTGTTCTGTAATTTTGCCTGTCACAGGACTATGAATGCGATGATAATCGCTCGGACTTAAATAAAAGATCATATAAGTTCCGCCCTCATATTTTTGGACTTTGTCCACTCCCCCTAGCATCTCTTCTAGAGAATATGTTTTCCCTTTCACGATAATCGAATGATGAGTTTCAACCTTTCCAATTTCTTGAAGAAGCGCATCAACGGGACTCACGACAGCATAACGATTTTGATCCACAAGGCGTGTCCCTTTTTTCAATTTTCTTGTAAAAAATTCGTGAATACTCTCGTATTCTCTAATCGGCTTTTCCATTTCATTTAGATTAATTTGATAGATTTTAGAATAGAATGGGATGAAGAGCTTACTAACTTTTGACTTTGAAAATGCAGCCAAACTACGCGAGATCTGTTCCCTATTCAGTAAGTCAATAAATAGTCTATATATGGTTTCAAACAATATTTTCCCTCCAAAAAAGGCCCATTTGTCCCTTTACTATTAGGCATAAAAACTTTAAAATTATATATTATTATATAGAATACTAAAGGAGTTATTCCCTTACTAGAAGGAGTGAGGCGATGTCATTATTAGGCGTATTAGATTTTACGATCAAAAAGTTAAAAACTCAAAGTGCCAATGTATTAACGCTCGCTAATTTAACTTTAGGCGGCTTTGCCATCATCAACAGTATCAAAGGAGATTTAAATTTAAGTTTATTGCTCATCTTTATCGCTGCTCTATTGGATCGTTTCGACGGAATGACAGCTAGAAAATTAAATATTGAATCAGAACTTGGAAAACAATTAGATTCCATGAGTGATATTATATCATTTGGAGTTGCACCTGCGCTTCTATTATATCAAGGAATTTTATCTGAGTTCGGTGCCCCTGGCGCGTTTTTTACGGTGTTTTACATGGCATGTGGTGCTTTTAGACTTGCACGCTTTAATATTTCAAATACGAAGGGCTATTTTACAGGGCTTCCCATCACCGCAGCAGGCTGCATCATGACACTTAGTTTTTTAGCCATTTCATTTTTACCTCCACAATTTTTCCTTTTTCTTAATCTCATTCTTTCATTTCTTATGATCAGTACGTTCCGCATGAAGAAAGTTTAACTTAAATCAAATTCGTTCCACCGAATTTGCGCCTGGATACAATACCTAAGCTTGCTCGATAAATACTTTTAAAAAATCCAAGGCATCCGCTTCTATTTATTTAAAAATCAAGCCTTCTCGAATACATGGCTTGATTTTTTATTTTTCAGTGGACAGACAAATAATCACCCTTACAGACATAGATATTAGTTAAACAGTTTTTGTGAGTAAATTTTGTTTAGCGGAGGTGGCGTTATGTCTGGAATTATTACGGCACTCAGCTTTTTGGTCAAAGAGATTATTTTTCTTGTTTCTTATGTAAAGAACAACGCCTTTCCCCAACCACTTTCTGCTTCTGACGAACGTAAGTATTTGCAATTGATGGCAGAAGGGGATCCACATGCTCGAAATATGCTAATTGAACATAATTTACGCCTTGTTGCACATATTGTTAAAAAGTTTGAAAATACAGGTGAAGATGCAGAAGACCTTATTTCAATCGGAACCATTGGTTTGATTAAAGCAATTGAAAGTTATTCCGATGGAAAAGGGACAAAACTGGCAACCTATGCGGCAAGATGTATTGAAAATGAAATTCTCATGCACTTAAGGGCATTAAAGAAAACAAAAAAGGATGTTTCTCTTCACGATCCAATCGGGCAAGATAAAGAAGGGAATGAAATCTCACTCATCGATGTTCTGAAATCAGAATCAGAGGATGTCATTGATACGATACAACTCAATATGGAGCTAGAAAAAGTAAAAGAATATATTGATGTCTTAGATGATCGGGAGAAAGAAGTGATCATCGGCAGGTTTGGGCTCGATTTACAAAAAGAAAAAACACAGCGTGAAATTGCTAAAGAACTTGGGATTTCAAGAAGCTACGTATCAAGAATTGAAAAACGAGCCTTAATGAAAATGTTCCATGAATTTTATCGAGATGAAAAGGAAAAACGAAAAAAAGCAGACTCATAAAATCTTTTCAGTAACCTTTCAACCTTCAGGAGCATTAAACCTGTTGGTTGTTTTTTTATCAAATCAATAATGAGGATTCAAGTAACATTAGACAAGGAGCAAAAGATCACTTACAATACACATGATTATTAAAAATAAACAGAACCTATATGTATGGAATCAGACTGTTTATCAGGAGGACTAATATGGAAAATAAAAGTATTGTAAAAGATTTATCACTGGCACATGATGGCCACTTGAAAATCGATTGGGTAAAAAATCATATGCCTGTCTTAAATAGTGTCGAAGATTACTTTAAAGACAAACAGCCCTTTAAAGGTCTAAATGTAACCATTTCTCTTCATTTAGAAGCTAAAACGGCTTATTTAGCGAAAGTCGTTCAATCTGGGGGAGCAAATGTAACCATTTGCGGCAGTAATCCTCTCTCTACTCAAGATGATGTCGCAGCTGCATTAGTTGAAGATGGTGTAACCGTTTATGCCAAATACAATCCGAGTCCAGAGGAATACAAAGATTTTCTAATCAAGTCTTTAGAATCAAAACCAGATTTAATTATTGATGATGGCGGAGATTTAGTCACTGTCCTTCATTCTGAAAGACCCGATCTTAGAGTGAATGTTCGCGGAGGCTGTGAAGAAACGACAACAGGCGTTATTCGTAACCGTGCACTTGAAAATACCGGAAACCTGGCCTTTTCAATGGTAGCGGTAAATGATGCACAATGTAAATATTTATTTGATAATCGATATGGTACCGGTCAATCGGTTTTTGATGGAATTATGCGTACAACGAATTTAATTATGGCAGGAAAAACAATTGTTGTTGTTGGGTACGGCTGGTGTGGTAAAGGTGTAGCGATGAGAGCAAAAGGCCTTGGTGCCAAAGTTGTTGTGACTGAAGTTGATAACATTAAAGCGATTGAGGCTCATATGGATGGTTTCACTGTGCTGCCTATGATTGAAGCAGCCAAAGTTGGAGATGTATTCATTACTGTAACAGGGAACTATGAGGTCATTAACAAAGAGCATTTGCAAAATATGAAAGACGGAGCGATCCTTGCAAACGCTGGACATTTCGATGTTGAGATTAGCAAAAAAGGCTTAGATGAAATTTCCGTTTCTAAACGAACAGTGAGAGCCAATATTGAGGAATACAAAACAAATGATGGCAGAAAGCTATATTTACTTGGTGAAGGAAGACTTGTGAACTTAAGCGCAGCCGATGGTCATCCTGCTGAAATTATGGATATGACGTTTGCACTGCAGGCTCTTTCTCTCGAATATATAAATGAGCACTATAAAGAACTAAACCCGCAAATATTAAATGTTCCAATTTCCGTTGATGAGAAAGTCGCTGAATTAAAACTGCAAAGCGAAGGAATTGTCATTGACACTTTAACAGAGGAACAAACGAAGTATTTAAGCAGCTGGGAAGTTTAATCTCCGAAAGTAATACAGCTCCGACGTTTCATGTTGGAGCTGTTTTTATTATTAGGTATTCTGCCAATTTTTGAGCATGCCATCGACGATTTTATATGAATGAAGCGAAGCTGTTTCGACAAATTCCAAGAAATCAACCATAGCAGAACCATTTGCTTGATCAGACATGGAGCGAATAATCACATATGGAACCTTATTTAAGTCACAAACTTGCGCAACAGCAGCTCCTTCCATTTCAGCACATAAACCGGATAAATCGTGATAAAGCTCATTTACTTTTTCACGGTCTGAAATAAACTGGTCCCCTGAAAGAATTCTTCCTGATCGTACCTTTTGATCTGCAATAACTTCCCCACTAACAGATAAAGCAAGATTTTGTAAAAATGGATCAGCTTTAAATATGGAGTTTTCGCTATACGGAATATGTCCTAAAGGGAGACCCATGGCTGTCGCATCCATATCATGGTGCATTGCTTCAGAAGAAACAACAATATCGCCAATTCGAAGATCTGGATCTAGAGCTCCAGCCACTCCAGTGAAAATCATATGTGTAACAGAAAAATGATCAATTAAAATTTGTGTACAAACACTTGCATTTACCTTGCCGACTCCACATTTACAAACGACTACAGCATGACCATTTAAAGTACCCGTAAAGAAAGTGATACCTGCACGCACTTCTTCGGAAGTAAGCTTCATACAATTGCGATAATGAAGGATTTCTTCTTCCATTGCACCAATAATGCCTATTTTCATGATGTTAACCTCCGCACCTTTATTCATTAAGAAGTAGCTTCATAACACGATTGACTTCATAATAAATTCTTTCCTCATCAACGGTTAATAATTGTCTATTTTTCATAACCGCTTTTCCTTGCACATACATATCCTTTACATCCCTGCCAGATCCTGAGTAGACAAGGTGGGAAATAGGATTATGACTATGAGGTTGATAAAAAGGTGAATTTGTATCAATAACGATAAAATCTGCTTCTTTTCCGACTTCCAAACTGCCAATTTTATCATCTAACCACAGGGCATCTGCACCATATTTTGTTGCCATTAGAACGGCCGTTTCAGCGTTAATCAATGTAGCATCCAATTCATTGCCTTTATGTAAAATAGCCACTTGCTTTAATTCTTCAAATAAATCCAAGTTATTATTAGAAGCCGAACTATCCGTACCTAGAGAAATCGTAATGTCGTTTTCTAACATTTTTCGAATCGGTGCAATCCCAGAACCTAATTTAAGGTTGCTAATAATATTATGAGATACTTTCACATCATGTTTTGCAAGGATTTCGATCTCCTCATCATTGACATGTACAGCGTGTGCCACCAAAGTTGGCTGGTTAAAGACTCCGAGTTCCTCGAGGTGTTTAACAGGTCGATTCCCGTATTGTTCAACATTCTGTTCAACTTCTTGAATCGTTTCGGACATATGGATATGAATAGGAACATTTAATTGTATAGATTGGTCAACAATTTTAGAAATAAATTCAGGGTCACAAGTATACGGGGCATGCGGTGACATCATCGTTGTAATCCTGCCGTCCGCTTTGCCATTCCAGTCTTTTGCAAATCGAGTTGCTTCCTCAAGCTTCATCTTTTTCTCTTCCTCTGAACCTAAAGCAACGATGCCTCTGCAGAGCTTTCCGCGGATCCCAGCATGTTCAACCGCTTGAGCAACTTCATCCATATGATCATACATATCAACAAAAGTCGTTGTTCCTGTTCGAATCATTTCAACAATTGATAAATAAGAGCCCCATTTCGCAATTTCAGGATTAAATTTTGCTTCAATTGGCCAAATTTTCTCTTCTAACCAAGTTTTTAATGGTAGATCATCCCCATACCCACGTAATAAGGACATTTGCACATGGCCATGAGTATTAATGAGCCCAGGTAATAACAGGTCCCCATTTAGATCGATTGTCTCACTATATTCATCCTTATCATTTGGTGTTTCACCAACATATGTAATTAGACCATCTTCAATGGCTATTGCTCCATTTTTCACTACTTCATGATGTTCATTGCAGGTAATAATTGTTCCATTATAAAGTAAAGTACTTTTCATTTTTCAAATTCTCCTTATCAGACTCTTGGTAAATAGCTTACTATATTTTTGGACCCAATGGAAGTATAGGAAGAGAGGCTCATCTATAAGATTAACCTCTCTAAAATCTTGTTTGTCATCCTTTTTTCAAGGCTTGATCCAAGTCCTCGATTAAATCTTCTGCGTCTTCTAGGCCAATTGAAAGGCGGATAAGGGTGTCTGCTATGCCTAATTCTTTTCGTCTTTCTGCTGGAATCGAGGCATGCGTCATTTTAGCCGGCACCGAAATTAAACTTTCTACTGCACCAAGACTTTCAGCCAAAGTAAAATAGTTTAAGTTCTTTAGGAAATGGTCTACCTTTATCCCTTCGTCAAGTTCAAACGAAAGCATCGACCCGAAACCTCTCATTTGCTGCTTTGCCCATTCGTAATACGGGTGAGATTTTAAACCTGGATAATAGACTTTGCTAACTCTAGGATGTTGATCCAAAAACGAAACAATTCTTTTTGCGTTCTCTTCATGCTCCTCCATTCGAATCCCTAGTGTTTTAATGCCCCGAATTAATAACCAAGAATCTTGAGGTCCAAGAATCCCACCTGTTGAGTTTTGGATAAAATGCAGTTCATCAGCTAATTTTTCATCTCTTGCCACAACAAGTCCTGCTACTACATCACTATGCCCTCCCAAATATTTAGTCGCACTGTGAAGAACTAAATCGGCACCTAACTCCAAAGGATTTTGCCAATAAGGTGTTGCAAAGGTGTTATCAACAATGGTCATTAATTGGAATTCGTTGGCAAGGCCAACAATCGATTTTATATCAGTTACTTTTAAAAGCGGATTAGTTGGAGTTTCTAGAAAAATGGCTTTTGTATGGGGACGGATTTCATTCTTTACGATTTCGATATTACTCGTATCAATAAAGCTAGATACGATTCCAAAACGATTAAGAACTTTATTTACAACTCGGAAGGTGCCTCCATATACATCATCGGTAAAAATAAGATGATCACCTGTTTTAAATAGCATTAATACAGCTGTAATTGCAGCCATCCCTGAACTAAATGCGAATCCCGCTTGCCCGCCTTCTAATTCTTTGATTAATTCTTCCAAAGCGTGGCGAGTTGGGTTTCCTGTTCGAGAATATTCATAACCCTTGTGAATCCCGACAGATTCTTGCTTATATGTGCTCGTTTGATAAATTGGAATGGAAACAGCACCTGTTAATGAATCGGTTGAAATCCCACCGTGTATAAGTCTCGTTTTTCTTCTCAATGGTTAAATCCCCCCTTCATAAATTTTCTTACTTAAATATCGTTCACTGCCATCTGGGAAGACCACGACAATATTCGTTTCTGCTTCAGCCTTTTTTGCTTCTTGGATGGCAGCTGCAAAAGCGGCTCCGGAAGAAGTTCCAACTAGTAACCCTTCCTTTACTGCCAACTCTTTCACATAACGAAACGCTATATCATCCGTGATCGTATAGATCTCATTAAAAAAACTGGGATTCATATATTCTGGCAAAAACTCCATGCCAATTCCTTCCGTTTTATGAGGCCCTGGCTCTCCTCCATTTAAAATCGACCCTTCTGGTTCCACAATAACAGTCTTAACAGTAGAACATTTCTCTTTTAAAAACCTCGCCGTTCCCATGAATGTTCCACCAGTTCCAGCACCTGCGACAAATACATCAATTTTCCCATCGAGGGCCTTCCAAATCTCTGGTCCTAATGTTTGATAATAGACCTCGGGGTTAGCGGGATTGGAAAATTGACTTGGGATGTAGGAACCAGGTATTTCTTTTTGAAGTTCTTTCGATTTTTGGATGGCCCCAACCATGCCTGTACTTGCAGGGGTTAGCACAATCTGAGCTCCTAACGCTTTCATGATTTCTTGTTTTTCGATACTGAACTTTTCAGGAACGACGACGATGACATTGATGCCGCGTTGTAAGGCCGCTAACGCCAACCCAATTCCCGTATTTCCTGCTGTGGGCTCAATGACTGTACCTCCAGCCTGCAGCTTTCCCTGTCGAAAAGCATCATCGATTAATGCCAACCCAAGACGATCTTTCACACTTCCACCAGGATTCATTGCTTCCAACTTTGCAAATAGGCGCACACCTTTTGGAAGCTGGAATCCATTGATTTGAACAAGAGGGGTATTTCCAATTAACTCATGAACATGACGGTATACCTTCAAAACTTCCTCCCCCTTAACTATCTTTTTGTTGCATTCATCATCCATACAAAATCATTGAATCTCGTAAATGTTACATCGAATTGATTTTTTTCCATTATCAACGACAGTACGGGTATTGTTGTATAATATTCAGTTTGCAAGTCTTTTGCTAAACCATCATGTTTATTATTTATTGCCTTTGTAATAGCTGCTTGATGTTTTTCCTTTGATTCGAATATCGTATCCGCAAAAATGATTTTTCCTCCACTAGGAAGCAGCTTACTATAGATCTCGATAGCATCCTCTTTCTCTCCATCTGTTAGATGATGAAAGGCATAAGAACTAACAATGGTCTGAACGGAAAGGTTTTGCGGAAAATGAAAAAAATCTCCTTCTATAATTTCAACCTTGTCACCGAGTTTTCTATTCGCTCTTTTTCTCATTTCACTTGAAGGCTCAATTCCTAAAACAAATAATTGTTTATCCGAAAGCTTTTTCGTTAAATTTCCCGTACCCGAACCAAACTCAATTACATTTCCAAAGGCAAGATCAGCCACCGCTTGTAGGATTTCATCGTAGTGCGAAAAGGCCTCTCGATATTCAATATCGCATCCTGCTACGAATTGATCATACGTCTCCGCCCATCGATCAAATAAATCAACAAAGTCATTTCCCATCTAACATCCCACCCTTAATTATTCTTATCTATATAGTATGATTTAAAGCGCAAACCGTTCCTTCATCGGAAAATAACAATGATCCGTTCATAAAGACGATCTAGGTGAGTTACACTATAGTAAAACTTACTTGGATTTACGTTGCGACATTTAATCTATTATTCCAAAAGCTTTCATTAAACTGTAAGAACTTTTTAAGGAAAAACAATGAAAAAATGGATTTATTCGCTTATTATTAAGGATGGAGAAAAAATCATGAACATTAAGGGAGGAAGGAATCATGATTATAGGGGTACCTAAAGAAATTAAAAACAGTGAGAACCGTGTTGCATTGACCCCAGCTGGCGTTGTCTCATATGTACAGGCTGGGCATAGAGTGATTATAGAATCTGAGGCTGGGGTTGGCAGCGGCTTTACGGATGAGGAATTCGAAAGTGCAGGTGCTGAAATCATTGCTGATGCTTCTGAGGTTTGGGCTCAAGCTAATATGATTATGAAAGTGAAAGAACCGCTTGAAAGCGAATATAAATACCTCCGTGATGGTTTAATCCTATTCGCATACTTACATTTAGCGGCTGCACCACAGCTAACCGAAGAATTAGTTAAAAAAGGGGTCATTGCAGTTGCTTATGAAACCGTTCAAGTTGGACGGACATTGCCATTGCTTGCTCCCATGAGTGAAGTCGCCGGAAGGATGGCTGTTCAAGTTGGTGCACACTATTTACAAACAACGTATGGCGGAAAAGGAATTCTCCTTGCTGGTGTACCAGGAGTCGAACGTGGAAAAGTTACAATCGTTGGCGGCGGAAATGTTGGTACGAACGCAGCTAAATTAGCTGTCGGCCTCGGTGCCGATGTAACCATTCTTGATATCAGTGCTGACCGCCTTCGTCAATTAGATGATATCTTCGGAAATTCAATCCAAACCTTAATGTCTAATCCATACAATATTGCTAAATGTGTAGAAGAATCAGACTTAGTGATCGGTGCCGTATTAATTCCAGGGGCAAAAGCTCCTAAATTGGTTACTGAAGAAATGGTTAAATCAATGAAACCAGGTTCTGTCATTGTTGACCCGGCTATCGACCAAGGCGGTTCTGTAGCGACTACCTATCCAACAACTCACGACAATCCAACATTTAGCCTGCATGATGTAGTTCACTATGCTGTTGCGAATATGCCTGGTGCAGTAGCAAGAACTTCAACAATTGCGCTTACAAACGCTACTGTTCCATATGGTTTACAAATTGCTAACAAAGGAATTGTAAAAGCAATCGCTGAAAATTCCGCATTAAAAATTGGCATTAATACCGCTCATTGTGAAGTAACCTACGAATCAGTTGCAAAAGACCTTGGCTATCAGTATGTACCTATTGAAAAAGCATTCGAAAAGGAATTAGCTGCTCTTTAGGATATATAGGATCAAAATGAAAAACCCTTCAAGTATTTTCTTGAAGGATTTTTCATTTCTATTTAATTCGTAACCTCTTCGACAAGTACTGGTTTCCAGCCCTCTCCATCTGTCCATTCGATATAAACCTGGTATTTTGTATTAGTCTCTTTTATAACAACCGTTGCTTTAGATTTCTTTGGACCATTGTTTCCAAGCCTGACAAGAGTGTCACCTTTGCTTTGATCAAATCCCGTTGCATGAGAAACCGCTTGAAGTTGTTCATTCCAATCTACGCCGTTTCTATCATAATCCTGTGCAGGTTCAATTTGGGTTGTACCGACTGGTTCCCATTCAGGATTACTTCCAACAACTTGTTCATCATCGATTTCTGTTTCCCCATCTATGACTTCTTCTTCGTCTTGATTATCTTCTTTATTCAAATCTTTTTCTTTAGTGTTCTCTTCTTTTGCATCTGAAGACTTTTTCTCAACTTGATCTGAAGCCTTTGACTTTTGATCATCCGTATCGGACTCTTCATTTACTGTATTTGCTACGGTCTGTTCTGGGCTTCTATCATCTTTCCCAAAAATAGTAACCGATACAATCACAATTAATAATAATACAACCCCAATTAAGGAATTTAAGATTAAATTTGTTTTTCTTCTTTTAGCTCTTTGCTGCGAACGTAATGACTCTGTTATCTTGTCTTTATTATTTTTCATCTAAAAACTCTCCTCTCAAAAAAGAAAGTATCTCCTGCTATTTTTCTATGTAGTCCAACCCAATCGTTTAAGACTATATCATATTCAATATACGTTAGGAAAGATCCAAAAGTTTCACTCTTGACCCTTTTGATTATAGTCATAAATAAATTTAACGAGCTCCGCATAAATAGGACTTATAGCCCCTTCATTTTCTTTCACATCTAGATTAACGACAACGAGAGCATATTTGGGATTTTCATACGGGAAATATCCAGCAAACCATTTATTATATAATTGTTGATTGTTTTGAAATTTTCCTGTTTCTCCTGTTCCTGATTTACCGGCTATTTCATAAGGTAAGTTTTTATACCATTTTCCTGTACCCTCTTCATGGGTCACTACCTCCCGCAACATTTTTTGAAGCTTTACTGCCGTATTAGAGGAAATCGTCTCCCCTTCAAGCCTTTTTTCTTTAAACTTAACTAATGAGGAGCCATTTTTATATTCAATAGCTGATGCGAATCTCACCATCTCTTTTCGGCCTCCTCTCGCAATAGTCGCCATCATATTTGCTACGGCAAGAGGTGTTGCCCGAACTTCATGCTGACCGATCCCCGTTAATGCAGTATAATTTCGATCCTTTTTCGCTTCTTCCGTTAAAAATACCCTTCCTGCATCCTCTTCATGGATTTGTTTAAACTCATCATAATGATAAATATCTCCTTGCCAGCTTGATTTACCTGTAAAAGCAAGTTTAGCAGCCGACTCTTCCAACATATTTCTATCGATCGCCTGTAATTCCTTCGCTAAAGTAGCGAAGGTATTATTACAACTCTTGGCAAAACTATCAGTGAAGGTTAAGTTTCCATAATCATAGACTTTATCTCTCTCGCCATTAATTTTAATACTGCAATTAAAAAGGCGCACGGGATCATCTAATTGATTTTCAATCGCAGCAGCGGCAACGACCGTTTTAAAAACAGATCCTGTAATTTGTTCAGTTACCATTAAATTATCAATATGCCCATCTTTCTCATCGAATGGATTTTTATTATTGATCTTAGGACGAGAAACCATTGACAATACAGAATTCGTATCAATATCCAACAAAACAAGTCCGCCTTTTTTTACACCGAATTTATCAAGTATTCTTTCCGCACTTTCCTGCAGCCCTAAATCAATCGTTGTTCGAATATGAATCGGATAAAATGGATTTGCAGGTTCAACATACTTAACGTTTACACCGAATAAAGGACCCCCGCTCGCATCAACGTGAAAGACAAGCTTCGCTTCACCCTCTGGTAATATAAATTCGTCAAAACTTTTTTCTAATCCTGTTAATCCAATCGATGTTTTTGATGAAACTTCTTTATCTGGATAACGAGACTTTAACACTTTTGCATTTTGACCAGTAATACCAATTAAATGTTGAGCTGGATGCGAATGTAATGCAAATTTTTTCTGAACAGCAAAAACACCTGGAATTTGTAATTGATTGATATCATTCATTTGCTTTTTCGTCAGTGACAAAGGGTTAGGTGTCCCATAGGCAAATGGTTCTTTGGCTTCCTTTACCGCATTAATTAAAGAAGAAGCAGGAACATTGATCACCCTTGCAACTTTTTCGATATCCCATTCTGTACTTTTTAAAAATGGAAACAAAATAAGGACCGGAATGTCTTGATGGGTCAAAGAATGACCTTTGCGATCAAGGAAACCTCCCCTTCCACTGTCAATGACTATTTCCTGTGATCTTTGAGATACACTTTCCTCTAATAAATTAATGCTATGTTTAGAAAAATGTTCTGTTTCAAAAAGCTGAATTTGCATCAACCTTCCAATAAAAAGCAATAAACAGCAGACAAATACACTTGCCATGACAATGGCCCTTTTTCTCCACATAAAATTAAACACCTCGTCAAAAGTGTTGACGAGGTGTAACCTTTATAAACAAATAGGGTTTATTTTATTTCAATGATTTTAACATTCATTTCTCCACCTGGAGTTTGAACGGAAACTTCATCCCCTACTTTATGTCCAATCAAGCTTTTTGCGATTGGAGAATCATTGGAAATTTTCCCTTCGAACGGATCTGCTTCTGCACTTCCAACAATCGTATATGTTTCTTCATCTCCATCTGGCAGTTCAATAAAAGTGACAGAAGTTCCTAATGAAACAGCATCCTTACTTAGTTCAGCTTCACTAATGATCCTTGCATTACGGACCATGTTTTCAATCGTTGTAATACGTCCTTCAACAAATGCTTGTTCATCTTTCGCTGCATCATACTCTGAGTTCTCTGATAAGTCTCCGAAACTACGAGCGATTTTAATTCTTTCTACTACTTCTTTACGTTTAACCGTTTTCAATTGTTCCAATTCATATTCAAGCTTTTCTTTCCCCGCTTGTGTCATTGGAAATACTTTTTCTTGAGCCAAAACAAATTCACTCCTTCTAGTGTTCACAACCCCTAAAGAATGGTGTTGATTTCTTTTTGTAATAAATATATACATGCGCGTTCTACATAGAACGCGCATGTTTATTGTTCTTTCTTTCTTGTAATGGGGATATGGAAGCCTCTCCCAAATGGATGGTTCACGTTATTTATGCTATTGTTGCATAAAAAGGTTTTTTATGCAATATAGTTTTTTCAATTTTGTCATCAAATAAATAAAGTTATTGTTCTTTTCTCATCATGTTGTTACGATAAAGCGGCTGATCTACTTTAAATTGCACAACTTGTAATGGATGACGTGCTGCATCTAGTTCGTTCCCGCCTTCATCCCAAACCTTCTCAATGACAACTTTAAAGTTTTCAATTTCTGGTCCAAAGAATTCTACTTCTTGGCCTGGTTTAAAATAATTTCGCTGCTGTAATGTAACGATTTTCGTATCAGCATTATAATCGAGCACAAGTCCTGTAAAGTCATAGGTCGTCTTTTTGCTATGATTACCAAACATTTGCTCTTTGTAGCCAGGAACTCCTTCAAAGAAAGCTGGTGCCGTTTCACGATTTGCGCATTTATCTAACTCATCTAGCCATTCTTGCTTAATGACAAAGTTGTCGGGATCAGCACAGTAAGTATCAATGACTTTACGGTAAACACTCACAACGGTTGCAATATAATGAATTGATTTCATTCGTCCTTCGACTTTTAGACTATCGATGCCCAATTCAATCATTTTTGGAATTGATTGAATTAAGTTCAAGTCTTTTGGACTCATCGCGAACGGTGCATCTTTTTCGTCAAATAAAGCTGTTTCTTCGGAATCACTTAATTGATACAGGTCATAATCCCAACGGCATGATTGGCAGCAACCGCCACGGTTTGAGTCTCTAGCAGTCATATGATTACTTAATGTACAGCGTCCTGAATAAGCAATACACATCGCACCATGAACAAAGATTTCAATTTCAACATCGACCTTTTCTTTCATTTCACGAA
Source organism: uncultured Bacillaceae bacterium (assembly GCA_963787345.1). Classification (GTDB taxonomy): domain Bacteria; phylum Bacillota; class Bacilli; order Bacillales; family Cytobacillaceae; genus Bacillus_BD. The sequence goes on along the minus strand of CAWBCW010000011.1, from coordinate 68,741 downwards.
TTTCTTCAGCACTTGTTTCACGGGCTAGTACAACCCGCTCAGCCCCTTCTTCTTTCCAAAATTGTACAGTTTGCCAGTTCGAAATCGACTGCTGAGTACTAATATGAACTTCGATTTCTGGTGCCACTTTTCTACAAGTTTCAATAATCAATGGGTCTGCCACAATAATACCATGCACGCCTGCTTCTTTTAAACCAAGCATATATTCTTCTAAGCCATCGATATTCTCATTATGAGCAAACATATTTGTTGTTACATAAATCTTTGCTCCATATTTTTTTGCAAACTCAACGCCTTCTTTCATTTCCTCGAAAGTAAAATTATCAGCGTTAGAGCGCAATCCATATTCTTGTCCACCAATAAAAACAGCGTCAGCCCCATAATGAACCGCAATTTTTAACTTTTCAAGGTTTCCAGCGGGAGCCAACAGCTCAGGCTTTTTGACAATCACTCGTTTACCATTCACAATCTTTGAAATCGGTTCTTTTACGATAGCCATTTTTATCTCCTTTCATCTTCCGTTAGTTGATCCATAATATTCACCATTAGTACCATATTCATTACGCTATTCGTACGAATAGAACCCATTCGCATGTATACTAATAGCTTATTCTCCCATTCTTTAAAAGGACCTATGTTTTAATAAACAGTTTCTTTAAAGAAGAAGCCTGTATCAAGCGGTCGGATTTCAGGTTGAATTTCTTCGATACGTTCTAAAAGTTCGTGTTTCATATCTTCATACGCATCCGGATCGGCACAACAAGTATCAATCGCTTTTCGATAGAGCTTTGTTACTTCAAGAATATAGGATGAAGAATGAAGAACCCCATCTATTTTGAAAGAATCAATTCCTACTTCAATCAATTCTTCTAGTTCATCAATCACACACATATCATTCGGGCTCATGATATGTGTCCCGTTTTCATCGGCAAATATCGGATATTTAGTCCCGCGCTCTTTATCATGCAAAAACAGACCTTTTGACTTGCTATCCTTTTCAATTTCCATGTCTTTTCCCTGATATTGATAATAGTTACCTAGTAACGACCGTTTTGATTGAAACATATTTAGCATGCCATGTACTTGTACCTCAATCTCTACTTCCGCATGCTCTTTTATTTCTAAAATGGCATCAAGATTGATTTCACGAGCAAGTACCGCGCGTTTCGCTCCTTTTCTTCCCCAATAATTACACGTATACCAGTTTGTTCCAGTCATTTCCGTACTCCAATGCAGCTTCATGTCCGGTGCTGCCTCTCTAGCCGCAAGCAACACAGCTGGATCACCAAATGTCACAGCATCAACTGAGACTGATTGCAAAAACTGAAGGTACGAAGGTAACTCGGGAACCTTGTCATTATGGAATAAGGCATTCATTGCGACATAAACCTTTTTTCCGTGCTCATGGGCAATTTCAACCGCCTTTTTTATCTCTTCACGGGAAAATTCTCCCGCTAAACGCAAACCATATCTTTGCTCTCCCACTAAAAAAGCATCTGCTCCTGCTTCAATTAATGGAAGAATATCATGAATAGATTCTGGTGTTACTAGTAATTCCGGCTTATTCATTTATCTTCACCTCTTTTTACTTATGGACACCCCGTCTCCAACGGGTAAAATAACAGTATGAAAGTCAGGGTGACTCATGAGCCACTCATTATACTGATTTATTTTCTTAACAAGTTGAGCTGTTCTTTTATGCTCAATCTTTTCTTCTGCAACAAGCCCTTTGAATAACACATTATCAGTAATGATTAATCCGCCATCAGCCAAATAACGACTGTATAATTCAAAAAAACGTTTATATTGGCCTTTTGCCGCATCAATAAAGATAACATCAAAAGGTCCGTATGAAGAAACGGTATCCTCGATTTCAAGAGCATCGCCTTTTAAAAGAATGACACGCTCTTGCATATGAACTTCTTCTATATACTGTTGTGCTAACAGAGCTCTTTCTTCGTCTCTTTCAAGCGTAATAATCTGGACAGTTGGCAGAGCATCAGCCATTCTTAAAGCAGAGTAACCAATCGCAGCTCCCACCTCTAAAATCTTACTCGGCCCTTTAATTCGGAGAATTTGCAGCAGTACTTCAATTCCTGCCGACTCCATTATTGGAACCCCATGCTCTAAAGCATATTTTTCCATTTCACTAAAAAATTTGGACCTCTTCGGTATTAAGCCTTCTATATATTGATGAACAGAAACATTCAACTTATTCCACATCCCTTTGACACAAGAAAAAAATAGCGTTTCACACGGGGGAACGGTTAATAAGCATGCTTATTAACCGTTCCCTTTTAAACCCCATCCACTGTGTTTACGCTACTTATCATTCATCTCGTCCTAAAATAACTTTTTCTATAATAACATAAATAACTGAGAAATGCCAAATATACTAAACGATGCTGGCTAATTAGCATTAACTTCCAGTTATATACTCCGCTTTTTTCGTTTCATGTTCATCTAGTGTCACTGAGAAGTATACTTGACCATCAGGCGCAGCTAGGAAGTATAGATAGTCTGTTTTAGCTGGAGAGAGTGCCGCCTCAATTGAAGAAACACCCGCATTGGCGATTGGTCCTGGTGTTAATCCCTGATACTTGTACGTATTAAACGGATCATCCACTTCTAAGTCTTTATAATAAACCTTTTCTTGATGTTTTCCTTTCGCATAAAGGACGGTTGGATCCGTCTGTAATGGCATTCCTATGTTCATGCGGTTAAAAAACACACCAGAGATTTGGTCTCGATCCACTTGCTCTGTCGCTTCTTCTTCAATTAAAGATGCCATCGTTAATAATTCATGGACAGATATTTTCTTTTCTTCTAATTGAATTTGATAGTCATCGATAATCGATTCCGTTTTATCTAGCATAACCGTCACAATCTCTTCTAACGATGGATTTTCTTCATAGAAAGAATAGGTTGCTGGGAATAAATAGCCTTCCAATGGATATTTTACTTTTGCATCATAAATTTCCTCTGTTAATAAATCGGGATATTGACTCATCAGTGAGTCAATGAACTCGTGATCATTTAAGGTTTTCCAAACTGTATCTGCCGAATGATTTGTATGATCGGCAATAATACTTGCAATTTCCTTAATTTGAGTGCCCTCTGGGATCGCAATTTTCACAACTGCATCCTGGATCACTTTTCCGGTCTTAAGACTATCAATAATCTGTTCTAATGTCATAGAAGGAGTTAATACATAATCACCTGCCATAAACCCTGATTCATTCTTAAATTTAACATAATATTTAAATACTTGAGCATCTTTAATGATTCCACTTTCTTCTAGTATCTTTGAAATATTCGTCACTCCAGATCCGATTGGAATCTGAACGGAAATTTCTTCTTTACTATCATGATCAACCGGTTTCAGAGCAGAAGAAATATATAAATAACCCCCAGCGAATACGACGACTGCGATTATAAAAATAGTAAGGGATATCATTGCAACAAACTTGCGAACTACTCTTGCTTCATATTGACGCTGCATTAATTTCTCTTTAAAAATCTCCTTTTTGCCATTCTTCTCTTCAGAAGCCATTATTTCCCTCCATTCTACAACGTTCTACATATTTCTCGAATCATTATACTACAAATCTTTTAAAGCGTAAAAAAAATATCAAGCAGATTTAGCGATCTGCTTGATATTTTCACAAAAGGACTATTTGCGTTTTTCTATTCTTCCTCATCTTCAGCAAGGAAAGTATTTAACATTTCCTCGATTAAATCCCACTCTTTATCAGTTTCGATCGGCATTAGTTCGCCATCTTCTCCATTTTCATTTGGAGTAAACGCAGAAGCGTGAATTTCAATTTCCTCTTCATCTTCTTCCTCTGTGCTAATCGGATAATATAACACGTAAGACTTACCAAACTCGTCTGAGTCAAAAGTGAACAACACTTCGCATAATTGTTCGTTACCCTCATCATCTACTACAGTAATATTTTTTTCATCTTGCATATTTTTCACCTCAATTATTTTGACTATCTAAATATCCTTGCAGGATCATTGATGCTGCCATTTTATCAATAACTTTTTTTCTTTTTTTTCGGCTTACATCAGCTTCAAGAAGAACTCTTTCAGCTGCAACGGTTGTTAATCTCTCATCCCAAAGAATAGCCGGGATCCCGAATCTTTTAGTAAGTTCATCTGCATAGTATTGACTCGCTTCACCTCGTGGACCAATCGTCCCATTCATATTCTTTGGTAAACCGACAACTACTTTACTGATATCGTGTTCTTTAATCAGATTCTCCATTTCCTCAAAGCCATATTCACCTTGTTCTTCATTGATTCGAATCGTCTTTAAGCCTTGTGCGGTCCAACCTAATTCATCACTTATAGCGATACCAACCGTCTTTGAACCAACATCCAAGCCCATAATTCGCATAATAATCCCTCATTTTCTATCCAGTGGCTCTGGTATTGATTCAAAATTTGCCATCAGTACACATACACATTAAGCTATTCTTGCAGAATGGAACCCAATCGCATGTATACTAAAGGCTTCTTGTTATCAACATAAAACTTTATCAGAGCATCCCCAATAAAGAAGGCACTTTTAGCAAACCAAAAGTGCCTTGCAATGCGGGTTTATAATTTATGATCTTTTAAATAGGACTTCATCAATTCCTCCATAATTTCATCACGCTCTAGCTTTCTAATAAGATTGCGTGCATCTTTATGTCTTGGAATATAAGCCGGATCGCCGGAAAGTAAATACCCAACAATTTGATTAGTGGGATTGTAGCCTTTTTCCTGAAGCGCCTCATACACTTGAAGAAGTACTTCCTTTACATTATGTTCAATAGGTTCCTCAGGGAAATTGAATCTCATCGTTTGATCAAATGAGCTCATCTTCGTACACCTCTCTTTATTGAGGAAAAGATTAGAAAGTCCGATTGAAAAGTTAGAACATCTAGTTAAATCTATTTTACACTAATTTTTGACAATATCAAACAGATTTCACCCATTCTCGCACATATTCTAAAGCAGAGTCTAATTTGGCAGGATCCTTCCCTCCGGCTTGTGCCATATCTGGACGTCCGCCGCCTCCCCCGCCACAGCGAGTTGATACTTCTTTTATAAGTTTTCCAGCATGGTACCCTTTGTCGATCAGATCTTTAGTCACAGCGGCAATTAAATTTACTTTTCCATCAACCGTGCTGCCAAGTACAATAATACCTGAACTCAACTTTTGTTTTAAGTCATCGGCCATATTACGAAGGTTATTCATATCTACATTTTGAACTTTTGCCGCCAATACTGGGATACCGTCAACTTCTACTACTTTTGAAGTAAGACTTCCAGCTTCAATGTTACCCAATTTCGCCGCTAATGATTCATTTTCACGATGTAAATGTTTAATTTCATTTTGCAGAGCATCGATTCTTGCTGGGACTTCCTTCACATTTGACTTAAGTTTTGCAGCCGCTTCTTTTAAAACCCCGATTTGACTGTTCATTAAACTGTAAGCTGCTTCGCCCGTTACCGCTTCAATTCGGCGTGTTCCTGCTCCAATCCCGCTTTCAGAAACAATTTTAAAGAGCCCAATGACTGAACTGTTCGGTACATGACAGCCCCCGCAAAGTTCTAAACTGTAGTCACCAATCTGCACAACACGAACAATGTCTCCATATTTTTCACCGAATAGAGCCATCGCTCCCATCGCCTTTGCTTCATTGATTCCTTTGTAATCAATTTCTACATCTATGCTTCTCCAAATTTGTCCGTTGACAATTTCTTCAATTCTTTCTAATTCTTCTGATTGAACTTGTCCGAAGTGAGAGAAGTCAAAACGCAGGCGGTCGGGTCCGACTAATGAACCAGCTTGATTGACATGAGTTCCGAGCACATCTTTTAATGCTTGATGAAGAAGGTGTGTAGCCGTATGATTTTTAATAACTTTCGAGCGACTTTCTTCATGAACCGTTGCAGTTACAGACGCATTCACACTGATTTCACCTTCTACAACAGAAGCACGGTGCAGATTCTGTCCGTTCGGTGCTTTTTGAACATCTAAAATATCAACTTTTACCCCTTCTGCTATTAATGTCCCTTTATCAGCAATCTGCCCGCCACTTTCAGCGTAGAATGGAGTCTCATCAAGGATAAATTGGATTTCTTCCCCTTCAACTGCTTTTTCAGCAATTTCTCCATCTTTTAATAGCGCAACTACCTTCGCTTGAACCTGAAGTGTATCGTAACCAACAAATTTACTTTCTTGTACAATTTCTCTTAATACTCCGCTTTGCACTTGCATTGAATCTACTTCTTGTCTTGCTGTACGTGCACGCTCACGCTGTTGTCCCATTTCAGCTTCAAAGCCGTCATAATCAAGCGTTAATCCTTCGTCTTGCGCATACTCTTCAGTTAACTCGACTGGGAATCCGTACGTATCATATAATTTGAAAACAGCTTCCCCTGGAATTTGGCTATTGCCTTTCGCTTTTTCTTTCTTCATAACATCAAATAATATCGTTAAGCCTTCATGTAAGGTTTCGTGGAAACGCTCTTCTTCATTTTTAATGACTTTTTTGATAAAATCTTCTTTTTCTTTTACTGTTGGATAAAAATCAACCATAATCTCTCCCACAGTTGGAACTAATTCATACATAAATGGGCGATTGATATTGATCGATTTTGCATAACGGACAGCTCTTCGTAATAACCTTCTTAGGACATATCCACGGCCTTCATTTGAAGGTAACGCTCCATCCCCAATCGCAAATGCTACGGTACGAGTATGGTCAGCAATCACTTTAAAAGCCTCATCGTCTTGTTTATTCTTGCCATATTCCATATTGGCAATTTTCTCCGTTTCGCGAATAATTGGCATAAATAAGTCTGTATCAAAATTCGTATCGGCATTTTGGATAATGGAAGTAATTCGCTCAAGACCCATCCCTGTATCAATATTTTTATTCGGAAGCGGTGTATACGTTCCATCTGGATTATGATTGAATTCAGAGAAAACAAGATTCCACACTTCTAAATAACGGTCATTTTCTCCACCCGGATATAGTTCTGGATCAGATGGATCATTTCCAAATTCTGGCCCGCGATCATAGAAAATTTCTGAGTTTGGACCGCTTGGGCCTTCTCCTATATCCCAAAAATTCCCTTCAAGACGAATGATTCTTTCTTCTGGAACGCCTACTTTGTTTTTCCAAATGTCAAAGGCCTCTTCATCTTCTGGATGAATCGTGACAGACAGCTTCTCCGTGTCAAATCCAATCCATTTTGGGTCTGTTAAAAATTCCCAAGCCCACTCGATTGCCTCCTCTTTAAAATAATCGCCAATTGAAAAGTTTCCAAGCATTTCAAAGAATGTATGGTGTCTTGCCGTTTTACCGACATTTTCAATATCATTCGTGCGAATCGACTTCTGGGAATTTGTCAATCGAGGATTTTCGGGAACGACACGGCCGTCAAAGTATTTTTTTAATGTTGCAACCCCACTGTTGATCCATAATAAGGACGGATCATCATGGGGAACAAGTGGTGCACTTGGCTCAATGGAATGCCCTTTTTCTTGGAAAAAGTCTAAGAACATTCGGCGTATTTGGGAACCCGTTAAATTTTTCATAAAAATAACCTCCAATTATGTATACTTCTGTTTTTTTGCACAAAAAAAGCCCCTTTTCCCTGGACAGGGACGAGGGACTTCACTCGCGGTACCACCCTGATTATGAATATCGATGTATTCATCTCTCAAACACCTTAACGCGGTTATACGGCAGGGATTAGCTGCACTCAGGAATAGCTTTCAGTTATCCTTCATCTAGAACTTCTCTCAGCCATGGAAGCTCCTCTCTAACGTCTAATGACACTTAGATGGACTATAACCTACTTTTTCCTTCAACATGTTAAATGTATAATTATCAATCAAATTCGCCCCGTTGAATTTGCGCCCAGATTTTTATCGAGCGAGCTCGATAAAATATCATTAAAAATCTGTGGCATCCGCCGGAAACTTAACTTCATTCAGCCAGGGTTGAACTCCTACTAAATTGGAAAAGCATTGATGCATTTATCCCCCACTTATAGAATTCAGAGTCCTTTGCTGAATGTAGTTCATTTCAATACAAATTATAGCTATTCCTTAGGAAACTTGTCAATATTTACAGGGATTAGCAGCCTATTACATATGGTCATATCTTTAATCGTCTTGTAAAGGGGTTAAAACTTCATGTTTCTTCTCCATATATTTCCTTAAATGGATAAGGATCACTTTTATTACTGCTACGATTGGAACAGATAAAATCATCCCGAGGATACCGCCAATTTCTCCGCCAGCAAATAAAGCGAACATAATGACTAAAGGGTGCATATGTAAACTCTTTCCGACAATAAGTGGCGCTAAAATATTTCCTTCTAAAAATTGCATAATTAAAACAATGATAACAATTATCATGACCATTTTAACAGAAATAGTTGCTGCAATTAAAACTGCAGGCACCGCCCCAATGACTGGGCCAAAATACGGAATAATGTTTGTAATCCCGATCACGACTCCTAATAAGAGTGGATATTTCATATCGAATATCCAAAAAAGAATAAAACTTAACGTGCCAATAATTCCACAAACTAAAATCTGACCTCTAATATAGCCGCCTAAAGATTTATCAATATCGCGGAGTAAAATGGTGCCTTCACGGCGCCATTTTCTAGGTGTCATAAACCAGACTGCCTTTTTAAGTATCCCGTAATCCTTTAACATATAGAAAGAAATAAAAGGAATAAGAACAATCATAAAGACATTACTTAAAATACCTAAAATGGAATCGATGATGCTTGTAATTCGTAATGCCAAACCTTGTTCAATTGATGAAATTCCATCATAGACTCTTTTCTGAATTCCATCAGGCCATGTTGATGTTTTTTCCTGGATATTATGAGTAAACTCGAGATATTGTTCCGTAAAAGCGGGTACACTTTCAGCTAAATCTCTTAATTGTCTAATCGTTTCTGGCAGTCCTTTATAAACACCATAACCAAGCCCGCCAAAAAATAAAAAATAAATTAAAAAAACAGCGACGCCTCGATGTAAGCCAGCTTTGTGAATTTTTTCGATGATGGGGTTAAGTAAGTAGGTAATAAATCCAGCGATGATGAAAGGCAGTAAAATGGTTAGGATCATATGGGTAAGCGGTTGCCAAAAGGGCTTTAATTTTATGAAAACGAATAATACGATCATTAAAAGGAGTAGAAATCCTAGTCGATAATACCATTTCATACGGATATCCATCTCTATCCTCCTATTACATGAAAATGAGGTAACCTTAAAAAGGTTACCCCGAAACGAAAAATTAAATTCGCCTCGGCGAATTTGCGCCCAGATTTTATCGAGCTTGCTCGATAAACTTCCTTTGAAAACCGCATATCTTTGCCAGAGACTTTAACTTCATTCAGCTCTGCCCAATGAAGTTAAAACATTCCTTTAATCCCTCTTTTTAGTTTTCTCATGTTACGATTTGACATTAAATTGTTTTTTTGCGCATAATTATAAGCCGCTACACCCGCACCTACCGCTAAGACTGAAGTGATCATTTTATTCATCCCTATTCACCCCTAATAGCTTATTTTTATCTATAAAATAAATCGGCGCTCGTCTTCTTCGAATAAATCATCTAATGAACTTAATGTGCCATCTTCTTCTACTTGATGGGTATGGATGACCCCTTGAGAGACCGATAATTCGATGAAACAATTCCAGCAATAGTATTGGTTGATTCCAATTTTCCCGATATTCTTACTTTGACAATTTGGACAACTAAACATAGGAAGCACCTCACAGTTATTTTACATTCACTATGATGGCATCCTTCCCAATTGCAGGCGGTTCATCTGTTTTTACAACACGCTTTCCATCCATAATGTCTGAAAAGAAGCCATCCGAGCATTTATACCCTACAATGGTTCCCATTTCTTCCAAAAAATATACATCTTCTAGTAAACCAAGCTGCTCGCCTTCTTTTGTCATCATGACCTTGCCCATTAATTGCTGCCCGCCTTCAAATGTATAGCCCTCCAGCTTTTCATGCAATGGCTTTAAGTGTTCTCGGTCTTCGATCATCACTCCATCAGGTCCGAATGAAGACACATTTTGAACATCGATTAGATACGTTTTTTTCAAGACTATGCCTTTTTTGACTAACAACCCCTTGACCATTCCACTTCTACTGATCACTAAATCGTTAATCTCACCAATTTTCGAACCTGCTTTAAGTTCGAATATAGGCATTCCTTTTAATAAAGAAAATGTTCGCAAAGAGAATCCCCACCTTCCCGAACATTATTATTATCTCCCGAAAAACTAGAATAAACATAAAAGAAACATTTCCAAAAATCAAATTCGCCACCGGCGAATTTGCGCCCAGATTTTATCGAGCTCGTTCGATAAACTTCCTCTGAAAATCGCATGTCTTCGCCGGAGGCTTTAACTTTATTCATCCGGGATTTGAACTCCCCACTGAATTGATAAAAGCTTAGCATTCATCTCGTTACTTAGAAATGGGAGACTTCTGCTGAATAAAGTTAAAGCTGGTGAATGACATACGTCATTCATCAGCTTTCAAGTCAAACATCACATAAAGTGATAAGGTGTAATTCCTTCCATTCCAATCATAGGATCCACATTTATTAGTATTTCTTCATAAGCAATCTCATCGTTTTCTGCAGCTGCCTCTGAAATCAAACCTGTCTCATCACTGACCGTTTCTTTTATACCTGCCAATTTTTCCGTTAATGTCGTTTGCCGCATTTGCTCATCGGCCCTTTTGACCCCTTGCCTAAGGGCATCTTCTTCACCGCAAAGAATTAAAAACTGTTTACTTCTCGTAATTCCGGTATAAATCAGATTTCTTCGCAGCATCCGATAATAGCTTTTCACAATTGGCAATATCACAATCGGAAATTCGCTTCCTTGTGCTTTATGTATCGAACAACAATAAGCAAGCGTAATTTGATTTAAATCTTGTTTAGTATAAGTTACTTCCGTTCCTTCAAATGAAACAACAACCATATCTTGTTTTTCAACATTTTCTTTTGCATAAAACACAGATACAACTTCACCCATGTCTCCATTAAAGACATGTTGTTCAGGCTGATTCACTAATTGAAGAACCTTATCACCGACGCGAAATGCAGTATCTCCATACACAATTTCCTTTCGCCTTCCATCTGGATTGCCATTTAATGCTTCCTGCAATGTTTTATTTAACCGATCAATTCCTGCCGGCCCTTTGTACATTGGAGCTAACACTTGAATATCACGCGGTGAGTATCCCTTCTTCACCGCATTCAATACAACCTTTTGTATAACGTCCGTAGTTTGACCTGAGAGACATTTAATAAAGGAACGGTCCTTCGTTGGAGAAGTAACATCAAGTGGCAGCTCTCCATCTTTAATATGATGGGCAAGTTCAATAATCGATGACCCTTCCGCTTGACGATAAATATCTGTTAACCGTATCGTTGGAATCCGTTTGGAGCTCAACAGATCCTTTAATACTTGCCCAGGGCCGACAGATGGAAGTTGGTCTTCATCCCCGACTAAAATGACCTGAATATGCTCCGGCAATGCTTGAAAAAGCTTATTCGCCAACCAAATATCGACCATCGAACTTTCATCAACAATTAAAATTTTCCCTTGTAATGGATTATCTTCATAATGGTCAAAGCCTTCTGTCCCATTCCAGCCTAATAATCGATGAATTGTGACCGCAGGAAGTCCTGTTGATTCAGACATCCGTTTCGCAGCTCTTCCCGTTGGGGCTGTCAGCAAAAATGGAAATGGTTCTTCCTTTTTATATTCGTGTGGATTTAAGGAACAGCCATGAAGTTCCGCATAAAGTTCAACAATCCCTTTAATAACGGTCGTTTTTCCTGTTCCTGGCCCCCCTGTTAATATGAGTAACGGAGACATTAAAGCCGTTTGAATGGCCTCTTTCTGACTCGGTGCATATTGAACGCCCAAGCGCTCCTCAAGCTTCCCTAATGCCAAAAGAAACTCCGATTCTGGAAAAGCTTCAGCGTATTCGGTCTGCTTCAGCAATCTTTCAATACTTGTGACAAGGCCTTTTTCAGAAAAATAAAGGTACGGCAAATAAAAGCGTTGATCCTCTACAATAATCTTACCTTCTCCACCTAGTTTCACTAATTCAAGGGTGATTTCAGCAAACTCGATATTATCCCGCTTATTTTCCTCTAATAATGATTGAACTTTCACTAATAGTTCTTCTGCCTGGACATAAACATGTCCATTTTGCATACACTCTCTTTCTAAAATATAGAAGCAGCCCGCTTTAATGCGATCAGGATGATTTCCTGTAATGCCTAATTGGAATCCGAGTTCATCTGCACGTGTAAACCCAATCCCCTCAACATCTTCAACAAGTTTATAAGGATTGGTTTGAATTACATCCATTGTCATTTCTTTATATGCTTGATAAATCTTCATTGATAACTGTGGACCAAATCCATATTGATTTAAAGCTATCATCGCTTGCTCAAGTCCCTGATGTTCCATCAATGTATCATATAAATCTTTTGCCTTGTCAGGAGGCAGCCTTGGTACAGACTCCAATAAAGACGGTTGATTTAATATCTTTGTAATCGCATTATCCCCAAGGGTTTCAACAATTCTTTCTGCCGTTTTCTTACCGATTCCTTTAAACAGCTCACTCGAAAGAAAGTTTACAACTCCTTCTTTTGTCTGTGGCATATCTTTTCGAAAATGGGTCGCATGAAATTGCAGGCCAAATTTTGGATGATCCTTCATTTCTCCATAAAAAATATAATGCTCCTGCTCATGTATAGTTGGAAAGTAACCTGTAACGACTGCTTCTTTATCATCGTAAGTTTCATTTGTTTCATCGACTCGAACTCTTAAGACCGTATATAAATTTTGTTCGTTATGAAAAATCGTAACAATCGGTCTTCCTTTTATATACTTCGATTGTTCCCCAAATAAATTAAGAGTATCTTGTTTCTCCAAGAGTAACACCTCTCTCGTACACTTCAATTGCCTTCATCAAGCATTACGATTCTAATAACTTTTTCCCATGACCCGCAAGGATGTGGCCGGGATCTATTTCTAATGCTTTATTAAACATTTGCAATGCTTTCTCTCCATCTTCTTTGTAACCATATGCCACACCTAAGTTATAGTAGGCATCGGCATGTTCCGGCTCTAATTCCACACATTGATTAAATTGCCTAATCGCTTCATCTATGTATTGTTCATTTGCCAAGCAAAGACCATATTGAAAAAAAGCCTCCCCGTCTTGGTCATTTAATTCTGTACACCTTTGCAGAAAAGGGAGTGCCTGTCTTGGTTGTTCTAAAGCAATGAAAGTCAGTCCAAGCATAAAGTAGTTATCACTTGACTCTAAACCTTTTTTCATCGCCTTTTCAAACATATCCTTTGCTTGGTAGAACAGCTCTTGTTCATAATATACATTTCCCATGCTGTAATAGGCGGAAGCCACATCTTCATCTAGCTTAATCGCTTCGCGAAAAAATTGCAGTGCACGTTCTGTATCTCCTATTGCAACCAATAAGTTCCCAAAGTTGATATAAGCAATCGGATCTTTTGGTGATGCTTCAATCATTTCCGTAAACGTTTTAGCAGCTTCCTCCCACTTTCCTTCTTGCATATATTGAATTCCTAATTGATTTTTATCCATTTACCCAACTCCAGTATGATATTATTCTAAAAAAAGTATAGCATATTTTTAACAGCGAGGAGATAAGTCTCATTGTATAAAAAAAACACTTTGGTCCAAAACGAACCAAAGTGTTCTTATCCTACATACGTCAGTTTCATCTCTTTATTATAGACCTCATCAATTGTGCCGCCGCCTAGACATTCATCATCTTGATAAAAGACAACAGCCTGTCCAGGTGTCACCGCTCGAATCGGTTCATGGAAAATAATATTAGCTTTATTTCCTTCTAACAACTGTACCGTAACTTTATTATCAGGTTGACGGTATCTGAATTTTGCTGTGCATTCGAAAGTGCCAGGCTTTTCTTCATTCGAAACCCAGCTTATATCTGTTGCAATAATCGAAGTGGAATAAAGCTTATCATTATGGAAACTTTGCCCTACAAATAGAACATTTCGCTTCAAATCTTTCCCGATTACAAACCATGGTTCACCTGCACCACCGATGCCAAGGCCATGCCTTTGCCCAATCGTATAGTACATTAATCCATCATGTTTCCCTATGACTTCACCGTCTAATGTCTCCATTACCCCTGGTTGAGCAGGTAAATATTGACTTAAAAAGGTTTTAAAATCTCTCTCGCCAATAAAACAGATCCCTGTACTATCTTTTTTCTTAGCTGTCGCAAGACCTGCTTCTAAAGCAATTTCCCTAACCTTCGATTTCTTAATATCGCCAATCGGAAACATCACCTTAGAAATTTGCTCTTGTGATAATTGATTTAAGAAATACGTTTGGTCTTTGTTTTCATCAATGCCTCGCAGCATTTTATATTCGCCATCACGATATTCCACTCTTGCATAATGTCCTGTTGCTAAATAATCAGCCCCTAGATTCATCGCATGTTCTAAAAAGGCTTTAAATTTAATTTCCTTATTGCACATGACATCAGGGTTTGGTGTCCGGCCAGCTTTATATTCATCAAGAAAATACGTAAACACTTTATCCCAATATTGTTTTTCAAAATTGACAGCATAATAAGGGATGCCAATTTGGTTACAGACGCGGATAACATCATCGTAATCTTCTGTTGCCGTACATACTCCGTTCTCATCGGTATCATCCCAATTTTTCATAAAGATGCCGATCACATCATAGCCCTGTTGTTTTAAAAGGTAGGCTGCAACGGAAGAATCCACTCCACCTGACATGCCAACTACTACACGAGTATCTTTTGGTTCTTTCAACGACTGAACCTCCCTTCTTTAATTGTTCGTTAATCGAGTTACGATCTTTGCGACCTCTTCTCCAACCCTTTTAATTTGTTCGGTTGTATTACTTGTACCAAAACTGAAACGAATTGAATCCGTTATTCGACGTGAATCTTTTCCAAACATCGCGACAAGAACATGTGAAGGATCGACTGTCCCAGCTGTACAGGCGGATCCACTTGAAGCAGCTATCCCCGCTAAATCTAAATTTACGAGCATTGCTTCAACATTTGTTCCTGGGAAACTGATGTTTAATATTTGCGGAAGTGAATTCTCGACATTCCCATTCACTTGAAACTTAATGTTATTATTTTTTAACGTATCGATCAATACTTCTTTATATTCTTTATACTGTTTCCGTCTCGATTCGATTGCCTTTTGCGTTAAATTGACAGCCTCGGAAAAACCAGCAATGGCAGGAACATTCTCAGTACCCGCCCGCCTTTTTCTTTCTTGTTCACCACCGAAAAATCGAGGGCTTAGATTAATGCCATTTCTAACATAAAGAAAACCGATTCCTTTTGGACCATTAATTTTATGAGAGGATACACTTAATAAGTCTACGTTCAAATCCTTTACACTCAGCTTTTCTATGCCAAAAGCTTGAACTGCATCAGTATGAAAAACAGCCCCATGATCCGCTAACATTTCACCAATTTGTTTAATCGGTTGTATTGATCCAACTTCATTGTTTCCATACATAATGGTCACAAGAATGGTATCATCTCTTAATGCTTGTTGGAAATCACTCAATGAGATATTTCCCATCTCATCAACAGGCAAGTACGTGATCTCGAACCCCTGTTTCTCTAATTCCTGACAAGCATGTAGAACAGCATGATGTTCAATAACGGTTGTGATAATATGTTTTCCATTGGCTTTTTTCGCCTGCGCCACACCAAAAATCGCATAATTATCGGCTTCCGTTCCGCCACTCGTAAAAATAATTTCTGTTTCAGCAGCTTCAATGCTTTTCGCGATCCCTGCTCTTGCCTCGTCAATGATTCTTCTTGCTTCTCGACCGAAGGAATGAATACTTGATGGGTTTCCATATACATGGGTCATTGTATTCGTCATCTTCTCGATAACAGCTGGATGCATAGGTGTTGTTGCTGCATGATCGACATAAACTTTATTCAAATCTTTCACCTTCTTATGAAAAAGGAGGGCTCAGCCCTGCCCTAATATCAAATTCGCCTGTCGAATTTACGTCCGGAGGCTTTAACTTCATTCATCTTAGGGTTAATCCCCACTAAATTAACAAAAGCTCGCATTCATCTCCTAACTTTTGAAGTGAGAGACTTCCGTACCTGTCGCAAGCTTTCGGTACAAAACATTTGCTGAAGGAAGTTAAATGTAAAACATATATGAATCTACTTCACCATCATCTTTATGATTGGCTAAATCTTGAATTGTTGTACTATCTAATACGTCTTTAACAGCATCTCTTATTCTAATCCATAATGCCCGTTTTACCGGTTCTTCATCCTCAATTCCTTCAACAGGTGTGATCGGACCTTCAAGAACACGAATAATATCACCAGATGTAATTTCCGTTGGATCTTTCGCTAATACATAACCTCCGTATGCGCCACGGATACTTTTTACTAATCCCGCATTACGTAAAGGAGAAACCAATTGTTCTAAATAATGTTCGGAAAGGTCGTTTGATTGTGCAATCGATTTAAGTGACACTGGACCATCTCCATATTTTTTTGCTAATTCAATCATAATTGTTAAGCCATATCGGCCTTTTGTCGAGATTTTCATCCTAAACACTCCTATTATATTGTTCATTTATTTGCTGAGGCTTTTTTCGTTTCTGCCTATTTTTTAACATAAAGTCAGTCAACTTCTGGGTCTGTGGCAGTGTGAAGCTAGCTGTCACACCAATTAATACACCGTAAACAATCGTACCCCAAAATAAGGGTCCCCCCAATTGCCAACCAATCAAAACGGCTACAATCTCAAGAGTCGTACGTACAGGGCCCACCTTCCATTTTGTAAGAGAAGTGATCGCAAGCATTAAACTATCCCGTGGTCCTGCCCCCAAACGAGCAGAAATATATAATCCCATTCCGTAACTATTAATAAATAATCCACAAAGAAACATGACCATTTTACCTAAAGTGGAATCTGGAGTTTGTAGAAAAGGAATTAATAAAAAGATGTCGATAAAAATACCGACAAGCAACATATTTAAAAAAGTCCCAATTGGCGGAAATGACTTAAGAAGGATAGCAGATAAAATCACAATCGCCACTCCGACAAGTATACTCCAAGTCCCAATCGTTAGCCCGAAACTGTAAAAAAGACCTATATGCAAAACATCCCATGATGAAGGCCCTAGATCAGCTACGATAATTAGAACAATTCCGAATGTCATGACAAGTAAACCTAACAAAAAGATCAAAAATCTAGGGCCTAATTGACCCAAACGTTTCTTTTGCATTTAATGACATCCTATCTGCTCAATAAAGTTAAAAGCATAGTATTAAGATAGACTTTCGTAATTATAACATAATTTTAATCAACATAGGAAGGATTCATTCCTATCAAAGATCATTTCCATGGAGTTACTTTCCCTTAAATTCCAAAAGTTTTTTATAAATAGCGGCCAGCTTTTTTTCTTCTCCTGCTATTACAGGTTCGTAATATTCGGTTCCTTTTAGATTTTCTGGCAGATATTGCTGCTTAACCCATCCACCAAAAGTTCCTAAAGGATAATCATGCGGGTATTGATATCCAACATGTCCTAAAGAAACAGCCCCTGCATAGTGAGCATCGCGAAGATGTTTCGGAATATCTCCTATTTTTCCGTTATGAATATCAGCAATCGCCTTATCTAACGCTTGGTAAGCTGAGTTAGACTTCGAAGACAAACACATTTCTACAACAGCGGCAGCTAGCGGAATTCTCGCTTCTGGCAGCCCAAGCCGTTCACTTGCTCCAACTGCAGCTAATACATGACCACCTATATCTGGGTTCGCTAATCCGATGTCTTCATAAGCGATTACTAACAATCTTCTATTAACAGAAATGAGATCACCATTTTCTAACAAATGAGCTAAATAATAGAGAGCAGCGTTCACATCACTTCCACGGATGCTTTTTTGTAATGCCGATAGCAAGTTATAAAAGTGTGATCCTTTTTTATCACCACCGACGCCAACTCGTGAAATCATTTTTTCGATCGTATCATCTTCAACGATATACGTATCCTTTTCCATATCTGAAGCATACACAATCGACTCTAACATCGTTAACGCTTTTCTCGCATCGCCATTTACCCCTTCAGCAATTCGTTCCATTTGTTTATCGTTGATCATAATTGATATATGACCTAACCCCTTTTCTTTATTCGTAAGGGCCTTCGCGATTAATTCTTGAATATCCTCTTTTGATAATCTCGTCAACTGTAAGATTTGCCCGCATCGACTTCGTATAGCTGGGTTCACATCGTGAAAAGGGTTTTCCGTTGTTGCTCCGATTAAAATAATACTTCCATTCTCAACATGGGGAAGTAAGTAATCTTGCTGTGCTTTATTAAATCGGTGAATTTCATCCAAGAACAGGATGAGCTTTCCCGTTAAATGTGATTCTTGAATAACTTCTTCTACATCCTTTTTTCCTGATGTTGTCGCATTCAAAGCGATGAACGGAATTTCCGTTGTTCCTGCGATTGCATAAGCAAGAGAGGTTTTTCCAATTCCCGGTTCTCCGTATAATAATAACGATGGGACATAACCTTTTTTTATCATTTTATATAAATTTGTTTCTTTCCCAATAACTTCCTTTTGACCGACAATTTCATCTATCGTGACCGGACGCATTCGATAGGCAAGCGGTTCTCTGTTCAATAACATTACCCCCATTACAGAGACATCTTTTGCGTTTCACTCTGCTCATTATAGCACGAACAAATCAATCCAGCTTTAAGTGCTTAACGAGCTAAAAGATCATTGTTGTCTATTTTATAACCAAAAGACGCCAATTACTTGGCGTCTTTTATATCTTTAACCGTATTGATCTTTATCCCCTGTAACAGTTGCCTTACTACATAGCTTGCCATAATCAAGCCCGCTACAGATGGGACAAACGCATTAGACGATGGCGGCATTTTTGCCTTTCGAATCTCAGCATCATCTTTTCCCACGTATTTCCGAACATCTTCACGAATGACAATCGGGCTTTCATCAGAAAAAACAACAGGAACCCCTTTACGTATTCCTTCTTTTCTCAGTCTTGTACGAATTACCTTGGCAATCGGATCTGTGTGTGTTTTTGAAATATCGGCAATTTGAAAGCGGGTAGGATCCATTTTATTTGCCGCTCCCATGCTTGAAATAATTGGAATGTTTCGTTTCAAACATTCTTTTATTAAATGAATTTTATATGAAATCGTATCGGATGCATCAACGACAAAATCAAGATTGTAGCCAAATATTTCTTCATATGTTTCTTCTGTATAAAACATTTTCAGTGCCACAACTTCACAATCTGGATTAATGTCAGCAATTCTTTCTTTCATTAAATCGACTTTTGGTTGACCGACTGTTGAAAGCAGTGCGATGATTTGCCGATTTACATTTGTGATATCTACATCGTCTTTATCAATTAAGATTAATTTACCTACACCGGAACGTGCTAGGGCTTCAGCAGAAAAAGTTCCAACTCCGCCAACTCCTAACACAGCCACTGTACTGTTCTTTAATATTTCTAAACCTTCTTTTCCAAACGCAAGTTCATTGCGCGAAAATTGGTGTAACATAAATAACCAACTCCATCATTCTTCTTAAGCTTCATTTTTTCCTGTAAAAGAATATATCATACTTTGTTAAAATTGTATGTATACAGATATAAAAAACCATGTCAATAAAGACATGGTTTATCTTAACGTTATGTAAAAGAGTCCCAATTATGCCGTCGCTTTTGTACCTTGTTTGAACCCGCACTCAGCAGGTGGGTGTTCTGACTTAATGTTTGTACGTCCTAATTTCTTAGGCATGTACGCCGATTAAGAACTCTGAACTCCCAAAGGTAATATGTTCGGTCAAACGAATGGTTTTACCACGAACACATCAGGACTCTCTTAAAGCTTATTAATATCATACCACAACATTTTTAAGTGAGCAAGACTGTTATTTAATCACCGTAGTTGCCAAATTTAACTCAATTAATTGCTCTGGACTTACTTCACCTGGTGCGTTTGTTAATAAATCACTTGCACTCGCCGTTTTAGGGAAGGCAATTGTATCACGCAGGTTTGTTCTGCCAGCTAAAAGCATCACAAAGCGGTCTAATCCTAAAGCAATTCCACCATGTGGAGGTGTACCATAATCGAACGCATCTAATAAGAAGCCAAATTGTTCATTCGCTTTTTCTTCTGTAAATCCTAAAGCCTTGAACATTTTATTTTGCACATCTCTTTCGTAAATACGAAGTGATCCGCCACCAAGTTCATAGCCATTTAGAACGATATCATAGGCTTGAGCACGAGCTTTTTCTGGCGCAGTTTCAAGCAATTCAACATCTTCTCTAAGAGGCATTGTGAATGGGTGATGGGCAGCTGTAAAACGGTTTGCATCTTCGTCATACTCTAAAAGCGGCCAATCCGTTACCCAAAGGAAATTAAATTTACTTTCGTCAATTAAATTCATGTCCTTCGCTATTTTTAAGCGTAAGTTGCCAAGCACATCGGCAACAACCTTTTTATTGTCTGCTCCGAATAAAATTAAATCGTCTTTTTCTATTCCTAATAATTCATTTAAAGCAGAAAGCTCTTCTTCACTGAAGAATTTAATAATTGGTCCTTTTAAGCCATCTTCTTCGGCTTTTAACCAAGCAAGACCCTTTGCACCATAACGAGCCGCATATTCAGTTAACCCATCAATATCTTTACGTGAATATTGAAGTGAACCGCCTTTAACATTAATCGCTTTTACGACACCGCCGCCTGCAATCGCCCCAGCAAACACTTTGAAACTAGAGTTTTTAAAGGCTTCTGTTAAATCAACAAGTTTTAATTCAAAACGTGTATCAGGCTTGTCTGAGCCATATGCCCCCATTGCCTCATCATATGGAATTCGTGGGAATGGTGTTGTCACATCAATCCCCTTTACTTCCTTCATAATTTTAACAATCATGCGCTCTGTTAAGTCTTGAATTTCTTCCGCACTTAAAAAGCTTGTTTCGATATCTAGCTGCGTAAATTCCGGTTGGCGATCTGCACGTAAATCTTCATCACGGAAACAGCGAGCAATTTGATAATAGCGCTCCACACCGCTAACCATTAATAGCTGTTTAAAAATCTGTGGTGATTGTGGCAGAGCATAGAATTCACCTGGGTGAACACGGCTCGGGACTAAATAATCACGTGCCCCTTCAGGAGTACTCTTTGTCAAAATCGGTGTTTCAATATCAAGGAATTCTTCGCTATCAAGGAAATCTCTCATTACTTTTGTCACTCTATGACGCATTTTTAATGTTTCAAACATCGCTGGTCTTCTTAAATCAAGGTAACGGTATTTCAAACGAATTTCTTCAGATACTTCAACATCATCTTCGATCATAAATGGTGGTGTTTTCGATTCATTGATAATCGCCATTTTCTCAACTTGGACTTCAATTTTTCCGGTGCTTAAATTTGGATTAAACGTTTCCTCATCTCTAGCAATAACCGTACCTTCCACTTCAACAACATATTCACTGCGAACCCTTTCCGCAATTTCTAAAGCTTCTTTGGAAACCTCTGGATTAAAAACAATTTGAACAATGCCGGTCCGATCACGTAAATGAATAAAGATAAGTCCGCCTAGGTCACGGCGTCTTTGCACCCAACCTTTTAATTTTACTTTCTCTCCAATTGCCGTTTCTGGCACTTCACCACAAAAATAACTTCTTTCCATCATAAAAAATTTCCTCCTATTGATGTAATTCTTTAAATTTATTAATAAATTGATCTAACTCGATTTCCCACTGGTCACCGGTTTCCATCTGTTTAACATTAATCTTATTCGCCTTTAATTCATCTTCACCTAATATTGCTACATATTTAGCGTTAGAACGGTCAGCTGCTTTCATTTGCCCTTTAATTTTTCGGTTTAAATAATCCCTCTCAGCTGAATAACCCGCTAACCGCAGTTGATGCAGAAGCTTAACCGTATAATCTTGTGCTTCTTCACCTAAAGAAACAAAATAACAATCAATGTTCTGATTAATTGGCAAGTCTACATTTTCAGCTTCTAAAGCAGCGATAAAGCGTTCAATACTAAAAGCAAAACCAATTCCCGGTGTCTCCGGACCGCCGATTTCCTGCGTTAATCCATTATAGCGACCGCCTCCACAAAGGGTTGTAATCGCCCCAAACCCTTCTGCATCACTCATAATTTCAAATGCTGTATGGTTATAATAATCAAGTCCGCGAACTAGATTTGGATCTACTTCAAATGAAATGTCCAAATCGGATAAATATTGTTGAACCTTCTCAAAATAGACTTTAGACTCCTCGTTCAAATACTCAATGATTGACGGAGCTGTTTCCATTAATTCATGATTTCGGTCTTGTTTACAATCAAGAATTCGCATTGGGTTTTTCTCTAAACGATTTTGACAGTCTTGGCAGAACTCACCAATTCTAGGCTGGAAATGTTGGATTAAAGCGCTGCGATGTGCCTGACGGCTTTCTTTGTCACCTAGACTATTAATAATAAGCTTTAATTTTTTCAAACCTAAACTGGAATAAATCGACATTGCAAGAGCAATGACCTCTGCATCAATAGCAGGATCTTTACTGCCTAAAGCTTCGACACCAAACTGTACGAATTGACGAAAACGTCCAGCTTGTGGTCGTTCATAGCGAAACATTGGTCCCATATAATAGAGCTTAACCGGCTGATTCGGATCTCCGTACAGTTTGTGCTGAACAAAAGATCGTACAGTCGAAGCTGTGCCTTCTGGCCGTAATGTTATACTTCTGCCTCCTCGGTCTTCGAATGTATACATTTCTTTTTGAACGACATCGGTTGTTTCACCGACACTTCGTGTAAAGAGTTCGGTATGCTCAAAAATTGGAGTCCGAATCTCATGATATTGAAATCTCTCACAAAGTTCTCGTGCCTTTTGCTCAATGTATTGCCACTTCTCTACTACACCAGGCAAAATATCCTGTGTTCCTCTAGGAATCTGGATCGACATTTATGTAAACCTCCTCAAAAATACTAAAAAGCCCTCGTCCCTTGTATAATCCTATCTATACAAGGGACGAGAGCTATGATTCCCGTGGTGCCACCCTAATTGAAGTGAATCCAATTCACTCCCACTTTCCAGTTAACGCCTGTCACGTTCTTCTCCTACTAAAGAAAGAATCTTTTTTGTTCGGAGAGAAGCCTCAGAAGTGTTCTTCACTTAGTCATAATGGGGAAACACTTACAGCCTAGGATGTTTCCTCTCTATCCATCTGGAACTAAACTACTTTTCTTCTTCAATGGCTATTATTTATGATAATGAATCTCATTGTTATCACTTAAGACAACACTTTCTCTTCATTTAATCATCATACGAATCATCGCGAAAATTGTCAATACCTGTTCTTTAATTTCGTTCTAAGCGTCTTTTTAGCTTTTTAATATCCTCGTTCCCAAAGCCAAATTCAGAGGCTGCTTCGATTGATGTAGAAAACTGTTCTTTTTGGATGCTGTCCCGAAAGTCAATACCATGCAATTGATTGACACCGGATAATACCGAATTCCCTTTATCTCCATGACGCATGTTTCATCCCCCTAAATATTTGTCATTACGCTAATAACTAGTTTGCCCAAATTTAAGAAGTTCATTTCTTTAAAATCTTTTTTGTTAAAAAAGGAATAAAAGTCAATTAAGCAAGAAGGAATTAACCTAGTCAAAATAGAAGTATTTAAGGGGTTTTTATTGGTTTTTATCCAGAGCAGCCGTAATCAGAAAGATCTAGACTTTCTGATCAGAAAAAGGAGGGAGAACACTGGAACGAACTAGTGGAAAAAGATATTTATTTACTTTTTTACTGTTAATTTGTGTACTACTAATCATACCAATCAGTCATGCAAGTGCTTCTAGTACGACAATTACGGTAAATACAGACAGTTTAACTGTACGAAACGGAGCAAGTTTGCAAGGGGAATTTATCACTTCGATCCATAGAGGGGAACAATATCCATATGTAAAGAAAGAAGGCGAGTGGATTCAAATTCTTTTACCTAATGGGGAAAAAGGCTGGGTAGCCGATTATCTAGTGATGGTAAAAGGAGAACAGGAAGAATCACCGCCAGAAAACTCTAATCAGGATAATATCGAAAGTACACTTTCAGGAAAACGCATATTTATTGCACATAATGGTACCAATATCAGGAAAAACCCAAATACACTATCAACGATTATCGTTAGAGCAAATAAAGGTGATTCTTTCGAAGCTGTTGAGCTAAAAAACGATTGGTATAAAGTTAAACTACAAAACGGACAAACTGGATATGTAGCTCAATGGGTTGTAACAGAAAACCAATCACAATTTGATTCTGGACAGCCTTCAACATCAAAAAATGAAAATAACGATCGCGCTGGACTCGATGCCTATTTACAAGGCAAAAAAATTGTCATTGACCCTGGACATGGCGGTAAAGATTATGGAACAACCGGAATTGGCGGTACGCTCGAGAAGAATATTACAATGGAAACAGCTACCCGATTGTACAATAAGCTTAAAGATGCCGGTGCAGATGTCATTTTAACGCGTTACCATGACCAATACGTTTCTTTGCCTTTACGGGTACTTACTTCTACACGTACTGATGCTGATGCCTTTATTTCGATTCACTACGATAGTTTTACCGATGGAGCACCTGAAGGAGCAACTACTTTCTTTTATCATCCATGGCAAAAGGATTTAGCTGTCAATATCCACTCCTCAGTTATCCAAAAAACTAATATTCATGATCGCGGTGTTCGAAAAGGTGACTATTATGTCATTCGTGAAAATCATCAAAATGCCGTACTCGTTGAACTTGGATTCTTAAGTAATCCGAGTGAAGAATTACTCGTTACATCCGAACAATATCAAATTTTAGCAACGACTGGAATATATGAAGGACTTGCACGTTATTTTAAAAATCAACATTAATGAAATTCACCTTCGTTCAGCGAAGGCAAAAAAGCGAGCAGACTAATATGGTCTGCTCGCTTTATTTACTTTCAACAATTAATGTAATAGGACCATCATTAATCAGTGACACATCCATCATCGCACCAAATTCTCCTGTTTCCACTTTAACATTCTTTTCCATTAAAAGTTGGTTAAAATAATCATAGAGATTCTTTGCTTGTTCTGGCTTTGCCGCTCCCATAAAGTTTGGTCTTCTGCCTTTACGACAGTCTCCATATAAGGTAAATTGTGAGACAGAGAGAATACTGCCGCCGACATCTAGTAAGGAATGATTCATCTTCCCATTTTCGTCGTCAAATATTCGCAAGTTCACAACTTTATCAGCTAAAAAGGCCGCATCCTCTTCTGTGTCATCATGAGTAACACCTACTAACAAAACAAGCCCATGTTCGATTTCACCGACAATCTCGTCATTTACGGTTACACTCGCTTTTTTACTTCTTTGAACAACAATTCGCATGATTCATCACCTTAACTCATTACTCTTCGTACTGCATATATATCAGGGATTTGCTTAATGCGATCAACGATTTTCTGTAAATGACTTACATTTAATATCGAAATGGTCATCGTGATCGTCGTTATTTTATTACGATCCGTTTTTCCTGATACGACTGAAATATCTGTTTTTGCTTCATTTACAGCTTGAAGGACTTCATTTAATAAGCCTCTTCGATCAAATCCCGTAATCTCAATTTCTACGTTATATTCTTTCCGGTCATTAAGACCTGTTTCCCATTCAACAGGAATCAATCGCTCTTTTGCATCATCTGTCACGAGATTCGGACAATCTTTCCGATGGACCGAAACCCCTCTTCCTTTCGTGATGAAGCCGACAATATCATCACCAGGAACTGGATTACAACAACGTGAAAGGCGAATGAGCAGATTATCTATTCCTTCAACACGAACACCCGACTCACGTTTTCTCTTTTGCGGAAGTGTTTTTAGTTCTGCTACTGCGTTTGATATATTGGCTACTTGCTCCTGGTCCCTCTTTTTACGCCATTTTTCCGTTAAACGGTTTGCGACTTGAAGTGCAGTAATTCCATTATAGCCAACTGCTGCATACATATCATCTTCATTGGCAAAATTAAATTTCTCAACCACGCGCTTTACATTATCAAGAGTGAGAATTTCTTTTAATTCAAATTCCATTAATCTAATTTCTTTTTCAACTTGTTCTCGGCCTTTTTCCACGTTTTCATCACGCATTTGCTTCTTAAAAAAGGCTCTGATTTTATTTTTTGCTTGGGATGTTTGAGCTAACTTTAACCAGTCCTGGCTTGGGCCATAGGAATGTTTCGATGTAAGAATCTCTAAAATATCCCCAGTTTTTAATTTATAATCAAGAGGAACCATTTTCCCATTTACCTTGGCGCCAATCGTTTTGTTTCCGATTTCTGAATGAATTCGATAAGCAAAATCAATCGGTACAGATCCGGCTGCTAGTTCGATTACGTCTCCTTTTGGCGTGAAAACAAAGACCATATCCGAGAATAAATCGACTTTCAATGATTCCATAAACTCTTCAGCATTGAGAATGTCTTCCTCAAATTCGAGAATTTCGCGGAACCATGACAGCTTTTCTTCGAAGGTTCCTTCTTGAACAGCTTTTCCTTCTTTATATGCCCAGTGTGCAGCAACCCCGTATTCGGCAATTCTATGCATTTCCTTCGTCCGAATTTGGACTTCAAGCGGATCACCTTTTGGACCAATAACCGTCGTATGCAGCGATTGATACATATTCGGTTTAGGCATTGCGATGTAGTCTTTAAATCTTCCCGGCATCGGCTTCCAGCATGTATGGATAATCCCGAGAACGGCATAGCAATCCTTTATCGAGTTAACGATAATCCGAACGGCAAGCAAATCGTAAATTTCATTGAACTGTTTGTTTTGCTGCGTCATTTTTCGATAAATGCTGTATATATGCTTTGGACGGCCAGAAAATTCGGCTCCAATCCCAACATCCATCATTTGTCGCTTTAATTCTTGAATGACATCAACCAAGTATTCTTCACGTTCTGCCCGTTTGCGCTTCATTAAATTTACAATCCGATAATATTGCTGCGGATTTAAATATCGTAACGATGTATCTTCAAGTTCCCATTTTATCGCTGAAATCCCGAGACGATTAGCAAGTGGTGCAAAGATTTCCAACGTTTCATTTGCAATACGGCGTTGTTTTTCGGCCGGAAGATGTTTTAATGTTCGCATATTATGGAGACGGTCCGCCAATTTAATCATAATGACACGAATATCCTGCGCCATAGCTACAAACATTTTCCGATGATTTTCCGCCTGCTGTTCTTCATGCGATTTATATTTAATTTTACCGAGTTTCGTAACACCATCGACGAGCATAGCCACTTCATCATTAAAGATTTCTTTTATATCTTCTAATGTTGCTTCTGTATCTTCAACAACGTCATGTAAAAATCCAGCCGCCACCGTATAGGGATCCATTTCGAGATTAGCTAGAATCCCTGCCACTTGAATCGGATGGATAATATACGGTTCGCCAGATTTTCTAAATTGAAAACGATGAGAATGTTTGGCATATTCATAGGCTTTCTTAATGAATTCTACATCCACATCATTTAAATATTTACTCGTTCGATCGATGACTTGTTCGGCGGTTAACACTTGATCATTCGCCATAGAATCACCTTTTTTAATTGAATTAGTTTGAGGTTGTTAATTTTCCATCATCATTTCGTTTTCATGTTTATATTCACAAATTATCATACCTGGCAACCGCTTAATATATGACTGAATTAACAATCCTTATCTTCCTTATATCTAAATATCTAAAGTATAAGGGTATGATTATTATTATTAATAAAAAATGACGAGATGTAAAGAAATTCATCCTATTTTTCGACATTATTATTAATCGTCAAAAATTAGAAAATGGCGAAGCATCTCCATTCACCATTAGCGTACGAAATATACGAAAAGAGCGCTCAAATGTAAGCGCCCTTAGTAATCAAATACGCAAGTTAATAGGTCATCACAGTTAATATATCATGGCCTTTTATTTTTTTTCTTCCTTCTAATTCGCTTAATTCAATAAGAAAGGCAGTTCCTGCCACAATCCCACCTAATCTTTCAACTAATTGAATTGTTGCATCGATCGTTCCGCCTGTAGCTAATAAATCATCTGTAATTAAGACTCTTTGGCCTGGCTTTATGGCATCCTTATGAATCGTTAAAACATCTTTTCCGTACTCAAGACCATAGCTCACTTTAACCGTTTCACGAGGAAGTTTTCCTTCTTTACGAACAGGGGCAAATCCTACCCCTAGTGAATAGGCAACAGGACAACCGATGATAAAGCCACGGGCTTCTGGGCCAACGACCAAGTCGATTCTTTTTTCTTTTGCATATTGTACAATTTGGTCCGTTGCGTATTTATAAGCCTCTCCATCATTCATTAATGGTGTAATATCTTTAAAGCTTATGCCTGGCTTCGGATAATCTTCTACAATCTTAATATATTGAGTTAAATCCATTCCTTTACTCCCTTCTCATGATGAACGGTTGAACCAATCACTTCATCAAACCAGTTTTTTAATTGCTCGTATGATGAATAGATCAATTCTTTCTCAAGCACTAAGGCCTCTTGTTTTTGTTTATAAGTAATGGAATCTGATAAATCATGCTTACTAGTATTTTTCCTTAAGGATATAAGTCCATCTTCCATTGTAACAAATTCTAGGTCTAAAAACACTTTTGCCATAAAATTTACGGTTTCCTCTGACCATCCCCGATATTTCGCTAATGAACTGCCTTGTTTTTGAAGGTGGAATGGACCCTTTTTAGCTAAAAAGGCATAGAACCATTTAAAATGTTCCCTCGTCGGAATCGTTGATAAAAAATCACTTTGTGCTTTATAAAAATGGGTATAAATTCTCGCAACCTTTTTTCCAGACAACAATTGAATTAATAGGTTTTTGGAAGGTGGAAAATCAACTAAGATAACGTGACAATGATCAAGATCGATCTGTGCTGCCTCAGCTTCTGAAGTTATCGATATAACATCTGATCGGTTTAACGATCTTTGTAGTTTTTCATGTAAATCACTATTGAAAACAATCCATTTCGTTCGCTCTATTGGCAAGGAAGAAGCGAGAGGTGTTATTTTTTTCCCTCCACGGTAATCAAATAATTGCCAAGATCCTATCGAAAGATCCTGAAGAAATATTTGTGGCTTTCGCAAATTGTTCCATTCGTTAATGGATAATTCACCGATCACAGATAGTTTGGAAACAGGTGAAACATGGTCATAAGCCTCTCCCAATCCAAATCCGACCCCATCTAAAGTGACTCCAGCTTGTTCTAATGATATCTTTAAATGATTTTGTTCAGATCCGATTTTTCTAATGTTCGCAATCGGAGCATCCTTAATCAGTACCTTTGGCTTCGGATTGTCCATTCCGTAAGGGGCTAATTGATTCATTTCCTCTATGACTTCAATGTTAACATCTTCAATATTTACTTCCGCATCTAGATACGTAACCGGAGTCAGCTCTTCTTCTTCCAGTTGCTCGTTTGCAAGTTCATTCATCCGGCTTCTTAATTCATCAACATCATTTAACGTTAATGTCATCCCAGCAGCCATCGTATGACCGCCAAAATGCGGTAAGATATCCCGGCAGGTTGATAGGTTTTGAAAGAGATCAAAGCCTTCGATACTTCGGGCTGACCCTTTTGCCAGTCCGTTTTCAAGATCATAACTTAAAACAATGGTCGGTCGATAATATTTTTCAACTAACCTTGAAGCAACAATGCCAATGACGCCGGCATTCCAGTTTTCTTTGCCAACGACAATACATTTATTTTCAGTTATTGGAAATTGTTCTTCCACTAATTGAACAGCCTCTTCCGAAATCCGATTCACTAATTCTTTTCGATCTGTATTTAGCTGTTCAATGTCTTCTGCTAACATTTCTGCTTCGAGGGCATCCTCTTCTAATAAAAGATAGACAGCAGGTTCTGCTGAATCCAGCCTTCCTACTGCATTAATCCGAGGGCCTAAGACAAAACCAATCGTTTCTTCGTTTATCTGTGCTTGATCAACTTTTGCTTGTTTTAACAATGCCTTTAAGCCTGGATTCTGACTATTTCGTAGCTCAGTTAATCCCTTTTGAACAATTAATCTATTTTCACCTTTCAGGGGAACGAGGTCCGCTACCGTTCCAATTGCCGCAAACTGAAGCAACCCATCCGGAACTCTACCAAGCAGAGCTTGGGAAAATTTAAAGGCTACTCCTACTCCAGCCAACTCCGTAAATGGGTAAACCCCGCCTTCCAATTTAGGATGGATAATAGCGAGGGCTTCCGGCAGTTCTGGGCCTGGTTCATGATGGTCTGTAATAATTAAATCAACACCAAGCTCTTTTGCCGCTTGCGCTGGCTCAAGAGCGGCTATCCCAGTATCGACTGTAATAATTAGTTTAATCCCAATTTCATGGGCATGCTTAAACGCCCCTTCATTTGGACCGTATCCTTCAGTAAAGCGATTAGGAATGTAAAACTGAACATTAGCTCCGAGTTCCTGTAAAGTTTTCATCATAATGGTTGTGCTCGTAACACCATCAGCGTCGTAATCTCCAAAAATAAGGATAGGTTCTTCGGCAGCTATGGCTTCGTGAACCCTTTGGACAGCTTTCTCCATATCTTTTAATAAAAAAGGATCATGAAATTCTTGTTTTTCGTTAAATAAAAAAGCACTTGCCTCAGCAGGATCTTCGAATCCCCTATTAACAAGCAGCGATGCAACTAAAGGAGAGATGCCAAGTTTTTCAACTAACTCTCTCTTTTTCTCATTATTTGACGGTCGTACAATCCAGCGTGTTCTCGACTTTAACATACGCTCACCTCTCAGTCTATTCATTATACAAAAGAGATTAAAGCGTTTCAATGAAAGATATTTGGAAATAGAAGTTGAACGCTCTTACTCAAAAAAGGACTGCAGAAAAACCTGCAGTCCCTTCTCTCCTTATACAACCGGTTCATCCGTACGAACCTGCTTCTCTTTGTAGGTAATAATGACACCTTTCTTCTTCAATTCACGATGTTTCAACTCAACCCAAATTGGAATGGAAACAAAAATGGTCGCGAATGTTCCAACTACTAATCCAATGGTTAAAGCAAGTGAAAAAGAAAATAGAGATTCGCTTCCAAATAACATAATGGCAACAACTGGAACAACCGTCATTCCAATCGTATTAATCGAACGTCCTAGTGTTTGTTTTAAACTCCGATTAGCAACATCGGCAATATCTTCAAAGGTCTTAATCCGACGCCTTTTCGTCATGTTTTCCCTCATTCGATCAAACGTTACAATCGTATCATTAATCGAATAGCCAATAATCGTTAGTAGAGCAGCAATAAATGTTAAGTCAATTTGTGTTCTCGTAATACTGAATACAGGAATGACAAACATTGCTGCATATATTAAAGCAATAACGGCTGAAACAGCCATCCTCCATTCAAAACGGATTGAAACATAGATAATCAAACCGATGGAAGCAATAATAATACCGATGATCGCATTTTTAACAAGCTCTTTCCCAACGATCGGCGTCACACTATTGACGTTTGGCTCTACTCCAAATACACTCTGAAAATGCGTCTTCATTTTAGCAATTTCATCTTTGGAAAGTACTCCAGCGTAATGAACGACTCCAACATTATTTTCATCACCAGAAATGACAATATCATCTGAAGCCATACCTACCTTTTCTAATTCAGTTGATACCTTTTCAGCTGTTAACGGCTCAGTCGCCATAATGTCTACACGCGTACCGCTCGTAAAGTCAATGGATAGATTTAATTTAAATATGAATAGCAATATTAATCCAATCGCCATGATAGACCCAAAAATCGTTAATGATTTCCTGCGGCCTTTCACAAATTCAAAGCGATCAAACTTTGTAGTTAAATCAAGAGTATCCACATTATCTTTTAAATCAAAGATCGCTGATTTCCTCACACCAAACCAGCCATATTTTCCGTCTAACAAACCACTATTAACAAATAGCCCGGTTAACCATCTAGATAAATAGACGTTAGTAATAAAACTGCCTAGAATTCCGATGATTAAACTCGTAGCAAACCCTTTTACAGAGCTCGTTCCATAATAGAATAGAACAACAGCAGATATGAGGGTCGTCAGATTTGCATCTGTTACCGTAGAAATCGATTGTTGATTTCCCGCTTTAAAAGCTGATCTAATTGATTTACCAACCTTAATCTCTTCTTTATATCTTTCTGCCGTAATAATATTGGCATCAACAGCCATTCCGACACCAAGAATAAGAGCTGCTATCCCCGGTAAGGTTAGAACGACATTTAGCAAATTAAAGACAAGTAATACTAAAAATAAATAAATAGTTAATGTAATTGTGGAAATAATTCCAGGTAACCGATAATAAAAAATCATAAACAGAAATACGGCTGCAATCCCGATTAATCCAGCGAATATCGTTTCATCCAATGCTTGTTCCCCAAATTGAGCTCCTACTGATGTCGAATAGATTTCATCAAGCTTTACAGGCAACGCACCAGCATTTAAAATATCAGCTAAACTTTTTGCCTCTTCGATTTTAAAATTTCCCACAATCGTAACCGTGTCTTGGTTAAAGACTTCATTAACCGACGGAGCAGAGACAAATTTAGGATCTGGTTTTGCGATTTCAGTTTGGAAGGAATCAGTCCCTTCTTCAAAATCCAGCCAAATCACCAAATAGTTATTAGGTGCCATGCTGACAATTTCTTGGGTAACCTGTTTAAATTTTTCAGCACTCTTTAATTTTAGAGCAACAACGGGACGTCCATTTTCGTCAAAGGTTTGCTCCGCTCCACCCTCAGCAAGGTCTGCTCCATCCATCATCACTCGGTCATTCGCATCCCGGAATGTTAAATTAGCTTCTGTGGACAAAATTTCTCTTGCCTCATTTTGATCATCCACTCCTGCTAACTGAACACGAATCCGATCTTCGCCTTCAATTTGAATATTTGGCTCACTTACCCCTAGTACGTTAATTCGGCGATCCAGCGCCTCTACGGTAGCAAGAAGAGCCTTCTGATCGATTTTCTGATCGTCTCTCGCAGGACTAACTTCGTATAGGACTTCAAATCCTCCCTGCAAATCAA
Organism: uncultured Bacillaceae bacterium; assembly: GCA_963787345.1. GTDB lineage: Bacteria > Bacillota > Bacilli > Bacillales > Cytobacillaceae > Bacillus_BD. The sequence goes on along the minus strand of CAWBCW010000011.1, from coordinate 35,427 downwards.
GGCCAAGTTTAATATTGTTGACAATATCCTTTGATGTCGTTGCCATTACCGCTCCTGCGACAATCATAAAAATGACAAAGGCTATTATCCTGCTTCTTTTTATCATTATGTAATTTTCCTCCTTAGTACTGAAGCCAAAAGCACTCAATCAAATTCGCTCCGTCGAACTTTCCGCCCGGATATAATACCTGAGCTTGCTCGATAAGATTATCCGCCGGAGGCTAAACTTAATTCATCCAGGATTTAACTCCCTTTAAATTTCGTATTCGATGTATATACCTCACTGCTTTTATAGATGAAAGCTTCTGATGAATTAAGTTGGGACTACTTTAGTAATTCTAAACGATCTTCATCATTTTCTAAAGAGAAACTTGCCTCTTTCAATGTTTCTACTGTTTTGTAATTCATAAAGTCCCCAATTTTTAAGGTAAGAATTTCTTGAACAACTTCAAACAGCTTGAGATCACTTTTGTCCTTTTTCCACTTTTTGTTTACGAAGTAACCCCAAATATCCCTTTCCGTGACAGCATCATATCCTAACAGCAAAAACTCTTCTACTTTGCTCTGTAAAACCGGTTTAAGCTTTTCATAATGGCTTTCATCATTATGGCTAATCTCCATATTAGCTCCTCCTCATAATCAAATTCGTCCGTCGAATTTGCGTCCGGATTTTCTAGAGCTCGCTCGAGAAAACACCATTAAAAATCCGAGACATCCGCCGGAGGCTTTAACTTCATTCAGTGGGAGTTTGAAGCACCACTGAATGAAGTTAATTTGTTAGGCATACTTTGTCCACCTGCAAACATATAGATAATTGTATATTATTTTACCTTTTTTGAGAAGGCAGGGAATGCAGTTGTCGAAGTTTTTAAAAGGGACGATGATTTTATTAGCCGCAGGGCTAATTACAAGAGTACTAGGCTTTATCAACCGGATTGTCATCGCTCGCTTTATTGGCGAAGAAGGCGTTGGCCTTTATATGATGGCAGTCCCAACTTTTATTCTAGCAATTACAATTACTCAGTTAGGACTTCCTGTTGCGATCTCAAAGCATGTTGCAGAAGCTGAAGCTGTCGGGGATAAAGCAAAAGTTAGGAAAATTTTAGTCGTTTCTTTAGCAACGACCCTTTCCCTTTCAGCTATTTTCACACCACTTTTATTCCTTTTAGCCCCACAATTAGCACAATCAGTCTTCACGGATGAAAGAACCCTGTATCCATTATTGGCGATTGCACCTGTCGTGCCGATTATTGCAGTTTCATCGGTTCTTAGAGGATATTTTCAGGGCAGACAGAATATGAAACCGGCTGCTCTATCTCAATTAATTGAACAAGTCGTTCGAATCGCTTTAATTGCATTTTTGACAAAAACCTTCTTACCTTATGGAATTGAATATGCAGCAGCTGCTGCCATGTTTTCAGCTGTAATCGGTGAGCTGGCATCCCTTATTTATTTAGTAACAACGTTTAAAATAAAAAAGAAGTTTCCAGTCAGGAAACATTTTTTCGCTTATGTTAAGTCAGGAAAAGGTACCTTTCAAGAATTAATGGGGATTGCATTGCCTACGACAGGAAGCAGGATGATCGGATCGCTCTCTTGGTTTTTTGAACCTATTGTTGTGGCACATGCCCTCGCTTTAGCAGGGGTAGCCACCGTTGCTGCAACGAAACAATACGGGGCACTGACAGGTTTTGCGTTACCTTTATTAATGCTTCCGTCTTTTATCACAAACTCTTTATCCACGTCACTCGTACCAGCTATTAGTGAAGCGAACTCACAAAATAATATGCGATTGGTCGAGTATCGGCTTCAACAAGCCTTACGATTTGTGTTTATTTCTGGTGGACTAGCTGTCGTTATTTTATACATCCTTGCAGACCCAATGATGAAAGTGATGTATGGTTCAACGAGCGGCTCGCAATTTATTAAACTGATGGCTCCCTTTTTTCTATTACATTATTGTCAGGCGCCGCTTCAAGCTGCGTTACAAGCCCTTAATTTAGCAAGAGCAGCGATGATCAACAGCTTAATTGGAGCAGTTGTAAAAACGACTGTCATTTTTATTTTAGCCAGCCAGCCTGCCTTTGGAATTAATGGAGTGGCAATGGGATTACTCGTTGGCTTTATATTAGTGACCTTTCTCCACTTTGCAACCATTATTAAATCGATTTCATTTTCCTTTTATATTCGTGATTATGTAAAAACTCTTTTTGTGATTGTCACTTCAGGTTTGGCAGGTCAATGGGTGTTACAGAGCTTGCCAGCCGATCAATCTCTTGCCTTAAAAGTGATTTTCGTATCATTATCCGTTAGTATCATCTACCTTGCCCTCGTACTCCTTCTAGGGCTGCTTCATAAAGATGAATTAAACCGAATCCCCCGGATCGGACCGACTTTGGCAAAACTCTCTATCTTTGGACAGCCCCATTCAACGTCAAAGCGATGACACGGAAACCGTTACCGCTTTGACGTTTTACTAACTTTTCAAATCAATAAAAAACTCTCTATCTTGATAACTGCAGAAAGATATTTCACTTATATTTTTATATCCTTTTTCCTCTAACTTTTGCAACAACCAGTCCTCCGACCTTTGAATTCGTTTTAAATGATCCTTTTGGATGACACCGTCAATAATTAAAGGCAAAGATATATCTCTATTTTTCGGATCCTTTTTCAGCACAGACAGTTTTCCTGAGGGCTCTAGAATCGCAAATTCTACATCTGCAATATTGCGAATATCCTTTTCACGAAGTTGTTGAAGAAGATCATCAAAATTATATCGTTGCTTGCGCATCGCACGTTCGTCAATTTGACCGCGATTAATAATCACCGTTGGGGACCCATCTATTAAATCTCTAAATTTTTTACTTTTTAGCGATAATCGGGCAGTCGAAATTTGAATGAGCATCAATGCTAAAATCGGAACAATAAATTGGAACATCATTGTATTTGAATCTTCAATGGCCATAACCGCCATTTCAGCAATCATTATATTGACAACTAAATCGAATACGCTTAATTCACCGATATCTCTTTTTCCCATTAAACGGAAGATGACAAGGATGAGGATATACATGAAAATCGTACGCCCTAACATTGAGAGAATACCATCCATTTTCTCGATCTCCTTTCAAACAATCAAACCTTATTATGTGTAAAAGGAGCAAATTTATGAGAACCAATAAGAAATGATTCTATCTTGAAGCTTGGATGAATAAGCATGTACAAAGGAGTTCTGAAGGGAGATGTTTGCCATCGAGGAATCAAAAAAAATATGGAGTGCTATTCTATACGGCACATTAGCGATTTTTATTTTTGCAATCATCAGCAGTCTTATTTTTTCGTTTATTTTGAGGTTTTCATCTTTACAAGAATCATCTGTTCAATACGTCATTACAGCTATCTCATTCATTGCTTTGTTTGTCGGCGGTTATATCGCCGGTGGAAAAGGAAAACAAAAGGGCTGGTTGTTAGGTGGATTAACAGGAGTTATTTATACAGTGATTATCTTTTTATACCAATTCTTAGGACTTGAAAAACTTTTTACAATAGAACAAATAATTTATTATGTCTGTTATATATTAATCTGTATGATGGGTGGAATTTTAGGAGTAAATACAAGTAGTAAATCAAGAACAACTTAAAAAAACAGAAGACGGGACATCCCCGCCTTCTGTTTTTTTAGTGTTAACCTTGAGCAGATTCTACGACATCACGAATCGCTGCTTTATCAAATGTAAGACGACTTCCGTCTCCACATTTAACGACTATTTTCCCTTCATCAACAGCGTCAATGATCCCGTGCAGACCACCAATTGTAACGACTTTATCTCCCTTTTTTAAATCGTTTTGCATCTGAACAACAGCCTTTTGTCTTTTTTGCTGCGGACGGATTAAAAGGAAATAAAATAATACAAACATTAAAAGAATCGGCCCTATCGTACCAACTAAACCTTCCATACTACTCCTCCTTATTGAATAAATTTAAAAGTTTTTTGCATCTGGTTTGTTAAAGCCATATTGCTCAAAAAACTCTTCTCTAAAATCCCCCAAACGATCTTCACGAATCGCCTGTCTGACTTGTTCCATTAATTTTATCAGAAAATGTAGGTTATGATAAGATGTTAATCGAATCCCAAAGGTTTCATCGCATCGAATTAAGTGACGAATATATGCACGGCTGTAATTACGGCATGTATAGCAGTCACAATTCTCATCAATCGGCCCAAAATCTCTTGCAAATTTTGCATTTTTAACAACGAGTCTCCCCGTTGATGTCATCAAAGTTCCATTTCTAGCAATTCGAGTAGGCAACACACAATCAAACATATCAATCCCACGCAGCGCTCCGTCAATTAAAGAGTCAGGAGAACCTACGCCCATTAAATAGCGCGGCTTATTTGCCGGCATCAAAGGGGTTGTAAATTCAAGCACGCGATTCATAACATCTTTTGGCTCACCTACAGATAAACCACCGATTGCATAGCCAGGAAAATCGAGTGAAACCAAATCCTTCGCACTTTGCTTTCGTAAATCCTCATACTCTCCGCCTTGGATAATTCCAAATAAGCCTTGATCCTCTGGTCTTTGATGTGCCTTCAAGCAACGCTCCGCCCAGCGCGAAGTTCTTTCAACTGATTTCTTCATATAATCAAATTCAGCCGGATATGGCGGACATTCATCAAATGCCATCATAATATCAGATCCAAGGTCATTCTGAATTTCCATTGCCTTTTCAGGAGAAAGAAAAAGCTTGTCTCCATTCAAATGATTACGGAAATGGACACCTTCTTCTTCAATTCTACGAAATTGACTTAGACTAAATACTTGGAAACCTCCGGAATCGGTCAAAATCGCACGATCCCAATTCATAAATTTATGTAAACCGCCAGCTTCTTTTACAATATCATGTCCTGGACGTAACCACAAATGATAGGTATTGCTTAAAATAATCCCGGCATTCATTTCCTTTAAATCTTCAGGTGACATCGTCTTGACTGTTGCCAATGTCCCTACAGGCATAAAAGTAGGGGTGTCAAATGAGCCGTGCGGTGTATGGACACGACCTAAACGTGCACCTGTTTGTTTACAGGTTTTAATTAATTCATATGTAACTGCAGCCATTATTAACTCCTTTCCAATAAAAAACATAACCTTCTCTAAACATTAGATAATCAGCATCGCATCTCCAAAACTAAAAAAGCGATAACGTTCTTTTACAGCGGTATTGTATGCATGTAAAACATGCTCACGGCCTGCCAATGAACTAACAAGCATAATAAGAGTGGATTTGGGAAGATGGAAATTTGTGATTAAGCCATCAATGGCTTTAAATTCATAGCCAGGGCTAATAAAAATCTTGGTCCACCCGCTTGTCGCTTGGAACTTCCCATTACCCGCAGAAGCAATCGTTTCTAACGTTCTAGTGGAGGTTGTCCCTACAGAAATAATCCTGCCTCCCTCTTGGCGAACTTGATTTAACTTCTGCGCCGTTTCCTCTGACATTTGATAAAATTCGGAATGCATCTCATGCTCATCAATATTCTCAACACTTACAGGCCTAAAGGTACCAAGCCCAACATGAAGCGTAATAAAAGCAATCCCGACTCCAGCGTGCTTTAATTCCTCTAAAAGCTCTTCTGTAAAATGCAGCCCTGCTGTTGGAGCTGCTGCCGAACCCCTCTCACGTGCATACACCGTTTGATAGCGGTCTTGGTCATCTAATTGCTCCTTAATATAAGGAGGCAATGGCATTTTACCTAATCGATCAAGGATTTCGTAAAAAATCCCGTCATATTGAAATTCTAGAATTCTGCCGCCATGATCAAGCTCTTCGATACAAACCGCACTTAACAAACCTTCACCAAAACGAATGACTGTGCCTTTTTTGATCCGTTTTGCAGGTTTGACCAATGTCTCCCATGTATCTCCTTCTTTTTGAACGAGCAGCAGAACCTCCACCTTTGCCCCCGTGTCTTCTTTTATTCCAAAAAGACGTGCAGGCAAAACCCTTGTATCATTCAGAACAAGGCAATCTCCCTTTTTTAAATACTGCTTAATGTTATTAAAAGCAGAGTGTTCGATGTCCCCTGTTTCTTTATTCATTATCATTAATCGGCTGCTTGACCGATCTTCTAAAGGGGTTTGTGCAATTAATTCTTCTGGTAATTCAAAATCAAATAAATCTACTTTCAATACAGTCACCTTTTTCTTACGGTTTAACGAAACTTCCCAATCAGGTAAAAAATTAACGTTAACACAACACTCAATAGAATTGAAGTCATAATCGGGAAATAAAATGTTGTATTCCCTTTCTTAAAGACAAGATCCCCTGGCAGCTTGCCAATTTGGATAAATTGCATAAGGAAGCCGATGATAAAAATCACCACGCCAAGGAGCATTAACATTTTTCCCATTCCCATCATATCCCTGGCACCTCTATACCTAAGTGGTGGTAAGCGAGATGAGTGACAATTCTTCCTCTTGGAGTCCGCTGGAGAAACCCTATTTGCAATAAATACGGCTCATATACATCTTCGATTGTAGGTGATTCTTCCCCAATCGTGGCTGCAATCGTTTCAAGTCCAACAGGACCACCGCGAAACTTTTCAATAATCCCTCTTAATAATTTATGGTCAATATGGTCCAAACCTAAACGGTCAACTTGAAGCTGCTCTAATGATTTCTGCGCCATCTCTTCGCCAATTTCCCCATTTCCTAAAACTTGCGCAAAATCCCGGACGCGTTTTAAGAGACGATTGGCGATTCTTGGTGTGCCTCGAGAACGGCTGGCAATCTCGGCTGCAGCAATCGGTCTAATATCGGTCTGTAAAACTTCGGCTGTTCGAATGACAATCTCTTGTAATTGATCGTTTGTGTAGTATTCGAGACGAGAATGTACACCGAATCGATCTCGTAATGGAGCAGATAGCGAACCTGCTCTTGTCGTAGCACCTATTAACGTGAAAGGCGGTAAATCAAGTCTAACAGACCGTGCCTCTGGACCTTTACCGATCACAATATCTAAACAAAAATCTTCCATCGCAGGATAAAGTACCTCTTCAATCGATCTTGGCATTCGATGGATTTCATCAATAAACAGAACATCTCCTGGCTCAAGAGATGTTAATATGGCTGCTAAATCTCCCGGTCGTTCAATCGCAGGACCTGAGGTTGTTCGGATGTTTACTCCCATTTCATTGGCAATAATAATCGCAAGGGTTGTTTTCCCAAGGCCAGGCGGACCGTATAGGAGAACATGATCGAGTGTTTCATGCCGAAGTTTTGCCGCTTCAATAAAGACGGTAAGATTTTCCTTTACTCGATCTTGACCAATATATTGTTTTAAGTTGGTTGGACGAAGGCTGGTTTCAAACATGACATCTTCTTGACCTGCCTCACTTGAAATAATTCTTTCTTCCATTAGATTTCCCTCCCCCAACATTTTAGCTGACTAGACTCAAATTTTGCAGTGTTAAACATTTAATTAAATCAACATTAAAACTTAATGGAGATTAGGATTTTAGAAGCAGCTGCAATCCTTTTTTAATATACTGATCGGTAGATAGGTTTTCCTTTTTTAATTGTGGCGATATTTTTTTAATTTCTCTTTCGGAGTAACCAAGAGCAAGCAGAGCAAGGATAGCTTCATCAAATTTTTCATGTTGTGGTTCTTTTGCTTCCTTTTCATCCGGATTAAATAAATTCGGAAAGTATTCTGGCAAAACATCCTGCAACTTCCCTTTTAAATCAAGAATCATTTGTCGGGATGTTTTCTTGCCAACACCGGGGAATTTAATGAGAAAAGCTTCATCTTCATTTTCAATCGCTTGTACGACTTGCTGGGGTTCTCCAGATGCTAAAATCGCTAACGCACCTTTAGGGCCAATTCCTGTAACACTTAGTAATTTTGTAAAAAGTAACTTTTCCTCTCGTGATCCGAAACCATATAAAGCAAAAATATCTTCACGTACATAAGTATACGTGTAGATCGTAACTTCTTGCCCAATATAGTTCGTGTAGGAATATGAATTTGGAGTTAAAATTCGGTAACCAATTCCATTATTTTCGACGACAATGTATTCTGTTTGAATATATTGAACGTTTCCTCTAATAAATTCATACAATGTTTCTTCTCTCCTCTTAAATCGCTGTACACCATTGTACCATACATTAGATGATCGATCATGAAAACTATTTGAACAAATTTGCGCAAAAAAATAGAACCGAAGATCGGTTCTCACGGTTCTTTTTATTAATTAGCTTGTTTCTCTTTTGAATAGGTCTTAAATGTCTCTAACACCTCTACATAACGGTCTTTAGTTTTAATTGGGATGCCTTTAATTAATTCTTCTCTCTTTGTACTCTCTAGTTTGCCTACATCAATTTGAAAGAAGGATTGAATGATATGAGATTTATAGGGTTTACCATTAAAAATCGTTAAAATGCCATCCTCTGTTACCCCAAAATATCCATTTGCCTTTAACAATGGAGAAATATCCTCAGCCTTTTTTTGAAAAATCATTTGATCATTCTCCATGCCAACAAACTGCCAGTCTTCATATTTAGCCCAAAAGTTCTCCATTGAATAGATCGTTTCTGTGACCGTCTCTTCACTTATTTCCCCATCCATATAAAGACATTTTAGAAGAACATCGACCGTAACCGGCTCATTCCATTCTTCATTAGACCCCGTTTCCGCAAACGCTCGAGATTGTACCACCAGCAGAAATCCCGCTAATATAAATACCCATACTAAAATAGAGCGAAACATCGTATGAAATAACCTTTTCGTTTGCATAGACGATCACCTCGTTTATATCAAATTCGCCCGTCGAATTTGCGTCCGGATTTTAATCGAGCTCGTTCGATAAACTCCCCTTAAAATCCGAGACATCCGCTGGAAGCTTAACCTTATTCCTTACCTTTAAAATTAGGACACTTATTCTGAATAAAGTTGAAGTATATGTTATATGATATTACATTTCTATTATTACCATTTTTTCATTGCTTATCCTATTCCAAAATGAAAAACAAAAGATTTCACTAAAAAAACGAACACAAAAAACGGAGCCTCAAATAAGGAAGCTCCGATCTGTATCACTCGTTACCCATATTATTGATATTTTTTAATTCATTTTTTATTTTATCCGTTGGACCGCCCGTTTTTAAATCATTGTTCAAGACTTTAATCCGATTATATTGGCTTTCGTTTGTATACACTCTAAGTTGTTTTCCATTTAACTGGGGTTGAACGACGTTCTGAATCTGTTTCTTTGTCTCTTCAACATTTCCATTGTTTTCAAGAAGAACCCCAATTAATACGGTTTGTTCACTAATAATCGTTTCCGCCTCTTGAACATGATTCACTTCTTCTACTTTTTGTGTAATTTCCTGGCTTAAATTCCCATGATTCTCTCTGTTATATGTCTTCTTACCAGCAGGAATTTGTGAGTCCGATAAATGGCCATGGTAATTTTGATCACTCCTACCATTTAAAGGTTGGTCAAAGTTGGAGTTAATATTAGTACCGTGGCGAGATTGATCCCTATTCGTATCCCGTTCTGCCCCTAATGTGTGGTCTAACATTTCCGTTGCTGGGCCATCATTATCGTTTCCATCTAATATCGCTACATTTCCACCATTTCGATCATGGCTTTCATTGGAATAATAACCGACCCTCATTAAATCATTATCTTGTGTTGAAACGTTATTCGCTGCTTCATTATTTGGACCACAACCTACAAGTCCAACACTTAATAAAGTACAAAGTATCCACGCTTTTCGATGTCGTTGCAAGCAGGTTCCACCTCTCCAAATCAAATTCACCCACCGAATTTGCGCCCGGAACTTTACCGAACTCACTCGATAAAATTCTCTTGAAAAATCCGAGGCATCCGCCGGAGGCTTTACTTCATTCAGTCATCTTAACATGGACTAATTGAAGTAAAAGCTGAACATAAGTTAATATGCTCAATTTTAGGTTATGAAAGGTAGAGCCATTTCATCCTGTCAGTTGTCACCATTTTTATCACGTCTTAACGATTCCACGTATTTCACGTATAAAGTCTCGTCTATTCTCAAGCTGACTAGTTGTCAAAGTCAGAACAGAGTGTACTTTAGTGGAGTCGCAAAAGGTCTTTTCCTTTATCAATCGATTCCATTCTCGAAAAAGATCGCTTGGAAAAGCGAGCGCATATAAAAATACCTGTTGTCGTAAATAGGGTTGGATTTGTTTGTAAGCAGCTAAATTCGGAAGCGACCAGTTTAAAAAGGGAAGAATCCGATTCGCATATTGTAAATAATCTGCCATGATAGGACCAATGCTAATTAAATCAAAATCAATTAAATATAATTCCCCTTTAGCTGTACGAATAAAGTTATGATGAGCCACATCTCCATGTAAGATCACTAAAGGTTGTTGATTTAATATGTGTTTTTCCCTTTCTATTCCAGCTAAAGACCATTTGCCCCAGGAAATTAACTCTGCAATAATTTCTTTTGGAATTAAAAAGGAAAGAACATCGAGATTATTTAAAAATAACTGAAAGCGCTCATGCCACTTATTTTGTAAATCGTAAGAGGGCAAAATTCGTTTGTAACTTCCAACTAACATTTCTGATGAATGATGGAACTTTTGCAATAAAGAGAGTCCTTCTTGGCAGTCTTCCCAACTGTTATAAAAAAATGGCCGATCGCCCGGTGTAATATATTCGAGACAGCCATAATAGTTTGATTGAAAATAAAGATTCGGCAAACCTTGATAAAACCTATACGTAAATGGAAATTGATTTCTTTTTAGTGAGGAGGTAAAAGTATCCTGTATTAACAAGCTCCTTCTTGAAGAAAACCCTTTCATTATAAAGGGAGGACCATCTTGTAATTTTACGAAATAAACGTGCTTCCTTATCTGTTTAAAGTCTTGAATCACTGCGGATAAATTTTCCTTTAAATAGGAAAGGAGACGATCAGAATATTCGTCTCCTCCAACATTATTCAAATGATTCATCGCTCTCATCGCGATGACCAGACATTCCGGGATAACCGAAACTTTCTGCTCCTCCTGGAATAAACGGCTGAACGGGTCCGCCGCCATAACCTGCTCCCGGTGAAAATGGCGATGTCGGAGCATGCCCCCCGTGATAACCATGCGGCAATGGACTGCCCCCTGGAGCACCACCATATCCAAACGGTGCAAACCCATGCCCATCATTGAAACCATATCCTTGTGGACTTGGAACATAGCCTCCTTCTAAACCGTATCCTTGAGGGCTCGGAGTAAAGCCTTCATATCCGTGCAACGGCTGCTGATAGCCCGGTTGGACCCCAAATCCATAGTCATTTTTCTTCTGTTGATAAGGTGAAAATCCCGTTGGTGGTTGTATAGGTACCCCTGTTGGGAAATGCGGTTGTTGTCCCCCCATGCCTACACCTTGGACTTGTGCGTTCATTTGCTCCGGATTCATTGGAGCTCCATAATAAGGTTCTTGGTTGAAACCTGCTCCTGCAATATTTGGATCAAACCCATAGAACGGAGATGATTCTTCTAAAATCCCCTCATTTGCAACACCTGGCATCAGATTAGGTGGAAAAACTGATCCGTCTGGAGTAGGAAATTCTGGCTGATAACTGCCTTGTACCTCTGGGAATGGCATTGGTTGTGTTGGCAAATAAGAGCCTTGAACATCTTCGTATGGTGCCCCTTGCATTTGCGGATATGGCATGCCTTGAACCGGTGGCATGAATGCTCCCTGAACATCTGGGCATGGTGCTCCCATCTGTGGCATATACGCCCCTTGAACTGGCGGATATGGCATGCCTTGAACTGGCGGCATGAACGCTCCCTGAACATCTGGGTATGGTGCTCCTTGCATCTGCGGCATATACGCTCCTTGAACTTGTGGATATGGCATACCTTGAACTGGCGGCATATGTGCTCCTTGCATGTACGGCATTGCCTGTGCACCCGGATAACAAGGATCTTGATAAGGGCTGAAAAGCGGTGCACATGGATTGAATGCTAGATTCACTTGCGGCATATATGAATGCATCGTGTTGTTGTATAGGTTGAAATTCTCCCCCTACTCCTGCAATTGGTTGTTTTGGTACTTCTTCATTTAATACAAAATCTTTCTTTGTAGATTTTTGAAATGGCATTTTCTTTTCAACTGCTTCTGTCTTTGAAATTCCCTTAGCAGGTACTTTTGCGGTTGGCGCTTTGGCAGTTGGTGCTTTGGCAGTTGGTGCTTTGGCCTTCGGGATTTCCTTCATCGGTTTCTTAGTTATCGGAAGTTCTTTCATTGGTTGTTTCTTTTCGATAGTCGGTTGTACAATTGGCGGGATAGGCGGAATATTTGGCGGGACAGGTGCTGGTTTTTGAACATTCATATTCGCCATATTCATCATAAAGTAGTTATTAATATCAATTTCAGGAATAATCGGCTGCGGCATTTTTGGTATATAAGGTTTTTTCGGTGCTTCTTTTGGCTTTTCAACTGGTTTCTCTTTAATAATTGGAGCAGGCTTTGGAATTTCCTTGATCGGTTGTTCTTTTATAATAGGTGCTTCTTTCTTTGGAACTGTCGGCATTTCTTTGATTGGTTGTTCTTTAATCGGCGCTTCCTTTTTTGAACCCAAATTGATTTTTGCTCCACCGGCCCCTGTCTGTGTTTCCTTCTTTATATTTCCACCAGATGTCGGGACTTTTATTTTCATACCGGGCATAATCATATCAGGGTTGCTGAGCTGTGTATTTAATTGTTTCAGCTCTTCAAAATTCACGCCGTACTTCTTGGCGATCTTCCAAAGAGTATCCCCTTTTTGTACGATATGGATTTTCACTCTGATTTCCCCTCCTGTGCATATGTCCATACATTCTATGTTGTATTAGGCAATTTGCGATTCCTTTTTCATAACAACTTATGCATGGGGGGGTTGAATTATGTTGAAGACAAGCTTCAAATAAATAATGCCAGCTCCATAACAGGTCGCTGGCATTAGGGTTTATATATCTGATTTTTTAAAACTGTAACATCCTGTCTAAAGCAAGTTTTGCTTTTTGAGCTGTGTCCTTTTCTACTTTAATGATATTATGCTTCTCGCCTTTTTCAATAGACTCTAAGTTCCAAGCTAGGTGAGGAAGGTCGATGCGATTCATTGTTAAACAAGAACACATATATGGGTTTAAAGAGATAATTTTTTTATCAGGATGTTCTTGGATAATACGGTTAACTAAATTATGCTCCGTTCCAATCGCCCATGAAGAACCCGGCTCCGCACTTTCGATCGCCTTAATAATATAGTTTGTTGATCCTGCCATATCACTTAATGATACGACTTCATGCGTACATTCAGGATGAACGATAATTTTCATATCAGGATATTCTTCTCTTACATCTTGAATATTTGCAACGGTAAAGTTTTCATGGACGGAACAATGACCTTTCCATAAAATAACTTTAATGTCTTCAACCTGCCCATCATGAACCAATACATTTTGAATCGGATCCCAAATCGCCATTTGCTCAAGTGGCACCCCTAAGCGGACGGCCGTGTTTCTTCCTAAATGCTGATCGGGTAAAAACAAAATCCGTTCTTTTTGTTGGAATGCCCAAGAAACCATCTGTTCTGCATTCGATGAGGTAACCGTTGCACCGCCATGCTCTCCAACAAATGCCTTAATGGCTGCCGTTGAATTGACATAAGTCAATGGCAAGATGGTATCACCAAAAGTATCCATTAATATTTCCCAGGCACGTTCGGTTTGATGGATATCTGCCATATCAGCCATCGAACAGCCGGCACGCATATCTGGTAAATATACTTTCTGCTGTTCTGTCGTTAAAATATCCGCTGTTTCCGCCATAAAATGAACACCGCAAAAGGCAATAAATTCAGCGGATTTATTTTGAGCTGATAACTGTGCTAAAACTAAAGAATCTCCTTTTGCATCTGCAAATCTAATGACTTCATCTTTTTGATAATGATGCCCAGGAATAAATAATCTGCTTCCGAGTCGCGCTTTTACATCGTTTACGCGCGTTTCTAGCTCTTCTGTAGACATTTTCTTATAAGTTTCTGGAATCATATGGTTTGTCATTGTTTGTAAAATACTCATTTTCCCCTACACCCCTTATTATTAATGAGCCCTAATCAAATTCGTCCCACCGAGTCTGCTCAACCGATTATTTTTAAAAATGTTTGCTAAAAACTAGCCGATTTGAACTTTCACACTAATATCAAGAGCTTTTACCGTATGCGTCAGTGCTCCGAGTGATATTACGTCAACACCGCAATCACGATAGCCCGCTAAGTTATTGAGAGTAATTCCACCTGATGCTTCTGTTTTAATATTTTCTGGAACAAGTCCGATCCACGCCTTAATTTCATCTGGTGTCCGATTGTCGAACATAATCACATCTGCTTTAGCCAGAACGGCTTCCTTTACTTGCTCCTCTGTTTCTACTTCTACTTCAATTTTGACCATATGCCCCACTTGTGAGCGAACTTTTTCCACAGCCTTCGTAATCGAGCCTGCAAACGAAATATGATTATCCTTAATCATGACTCCATCAAATAGGCCGAAGCGATGATTGACCCCGCCGCCACATTGTACAGCGTATTTTTCAAACATCCTTAATCCTGGAGTAGTTTTCCTTGTATCGGTAATTTTTGTATGAGTGCTGTTTAAAGTTGTAACGGCTTCATTCGTTCCAGTCGCAATGCCGCTCATTCGTTGTACTAAATTCAGCACGACTCTTTCTCCTTGCAAAAGGCTTGCCACTTTCCCCTTGACAGTCGCAAAGGCTTGTCCTTTTTCGATCGGTTCTCCGTCTTTAACTGTCAATTTAACAACAGCCTCACTGTCTAACAGCGAAAAGCCTTCACGGATCACATCTTCTCCACAAAAGATTCCGTTGTCTTTTGCGATAAATTTAATTTGACCTTCTTCATCCTTGCCAAAAATCGTTTCACTCGAAAGATCTCGATCTCCAATATCTTCAATGAAAAATTGCTGGAGTTGTGATTTTAACTTTAATTGGTTCAACCCGGTCACCCTTTACTTGTAAAATGATTTGTTTTTTCTCCCATTCTTTTTGTTCAAGTGGAAAATCAGTCCGATAATGTCCGCCCCGACTCTCCGTCCTTTTAAACGCTGCTTTTGTAACAAGCCACGAAGTAATTAACATAAAAACTTTATTTAAATCTTCAAGAGATAAGTCATCTAAATCAGCTTGGAGCCAAAATTCTGGATTATAGCTTTCTAGGAATCTCAATTGTTTTTCGAGCAGTTCTTCGTTTCGTGAAATTCCCGTTCGATCCATCATGCTTTTTTTGATTGTTGCTATCTCTGGTAGCTCATAATGAGAAAGAAGTTGTTTTTTCGTTTTTAATTTGATGTTTCGATTTTGATTCACAACAGGTGCATTATTAATATAACGCGCTAGTTTTTCACCAAAATACAGACCTTCAAGCAAGGAATTACTTGCTAAGCGGTTTGCACCATGTACGCCCGTGCAAGCTGCTTCACCAACGGCGTAAAGTCCAGGAATCGAAGTTTGTCCGTGTAAATCAGTGACAATCCCGCCCATTAAAAAATGACAACCTGGGACCACTGGAATTTTTCCAGAATCAAGATCAACTCCGTTTTCCTTACAAAGAGATGCAACGGTCGGAAAATGAGATTCAAAGTTTTGGATCGATGAAATATCTAAATAGACGGACTTTCCTTTTTTCACTGTTTCATAAATCGTTTGGGATACTACATGTCTTGGCGCTAGATCTTTGTATGGATGAACATCTTCCATAATGAATGTCCCATCTTCAGCCACTAAACGTGCGCCTTCTCCTCTGACCGCTTCTGAAACAAGACCAGCCCCTTTCCCCCCTGCAAAGAGAAGGGTTGGGTGAAACTGGACAAATTCCATATCTGCGAGCTCTGCTCCCGCACGGTACGCAAGAGTGATGCCATCGCCTGTAACACTATCTGCATTAGAGGTAAAACTGTATATTTGTCCGATCCCCCCGGATGCAATAACAACATGATCAGCAAAAACAGTAAGGGGTCTCCCGTTAGAATCTTTCACTTTTACGCCAACGCAGCGATTGTCTTTTAGTATTAAATCGTAAACCGTCATATTTTCAGCAATTTTAATATCATGGTTTTGAGTGATTAAGAAATCGACAACGACTTTACCGGTAGCATCCCCACCGCCGTGAATAATTCGTTTTTCACGATGAGCACCCTCAAGGCCCAATTTAATTTTCCCTGATGCGTCTCGATCAAAAGGAGCACCTTCGACAATCAGCTCATTGATTAACGCAGGGGCCTCTTTTGTCATTTGCAGAACCGTCTCTTCATTGTTATGGTATCGTCCCGCTTCTAGTGTATCTTCATAATGTTTATATGGATCATCATTTGCAGCGAAAGCCACAGCAATGCCACCTTGAGCTAAATAAGAGTTACTCTTTGTTACATTAGATTTTGTGAAAATAATCACATTTAAATCACGATGTAACTTTTTTGCTAGTTGCAAGGCCGCTATCCCGCTGCCAATAATGACGACATTTGCATTCATACTTACAATCATCTGCCTCTCTAGTAATTAAAGATCAAAATTCACTTCGGCAAATTTGCGCCGGGATTTTTATCGGGCTCGCTCGATAAATTTCCATAAAAAATCCGTGGCATCCGCCGGAGGCTTAGCATCATTCAGCAGAGGCTATATCCCTACTAAATCGGAGATCCTTTTTTCATTCATCCCCAACATATAGAAACGAAGGACTTTCGCTTAATGTTGTTAACAGGTGTCTTGACACCTATATTTACATAGTTTTAAAATATTGACAAGTACTTTTTAGAAATTCCATAGATTAACTGATAAGATTATCAATAGATTACTTAATACTGTATTGGTGAAAAAAGAAAAGAAGTTGGAGGAACTTATGAAATATTTTGATTATGCAGCAAGCACACCTTTAGATACTGAAGCAGCTCAAGTTTATGTAGAAGCATCTACAAAATATTATGGCAATACGGGCAGTCTTCATGATGCAGGAACTCAAGCGAAAGATATATTGGAAAATTGCCGCAGTCAGTTTGCCCAAATGCTAGGAGTAGAATCGAGTGGAGTCTATTTTACAAGTGGAGGTTCAGAAAGCAATCATTTAGGAATTCATGCTTTACTGTCTGCGAAGAAAAAAACAGGATTTCATATTATTTCAGGAATAGCCGAGCATGGCTCGATTCGCAGCACGTTAAATTCTTTATCGCTACAAAATTATGAGGTCACACTTTTACCTTTAGATGAAAATGGACAAATTGACGTGGAATCATTAAAAGCAGCAACAAGAGATGACACCGCCCTCGTGGTGATTCAACATGCTAATTCTGAAATCGGCTCGATTCAGCCAGTAGAGGAAATTGCCTCTTGGTGTAAAGATAACAATATTCTTTTTCATTGCGATACTGTTCACTCTTTTGCCAAAATGGACCTTAAACCGATTACAAAAGTAGTTGATAGTTTGTCGATCTCATCCCATAAATTTTACGGACCAAAGGGAATTGGCGTCGCCTATGTAAATCCAAAAATTGCTTGGCATCCGCATTATCCAGGTACATCCCATGAAAACGGCTTTCGACCAGGTACAGTAAATGTTCCAGCGATTGCGGCCATGACAGTGGCTGCTCAAACTTGTCATAAAGGGTTATCAGAGAGCATAGAGAAAGCAGAAAAGTTGCGAGAAGGCTTTTTGGCGATTTTAGAAAATGAAAAAGACGATATTACGGTTTATGGCAGCAAAGGAAGCGGACAAATTCCAAATACGATTGGCCTACGCCTACATGGACTTGAAGGGCAATGGGTAATGCTTGAATGTAATCGACTAGGATATGCAATTTCGACAGGCAGCGCTTGTTCAACAGGACAACAATCCGCTTCAAAAACAATGACAGCAATGGAAGTTCCTGAGAAGATCGGGAAAGAATTTATTCGGATTTCTTTTGGACATGATACAACCGAAGAAGAGCTGACAGATTTAGCACATACATTGATTGAGGTTATTCGGAATACTCGTTGAGGCGGAGCTTAGTTTTGAGAGGGGAATCATACGTGAAAAAATTAACAGCGGATGAAAGACGTGAAGTTATTTTAGAATTATTAAAGGGGTCGAATACTCCGTTAACGGGCAGTGAATTAGCCGCTAAAACGAGTGTCAGCCGTCAGATTATTGTTGGAGATATCTCGATCTTAAAAGCCCGAAATGAACCGATTATCGCAACGAGCCAGGGCTATATCTATATTCAAACAGGATCACCTAAGGAGAATATCGAACGGACAGTGGCCTGTAATCATCCGCCGGAACGAACCGAAGAGGAATTGAATCTGATCGTTGACTATGGGGTCACTGTTAAAGATGTGAAAATCGAGCATCCCGTCTACGGTGATTTAACGGCGTCCATATTAGTTTCTAACCGCAAAGAAGTAAAGCGATTTATGAAAAAAGTTAAAGAGACAAAAGCTTCGTACCTGTTGGAGCTAACAAATGGAATTCATCTTCATACGTTGAGTGGGACTTCGGAAAAAGAGTTAGATGAGGCAGAACATGCGTTACGTGCAGCTGGATTTCTTATCGATACAACGGAGTGATGGAACGTAAAATAGAGGCTCGTCCACTTAAAAGGGATGAGCCTCTTGCTTTACTTTGCCTGTAATTGGTAATAAGGATAACTGCCAAAAACCTTCACTTGGCAACCAAGTGCTTCGATTTCAGCAATCGCACCTGGAATTAAAACGTCATCTATAGCCTTATCAATATCTACAATAAAGAAATAATTCCCTAACCCTGTTTTTGTCGGCCTTGACTCAATTTTGATTAAATTGAGACTGCGCCAAGCAAATGCAGATAACACTTGATGAAGAGCTCCTGAACGATCCTCTGGCAACGTGATCATCAACGTCGTCTTATATCCAACGAAATTCGGTTTAATCGGCAATTCTAGTGGCTTTTTGCACAAGAAGATGAAACGCGTCCGATTATAATTAAAATCATGAATATCCGGTTTTACAATGACGAGACCATATTCTTTTGCTGCTAATTCATTAGCGATTGCGCCAATCGGCTCATCCGGATGCTCCATGACATACTGTGCAGCACCAGCTGTAGATGTGTAGCTCTCGGCCCTTATTCCCTTTAATTCTGTGTGTAAAAATTTATGGCATTGGGCAATGGCATGTGTATGGCTATAAATACGTTTTAGACCTTTCCAATTGTCCACTTGATTTGGATGGACCATTAAGTGCTGTCGAATCGGGGCTGATAGTTCGCCTCTAACAGGCAATTCGACTCCGTGAATCAAATAGTCCAATGTAATGTTGACTGAGCCTTCAAGGGCATTTTCAAGCGGTACAACCGCTATATCAATTTCATCATTTACAACCGCATCAATGCAATCAGGAATCGTCGTAAAGGCAACTGACTCATAATCTGGAAACATTTCGCGCACTGCTAAATCAGTAAAAGTTGCTTTCGGGCCTAAATAACCTGTTTTCACTATCCAAAATCTCCCTATCCTGTTTTTTACAATAACTTTACCATGTAGAAAAATAAATGTACAAGATAAAATCCTGTTTCAATCATTTTCTGGACAATCATGAACTTCTGTCCGCTCCCGCTTAATATAAAAAAGCCTCAGCCCTAGCGGTGATTATGCGCCTGAGCCGAGTACCTCTACTTTTTCAACATATTCCAATTGTCTGACTCTCGTTAGCAATTCATCAATATCAATTTTCATATTTTCTATATTAAGCGATAAAGTGACATTTGCTCTTCCTTGCAATGGAATTGTTTGGTGAATCGTTAATACATTACAACCTGTTGAAGCAACCGTTGTCAGCAAATTTGAGAGTGCTCCCGAACGATCTTCTAAATAGAAAAACAAAGTAATGAGGCGTTCTTTTACAACTGTATGAAAAGGAAAGACCGTATCTCGATATTTATAAAAAGCACTTCTACTCAGGTCAACGCGCTGAACCGCTTCCCACACAGATTCAGCTTTTCCCCTATCGATCAGTTCCTTTGCTTCAATTGTTTTTTTCATCGCCTCTGGTAAAACATCTTCCCGGACCAAATAAAACTTTTTGTCTGGCTTTTTTGTTCTCATTCTCTCCCTCCTAGAAAAGCGTAAGCGCCTTGCACAGCCCCGACAAGCACAAGACAAGCTTCTCCGAAAGGTATTCTTTACCTTTCAGAGAGCATTGATTGAAATGTATAGGCGACTTGTCCAGGGACGACCGGCATAAGACGAGCACTGACAGAAGGCGTTCTTTGCCTTCCGAAGTGATTGGCTTATGTCCCAAGTCCCTAGGAGCCGACACTAGACAAGCTTGTGACCTCGAGGGGCTAGGCACTAAAGCTGGACAATAATAGAAGGCTACTCAACAAATTCAAATTCAAATTCTAATAACTTCACAATATCCCCGTCTTTCGCTCCTCTTTCGCGTAAGGCATCATCAACGCCCATACCGCGAAGTTGACGAGCAAAACGCCGTACCGATTCATCCCTTGAGAAATCCGTCATCTGGAATAGCTTTTCAACCGCATCTCCAGATAAAATATAGCTTCCATCATCATCTCTGGAAACTTCAAATTCCTTCTGTTTCGCCTCATGTTTGTAAAGAACATGATGAACCTCTTGCTCTTCTGGTTCCATATGCAGTGGAAACTCAGGGGTATCTTCTAGCTTATCGGCAATTGCATATAAGAGCTCTCTTAATCCATTTCTTGTTACAGCTGAGATTGGAAAAACAGGATAATCCTCGGTTAACTTCTCTTTAAATGCAGCTAAGTTTTCATCGGCATCAGGCATGTCCATTTTATTCGCAACAATAATTTGCGGTCTTTCTGTCAACCGTAAGTTATATTGCTCTAGTTCTTTATTAATGATCAAATAATCCTCATATGGATCACGGCCTTCTGTTGCCGCCATATCAATCACGTGAACAATTACCCTTGTTCTTTCGATATGTCGTAAAAATTGATGTCCTAAGCCAACTCCTGAATGGGCTCCTTCAATAAGGCCAGGCAAATCAGCCATAACAAAGCTCCTGCTATCTTCTGTTTCAACCATCCCTAAATTAGGAACAAGTGTTGTAAAATGATATTCAGCAATTTTCGGCTTTGCCGCAGAAACAACCGATAATAACGTAGATTTACCTACACTAGGAAAACCAACAAGTCCGACGTCTGCTAAGAGCTTTAATTCCATAATAACGTCTCTTTCCTGTCCCGGTTCGCCATGCTCTGAAAGCTCTGGTGCCGGGTTTGCTGGTGTCGCAAAGCGAGAATTCCCGCGGCCGCCTCTTCCCCCTTTGGCAATTACCGCACGTTGACCGTGTTGGGTCAAATCGGCAATTACTGCTCCGGTTTCCGCATCTGTGACAACCGTTCCTGGCGGTACCTTTACAATCGTATCTTTAGCACCGCGGCCATGTTGGTTTTTCGACATGCCATGTTCTCCGCGAGGCGCTTTAAAATGGCGCTGGTAACGAAAATCCATTAACGTGCGCAGACCTTCTTCGACTTCAAAGACAACATCTGCTCCCTTTCCGCCATCGCCACCTGCTGGCCCGCCATTTGGAACGTACTTTTCACGACGAAAGGCAACCATCCCGTTACCGCCGTCTCCGCCTTTAACATATATCTTAACTTGATCGACAAACATAAATTAAAATCCTCCCGACTCCATTTCGTGCAGACTTAAGAGCCGCACAAACTTCGGTTATTATATATTTTTGTGAAAAAAGACCTCTAATGAAAACTCTTCATCATTTATTTCAACCTGTTGAATCGACACGCCATTAGACGCCTCATTCACAAGATCCTGTAGGACCTCTTTCTTCTCTATTGTCCCACATAAATCAAAAAAGAAACGAATTCCTTCTTGCTGTGGATCAATAGTTATTGATAAATGATTTTCTGCAAATGGTTTAACGGAAGCATCGAGTTGTAAGAAAAACTGACTAATCCAATTGGTCAACCATTGATCGTCTATTTCACTACTGTATTTCATATGATCCAGCACTTCAAATTCAACTTTAAAAGAAAATGTTCCCCAATTATGGGTAATCAATAATAAAGTTAAATCAGGTAAATTTAAGTTCGATAATTTCGTTTCGTTTTGTGCCTCAATTACAATTTCCGAAATGATTTCTTTCGTTCGCTCGAATTTATTTAAATCTAAGTTGCCTTTAATTAATTGCAATTTATTTAACCAATCATGTCTAATGTGGCTGAGCAGCTCGACTTTCGTCCATTCTTTTTTTTTCATATCCCTTAATACCCCACACATTTACGTAATAGACCGCTTTTTGTTAGTATACCAAAAAAAGTGGAAGAAAGAAGTATATTTAGAGGAAAAAGAAGATGTGACGCTTGTATTCTAGTGGATTTCATGAAGATCAAATTCGCCCGTCGAATTTGCGTCCGGATACAATCTCTGAGCTCGCTCGAGAAATTACCCTTAAAAAATCCGTGACATCCGCCGGAGGCTTTAACTTCATTCAGCTTAGGGTTAACCCCCATTGAATTGACAAAAGCTTGCATTCATCTCACCACTTAATAGAAGTAGGAGACCTCTGTACCTGACGCAAGCTTTCGGTACAAAAGCATTTGCTGAAGGAAGATAAAAAACTCTAACCGTAAAAGGTTAGAGTTTTTTTACAAGACTTATGCTTCTTGAGCAGCTGGATATACGCTAACTTGTTTTTTGTCACGACCTAAACGCTCAAATTTAACAATACCGTCAACTTTTGCGAATAAAGTGTCGTCCTTACCACGGCCAACGTTTACACCTGGATAGATTTTTGTTCCACGTTGACGATAAAGAATGCTACCGCCTGTTACGGGTTGACCATCCGCACGCTTAGCGCCAAGACGCTTTGCGATTGAGTCACGACCGTTCTTTGTAGAACCTACCCCTTTTTTAGATGCGAAAAACTGAATATCTAATTTTAGTAACATGTTTTTTTCACCTCACTCTTTAAAGGTTATTTTTATATGCTCTCCGTATTGTTCTTCAATCGTCTGTAAAGAAACTACCATTCCCTCAAGTAAAAGCTGAATTTTATCCTGAATGTCACCCGGAAGATTTTCCGGAATCTGACAACTCAAAAATCCATCTTTTCCTTGTTGGATATGGGGTACTGTTCCTGTTAATGCATGAACGGCATTAATTGTACCAAAGGACACAGCCGATGCACCAGCGCAAACAAGATCCTTTCCATGATCGTCAAACAATGCATGTCCGTTCATGGTAAAAGATTCGATGAAACCTAATTGGTTACGATTGACTGTAATGTCTATCATCTTCTATACCTTAAGCATTGATTTTTTCAATGACAACTTTAGTGTATGGCTGACGATGACCTTGCTTTTTGCGGTAGTTTTTCTTCGCTTTATATTTGAAAACAATGATTTTTTTCGCTTTACCATTTTTTTCAACTTTAGCTGTAACTGTAGCACCTTCAACAACTGGGCTTCCTACTTTTACATTTTCACCACCAACGAAAAGAACTTTATCAAAAGTAACCGTTTCGCCTGCTTCAGCGTTTAGCTTTTCAATGTAGATTGCTTGACCTTCTTCTACTTTTACTTGCTTACCGCCTGTTTCAATAATTGCGTACATGGACTTGCACCTCCTCATAAACTCAGACTCGCCAATCACAGGTGATTTACATAGTAAATGCTTCATACCTGATCCGAGCGGTTGTAGCACGGGTGCTACAAACTTAACATTAAGATATTAACATGAGGGCGAACCCCTTGTCAATATTGATTTTACCTTATGATTGTAGTTGAAGGATTCTGTAAAAGGGCTGAACTTCCTCAACTAATTTAAAAACAATAGAAAAGCCGAGAATATCCTCTAATCTTTGTTTATGGACATCTTGTCCCCCACAAAAAACTTGTTTGACACCTTCCGTACTTTCAATGACGACTTTCTCAATATCTTTTTGACGGTATTGGTACAGCTCTCTTTCCAAACGAAATGCGATCGTTTCAGAACTTAAAACCTTACCAACACCCTCACAGACCGGGCACTTTTCCATCAACTCTTCCGAAAGAGAGACCTTTGTTTTTTTTCTCGTAAGTTGGAGAATTCCTAAAGAAGTGAAGCCAACAATGCGGGTTCTTCGATCATCCTTTTGTAATGCCACAGACATTCGCTCCAAGACTTCCCTTTTGTCTTTCTCCGTTTTCATATCAATAAAATCAATCAGAATCATCCCCGCTAAATCACGAAGACGGATCTGTCTTGCCGCTTCCTCCGCAGCCAACAAGTTCGTTTTCAAAACAGTCGTTCCCAAGTCATGTTTCCCTGAGTATTTTCCCGTATTAACATCAATGATCGTTAAAGCCTCGGCTTCATCAATCACTAAATAGGCCCCGTTCGATAACCAAACAACCCGCTTTAACGCTTTTTCGATTTCGCCATGGAGATCGTTTGCAATGAAAATATTCTCAGTATCCCTATGGAGTGAAATTGATAGCGATGGATAGACTGCGGTTATTTTAGTCATGAGCGTACGGTCATCAACCATTACTTCTAGATTATTCGCAAATGGCTTGATCACTTCGATGATTTCGTGGAAAAAATGATCGGTTTCAAAAACGATACCTGCTTTTTTCATCGATTTTGACTTCGACATCAACTCTCTATCCTTCTCCCGTAATGTCTCAATTTCTGCCAATAGCTCTCCCTCGGAAACAGTTGCGCTGCTTGTCCGAAAAATAAAGCCCTCTTCTTCTGTTTTATTGCTATATCCAAATTGACGAAGTTTCTCAGTCGTTTCAATTTTTTTCGAAACCGCCACATACTTGCCTTTAGGCATGTAAATGATGTGTTCACCTGAAAGTTCAATAATCGAAGTCAGCCTCGGGCCTTTCGTTCCAGTCGCATCTTTTTCAACTTGAACGAGTAATTTTTCCCCTTGATGAATAAAGCTGGAAATACTCTTACTCTCTTTTTCCTCTTTGGAGCCTGTTGCTAAGACGAAGCTCGCAAGTTTGTCTCGATGAATGTACCCGTTCTTTTCTTCCCCAATGTCCACGAAGGCAGCATTCATGCCAGGCAAAACCTTCGTTACAATACCAAGATATATATTCCCAACAAGGGTTTCTTGCTTCGGCTGCTTGATCTGCAGCTTTTCAACTTTTGAACCATCCAAAAGAGCAAACCGCTTCTCCCTTGTTAAAACATTAACAATTAACTTTTTCAAGATTCTAGCCTCACTTTTTCAATTTACCCTTCATAAACTTCTATTTTGAATAAAACTCTAACAGGAAATTCAAATCAAATTCGCCCTACGGAATTTGCGCCCGGAGGCTGAATGAAGTTAAAAAAAGAGCGAACATAAATCTGTCCACTCATTCCTATTATTATGACTTTTTAGTAAGGATAAAGCAACTCACTCATTTTATCAGAATGGCGTTTTTCAACAAAATAGGCATGTAACAATTCATTTTCGTCCAGCTGTTCGCTTTCCTTGTCTTGTTTTTCAATAATAATCAAATGCTTACAGCCACGCTGAAATTGTTCGAGTACATTTGCGACAGACTCGTCTTCATGGACATGGATCGGTCGCAATGATTTAAATTCAGCTTCATTCCCATAAAACCGTTCAAGTAAAAAACGCACAAACACATAATGCCTTTGTTTCCACTCATAGTAAAGGGAAAAGGCGAGAAAACTCGTGATTACCCATAAATTAATGTTAATAGGCTGGATGAACATTAAACATCCGAAAAAAGTTACAAGGCTGACAATCGAGATGGAAATCGTTTTCTGATGTGCAGCCGGAAAAGATTCTTTTTTCGATCTCCATAAATAAATCAGTTTTCCTCCATCAAGCGGCCAAATCGGTAAAAGATTAAAAATGAGAACCATACTATTAAACTCCATAAACTTATGATAAAAATCAGCAGAAATCCAATAAAATTCATGGAATAAAAGGGCCAATCCCATCATCCAAAGATGTTGAAAAGGTCCTGCTAAGGTAACAATCAACTCTTCTCGTAAAGGACGATTCCCATGTTCATCGACTTCTGCCACTCCGCCAAATGGGAGCATCGTGACCCGCTTCACCCTCCAGGAAAAATGGGCAGCTGCTAAGGCGTGCCCAAGTTCATGAATAAAAATGATCGACAAAAAAAGAGACAGCTCAAGAAAATGACCTGTCATTATCGATAAAGCCATTACAAGCCATAGCAACGGATGGATATAAATTTGTTTGAAAACACCAAATAGTCTAGTCAAATTGAATCACCTGAATCGGATCAACAAAATCATCACCTTCTTTAATAGCAAAAAAGAAGGAGCTATTTGTTCCATCTTCATAATCTGTTGCTTTTCCTACGACCGTACCTTTTTCAATGTACTGATAAAGGGTCACATTCACTGAGCTTAAATTTCCATACCACGATTTTCTTTTATCTGGATGTTGAATGACAACAGTTTGTCCGAAGCCTTCTTTCTCACCGATCTCAAGGACAAGTCCACCATTCATCGCTTCGACCATCGCCCCTTTTCCCGTTTCAATCGTAATCCTTTGTCCATTTTCACCGAAATCTTCTAGAATTTTACCTGAAGCTGGCAAGGCATAAATGGTCTTATCACCATCCCCCTTAACAATTTCGGTTGGGCTCTCTGTTTTTTCAGGAAATAGGACAAGTGGTTTCCCAAAGGTACCCTCATACCAATCAGAAACAGCCGCAAATTGGAATTCATCATTCATCGATTTCGTCACAAAGTCTCGCGCTGGCTCAAAAGTAGGGGTATCGTTTCGAAACATAATCGCCACTACTAAGACAAGGATTGCTGAAGTTAAAGTTTTAAAAATAAATGCCTCTGTGCTAAATAATGGATGGTTGTCTTCTTCGTTTGGTCCGCTTTCATAAGAAGTCATCGTATCAAAACCATATCGTTCTTCATCTTCCAACCATGGAATTTCTGATGGCAGTGAATTCGCTTTACTCTTCTTGCGATGGTCATTTTTCCGAGGTTCTGTCTTTCTTTCCATTCGTTCCCGCTGCTTCTTTCGTTTTTCAATTCTTCTTCGAATCTCATCACTATTTGAACGCATATTCCCACCATTCCTTATACGACATTTAGTAGTACAAGTTTATGAGACCAAAAAGGAAAATATGACTGGGGGAAATAAGGGGAGCTGGAGGATTCAAAAAAATGCACAAGCTGCTCTCATTCGAGAATCACTCATGCACTATTTTGATTGATTTTATATTATTTTCCACCGAAGAATCGCTTAATTTTCGAAAAAACTCCGCTTTTTGTTGATTCCAATTGCTGTAGTGGAATCGATTCACCTAGTATTCTTCTAGCAATGTTGCGGTAAGCAATACTCGCCTTGCTGTTTGGATTTAAAACAATGGGCTCTCCGCTGTTAGATGCCTTGATGACCTCATCATCATCGGCAACAATTCCAATTAAATCAATGGATAAGTGGGCCGTTACTTCATCGACATCAAGCATCTCCCCATTGTTCATCATATGACTGCGAATCCGATTAATTACTAACTTAGGGGCTTCTACGCCCTCCTCTTTTTCAAGCAAACCGATGATTCGGTCAGCATCTCGTACTGCCGATACTTCTGGAGTTGTGACGACAATCGCTTTATCCGCTCCAGCAACTGCATTTTTATACCCTTGTTCAATACCGGCTGGGCAATCAATAATAATATAATCATAGTCTATTTTTAACGTATTAATTAATTTCTTCATCTGCTCTGGTGTGACTGCCAATTTATCACTCGTTTGGGCAGCTGGAAGAAGATAGAGGAGGTCGTCGAATCGTTTATCCTTTACAAGTGCCTGGTGGATTTTACATCTCTCCTCGACAACATCAACGAGATCATAGATGATTCTATTTTCAAGCCCCATGACAACATCAAGGTTACGTAAGCCGATATCTGTATCTACTAGACAGACACGCTTACCTTGAATGGCCAATGCCGTACCAATGTTTGCTGAAGTTGTCGTTTTTCCAACTCCGCCTTTTCCTGATGTTATTACGATTGCTTCTCCCATCCTACAGTCCCCTTTCCAATCTTGTTAAATTAGGACGAATATGCATCAAAACTTGTAATCTATCAATCATGATTTGATTATTTTCATCGATATACGCACATTCCATTTCTTTCGGTTCCTGCTCATTTACTTGATCAGGCGCTCGATTAATATGCTCACTAATTCGTAGCTGTGATGGATTCATAATCGAGGCAGCGATGACCGCTTCTTGATTGCCGTTACAACCGGCATGGGCAATCCCCTTCAATGTGCCCAAGATAAAGATATTTCCGCCCGCCATCACGGTTCCGCCTGGGTTCACATCACCAATTAACAGTAAGTCCCCCGGTACTTTTAACACTTGACCAGAACGGATAATTCTTGAAACAGAAACAATCTCTTGTTCCTCTTGCAAAAGCTTAACTTCCTCTTTTGTGATCACATTCGAATCGAACGAATCGACAACTAGATGTTTATTTTCTTGAATAATCTCTTTTAATTCTTCCATTTGTTCGGTTGTTAAATAGCGATTATCCAATTGGACCTTTACAGTGATTAGCTGATGGTCTACTTGCGCTCGAGAGTTTTCCATCAATTTCATGTGGAGCTCTTTCTTTAACTCTTCAAAGGAACAAGTATCGTTCAAATGAAGAACAATTCCTGCTTTTGTTCCTTTGATCGTTACATTTTGGAGTTTTTTCATTATCTAGAATTTCACCTCAACTAGAGCACTGTCATACAAGAAAGTATAGCAAAGACCGCTTTTCATTTTATAAATAAATATGACTTCATTCAGAATGTACCGTCATAATAGAAACCGCTTTTTATTACTTCGACAATAATCTGTGAATTTCCTTTTATTCGATGGGATTTTTATAAAATTATTAAGTTTTGTAAAATAACAATCCCTATTCATTTAGCGCATAGGCATAAGAATCCATGAACTTTTTTAAAGGGTAGGCTGCAATAACGATAAAAATACTATTTAAAATTAAAGTTGGGAGCAAGCGAATGTTAAGAAAATCAACAAAGGCCATATTTGTGATCCCAATAAGAAAATTCATTTCATAGACTCCTAATTCAAATAACGCAACACCGAGTAATGTTACAAAAGATACGACAATGATATTCGTTTGCAATAATTTCATGATCGAAGCAATGATATATGTGACTAAAGGAAGAAGAAACAGATGAATACCAATGATTTCGGTATAGACGATATCAAATAATAATCCAAAAATAAATCCATAAATAAGACCTTGCTTGCGATTCCCGTAGATAGCTGTAAAAATGATAACAACAATCAAAAAATGGGGCACTAAAATGGTCTCACTCGTTGAATAAGCTTTCGGTAATAGTTCGACAAAAATACTTTCAAATAGAAAACTAAAGCTAATCATTAGAGGAAGAAAGAACTTCATTATTCTGCCTCCTCCTCTTCACCCATCATATCACTTAATTCAGGTTGAATCACCGTTCTTTTTACGACCATCACATGCTCAATATCGTAAAAATCAGCACTTGGTTTGACATAAGCGGTCTGAGTTAACCCATATTCATCTGGTACTATTTCTTCAACAGCACCAATAATAAGGCCTGATGGAAAGATTCCTCCTAATCCAGATGTCTGAACAATTTGACCTTCTTCAACTTTAGCTTCATAGGGAATTTTCCTTAGGAGAAGCCTTTCACTTTCTCGATCAAACCCTTCGATCTGACCGTAAACCTTTTCATCGCCAACAATTTCAGCCGACACACGATTTGTCGAATCATTTGAACTTAGCAATTGAACCGTTGATGTCAACTGGCGGCTATTTTTAACCTTTCCAATCAATCCGGTTGCAGTGATAACAGACATATTAGCTTCGATTCCGCTTGTTGATCCTTTATTAATAATGACAAGCTCATTCCAACGCTCAGGATTACGTCCAATAACCGTTGCCTGAACCGGTTCAAAATCACGTAGGGAATCTTGTTTATCTAACACGTCTCGAAGTTTTATATTTTCATCTTCCAAGCTTTGGACATTTGCTTTTAACTGTGCGAGTTCATTTAACTTCGATTTTAGCTCTTTATTTTCCTCATAAGTATTTTGCAAGTCTTTCACATTTTCAAAAAAACCGGCGATATAATGGGCCGGTCTAGACACAAGGGTTTGAGCCCAGCCGACAGTATCTTTGACGAACTGTTCCGGCCAGGTCAACTCTTCACGTTGTTTTAATGAAAACCCAATTAATGCCACGAGAATGATAATGCTAACAAGCAAAATAATCAGGCGTTTGTTCAAAAAGAACTGTGGCATACGTACACACCTCTATCTGATGTTAGCGAGCATCTTTCGCTTTATTTTTAAATAAATGGATATGATCAAGTGCTTTACCGGTTCCAATCGCTACACAGTCAAGAGGATTTTCTGCGATTAAGACAGGCATATTCGTTTCTTCACTAATGACCTTGTCCAAATTATGAAGCAAAGCTCCCCCACCAGTCAAAACAATGCCACGATCCATAATATCAGCTGCTAGTTCTGGCGGTGTTCTTTCTAATGTACCCTTTACACCTTCAACAATAGACAATACCGTATCTTTTAATGCACTGGAAATCTCTGCAGCTGTAATTTCGATCGTTTTTGGCAACCCTGTTAACAAGTCACGGCCACGGATCTCCATATTTTCGATTCCTTCAGAGTCTCCTGCCGAGCCGACTTCCATTTTAATCGCTTCTGAAGTACGTTCTCCAATCATTAAATTATATCTTTTACGAATATAGTTTACGATCGATTCGTCCATTTCATCGCCAGCAATGCGGATCGATTGGCTTGTTACGATTCCACCGAGCGAAATAATCGCTACTTCCGTTGTCCCTCCGCCAATATCCACGACCATGCTTCCAGTTGGTTCCCAAACAGGCAAGTTTGCACCAATCGCAGCTGCAAACGGCTCTTCAATCGGATAAGCATCTCTTGCACCCGCTTGGCGAGCAGCGTCAATAACCGCTCTTTCTTCTACGGCTGTAATACCTGAAGGAACACAGACCATCACATAAGGCTTACCAGAAAAAACACTCTTTGATTTCGTTGCTTCCTTAATATAATACTTCATCATCACTGCGGTTGTATCATAATCAGCAATTACGCCATCTTTCATCGGACGTAATGCAACGACATTCCCCGGCGTACGGCCTATCATATTTTTCGCATCATTTCCGACCGCAACAATGCTCTTCGTATCGGTTTGTAAAGCTACAACAGAGGGTTCTCTTACGACGACCCCTTTTCCTTTCACATACACTAACGTATTAGCCGTTCCCAGATCAATTCCAAGATCTCGAGTACCAAATCCAAACATGATTGTATCTCCCCTTCTAAAAAACATAATGCAAAAACAAAGTCGCCCTGCTTCTGCCTATCAAATTCGTTCCGCCGAATTTGCGCCTGGATATAATACCTGCGCTTGCTCAATAAAATACCATTAAAAAATCCGTGGCATCCGCCGGAGGCCTGACTTCATTCAGCCGGGATTTGACCCCCTACTGAATCAGAAAACTCTTTGGCATTCATCCGTCACTTATAGAAGTGGAAGACTTCTGTACCTGTCGCAAGCTTTCGGTACAAAGGCGTTTGCTGGATGAAGTTAAAGCCGAAAATAATTCTCACCAAACCGTTATCAATCGTATCTATAATTAAGTATATTGCATGTCGTAGATGTCAATAAAATTGTAACTTAAGCCTTATTAATTCGTCAAAAAATCACAAATTATATTATATCGTAACAAAAGACAAAATCATAGTCTTAGAAACACCCTTTTTCTTTGAGACTGACAAATTTATTTTCACCGATGATCAGATGATCAAGGAGATCGATGCCAAGGATTTTACCACATTCATTTAAGCGCTTGGTCACCTCTATGTCTTCACGGCTCGGTGAGGGGTCCCCGGAGGGATGGTTATGAATGCAGATGATTGAGGCTGCTGAGCGTCGTAGGGCTTCTTTGTAGACCTCGCGAGGGTGAACGATGGAGGCGTTTAGGCTGCCGATAAAAACAGTTTTCTTACACATGACTTGATTTTTTGTATTTAAATAAAGGGTGACAAAATGTTCTTGTGTGAGGAAGCGCATGTCATTCATGACATATTTGGCACCGTCTTCCGGGGAGCGAATGACATAGCGGTCATCGTAGTTTAAATTCGAGACTCTTCTGCCTAATTCAATGGCTGCTAGAACTTGAATCGCTTTCGCTGAACCAATTCCTTTGATCGCAGTCATTTCATCAAGGGTGGCATCCTTTAATAAACGCAATCCTTCAAAATGAGTCAGCAGGCGATTGGCTAATTGAAGGACCGATTCTTCTTTTGTTCCTGTGCGCAGCAAGAGGGCCAGTAATTCGTGAGTCGATAGACTTTCTGGCCCGTGCTTCATAAAACGTTCTCTTGGTCTTTCATTCTTTGGAAAATCACGGATCATTAATGATTCAGTTGACAAAATGATTTCCTCCCTTTTCTAAAAGTAGAGCGGGAGTATGAAGAAATTACATTTGAAATCCTGAGGTTTTCAGTTCCCTCATCGTCCGGGCTATAGGAAGACCGACAACCGCAAAGTAATCACCTGATATTTTTTTCACAAGGAGACTTCCAAAGCCTTGAATCCCATAGGCTCCTGCTTTATCAAATGGTTCTCCTGTATCAAGATATTTATTAATTTCCTCATGTGACAACTCCCAAAACTCTACAGTTGTTTTTTCGTAAAACTTTCGTATCTCTGTTGGTGTAATAATCGCTACCCCTGTATAAACAGAATGCGTTTTTCCAGCCAATCTTTTTAACATGGAGTAAGCTTCCTCACGATTTTGTGGTTTACCTAATATATCATCCTCTTTTACGACAATCGTGTCTGAACCAATCACAAAAGAAGACGGATAATCTGCGGCGACTGCCTGCGCTTTCCGATAAGCTAATTCCATTACGATGTCATTTGGCTTCCAATTCGGATCGTAATCCTCATCAACATCACTGCTAACGGTTTTAAATGGGACTTGGAGATTTTCTAGAAGTTCTTTTCGCCGTGGAGAAGACGAGGCTAAAATGAGGTCTTGCATGTTTTCACTTCCTTTATTTTCTAGTAAGGGAGATACATGTCCATCCTACCATGACTAGTACCCATAAACAATATGAGGATAATGATCTTTCAGAACATACAAAGAGAGATAAACATTGAAAAAAAGTTACAGTTCATCTCTTCTTGCATGATCATTTCGTAGAATATACGTATCTCAATTCATTACAACTTTTTCCTAATATTATTATAAACTTTGGTAGTTTGCCAAAAAAGTCAATAGATGTTGCTGCGCCTTAGTCAATGTACTGCTTTGTGGATTTTTCTGATAATCTTTTAATTGGGCAGCAACCTTTTCAAGTTGGGCATGGAGGCCGACGATCTGTTGATTTTGCAATTTCCCTTTATCAATCTCACCCAAACTGGCACTCTGTTTTGTTACACTGTCCATTAGATCTTGCGGGATTTTATTGGTGCCATTAACAGAGGAAACACTTGTAAGAAAGCTTTGAAAAACCTGGGGTGATATCTCGACAAGCTTTTTCTCTTCATCGTGCAAATTGGCAAGATTCTTTTCATCAATGCTCCATTGCTTGGAATACGTATCGATCCCACTTGACTTTAATTCATTCCCAATGGACTTCGCTTCTTCGACAGTATTGGATATCCCAACAATAAGGGCAAATTGTCCATCAGAGGTGAAAATTTCTGCTGGTATTCCTTTGTTTAGTTCTTCTTTTATCTGGGTAGCAGACTCTTTAGTAGAATAAATCCCTTCCTGTACAACAGCTGCACTAATAGGTTGACGAGTACCTGATAGTCCCCCGCTATTTGTCTTCTTTTCTTCAACGGGGGGATTCGGTACTTCCTGATTCACTGCTGGCACGTCTGGATCGACCACTTTTTCTTCCGGTACAATTTTAAGTAACATAAGCCCAAGGAAAGTACCGAGCAGTACAGCAAAAAAAATCGAGAAAAAAGTTGATAGGTTTAGTTTTTTGTTAGGGAATTTCTTTATCGTAAAACCGGTAGTTTTAGGTGTCAGGTTTACGACTTTCTTTTTAGTAGAATCTGAAGTTTTTTTGATTTCATCTAGAGCTGGAGGATCTGTACTTTTCGGTAAAACCCACTCGAAGCTATCACGATCATCACTTTGTTCCTTCGCAGCAGCCGCTTCTTGATCCATAGGGTGGGGAGTTGGAGCCTTTTCTTGATTGGAGTTATTCTGTTGTCCCTTTATCTTCTCTTTACTTTTTTCATCAAACGGATTTTCTTTTCCGTTTATTTTTATCGTTATCGTTTTCCGTTCTTTTGGCTTGTCCATATTAGATGCGTCCTCCCTATAAAGTGAAACTTCCATCAGTAGAATTTTATCGACGTACAGAACGTACTAGTTTAGACGTTCCGACAATTCGTCATGTCATTTCTCCACTGATGGTTAGTTGAACCAATCAGGTCATTACAGACAATAGATTCCCAACCTATCCTTAACTATTAGAAGTCTTACTGTCTGTTATGACACGGCAAAGCTCATTGGAAACATCCTATCATACCGGCAAAAAAAAATAACAAGACTTTTGTCGTCTTGTTAGAGAATGCTTTCGTCAAATTTCGCTTAAACTAAAGGGGGTAATCATGTCTTTTATTACATTCCTTCGTAAATTGAGAACATTGGCATCATTGCCGCTAATACAATCAAACCAACAATTCCTCCTAAAATCGCAATCATTAAAGGTTCCAACACAGTGCTTAATCTTGAGGCCAATTGCTCGACTTCTTCTTCATAAAAGTCAGCGATTTTTTCTAGCATCGTGTCTAACTGTCCTGTTTCCTCTCCGATTGCCACCATATGACTAACTAAGTTTGGAAAGACCCAGCTTTGAGCTAATGGCGTAGACAAACTTGCACCCATTCGTAAAGATTCTCGTGACTCCTCTAATACTTTTTCAAACACTTTGTTTCCCGATACTTCGCCACTCATTCTTAAGATTTGTAAAACCGGAACAGAACTGGCGAATAGGGAAGCCATTGTTCGAGAAACTCTTGCAATGATTTGCTTTTGTGCTAATCCCCCAAATACAGGTATTTTCAGCTTAATTAAATCCAACATATATTGTCCTTTTGGATTTCTCTTAATTGCTATATAAGCCGCGATTAATAATACAACAAATAAAACACAAATATACCAATAACCGACCATGAAGTTGGATAGCGCAAGAACAATCTTAGTAGGTAATGGTATTTCACCACCTACCGACAATAAATTATTGAGTAGACTCGGTAATACTTGTGTTA
>CAWBCW010000010.1:0-21997 GCA_963787345.1 uncultured Bacillaceae bacterium | reverse complement strand
TCTAACAGAAGAAACTTATCCTTATTAAATCAAAAAAGTGTCTGGTACCGTAGAACCCTATCCAGTACTTATCATATGGTACTAAATAGGATTTTGTGGTTTCCAGACACTTTGATATTTAAATTTTCGGAATATTAAACTAAGAATGTAACGATCCCTGGGAATAGAATCAGAATGGCCACAAGAATCGTATACGTAACGATAAAATACCCTGTCCTTTGAAAACCGTTGTAATTGGTATATCCTTCGAAATCCCTTGAACGATAAATGCGTTCACTCCAACCGGTGGTGTAATACCCCCAAGGCTTGTTACGATACATAGAAGAATGGAGAACCAAACTGGATCATATCCAAGTGCAATGATCGCTGGAAAGAAAATCGGGATTGATAAAATTAAGAAGCCTAATGCATCCATAATTGCCCCACCAATCACATAGATGAGTAAAATAGCAATGAGAATCACTACAGACGGTACTGCGAGATTACTAACAAATTCAGCCACAGAAAACGGAAGTCTTGTCGCTGTAATAAAACGTCCGAACACAACTGCACCAACGACTAGAAATAATACCATGGCAGTTGAACGAATCGTACTATCTATTGCATCTACCAAACGTCTCCATGTGAATTTTCTCATCGCAATCGTAATAATCAGAGCACCAAATGCTCCAAATGCTCCTGATTCTGTTGGGGTAAATAAACCATAGAATAAGCCCCCAATAACAAAGGCAAATAAGACAAATACTGGAATAACCCCTGTTAACGATTTTATTTTTTCCTTTAAAGGAAATTTGGGTCCTGCTGGCCCCATATCAGGGTTTTTTTGGCAAAGAAAGATAACCGTTAAAATCATTAAAAAGGTAAGTAAGAATCCTGGCAATAAAACCGCAGCAAACAAATCCTGAACCGACTGCTGTGTTTGAATTGCAATAACAATTAACACGGTACTTGGCGGGATTAAGATTCCTAATGTTCCCCCAGTTGCCACACTGCCTGCACTAATAGCAGGATCGTATTTATATTTTTTTAACTCAGGTAAGGCGATGGTTCCCATTGTCGCTGCAGTTGCTGTATTCGATCCACAAATAGACGAAAATCCAGCACTAGCTAAAATGGTTGTGCTTGCCATTCCCCCTTTAAATTGACCGAGCCACTTATAGGCCGCATCAAACAAGTTTTGTGTGATCCCAGAGCGGAAAATGATTTCACCCATAAAGACATACAATGGAATAATGGCTAATGTATAACTAGAAAATTGACCCCAAATATCAGCACTAAGAATATTAAAAGCCGCTTCTTTTCCCATAAAGAGAAACAATCCAACAAAACCGACGATAAACATCGTGAAGCTGACGGGCATGCGCAGAAAAATGAGAACTAATAAGGCAATGATTCCGATTAACCCGATACTAATTGGATCCATGAGTTTTCCCTCCTTTTATTTCAGCAATAAGGTCTGTCAAAAGAACGAACACGAAGACCAAAAATCCAAGAGCAGAAAGAAAAACAAATGGGTAATAAATAATCCCTAAAGTTTGCGAAACATTTTGATTGGCAGATAAGTTAATCGCATATTGGAATAGTTGCCAGCCCACAATACTAAAGAAGCCAAGGGAAACGAAAGCAACTACAATTCTTAGGGCCTTTTGTATTCCTTCAGGGAATTTTACGACAAGTAAGTCAATTTCCACATGGCCACGGTGTATTTGTGTATAACCCAGTGCAAAAGAAATGGAAATAGCAGCCAACCAACCGACAATTTCGGTTGTTCCGAGTATTGGGGTTGAAAAGAATCGTTTAATCCCATTGATGACAATTAGAAGCATCATCGCCATCACGGCACTTCCGGAAATCCAAGCGAATAATTGACTAACTCTTAGGGCAAATGTTTCTAACGCACCCTTTTTTACTGCTTTATTTTCTATATTCAGGCTCACTAACCCTGTTTCTGCTGTTAACTCTGTGACTTCACTCAACCTAGATCCCTCCCGAACGCTCATTTAGATTAATAAAATGATTACCCCCTAGTAAAGGTGGAATAGGGAGTACTCATTTTTTCTTTTTTATTCTTGGCTATATTTTTCAACAAGTTCCTTCAAACGCTCTTGATATTCTTGTCCAGGTAAACCTGCATCTTCAGCTTTTTTCACGGCATCTAATTGTAGTTTCTGTCCAATTTCATCCCATTTTTCTTTATCTTTAAGGGAAACGACTTCAATGCCATGTTCATCTTCGCTCCACTTTGAGACCTCATCCACATACTGATCTAAATAATCGCCTGTAAAGTCAGTCATTTCTTTATTTAACTCATCAATGACCTTCTGTACATCTTCAGGAAGAGAATCCCATTTACTTTTATTCATAACAGCAACGAATGTATTTAGTGTAAGTGGATAATCGGTTATGTATTTTACCATTTCAGCATATTTCATATCCTTTAATACTTCACGTGAAGATACATAACCATCAACAATTCCTGTTTGTAGTGCTTCTGCGACTTCCCCTTGAGACATCCCTACTGGAGCGGCTCCTAATTCTTTAAATAAATCGGTTGTCGCACCTGAAATACGTAATTGCTTCCCTTTTACATCTGCCAAGCTTTCAATTGGTTTTTGCGATTGAATATAAGCTGGCTCAGAAGCAAAAGCTGTAATAATCTTGAAATCCTTTAATGCATCTGGTGGATACTCATTTACTAAATCAGACTACGACTTTACTAGCTACTGCTGCATTCGGATATCCAGAAGGCATATCAGAAATTGCTAATAATGGAAATCTTCCAGGTTCATACGTTGTTGACGATAATCCAATATCTGCAAGTCCATTGGCTACTCCGTCATACATATTTTCTGCAGTCAATAAGGATCCGCCTGGGAATGTATTGACCTTTACTTTTCCATCTGTTCGTTTTTCTACTTCTTCAGCCCACTTTTCCATTTGCACGGCTGGGAAAGTTCCCGCAGGAGCAAAGAACGCATAGTTCAGTGTAATAACATCTCCATCGCCTGCATTTCCTCCACTCGATGAGGAACCGCTACAGGCTGTTATGATTAGCATTGTTATTGCCGTTAAAATAAATAGTAGTCTTTTCTTCATTGTCTTAATCCCCTTTTATTTTTCAAGTAAGAAAAACGGCCTGCCGATGGAAGCTTCTAATCGAAAATAACGATCTAATCCAGTTGCACGGAATGAATGAGTCATGTCCGTTACGGTTTGAAGATCTGGAATATTATATAGGAAACATGCATGCCATGCAGTAGGACCAGAATGCCCCGCTGTTAAGATATCACGGTCAAAAGTACCGAGTAATTCAGACCCATTTTGACTCCATGATTGCACAACCTCATTTAATAAAGGAAGAATTTCCGTTTCTTTTTGTTCCTGTGTAGTATCAAACCAACCTGTTGATTCGAAAGTCATAAATACGCGTAGTTTTTCTGGAATTTGCGGTGCACCGTGTTTCATTTTACTCATTACGTCATCCCCTTTGATTGTTTTAAAAAATACTTCAATTTAATTTTTTTATAATTTGGGCTTAAATTTG
Organism: uncultured Bacillaceae bacterium; assembly: GCA_963787345.1. Taxonomy (GTDB): domain Bacteria; phylum Bacillota; class Bacilli; order Bacillales; family Cytobacillaceae; genus Bacillus_BD. Next base: position 18,453 of record CAWBCW010000010.1, on the reverse strand, counting down.
TCCCTAATTTTTAAGACAATATCGTTTGCAATACTCTAAATGCATTTCCACCAACAATTTTTTCGATTTCTTGAACTTTGTAATTTTTCTTAATTAACCATTTAATCATATTGCTCATCGCTTCTGTTGGATTCTCTAGTCCTTTGACATATGGAGAAGCATCGTAATCCTGATTTCCATGAGACTCATGAAGCGATAGCATTGAATCAAAGGCATCTTGCAGAGCGACATGGTCTCCAAAGAACGTATCAGGTCCTAATCCAACATGATCAATGCCGACTAAATCGATCAGATACTCTAAATGCTCCATTACCGATTCAATCGTATGCTCATTCGGATTCTTCGAAGAAAGTGTCGTATTTGGTGCAGCACAAACGCCAATAACTCCCCCTTTTTCAGCACAGGCTAAAAGCACTTCATCTGGTTTCATTCTAGGTGAATCCCAGACTTTTCTTGCCCCTGCATGGGTAATCATGACAGGCGATTGGCTTGCTTCTATCACATCTAGGCTTGTCCGATCTCCACAATGAGAGATATCGATGACCATTCCTAGCGTGTTCATTCTTTCAACTACTTTTCTACCAAACTTCGTTAATCCGCCATCAAAGCTTTCAGTTAACCCAGATCCTAATGTATTGGCATCATTATACGTAATCCCCATACAGCGAATGCCGAGTCCATACAGAACATCCACTCGATCGACTTCATTTTCAAGAATGCTAGCCGCTTCTAATGAAGGCAGAATGGCCACTCGTTTTGATCGCTTCGCTTCCTCTAGATCTTTGTAGGTTTTAGCTAGATAGACTGTATCCTGTTTGGCAATGTCACAATAACGAATCCCTAAGGTTAAAATAACATCGTCCCACTTTAGCCCATTTTGAGAAGTAATAATGGAAATTCCATCCATGAAATTCTCAAATATGACATCAATACCGGAACGTGCTAAGCCCTCATAATCAAATTCTGTATGAAGCTGGCGACAATACGGAATGATATCGTCAGGATTTTTTGGAACAACAAACCCATGGTCCCGTAGAGAAACGATTGGATAATATTTTTGAATCGTATTAAAAATTCGTTCCTCTGATTCTGACAGCTTCATCTCATACGTTTGCCGGTATCTTTCCGATTGAGGGAGAGGATACGGTTTATAGTGTTTCCCTGGTGTTAAGTATTGAAAGGATCGGTATCCATCATAAAGTTTATCTGTCATCATCATCCCCCCTGTTTGTGAATCATTATTTTCTGCAATTGCTTATGTAACCGTTATCACTTCATTAAATTAAAGGCGTTACTATTTGGTTACTTAGACGACTGGCTATGTACTCAATCTGTTACAATCCAGCGCTCTCTTTCATGACCTTTCATTTATGCAAAATATGACCCTTTCTGTATACTCTTGATAGTTTATATCATAGAACATTCTGAAAATTATGACTACAACACAATCAGTTGGAATTATACATTCCAATTCATACGATTCATATAGTCCTTTAGAGTTGCAATTTGCATTAATAATATAAATCAAAATAAGACCTATTCTTTATGTTGAAATAAAGATAAATAGGATAACTAGTACTCTCTAGAAACGAAAATCTCCTATTATCCTATTCATCTCGCTAGATTAGGAGAATATAGGCGATAACATCTACAGTAATAATTAGACAAATGGTATATCCTAAATTCCATCGAACGAGTCGAAGAGGACCTATTCCGATTATATTTGTCATCATAGATGAAACAACATTAAATGGATTTACCATTAATAAGGCCAATAATGTTGCGATTAATAAAAAGGCAAGACCATTTTCATTTCCAATAAAAAATGGATTTAGGATTTGAGCTAACAAAACAATTAATACAACTGCATGGATGCCTAAATAAGATAAGAACCATAGTACCAAGGAAACGAAGATACAAAAAATAAACAAATGCATAAAATCAAACTGAGAAACTAATATCTCATTTAGAAAGCTGAAAACCGGTGATTTCTGTACCATCGTTAGAAAAAAGCTGGCTGATAGAAAAAGAATATTGAAGTTTGCCATTTTTTTCACACCTTCTGGCCATGCTTTTTTTAACCGGCGAATAAGAATTGGAAACTTACGAATAGACATACTCCATACTAGGGAGAATGGAGCCAATATTAAAATGATAGATATTAGCATACCAAAGCTCAACATACGATTCGTTAACATAACCATCGCGAATAGCAATAAGATTACGAGTAATAATTGCGCTGATTTTTGCAGTTCTTTTTTCGGAAATGCCTCGATTGGCCCCTCCTCAAGTTCGTTGATCAATAAGTTATATTTTCTTCTTTGCAATAACCAATCAAAGGTCAAAAAACAGATACTGACGCCCAAAAGAATAGGCAAAATCACTCCATAATTGGCATTCGTCACATCCACTCCGACAAGCACCACCATTTCAATCGGACTCCAAAAGAGTGCAAGAGCAAATGGACGAATCATCGAACTGTTTAAAAAATGCTGTTTCAATTCATTCGAGATAACGGGTATTTTTTTACCAAAGCTATGTGCCCCAATCGGAATCGCAGCAATCGCTAAAAAAACACTTAAAATGTAGACCCCCAATGAGGTTCGACAGTATACACCATGAACGGTTTGGGCTCGATAATGAAGCAATTTATTCATTGATCGGTCATACTTTCCGACACGAATGATGCTTTGAATAAATGGCAGAACGACAAATAAACCAAGGATTCCGGCCATTTGATGGAAAGCGGTTCGCAATAGATCAAGGTCGAAAGATGAATAAGACCATAACCAAAGCCCAATAAGCAGGAAAATGCTTCCAACCGTACGATACAATCGATTCGCTTGCCTGAATGAAAACACAATAGATAATATAGCAAAAGTCACAATGAGCAGATCAATAATCGGAACATTCAAGAATAATTGGATCAGATACAAAATAGGCACTGCAGCATAAACAAAAACTCTCACAAGCACCCTTCTTTCAAAAATCTCTCATTTGGTAAATATGATTCTCTTATAATAAAAAACTCTGGGATTCTCCAGAGTTTTTTCACCCCTTCCCCGTTAGGCTGACATAAAGCCTGTCAACCAAGTGGCAAGTGAAGGGAATATAATAATTAAAACGATTAAAACCAAATTGATTCCGATAAACGGTAAAATTGCCTTATAAATCTGCCCCATCGAATAATGCGGTGCTGCAGCTTTAATCGCAAATAAATCCATTCCGAATGGCGGCGTCATCGTTGCCATTTGCATGTTAATTAAGAAAATAACACAGAACCAAATTGGATCGATACCTAATACACTTACAATTGGCATAACAACCGGCAATGTCATCATCATGATTGACATCGGTTCAAGGAAACATCCCAGAACAATTAAGACAAGTTGAATTAAGATAATTAACATGATGGGCGTCAAATCTAATGTAGAAACTGTCTCAACTAACCCTTGCGTAACACCAGTAAAACTTAGGATCTGACTAAAAGTAGTTGATCCAACCATTATCATTAAAATCATAACGGTCATTCTTGCTGTTCCGGTTAAGGATTCCCATAATAGCTTCCAAGTGAACTTCCGATAAGCAATTGCCATGATCGTTGTTCCGGCAGCACCTAGTACAGCAGATTGGGTTGGCGTTGCAATACCAAGAATAATCACACCTAATACTAAAAAGACGATAAAACCTAGAGGAAAGATATATTTAAAGAAATCCGTTACCTTTTCCTTCATGCTATAGGTTTCAACTTCATATGAGGGTGCTAATTCAGGTTGAAGCAAACAACGTACAATAATATAGGTTAAAAAAAGCAAAGCAAGAATCAGACCCGGAACAACAATTGCTACGAGAAATGTTCCAACTGGGACACCCGCTAGTGTTGCCATTAAAACACCAAGTGCTGTGGGAGGGATTAAAATGGCTAACCCTGCACTACCTGTAATAGGTCCCAACGACATGGCAGGCTTATAACGATGTTTGTCCATTTCAGGAACTAGGAGCGATCCAAGCAACGAGGTTGTGGCTACACTTGATCCACATAGTATCGCAAACAAAGTTCCGCTCCCGACAGCTAGAATACTTAATCTACCCGGCACTCTCCCCATCCACTTTCCCAACGCGTTAAACACTTGTGTTCCAATTCCTGTTCGAAACATAATTTCCCCCATAAATAGAAACATTGGAATCGCTAACAAGGAAAATAATGAAACCGATTTAAACATATTTAGAGGCAATTGTTGTAGTCCAGATGTGCCACCCCACAAAAGGTAGACACCCACAATATCGATAATCAAAAAGGAAAATATAATCGGAATTCCCAATGCAAACAAGATGATTAATGCTAAGAATATTAAAGGTAAAACAATATACCATTCCATTGTGCTCTAACCCCCACTACCTTGTTTGTTTAGCTCTTTAACAAAGCTTTAAAATTTGTTATATGCTGGATAGAGCGACGAACAAGCTGTATGGCAAGTAAGGCAAATCCAACTGGTATAGAGGCGATAAAAATCCATCTTGGCCATTGAAGAACGGATTCAAATAATGCTCCTTTTTCAAAAAGACTTATCACTACCTCAATACCTGACCACACAATTACTAAAGAAACAAGAAGGCATATAATAGATACAAATATTTCAAGTATCGATCTTATTTTCTTCGGTAATTTCTCTAGTACCATTTCAAACCGCAAATGTCCTTCCTCTCTCATCAGCCAACCCGCTCCTAAAAATGCAATAAAAGCTAGCGCATATTCAGAAACCTCCAATGCCCACTGTAGAGGGGCATTGAAGAAATATGTCATGATTACGTCTAGAATTACAATGATGATTAGAAGTGACATGAGTACATTTACGATCGCTAGGCAACTATCAAACAATCGATCTAGCACATTCTTTTTCTTTTTTGTCATGACTCATTCACCCTTTATTCGCTTAATTTGCGCAGGTTTTCCACTTCGTCCGGAATTTCAGACTTTAGATAATCCCACTCTACATCATAGGCTTTATCCGTCATTTCTTTAGCGTCTTCCTCTGGTAATGTAATAAATTCAACCCCAGCTTCTGCTAATACTTGTCTTTCTTTCTCTTCCGCTTCCGTATGATAATCTACCATATAACGTTCAAATTCTGCGGTGGCTGTTTGAATAGATTTCTGTTGGTCTTCTGAAAGACGATCCCATGTATCCGGATTCATGATAATGGCACAGTTAGCATTCCAGAATGGATGATCCAATACATTTTTAGCTGAATCGGTCCATCCATTTTTATGAGGACCACTTAACCCTCCAAATGCAAACCCTTCCACTATGCCTGTTTGAAGTGATGTATAAACCTCACCTGGATCAATAATAACGGTTTTAATTCCTAAACTATCGAAATAACGCGTATAGTTTCCTGTCGCTCTTATCTTTTTGTTTTCTAATTCTGCTAAGCTACTAATCGGTTCATTTAACCAAATTTGTGGCGAAGTATTCAACCAGCGCCCAAGATAAACTAAGTCAATCTTTTTATGAGCATCTACCATCGCTTCATAGAAACCGCTTTCTCTTTCCTCCCATGGTTCTAATTTAGAAAGAGGCATTGCTTGTACAGCGCGGTTTTGAGATTCATATTGACCCGTATGAGCAGCAATCACCATATCAACAACACCTGTTTGGACAGCATTTGCTTGCTCTCCGACTGGAATAATATCAGCACCGCCGCGCCAATTAATTTTAACTTCACCATTTGTTGCTTCTTCAACCATTTTGACATATTCATTGAGAGGCTGAACCAATGGATCATCTTTTGGTAAGAAACTTACAGCATTAATGGTAATACTATCCCCGATCCCTCTGATGAAGAAGCAGAGTTGGATGAACAAGCTGCCAAAATCATTACTAATAAAATTAGAGCAAATCTACTTAATATTTTTTTCATTTTTTATTACCTCCTTAGTTATGTGATTGTTATATGTTTTCAAATCTACGAGAAAAAGAATCCTTTCTGTAGTCCATATGATAGAACATTCTGAAAATTATAACTACAACATGAACAGTTGGAATTACACACACCAATTCATACGAATCATACAGTCCTTTTGATACGAATGGGACAAAGGAACAGGTCCATCGTGCCGGCAGTAAACTCTTGAGGTAGATTTATTAGGGCGTCACAGGGACAAGTTTTATAATTTTTATGGTTTAGGAAAAGATATGAATGCCAATTACAGGAGGTGACTACATGAATAGTGATGTATATCGAGATAAAATTGTTGTTTTAGATGAGAATGGGGATGAAAAAGAACTTTCTATTGAAGCCTTATTTGATATGAAGAATAAAACATATGCATTATTACGCTCTGAACAAGATGGAAATAATACATTTGTCATGCAAGTAGAGGATACGGATGACGGTCAGTTTTTGACAGGAATAAGCAATCCATCCGAACGCGATATGATACTAGACGCATATGAGTTAGCGGTTGATGCTAATCCAGAAACAGAGTAGGATTCTTTATGGAAAAAAAGATCGTTGATGTTATTGATCCTAAGATGAGTAAACAAATAGACAAGGAAATTAAAGGTCTGACATTTACAAAAAACTTTCGCTCTCCTTCTGCAGAGGAATGGTATGTTTTTTTACCGAGCTATAAAGATCCTATTACGGGCGGTGCGGCTGGCAAGGTTATCATTCACTATAACCTATATGATACAAAGGAAATATTCATAAATACCACAATTATATTTGACGACCCTGCCTTACATAAAGAGTCACTTCATCACCTTGTTTATGCAATTTCTGATGAGCTTATAAACCGATTAGTTGGATATGCGGATACTCTTCTCTCCGTTCATTCAGGTACGAATTCGTATAATGCAGAATACAAAAACTGAGGGGCTACTATGACAGATAAAATGATACAAGCAATACAACAACATTCTATTCCAATTACTAATTTTAAAAATGACCTTGGTCCACTAGTTACTACAGTTAGAAATCAGAAGTACATTTTGTTGGGTGAATCTTCACATGGAACATCTGAGTTCTATAAAATTCGCACGGAGATTACCAAAAAGTTAATAGTAGAAAAAGATTTTACCTTTATCGCCGTAGAAGGTGATTGGCCAGCGTGCCAACAGGTGAATAGGTATATTAAAGGGTATTCAAATGAATTTAATAATGCTCGTGATGTCCTAATGTCTTTTAAACGTTGGCCAACCTGGATGTGGGCAAATGAAGAAATAATTGACTTAATTGAATGGTTAAAAGAATTTAATCAAGGAAAACCGAATGAAAAAAAGGTTGGTTTTTATGGAATTGATATTTACAGTTTATGGGAATCAATGGATGAGATTCTAAAGCATTTAGAAAAAATAAACTCACCTGATCTTGAGGTCGCGAAAAAGGCTTTCGCCTGTTTTGAACCATTTAATCGCGAAGCAGAAAAATATGCATTGTCCTCTGCTTTTTATTCTGAGGGATGTCATGAAGACGTAGCAAAACTCTTAACGGAAATAAGTTTAAACAAACATACCTATCATGATTCACAGGAAAGTAGTTTAGACATAGAGGTAAACGCACTTATTACAGCTAACGCTGAAAACTATTATACAACCATGGTTACTAACGGTAATGAATCATGGAATATTAGAGATCGTCACATGGTTGAGGTAATTCATAAAATTGATTCCTTTTATAACCATAATTCTAAAGGGATAATCTGGGAACACAATACGCATGTTGGGGATGCAAGAGCCACTGATATGGCAAATGAAGGAATTGTAAATGTAGGACAACTCTTAAGGGAACAGGCAGGTACTGAAAATGTGGTTATTGTTGGTTTCGGTACACATCAAGGTTCGGTTATTGCAGCTTCCGAATGGGGGGTTAACTTTGAAAAAATGAATACCCCTCCCGCAGTTGCCGGCAGTTGGGAAGATCTACTGTTTAAAGCAGGAGCTTACGATAAACTCCTCGTTTTTACAGAAAAAAATAGAACTCTATTTAATAACACAATCGGTCATCGCGCAATTGGCGTTGTCTATAACCCACAATATGAGCATCATGGTAACTATGTTCCCACAGTGATATCCGAACGATATGATGCGTTTGTTTTTGTAAATAACACAAATGCTTTAACTCCACTTGAAGTAACTAGCGTGTTAATTTAATACGTATCGTTTTGTTTATCTCTTCCAATTGATGTTCGTGGACGGTTTAGTTGAACCAATCGGAGCTTTACGAGCAGCCCATCCCCCACCTACCTTCTTTTATTGTACTCTGAATCTTGAGGTGGGGGTTTTACTGCCCGTTAAGTCTGATAAATATATGAATTGCAGATTTAAGACTAGAATTATCCTCTTATTTAACCCCGGCAATTGCTGCCTGAGCCAATTTTGAAATCGTCATATCATCCATTGGAGGATTATGAAGCCCAGCGCGAACATCACGATAGTATCTTTGCAATGGATTTGACATCTGTAAGCTCTTAGCTCCTACTAATCTCATCGCTTTGTCGACAATCGTAATGGCTGAATTGGTCACGATATGCTTGGCAACGCCTAATTCATTTGTAATCAAAGGCCGACGTGCTTCATCATCATACGCTTCAGCAACACTATAAAGGAAGTGGCGCGCCTTCATTAATTCTAAATCCATTTGCCCGATTAGAGCTTGAACATTTGGCAATTCACTAATCGTTCCTTTGATGCTGTTTGGAGAATATTCGGTTGAATGTTTCACAGCATAATCACGTGCCGCCTGCGCAATCCCTAAATAACATGCCGGAATGTGCAAAATCCAGCCGTTTACTTTATTGCCTCTTGGACCTTGGTTCAATTCCACAAAATGTTCTTCATCTACTTCAACATGATCAAGGATAAGGTCATGACTTTCCGTTCCTCTCATGGCAATGACATCCCAAGTTTCCTTGATGGATAATCCTTTACTTTTCCGATCCACTAAAAAGAAGCCAATCCCTTCCTTCTCTTCTACCCATGCGGATACAAGAAAATGAGTTAAAACAGGTGACATCGTTGTAAAGTTTTTATTCCCAGTGATCACCCATTTTCCGTCTTTCTTCACAGCATTTGTTCCTGGACGGCCGCCGCGTGTCGGGCTTCCAGTTGCAGCTTCACTCACCGCACGATTCACTAAGGCTCCGTTAGTTACAATTTCTTTTGCAAAAGCGTTTAAATGATCCTCTTTCCAAAGCTTTTGTTCATAAAGTTCACCAACGACCCCTTGATGCCAGCCAATCGCTAAACCAGTAGCACTATCAAAACTGGCAATCGTCTCTTGGAACATCACCATATCGGTTACACGAAGTCCCTCACCGCCATATTCCTTTGGCAGCGTTAGTTTCGTATATCCCATATCAACAAGAGCATGAACATTCTCCTTTGGAAAACGTGACTTTTCATCAACCTCTTTCGAAAAGCTTTGAAAAGATTCTTTTTGCTCATGTAATTTTTCCAACCATTCTTTTTGAATATCTGTTTTTACGAATAATGCGTTTGACAACGACAACACTTCCTTTATTTCTCTATTAACATCGTTTCCTCTAAAATAATTAGAATAAAAGTATATTTCTATATTTTTATTATATCACCATAATTCGGACTAGACAACTAGGACTAGTTATGTTAATGTTTGATTATTCCAATATAAAATACTTTAATAACTTACCTATAGTGTAAAAAGCGAGGTGTCAATAAGGCTTGATTAAATTAAATAATATCCAAAAAGCATTCCAAGATAACGTTGTTCTAAAAGGAATTGATTTAGAAGTAAATAAAGGTGACGTTTTAGTCATTATCGGGCCCAGTGGATCAGGTAAAACAACACTACTTCGTTGTCTCAATTATCTAGAAAAGCCAGACGATGGGGTTATCACAATTGACGGCTTCTCCGTTAACGGCAAAAATGCTTCTAAAAAAGACGTTCTCAACCTTAGACGGAAAACAGCAATGGTTTTTCAGCATTATAATTTATTCAAAAACAAAACTGTTCTGGAAAATGTAATGGAAGGTCTCATTATCTCTAAAAATATAAAAAAAGATGAGGCAAAGGCTATCAGCGCAGACTTATTAAAGAAGGTAGGCCTTGGTGAAAAACTAAATGAATATCCAACCCAGCTTTCTGGCGGACAACAGCAGCGTGTTGGAATCGCTCGGGCTCTTGCCTTAAATCCATCTGTCATCTTATTTGATGAACCAACGTCAGCACTTGACCCGGAGATGGTTGGAGAAGTGCTTGCGATCATTAAGGAAATTGCTCAAGAAGGTATAACAATGGTCATTGTTACCCATGAAATTGATTTTGCCCGTGAAGTGGCTAATCGTGTAATTTTTATGGACGGCGGCGTGATTGTCGAACAAGGATCACCAAAAGAAGTCCTAATTCATCCACAACAAGAGCGAACAAGACAATTTTTAAGACGACTGATTCGTGAACCTGAATTTATGATCTAAGAGGAGGAAAAGAAAGTGAAAAAGCTCATACTAACCGCTATTGTTGCACTAGTCTCTATTTTCATCATCGCTGGCTGCTCAAATGATGCGAGCAATGGTAAAACAGAAGATGGAAAAAAAGTCATTAAAGTCGCATTAAGCGATGATGTCAATCCCCCATTTCTATATACGGATGACGAAAATAACCCGATCGGCTATGATATGGATTATTTAAAAGAAATCGAAAAGAAATTTCCAGATTATACGTTTAAATACCAATTCGGTGAAGAAGAAACTAACTTAGTTGGTGTTGCCACTGGCAAATTCGATATCGCTATCAACTGGTTTTTCAGCAACCCAGAACGTGAAGAAAAGTTCCTTTATCCCGAAAATGAGTATGGCTATTCTCTAACTTCACTCATTACAAAGAAAGATCGTAATGATATTAAAACGTTAGATGATATGGTTGGCAAAACCTTTGCTCCAATGTCTCCTGGCGGCGGATTACGTTCAATTTTAAACGGCTATAATAATAAACATCAGGATAACCCGCTTACAATCGAAAGCATTGACCACCCTTCAAACGCGAATAACCTGAAGCTAGTAAATGAAGGTAAGGCAGATGCTGTGTTCCTAAACAAAACCACTTTTGATGCTGTTCAAAAAGAATTGAACCTTGATTTAAAGGTAGGCGGAATCGTTTCAAAAGAACCAATTTATGTCGTATTTAACAAAGAACACACTGAACTGGCTGAGCAGTTCGATAAAGCTACAGCTGAACTCATCGAAGATGGAACACTATCAAAACTATCAGAAAAATGGTTTGGAACGGATGTCTTCCAAGACCTGGATTACATCAATGAAAAAGGATTCGAATATAAGCAGTAAAACCAAATATAGAAGCGGCTCGTTCAGCCCCGATAGGCGTAAACCAATCCTGAATAGAGGACTTATGACCCAAGGGAGCTTAGTCGCTAGAGCTGGATACAAAAAAATATGCCGTATTGGAGAATCACTTCCAATACGGCCTTTTACTAACATATTACTGTAGGTGGTGAGAAATATGAGTACAGATTTTGAATATTGGATGGAAATTTTTACTAAGATAATCGACAAACTTCCGCTTACGCTGTTTATGACGGTTGTCTCACTATTCTTCGCCATCCTGATTGCTGTCGTCATTGCGATTATCCGCATTCAAAAAGTTCCAGTATTATCTGGATTGGCGACATTTTATTTATCTTTTACACGCTCGACTCCTTTGTTAGTCCAAATCTTTCTAATCTACTTTGGGCTTCCGCAGTTATTGCTCGTTTTCAATATTGACATTAACAATTGGAGCCGCCTGTTCTTTGTCATTTTGGCATTTTCTTTACATACCGCATCTTATTTGGCAGAAATTATCCGAGCAGCGTATATTGCGGTTGGAAAGGATCAATTAGAAGCAGCTTATAGTGTTGGGATGAGTTACTCTCAAGCATTAAGAAGAATCATCTTGCCTCAAGCGTTTGTCATTGCCCTGCCAAGCCTTGGAAATTATACAATTGAGCTATTAAAAGATACCTCGCTTGCTTTTACCATTGGAGTGATCGACATCATGGGGCAAGTCAAGATTATTTTAGGAAACAATTACGGGATTGGCATTTTTGAGGTATATATTGTCATTTCTATTGTCTATTGGATTACTTGTATCCTAATTGAAACTGTCATCAACTATGCAGAAAAGACCTTCAAAAAGGGTCGTGTCGAACTGAAGTAATACGATTAAGGATTGTGATCATTTATGGCTATCATTGATATCCCATTTGCCATTAGTCAAATACCAGAAGTATTAAAAGGAGTTCCAGCAACGCTTACCATTACCATTGTCGCGATGGTTCTTGGCCTCTTGTTCGGAATACTCATTGCTTTATGCAGAATTTATAAGGTTCCTGTTATTAATCAGTGCTCAATTCTATTTATATCATTCATTCGCGGAACCCCATTAATTGTTCAATTATATGTTTTTTACTATGGAGTACCGGTCTTATTCGATTATCTGAATCTACGATTCGGCTGGAGCCTTGATTCGGACAGCATTCATCCGCTCATTTATGCACTGCTCGCTTATACCATCAATACATCTGCTTATCAAGCGGAAATGATGCGCGGGTCGATCAATGCAATTCATCACGGACAAATGGAAGCCGCTTATTCAATCGGGATGACCACGGCCCAAGGACTGCGCCGAATTATCTTACCGCAAGCCTTTCGGGTCGCATTGCCGGATATGGGGAACACCTTTATCAATCTATTAAAGGCCACTTCCCTAGCATTTGCGGTACAAGTCATGGAAATTCTTGCTATTTCCAGAACGATCGCCAATAACGGCTACCGCTTCTTAGAAATGTATCTAGTCGCTGCCCTACTCTATTGGCTGCTCAGCTGGATCTTCGAGATCATTTTTACGAGAATTGAAAGAAAAGCCAGTCGCTTTGAAACAGGCCCACAACGTCGCAAGATCAAAAAGTTTGGCCGGAATAAACAGTTAGGAGCATAGGGATCATTCCTATGCTTCTTTTTCTTTTAGTGGAGGGCTTCTATTTTAGCGTTAAGCGGTTGGGAACATTGAATAATAACAACATATCACCTTAAATAGAGCCCCTACGATAATTGATATATCGAAGAAACATATAAAAAATCGAGTAGAAAGGATATCCCCTCTTCTACTCGATTTAAATTATGCATTTACTTGTTCTACTACATTTCTTAAATATTCAAGTTCTAATTCATATGTGAAGCCTAATAATTTTCGCTATTGAAAAATAGTGTTGGGACAATAGCGATCTCACGTTCAATCTCTTCTTTTGTAATGGCTAAGCCCACGTCCACATCACGTTCTTCTCAAACCATAATCTTTTACATTTCTGTTTCATTTCTGTGTTAAAGAGCTCCGTCCAAGTTGGGTGTTGTTCTAAAAGTCGTTCATTAGATCGCTTGCTCTCGATTTAAATGACCCAATGATCAGTGCACAACTGGATCGAGAATAAGTTATTTAATCACAAACTCTGACTTACTATATCCTTCCTTCATCTTTGTCACTTCTAAAACAGCAGGAATGGCGTTCTTTAATTCTTGAACATGGGAGATAATGCCAATCATACGGCCAGATTTTTGTAAATCGATTAACGTATCGATCGCCTTCGCTAAGGACTCCTCATCTAAAGAACCAAATCCTTCATCAATAAACATCGTATCGATAGACACCCCGCCCTGGAAACTTTGAATGACATCGGCCATCCCAAGGGCAAGTGATAAAGAAGCATTGAATTTTTCTCCACCCGATAATGTTTTCACATCACGTGTTTGACCCGTATAGGAATCATACACATCTAAACCGAGGCCGCTTTGCTTCCCTCTAGCTTCTTGGCGTTCACTACGTTGTAATAAAAATTGACCGTTTGATAAGCGTTTAAGTCTTTCATTAGCCGCTACGATAATTTGCTCGAGAAATTCAATTTGTAAATAACGTTCAAAAGAGATTTTACGATGGTTCTGACCTCTAATCACATCATGTAAATCCGTGACTACATTTAGACGATTTTCCAATTGGGTGACATTGTCATTGGCCTTACTTATTTTCTCTTTGGAGGTTAATACCGTCTGTAAATGTTGTTGGCATTGTCTCAATCCTTCTTGAGCTCGTTCATGGTCTTCCTTCAATCCGACAAGTTCAGCCTGTAACGCTTCTAGATCTATCTTGTTTTTATCCTGCAAACTTTCCTTAAGCTCTTTAATCTGTTGAGTGAAAGTAGCAACCTGTTGATGATAAAAATCAATTTCTGCTTTTAATTGTTTCCGCACATCATCAGTCATTTTTGCCTGGCGGTAACTGTCCTCGTCTGAAAATTGAGCTTGTTGCAACGCATCGATGAATTGTTGCTCGACTTTTTCTTTTTTAGTCCTATTTTCACGAAGCTGTAACGTTGCATTTTCCAAATTTGTTTTTGCTCTTGTTTCTTCATTTTTTGCGGTCTGCAGCCGTTCTTGCGCCGTTTCCCAAGCTTTTGCCAATGCGTCTTTGACAGCTTTCAGTTCTCTTATTTCTTCTTCGAGAACCGTTAACTCTCTTAATTCCTCCGGGATCCGTTCGAGTTGGACTGAATAAACAGCTCTATCCGCTTGGAAGGCTGTATTCTGCTTTTGATACTCATTTGATTTTTCCTCATATTGCTTTTCAACTTGCTCAAGATCGGATTGTTTCTCTTCTAGATCTCTTTTCAACCCGGCGAGTTTTTCTTTTTCTTTGTTTAACGAATCCACTTCACTCTTTAATGCTTTCTCTTCAGTAACCATTTGTTCATAGGCATTAGGAGCTTCCTCCTCTGACACACCTAGTGCAATAACTTCTACTTTTTTCGTTTCCAATTGTTCTTTATTCGTTTTATATTGAGCAGCAATTTCCCGGTAGTCATTATCTTTCTCATTAAATGCCTGTTTTGCAGCTTCCAGTTCTTCTTTCGTAGGAACCGTTTCATGACCTTGAGCTTTATTTGGATGCTCTTCGCTGCCACAAACAGGACATGGTTTTCCATCATGTAGATGCGCAGCAAGAATCGTTGCCTGGCCATTTATCCATGCAGATTCCAATGCCTCATACTGTTCCTTCAATGTTAGAAATTCTGCTTTTCTCTCGTTTGTTTTTTGTTCAAGTTGAACTTGTTTTTCATGATACTCCAAGTAATCTAGTAAAACTTTTCCTTGATCGCGCAATTCGATTAACTTCTGTTGTTTAGATGGTAATTCGTCTACATTTTTCTCAATCTCTTTAATGTCTAGATTGAGCTTCGAAATGGCATCCTTCTGTCCTTGTTTATTGTTTTGAATGCCCTCAAGTTCTTTTGCTATTTTTTCCAGATTCTGTCTTCCATTTTCTAGTTCCGTTTCTTTCTGATCCAACTCCTGAACAAGCGGTAAAAGCTCATGATATTTGTCCAGTTGTTTTCCAACCTTTTCCCGTTCCTCGCTGCGATTTTCTTCCGCTTCGAAATTTGTTTCTGCATCTTTTAGTTGTCTCACAGATTGGTCATACGATGTTTTCGCCGTTTCTACATTCTCTTCCTTCTCCGTTACATCTTTACGCCAATCATTGACCTGTATTTCAATTGATTCGATTCTACTTGCCCGTTCCGCATTTTCAAGCTTGATCTCTTTCTCTTTAAAAGATGCTTTCTCGTTCGCTAGTTCATTTAAGTGCGTCTCTTTTTCCTCTAAACTTTGAAATTCTTTATTAATACTTTCAGCTTTGTGAAATTCTTCAAGTTTATGATGATACGCAGTCTCTGCCGATTCTTCTTTTTTCTTATTATCCTCGATTGTTTTCTCGTAAAAAAGCGCCTCTTCTTCAAGGCCGGTTAAGACTTGAAAAGAATTATAATTCTCTTGAGACAGAGTCTCAAATAACTTAGAACCTTCTCGTGTCGGCAAGGTTGCACCAATATCAACAATATAGCGATCTCTCGCATTTTTTTCGATTTTATATGCTTCCTCAGCCAATTGTTTCTTTTCTTTTAATCGCTGGCTAATTAGCGTATAGCGTTCCGTTTTAAATATTTTTCGAAGAATCTCCTCTTTATTTTCCGTTTGTGAGGTTAATAGTTTTCGAAACTCACCTTGTGGAAGCATAACAATTTGGATAAACTGATCTTTTGTTAATCCAACTAACTCTTCTACTTTCTTATTGATTTCTGACACGATCTGTCTATCTACACAAGGAACTTCTTGCTCACCCTTTATTTCATAAAACTCATACGTATCACCTGTCGCAGTTTTATTTCCTTTTTTCACATGAGGAAGCTGTCTTTTAATTCGATAGGAGCGTTTACGAAGTTCAAACTCTAATTCTACTGACGTATATACGTCATCATCAGCAAAGTCACTTCGTAAATTCTTCGCCTCATTCCGATCTTCCCCACTGGCCGTTCCATACAAGGCAAAGCAAATCGCATCGAAAATAGTTGTTTTTCCCGCACCTGTATTTCCTGAAATCACAAATAACTTATTGCCCTCTAGCTCTCTAAAATCAATTATTTCAACATCTTTATACGGTCCAAATGCGGTCATCGTCAGTTTAATTGGTCTCATCGATTCGTTCCTTTCTCTGCTCTATTGTTTTGTTGCAGCTGTTTCTTTAACCGTTTTTTTCAATTCCACATGATCATCTATCAATAACTCCTGAAGTACTTCTTTAAGGATCATTTCCGTTTCTTCTGTTACGGATGTATTTTTTACTTCTTGATAAAAGGCTCTGAACAATGATAGATCATCCATTTTTTGACGAGCTGTTTTTTCTCCCGAAACCTCTTCATTCTCAGTTAGGAACACGATGTTTCTTTCAACATGCATCGCATTTGGATATACCGTACGAACCTTTTCCATCGGGGACAAAATCGGTGTTTCATCTAACAGACGAACGAAGACATAATCCTCATTAATAGGATGTTTTAAAAGATCATCCATCGTTGCCTCTACTCTTCTCATGTCACGAATGGGAGTTAATAATCTTTTTTCAATCGTTGCTTTTCCAAGTTCATCTAAATTCACGACGTAATAGCCTTTTTTATGTTTTTCCTCTGAAATTGAATATTTAAGTGGCGAGCCTGCGTACCGGATCGTTTCATTCCGTACAAAATGAGCTTGGTGCAAGTGTCCAAGTGCCGTATAGTGGAATTTATTAAATATGTTGGCTTCGACATATTCAGCACCGCCAATTGCGATTGGACGTTCAGATTCACTTGTATTTTCTTGTTCCTCCCCATGAGGCGTTACAAACGCATGTCCAACAAAGACGTGACGAGCATTCGGATCCATATCCGATTCAATCTCTTCAATTACTTTTCTCATCGCATCATTATGTGTTCGGATTTCCTCATCTTCCAATACATGGCGGACCACACTTGGATCTGCAAAGGGGATTAAATGAAAGTGAACTTCCCCAAATTCATCTTCCAATACGACTGGCTTTTGGTTTTTTGAAATGTTTCCGATGATATGATACCCATTCTCTTTCATGATCTTGCTGCCAAAATCAAGACGACTCGGACTGTCATGGTTCCCTGCTATTGCTAAAACCGGCGTCTTTAGTTCCAGAATGATTGTTTCTAACACTTCATTTAATAAATTGACCGCTTCGGTTGGGGGAACAGCACGATCATATAAATCCCCAGCAATAATGACAGCATCAGGCTTCTCTTCTTCAACCGCTTTTATGAATTCCTGAAGGATATAGCGTTGATCTTCTGTCATATAAATTCCCTGAACCAATTTACCTAAATGCCAATCAGCCGTATGAAAAAACTTCATTTGTCTTCTCCACTTCCTTTTCATTTTTTTATCATTTAATTGATTGCTAGAATCTTTTATTTCTTCAATAGAATCGTTCTAACTTTTTGATAATCTTCAATCATCTCTTCAATTTCTTTTGGTCCTATATTTTTAGATTCCATTTTTTCGATAAAATGATTCCAGTCCTTTGTTGAATAATCGGAAGCACTTTCACTTACGGTTTGCTGCGCTAAAAAGTGTGTGACAATCTCCTTATCTTCTTCCGCTATATAAGCAACTGGATCCTTCGTCAATTCTTTTTGTACTTGCTGCAAAGTTCCTTGAATTAAACTGGAATAACCTGCCATTAAGTAAAGCCATGCTTTTTGTGTTTTTACATGCAAATCTATTTTATCAAGGGTCTCCCTTGTCGGACGATGCTCTCCTCTTTCAATTTTGCTAAGTTGGGAAAAACTAACGCCCGTCAACTTCGCAAAATCTCGTAAAGTTAAATTCATAGCTTCTCTTTCTTGTTTAATCGTTTCGCCAAGCAACTTTAAATCCGATGAGCTCATATGTATCACCTCATGATAAATCTATCACACTACGTTTCGTAACACAACACAAGATATCAACCATTCACAACAACTTGCCGAACTGTCGTCAAATACTATAATTCTCTGTTCCTCGCTATACATATTACCATTATCATAACT
>CAWBCW010000009.1:0-84915 GCA_963787345.1 uncultured Bacillaceae bacterium | reverse complement strand
AGTATTACCATTGTTCGGATCGAATGTATGGATTGTATTTTGACCGTTTCCTGAATTACCATCACCAAAGTCCCAAAAGATACCTGCGCTTCAGGGTCCGAAAATCCCTGAAAGCTATAGGTAATATAATCCATGGTGGTCGCTTCGAACCAGTTGGTACAGCCTGTCTGTCCTCCAACTTCAATTTCCTGGCTTGAGACGGCAATACATGAATCACCGGTAGCCGGGCTTGCCAAAATGATGGTCGTGAGTGTCACTGTGTAAAAGGCCGGGGCATTCACATTATAACTATGAGAAACGATTTTCCCGCTCCCTGTTTCGCCATCACCGAAATCCCAGGAATAGTAGTCAGCTTCTACCGGCGAAGAGTAACCTGTAAAAGTAAAATCAAGGCCGTTTGTGGTGACATAGTCAAAGCTGTTTTCACAGCCAGAAACCGGAATGCTGTCGGTACAAATATAAAAGTCGTATGAAAAGAAATTATTTGTCGTGTCGAAATTCGCTGAGAATGAATGGATGGAATCCACACAATCAAGCGTCCAGAGATAAAGTGAACCGATGCTGTTTACGGGGATGGAATCGCCAAATACTCCACTATTATTTGTGATGAAATCATAGGTCTGGGTCGTGCCCTGAAAGGCAAGCTCCAGCTTAACAGGATGTCCTGAGACAGGATCCAGGGTTTGTTTATCATACACATGGCCAGTCAGGGTAAGTAGCTGAGCCGTTGTAGTTCCTGCCTGGATGATTGCAAGAAAAACCAGTAAAACGGCAATATGGATTTTGTTATATATCAAACTTTTAAAATTTAAAATTAATTCCCGTCCGAAGTCCCAGCGACCAGGGTGATTTTGAATTGTAACTTCTTTCATACACAGAATTCAAATAATAATTATACACAGGTTCCATGCTTAATTCCAATTTATTTGTGATCCCGTAAATCAATCCTACGCCGGCCGAAAGTTGCAAATTTGAGTGGATCCGTTGAGGAGTTTGATTTGTGATCTGTATCCATGTAGCTTTATCATTGATAAAATTAATGTCCGGTTCATTTTTATTCGTCAAAACAGAATAAACGGCCCCCGCCTTAAGGAATACGGAAAACTGTTTGTAATTATATACTTTGAGTCCGGCATACACAGGGAAACGGAGATAATAGTATTTGTTTTTCATCACTTCAGTCTGATTGTAAGGAACCGTATCATAAACCCCTTCAACGTTGGTATTGAAAACTGGCTTGCCGGTTGTTGGATAATATCGAAAGAAGTGACTTTATAAAATAACCAATGCTGTCATTTTGTGCATAATCGATGTTGAAGGTACCATCGTCTTCTGAAATAGCAATCCCTGCTCCGGCTCGGAGCAAGTATTGCAGATGTGTTTATCGTAACAAAGGATGGCGCTGAATCATTAAGCAAACTTCCATACATGACTTATCTATCGCAAAAGGAGAGTGAAAGAATTGGATAAGTTTACAATTGGTATTGATGTTGGTGGTACCTTTACCGATTTATTATTAATCAATTCAACAACAAAAGAACAAATCATTGAAAAAACTTCATCCACTCCTACTGATCCTTCCATTGGTGTAACGAATGGGCTTGACCGCTTAGCCCATAAATTAGGAATCTCCACAAGAACATTATTGGAGAATACGACGTTAATTGTACATGGTACAACCGTTACAACGAATGCTGTATTAACGAGTAACGGTGCTAAAACAGGATTATTAACAACAAAAGGATTTCGTGATGTTTTGCAAATGAGAAGAGGCGTACGAAGTAGAGAGCATCTATACAATAATAAATATAAAGCCCCTGAAGCTTTAGTAACAAGGGACTTAGTCGTTGGGATAGATGAAAGGACAGATTCGGAAGGAAGAATCGTAAAAGGGATTGATGAGAACGAAATCCATCGAGCTCTTGAATGGTTTAAAGAAGAAGGCGTTGAATCGATCGCTATTTGTTATATGCACTCTTATGCGAATCCTGAAAATGAAATCAAAACAAAAAGAATCGTGGAACAATATATGCCTGAAGCCTATGTTACGGTTTCAACCGACGTGTCTTCGATTATCCGTTTATATAACCGAGTAAGCACATCTGCCATGAATGCTTATGTCGGTCCGGTTTTAAAAGCGTATATGGATCAACTAATGACGAAGCTTGAACAGAAAGGGTTTACCAATGGGGAACTATTAATCATGCAATCAAATGGAGGCGTAACCAATCCAACGACGGTCTCTAAACTAGCAGCTACGACCGTATTATCAGGTCCGGCAGCAGGTCCTGTTTCAGGAAGTGCGTTTGCGAAAGCGTCTGGATATGATCATGCCATTGTAATCGATATGGGTGGTACCTCGTTTGAGGCATCGATTGTAGAAAATGGCGAAGTAAATATCCGTCGAGAAGGAGAAATTAATCGAAACTTAGTCTCTCTCCCGATGGTCTCGATTCACACGATCGGCTCTGGCGGCGGTAGTATTGCCTGGATTGATTCTGGTGGCTTGCTTCAGGTTGGTCCACAAAGTGCTGGTGCCGCTCCTGGTCCTGCTTGTTATGGTCGAGGTGGAGTATTGCCAACTTGCTCGGATGTCAATTTACTATTAGGTTATTTAAATCCGGGATTTTTCCTTGGTGGGAGCATGTCATTAGACAGTAGCCTGGCAGAATCAGCGGTTCAAGAACATATCGCAAGACCATTAAATATGAGTGTCGAGGAAGCTGCTTTTGGAATCTATCAAATTTCAAATTTGAATATGGCGAACGGTGTAAAGGAGGTTACCATCCAAAATGGTCAGGATCCCCGTAACTTCCCGCTTGTTGTAGCAGGTGGAGCAGGGCCCATACATGCGGCGATGATTGCAAGAGAACTTGAGATTTCTGAGATCATCATCCCAACCTTCTCATCTGTCCTTTGTGCAGTTGGTATGCTTGCATCGCAATTAAGACATGACTTTGTAAAAAGCTTCCATCGCACATGGGAAAAAGCTCAATTTGATGAGATTCTCACCACTCTTACTGATAGTAAGACGGAAGGACAGAAAGCCTTACTGTCAGAAGGGGTTACCGAGGATAAACAAATCATTAAGGTTGGCTTAGATATGAGATATGTTGGTCAGCATTATGAGGTTACAATCGAAGTCGATGAGGAAATCGTCTTAAGGAATGATAAAGAATTAGTAGAAAACGAGTTTCATAAAGAACATGAAAAGTTATATGGGTTTGATTTACGTGGCCATAATATTGAGGTGATCAATATTCGCTTATCTTGCCGAGGAGATTTTGTCCAATTTTCTCCGAGAAAAATTGAATCCATGAGTCCTGAAGAGAAACTCGAGATCAAGCATTACCGTAAAATGGTTGATCCCGTACGTAAATCATTAGTAGAAGTCCCTGTCTTTGATGGAAATCATATGAAAGCGGGTGCAAAGATCATCGGTCCGTCCATTGTGGAATTAACAACAACGACGATTATTCTCCCAAGTGAATTTGAAATGGAACTAGATGTAAATGGCAACTTTATCATGGTTGATACAGGCTCGGCAATGAAAAACTATCATTTCCAAACGGCATCCACAAACAACAATTAAAGGAGGAGATCCAATGGATTCAATACTAGTTTCGGTTATATCCAATCGATTAAAAGCCATCGGAAGGCAAATGGGAGCTGTGATTGAACGAAGTGCTCATTCCCCATTGCTTGTAGAAGGACGAGACTTCTCTTTAGGGATTTATACCGCAGACGGTGCCTTAATTGAACAAACGGAGTATATCCCGATATTGGGATATGCCGCGGCACCTGGTGTAAAGGCAGTTGTTGAATATTTTAAGGGGGATGTTTATGAAGGAGATGTTTTTCTTCATAATGATACCTTTACAGGAGGAAACCAAAATTCAGACTGGAAAGTGCTAAAACCTGTATTTTTTGATGGTCAATTATTTGGTTGGACGGTTATAACAGCCCACCAGGCAGATGTGGGTGGAGCTGTACCAGGCTCCTATAATCCTTATGCCACCGACTTATGGCAGGAAGGGATCCGGATTACTCCTTTAAGAATTTTTAGTAAAGGGAAAAGAATGAAGGATGTTTGGGATTTAGTCATGGGAAATGTCAGGTTGCCGATTGTAGGGGACGATATTTTAGCCATGATTGGCGGGTGTACAGTTGGAGAGAAAGGACTAGTTAAACTTCTTGGTCAATATGGAAGTAAAACAGTGAATGAAGCGATCGCTGAAATCTTTGACTCTACTGAAAAAATGGCAAAGACGATTATTAGACAAATTCCAAACGGGGCCTATGTGGGAGAGTGGCTCGTCGTCGATGATGGCTTTGATCATGAGGCGGAGATGAAGATCAAAGTCAAGGTAACCGTGGAAGATGAAAGAATGCATTTTGATTTTACAGGTACATCTGCTCAGACGAAAGGATATGTGAATGCTCCCTTACCGGTTACGATTTCTTCTGTAATGATCTCGTTCTTCATGCTGACCGAACAAGAAATTGCCCATAATGAAGCGATTCAAAGATGTATTTCGATCTATGTACCAGAGGGAACGATGTTAAACCCTGTATTTCCTGCTGCATCTGGATTCGGGAACCATTTAAGTGATCAAGTTTGTTCCGCTATTTTCATCGCGTTATCAAAGGCATTACCAGAACAAGTAACGGCAGGTTGGAATTCCCTACTATGTTCTATTTTAAACGGTACCGATGAACGTACACAAAAGCCTTTTGTCGATATTATGTTACTCGGCAGTAAAGGTGGGAGTGGTGGAACAAAAGGGGCCGATGGATATGATCATATTGGATTAATTGCATCTGGAGGTGCCTTAGCCGCGCAAGATCCAGAAATGTTTGAGTTAACATTGCCAATGACTCTGCAAAAATATGAATATGCAACTGATTCTAGCGGTGCAGGTGAGTGGAGAGGCGGCTTAGGGGTTGAAGCTATATTTACCATCGATGCCGACGGTGTTCAAGCAAGTGTGTTTGGTGACGGAGGGAATGAAGCTACGGCGGCCCCTGGAATATTAGGGGGGACAAATGGAGCCATAAATTATATTCAATTTGAATACCCTGACGGCACGATTTACAACAGTTATACAAAAGATTTAATTTCCGATATTCCAAAAGGGACCATTTACAAACAGCTTGCTGGCGGCGGTGGCGGATATGGCGATCCCAAAAACGGCCGGCTGAACTAGTAGCAAAAGAAGTTCGATATGGATATATCTCGAAAGAATCTGCCAAAGAAAACTATGGCGTGGTGATTTCAGATGAAAAGAGGGGGAGAAATCGTACAACTCTTAAGGTAAATATCGTCAATCCTCTGATTAAGCCTTGGTATGTCGTAAGATGACATATCAAGGTTCCTATCTATTTTCAAATAACAAGTTTTTATATGTGATTTGCGATTCTATTAAACTATTTTAAAGCCAAACAAGCCTGACACTAGACGTTTTTTGTTTAGGTTATTAAACAGGATTCCTTTTTGCTTTATTTTACCGTTAGCCTTTAATAGATTACGAGATTTACAGGAGGGGAAAATAACATGGAAAAAGCAAAACAATGGGATGAACTCATTAAGCATGATCGGGTTCATCAAAAACTGTACACGGATCCGGAAATATTCTCAGAAGAAATGACCAAAATCTTTGGGATGACATGGGTATATGTCGCACATGAAAGTGAAATACCGAATGTCAATGACTATAAAACGGGTTATTTAGGGAAGCGTCCCATCATCGTGGTAAGAGATCAGAAAAATACGTTTCGGGTATTATTTAATCGTTGTACACACCGTGGTGCCACCGTATGTCGCGAGCACCGCGGCTCAGCCAAAGTCTTCACATGCCCTTACCATGGCTGGAATTTCAAGAACAGCGGCGAGTTGGCAGGTGTACCGTGGCCGAAAGCATACAGCGAAGATTTTCGAAAAGAGGAGTGGGGATTAAAACAGGTACGGGTTGAAAGTTACCGCGGTTTTATCTTTGGTACTCTAAACGATGAGGCACCGAGCTTGATTGATCATTTAGGACCTGCACGTGACTATATGGACCAATGGCTGGACCGTTATGATGGGAAAAATATTGTTGTTGGGAACCCGCATCGAATGGTTTATAAAGGAAACTGGAAATTAACCTACGATAATTCAGGAGACGGCTATCATGTCATGTTCTCTCATCGCTCTCTACTCGAGATGGGCGGAAGAATGGGTGAAAACAAGGATATGACTTATTTTGCCGAAAATCCTGATTACAGTGAGATGGTTGTTTCCTATCTGGGCAATGGACACACTGTTATTGATCAACGCCCAAATTATAAAAATACAGGTGATTACTGGAAACAGCAAAGACCGCAGCCAGGCAGGGAAGCTTTTGAAGAGGTAATTAGAGAACGCTATAAAGAAGACGCAGATCGATTACTCGATCAAGCCATTGGGGCACAAATGAACTTAAATATTTTCCCGAATTTATTGTTTATCGGGAATCAAATCCAGGTTATTCAGCCACATGAAGTTGATAAGACAGAATTAATCTGGTATTCCACGACTGTAGAGGGTCTTCCGGAAGAAATTAATACATTAAGGATGCGGTCACAAGAAGATTTTCCTGCTTTTGGGGAGCCTGATGATATGACCAATTTTGAAGAATGTCACCTAGGCTTAACGATCCCTGAAGTAGAATGGGTGAATATAAGCCGGGGACTCGAGGTGCCGGGACGGCAAACGGTTGATGAGCGCGGGGTGATTTCTGGACCGGTAACAGATGAACTGTATCTTCGTCATTATTATCAGGAGTGGAAAAGGTTAATGAGTGAATCAGGAGGGGTAGGAACCGCAGGAAAAGGATTGAAAGGAGTGTCATCATCATGACGTTGGATAGTTCAATGGTTTCCTATTATATGAATGAGGATTATTATACGAGTTTAATAGATGGGTTAAAAGATTGGGAAAGTGAAACAGGCTATGCTCCGCAGGATACTTGGCGTGAGATTGAACAGTTTCTATATCGTGAAGCACGCCTGCTGGATGAAGGGAAAATGGAGGATTGGCTAGATTTGTTTAGTGCAGAGTGCCTGTATTGGATTCCGATTACCCCAGGTGGTGGAAATCCAATGAAGGAAGTTTCGACGGCATTTGATGATCGAAGACGGCTAGAAGACCGGATATATCGGTTGCGAACGGGCTATGCTTGGTCGCAAATTCCAGCATCAAGAACAAGTAGAATGTTAAGCAATATCGAAGTCTGGAATGATGGAGAAAATGGGCTGAGAGTAAGAGCGAATTTCATGCTGAATGAATTTAGAACAGGCAGACAAAAACTGTATTCTGGCTGGTGCGGCTATCGTTTAAAAAAGGTAGACGGAGAATGGAAAATCGTGGTAAGACAGGTAAATTTAATTGACAGTGATCAAGGCCATGAAAATTTAACATTTATACTCTAAATTATCGGAAAATTAAAAATAAGAGGAGATGGATTAGAATGACTCAAACACTTAATGTTAGCCAAAATGGATTTATTTCCCGCCATCAATTATGGGATAGTGAGCAAATTGAGGCTGTTAGCCGTATTATTGCAGAGATTCAAGAAAATAATCTTCGTCTTATTCGGGTTGCTTGGTGTGATCAACACGGGATTTCCAGAGCTAAAACATTAACTATACCAGCCTTTTTAAGTGCACTTGAGGATGGAATTGATTTTAATACAGGACCATTATTCTTTGATACGGCAAATGCCATTGTTTTTAATCCTTTTATTAAAGGCGGCGGCTTTGATTTAGAAGAATTGACAGGTTGTCCGAACTACGGGCTTGTACCAGACCCCCTTACATTTCGCGTTCTGCCTTGGGCACCGCAAACGGGCTGGATCTTATGTGATGCCTATTTAAAAACAGGAGAGCCGCTTCCTTTTGATAGTCGTCAGCTTGCGCGTAAAGCATTTAAAGAACTGAATGAAAAAGGCTACGATTTATATGCGGGTATCGAGGTGGAGTTCTCATTAACGAAAATTGTCAATGATGAGATAGATCCAGAGCTACTGGGTGCTCCTGGAAGCCCAGCAGAACCGCCAAAGGTGAGACCTGTGGCAAGAGGATATCAATATCAGTTGGAAGCCCATAATGATGAAATCGATGAAATCTTACAATTAATTGTTCAAAACGTTGAAGACTTGGGACTTCCAATACGCACGGTTGAAGATGAGTGGGGACCAAGTCAAATCGAAGTAACATTTGCTCCGATGCGAGGAATTGAAGCAGCAGATGCGATGTTTCTGTTTAGAACGGCTGTGAAACAAATCTGTAAAAGACATGGCTATTTAGCGACATTTATGTGCCGGCCGTTCATACCAGGCTTTTACTCAAGTGGCTGGCATTTACATCAATCATTAGTCGATATCGGGACAGGTGAGAATCTGTTTATGCCGGAAGTGGAAACAGAATCACTTTCAGTCCTTGGAAAACAATATATTGCTGGGATCTTGAAGCATGCTAGAGCAGCGACTGTTTTTACCACTCCAACGATAAATGGGTATAAACGCTTTAAACCTAATTCATTGGCTCCTGACCGAGCAGGATGGGGAGTGGACAATCGTGGCACGATGGTTCGTGTCCTTGGGGGCTACGGAATCAAAAGTACTCACTTTGAAAACCGCGCCGGGGAACCAGCAGCGAATCCGTATCTATATTTTGCTTCTCAGATGTTTGCTGGGTTGGATGGCATTGAAAATCGTTTGGATCCTGGTGTGCCGAGTGATGAAGCTTATACAGATGAACGTGAAGCGATTCCAAAAAACCTTCAAGAAGCGGTTGATGCACTGCGTGATTGTAAGATGTTCGAAGATAAAATGGGCAAGTTGTTTATCGACTACATTATTAAAATGAAAGAAAGTGAAATTTCCCGATATATGGCATTTGTTGAAAAAGAACAAGTAGAGGATTATCAAAATGTTGTGACTGAATGGGAACACAGAGAGTATTTCGAAATTTTTTAACTTCAATTACAAGGGGAGGGAGAAGGGTGGCAGAAAAAGAAATGGGGTATGATCGTGTGAATGATCCTGATGAAAGGATGAAACAAATTCAACGTCTGCAAAAAACGATTGAGATTTATGAACAGTTAGCCCAAAAAGTACGTATGGCATCTGTCATGGATAGAAGCATTTATGGAGATGAAATTGATTCAGAGTGGCTCTCGATTGATCGCGATGATTATGCCGAAATCATGATGATTCTGTCCAAACTTGATTTGTGGAAACCGTGGAACCACACGTTTCAGCAACGGATAACAAAATAAGGAGAAACCTATTCGTAAGGTTATGACATCCCTTCCCCTCCTTAAGTTTGTTGCAATGAGTATCTAAAGACAATGAGCCAGGAGGACCTTATAATGTGTGAAATGTTAACTGTTAAATCTAATGATGCGATCGAGATTGAATGGATCATGAAGTATGCAATGCTGCTTGAGGAATATGGTTTTGCTGGGTTCGGCTGGGGAATAACTTGGAAATCTGACAGTGGTGAAATTCAGAGATATCGGGCTGTGGATGGAATCAGGAAGGATAGCCTCGCTCCGCAAGCCCTTAAAGGGATAAAGGCAAAGGAATATTTCGTTCATTTACGGAAACCGAGTCTAATGAAGACGATTTCATTTAACAATGCTCAGCCTTATTTAAATGAAGATAAAACGCTAGCATTTGCTCACAATGGCTATTTTTCCAATTATCATGATTATCGGAACCAGTGGGAAAATGTTCTGGAAGGGACATCAGACAGTGAAATTGGTTATCACTTTTTCCTAAATAAACAAAAAGAGGGAATCGATTCAAAAACTTCCTTATCCCTTACCCATCAGAGCTTAGAAGGAAGGGCAAATCTTATCGTCTTTAGCAAGGATGAAGAGACACTTTTATATGCCGGGAATGAAGATAACAGAATGTATGTATTCAATTTGGAAGGGATCCAGTGTGCCTCAACTTCCCTTCATAGTCAAGATGACTATTTATTTCAAGCCATTTTTCCAACCGCTACTGATATCGAGCTTATGCCACTATATAGTTGCCGTGGGTTAAGTGAAAGTAAAGGCGGGATTGTCTCCAATTGCTGATGTGAAAGATCAAAAGGTTATCATTCTATTAAAATATTTCTTAATTTGGTCTTTCATGTGTTTCATTGACTTTTCCAAGCATGTGGCAATAAGTTTAGATGCTTAAATATATCCGATTTCATTCATGATGAAAGAAAAATTTAAAAAACAGGGGGAAAAGCTATGGCAAGGGTATTACGCCTTGGGCGGGTAGAACTAAAGGTACTAGACTTAGAGAAATCCGTTGATTATTATACGAATGTTATTGGTTTAGAAGAAACGGGCCGTTTTAAGGATAGTGTTTATTTGAAAGCATGGGATGAATATGACCACCACAGCGTGATTTTAACGAAATCCAATGAGGCTGGGGTCGCACATATGGGGTTTAAGGTAGAAACCATTGATGATCTAGCTTACTTTGAAAAGAAGGTTGAAGAATTCGGCTGCTCCACTACACGCATCTCGAGTCATTCAAGGCTTGCGGAAGGTGAGGCTGTTCACTTCATTTTACCGACAGGCCACCATTGTGAGCTCTATCATGAAATCGATTTCTTGGGGACAGCAGTAGGGGCTCGTAACCCGGATCCATGGCCACTAGGAACAAAGGGAATTGCCCCTCATCGACTTGATCACTTGTTATTGACTGGTGATGATTTAAAGACAGTTACTCGATTTTTTGTTGAGGCATTGAATTTTAAACAAAGTGAACGGATCGTAACCGAGGGGGAAGAGGATCTATTAGGAAGCTTCTTGTTTACGACCAATACAGCACATGATATCGCGTTTGTAAAAGGCCCTGATGCGAAGCTTCACCATGCTGCATTTAGCGTAGATTCTCTCCACGATGTGTTTAAGGCAGCTGATTTACTATCAATGCATAAAGTACCATTTGATGTCACTCCGACTCGACATGGGATTACAAGAGGACAAACCATTTATTTCTTTGATCCATCTGGAAATCGGAACGAGGCTTTTGCAGGAGGATATATGTCATTTGCCGATATGCCGACGATTACATGGGATGCGAATGAAATTGGTACTGGCATCTTCTATCATGCAAGAGAACTATCTGAATCATTTATGAAAGCATTAACGTAAATAGTAATTTCAGAAAACTCTGAATAATGGAATGGAAGGAGGGGTGTTTGTTGTATAAGGTGACTTTAAAAGCAAGAAATCAAGAATTTAGCTATCGCTGTTCAGAAAATCAGACACCACTAACAGCCGCTAGAAATGAGTTTATTCCAATTCCAACTGGATGCCGACGTGGTGGCTGCGGGGTGTGCAAAGTAAAGGTGCTAGACGGAGACTACACACAAGATTACTATCGTTCCCATGCGGCTCTTTCAGATGAAGAGGTAGCAAATAGTTTTGCCTTAGCCTGCTGTATGACACCAAAAAGTGATCTAAATCTTATTACAGTTGAGGATTATGAAAAGCAGTTAGAGAAGGAAAAAGAGGTGGTTTTGTAATGTTTATCATGCGGAAAAATCGTTTAAGAGAAAGGAGTGTCTAATGGACTGACCCCTTAAACCACATGGTTATACCTATCTTAACTTTATAATAGAAAATTAAGAAATCGGTTTCTATCCTTATAAAGAAACCGATTTTTCTGTGCTTTCATGCACTTAGTTTCAATAATTCCTTTCCTTCCACTTTCTATAAATGGTATAAAAATGTGATCTAGTAAAACTTCTACGTAATAGAAAGGAGATGCTGTTTTTATACATAGCAACGAAAGCTTGGAGATTGTAACAAAAGGGGAGGAGTGTGCAAAAAAAATGATGCATAGAGCCTCCCAAAGGTATGTTCTAACCTTAAGGAGGATATGAAAGTTCTCGTTTAAGTGACAGTGTGCACCAAGGGACAAGCGCCAGGTGCATCAACCCGTTAAATAGATGGGGATGTACCTAGCCAGATGATCCATGTTAGTCTACAACTGTTGACAAAAATCCGGATGATGACGGGGATAATCTAAACAAAACCCAACATACTTTGGGGTGTCACAGGGTCGAACTTAAAGGGCGTTCCTTTAAGTATAGTGCCAAATCTGGACTGTTCCCTTCGACAATCTCCTTGACAATCATCTTCGACAGTAATTGGCTGTAAACCGTCCCATTATCACCGAAGGCAAATAGAAAATAGCTGTTAGGATATTCTTCGTATTTTCCAATGATCGGAATGCCGTCCACGGTGCCTCCATAAAAGGCAGCTAAGTAATATTCAGGTTTTACTTTAATTGTAGGAAACATGTTATTAAATTCTTCAATCAGTTTATTCTTTTTGTGAATCAGTTTGCTATCACGATCTTCGGGAGATGTCGCATTATCATCAAGTCCGCCGATGATGACCCGGTTATCCTTCGTTGTACGCATAAATAGATAGGGACGGGCGGTTTCCCAAATGAGTGTCCGGTTATGCCATTGGGATAGATCTTCGACTGGATTGGTTGTTATCGTATATGTACTGACAAATGAGGCCTTTTTCTCTTTTTTGATATCCATCCCTTCATAACCTGCTGCAAAAATCACATAGCGTGCTTTTATCGAATGGCCATTTTTTGTAGAAACAATCATCCTTCCTTGTTCGCCATCGTAATGGTGACCGTTCATTTCTGTATTCTCATAAATACGGATTCCCTTCTTTGCAGCGTAATCCAATAGGGCATGGGTGAATCGGTAAGGATTGATTTCTGCATCATTATAGGAATAGATCGCAGCATCTCTGCTAAAAGGATATTTGGCCTCAATCTCTTCTTTTGTTAAAAAAGCAAGATCCATGTTCTGTTTCTTTAAAAAGTTATATTCTTTTTTTAGCTTTTCAATGTCTTCTGGACAGCTAGCAGAATAGAGGGTATCTCTTCTATAAAATTCACTATCAATTGTGACATTCTTTGAGGCTGCTTCGATTTCATTAATGGCTTCCTTTAATAATTGTAAATGCCTTTCGATGTACTCCGCTCCAAAGGTGTTGATCATATCTGTAAACATTTTTTCGCCGGAGTATTGAATAAGAGCTGTATTCGTACTCGTACTGCCACTGCCAATGGTTGATTTTTCAATGACAACGACATCTAAATCAGCTTGAGCTAGATAATAGGCACACTGTGCACCGGAGCTTCCACCCCCAATGATTAATACATCACAAGATCGTTCTTCCTCTAATGCTGGGTATGATGGAGCATCAGGGAAAGTAGTCGGCCAATAATAGGTTCCAGAGTGTAAATTCATTGCTTTCCTCCCTGTTCTAAAAACGTATACTGTTAATATATCCAACCGCATTTTGAACATACCAAACATGCCATGATATCTATTAAAGGAAGGGAAGAAAGCAGGTTTATTTTTAGATGCTAAATCTTTGGAAGGTTCCCCAATACTCCTGTCTGTTAAACTGGGGATAAGCCGACATAAAGGTAACAAGGATGGGGGCTTCATCTAAGGAAGGATATGCGTTGAAAAAGAAACGA
Organism: uncultured Bacillaceae bacterium; assembly: GCA_963787345.1. Taxonomy (GTDB): domain Bacteria; phylum Bacillota; class Bacilli; order Bacillales; family Cytobacillaceae; genus Bacillus_BD. Next base: position 71,362 of record CAWBCW010000009.1, on the reverse strand, counting down.
TCCCCGTATCGAATTGCTGTTAATGCAAGGGGTAATTCACGTCTAAAGATTTCATTGCGTTTTGCTGCTGCATTTTGGTCGTATTCTCCTTGATCGATATATAAATAAACATAATAATAGAAGGAATTTTCAATTGCCTTCCATTCACCCAATACCTCATCTCTCATCGGTGTGACTTTTTCACAGGCATAATGAATTCCAATAGTTAAAAATAGATCTCCAGTTAAATCAGAGTGGGTTAGTGTGTAGCGCCTTGGAATAACGGGTTCCGTAGCTGTAACCCCACCGGTATATTCCACAGATAGCTTTTCTGGATCAAACGGGTTCAAGTCATCAACTCCCATCGTTCTTGTAATAATTATGCTGCTGACCATTCCTTTATCACTTTCCACAGAAGACTCCCGTTTTTAAATGAAATGGAAGGGGGGGATTCTTCAAATATTGCCATAACTCGGGTGGTCACAGAGAAAACGAAAAAAATTGCCATTATAGATAAAAAAATATATAGTTGCGTATGCAACTACTTTTTTAAGAGGTACGAGTTTGATTAATCTAGGAGAGTTAGTTCATCAATTTTTCCAAGTATCAAGAGCGATGACTAATAACCTTAATCAACGCATGGCTGAGTATAAGCTGACCCATGCTCAATTAGCAATTATAGAATATCTATTAAAGAAAGAGGATTCTTCTACATTAGTCGATATTGCTAAGTATTTAAATGTGGAAAAGTCGACCATTACTCGTGCTGTCAATCATTTAGAAAAAAATAACTATATCCTTCGAGTTCCTTCTAAAGACAGTCGAGAAAGAAGGATTATTTTAAGTGACTCTAGTAACGAGATTCAGTCTACAGTTCAAGAAACAAAGGAAGTATTTGAAGGTACAGCTTTTAAGAACATTTCAAATGAAGAGTTAGATGTTACTTTTCAGACCTTACTTAAAATAATGAATAACTTAAACGGAGATGAAAAGAAAGAAAATGACTAAATCAAAATTATGGACAAAAGACTTTATCATTCTTACCGTAACATCCTTCTTAGTGTTTCTAACCTTTTACTTACTGATGACAACACTCACTCTCTATTCCATTCAACAATTTAATGCTTCGCAAACCGAAGCGGGTTTTGCGGCCAGTATATTCGTGATTGGTTCTCTTCTTTTACGTATTGTGTCCGGGAAATACATAGATGTAATTGGGCGTAAGAAATTACTCTATGGCAGCTTAACCTTATTTTTAATTGCATCTGTTCTTTATTTTTCAGTAGATCACTTTAGCTTATTATTACTCGTCCGTTTTATACATGGAGCGGCATTCGGTATAGCTTCTACCGTTATGGCTACAGCTGTTATGAGTATTATTCCTCCTGAGCGTAGAGGGGAAGGGACAAGCTATTATTCTCTAAGCTCGCCACTTGCAACCGCAATCGGGCCCTTCCTAGGTATTCTTATCACGCAACATGCCGGCTTTGATATGATCTTCGTTGTATGTACTCTATTTTCCGTAATAAGTATTGTTGTCATGCTATTTGCAGAAATTCCTGAAGTCGAACTAACAAAAGATCAACTTCAAGAGGTAAAAGGCTTCAAATTACAAGATTTCTTTGAAAAATCAGCACTCCCTATTTCGAGTATTATTTTTGTAATGGGAATTGGTTTCGCAAGCATTCTAGCCTATATTAACCCTTTTGCAATCGAGATTAATTTAACAGGTGCAGCTAGTATCTTTTTCATTGTTTATGCTTTCTTCCTATTAGTCTCTAGACCCTTTACCGGTAAATTGCTAGATACAAAAGGGGATAATATTGTTATTTATCCAGCACTACTGTTGTACGCAATCGGTTTAGTTTGCTTAAGCCAATCCTATACTAATTTTATGCTGCTTCTAGCAGGTGCATTAATTGCACTTGGTTTCGGTAATATGATTTCTTGCAGCCAAGCCATTGTTGTGAATAAATCTCCTCGTCATCGTATAGGTCTTGCCACTTCAACCTTTTATATCGCTATGGATGCAGGTGTTGGAATTGGACCTCTCATTATTGGGATAATTGTTCCTATCTTTGGTTTTCGTGGGATGTATCTGTCTATGGCTTTAATCGTATTTTTAACGATCATTATTTACTATTTTGTACACGGAAAGAAAACAGCATTGGTAAAACAAAATTCTCATGCAAGTTAATGGATTAACGACTGATAGCGTGATTGCTATCGGTTTTTTTGCTTTAGTTAGATCTTTTCAATCTATGAAAATAACGATAATCATAGATTTAGAAAATTTTCTTCTTCAATGAATAGGTACGAATGATTCAATATGATTAAAAAAATGATAGCACTCGAAAATTTGAAAAGAAAAAAACTCCTTAATTTGTGCTTAGTGGTTAAAAAAACCGACTTTTTCGGTGGTCTTGAACCGCCCCGGCGTTTCACGGGTGTTTCATCTACCCCTTATTGGGGTATGAAACAATAGAAGGTTTTTGCCTAATAAATACCTATGGGGAGGAACAGTAATGAGCAAAATGGGGAAGAAAGTGAATGAGTTTAGTAAAAATGAGCAGCTAGAGCAGTTCCGGGTTAATGATGAAGGCAAACAAATGACGACCAATCAGGGGTTAAAGGTTTCGGAGGATGAGTTTTCCTTAAAAGCAGGTGAACGTGGTCCGACTTTAATGGAAGATTTCCATTTTCGTGAAAAGATGACCCACTTTGACCATGAGCGCATTCCAGAGCGGGCTGTGCATGCACGCGGCTTTGCTGCCCATGGTGAGTTTGAAGTTTATGAATCGATGAAAGAGTATACAAAGGCGAGTTTTTTGCAGGATCCATCCGTTAAAACGCCTGTTTTTGTTCGTTTTTCCACTGTAGCAGGCTCACGCGGATCCGCTGAGACCGTTCGGGATGTCCGTGGCTTCGCGACAAAATTTTATACCGAAGAAGGTAATTACGATCTAGTTGGAAATAATATTCCAGTTTTTTTCATTCAGGATGCGATTAAATTTCCGGATTTAGTACATGCTCTCAAACCCGAGCCTCATAATGAGATCCCTCAAGCATCAACGGCTCACGACACATTTTGGGATTTTGTAGCGAATAACCAAGAAGCCGCTCATACGGTCATGTGGCAAATGTCAGATCGTGCGATTCCACGAAGCTTTCGTATGATGGAAGGGTTTGGTGTGCATGCCTTCCGCTTTGTTAATCATCAAGGAAAAGCACGGTTTGTAAAGTTTCATTGGAAGCCTGTATTGGGCGTTCATTCACTTGTATGGGATGAAGCGCAAAAAATAGCAGGAAAGGATCCTGATTTCCATCGCCGTGATTTATGGGAATCGATTGAAAACGGTCATTTTCCCGAGTATGAATTAGGTGTCCAAATGATCGATGAAGAAGATGAATTTAAGTTTGATTTCGATGTACTTGATCCGACAAAATTATGGCCTGAAGAAGAAGTCCCAGTAAAAATTATTGGAAAAATGACGTTGAATCGGAATGTTGATAATGTTTTTGCTGAAACGGAGCAAGTAGCATTCCACCCAGGTCATGTTGTACCGGGCATAGATTTCACGAATGATCCTTTACTTCAGGGCCGCTTATTTTCCTATACAGATACGCAATTACTTCGTCTTGGAGGGCCAAACTTTCATGAGCTGCCAATAAATCGACCTGTTTGTCCGTTCCATAACAATCAGCGTGATGGCCTTGGTCGTCAAACGATTAACAAAGGGCAAGTGAGTTACCATAATAATTCACTAGCGTCAAATACACCCATGCCCGCAAGTGAAGAAGAAGGCGGGTATGTTCATTATCAGGAGAAAATAGAAGGCAAAAAGGTACGAAGCCGAAGCGAAAGCTTTAAAGATCATTTCTCTCAAGCCAGTCTGTTTTGGAATAGTATGAGTAAAGTTGAAAAAGCGCACATTATTGAAGCGTTTAGTTTTGAGCTTGGGAAAGTAAAGAGTAAAAATGTGCAGCAGCAAGTGGTTGATATGTTTGCTAACGTTAGTGTAGAGCTCTCAACGGCTATTGCGCATAAGGTCGGTGCAACCCCGCCTCAAGGGGAAGTCTCAGAAGTAATGAAATCATCTCCGGCACTTAGCCAGGAAAATACAAAGAAACGCCCTGAAACACGTAAAGTAGGTATGATTATTAGCAATGGTTTTAACGGTGCTGATGTATTGAAAGTATTGAAAGCTTTAAAAGCAGAAGGCATTCAAGTCGAATTCATTAGTGATAAGTTGGGAATATGCAAAGGTTCTGATGGTACAGAGCTGGAAGTGGACCACACTTTTTTAACGGGGGACTCCGTATTATTTGATGCCATCTATGCAGTTGGTGGAAATGTTGAAAGTAAGAAGTTTAACCAAAACGCAACCTATTTTATTAACGAGGCATTCTCTCACTTCAAGCCGATTGGTGCCACACACGATGGCAAAAAATGGCTGCAAGCAGGGGATTTGATTAACAGTCCTGGCGTCGTAATTGGAGACGATATAAGAGAGTTTGCAGAGAACTTTGTGAAGGCTATTTCTGCTCACCGTCACTGGGATCGCCAAATCGTTTAAACGAAATTATTGGATAAAGACGGATAATGAAAAGACTGCGGAGCTCATTCCCAGCAGTCTTTTCCTATTTTTTGCCTGTGATCCCTGTGCAAATTCGGCAGGGCGAATTGGATCTCCATAGATACCATGCTATTAAGAAGCAGAAAATGGTTTTAAAAAAGATTATCAGATGAGCAAGCTTGATTGAAGATCAAGAAGAAATTAGAACGATTGAAATTGCACAGGTTAAGAGTTTGCCTAAATCTGAGAGAAACGAGATATTGAGGAAAGTGAAAGGACTGAAGGGACTATCACTAAGGCAGGCAGTGAGGATTTTTTATAGAGCCTAAGAAAGGAGCTAGAGCATCTACATATAGTAGTTGATCTAGCTCCTATTCTCTTTAAATGGACTTTTCAGTAGTCTCGAACCACCCACATGTTTCACCAAATGAAACATGAGAACCGTCCCGGCGTTTCACGTTTCATTGGAAAAAAGCTCCACAAACGGCCAAATGAGGTTATATTCTCCTTGTGGGAGAAAACGGGTGGGAAGCAATGTACTCCTGACATCATTAAAAGTTTCTTCGAGGGCTTCTTTAACAGCTTTTAAGACTTCATGGTCAGGCTGGACTAAGCTTCTTTTCGCTGTTTTATCATAGATGGCTCTTAATTCTGACTGGGAATGTGTAACTACCCATTTTCCTTTTTCTTTTGTCATTGTTAAATCAATGACACCGAGGTGGCTACCAAAGCTCCCTGGCATGACAACAGGAACCCCATTTATTGTCCCTTTTTCCGGATTTACTCCCGGGAGAGTTCTATCGTTTCCTGGGAATGTGGAATGGGTATGACCAGAAATAATCGCATCGATGCCTTCTACCTTTGTTAGGTCGTAGGCAGCATGTTCCTCCAACTCAGTGACTTTTGCATCGCCAATTCCCGTGTGGGCGAGGGCAATGATCAAATCAGCACCTTCTTCTTTCATTTTTGGGATTTGCGCCTGTACGGATTTTACAATATCTTTCGTAGTTACTTTACCAGCAAGATGTTCTTTATACCAATCAGTGATTTGTGGAATAACAGCACCGACTACGCCTACATGAATCACTTGCGTTTTCCCGCTGTCGTCTACTACTTTTTTCTTTAAAATGGTATAAGGTTTGAAGTAATGTTCATCATTGGAGGGATCATAATCGTGGTCATCCTTATACACATTCGCATTGACATAAGGCATTGGCGCATCGTCCAGTACTTCATCAAGGAACTCTAGTCCATAATTAAACTCGTGGTTTCCGACGGTTGCGGCGTCATAGTCTAATGGTTTCATTGCTTGAAAGATGGGATGAACTTCTCCCTCCTCAAGCTTGTTCACTCTTGCTTTATAATAACCAAGCAGGCTACCTTGAATCAGGTCACCATTGTCAAAAAGGAGAGTGTTTTTCGCTTCTGCTCTCGCTTCCCTGATAAGGGTCGTCGTTTTGGAAAAACCAAATTCCAGCGTTTTAGCAACCTTATAATAATCATAGTTATAAAGATTACTGTGAATATCTGTCGTCCCAAGGATCCTTATGGATACCTCGGGTTTTCCTGCCTGCTCCGGCTTGGCAGCTATCACCGTTTGATACGAAAAAGGAGCAACGAGGACGGATAATGCCATAGCTGTTGCTGATAATCTTTTACAGGTTCTTACTAACGATTCTTTCAACGGAAACAGCTCCTTATAAACAGTTTGTTACTAATTTTTAATAGAAGAGAAGTTCCTCATAAATGGGCCTTAAGGTTGGAGCAGTATGAAGAGTATGGAAGAAATAAATTAAAATTCCCGCGATGTGGGAGGGGGGCACGGGGATAGGATGGGTACGATTGTATAATTCAAAAATTTATGTACCCCCGTTTTCGGTTTATATCTATGACTAAATTAATCGTAAAAAGCGAAGAAAGGGGAGTGAAATGCGAGAACCGTCCCCATGTTTCATTCAGCCAACTGTAGATGATGGGTCTTCCAATGGAACCACTGAGATTGACGCGTTTCTCGTGGGATAAATTGGCGTATTTCATCCTGACTATACCCAACCAACATTTTTTTGTTATCCATAATAATAGGAGATCTGAGTAATTCTCTATGTCTATAAATGAGTTCAAGTAAATCCTTTAATGTGAGTTCATCTACTTTAGTCTCTTTATATACTTGGGATTTGGTCGCCAAGATATCATCAGTACCCTCTAACGTCAACCGAAGAATGCCTTTCAATTCACCGATGGTTAGCGGATCTTTCATCATATTTCGTTCAAGATAGGGAATGTTATTTTTTTCAAACCATTTTTTTGCTTTAGTTGATGATTCACAATTTGTTTTTGTTATGACCGTAATCGTCACGCTTCATTCTCCTTTCGTTGTATAGTTTAGGTGAAGTGGGAGGGAACCCAACACAAAGAAGAGATGGAGGCCTCTTCTTTGTGTTGGAAAGAACCGCTCTTAGAAAATCAGTTATGCCATTTTTCCTTTACTTTCCCCAGGCCTTCCTGGACTTTTCCCTTCACTTTATCCAGTTTTCCTTCCTTTTCTGTTGAACGGTCATTGGTTGCTTTCCCCCATTGCTCTTTTGCCTCACCCTTTACCTGATTAAGACTTCCTTTAAGTTTATCTTTGTTCATGTCATACCCTCCTTGTCTTATTTGTTCCTATCTGTCTATTACCCTTTGCTAAAGGGATCTAAACTTGTCTTTAGGGACTATTTTTATCCTTCTTTTCCCCAACACTAACCCCATTAACTTGATCGACACCCTTACCGATTTATTGCTCTTTTAAATTTTCCTCAACATTCTTCTTAGCCTCTTGTAAATTGTCGTTCGCCTCCTCTAAGGTAGCGCCGGCTTCCTTCTTTGTATCGTTATCTAACTCATCTTTTTGCTCTCCATCACTAAGGCCATTATCTTGGTCAATCCCATCCCCACATCCAGCTAAACCGCCAAATGTTAGTAACGCGGCCAATCCACTTGCTAAAAATGTTTTTTTATTCATCTTTGCTCCTGGTTACTAAAACTTATAAAAATCTACATTTCGCCCCTGAACCAAGAAAAAGGGACCTACTGTGGCGACTCTCACGCCATTCCGTCAGAAAGAGGGTTGAATCCTTGTCATGTACCTGTTGTACAAGACGATCTGCGGCGCTCTGTTAGAGCCAGTTTTGGGGCGGAAAACCATTCCTTCCAGGTCAGTTTACCGCAAAGTTTTTAGCACCAGGATTACACCTCCTTCAATTTTAATTCCTGGTTCTTTCTAATTAACGTTTTATGGACCACATTCCATAAGGTCCAGCTATGGTTTTCCTTGAAATGTTCAACCTTTTTGAGCGTCATGCCTATAAACCGGCGTCTTTGTTTCCCTTTGTTTGATTGCTTCTCAGATTCTTCCATTGACCCAAGAAGGGAAATCAAATGAGGTTTTACCTTTTCTTTTAGTTGCTGGATTAATTCCTTTGGTACTTTTTCACTAAAGTCTAACCCTCTTCTTCCAATCACGAAAGAAGCAGCCTCATGTACAGATAAACCATACATCTTAGCGTATTTAAATCGGCCAATCACCGAAGTATAAGCAGGATTGACTTTTTTGATATGAAAGCCAAACTTTAAGCCTCTTAAAATCAGCGCTTTTTGTAGCTTGTTTTTGGCAAAGGAATGCGTCCAACGATTAAAACGATGATTCGTATCATGGTCTTGTTTTAACCTAATATCTTCTAAAACGAAAGCTCCAACATTGCAACTCAATAAATAATCGATGATTTGTTTCGCTAGTTCACCCGAAATGTTGTTTCTTTTATGACTTCGGACATATTCCATTTCATGACAATAGAACGTTTTGCTTTCCAGCCAATTCCCCTGCTTCGTTAAAATAGAGACAGCTACGCGGTCAATATTGACATCAATCCCAGCCACAAGATGCGATGTGATTTTTTCATTCCAACTTAATTCCGTATCAGGAGTATCCACATCATAGGTGATATGAGCATAATACTTTTTCTGTTTCCGTTTAACTTCAATCGAATACACCTGATATTCTTCAATTGGCTTGCCCTTTGAATTAACGCCTATCACCTCAGGTAATACGACCTCCACTATTTCATCGTAATATTTCTCAGGAATACGAAGACGGAATCGTAAACGGGGACTGCGTTTCCCTTTTTCTGCAAGAAGCGGATTGGCCACTTCTAAATAAAATCGCTGGTCTTGGTCATCAAATGTGATTCTCGTATTCAAATTTCCTTTCTTCGATCGATCCCCACGAGAGTAGAGCGTATTCGAACGTAATTCCTTCCACTCCTCGTTGGTGATTTTCCCTTTCAAACGTTCATAAAAGTTCTTCTTCCCACCAAAGATAACAGAAGGAATCGTCTCTTCTTTTTGATGTTTTAAAAGAACCGCTTCTTTTTCTTTTAGCTTGGCGAGACGGGCATTCAATCCTTCCAAACAAATTTCCAATGATACATTTTTTGGTGTTTTTCTTTTGGTTTGGTAATCGTCTATTTTTTGTTCTGTTTTTTGAATTTTTGCCTGTACGCCTTCTAATCGAATCGGCAATAATTCTTTTTGACTAGAAAGCACCGCTTTTGCCTGCATGACAGCATCTTCTGCATATCGTTTATTCAAATGAAAGAGCGCATTTACCTTTTTAATGAGATCTTTCTCGCCTTCTCCTTCCACTAAACGATTAAAAGCAAACCGTAAAGCGGAACAAAAGACCGTCATTAACTGATTTAATGGTCCCCATTCGGTTGGTTGATCTGCCTCTAATAACACTACTTTAGTGATCTTCATGTCATTCTCCCTCTTATCGAACACTTGTTCCTTAAGCCTATTTTAAATATTCGAAAAGGGAATGTCAAGAGAATAGAAAGCTCCTTTTAATTTAACTTTTGATAGGTTTTTTGAAGCTGTTGTAACCTCCTTCTAAAAATTGAACTGCTGATTATATTCCCATTGAAAGGGGAGGTGAAACCTTTATTTCTAAAAAATTATAAAAAACGTAACTAAGTTAGTAAGGTTTGAAATTATTTGAAGGGGGGTATTACAATTACCGAACGAATTCGAAAAAAAGAGAAAAGGAGAGATGTTAAATGAGTTTAAGAGATATGACAGATGGTTGGCAAATATACATCAATCAAATCCCCAACCTACTATTAGCGCTGCTTGTCTTATTGATTGGCTGGCTGGTCGCTAAAGGAATTGGAAAGAGTGTAGAGGCTGCACTAAAGAAAACAAGTTTAGATAATAAACTTTTTTCAGATTTCGGAAATAGAAAATACTCGATTGAATTCATTATTGGGAAAATTGTTTACTATACCTTATTAATTGTGGTGTGGATTATCTTTTTCAATATGCTTCAACTAAGCCTAATCGCAGAACCACTCGTAACCATGGTCTCGATCATGACGTCTGCTATTCCGAATCTATTAAAAGCAGCTTTAATTCTATTACTTGCTTGGGTGATTGCCACTGTACTTCGTCTTCTCTTTAAAAAAGGCGCAGACATGATTCATTTAGAACGTAAGCTAGTAAAATGGAAAATGACAACGAGTGAACTAGAAGCTGGCATCAAAGTGGATAATGCTTCTAAAGTAATCTTCTACTTTGTACTCCTGCTATTTCTACCAGGGGTATTGGGCGCCTTGCAAATGGAAGGTATTTCAGAACCATTCTCAAATGCACTTTCCACAATCATAGCTTTTATTCCTAAGTTATTTGCTGCTGCAATTATTGTGTTTATCGGCTGGCTAATCGCAAAAGTCGTTCGTGATATTTTAACAAACTTTTTAAAAAGTACAGGGACGGACAAACTCGGACAGCGGTTTGGTTTATTCAAAAAGGAAGAAGAAACTAGTTTATCCAGTATGATTGGAAATATTGTGTTTATCCTCATCTTAATTCCAACTATTATTACAGCTTTAGAAAAACTAGAACTAAAAGGAATTGCGGATCCGGCCATTGCGATGCTACAGGATGTGTTGACACTGATCCCAAACATCGTAGTAGCTATTATCCTGTTATTAGTAGGAGTATGGCTTGGAAAATGGGTGGAAAGAATGGTCACACAAATGCTTTGGCGTTTAAAGCTTGATAGCGTCTCTCAACAGATAGGGATCGGCCCATTAACCTCGGCGCAACCGAAGTACACTCTGTCTCAAATCGTAGGCATGATTGCTAAAGTGGTTGTTATTTTACTATTTACGGCAGAAGCCTTACAGATTGTTCATTTAGATTTCTTCGTTACCTTGGCAACAGGGGTCATTGCCTATCTGCCAATGCTGTTTGCAGCCCTATTTATCTTAGGGATTGGTTTATATTTAGGCCAGTTAATACAGCGTATTTTACAAAATATGATCAAACACAATTACTCTCGCACTCTAGCAGCGATAGCAAAATATACGATCTTTGTGATTACTGTGTTCATGGCATTAGATCAACTGGGTGTAGCCCATTCCATTGTAAATGCTGCCTTTATTCTCACCTTAGGCGGCTTGGCGCTAGCGTTTGGTCTCGCATTCGGCCTCGGTGGAAAGGATTTTGCCGCAAAGTATTTAGGTAAACTAGACGATAAATTGGATAAGGAAAATAATAATCTATAGATTTGACCATAACACTCCGAAACGCTCAACGATTTCGGAGTGTTCATTTTTAGCTAGTAAAGGTGAACATACAGGAGGGATTGATACCCAATGGTACTGATAAACTTATTGATCATCGCCCTATTAATCATCTTAACTGCATTCTTTGTCGCGACCGAGTTTGCCATTGTAAAAGTCCGAACTTCCCGGCTGGAACAATTGAGGACTGAAGGGAAAAAGAATGCTGACTCAGCGATAAAGGTCGTGAATCATCTTGATGAATATCTATCAGCCTGTCAACTCGGAATCACGGTTACGGCATTAGGACTTGGATGGTTGGGAGAGCCTACAGTAGAAAAGGTTTTTCATCCATTATTAGCGTCATTTAATCTGAATGAAGCTGTTACACATATTATATCCTTTGCTCTTGCCTTTTCTATCGTTACCTTTATCCATGTAGTCGCAGGGGAACTGGCACCAAAAACAGTCGCAATCCAAAAGGCCGAGGAGGTCACGCTGCTCTTTTCCAAACCCATCATTTTATTTTACAAAATTATGTATCCGTTTATTTGGGCCTTTAACCATTCCTCTCGTTTACTTGTTGGGATTTTTGGTTTAAAGCCTGCGACCGAACATGAATTGGCACACTCGGAAGAAGAATTGCGGATCCTCCTGGCAGAAAGCTATGAAAGCGGGGAAATTAACGAAAATGAATGGAAATATGTCAACAATATTTTTGAATTTGATGAGAGATTAGCAAAAGAGATCATGGTGCCCCGCGTGGAAATGAGCTGTATATCGGTTGATGATACGATGCAAGAGATTGTTCATAAGCTGAATACAGAACCATTTACCCGTTATCCAGTCGTGGACGGGGATAAAGACCATGTTCTTGGTATGATGAACGTTAAAATGTTTTTAACGGCAAAAATCATGATGAAAGGGTCTCATCTAACTGGGGACATCACATCCTTTATTCAGCCCATTATTCAAGTCATCGAAACCATACCGATTCATGATTTATTGATCAGAATGCAAAAAGAACAGACCCATATGGCGATTCTACTGGATGAATATGGAGGTACCTCTGGATTAATTACGGTTGAAGATATTATCGAAGAAATTATTGGTGAGGTAAGAGATGAATTTGATACAGGGGAAGTGGCGGAGATTCGTACCATAACAGCGAATCATTATATCGTCGATGCTAAATTATCCATTCGGGATGTAAACGAGCTACTTGGAACCCACTTATCCGCTGAAGATGTGGATACGATTGGCGGCTGGTTTCTTACACAAACATCCGATACGAAAGAGGTTGCCGGTGCGGAAGTGGAAGCGGAAGGATATGTATTTAAGATTCATGAATCTGATGGCTATCACATCGGGTATTTGGAAGTGAAAAAAAGTTAAAAAAGTCTCTCTTGTCAGCCTAACCTCCAATGCGTACTGCATTTATGCATTCGGGGTCGGGCTCCATTTATATTTAGTTTCATATTTTTTGATTAAGGGTTTTTAATAGTAAATAAGATGTAGGGAGAGCATCGTGATGAAAATAAAATACGTTGAATTTTTCTTTGTCATCGTGATGATTCCTTTTTGCTACTTGGTCTTTTTAACCGACCTCCCGTCTAGGTGGAAAATTCTTTGTGCTACTTTTTATGGAGTCATCATTTTTTATACGGTGACATCTTTATGGCTTGAAAATCGCTCGGCACAAAACACCCTTTTATGGACGTACATTTTAGTGCTATTGCCTGTATTAGGCTATATCTTCTATGTATACTCCGGTCAATTACAATTCAAAGGAGAACGCTTTAAAAGGAAGCGCAGCAGTGACCGGAAATTATTCGAAGCGCTCAGTAAAAGCAGAGACCGCTGGATTTGTCTGAGCTTAATGACCGCCAGCGCTGTTTTGCTAGCTATTTAGAACGGGTGACCTTAACGGGGCAAAATCAGAACACGATGACGAAGATCTTACTAAATGGGGAAGAAACATTCCGGGAAATTAAACGGAAACTAAAAGAAGCCAAATCCTTTATCCATCTGGAGTATTATATTTTCCGGTATGATCGATTAGGGCAGGAGATCATTGACATCTTAATGGATAAAGTGCAAGCAGGGGTTGAAGTCCGGCTGATCTACGATGCTTTTGGGAGCCTTTCCCTTTCACAATCCGAAATTAAAAAAATAGAGGAGTCTGGGATTAAAATCCAGCCTTTTTTACCGATAAAAACGGGATGGTTTCATCAAAAGTTTAACTTTCGCAATCATCGAAAAATCATTGTCATTGATGGGAAGGTTGGATTTGTCGGAGGGCTAAATGTCGGGGTAGAATATCTTGGTGAAAACGACGAGTTTGGCTTTTGGTGTGATACCCATGTCATGCTGGAAGGAGAAGCTGTGCAAATGCTACATGCTGTTTTTTTATTGGATTGGAAGTTTGTTTGCGGTGAGAGGCTATTTGCTGATGAACGTTATACGAAGCCGGTATCCACAGTTGGAGATGGACAGGTTCAAGTTGTCGCAACAGGCCCCGAAACGGGGGATATGGGTGACCATTTCTATGCAATGATCTCCTGTGCAACCGAATCGATTCTGATTGCGACACCATACTTTATTCCAGATCAGGCTATTCGAACAGCCCTTAGGGTCGCGGCACGTAAAGGCATTCGGGTTCGCCTAATGGTGCCTGAAACCAATGATAGCTTTCTTACCCAATATGCCACCCAGTCTTACTTTCCTGAACTGTTGCGTGCTGGAATCGAAGTTTATTCCTATCAAAAAGGGTTCCTCCATAAAAAAATTATGATTGTTGATGGCGACTTGGCATCAATTGGAACCGCTAATCTAGATATGCGAAGCTTTCATTTGAACTTTGAAGTCAATTTGTTTTTAATAGGGACAGAATCCATCCTTGATTTAGTATCCGGTTATGAAGAAGACTTAAAGGAATGCCGGCGCATTCATCCAGTAGAATTTAAAAAAAGAAGTATATCTGTTAGATGGAAAGAATCGTTTGCCCGGCTGTTTTCAGGTGTTCTATAGTGGTATTCGCTGTTGCGAATACCACTATTCTGTGTGAAATCAGAAATGGAAAATTTCCGCTTTAAGAATCGTTGGGATTCATCATCAAGCGGCTAGGGCTGACTACTCCGACAGCTGAAGCAGTGGGCTTTCTCGTTCAGGGAGTTCTGTAAAAACAAAATCTATTAAAACAAAATAAGAGAGTTTAGGATTCCGAGATTAGTGGTAATACATAAGTAAGGTTACATGAAGATAACCTGACGAACCACATTTTCGAGAAGAAGGGGGTATAGGGATGGAATTCTAACAAAAAGCTGATAGACATTTCATTAGTACCTCAGTTTCTATCCTAGGTGGGGAGACATAAGTAACATGAAGCATTTTTATTTTTCCGAACTGATGAATAAAGAACATTAAAGGAGGAAATTTTAAATGGCTGACAAAAACAAAAATATGAGCATGGAAGAAAGAGGACGTAAAGGCGGACAAGCAACCGCTGAAAAACATGATAGAGAATTTTATCAAGAGATTGGTCAAAAAGGTGGAGAAGCAACCGCGGAAAATCATGATAAAGAATTTTATCAGGAGATTGGTCAAAAAGGTGGAGAAGCAACTGCCGAGAATCATGATAAAGAATTTTATCAAGAGATTGGTCAAAAAGGCGGAGAAGCAACCGCCGAAAATCATGATAAAGAATTTTATCAGGAGATTGGCCGCAAAGGTGGAGAAGCAACTGCTGAAAACCATGATAAAGAATTCTATGAAAAAAATGGAGAAAAGGGCGGGAAATCACGCAGTAAACAGCGTGATGAAGATGAATAACAGCTTTCGTAAAGTTACTTTTTTAATCTGATGACTAAAACATTAAAGGGGGAATATCAAATGGTTAACCATAAAAATACTGAAAAGGTTCATGGGGAAAAAGGACGAGGAGATGCTGTATATCAAGATAAAGAATCCAATCAAGGAAATGGAGAAAAAAGCAGAAAATCACGTCACAGCCAACGAAATCAAGAACTAAGCAGTTTGATGAATAGAGAAGGAGCCTGCACCGTTTTGTGCAGGCTCCTTTTGTGTAGTAAAAACGTATCCAGTTAAATACAAGAGAGGAATTCATTTGTCACTTCACAAGAGAATGGTTGAGGAACTTGTTCCCCAACCATTCTTTCATTACTGCATTTTTTCGTTATAGTAATCTACTGCATACATCGCGCCCTCGCTAACCATTTCGTTATCCTCAATATCCTGTGGATGGGGATTTCCACCCTTTTCAATCACACGCTGTGTGTTTTCAGAATATGGAGTGGGTGTTACCTTCCGTTTCCATTGTCTTAGAAAAGTTTTAGCTTGAATACGATTTGGTTTATTTGCTAACCATGTCGCAGCTGCGCCAATTCCAATACCTACAGTCACTAGTGAACCTATACTACCTCGTTTCATTCCAATACCTCCTTTGAAATTTGGACAAACATTTCGATTAAACGATCAAGCCCAACTCCATTTGCCATATAATTACCCTTCCTATATTGTCATTAAACCTATTTATTTGAAGTTTCGTTTCGTCTAATAACGGGAAGTTATATAAAAAAAGTACGAATGAAGGAGAGATAGGGTTGGAGAATGATATCGGTGTAAACAAATGGAGATGGATTCACTTGAAGAAAAATGAAATGGATCGGATACAACGAGCAATTGAGCAGGACAACAATATGAAAGACTGGCTCAAGCATGTGCGTAAAAGTGAAACGAATTACCTGCTAGTGGACCGTTTAGAGAATGGAGAAAAAGTCGTGAAAGGTTCACTTGTTTATAAAAGAAATTTTACTGAAGAACGTGACTTTAAGATCTTTCATTTTTATTTAACAATGAATCGATTGGTTACCGTCGATCTTGAGTTGGACCTGCTTCAACAAATCAAACCGGAAGTTCTATTACGGCTAATAGACAGGACTGAAAATGCGGTCGATGGTTTTTTAGTTTTTCTTGGAGCGCTGCTGAATGACATGTTAGTTGAGATTGATCAGTTTGAGGAGGAGCTCCATACGCTGTTATGGAGTATACGAAAGAGGAATGAAACAAGGCATCTCGATCATGTCTATCATCTTAGGCATGAACTATTGCTTTGGAAGAATCTACTCATTCCCATCAAAGAACTTAAAATGGCGATAGAGGAAACCAATTTTCCCGGAATCAATAAGGGGGAAATTTTTGTTTGTATATGCAAACGGCTGGAGCGGACAATGGACCTGCTCAACGAGTATGAACACGAAATGGATTCGATTATCAATTTAGAAGAGGTGATTTCCTCCCATCGTGGAAATGAAATTATGAAAACCTTAACGGTGATTACAACGATTTTTACCCCGCTTATGGCCTTCGGGGCATTATGGGGAATGAATTTCCAGCATATGCCTGAACTCGAGTGGCGGTTTGGCTATCCTCTGTCGATTATTCTGATTACGATTTCCACCCTCTTCCTTTATGGTTATTTGAAAATAAAAGGCTGGACAGGTGACCTTTTAAAAGGTAAAAAGAAAGGTTCATTTTTCGAATAATTTCAGGGGGATAAAAAATAGCCTGCAGGAGGGGACTTCAAAACTAGCAAATAGGAATCAAATCAAAAAAAAGTAGTTTAGAATTCTGACAAGGTGGTAGAACAATAGTAAGGGTACAAAATGAGGGTACCTGAATTAAAAAATCTAGATCTTATTGAAGGGACATGGTTTAACTTCATTCAGCAGAAGTCTGTTACTGTGGGGGAGGGGGCGAATTTGATATAAGTGGTTCAAGTTCTTTGAAATCTAACTGAAAAACTAGGGAAAAGACAGCAATCTTGAAAAAATAAGAGGAGGAAAAAACATGGACGACTATTATTTTGATAAAAAAACGAGGGATGAAGTAGAGATTACGAAGAATAACGAAAAAGAACGAAAAGAAAACGATGGACAAAAATACAGGAATGTTCCTTCTGAAGATATAAAGGAATATCGACCAAGCACCGGAGATATCCCTTCCGAGGATATAAAAGAATATCGACCAAACGGAGATACCCCTTCTGAGACTATAAAAGAAGTCCGACAAGGCTACGGCGATATCGGTCCTGAAAATATAGAAAAAGAATATTAACGAAAAAATGGAGAGGGATTGAAGGAAAAAGAAGATAATAGATAGATCAAAAGGAGGGGCAAAGAGAATGCTAGGAAACCAATGTGATCGTAACCACCTCTTTAGTCACTAGTATATTAGATACAACAGATAAGATAAAACGGAGGCTTGCACAAAAATAGTGCAAGCTTCTTCTATGCTGATAGAAAGCTTTAAATATAAGTATCGCAGTCGCAAAGCTGGATGATTTTCGACGGACTATACATCTATATTCCTGCTTAGGGGCTGTATCAAATGGGCGAGTTTTCTTTAGGATTTATACGAAAAAGAACGACCCTATGAAAGGGCCGCTACTTGAATCCTTCTGTTATTGCTTCGGATCTTGGGTTAGATTTTCTTCTTGTAGCTCGGTTTTGGTTTTCGCCTGGTCCATTTCCTTGCCGAGTTTTTCGATTTCATCTAAATCTTGAGCCATCGAGCTATTGTCATTTGTTTTGGCCTTGCAGTGGAGCTCTTTTTTTCTTTGTTTTATTTTTTTATCCATACGATCACTCTCCTTTGTCATAGAACACTTTTTGTATTTACCCCCATATTGGGAAATGAAACCTATTATTAGAAAAAGTACGATTGGGCTAGGGCATTCTGTTCATTCGTTCATTTCTAATATTTTGGTATAATCAGAAATAATGTAGGGTTGCACTCTTCTAATCTAATAAGTTCTTCTTTTAAAATAAAATAAATTTATCTAAAAAAGGTTTAGGTTTCCATTGAAGTGGGTAATTAAAAAGTAAAATATTTCAGAGGTGATGGTCACATGGTTTTTAGCATAAGTAAACATCAAAATGATAAGGAAATATTAATACATGTTGCAGGAGAAATCGATGCCTATACAGCGCCAAAACTGAGAGAGGAATTATGGTCGCTTGCGGAAGAGGGCAATAAAACGATGATCGTCAATCTAAAGGATGTAACCTATCTCGACAGTACAGGACTAGGTGTTTTTGTCGGGTTATTTAAGGAGCTTAGTAAAAAGAATGGGGAGTTAAAGCTGGTCCAGTTATCGAATCGACTAAAGAGGCTCTTCGAAATTACAGGTTTAAGTAACATTATGAATATTTCTGCAAATTCAGAGGTGGAGGACGATGAAGCAAATGATGGATTATATTGAAATGAAAATTCCGGCTAAGCCTGATTATATTGGGGTTATCAGATTAACGTTATCCGGCATTGCGAATCGCATGGGCTATACATATGAAGAAATTGAAGATATTAAGATTGCTATAAGTGAAGCTTGTACAAACGCCGTTCAGCATGCTTATTCAAAGGATGAAGATGGAGATGTAATTATAGGCTTTGGCATTTATGAGGACAAGTTAGAGATGATGGTAGTAGATAGTGGAAAGAGTTTTAATTTTAATCAGACAAAGAATGAATTAGGCCCTTATACGAAATCCAGTACAGTGGATCAACTGACAGAGGGAGGGTTAGGACTATATTTGATAGAAACACTCATGGATGAAGTCCGTGTTTTGAATGATTCCGGAGTAACGGTCTTCATGGTGAAGTATCTAAGTGGGGAGCGTGAAAATGATGGCACAACCGCCTCGAATGGTGAAACGCAGCAAGGAAGAAATTGATTCCTTAATTTTGCAGTTTCAGCAGGATGAGAGCTCATTAGCTCAAACCATCTTAGTGGAACATTATACAGCTTTGGTCGGGAGCCTTGTGAGAAAATATTCAAGGGGAAGAAATTTCCATGAAGATCTCATGCAAGTAGGAATGCTAGGGTTGTTGGCAGCAATCAGAAGATATGATTGTAGCCTGGGGAAATCTTTTGAATCCTTTTTAATTCCTACCGTTATAGGAGAAATCAAACGGTTTCTAAGGGATAAAACGTGGAGTGTCCATGTGCCGAGACGGATAAAAGAACTATGGCCAAAAGTTAAAAGTGTCGTGGACGAGCTGACGGTTCAATATAAACGTTCGCCAAAAATCCATGAAATCGCTGAGCATTTGGACGTTTCAGAAGAGGAAGTATTGGAAGCGATGGAAATGGGAAAAGGATATCAAGCCGCTTCAGTGGATCAGCCCATTGAAACGGGTTCCGAGGGAAGTCCGATGACGACCTTAGACGTTGTGGGCTCCCATGATGAGGGCTTCGAAAAAGTCGACCAAAAGCTTTTGCTCGAGAGTGCTCTCCATGTTCTATCAGAAAGAGAGAAGGAGATCATTCATTCTACGTTTGTAGAGAATAAAAGTCAAAAGAAAACAGGTGAGGATTTGGGGATTTCACAGATGCATGTTTCTCGACTACAAAAAAAGGCGATTGAAAAATTACGTAAGGAACTCAAAAAGGATACTTATCAGGGGATAAGCAATAAGTGAACGAATAAAAATGCTGATCCCCAATGTGTTCATCCTGACATCGGGTCAGACATCTTTTTCAGTTAAAGGGGGGATTTGCTGGATGCCTATGAACATTGCCATTGTAGATGATAATGCAACGAATCTCATGATTGTTGAAAAAGTCATGAAGCAAGCCGGCTATCATAAGTTGGTATTGATGTCATCTGCAAGGGAGTTATATCAATATTTACAAATCGATGCAAAAGATCCAGTTGAAGTGCCTGTTGATTTAATTCTAATGGACATGATGATGCCGGAAATTGATGGAATCGAAGCTTGCCGAACCATCCTCGCCCATGAGCAATACCAGGATCTTCCGATTATTTTTGTTACGGCAATGGGAGATTCCTATAAGATGGCCGAGGCGATGGATGCGGGGGCGCTTGATTATGTCATGAAACCAATCAATAAGGTAGAACTGCTGGCTCGCGTTCGTTCCGTACTTCGAATAAAAAAAGAGAAGGATTTACGGAAGGAAAGGGAGAAGCGGATTCAGTATGAGTTGGACTTGGCCAGGGAAGTTCAAAGAAGCATGCTTAGCGGTCCGCTTCAAGAAGGAAATATATCGATTTCGGCTGTCTACAGGCCTACATTTGAGCTTGCCGGCGACTTATACGCTTGGTACAAGATTAGTCCAAATCGCTATGCTGTTATTTTACTGGATATTATGGGGCATGGTATTTCTTCTTCACTCGTATGTATGTATATTTATTCCGCATTAAAGGATACGATTACGGGAATGTGTGATCCAGTGGCAGTAATGAAAGAACTAAATCGGCGTATGAATCAGTTGGATCTGCCTGAAGGTTTGATAAACTATTATTTTACGGCGATTTATTTTGTCCTAGACACGGAAAAGCAAACCATTGAATACGTGAATGCAGGGCATCCGGAGGGGATTGCGATTGTGGATGGTGAAGTGAGGCTGCTGACAGAAGGTTGCTGTGCACTTGGTTTTTTTGAGAATATCGAAGTCACGAAAGGCGTTATTCCTTACCAAGAAGCTGTACGAATTTTGCTCTTTACGGATGGGTTATCGGAATGGCTGGAAGAGGAATATGAAGATGCAGTGTCTAAGCTAATCAGCAGTTTTCAAGAGCAAGACATGGACAATCCTGATACTTTACTTCATCAGCTTCATCCAAGTTCGGAGTGGCTTAATGCCCCGAAAGATGATATGTGTCTGGTAATGGTTTCAGCAAAAGCGTAGCTTTATTTTGCTCACTCTTTCCTTTCCTTTTCTTTCCACACTGGTGCGCAACATCATTTTCATATTGTAATCTTAAATCTAGTTCACATATTAAGGGTGTCAGTTATTTCTGACACCCATTTTATCCAATATTTTATTGAAGGACGGTCTGTACACCGGCCATTTTAATCTGCTAGATAGGCTTCAAGCATCCATCTATGCTTTTCTAATGAAGTGCGAATGGCAATGAATAAATCAGCAGTCGGTTGATCATTCTTGTCTTCAGCTAGAGTGATACCCTCTGTAAGTTCGGTACATACGGTATTAAAATCATTCGCTAGTGCCTGAACCATTTCTTGCGCATTTTCGTCGCCTGTTGCTTCTTTAATGGAAGCAAGCTGTAATTGTTCTTTTAATGTGGCCGTTGGCGGGGCACCTAGTGTGAGCATTCTTTCAGCAATCGTATCTAAGTGTGATGCCATTTCCGTGTACAATTCTTCAAATTTAACATGCAGGGTAAAAAAGTTCTCTCCTTTTACATACCAATGGTAATGGTGTAGTTTCATATAAAGGACTGAGAAATTAGCCACTTGAGTATTGAGTGTCTCTGTTACTGGAATGTTTTTTTCTTTTGTTTTTACCATTATTCATACCTCCGTTTATACTAATTAGTAGAAATAGTGTTGTCATCTATTCTTTACCCTTTTGCCAATTATTTGAAACATGTTTTAATAGAATTAATAGAAAAAGGCAGAAGAAGATGAGGATGGAGACCGAATGGCGTGTTGTTTAAACTGTATGATATATTGTTAAATAATAAACCACACTGGGACTGGGGGGATTCCTATAAAAGGCTTTAACTACAACATACGAGCTAAAATCTTTACAGGCTATATCATGATCTTGATCTGCTTGGTTCTATCTTTGGTTATTATGATTAATAGAATGACAGATTTGCAGAATGAAATTGATTATGTATCACAACATGATATTGAAGTACATGATCTAGCAAATTACATTCAAAAAAACATACTGGAAATGGAAACCGGTATGAGAGGGTATGTCATAACGGGAGATGAGGAGTATCTTGAGTCTTATCAATTAGGGAATCGAAGCTGGCAGGATAACTACAATAAACTTCATTCCTTGTTAGAGGAGAATGGGAGGCAGCAGCGACATTTAGAAGAGATAAAACCGATGATTATGAACTGGATATCAAGTTCCGGAGAATTTGTCATTAATCAAAAAAGGGAGAATAACGTATCTGCTTTAAACGAGTTTTTCGAGGAGAAAAAGGGAAAGAGAGTGATGGATGGGATACGAACGCAATTTGATTCACTTATTGAAAATGAAAAGAAGGCGATGTCAGAACGTATCGAGTATCTTAATGAGAGCAATAGGAATTTAAAAATCACTTTGTATGCAATCATCATTTTGGTGACGGGGATTACGATATCTACAGCCTTTATTCTGTCTAATTCAATTGTTAATACGATTAGACAGGTTGTTAGAAACATTAAGAGTATTACAGATTCAGAGATTGATCTCACTACGCGCATAGAGGTGAAATCGAGTGACGAGACTCGGGAACTGGCTGAAGCGATGAATGAACTTCTTAGCAGTCTCGAGAAACAAAGTTGGGTACAGAAAAGCATAACGGATATTACCGCCATGTATCAGGAGATTACGGATATAACTGAATTGGCGCAATCCTTTATTACGAAGCTTGCTCCGTTGCTTCAGGCTGCTTATGGGGTGGTCTACTTTCGCAGAAGCAAAGGAAGAGAGACTCATTACGTCAGAGCGGCAGGCTATGCCATAACGGATGAGCCGCGTAGTGCGGCCAGCTTTCGATTGGGAGAGGGGTTAATCGGTCAAGCAGCCGTCGATAAAAGAGTCTTTCTTATTGATCAACTACCAGAAGAGCATATGAAAGTGACCTCAGGCTTAGGGGCTTCCTCTCCCCGAAATTTATTAATCGCCCCCATTTTGGTTGATGGCAGGGTGGAGGCCATTGTTGAGTTCGCGGCGTTTCAGCCGTTTTTACCACAGCACCTTACTTTACTGGATCAGCTTCAAGATAAGTTTGGTTCGGCTATTTTAAATGTGACTGGACGGATGGAAGTGGAAAAGTTGTTAGCTGAATCTCAACAACTAACTGAGGAACTGCAGGTGCAATCAGAGGAACTCCAAGCACAGGCCGAAGAATTGCAAATGCAGCAAGAACAGTTGGGTATCACAAATGAACTCTTGGAAGAGCAGAAGCGATTTGCCGAGCAACGGGCTTTTGATCTCAAAAAAGCGAAGGATGAACTAGAAGACTATTCATTGAAACTGGAGAAGAGTTCGCAATACAAATCTGATTTTCTCGCAAATATGTCTCATGAGCTTCGTACGCCATTGAACAGTATTATTATTCTGTCGCAAATGTTGATGGAGAATAATCCGGAAATGGACATGTCAGAAATAAGGGAATACTCAAAGATAGTCTTTACTGCTGGGAAAGATTTACTGCAGCTGATCGATGATATCTTGGATTTATCTAAAGTTGAAGCGGGTAAAATGGAAATCTTGACGGATGAAGTGAACGTGACAGAAATTCCGCAAATGATGAAGAATCTATTCGACCCGGTTGCTGCTAAAAAGAATTTGTCTTTTGAAGTCCAAACACAACCGGATATACCTCCTGTCATTTTGACGGACGGAAAAAGATTGCAGCAAATTTTAAAGAATCTTTTATCCAATGCCTTCAAATTTACTGAACAGGGCTCCGTAACCTTACGAATTGCACCTGCAGATTCTGAAAAGGTGGAAGCATTACTTGGTCTACGTGAAGAGGTGCCAGTCCTAGCGATATCTGTAGCCGATACGGGAATTGGAATTCCAATCAAGAAGCAACAAATTATTTTCAATGCTTTTCAACAAGTCGACGGTACCACAAACCGGCAATATGGCGGGACTGGACTGGGGTTATCCATTTGCCGCGAATTTATCCGTTTGCTTGGGGGCGCCATTGAAGTTCAAAGTGAGCCTGATAAGGGAAGTACGTTTACCATCTATGTACCGAGCATGCTGGAGCCTGGGGATCAGACCCGAGAAGAAGTTCTGGCGTTGGCAGAAGTGGCGGCAACGACTAGCGAGATGAAAAAGGATATAGAATCCAGAGAGGAAGAAGTGGAATCGTCATCGGTTGAACAAATCGAAGAAAGTTCAGACGAACAGCTGTTTAAAGGGAAGAAAGTGCTTCTAGTAGAGGATGATGGTCGAAATATATTAGCGCTTGTAAAAGTTCTTGAGAGAAAGGGAATGAAGATTCAAATAGCCGAGAACGGTAAACGAGCAATCGAAATTTTGCAGGAATCCTCTGACTTTGATCTGATTTTCATGGATATCATGATGCCGGTAATGGGGGGCTATGAGGCGATGCAGATCATACGACAGGATCTGCATATGCACAGTATTCCGATTATTGCGTTGACAGCCAAGGCGATGAAAGGAGAACGCGACAAGTGTATAGAAGCAGGAGCTTCTGATTATATCACGAAGCCATTAGATATGGATCAGCTATTCTCGTTGATGCGGGTGTGGCTGACGGAGCAGGAGAGTCCAAATTGAAGAACACTACAATTGATCATTCATACGATTTATTCACAGAAACAGAGGAATTAGTACTTAACGAACTTCAGGAAATAGAAATGAATTTGCTTCTTGAGGGCCTATATCAGATGTATGGGTATGATTTTAGGGGCTATGTGCGGTCTTCCTTGCGCAGAAGAATAGTAAACCGCATGAAGCGGGAGAGACTTCCGACGATTACAGCTCTATTGGAAAAAGTGCTTCACGAGCCAGGTTATTTGGAGCGACTATTGAATGATCTGTCAATCCAAATGACGGAAATGTATCGAGATCCCAGTTTCTTTGCTGCCTTTCGTAACGAAGTCGTACCTTTACTCAGAGAACTTCCTGAAATTCGTATTTGGCATGCTGGCTGTGCGACAGGAGAGGAGGTCTATTCCATGGCCATCCTTATGCTAGAGGAGGGACTCGCAGAAAAGACAAGAATTTACGCAACGGATATCAATGAAAAGGCCCTTATCGCTGCTAAAAAGGGAGCATTTCCACTAAAGAAAATGCAGCAATATACGAAAAATTACTTGAAAGCAGGCGGAAAAAAGGCTTTTTCCGAGTACTATACGACAGATCATCAGTTTGCTTATTTTCATTCAAACTTAAGTGATCAACTCATTTTCGAGCAGCATAATTTGGTATCGGACAGTTCGTTTAATGAGTTTCAGGTGATCTTGTGTCGAAATGTTATGATCTATTTTGACAAAGAATTGCAGCTGCACGTGCATCGTCTGTTTTATGACAGCCTGGCTGATGGAGGATTCATTGGACTCGGAAGTAAAGAATCGATGATCTGTATACCTAATGGTCAATACGAGGAATTTAATTCACATGAACACATTTACCGAAAGGTGTAGCTGCCTCTTCGTACTTTCGTTTATATCGTAAAAAAAGAGATTGCAAATTGTTGCAATCTCTTTTTTAATAGGAGCTTATGAAGTACGTTTTATGGTTCTAAATAGGAGGCTTACAATGAATACTAGGGCAATGGCACCGATGAGTGCTGGAATGAGGTAAAATCCTCCAATAATGGGACCCCAACTTCCTAAGAGTAATGAACCAAGCCATGCACCGATAAATCCTGCAATAATATTTCCTATTACCCCTCCTGGTATGTCACGTCCAAGAATAAGTCCTGCCAGCCAGCCGATGATACCTCCGATAATCAATGACCAAATCAATCCCATGAAATTTCTCTCCTTTCTATTTGTTTCGTATGGTTATTAAATACCCGCATTTATAAAAGATAAACATCTTTATTACTGTTTTATCTTGGTTGCTTCAATCTCTCCTTTGAGGTAACTGGAATATGGTTCTGACCTCGTTGTAAAGACTGTTGATAGACTTTTAATATAGAGGTTAATTTATCAAATGCTTTTTTATCTCGTTTATCAAGAGATTCATCAATGGCCCGTTTTAATAAACTGACCTTCATGATCACTGAAGCCATCCACTTATGATCAGGATCAAAATGCTCGTTCTTTATTTTAGATCGTTCGCTTTGATCATCGCTTAGAAAGTTGAATCGATAACAGTATTTGCACAGTGCCTTGGCTTCATTTACCATTTTAAACTGATCATTTCCACAAAAATTACATAACATTTTACTCATAGATAACCCCTCCAATTAAATAATAGTTTATACCGTTTTGTTAATAAATATGATTTCTATTATTTTAAATACCCGGAATAGAGTCGTTTGTAACATAAAAATGAATTTTAATAGAATGTTAGAAAATAGGTTTCGATTTCCAAGAAACGGTTATATAAAGAATAGAACGACACGCTGACAGTAATCTTATGAAACAGCGTAGATCAATTTATCCTTGAGGAGGAATGGGAAATGGAAACAGTAACAAATGTAGAAATTGTACAAATTGTAGAAAATGGAGTAGAGGCAAAAAAGTTCATTGACCGATTAGTCGCGCAAGGATTCAGAAAGGATGATATTTATTTATTGGCTCATGATCCAGACCGTTCTGAACATCTAACGGATGCTCTAGACATTAATGATGTAGGTGTTGCTGAACAAGGTTTCTTTGATTCAATCGCTAACGTGTTCCGATCTCGAGGAGATGAACTTCGCATGAAGTTACAGTCACTGGGGCTATCGATTACAGAAGCGGTGCAATACGAGGAAGAAATGGATCATGGACGATGCGTTGTAGTAGCGGTCAAGTAAAATGATAATGAGATAGGAAACAAAAGCATTTTGTCTTTTGTTTCCTATGATTCTTAAATTTTTATCTATGAGATACCGATATCATAATAAAAAGTGAGGGGAATCGATATGAAATTTTCCGATTTAAAAGTAGATCTATTATATGGAGCCAGCAAAAGAGCGAGACCTAAAACGAGTAAACCTGTAAAATTGGAGACCTATTTTGAAGAACCAATTATCCATAGGGAGATACAAGGAGACAGGGTATATGTTCCTCTAGATTTAAGTAGGGCATGGAATAAAATGTAATCTGATAAGATTGTATTGGTAGATTTTAAATAAAGATTAATCGTTTTAATTAAGTATAGTTAAAAATCCTGTTGTACAGGCAGGGTTTTTTCGTTTTGAACGAACCAGCTAATCTTTTATCAATACTTTTCAATCAAAACCTAAACTATCTCATGCACAATGTCTCGAAGTGGTGTTTGCGAGAAGCTAAAGTGCTGGGAATTTAGCTATTGATGCCCGATGTAGAACTTGAAATAAAGATTTGAAAGAGGAGTGTTAACGATGGCTGATATGAAAATAAATGTGAATGCTGTTTGGAGTGGTGGGATAACAGGAAATGGAACCCTTAAAGCGGAGTATCTTGATACAAAAATCGCTATTCCTACATCTTTAGGAGGTAGTGGTAATGGAGCAAATCCAAAAGAAGTTCTTGTTGCTTCTGTAACGACTTGTTATACAGCAATTCTTACATCTATACTTGAAAACAGAAAGCTGCCTGTAGCAAAACTTATAGTAAGTTCTGAGGCTGATCTATCTGATAATGAGTTCACAATTATCCATTATCCTGAGGTCGTTTTATCTGCAGATGCCTCAGAAGAACAGGTTCAATCTGCACAAAGAGCGACAGAAGAAGCAGAAAAAGAGTGCGAAGTCGGAAACATCTTGAAAAAGGCAGATGTTGAAATTAAAGTTCTGGGTAAAGTTTCTATGGAATAATCTGATTCATCCAAAGGTGGAGAAATGCATTTTTTGACCTTTCAAATAAAATATTTTTTTAAAATCAGGGCGGCGGTTATGCTGCCTTTTTATATATAGTCATAAAAAGCGTTGAGAATGTGTCAAATGAAAGGACCATTACGAAAAGCGTAGCAGAAGAATTGAATAAAAAGGGTGGGAAGTCGTTGCACAAATCATTCGGCGCCTCGCAAAGCAGAAGAGTCAGCTATTATAGCACGAGGACATCACTTGCTACAGCTAACTTAATAACATATTAACGAAGATAAATACTAAAAATCATATTTAACCATTTGATGGAACGGAAATAAAATTAGTAGGGATCCGACTGTACAAGCAGATGTACTTGCATTCCGTATGTAATTCATAAGTGAGACAATAATAAAATCCTTTGTCCATCATTTCGTATACTGCATTACTGAAAAAAGCTGATTTCAAAGAGTCACATTTTAGTGATCTTTGAAATCAGCTTTTTTGGTATCATATTAAAGGTCTTCATCGTTTATCCAATCATATTTATTGAAGATTATTTATTCTGACTCTTTTTTGTTTGATTTTTATTGTTTTTACTTTCCTTTTCATTGGAAGAGTTTTCGATGCTTTGGATTGCTTTTTCTTTCGTATTAGCTGCCGAAACGGATACGGGACTCTTGCTTTCATTTTTCTTTAAAGCAGGGGAATCTATTTGCGTATCGCCTGTTTCAGCTTTTTTACTGGCAGATGAATTTGGTTTGTTTTTCTCTCCAGACCCGGTAAGGGAGCCTGTGCGCTTTGCACGATTCTCATCCTGATCAATCTCTGCCATAATTTTTTCCATATCTGGATTTCCTTCAACAATCAAAATATCGGAGCTTTCCGCATGATCTTCTTCTAATTGAGAGAGAGTTTTCCCTGCTTCCAATGTCGAAGGGATAGCACGCTCAATCCGTGCCTCTTCTTTTTTAATGCGACCCTGTACTTGCTTTGTCTCTTGAATTTTTCGCTTCCCTACAATGACTTCTTCAACGACTACAGGTCTTTTCATTACTTCTGCTCTTTCTTCGATAATAGGGATACGAATGATTTCATCCCCTGTAAACGGGCTGCCATCAACCTTTCCATCGATGACAGGACGACGCTCTACATATACTTCTTCTCGAAGTAGTGGAACCTGAACAGTTCGTTGTTCTTCTACTACTTCTTTACGGACCTGCAATTCTCCGACCTGGACACGCTCTTTTACGATATCAAGCTGTTCTTCACGGAGGCGGACTGCCCTTGTTGTTTCACTCTCATATTGTTCTTGGGAAACGGTGTTGTCATAAGCTCCATTCGTATCAACCAACAAAATAATTTTTCCCTTATTTATTTCCTCTTCACATTGTTTTGCCGTAAATTCTGGTAGGCCTCTTTCCATAAGTCTGCTGGATAGAGGATTAGTCTTTGTACCGCTCATTCCTCCGGTCATCATGGTCAAATAGCTGTTCATCATAGCCCCTGCTAAGGTGCTCACTTGCATATCCGCTTCTACCATGACACCAGTGCGAGAAGTGATCATTGGAATCGAACTTCTATTTTCTGCTACTACCATTATATCTGTTTCACGATACCCTTGATTTTTCAACCCTTCAATGGCATACAAGACTTCTTGTTCTGAATCAAATGCTCCAACAACTCTTTTTTCAATACTCATTTCTATCATCCTCCTAAAATATATTGGATGTGGGATATAAATGACCTCCACATGTATTAAGTGTCTACCCGGGAGGTCTTCACTTGAAACGTTTAAAATTAAAAAAATTGTAATTTTTAGAAAATAATTTTATTTAGGTGTTTTTTTCTCTGGGGATGGGTTCTGGAAGCTAGGGAAAAATTCTTAGAGATAAGGGCGGGACCGTAATCAAGGCTACATGATAAACAAATGGTATCCCGGAGAAAGGTGAACATATATTTAAAAATGATTAATGATAGATGCGTTCTAATTGAGATGCTATTGTATAAAATACATAAAAACATAGGGATTTACGAGGAAAAACTGATAACACGAAGTGATTTAGCAAATTTCAGCTAAAATCACTTCGTGTTATTTACGCAAACATGGGACTATTCAATTCGCCTTCACTCTTCGGGATGAAGAAATACCAAGATTTTACCATCCTGAGCGTCCTTAGAATAGCGTTCAGCTTCATCATCTGAGACTCCAATTTCCATAAGAGCATGCTTTAATCCGCCGGCACCCGAGCTGGCCCCTACGACTGCACCTCCAATTGTTGTAAGAATAGGACCTGCAGCCAACACAGCGCCAAATCCAGGAATCAATACAGTAGATAACCCTGCTATTATGCCCGCTAGACCAATTGCAGCTCCAGTTGCAGCTCCAGCAATAGCCCCATCCTTAGTGGAAGGCTTTACTTCTTGTGTGATGTCAGAACGTGCTTCTTTATTTTTAGCAATAATCGAAATTTCCTCCGTTTTATAACCTTTCCCTTTTAAATCTTCAACCACTTTAGCTGCTTGTTGTTCATTTTCGTATACGCCAATAACATGATTCTTCATAAAAAAACACCTCCTGTTTACTTCAATTATGTATGCTTTACCCGGTTTGCTTCACCTTCAATCATTGAAGCTCCGGGACGATTCAAGGCTACTGAAAAGGGTTTTCAAATAATTAGAAATTGTCTTTTAGAGAAAAATATTAAATAATAGAAAAATCCCCGAATTTGGTATAATAGAGTCGACGTGAAACGATCACCAAAAATGGGGGATTTTTAATTCTTAAAGATAAAGATATGCAATTAAGCTTCTATTCATTATTATAGATGAAAAACTTTTATGGGCTAGATTGTGGTGCTAAGGGGTATGATCAATTAAGTATGTCCATACAAGCCAAATTGACAGCCATAGTCGTTAATTTAAAGAGGGTAGCTAAAATACTAACCTCTTTAAAAGGCCAAAACTCTGATTCCTTATCTTTTATTTACCATATTACTGAAAAAATGATGGCACTTGAAAATTGAAATGAAAAAACGGGATAAGGTTTTCCCTTATCCCGCTCGTTTAACAAAATGTGTCTCTAGAGCTTGGATTTTTAAGACCGAATAACGGGCGAATAAAGATAGCCATGAGGGTTCCGAGTAGGGCCATGATTGCCCAAACCCATCCGTGTAGACTAAAAGAAGAGATTCCGCCGAAATAAGCGCCAATGTTACAGCCGAAAGCAAGACGTGATCCATATCCCATCAAGAGACCGCCAACGATGGAAGCACCGGCAATTCCTGGTTTGATCTTCTTTGGTTTGAATGTACCTTGGAAAGATGCGGCAATAAAGGCTCCAAGAATAATTCCAAAGTTCAGCACGCTTGTGGAATCGGTTAAAACAGAGTTTTTCAAAGCCTCACCGTTTGGACCGGTAAAATAACCCCAGCTGGCAACATCGACTCCAACCGTATTCATGAATTTACCTCCCCAAAGGGCAAAGGCAGATGTAATTCCCCAAGGTGTTCCTCTAACTGTTAACGTTAAAGCGTTTAGCAGAGCTAAAATAATTGCTGCAACGAATAACGGCCATGAACCACGTACTACTTTTCTCCAACCTGTTGTTGTCGCAAGCGGCTTCATCATTGGAGGGTTTTTCTTTTTCGCAATTACAATTGTAATCCAGTAAATTACGGCAAATAAAATCATTTGAAAGGCCCATGCCCCAAAATACCCGAAACCGGTAGAAGTGGCTAATGAAATGGGCGGAAGTGTTGGTGTTTCCTCCATCCAAAAGTTGAAATGGTAGGCACCAAGAGTAGACCCGGTAATAAAGAATATAAGCGTTAAGATCATGGAAGAAGATCCACCGCCTAAGTTATACAATGTTCCGGAGGCACAACCATTTCCGAGCTGCATGCCAATCCCGAAGAGAAATGCACCAAAAAGAACGGGAATTCCTACGGGTGAGACATAACCTGCAGGCGTGGCACCTGTAAAACTAAATCCTGTACTTAGGATAATTGCGAAAAGCGTCGTAGAAACGGCAAACATTAGCATATGTGCTTGAAGTCCCTGGACATTTCCGACAGATACAAGCCTGCGAAAGGCAGATGTAAATCCAAAGCGGGCATAGAGCAGTGTCGCTCCTAATGCCAATCCGATAATAAAAAGAGATCCCTGTATCCAATCCGCCTTATTCACAATTGTGATAAGCAGGATAAGTGAAAAGATAAGTCCAATGGAAACATATCCCTTTTGCATAGGACTAAGATTCGTAACATAAGTAGTTGGATGTTTAATCAAAGGTTTTAACTTAGATGTTGATTCTAAAGCAGTATTTGACAATCCGTTCACCCCTTAAACATATAAAGTTAGTATGAATTATTATGCTATGTAATATATTAATATAGTAATAGTGAAAAGTAAAGGAGTTTTTGAGGACTACCCTAAATCTATTCGTGACTTTTGAATGAAAGTTCTTGATGCATGCTAAAAGGATAAGAAATATTTGATAAGGAAGGAACCTTTTGATGAAATGAATGCTGAAGAATCTTGAATGTATATTTTTAACAACCTTCAGCAATATTTTTGTATCGAGAGCTTGCGACGGCTACAAATAACTCTCACTTCTAAAAGTGTCGAGCGATTCCGTGGGGGGCGCTTTGGCTGAATGAAGGTAAAGCCTCCGACAACATATGTGATTTTCAAAGGAAAGAATCCCTGCTAAATGTAGGGAATCCACTTCCTTTTATTTTCTGAACAGGGACAGGGTTGTTTTCCCTTCTGTCCTAAAAGCGGTTATCTTTCTGCTATATCTCTGATGATCTCTGTTAATTTGGTTGGATTTTCCATTACTAACATATGTGTGCAATTTTCAAAAGGGATGATTTTTGAATTTGGTATGTGAGATTGTAAATAATCAGCAGTTTCTTTGGAGTAGAGTGTGCTTTTTTCTCCGTAAACAATTTGAGTAGGAACTGTTATTTTTGAAAGCATACTTCTATAATCGTTTACTGCCATAGCATGCCACATGGCGGCAAGGACATGGGCGGAATTGTTTTGCATAAATAAGTGTAGCAGTTCAACTGACTCTTCATCTGTCAGGTAGGGTACGGTGATTTTTGAAAAAGATGACGCAAACTCTTTTAGATTACCAAAAATGGTTGTGAGATCTTTAAGCGTATCTTCTAAACTATACTTTCCATGAAAAAGGCCAAGGTCCCAAGTTTGATCATTTACTAGTTTTGGAGTCATATCGAGAAGGGTTACCGATTTTAATCTTGATACACCAAAAGTCTTTACATATTCAAATGTAATCGAAGCACCCATTGAATGACCTGCTAAGGTGATATCGCGTAAATCGAGGAATTCCATTAACTCCTCCAGATCTTTTGCAAATCGATTCATTGTTAATCCATATTGAGGTTTTTCTGAAAGACCATGTCCTCTTAAATCATAGGAGACGACTCTATAACTTTCACTTAATGCTTCAAAGATAGGTTCAAAGCTCGTGTGATCAGCTGACCACCCATGCACAAAAACAATGGGTTTCCCTTCTCCTTTTGATTGATAATACAGTTGAACTCCATCACTTGTTTTGAAAAATGACAACATGATGACCCCCTTTTCATTTAATTTTAGCAAACGAGGATGTTTATTGTAAACGATTTCATGTCGGAAAATTATAAACCTTCCTTTAACGGGATGGAGGGATGCGTACATTGTTCTCGTTCAACCTTCTTTTAATGATCCTAAATGAGCTTTTAGTTTTTATACATAGATAGGATAGTGCTATTCCTCTGTCCTTTCAATGGATAGGAAATTCCCGAAAAAATAGTTAACTATGAAACTCTATCTATATACATACATAATAGTTGATAAATAATATTTCTCTATTATATAATTCTAATCATATAACCATCACGTTATAGTTTGGAGGGGTTGCATTGGGAAGGGGAAATTAAAAATTGGGGAATTGGCTGAAATAGCAGGAGTTACGAAGAGAACGATCGATCATTATACAAATCTTGGACTCTTGGAAGCGGAACGTTCTGCTTCTAATTATCGGTACTATGATAAATCTGCAATTGAGCGATTACACTTCATTGAACAGAATAAACAGAATGGGATGTCATTAGATGAAATCAAGAAGGTAATTTTAGAAAAGGAAGCGGAAGAAATCGACGTTCTCGAGCTAAGACTAAAAATTAAAGGCTTGGAAAATGATGTTTCTGAGGTGTTGGCTCATCTTGATAAAAGTAATTTGGAAAACCTAGAGTATGTTAAAAAGAATATTTCAAAAGAAAGTTTGTCATTAATTCAGGCTTTGCTTTTACTAGTTAATCAACAGTAAGAGGTTTTTATTTGTTTTTCTATCGGATGGACTTTCTGACTTTTTAGCATTGGGTGTTTCAATATGGGTACAATTTAAAGTGAAAGGCAAAACTTGTACTAGGAAGAAGAAATAGGGGGAAAAGGTATTAAATGCAACGTCTTTAACTTATGTTGCAGGGGACTTCAATGTCTTCGTTTGAATGAATGAGATTTGTCTAGCTTTTTTAAAAGGCAATTAACCATAAACATTATTTTAGGAGGTGTAAGTCTTACTGTTGTAAGGCTGCTTATTGATAACCATTAACTTATTTTTAATTGCACTATTAATTGCTTTAACAGCATTTTTCGTAGCAACAGAATTTGCTATTGTAAAAGTACGTACATCACGAATTGATCAGCTCATTGCTGAAGGAAAAAAAGGGGCAATTGCTGCTAAAAAAGTAACCACTCATTTAGATGAGTATTTATCAGCTTGTCAGCTAGGTATTACCGTTACAGCGTTAGGGCTCGGTTGGTTAGGGGAACCAACCGTAAAGAAACTATTGGATCCATTATTTTATACACTAAATTTAAGTGAATCCGTTACAAATATATTATCATTCGGTATCGCATTTGCCTTAGTGACCTTTCTGCATGTTGTGGTAGGGGAGTTAGCTCCGAAAACAGTTGCTATCCAAATGGCCGAAACCGTAACTTTGTTATTTGCAAAGCCCATTATTTGGTTCTATAAATTGATGTACCCATTTATTTGGTTATTAAATGGGTCTGCTCGTATTTTAGTTGGAATCTTTGGAATAAAGCCAGCTTCTGGACATGAAGTTGCTCTCTCAGAAGAAGAACTCCGAATTCTTTTATCAGAAAGCTATAAGAGTGGGGAAATCAATAAAAATGAATTAAAGTATGTAAACAATATTTTTGAATTTGATGAAAGAACAGCAAGAGAAATTATGGTTCCTCGTACAGAGATCGTTAGCATATCCATTGATGATCCCATTAGTGAGGTCTTGCAAACCATTGAAAAAGAAAGCTATACGCGATATCCAGTCATCAATGGGGATAAGGACCATGTTCTTGGCTTCATCAATGTTAGAGAATTATTAACGGCTATTATTATGAATAACAAAAGTGATGGAGAATTGAAATTAGAATCTTTTATCAATCCTACTATCCACGCGATAGAAGGAATCCCGATTCACGACCTATTAGTAAAAATGCAAAAAGAACGAATACACCTGGCGATTCTAATCGATGAATATGGCGGCACATCGGGCTTAGTTACAGTTGAAGATATAATCGAAGAAATTGTTGGGGAAATAAGAGATGAATTTGATGAAGATGAAGTACCTGAGATTCGTAAAGTGAAGGAAAATCATTTTATTTTAGACGGAAAATTACTCCTTGAAGATGTCAATCATTTATTGGGAACAAGTTTATTCAACGAAGAGGTCGATACTATTGGCGGTTGGTTCTTAACTCGAAACTTTGATTTGGAAACAGGTAGTGAAATTGAAGTAGAAGGCCATTTATTCAGGGTATATGAAAATGATCACCATCACATTCACTATTTAGAAGTCAAAAAGATTTAAAAGAATATCATTTGGGTTTCTATTTTGATTTCTAGTATCCACAAATTAAATGATTAATGTAGCACCTTGTTAAACTGATCGGAATACAGTTCGCAGGGTGTTTTTTCATTAAAATGGATAAACTGACTAAGCATAGGTTTTGGTATGGGGATGGTAGGAGTCTGGCTTTCTATTGCAATTAACTTATATGTACGTGCAATCTATATTTCTTACAGGTTAAGAAAAAAAGATCGATTAAAGTCTACATCATTAAGTCTTAATTATGCAATAAAAATGGGGGTATAGATGGAGTCACAAATTTTACAATGGTTTGAAGAGAGTCGGATCTATGCAGTTTGGATAAGCATCTTTTTAAATATTATTATTAGTGTTTTGGGAATTGTGCCAAGTGTGTTTATTACAGCAGCAAATATTAGTTTTTTTGGATTTGAGAATGGATTGTTTCTATCTATTTTAGGGGAGGCTTTAGGGGCGATCATAAGCTTTTATCTCTACCGAAAAGGCATTAGTAAAGTGAAAACAAAGGTTAATATTAAAAATAAGTACATATTGCGGTTGCAACGAACCTATGGAATGGAGGCTTTTATTCTAATTTTCGCACTTAGGCTTTTTCCGTTTATTCCATCTGGTGTCGTTACATTGGTGAGTGCTGGCAGTAAAGTAGGGGTATTGAATTTTTCGATTGCCAGCACTCTTGGAAAGATCCCTGCTCTCGTCATTGAAGCCTACTCGATTCAGCAAATATTAAATTGGAGTTGGCAGGGGAAAGTGATTTTAGGAGCAGCATCGGTTCTCATGCTAAGTTTATGGATTAAAGGGAAAAATAAGCGACATTCTGACTAATTAAATTCAAACAAAGGAAATTAATCGTCATTTCTTTTGTTTGAATTTTTTTGAAACAGCGTCTATAGGTTAATTGGACGGGTGTAAACTACATGGGGAGAGAGTTCACAGGTTCTTCGCCTCATATAGGAATAAATAGGATTTTATAGAACGTGGTTTCGATGTTTCAAAAGCCCCTTCAAAATTGAAGGGGCCTGTGATGCATTATTTATTTTTCCTATCTTTCCAAGTAATAATTGGTTCAGTTGGTTGCGGATCGTGCTCTAACAAGAATGCCTGTAAGCCTGCTAAATCATCTGTGTTGATGTAATCGACTCCCGCATCTAATAGTTCATGCCAAATAGCTTCGCGCTGAGGAGTTGGGAGATCTGGAGTGGCCCAAAAGCGAACTTTTTGCCCGTTTTCATGAGAAGTTGATACAATGTTATTTAACTTCTCTTTTTCTGCTGCTGGCATTTCACCAAAGCCTCTCCATCTGAAGTGATTTGTCCAGTTATCACTGATGATTGGCATAAATTCAGCGGAAACTTCAGTACCGAAGTCACTCATGCGTCCGTCGTATGCTGCATAGCGAACTTTCTGACTTTCCATTAATTCACGAGGACGATTCCCTGAGATGTAAACCGTTACCGCACCAGGCTTGACCCCCGCTGTAGTAAATCTTGTTAACATTTTTTGATATTTACGAAGTTCTTTATGAATGGCTTGATAGGTTTCAACACCTTCTGATTTAACATCAATCCATAGGATGAATTCATGCTCATAACCTGGATAAACAGAGCCGCCATTTTTCTTGACTTTGTCCATTAATGGATCAAGATAAAGAGATTCTAATGTACGATTTGGGTTGACATCTTCTCTATCATGAGCAACAAGCAATTCTCCATCGACGAGCCAAACATCCGACTCAACACTCGTAAAACCATGGCCTAAAGCATCCAATAAAGGCCGGTCATGCTCGTAATCATTGTGTGCGTGGGCTTTTGCTAATGGTAAAGCGTCTTCGTTATCCTCGACCGCAGCCGCAGATCCATTTGCAAAAGGTAGAAAAAGAGTAGTCAAGAGCAGTGAAATCAATAATCCCCTTTTTTTCATCGAATATCCCTCCTAATAGATTTTTTATTTCATCTATCATTTTAAAGGATGAGAAATGAAATTTCGGGGGTATTTATCTAAATTTTATAATAATTAATACTGTATCTACAAACAATTAACAATTTAGAATGGACAGCGTGCCTGTACTCTGTCCATTCTAGTGGCAGTAACCAGCCCTCTGATAGTATAATGGACAAGGTGTTTCAGAATGGAACGCTCGCAAGGTATTAGTAAAATATTGATTGAAGGTGAATTTTGGTTTGACTGCATCGAAGAATAATATCCTTAAACAACCATTTTTTGCGAAGTTTTGGGTTTCGCGAATTTTATCTTCAACTTCTTTTCAAATGCTGTCCGTTGCTATTGGATGGCAAATGTATGAGTTGACCCAGGATGCTTTTAGTCTAGGAATGGTGGGGCTTGCTCAGTTTATCCCAATGCTTCTCTTAACCTTATTTGTCGGGCAAATTGCGGATCGTTATGATCGGCGAAGAATTGTATACATAAGTTTAATGATAGAAGCTTTGACCGCTGGCTTTCTTTTTATTGGAAGTATGAACGGCTGGCTAAGTCGTGAGTTAATTCTACTATCAGCAGCTTTGATTGGGGCTTGTCGAGCTTTCGAAGGGCCGACTGCTAATGCGTTATTGCCGCAAATCGTATCAAGGGAGATTCTTCCACGAGCGATTTCGATGAGCACGACTGCGATTCAAACGGCTCTCATCCTCGGACCAACGCTTGGCGGGTTTCTCTTAGTATTTGGGGCCTCTACAGTTCATGCAGTGGCTGCGGCAGCTTTAATGATTTCAGCACTTTTTACTTATTTAGTAAAAGTGGAGGGAGTAAGGGAGAAAAAGGGAGCAACCGCATCACTTGGTTCATTCTTTCTTGGTTTAAAATATGTTCGGAGTAAACCGATCATTTTAGGAACCATTTCAATGGATCTCTTTGTCGTCTTGCTCGGCGGCGTAACCGCGCTGCTGCCGATATTCGCGCAGGATATTTTACAAATAGGACCATGGGGCCTTGGGTTACTACGGGCTGCTCCTGCAGTTGGTGCGATCCTTGTATCCATCATATTGGCCTACTATCCGTTGACAAAATCTGTAGGAAAGATTCTTTTTGGAGCAATTGCCGTATATGGGCTAGCAACGATCCTTTTTGCCCTGTCCACAAATTTAATCATATCCCTGCTTGCTTTAATGATTATCGGCGGTTCCGATGTCATTAGTATGGTGATTCGGTCCTCGCTTGTCCAATTGCAAACGCCTGATGAATTACGGGGCAGGGTGAACGCTGTTAACTCACTATTCACTGGGACATCCTTTCAAATGGGTGAATTTAGGGGAGGGGTCATGGCAAGTTTTATCGGAACGGTTCCTACAGTATTTATTGGAGGAATCGGATCGATCCTTGTCGCCGGACTGTGGATGTATTTATTTCCTTCGATAAGAAAATTAGAGTCTTTATCCAAGGCTCAAAAAGTAGAAGCAAATTAGCGTGGGGCAAAGGGGGGCATTACCAATTCAGAGATGAATTGGTAATGCCTAATTTGTCATGTTAAAGCATTAACGTAGAACGATCTACTTACCTCCTATTTAGCCATTGATAAAATCAATCAATAAAAATAGTTTAAAGTTTCAAAGCGAAGAACCCGCCTTAATCAATCTATTTTAAAGCAGGTTCTTCTAATTGCATAAAGTGCGTTCGGTTGTGAGGCATTCTTTATCAAACTGTAATTTTAAATCGAATCAAAAAGATTGAAGAAATTACAGGTTTGGATTTATAAAGCTTAGATGAACGATTAAATTTATTAGTTGCTGTCAAAGAGTTCTATTCCTTCTGCTATAGAGATCATGAAAAAACTAGCTTTATTGCACAAAGCTAGTTTTTTCATTCTTTACATCCAAGCCAGTTCATAAATATGACATATTTGTATCGAAAGGAAAAGAGGATCTGACCCTAATTTTAGTTAACGATTATTATTATTACCTCTAAAAAAGTCATTCATTGTATTAGTGAAATCGTTAAATAAACCGTCTCGATTTCCATTTGTTCGGATATCATCAGCGAAAGTATTCATTCGATTATGCAAATCAGGATTTACAGAAACGTACACCTTATGAATTCGATTGTCTGCCTGACGCACCTGATCTGCTACTTTTTGCTCGAAAGAATTAGAGACCTTACTATAGTTATTTCCATTTCCTCTGTTATTCGTATTGTTTTCTATTCCTAATCCAGTGTTATTGTTGTTATTCGTATTGTTTCCTATTCCTAATCCAGTGTTATTGTTGTTATTTGTATTGTTTCCCATTCCTGGATCCGAGGTTCTGTTATCACGATTTCCCGTTCCTGCATCTCCTCGACCATTTATGATTCCGTCATCTCCATTTTGATCAACGGTTCCATTTCTCGTAAATGACCCTAGGCCTTCATTGTTGTTATTATTTGTATTATTGTTATTTGTATTATTGTCATTAGCTAATCTAACTGTTACATATGCATTATTGTTTGAGATGATGACGTGTGCATCGTCTACTCCATTTAAACGTTCAACTTGTCGTTCAGCACGGTCCGAAATTCTAAGGTTGCCATTATTGTTGTTGTTGTTGTTTTCGCAATCGGTCGAACCTCATTTGATTGAACTTTTGCACCTTGCTTGTTGTTATTTCCTGCTGCATTATCATCTCCTCCTCCACAAGCTGTAAGAGATAAGGATAAAACTGTAGCTCCTAACACCATCAATCCTTTTTTCAAGTGTACTCACTCCTTTAGATTCAGTCTCCTATATCATGGCTAAATTAAGCCCAGCTATTCGACAAAATAGGGATTGAAAGCATTAAAAATCTGGGAGTAGAGGAAGAGCTTTCTTGAAAAGGAATGGTGGTTCTAGTAGGATACTTCGAAAATTAGGTGTGATTCTATAGCAAGAATCATGCTCTTTTTTGGAGTGGAAAATATACACAATATAATACAAAAAATCATAACAGATTTATGGTTTGATCATGAAGCAGAAATAAAAAGTATTTTTAAAAAGTAAAAAGATTTATGAAAATAATAAATTCTTAATGCAATTTTATTGCGATTTGTTATAATAGACAATAACTTTAGTGCTGATATGTTTTTACGCGTTAAAGAATATTATAATTATATATGAATTGAAGAGAGGGAACCTAATATGAGGGGGATTAAATTTTTACTAATGCTTGCCACTGTTGTCAGTTTATTCGTGTTAACGGCTTGTGGAAGCGGGGCAAATGATTCATCAAAGGAAGCTGGTAAAGATGGAGACGTCACTACGATTAAAGTAGGACATATTTCTCCAGATGGACAAGCTTATGCCATTGGATTTGCGGAATATGCGAAAGCGGTGGAAGAAGCTACCGATGGGAAAGTAAAATTTGAAATTTTCGGAAATGGTGCTTTAGGCGGTGAACGTGAACTGCTTGAAGGTGTGCAATTAGGTACATTAGATATGAGTGTTATTACAACAGGTGTTGTGACAAACTTCGTACCTGAAATTGCAGTCATTGAATTTCCGTTTTTATTTAGAGATTTAGAGCATACGTACAAAACGTTAGATGGTGAAATTGGTCAAGAATTATTAGACAAGATGTCTGAATCCAACCTTAAAGGAATTGCCTTTTGGGAAAATGGTCAGCGTCATTTAGCAAACAGCAAGAATCCTATCAAATCGGTTGAAGATTTAAAAGGACTTAAAATGAGAACAATTGAAAGTGAACTGTTACTAGATACGTACAATGCACTTGGTACAAATGCAACGCCAATGGCTTTTCCAGAAGTATACAGCGGCCTGCAGCAAGGGGTTATTGATGGATCAGACTTCTCAACAGGTGTTTACTATACAACAAATGTATACGAGCAATCGAAACATTTCTCTGAAGTAGGACTTTATTATGCTTCTGCTACGTTAGTGATGAATCAAGAACTATTTAATTCATTGCCTGAAGATGTTCAAAAGACAATCGTTGATCTTGGAAAAGAGTTCGCAAAGGTCGAACGTCAAGTTAACCAAGATTTAACGGAAGGATACAATAAGAATTTAGTTGAACAAGGAGTAGAAATTATTCCTGAAAAAGACATTGATATGGAATCATTCCGTAAAGCCGTGCAACCAGTCTATGATAAGCATGCTGAACGTTATGGCGATTACGTTGAAAGAATTCAAGCTGTTAAATAATCATTTGTAATAGCATTGAAAGACTTTGAGGAGAGGGTAGTTCCTCA
Source organism: uncultured Bacillaceae bacterium (assembly GCA_963787345.1). Lineage (GTDB taxonomy): Bacteria > Bacillota > Bacilli > Bacillales > Cytobacillaceae > Bacillus_BD. Next base: position 29,621 of record CAWBCW010000009.1, on the reverse strand, counting down.
AAGTCTTTTTTTCGTAATAGATTAGAATTTTATTCTGAAAAGGGAGATTACAATGAAAGTGATTCGTTGGCTCGATGAGAATATCGAAAAAGTATTTTTAGTCTTTTTTTCTGTCATTATGGTAGCGGTAATTTTTTTACAAGTAGTGATGAGACAGTTGGATCAATCCCTCTCATGGTCAGAGGAATTGGCGCGTTACTGCTTTATTTGGATGATTTATATTGGAATCAGTCTAGGGGTCAAAGAGCAAAAACATGTACGGATTGATGCGGTTTTATTTTTATTAAAGGAAAAAGGTCAAATGGTTTTACTATTTGTTGCTAATCTTTTCTTTATGGCATTTGCTATTTTTGTAATTATTTATGGATATGAAGTAGCAACACAATTATTACAATTTGGTCAAAAATCGCCTGCCAATCAAATTCCAATGGGTTACATTTATTTGGCGACACCGGTTGGGATGGGGCTTACTCTGATTCGATTAATTCAGAATCAGGTCAAATTAATCCAGTCTTTTCTAGGTAAAGGAAAAGATCATAACAAAAAAGAGATTTATTCTTAAATGATGATAGGGGGTTATCGTGATGACAGCTACGGCCGTATTGTTTATTAGCTTTGCCGTTTTTTTAGTGCTTAGTGTGCCGATTGGCATCGCGATCGGGTTAGCAACACTGATCACGATTTTTTATTCAGGCAGTATGCCGTTAGAGTTTTTAGCGAAAGAATTGGTTACTTCTGTTGATTCCTTTCCATTAATGGCGGTTCCTTTCTTTATTCTTGCAGGGGAAATTATGGGGAAGGGCGGGATTTCGCAAAGATTATTTAGTGTAGCCGGTGCAATGGTCGGTAACAAAACAGGGGGCTTTGCGATTGCCACAATTATTACCTGTATGTTCTTTGCAGCTATTTCCGGTTCGGGTCCTGCAACGGTCGCAGCGATTGGTGGAGTGATGATTCCTGCTATGGTTCAACAAGGATATGACAGACGATTTGCGACAGCAACGGTCGCGGCCGCCGGTTCCATTGGAATTATCATCCCTCCAAGCATCCCAATGGTTATGTTTGGTGTAACGGCAAGTGTTTCGATCGGAGATTTATTTATTTCCGGTATTATTCCTGGCATTTTAGTTGGTGGTGCCATGATGATTTGGGCTTGGTACTACTCGAAGAAAATGGGATATAAAGGCTTGGGTGAGAAGACGTCGCTCAAGAATATTGGAAAATCCATTTGGGATGCAAAATGGGCGTTATTAATTCCGGTTATTATTTTAGGCGGAATTTACGGCGGATTCTTTACGCCAACAGAAGCTGCTGTAGTTGCCGTAGTATACGGACTATTTGCCGCAATGGTAATTTATCGTGAGCTGCCATTAAAAGAATTACCGAAAGTGATTTATGAGTCAGCTCTAACGACATCAACGGTTTTGATTATTGTGGGTGCAGCGAATGCGTTTGGACGATTACTAACACTCGAACAGATTCCAAATAAAATTGCCAATTGGTTAATTGGTATCTCAAGTAACCCAATCGTCATCATCCTCCTGATTACGGCATTATTATTAGTGATAGGAATGTTTATGGACCCACTGGCAGCGATAATTATTTTAACACCTATTTTATTGCCAATTGTCGTTCAAGTAGGATACGATCCTGTTCATTTCGGGGTCTTGATGATTGTAAACTTGGCGATCGGATATTTTACGCCACCGGTAGGAGTGAATTTATTTGTTGGGTCGAGTATATCGGGTGTCTCAATGGGGCCGCTATCAAAAGCTGTACTCCCGTATATCGGTACAATGATCATCGTTTTATTACTAATCACGTTTCTTCCGCAAATTGTCTTATTATTTGTTTAGCTTAAGGAAGAAAGTAAAGAAAGGGTCTGACCTCCAGTCTGCTAGAGCATTAACGCAGCGAGAGGCAGACCCTGTTTTTCGTGTGGATAACTTTATTAAATATGAATAAACTATCCTTTATCTGATTCTTAATTACGTTTGCCTCATACATAGGAGTTGAAATGGAAAGATGAAAAAAAGGCTTTTTATTGCTTTTCTGACTGTCAGCCTTATTTGCTTAGCTATCTTCACAAGCCCAATCGATGCCACAACTGAAAATGGAACGATCAATAGTAAAGCGGCAATCAATCAACGTGACTCAGGAAAGGTAACTATCTATCTTATTCGCCATGGTCAAACCATTTTGAATCATACGGGACGTGCCCAAGGCTGGGCTGATGGACCACTTACTCCTGCAGGTGAAGATTTGGTCAAAAAAGCGGGAAGAGGTTTAGCAGATATACCATTTGTTGCAGCTTATTCGAGTGATAGTGGTAGAGCTATCCAAACGGCGAGACTAATTTTAGCGGAAAATGAAACGAAGGCAAAGGACTTGCAGTTGATTGAAAACAAAGAAATACGCGAGGTATATTTCGGGAAATTTGAAGGAGAGAAAATGAGCGTACTTTGGAAGCTAGCCGCTAATCATTTAAAACTGGAAAACGGAAGAGAGCTTTTCATAAGAAGCGAAAATCCATATAAGGAGCTAACCAATATCCTTTCAGTTTTGGATGTATCAGGTAAGGCGGAGAGTTATCAAGAATTAACAAATCGCGTCTTCAACGGATTTAAGGAAATGACGGAACAGGTCTATCAACAGGGCGGTGGCGATATGCTGGTGGTTTCCCATGGAATTTCCATTAACGCCATTCTTGAAAAAATTGATGCGAGTAAAGTGCCAAAAGAAATTTGCCGAAACGGTAGTGTGTCAAAACTTGAATTTGATGGAAGGAATTGGAGAATTCAGGAAGTAAATGAAATGAAATATACTGAATTAGGGGAAAGATCCCCGTTTCATTAACACGTTGAGACGATGGGGATCCCCCCTCTTTTCTTAAAGGCTCTATTTATGTTTAATGCTGATATTGATATAGGCTTTATGTGTATGGGTGAATGGGTTTTATTATGATAGGAGTAACAAAGTGACCCTATACATATAAGATGGTTTAAGGAACAACAAGATGTAACACAGTCTTCTTAAATAAGGAATTTTCCAAGGCTAATTAGATTATTGAGCATTCCCAGTCCGCCTAATGTCCCTTTTCCAACGTTAAGCAATCCGCCAAGCATTCCTGGTTGACCTTGACCTATGTTATTCCCTAAGCCCATCCAGCCCATAGGATTTCCATAACTTCCCAAGCCAGGCGGTCCCCCAAGACCTCCCCAACCCATCATTTGCCCAAGAGCATTCATCTGATTTACTGGTGCAGGCCAATTTCCATGTCCTGGACCACCGAAGCTCCCTAAACCTCCTGGGTTCCACATCCCCCCTAGATTCCCATTCCCTAAACCTCCTGGATGAATTAGCCCACTCCAGCCTCCTGGTCCTCCAAGGCCATTCATTTGGTTAAGTTGCGGCATTGGATGCTGTTGTAAATGGAATGGAAATGCCGAAACTTGGTGATGAAATGGTTGTCTTTGACTCCTTAATTTTACAGATCTATATTGGTACATACGCATATTCCCCCTTTCTTCAAAGCATCGTGTTGGGATTAGGTTATGTCATATGGGTTTTGTTGCTTGGTTAAATAACTAGATGGACAGGTCAAAATTTTATATTGTGTAATTTTGGGTCAGACTCTATTAAAGCGGTAGGGGACTGTAGGGGTTGTCAGTAAGTCTCTGTAGTTACTTATTTATTTTGGAATGATTCTTCTCGAAAACTGATTTGTAGGATAAAGTATAGTTGGAGAAACAAGGGGAATTGCTATTCCTATAAAACAAAAAATAGTTTCAAATATCGTTCGGAAACATAAAAAAGGCCACGAAACACCTTCATACAAGTGGTTCATGGCTTTCATTTTTATAACCGTTTGTGCAGTTTGTTATTTAACGGATGTTTTATCAGCATTTTCTTCCAAAAACTCTCTAAAGTTATCTCCCCAATCACAGATAGAGGTGACAACGGGTTCTAGGCTAAGACCGATTTCACTTAGTCCATACTCCACTTTAGGAGGGACAACTGGGTACACCACTCTAGTAATGATATGATCTTCTTCTAATTCTCTTAATTGTCTAATTAACATGCGTTGATTGACCTCGGGAAGTAATTTTTGTAATTCACTTAACCGTAATGGAGATTGTCGGAGTAAATACCATATAATTGCTATTTTCCAACGTCCCCCTATTACGGATAAGGCCAGGTCTTTACTAGTGAAGAATGTTTTATCTTTATAGGAAAATTCCATATATTATGACCTCCTTCTACTATGATTTTGTTTATAGTGACAAAAAAGTCAGTATTGTCACGTGCATTATAATATGTAATGATGTAAATTGTAAATACTATAAAATACAGGAAAGAAGGGATTCAATTGAAAAGTAGAGCTGCTGTTGCATTTAAACCAGGAGAACCACTTCAAATTGTGGAAATAGATGTAGAAGAACCAAAAGCAAAAGAGGTATTAGTGAAAATACTTTATACTTCAGTTTGTCATACAGATGCTTTTACATTATCAGGTGATGATCCAGAAGGCGTATTTCCTGCTGTACTAGGTCATGAGGGTGCTGGGGTTGTTGTTTCTGTAGGAGATGAAGTAACTTCAGTAAAACCAGGAGACCATGTGATTCCACTATACACAGCTGAATGTGGAGAATGTAAATTCTGTCGTTCTGGTAAAACGAACTTATGTAGTTCTGTAAGAGAAACTCAAGGGAAAGGTTTAATGCCTGATGGAACGACTCGTTTCTCTTATAATGGAGAGCCTATTTATCATTACATGGGAACAAGTACATTTAGTGAATATACAGTCGTTAACGAAGTCTCTTTAGCAAAAATTGACAAAGAAGCGCCGCTTGACAAAGTTGGTCTATTTGGATGCGGGGTTACGACAGGGATCGGTGCTGTACATAAAACTGCAAAAGTAGAAGAAGGCGCTGTGACAGCTGTATTTGGTCTTGGAGCGATTGGCTTATCCGTTATTCAAGGATTGGTTCAAGCAAAAGCAAGCCGTATTATTGCTGTTGATTTAAATGAGGATAAGTTTGAATTGGCTAAAAAGATGGGAGCAACTGATTTTGTCAATCCTTCTAAATTTGATAAACCAATCCAAGAGGTCATCGTTGAAATGACAGATGGAGGAGTCGATTATAGCTTCGAATGTATTGGAAATGTTGAAGTTATGAGATCTGCTCTTGAATGCTGTCATAAAGGCTGGGGCGAAAGTGTGATTATCGGTGTAGCAGGTGCGGGGAAAGAGATTCAAACACGCCCATTCCAATTAGTAACCGGACGCGTATGGCGCGGATCAGCCTTTGGTGGAGTAAAAGGAAGAACGGAGCTTCCAGGAATGATTGAAGATTATATGAATGGTAAAATTGATTTAGATTCGCTTATCACACACCATTTAGAATTTAAAGACATCAATGAGGCGTTTGATTTGCTTCATAAGGGCGAGTCTATCCGTACAATTTTAACATATGGAGAGTGAGAACGTGAGTCTTAAACTTATTGAAAAACGTCGCTCTTTCGGTGGAGAACAAAGTAAATATACTCATTACTCAGAAGTTTTACAATGCGAGATGACGTTTAGTATTTACTTACCATCAAATAAAGAAAAGAACAAAATACCTCTTATTTGGTGGCTGTCTGGTTTAACATGTACAGATGATAATTTTAGTCAAAAAAGTGGATTTCAACGATTGGCTGAAAAATATCAAGTGGCAGTTATGATTCCGGACACTTCCCCACGTGGAGAACATGTACCTGATGATGACGGATGGGATCTTGGAAAAGGTGCAGGTTTTTATGTAAATGCAACACAACATCCGTGGGCAAAGAATTACAACATGTATACGTATATAACGGAAGAATTAGCAGCGATTGCGTCAACATTGATCCCTCACTTTTCAGGTGAAGAGAGTATTATGGGGCATTCAATGGGAGGTCATGGTGCTTTAGTGATTGGTATGAAAAATGCGACAAGATTCAAAGCGATTTCTGCCTTTTCTCCTATTTTAAGTCCTAGTAGAGTCCCATGGGGAATCAAAGCATTCTCCTCTTATTTAGGTGAAGATCAAACGTCTTGGAAAGAATGGGATGCTTCAGAACTTGTCAAAGAAGCTGACGTGCCTCCTATTCTCATTACGCAAGGAACGGAAGATAATTTTTATCCGGAACAATTAGAGGAAACTTATTTTCTAAAAAATGCGCGAGACAATAATCAAGAAGTCAATTATAATAAAATGGAAGGTTATGATCATAGCTATTTCTTTATAGCTACTTTCTTAGAAGATCATTTCGCTTTCCATTTGAAACACTTAAGCTAATCGATTTTTCATCATACTTAGGGAATGTAAATAAAAATATCCACATTGCGATTAAATGTGGATATTTTTATGAATCAGTCATGTTAAACAAGAAATTGTTTGATAAATGGCTAATCGGGAGGGATAGCAACCGATGGATTTCAAAAACATGTTAGCCAATGAGCGTGTGAAACCATACTTATTAAAAGCCCGTTATGGGATTGAAAAAGAAAGTCATCGAGTTGACTTATCAGGAAATTTAGCTAAAACAGATCATCCTAAGAGCATTACGCTAAAAGATGATCATCCTTATATTCAACGAGATTTTTCAGAAACACAAATGGAATTAATCACACCTGTTACAGAGACAACAGAGGATCTGTTTAATTACTTAGCAGCGATTCATGATGTTGCTTATCGTTCCATGGATGCTCATGAAATGCTATGGCCATTAAGCATGCCGCCACAGTTACCAGAAAAAGAAGAGGACATTATGATTGCGAAATTGGACAATGTCGAAAATGTTCGATATCGTCAAACTTTATCAGATTCTTATGGCCGTCGCAAACAAATGGTTAGTGGGATTCATTTCAACTTTGAATTCAGCGAAGAGTTGGTAAGAGTGTTATTTAGTTTACAATCGGAGATAAAAGATTACCAACAGTTTAAAGCGGAAATTTATTTGAAGTCTACAAGAAACTATTTACACTATCGATGGTTAGTCACTTATTTTTATGGAGCTTCTCCTTGTAGTGAAAAGAACTTTTTTGAAGATGATTCTTTGAATGAAGCTGTAAGAAGCATTAGAGGCAGTAAATACGGTTATGCTAATTCTGATGATGTTCAAGTGTCGTATAGTAGTATCCAGAGCTATATATCAGATCTTACTTCCATGGTTCAAAGAGGGCTTCTCTCAGAAGAAAAGGAGTTTTATGCACCTGTTCGTTTAAGAGGTGGGCATCATGTTTCAGATTTAGCTGATCGCGGTGTTGATTATGTTGAATTGCGTAATATCGATTTAAACCCTTTTGAAATGTATGGAATCAGTACTGAACAAGTAGAGTTTCTTCATCTTTTCTTACTTTATTTACTATGGAAAGATGAAGGCGATCATTGTGATGAGTGGGTAAAAATGGGTGATTCTTACAATGAAATCGTGGCTCTCGAGCATCCATTAGCGCATACACAATTTGAAAAGGATGCCAAAGAGATAATTGATGAGATGGAACATCTAGTAGAAATCTTAGATTTACCTGTCTCCGATACGTTATTTGTTCATCTGAAAGAAATGCTAATGGATCCAAGTAAGACTTTAGCTGGAAAACTCTATAAAGAGAGTGAAAAAAGTAGTCAAAGCCAAGTGGCTACATTGATTGCTAAAGAAAATTATAAAAAGGCATGGGATAAGCCCTATCAATTAATAGGATTTACTGATATGGAGTTGTCCACTCAGATTTTAATGTTTGATGCCATTCAACAAGGAATCAGAGTAGAAATTTTGGATCGACAAGATCAATTTTTGAAGCTGAAATTAAAAGATCATGTTGAGTATGTAAAAAATGGAAATATGACAAGTAAAGATAATTATGTCTCCACTTTAATTATGGAAAATAAAACGGTAACAAAGAAAATTCTTCACCAACATGGATTTCGAGTGCCTAAGGGTGAGGAGTTTCAAACAATCGATGAAGCCTTACGTTCCTATGCCCTTTTTTCAACTAAAGCTTTTGTTGTGAAGCCGAAAACAACAAACTATGGATTAGGAATATCGATCTTCAAAGAAGGCGCAAATTATGAGGATTACGAACAGGCGCTTATGCTCGCATTTAAAGAAGATTCATCTGTATTAATAGAAGAATTTATAAATGGAACAGAATATCGATTTTTTGTGTTAAATGACCAAGTTTATGCTGTTTTATTACGAGTTCCTGCGAATGTTAAAGGTGATGGCAAACATACCATCCAAGAGTTAGTAGAGCAAAAGAATCGCGACCCGTTAAGAGGAAGAGACCATCGAACCCCTTTAGAAAGTATCCAATTGGGTGAATTGGAGAACCTTATGCTTAAAGGGCAAGGATATGGAATGGATTCGGTTCCACAAGAGGGTGAAATCATCTATTTGCGTGAAAACTCCAATGTTAGTACAGGTGGAGATTCAATTGATGTGACCGATCAAATTCCTGATGATTATAAAAAAATAGCAGTGGATGCGGTATCGGCGCTCGGGGTAAAAATTTGTGGGATTGATTTGATTATCGAAAATACAGAAGTTCCTGCAGTTCATGAAAACGCGTATGGAATTATTGAAGCGAACTTTAATCCATCTATGTATATGCATATTTATCCATACAAAGGAAAATCCCGACGATTAACGATGAATGTCATCCATTATTTATTCCCTGAACTAGTACAAAGTCAGAAATCAAAGTCAGTCAAAAAACTGCGACTAGTAAAAAGTGGGTTTACAACGGCAGACTGTTGAATGACGATCAAGTTATTTAACTTTATTTATCAGGAGGAACCTCGCCCTCAGTAGGGACGAGGTTAAGATGATATTGAAAGGGGATTGTAAAATGATTGCAACTTATGAAGAAACTGTAACTAGTTTTGATAAAATTGATTCTGCAAAAGCACAGGAATTGGTAAAAGGGGAGGGCGAAGCCGTTATTTATATCGGTAAGGCTGTATGTCCTTATTGTCAAATCTTCGTCGAAAAATTAAAAAAGGTCGCTGAAGAAACGAACACTCACATCTATTATGTAAATAGTGTGGAAGAATCTGATATGGAAGGAATTACAGCTTTCCGTAATGAATACGACATTCCAACGGTTCCTGGCTTTATCTATACGAATGGTGACAAAGTAAACGTAGAATGCGATTCATCCATGCCAGAAGAAGCAATCAAATCTTTTATAAATAAATAATTAAATTCAAATTCAAATCAAAAGGGTCTGATCCCCAGTACTTTAAGTTTTCATGTACTGAGGGTCAGACCCTAATTTATAGTGCTCACCAACGAACCTCATCCATAGAAATGAGTCGATGCGTTAGCTCTTGATTCCAATTGAGTACACCTATTACAAATTGCTCATCTTCTGTTATCGTGGCGTATCTGAAATGCTCGTCCCCGTTAATAAGAAATGTCGTTTCCTGCTTTGCTTCCATCTTTGCAAAGACATCTTTTGTGTAATCAAGTGGTAGAATCTCATCTAACCCTTCGGTTGGCTGCCCGATCCAATGAAACAGCAAATCCTTTATTATATATTGCTCAATCATGGATAAATTTTTCTTAAACCTAAGCTTACTCACGGATACTGTTTTCACTAAATCCACTCCTCAAATAGTAAGTAAAGTTTATCTCGTAAAATCTCAGACTGCAATAGTATTGTTGTTACATGATATTTACAAATTTATTTCATGCAATGAAAAGATGAATAAGATGACGCTATTTCATGATTTAGTACATAAACGGTCTAAAAAAGTCATTTATTGTTGTTAAAGTAATTATTATGATGAATTTTCTGCATTTTGTGATATTATAGTAAAAAAACGATTTATTTGGGACCATAGGTTTATTTCCATATTATTTATCATCATGTTCCTATAGAAATAATGTTATTCTATTAAAAGAATATAGAATCTCTAATTATATGTATTGCGGGGTGTGAAATGAAATTTAAAACAAAGCTTTATGCGAGCATTGGCGCGATCATTTTACTTATTTCAGTTAGTGTAGTTTATTTAATGAACTTGCTAGAAGAATCCATGGTGAATATGCACGTAGTGGTCGACGATCTGTATGAACGAATTGAAATTGCTACTGACATTAAGAGTGAAACAGATGTGTTCACAAGGGTTGGCAAGGAAATGATTAATAATCCGTTAGTAGAGATTGATTCAACAGCCATTAATAATTGGGAAAGTTCAAATTTACAAATCAATCAAAGAATTGAACTATTAAAGGATAAGGACAAACAAGATATATCGAAAGAGTTATTAGAAAAATATCGAATCCTTCTCCAATCCTATAAGGAGTCCATTCAACAGGGAGTTACCATGAAAACCATTGACCAAACTGTTGAAATTGAACAGAAGTTTTTAGATGACCTTGATCTCACAAGGGAAAGAATGCTTCAAGTGACTAACCTTCTTGTTGGATTACAGGAACAAGAAATGAAAAACGAGCTTCTTACATCGAGAGAAACCTACAATGTAGCTGTATCTGCCATTTATATTTATCTTGCTATTACAATCATTGGGGGAGCGGCCTTAGTTATTTTGCTCATTAGTAGAATGACAAAGAATCTTCATTATGTAGCATCTGTTATGGAAGGGGTCAGTGAAAGTGATGCTGAACAATTGCCAAGGATTGATCTTTCCGCGCAAGATGAGATTGGTTCTATTGCTAATGCCTATAACAAAATGGTCGTGGAACTTGAAATTCATAGCCAACACGAAAAGAAATTGTTAGAGGAAGCAGAAAACGTAAGCTGGCGCCAAACGAAAATTACAGAGATCGTTCAAATGTACCCAGAGGCAAAGGATTTAAAGATGCTGGCTAATGCTTTTATTTCAAAGGTAGTCCCAATGATTGGGGCTAGTTATGGAGCTTTTTATATTAAAAGTTCTGAAGAAGAAGAACCAATTTTAAGAAGATTAGCAGCCTACGCCTTTACAAGGGATGACAATAGATTTGAATCCTTCCGTCTCGGAGAAGGACTTGTCGGTCAATGTGCACTTGAACAGAAGCTGATCCTATTAAATGACATGCCAAATGATTATTTGAAAATAGGTTCGGGAATAGGGGAAAGCACCCCAGCAAGTCTAATGATTTTTCCAATATTACATGAAGAGGAAACGCTGGCTGTCGTTGAAATTGCATCCTTTGAAACCTTTCAGGGCAGTCATATCAAGCTTTTCAAGGAAGTCGCAGATACGATTGGCATCACGATCAATAGTATTTCAAATCATATGAAAGCAGAAAGATTATTACAGGAATCACAAAGCCTAACAGAGGAACTTCAAGTGCAATCTGAGGAGCTGCAGTTGCAGCAGGAAGAATTAAGGACAACAAATGAACAGCTTGAGGAACAGTACGCTGCTTCCGAGGAGAAGAAAAAGGAATTAGAGGGAGTAAAAGTCGCCCTAGAAGAAAAGGCTCAGCAATTAGAAGTGAGCTCTCACTATAAATCTGAGTTTCTAGCGAATATGTCTCATGAGCTTAGAACACCATTGAACAGCTTACTGATTTTAGCGCAAATCCTTACTGAAAACAGCGAAGGTAATTTGACAGAAAAACAAAAGGAATATATTCGTACCATTTATACTTCTGGAAATGATCTCCTCCTGTTAATTAACGATATTTTAGATTTGGCTAAGGTGGAGTCGGGAAAATTAGAGATTATTCACAATGAAGTGAACTTACAAGAGATGAAGGAACAATTACTGATGCATTTTCTGCCAGTAGCGAAGCAAAAAGGATTAGATTTTACGATTGTATTGGACGCTGATTCCGGGAAGTTATACAGTGATCAGCATCGTTTGATCCAAATTATCAATAATTTCTTATCTAATGCCTTTAAATTTACAGAAAAGGGACACGTAACCCTTCACATTCATAATGAAATAAAAGAAGTTCTGCCAAGGGGTCTCAGGTCTGGGAATACGAATTCATTTCTGGCTTTCTCTGTGATTGATACGGGAATTGGTATCCCGAATGAAAAGCAGGAAACTATCTTTGATGTGTTTAGACAAGCTGATGGAACGACAAGTCGAAAGTATGGCGGTACGGGATTAGGCCTAGCCATTAGCCGTGAATTAGCCGGTTTATTAGATGGTTTCATTGAGTTATCCAGTAATGAAGGAAAAGGGAGCAAGTTCACTCTGTATTTGCCGATTCATCCAAAGAAAGAAAGAGTCGAAATGTTAACGTCTTTTGAAGAAGCATCTGCAAGTCTTGACTATGATGAATATTCATTAGATGTATTAAATGAGGAAGGCAAGAACATAACGGAACAGGAAAATTCATTCTTGCAAAATAAAAAGGTGCTGATTGTTGATGATGATATCCGAAATGTATATGCTTTAACGATTGCGCTTGAAAAGGTTGAAATGGAAATTATTGCAGCGGAAAATGGATATGAGGGGATTGAACTGCTGCAGAAAAACCCGGATATTGATATCGTCCTAATGGATATTATGATGCCTGAGATGGACGGAATTGAGGCCATTAAAAGAATTAGAGACATGCCGATATATCAGTCACTGCCAATCATTGCGCTCACAGCAAAGGCGATGAAAAAGAGCAGAGAAGAATGTTTAGAAGCCGGGGCAAATGACTATATCAGTAAGCCGATTAATATTGATCAGTTATTCTCACTCATGAATGTATGGTTGTATCAAAAGAGAGGATAAAGGATGAAAAATGAAAAGAGAGACGAATGAACAGATACAAAAAAATGAAATAGAAGAGATTGAAGCCGATCTGCTGTTGGAGTCTATTTATCGTTATTATGGATATGATTTCAGAAATTACTCGCGCCCATTTATATTGAGAAGACTCCTGCATCGGGTTCAAAAGGAAAGTCTAACGAGCATTTCAGGGCTTCAAGAAAGGGTACTGCGTGACCCGGTGACGGTGAAGAAAATATTTTCTGATCTGTCTATAAATGTAACCGAAATGTTTCGTGATCCGTCATTTTTTCAATCATTTCGGCAAAAGGTGATTCCAATTGTAAAAGAGTACGGGGAGATTCGAATTTGGCATGCAGGTTGTGCAAGCGGTGAAGAGGTTTATTCGATGGCCATTCTTTTGCAGGAAGAGGGAGTTTATGAGAAAGCTAGAATCTTTGCCACCGATATTAATGGAAGAATGATTCAACAGGCGAAGAAAGGTGCTTTTTCTTTAGCAAACATGCAGCAGTATACAAAAAATTATATGGAAGCCGGCGGGACAAAATCCTTTTCGGAATATTATAAGGTGGTAGGTGGGCAGGCCGTTTTTAACCCGCTTCTACAGAAAAATATTGTCTTTGCTGAGCATAATTTAGTGACAGATTCCTCTTTTAATGAGTTTGATATTATTATTTGTCGCAATGTATTAATTTATTTTAATACTGCATTACAAAACGATGTTCATAGACTTTTTTATGAAAGCTTAAGTTTATCCGGTTTTCTTTGTTTAGGGAATAGAGAGGGGGTTCGACTTACTAGTTATGGGAAACACTATGAGGAAACTGATACAACAGGAAAATTATACCGAAAAGTCCAATAACACCGCCTCAAAAAATATAAACATTTTGATGGTCGATGATCATCCTGAAAATTTACTGGCGCTAGAGGCTGTGCTTTCATCCCCTAATTATCATTTAGTCAGCGCAACATCAGGAAAAGAAGCATTGAAATATCTCATCAAACAAGAATTTGCGGTTATCTTGCTAGATGTGCAAATGCCAGGGTTAAATGGCTTTGAAACAGCCAAATTGATTCGTGCGCGGGAAAAAACGAAGCATACGCCGATTATTTTTATTACTGCGATCAGTCAGGATAGTGAAAATGTTCAGCGTGGTTATTCTGTAGGGGCCATTGATTATATTTTTAAACCGTTTCATCCTGAAACATTAAAACAAAAAATAGAAAAGTTTGTTGAAATCCATCAGAAATTTGAAGAAAAAATCAGCCTTACTGAAGAGAAGTATTCCATTGAATTAGAGGAAATGAAAAGAAACCAGGTAAGTGATTTAGAAAAAATGGTGGAGGAACGGACCCTTGAGTTTCTGTCAGCCAATGAAAAGTTGAAACAAGAAATTAAGGAGCGAAAAAAGGTTGCTGATCACTTAATGGCATCCCAAGAACGTTTTCGCAAGGTTTTTCATGCCAGCCCGAATTTAATGGCAATTGTTTCTATAAAAGACGGAATATATATGGATGTTAATAAAAGCTGGTTGCATTTTACGGGATCTCATTACGATGATTTAAAAAATCAGGGAATAGACTTAGCCGATTTTGTGGAAGAGGATACGGAGAATCCAATTCACTTAGGGAAGCCGATTCGAAACATGAAAATTCAATATCAAACGAAAAAAGGTGAAAAGCGTTCTGGTTTATTATCATCAGAGATGATCGATATCGATTCTGATCCTTGTATTCTACTAGTCTTAACCGATATTACAGAAAAGGTTCTGCTAGAAAAAGGAATATCCAGGCTTGATCAATTAAATTTAATCGGAGAGATGGCAGCCGGGATTGCACATGAAATTAGAAATCCGATGACAACGGTTTATGGATTTCTTCAAATTGCAAAGGGCAGTGAAGTATCAAATGAGTTTATTGATTTGATGCTAGATGAATTGGACAGAGCCAATTCGATTATTACTGAGTTTCTTAATTTGGCTAAAAATAAGATTAGCCATAAAAAAATGTATGATTTAAATACGATTATTAAAGCTTTATTTCCGTTAATTCAAGCCGAGGCCCTGCGTTCTGGTAAACAGGTAAGCCTTGAATTAGATGAACCTTGTACGGATATTTTTATTGATGAAAAAGAGGTTCGACAATTAATATTAAATATCGCCTTAAATGGCCTTGATGCGATGACATCTGGCGGAAAGCTAACGATTGGGACATATGAAGAGCAGCAGGCTGTCAATTTAACGATTCGTGATACTGGGACTGGTATTAGTCCTGAGGTACTTGAGAAAATGGGCACGCCATTTTTTACAACAAAGGATAATGGGACAGGCTTGGGGCTTGCCATTTGTTATAGCATTGCCAAACGTCACGGAGCAGCAATCGATATCGACACAGATCAAAATGGAACAACCTTCTCCATTCGCTTTACAAAAAATAGTGCAAAGGATCTTAGTTAGCAGAGGGAAGGCGGAGTTGGAATGTCGAGAAAAAGAAAACAACTGTTTATTATAGTCTTGGCCTTATGCATCGTCATTATCGGTACTTTTATTTATAAACAATATATCGAGGACAAACCAAAAGTTACTGTTGTTTTTATGGATTCTGAATTCGATTATTGGGATATTGTAACAGCAGGCACTGAAAAAGGCTTTAAAGACTTTGGGATTCATGGCAAGATTGTTGCCTCAAAAAATGGAACAGTGGAGGAACAGATCGAGCTTTTAGATGATGTTTTAAAAGAAAAGCCGGATGTATTAATTGTAGCCCCGGTTCACTCTGATGTTTATCCAAAACTGGAGGAGTTTTACGCAGCGGATATACCTGTTCTTTTCATCCAGACAAATGAAAAATGGGATAAGAAAACGGCCTATATTGGAACGGATAACATTGAATTAGGCGCAAAGGAAGGCATATTAATGGCTTCTCAGCTCCAGCCAGGGGAAAAAGTAGCTCTTCTTGGCAGACAGCCTTTGTTTGAAGTCGATCGATTAATAGGTGCAAGAGCAAGTTTGGAAGCTGCCGGAATTCAAATTGTTGCGGAATACAATGATTTACCAGAGGGGAATGAACATGTAAATGAGGCTATTAAGGCGATGAAATCGATTCTGCAGGAACACCCGGATATTAAAGGGGTTGTTACATCAACGGATTATTTAGCGCTCCCCGCTCTAAAAGTTGTAAGAGAGCAAGGAGTTGATGTATCTGTTATGGGAACGGGTGGCGTCTTGGAAATGATTGAATTCGTTAAGGAAGGTGTAGTACCGATAACCATTTCACAAAATCCGTATGATATGGGTTACTTAAGCGTTGAAACCGCTGCAAAAGTGGTGAACGGAGAAGAGGTAAATAAAGAAATCTACACTGGAATTGATATCGTTACAAAAGGGAATGCTGAACAAAGATTAGAATTCTATCAAAAAGTATTAAAAGGTAACTAATCCTCCTGATTAGTTACCTTTTTAGATATCTTATAATTGTGAGGGATAGGTCGATGAACTGCCTCCTAATTGTTAGGCACACTCGACAATTAGGAGGCAGTTCATTTTATTGATTCAAGAACACTTTACTTCTAAAATAGCTGGTAGTGAGGTGTTCGCAGGTCCAAGTGGAATCCTGGAAGAAATGACATATTATCACTTCTGCAAAAGGATGTATAAAACACAAATGAATAAAGAGATTAGAAAAAAGGCCCTAAAAATCAGCCTTCACTGACTCTTTAGAAGCCATTCTTATTAATTATAATATTTCTTACTTCTCATAGTTATGAAACACTATTTAACTGGATTCTTAACAACCACATTTGTGGACACAAGGTTAACGGTATTGGCAATTGTATCTCCTACAGGACAGTGTGCTTCAATATATTTCTTATAAGCTTCTACTTTTTCTTCAGGGGCTGTTGTTTCAATATGGAAGGTATATCTTATTGTTTGAAAACCAGGTCGGACACCAGGCTTACCCATAAATCCGTCAAGGTCAAGATCTCCTTCTACTTCAACCCAGAACTTTTGAAGATCAATATCAAATTTTTTCGCATAGGTTCTTGCTACGATTGACTGGCAAGAACCTAAAGCAGAAAGAAGGAGCTCAACTGGATTCATTCCTGTGTCTGTACCCCCTAGACTTTTGGGTTCGTCGACAATAATCTTATGACTTCTAGCCTCAGCTTCCACTAATACGTTCTCTTTTAAGACAGTTTTTGCTTTAAATGTAGATAATGCCATCACATATCGCTCCTTTTTCATTAGATTAATTATTTAATGTGATCAATCTAGTGATAGATTTTTAACCTATGTAATTGGGTCTTTCTCTAATACAAGTAATTTCATAGGACATGGTTTATTTATATGTTTAGAAGTTCAAAATAATCAACAGTTTAATGTATTCTATAAAAATTATTTTAGACTTATCATTCTTGGCCCACGATTGTTGGTGGAATTTGATTTGTTAGCTAGTTGCATATCTGTTATGAAATAAAGCTCTTTGGAAATGAGCGGAAGGGAAGATCACATAGCTAAGATGACATCACTTTAATTAATGATAGGCATTTTAATCCGTTTTCTAAAAGCTTCATGATCCATATTCTCATTTCCAATCACTTAATAAAAATAATCTTATGTGACAAGGTGAATTTTAATATCTTCATTAGAAATGAGATTGCGCTATTGCTATTTCACGATATATCTGTTATTCTAATAAAGAATTATTTTTGTTCTATTTCAGATTGAGAATGGATTTTGTTTTTCGTCTAAGGTATTTGAGCAAGAGTAGTAATACATTGTGTGGATATCACACTAGGAGGCAACAATTATGGAACAAGGTAAAGTTAAATGGTTTAATGCAGAAAAAGGTTTTGGATTCATCGAGCGTGAAGCAGGAGAAGACGTATTCGTACATTTCTCAGCAATCCAAAGCGACGGTTTCAAATCTTTAGACGAAGGTCAAAGTGTAACGTTTGAAATTGAACAAGGACAACGTGGCCCACAAGCTACAAACGTTCAAAAGGCTTAATAATAGCTAAAAAAAGGACCCTATACGCGGGGTCCTTTTTTATGTGCTTAAGATTCAAAGTTTGCCGGAACGTATAAAGAAAAGAAGTAAGCTATTTTCCCCAGCAAGTGGGCTTGCTGGGGTTTTGTCTTTTGTGAAACAAGATGATTGGGGCGTCGCTGTGCGTGGAAACCTTATTCCTGACCTAATTGCTTAATGTCATCCACGATTGTAGAAATTTCTTCTAGCGTTTGGAATATTTCGGTGTTTTCCAATAAAGCAGGATCCAAATTCTCATCTTCTATATTGTTTAAATTTACTGTGTTACTGGCTTCTTCAACAAATGAACAGCCTCCAGGAAATACTCCCATCCATATTTTTCTCATTTGAATATCCTCAAAAGGCTGAAACATAGGTTCAGTTGAATAATCTCGGCGTTTTAGGCGTCAAATCGGATTACACAAGTATATACGTTCCTAAATAATCTGGCCTTTAAAAGAAACAGTTACAGATCACTACAGCCATAGTTTAAAGCTATATCAAAAGATAGATTTTATGTGTTACGCTATCTCATTTTTTTCGTGTTACACTAGTATTCAATAATTAGGAATTACTCGAACTATTAATCAACAGAGAGGGATGTCTGCTTTACAAAAATAGCCATATTTTTCTCAACATTCATATAACTCTGGGTAACCTTTACCTAGATATAAATAACAGGGAATGAATTGATTGGATTGAAAAGCCAGAATGCTAGGGGGAGGAATGGGAATGGCGAGGCTACTTGAAGCTTTAAAAACGCAAGTGTTGACAGCAGACGGTGGAATAGGAACGCTATTATATTCATATGGACTTGAATCTTGTCATGAAGAAATGAACGTTGTTAAACCAGAGGTCATCGAAAAGATTCATCGTGAATATATTGCTGCCGGTGCAGATGTGATTCAAACGAATACATATGGCGCCAATGCGATTAAACTTGCTCGATATGGCAATGAATCTTGTGTTGTTAAATTTAATGAAGAAGCAGTGAAGTTAGCAAAAAAAGCTGCAGCAGAGGGAGGACAATACGTTCTAGGGACGATTGGAGGAATCAGAGGTGTTCGAAACACGGATCAGACACTAGAAGAAATATTAGAGGCAATTCGTGAACAAGCACAAGTTTTAATCAAGGGGGGATTAGATGGACTCCTACTTGAAACTTATTATGACTTAGAAGAGTTAAAAGAAACATTAAAAATGCTGCGTCAAATGACGGAAATGCCCATTATTGCACAAGTATCCATGCATGAACCGGGTGTATTACAAAATGGGATGTCACTAAATGAGGCGTTACATGAACTGGAAAGTTTAGGTGCGGATATTGTCGGTGTCAATTGTCGCTTAGGTCCATATCATACGATTCAGGCGTTTCAAGGAGTAGAATTGCCGAAGAATGCTGTCCTATCAGCCTATCCGAATGCATCATTATTAGATATTGAAGAAGGCCGTATTGTTTATGTATCAGAATTTGATTATTTTGCACGGGCGGCAGTACAATTAAGAGATCAAGGGGTTCGCTTAATTGGAGGATGCTGCGGGACGACACCTAAACATATAGAAGCTGTTAAGAAACGACTTGCACACCTTAAACCGATTGAGAAAAAAGAAGAAGTCGCTCATCGAGCAATTGAAATTTCTGATCCGGAACCAAGACAGTTAAAACCGCTACATGAAAAAGTAAAGTCCGAACGTTCCATTATCGTAGAGTTAGATACACCTCGTCACTTAGAAATTGATGCTTTTGTTAAAGGTGCCAAAACCCTTTATCACGAAGGTGCAGACATTGTCATGATGGCGGATAATTCATTAGCTTCCCCAAGAGTTAGCAATCTTGCAATGGGATCGATTTTAAAGCTGCAACATGATATTCGTGTGATGCCGCATATTACCTGTCGTGATCGAAATTTAATTGGATTACAATCGCACTTAATGGGCTTGAATGCATTGGATCTTCACGATATTTTAGCGGTTACTGGGGACCCAACAAAAGTAGGGGATTTTCCAGGGGCAACGAGTGTATACGACGTATCCTCAATGGAGTTAATTTCGCTTATTAAGCAGCTAAATGAAGGGATTTCTTTTTCTGGGAAAACTTTGCGTAAAAAAGCGAATTTCTCGGTTGCTGCGGCATTTAACCCTAACGTTCGTGCGTTAGACCGTGCGGTTAGTCGACTTGAAAAGAAAATCGAGCATGGGGCAGATTACTTTATTTCTCAACCTGTTTACTCGAAAGAAAAAATTGTTGAAATTTATGAAGCAACGAAGCATTTAAAAGCACCTGTCTATATTGGGATTATGCCTTTAAGTAGTTTTAGAGGTTCAGAATTTTTACATTACGAAGTTCCAGGAATTAAGCTTTCAGATGAAGTGCTACAACGAATGAAAGCTTGCCAAGGAGATAAAGTGCGAGAAGCGGAAGAGGGCGTTTTGATTGCAAAAGAATTGCTCCATACGGCAGTGAAATACTTCAATGGAATTTATTTAATTACGCCTTTCTTACGTTACGAAATGACAGTTGAACTCATGCAATATATTAAACAACTTGATAAGCAGAGTAAAGGAGTACATGTAGATGCATAATCATTTATTAGAAGAACAATTGCAGAAAAAGATCGTAATTCTCGATGGGGCAATGGGGACTATGCTTCAAAATGAGAATTTAACAGCAGATGATTTCGGTGGCGAAGAATTAGATGGCTGTAATGAAAACCTTGTATTAACCCGGCCAGATATTATATCGAAGATTCATCGTCAGTATTTAGAAGCGGGTGCTGACATTATTAGTACGAATACATTTGGTGGAACTCCTCTTGTATTAAATGAATACGACCTAGGTGAAAAAGCGGAGGAAATAAATAAACGCGCCGTACAATTAGCCGTTGAAGCGGTCTCGGAATTTTCAACTTCAGATTGGCCTCGTTTTGTAGCAGGTGCGATCGGTCCAACAACAAAAACGTTATCGGTGACCGGTGGGATTACGTTTGATGAATTATCTGAAAATTTTTACATTCAAGCAAAAGCATTAATTGAGGGAGGCGCCCATTTAATTTTATTGGAAACGAGCCAAGATATGCTCAACGTAAAAGCGGCAACACTTGGTGTGAATCGAGCATTTAGCGAAACAGGTAAGAAATTGCCAATTATGGTATCGGCAACAATCGAACCGATGGGAACGACGCTTGCAGGACAAACGATTGAATCATTCTATATCTCCATTGAACATATTCAACCGATTTCAATTGGCTTAAACTGTGCGACAGGCCCTGAGTTTATGACCGATCATATTCGTTCATTGTCTGACCTATCAACAAGCTATATTAGCTGTTATCCAAATGCAGGTTTACCAGATGAAGAGGGTCATTACCATGAATCGCCTCAATCCTTATCAATCAAATTAAAAGGTTTTGCTGAAAAAGGTTGGTTAAATATTGTCGGTGGCTGTTGCGGTACGACACCTGATCATATTAAAGCAATCTATGATGCAGTCAAAGACTTTGAGCCAAGAAAACACCCAGAACATATACATGGGCATGTTGTAGCGGGAATCGATCCATTGTTATATGACGACTCGATGCGCCCATTACTTATCGGAGAACGTACAAATGTGATTGGCTCCCGCAAATTTAAAAGATTAATTATCGATGGTAAATTCGAAGAAGCAGCTGAAGTTGCAAGGGCGCAAGTAAAAAATGGAGCGCATGTCATTGATATTTGTTTAGCGAATCCAGACCGTGATGAATTGGAAGATATGCAAAAATTTATGCAAGAAGTTGTGAAAAAAGTAAAAGTACCGCTTGTCATTGATTCAACGGATGAACGTGTGATTGAAGAAGCGTTAAAATTTTCACAAGGGAAGGCCATTATCAATTCTATTAACCTAGAAGATGGTGAAGAACGGTTTGATGCGGTGATGCCAATTGTGAAAAAATATGGAGCATCTGTCGTTGTTGGAACCATTGATGAAGCGGGGATGGCAGTTGATCGAGCACGTAAATTACAAGTTGCCCAGCAATCTTATCAGTTATTAACTGAAAAATGGGGGTTAGCTCCAGAAGATATTATCTTTGATCCACTAGTGTTCCCTGTTGGAACGGGGGATGAACAATATATTGGTGCAGCTGAAGAAACCATTGAGGGAATACGCCTTATTAAAGAAAAATTCCCGAATTCTTTAACCGTATTAGGTGTAAGTAATGTTTCATTCGGTCTTCCTCCGGTAGGTCGTGAAGTGTTAAATGCCGTATATTTATATCATTGTACGCAAGCAGGTTTGGACTATGCGATTGTCAATACTGAAAAGTTAGAACGCTATGCTTCTATACCTAAAGAAGAAATTCAATTGGCGAATGATTTAATTTTTAATACAAACGATGAAACACTTGCGAAATTTACTGAATTTTATCGTGGTAAGACGAAAGAAAAGAAAGTGGCGAATATCCCGGCGACTGTAGAAGAACGACTAGCCTATTACATTGTGGAAGGAACGAAAGAAGGGTTAATTCCTGATTTGGAAGAGGCTAGAAAAATCTACGATACACCGTTAGATATCATTAATGGTCCATTAATGAAAGGGATGTCTGAAGTAGGCCGCTTATTCAATAATAATGAATTAATTGTGGCAGAAGTATTGCAAAGTGCAGGTGTGATGAAAGCGGCAGTCGCACATTTGGAGCAATACATGGAAAAAGCGGAAGATAGTGCTGGGAAAGGGAAAATGGTTCTTGCAACCGTAAAAGGGGATGTTCATGATATTGGGAAAAACTTGGTGGACATTATTTTAAGCAATAATGGCTATAAAGTAGTCGATTTAGGGATCAAAGTAACACCAGCCCAATTAATTGAAGCAGTAAGAGCAGAAAAGCCTGATTTTGTTGGATTATCCGGTTTGCTTGTCAAGTCCGCCCAACAAATGGTGTTAACCGCACAAGATTTTACAGCTGCCGGTATTGATGTTCCCATTCTAGTAGGCGGGGCAGCATTAACGAAACGTTTTACAGAGACGAAAATTTCTGCAGAATACAATGGACCGGTCATTTATTCGAAAGATGCCATGCAAGGTTTAGATCAGGTTAATCGGTTGATGGATCCAAATGAACGTACAGTACTTCTGCAGGAACTTCAAGATGCAAGAGAAAACCGCTTGCTTGCTGCTGAAAAAATTGCAGCGCTGCCAGCTAAACCAGTTAGTAAAAAGAAAGTTCGCACCCTTTCCGAAGCACCTGTATTTATTCCGAAAGATTTGAACGTGCATGTATTAAAAAAATATTCTGTTGCACATCTACAACCTTATGTGAATATGCGTACGTTAATTGGTCACCATTTAGGGTTAAGAGGAAATGTTGAAAAACTATTAGCCGAGGGTGACGGTCGTGCTACAGAATTATATGAATTGGTTACTCGATTCTTAGAATCAAAAGCCTTAAATCCATCTGGTATGTATCGATTCTTCCCAGCGCAAGCAGAAGGGGACGATGTGATTATTTATCATCCGGAAGATGCTAAAACAGAAATTGAGAGATTCCATTTCCCTCGTCAACAAGAAGCACCGTTTTTATGTTTAGCTGACTTTTTAAAGCCAGTAGAAAGCGGAGAGATGGATTATGTAGCATTCATGATTGTAACAGCAGGGCATGGGGCAAGAGAAATTGCAGATCAATATAAAAACGCAGGTCAGTTTTTAGAAAGCCATGCATTACTATCAACAGCATTAGAGCTGGCAGAAGGGTTTGCTGAACGAATCCATCAGGAAATTCGCGATGCATGGGGATTCCCTGATGCGACGGACTTTACGATGCGTGATCGTTTTGCGGCAAAATATCAAGGACAACGCTTCTCATTCGGCTATCCGGCTTGTCCAAATTTAGAAGATCAAGAAAAACTATTTAAATTATTGAACCCGGAACAGATTGGTATAAAGCTAACGGAAGGATTTATGATGGAACCTGAAGCAAGTGTTTCAGCAATGGTTTTTGCACATCCAGATGCAAGATACTTTAATATTTGAACCTCTCAGCATTAAAAGTGGGTATGGTGTCCGTCCTCCAATGCGTGAAAGCAGTATCACAGTGGGGACGGGCTCCATTTTCAGAGAGGTATTTTCAAGTATGTTTCTTACACCAAGACAAAGAGATTTAGATGCGATGGCTTTTTCACTGGTCTCGGACGGTTCTCACGTTTCTTTCGGGGTGATGACAGTGAATCGCAACGCACAGGCATCAAAAAATGCACCCCAAATTGTTAGCTGTATCTAACAATTGGGGTGCAGTTCATTTTTTTTCGTGCTTATTCGTAGAAATACACTTAGTCCATCCTTATCTTGCCTTAACAGGAAGCAAGACCCTCGCCTCGAGAATCCGAAAGTCTACTACTTTATCTGACAATTGGAAGAAACGAAAAGAAATCGGTTTAATTACTAGTTTCATAGGATCGCTGAACTTCATTCATGTATAACTTCTCATACATTCCTTTTTTCTCAAGTAATTCATCATGGGTTCCCATTTCTGAAATCCGGCCATTCTCAAGAACGACAATTCTATCAGCATTTTTGATCGTACTGAGTCTATGGGCAATGATAATCCTCGTGCTAGATATTTCAGAAACTTTTTCCTCTATAATCCTTTCAGCATTATTATCC
The DNA here is from genome assembly GCA_963787345.1 of uncultured Bacillaceae bacterium. Lineage (GTDB taxonomy): Bacteria > Bacillota > Bacilli > Bacillales > Cytobacillaceae > Bacillus_BD. The sequence goes on along the minus strand of CAWBCW010000009.1, from coordinate 5,243 downwards.
AGTGCACTTGTTGCTTCATCCAAAACGAGAATTTTCGGTTGACTGATTAAGGCTCTTGCCAATATCAGCCTTTGCCTTTGTCCGCCAGAAAAGTTGACCCCTCCTTCAGAAATGTTTGTATAAAGACCCGAAGGCAAACTTTCAATAAATTCATTAGCGTGGGATTGATCTAATACTTTTTCTATATTTTCTGCATGTTCCTGGTTGCCCATGATAATATTGTCGAGTATCGATTGGTTGAACAACCGGGACTCCTGGAGAACCGCACCAATCTGTGTTCGCAAATCTTGCAAAGAATACAGGTCTATGTTGATATCGTCGTAAAGAACAGAACCATTGGAAGGTTTGTATAGACCTAAAATAATTTTGGCTAATGTGCTTTTTCCAGATCCGGACGGACCCACGATGGCGATCTTTTCTCCCTTTTCAACGGTTAAGGAAATATTTTTTAAAACGGGCTCGCTGAAGGAGTCGTAAGAAAAGGATACATTCTCCAGTGCAATCTTCCCCTGTAATTCACGTTGGGCTAGATCATTATTTTGCTCTTGCTCTGGTTTGGATTTGATCACGTCCATTAATCTTTGAACATATGAGCTTAAGACAATGAAATCTATGTAGCTAGTACTAAGGGATATGATGGGAGCAATGAAAGCAACCGCCATTGAATTAAAGGCAATAAGTGTACCTAGTGTGATGCTCTGATTGAGTACAAGATATCCTCCGACCCATAACAAAAATAGCGGCAAAGCAAAGTGAATGGATGTTGAGAATGCTTGAATAAAGGAACTCCAAATCCCGCTTTTTTCCGTAGTCTTTAGCTGGATCTCATATTTTCCTTTCCACTTCTGATAAATGATATCTTCATGACCAAGCATTTTAACATCTGAAACTCCATAAATATGTTCGGAAAGATACGTCTGAACATCTCCTTGAGCACTGATCATTTTATCCGATAAGTTTTTTAATACCTTCGTATTTAAGAAAATAACGCCCATTAATAAAATGCCAATCGCAATAACAATGAGAGTCAAAGGAACAGAATAAATAAACATAATGATGAGGTAAGTGATAATGAGCAGAATATCAATAAAAAAACTAACAGAATTACCTGATAATATTTGCCTTATATGGATATTAAGATTCGATCTAAACAACAATTCTCCGCTTGAGCGATTTTCAAAAAACATATAGGGAAGACGAAAAAGCTTCTTGATAAAAATAGACATCATGTATGAGTCCATCCTCGTTTGCAGCTTTGTAAGCACCACTCCCCTTATGGACGATAGCAATACATTCAGTAAAAAAATGCCTATTAATGAATAACCTAATATGGCTAAAAGTGATTTTTGCTCCATTAACAGGACGTCATCCGTCACCCACTTTGTTAACAACGGAATCCCAACGGCAGTCAACTGCAGCGTAATAGAAATAAATATTAAGAAGAGAATACTCCCTCTTTGTTGTTTGATAACGTTAAGAAAGAACGCTATGTCGCCTTCCCGCTTTTTCTCAACAAAAGATTCTGTACGTTCAAATGATAAAGCTGTTCCTGAATAGGAGTGCTGGAATTCCTTTAATGAAAGCTTTCTTTTCCCTACTTCTGGATCGACAATATAATAGTGATTCTTTGTGATTCTTTCTAATACGACGAAATGTTTCTGATTCCAGTGAAGAATTAATGGGAAAGGGAATCTTTTTAAGGAAGCAGCGTCGCTCCTAAATCCTCTTGCCTTCAACCCTTTCTTTTGTGCGATCACGGACAAGTGATAGAAGGATCCTCCCCCTTTTGGAACACCAAATTCGTCCCGTAGCTCGGAAAGAGAAATGTGATGACGATAATAACTTAATATCATGGCGATACACGCAAGTCCGCATTCACTATGCTCCATTTGTTCGATATAAGAAATTCCCTTTTTCATACTATTCACCTTTTTCATAAGATACAGTCTCTATGACTATACCATAATTGACCTAATATTTTTAAATCAATTAGGGCAGTTAAATCTAATCGAGGTACATATTTTATAAGCTGGACGTAAACTTTTATTATTTTATCTAAATATTTAGAATATACCATTGATTTAAAATCCAAATATTGTAAAATAGGTCATGGTCGACCCATAAAAAAAAATGATAGGAGGCGTGTAATTTGAAATTGAAGTTGGATGAAAGACAAAAGAACTTGCTGTTTGCTGAGGTTGAAAAAGAAATGGATGCCGTAGAATTGTCAAAAGAGGAACTTGAATCGATTGTAGGCGGGAGTATTTCACTAAAACCACCTACCTCCCCTATAAAAAAGCCTGTACCTGTAGATCCCATAATCACACCTATAGAACCTTGCCCACCAATTATGACGACGATGGCTCTTGGGGAAGAGGATGATTCCTGGCCAATCGTTAAATTGAAGTAAGACTAAAAATACAAAAATGGAGCTGTCTCAAAAGTACTAAGTACTTTTTGAGACAGCCCCATTCTTTAAGGAGTTAGCGATGACGAATGACTATTTTGATTATGAACCCTACAAATGACTTACATTCCCAGCATTTAATGAAAAGATTGAAGGAAAGATCCATTCATTTCCTTGAACTAGGATCGCCAAAGCAAAATGATTACTCTTTTGTTAATGGCACACTCATTTATAACGGGATACCTATTGAATCATTCACCTCGATCTTCTACAGAGCCAATTTCACTTTTACCCCTGCGTCGTCAGAAGATACTTACATGGATTCATTTAATCGAATTCGTCTTTTAGAATCAGATCTGGAGACGATTCATGCTTGGATGACGATGATCAGCCAAAGGGGAGGAAAGGTGATTAATCCTCCGGCGATCCGCTCAAAGTTTGTACAAATTTACCGTCTATTGGAAGCAAATATTCCGATTCCTAAAACATGCATAACCAATTCCCCACAAGTCATTAAAGAGTTTGTCAATGAAGTAGGTCATGCTGTTTATAAACCGGTTCCAGGAGGATATTTTTGCAGGAGAGTAAACCAGGAATTTTTAGATTCAATTGATTCATTTATACGTGAACCTGCCATTTATCAAGAAGAGATTGATGGTGAGGACATTCGAGTCAATCTATTAAACAAAAAAGTATTATCTGCCCATATTATTGAAAGGTCAGACGAACAGATTCTTGACTATCGAACAGACTCCTTATATAAAGAAGGAAATACCCGTTATACTCCAATCGAACTTCCTTCGCATGTTGTTGACTTTTGTGTGAAGGCAGCTGAAATATTAAATTTGACCTTTACAGGAATTGATTTAAAAGTGAATGCCAAAGGACAGTATTATTTAATTGAATGTAACAGCATGCCTGCTTATTTGGATATTGAGTTTAAAACAGGTACACCAATCACCGATTATATCATTGACTATTTATATGAAGAAAATGAAATGAATGATGGGACAAGTGCCTATCAATCGCCGAAAAACCAACCTATCGACAAGGATAAGATCGCTGTAGGGAAAGAGCATTTGTTTGATTATAAATCCGTGTTAACACATTTTATGGAAACGAAAGCACACATCGTTAAACTTCCTTTAAATGAATCGCAAAAACAGTTTTTCCGTGATTCAGGAATCGATAATCCACAAACAATGATTATAAAAGTGAATGGGACAGACTCTCAGCTAATAGGGGTGGAGTGAAACGCGAGATACAGTTACAGTGGTCTTGAACCGTCCGAGACCAGTGAAAAAGTCCATCTTTGAAAAATATGAAGGCAATTACCTACTACATGTAGATAATTGCCTTCTTTTATTTCCTTATTTGGAAAGATAGTATAACGATTCCTATAATAAATAGTCTGTTGTTTTAACATTTTTACTTTTGAACCGATCCTGAAAAAGATGGCCTGTTGTAATATACCACTAGTTGTAATACTTGGCATAGCTTATTCCGATTCGTTTCATTGTCATGGAAATATACTCATTTCCCTCTTTATATAAATAAATGAACATGATCCCCCATCAAACGCCATGCATAGACAGCAAGTTAAAATTTTATTTTGTACTTTTTAAGTGGGATCGAGAAATTGAATCCAATCTATATCGTCGTGAAAGATGTCCTGTCTCTTCGCACCTCTCTAAATGATATGGTAAATGCCTGTTTTACTTTTCGCTCTCGCTTCACGCGGCATCTTAATCACCATCTTTCAGGTATTTAACTTGTTTATTACTACCATTATTTTTTCTTTAAGATGTTCTTCCCGTCGTAAAGTGATCGCTTGCCAAATCAATTTATCAGATATGTCACGACTTTCCTCTAAACCCCAATATCGTTCTGGCCAAACGTATGATTTTAATTTGCATACGGTTACTCGCCATGAAGCTGAATGGATAAAAATACGCGAAATATAGATTGAATTATTCGACTTCCTACTATTATATATTCATTAATTTTATTTACTCTTCTCCTCTTCTAACTTCTCAATTAATTTTTATTGTGAATTTCACTCCATAAAACACAAAAAAATGGCCCACCCCCATAATGTGGAGATGAGCCTAATAAATCGTATTCTCCTATAAATAACTAATACTATACTTACACTACTTTTCTTTTCTTGCCACATCTAACACATTCATCAGTATAGTAGCTAAATTTATGCTTTCTGCGAAAAAACAGACAATTGCCTTTAGTTTCATTGATTATTACACCTCTGTTGATCCTAACTTATATTACTCATGTTATCAGACCAACATGTCAGTCCTATTACAAAGCAGTTAAGTACTATGACAAAACGATTAAATTCTGTTTAAAGTTAGAGATACAGTCCTCTTTCCCCATTAATGAACACGATGAATGACACTTTTAGATATTCTTTATTCTTGAGATTTTTCTTAATCCCACGTTAATTTGGGATATCAGCTTTACTAATTGAATTGATCTTCATAATTGTAAAAAATCAACTTACTTTTTTATGGCGCAATAAAATCACATTCATCGAAAATAATACCAATTTCTCGCAAACCTCCCCAAATTTACCCCAATTCACCCTGAATTAGCATAATTCTACGCACAATTACATCCATTTGACGGTGAACTTCACTTTTTATGAATTCGAAGAAATGTTTTTCTACTGTTATGTTTGAAGTAAACTCAAAATGTTTATTCGAACTACAACTTCTATAAACAATCCGTTCGTCACCAAATTGTCCTCACTTTTATAAGGTCCTTTTTTCCTGTGAAAATTGTATTTAGTAATGAAGACATTTTATCTTATGTCCATTAC
>CAWBCW010000008.1:0-110169 GCA_963787345.1 uncultured Bacillaceae bacterium | reverse complement strand
ATAAAACCAGTAATTTCTTTCTTCAATACTACTGTAGATTTTCCATTTCTTTCTGTAGATCATACGTTACTTGTACAACGTCTTGATCTGTTTTCTCAAATTGAGCAATTTCCACAACTGGTACAATTTGTGGTGGGTTAAAGTAGTGTGTAATGACAAATCTTTCTGGATGTTTTGCATTCTGTGTTAATTCTTTTAATGGGAATGTTGATGTATTTGATGCAATAATTGTTTTTTCAGATACAACGCTTTCAATAATTTCGTAAGTTTCTAATTTTGTTTCAAGAACTTCTGGAATTGATTCTAAAATGAAATCTGAGTCTTGGATTGCTTCACGTAAATCTGTTGTATATTTAATGTTAGCTAACGTTTGATCCATTTTTTCTTGTGTCAGCATTTCTTTTTCAACCATAACCTTCAAGCTGTTTGTAATTAATTCATTTGCTTTTTCTAATGAAGTTTCGCGTCGAGCTTGAATGCGTACATTATATCCTGCTTGTGCATATAATTGTGCAACCCCATGTCCCATAATTCCTGCGCCAAGTACTGTAATGTTTTTCATTTTTATACCCCTTTTCTTATAATTGTGCAATCACATTTATATTTAGAAGGGGACCGATTGGACAGCCCCCTTATCTGTTAAAAATTAAGCAGACAGATTTTTACCTTGCATCTTATTTTTAGTCCCTTCTAGCATATGGAAAACAACGGCAGCTACAAGAATAGCCACGATTGCGATACCACCTAGAACGAGGGAAGCATCCATTAAGAGAATGAGAATAATTCCGACGATAGATGCTACTGATGAAAGAATCGTATAAGTTAGAAAAGTTTCTTTCATGGATAAGCCCAAAAATTCTTTGACCATCCAGAAGCCTGGATCATTTACGTGTGATGCAAAGGCTGTTCCTGCACCAGTTGCAAGGGCAACGAGAGCAAGGTTTGCATCAGGATATGCACTAAGCATTGGAAGGACAATTCCAGCAGTTGATAGTGCTGCAACTGTTCCTGAACCTAGACAAACACGGAAAATGACCGCAACTGTCCATGAAAGTAAAACTGGAGAAATGCTAACGCCATCAAAGAGACCAGAAATATATTGTCCAACTCCACCATCGATAATAACTTGTTTGAAGGCACCACCACCACCGGTGATTAAGATTAGCAAACCGATTGCATTAATCGATGCTCCAGCAGAAGCAGTCAAGTCTTTCATTGGAATTTTTCTAGAAATCCCCATTGTATACATAGCCAGTAATAGTGAAATTAACAATGCAACTGGTGCATCCCCGATAAAACGAATGATTACAATTAGTAGATTATCAGCAAATCCCATTTGTTTTTGGAAAATATCTAAAAACGCAGCAGTAAACATTAATAGAATTGGAAATACCGATGTTAGGACAGAGACTCCAAAACCTGGTGTTTCTTCTAGTTTCCATGGTTTTTGATTTCCTATTGCTTCTGCATTTCCTGTTTTTTCAAAAGCGCTCGGGATCCATCTTTTGTTAAGTCTAGGGAACCAAACACCTGCTACGATAACGGCTGGGATGGCAATGGCGATTCCGTATAATAATACCATCGCAACATCTGCACCATACTCAGTCGTAACAGCTGTGATTCCTGGGTGAGGTGGCAAGAAACTATGTGTGACAACTAAAGCACCTGCCATTGTAAGTCCAAAATGAGTAATGGAAATCTTTAGTTCCTTTGAAATCATAAAGATGATAGGAATCAATAGAATAAAGGCAACATCCCAGAATAAAGCAATCCCTACAATAAAGGAAGCTGCTGCGATTGCCCATTGAACATTTCTTCTTCCGAATTTGTTAATTAATGTCATTGAGATACGATATGCTCCACCCGCATCCGCAATCAAACGACCGATCATTGCCCCAAAACCAAGAATTAAGGCGATATGGCCTAAAGTTCCGCCTAATCCCGCTTCGATTGAAGAGGCGATGTCCGCAAGAGGCATTCCTAACCCTAGTGCCACAGCAAACGACACAATAATCAATGATATGAAAGCGTTTAATTTAAAGCCTGTAATTAAAACAATTAACAGTACGACCCCTAACGCAACCGTTAATAACGGCATATCCTTTTCCCCCTTTTATACATTATTAAAACCTCGCATTACTAAGCGCATTCCCCTTGTTCCAATTATCAGTCAAATAACACTAAGATGAATATTTTGAATAATTATATTATAATAATGAATCTCTAAATTATCTAATAGAAACTATTTTAGGAGATAGCTGTTATCCTAAAGTAATTTTAATGTTAACAAGTCGTTGATAGTGCAAACCAGAATCGCTATTGATTCAAATGTATATATGAGTGCTTTTTAATACGATAATAGGATTAATTTAGTAAAAGGGACTAATAAAGATCTACAGCTGACATCTTAAAGATAAGAAAAACCAGGCTAGAATGGATTAGCCTGGTTTTTTTCATAAACTAAATTATGGGAACTCCTATTAACTAGTTATCCCTAACAAACTGATCCCGGCCTGCACCGACACCGAAAACGCCAATCAGAATAGCGACAGCCATTAACAGGTAGAGAGGGGCATTCCAGCCATTTGTTGCATCATGCAGATAGCCAAACATCATCGGTCCTAATGCTGCGAGCAGATAGCCAAAGGATTGGGCCATCCCTGATAATTCGGCTGCTTCTTTAGCAGTTTTTGTTCGCAGGCTGAATAGAATCATCGCAAGTCCAAACGCAAAACCGGATCCAATTCCAAGAATAAACACCCACAGTAGGGTCAACCGCATACTGCCAAAGTGAAGTCCCACAAGGCCAAGAAGAATCATGAAGGATGAAAAGATCATCAGTAGGCGTTGATTTTTCATTCTCCCTGCAAGAATTGGTGCAATAAAGGTAACAGGAAGGACAGCCATTTGCATGAATGAAAGCATCCAACCAGCTTGGTCTGGAGTTAATCCACGTTGATTTAAGATCTCAGGCAGCCAAGTAACTAAAACGTAGAACAAGGTCGACTGCAACCCCATGTAAATGGTTACTTGCCAAGCAAGTCCAGATTGCCATAAATTCTTTGGCTTCTTCGCCGTTTGTATATTGCTAAGGGCAGGAACTTCGGGACGGCGTTTTACTTGTGGGAGCCAAAATACGATGGCAAGGATACTTAATCCTCCCCAGATCGCTAATGCTCCTTGCCACCCATAGCCTAAACCGACCGCAACAGGAATGGAAATCCCCGATGCAATCGCCCCGAAAAGGTTCATCGAAATCGAATACACACCTGTCATCAATCCAATTCGTTCAGGATATTCCCTTTTAATTAGACTTGGAAGTAACACGTTACAGGCTGCAATTCCGATACCAAGAATGGCTGTACCTATGTATAAGATGGATATGCCTGCGACTGAACGCAAGAGAATCCCGGAGGCTAGCAAAATCATTGCGACAAAAAGAACGGTTTCAGTTCCATAGCGCTGGGAGAGTTTCGGAACAAACGGTGAGATAATCGCAAAAGCAAGAAGCGGTAGAGTCGTAATCATCCCAGCTAATGTGTTTGAAATATACAGATGTTCCCGAATCATTTCTACTAAAGGACCAACTGATGTTAATGGCGCACGCATATTGATGGCAATAAAAATAATCCCCAACAGGAGAACCCATGGTGCAGCTTGCCTTCGAACCCTGGCATCGCTGACTATTTTTTCTTCTTCTTTCGGGTTGATGAGATTCATAGTTTCCCCTTTCTTCGAATATTAAAATTTATAGATGTCAATATTCGATAGAATAATATAAAAATTCTAACAATAAAAACAACAAAAGGAAAGCACCTTGTTTAGCAGGCCGCAATGATATCGTGTAACTAAGAAAAAACTTAAAGAAAAATAGGAGAAAGTGATGGGTGAAATAGATCACTCTTCCTTTATACATCGGTCTAGCCTCATATCATATAGGTAGTAATATTCCAATGCTTCGAGTTTGCTCTTCGCTTCCCTTTCATTCCCAATTTCTGTAATTCCTTACCGACCAACCTATTAAAAATTCCATGGCCGACTAATACGACAGATTTATGTTCTCTCCCGTATTGTACTAATGTTTCGGCTGCTTTCTTTGCTCTCACTTTTGCATCACTTAAAGACTCACAATCACGAGAATATCCCAAAAACCATAAGCATCTTAATAGCACAAGCCAAATACTCGGCTTTAATTTGATTTCCCCTAATTTTGGCAAGGAAGTAGGTAATTCCACTTCTCTAAACAAGGGATCTGAAATGGATGGTAAATTGGCATTTAACAGCAATGCGGATTGGATGGACCTCTTCAAATCACTTGTGATGACAACCTTTGCGTTTGCTAGTTTATCAATTGTTTCCCAAGGATAAGTGTCCTCTTCAAAAACTCCAGCATTGTCATATTCGTCAACCCAATTTTTAAACTCCATACAGGTCATTTTATCATTATTAGTGAGCGTTGACTTTCCATGTCTGATTAATGAAATTTCCATCAACAATCTCCTTATCCAAATAACTTATTATTTTACTAACGTGCTTCGTTCAATAAGGTATATTAACCTTTTGCTTTTTGACAGTATACACCGTTATGTTTATAATTTTTGGAAGGTATCATCATCGAAAAGACAAATCGCATTCGTTTATTTTTAATGATTGTAGTTAATCATTTTATAGTATTTTATTCAATCGAAAAGCACCCCAGTATTCAAGTGTTTTTTATACTTGAACCTTCAGAGTTCAATGTGAGAAAAATAGTGAAAAACTTCACTTACTTAAAATTCGAAATTTATGGGTTCATTAAAGTTCTAGACATATAAGGATATTTATAGTGAAATCCTAACAATGAAAAACAGCTGATGGTTTCAGGTATTAGTGGGTGGACGTTTATTTTAATAATGTTAGTGATATTTAAGAAAGAATAGGGTACCAATCTAAATTAACTAAGAAAAAGCTGATTACTTGAGGAGGTGGGGGAATAGATTAGACATTTTAAAGTAGGTTTTTTTCTAGTAATTTATAGGCTGAATGAGAAAGTCTAAATATCATATATGAGGTGGGATTTTATGAAATTGAAACTGAGTCCTGAGGAATCCTTTATGGCAAGTGGGGAGGCCGGACCAGCAAAGCAATTCGCAATGAAAATTATTGTATCGGTTGCGGAAGCTATTGGAGCACCGCGACTCCAGCAGATAACATCCGCCCACGTAGTCGATACGCTGATAACCGGTACTGGCGAGACCGGCCCTGACTTTGCACGGACACTTGCACGTCAAGGTGCACGAGTTGCAGTACCTACAACCATTAACGTGGGGAATATAGACCTGAAGCACCCTTCTTTAAATAAACCAAGCGAGTATGCCTTCGAGACATCACGAGAGATTATGCAGATATACCGTGATATGGGCTGCTCACCTACATATACTTGCTCTCCATTTCAAGAACCTCAAAATCAATTGCGGTTCGGGGAACACGTTGCTTGGGGGGAGTCGAGCGCCGTTCCATATGCCAATTCGGTATTTGGTGCTCGTACAAACCGCTATGGGCAATTCATTACTTCGGCGGCTGCCATTACAGGACGAATTCCATTCAGTGGCTTACATTGTGATGAGAATCGACGCGGACAAATCGTTATTCACGTAGACAGCCTTCCTAAGAAATGGTTGGAGAATAGTCTGTTTTATCACCTTTTAGGCTATCGAGTGGGACAAATAGTTGGAGAACGAATCCCAGTGATTCTCGGGCTTGATGATGTTATGTCTAAAGATCACCTCAAAGCATTCGGAGCAGCAGCCGCAACTTCTGGCGGTATCTCGATGTACCACATTGTAGGGGTGACACCAGAAGCACCGACTCTTCACGATGCGCTACATGGTGAATCTCCAGAAGATGACTGGGAGGTACAGTCAAGAGACCTCATTCAAATCTACGAGGAACTGTCAGAAAATGAGTGTGGAGCTCCGCTGGATGCCATTTGTTTGGGGGCACCGCACCTTTCTATTGATGAGGTCACAAAGGTATATGAACTCCTAAATAATGTTGGATGGAACCTTCAAATTCCGTTGTATATCGCAATGAGTCGACGTACGCTAGAGATCATTGAAGAGCGAGGCTGGGCTGAACAATTTAAAGATGCCGGTGTCAATATAGTGGTTGATCGTTGTGCTTACTTTCCCGGAATCCTTTGGAGCGACGGATTAACTATTATGACTGACTCCGCAAAGTGGGCTCACTATGCACCTCAGTGTGTTTCTGCAAAAGTCACTATCGGCACACTCGCTGATTGTATTTCTTCCGGAAAGGCTGGACATGTGGTTTGTGAAAACGGTTTGGGAGAGGATGCAGTATGATGGAATTTCACGGAAAGGAAATCCTGTCTGGAACGGCAAATGCCAACACATTGACGTTGGGAGCCCCGCTGAGCCTTTGGAATGGAATCGATAGCAGTAACGGAATCATCATTCAATCAGGACATCCAAATAAAGGACAAAGCATAGCAGACACGGTTCTTGTTTTTTCAAACGGTCTTAGTGGTGCAACTGCAGGTGCTGCATTGACGGAATGCCTTAGAACGGGAAATGGTCCAGTTGCCTTGGTTCTTCCGATAGCCGATGCCATCGTTGTCACGGCATCCGTTGTTGCAGGTGAACTATATGATAAACAAATTCCAATCCTTCAAATTGCTCCGGAGGATATCACCCGAATTCCGAATGGGGTAAAGGCGAGGGTTGAGAGTGGCGTTCTTATTGTAGATACAGAGACTGACTAGGGGAGAACAAGGCTGTTTAAATCCCTTTATCAAGGACATTAACTAGTATGATGCATATGCGGTTATATCCGATCAAAAAAACGCTAAGGTGAAGATTCAATCTCACCTTAGCGTTTTTTCTTCTATATAATAACCTGTTTTCTCATAAAGGAGCATTTGTATCTTGTTCACGGCTAGCTTTAATAGAATTCTCCTATTAATCTTTTTTCAATTTGGCTGCCAGTCTATTACCAATGGATTGAATCCCTTGTACAATAATAATGAGAATAATAACCGTTGCATACATAACATCTACTTCATAACGTAAGTGACCATAACGGTAAGCGAGGTCACCTAGACCACCAGCCCCTACAAGTCCAGCCATAGCAGTGGCACTGATTAAACTGACGGTTGCGATTGTAAGTCCTAAAGCAATTGCTGGACGTGCTTCTCTAAGCATGACATTCCAGATAATTTGTCTTGTTTTAATCCCCATTGCCTTATAAGCCTCAATGACTCCGCGATCGACTTCAAGTAAAGAAGACTCCATTAGTCTGGCAATATATGGTGCTGTATATAGGACGAGTGGGACGATAACTCCTTTTACACCAATGGTGGTACCTACTAAAAACTTTGTGAATGGTAATATGAAGAAAAGTAAAATAATAAAAGGAATCGAACGAATGATATTAATAAATAGGTTTAATAGTTGGTAGACAAATTTATTCTCTAGTGTTTGTCCTGGCCTTGTCAAAACGACAAAGATTCCAAGTGGGATTCCGATTATTGCAGAAAAAACTAATGAAATAGAAACCATTTGAAAGGTTTCTATAATGGATGTCCAAATGAGTGGTAGCCATTGTTGTATAAAATCTGCCATGTTAGTTTTCCTCCAATTCTTCTACGCCGACGTTTTGCTCACGTAAGAATGCAATGGCGCTGTTAATTTCCTTCTTATCACCCGGAAGATGAATAACAATATTACCGACAATTCCATTTTTTAATTCAATAATATTTGCGGTAAAAATATTAGGTTCCACATTAAACTCTTTACTTAATTTTGCAAGTAAAGGTTTGCCTGTACTTTCTCCAACAAAAGTTAATCTACAAACCGTTCCATTTAATTTAAGTTGTGAAATGACATTTGAGGATAAATTCCTTTGTGAAATTGTATTTAAAAATTTCTTTGTCGTTTGTTCACGAGGGTTTGTAAATAAGTTGATGGCCGTATCATGCTCAATGATTTCTCCATTTTCTAGAACGTACACATGGTCACATATTTTTTGAATAACACCCATTTCGTGCGTAATTAATAGAATGGTGATACCTAGTTCTCTATTAATTTTTAGTAATAAATCAAGAATGGAGTTCGTTGTTTCAGGGTCGAGGGCACTTGTTGCCTCATCGCTAAGTAGAATTTCAGGTTCTTGTGATAATGCTCTTGCAATAGCGACACGTTGTTTTTGGCCGCCAGATAATTGAGATGGATAACTATTTTTTTTATGGGATAAATCAACAATTTCTAAGTATTTATTCACTCGATTGTCTACATCAGATTTATCATAGCCTAATAGCTTCAAAGGAATCGCGATATTATCGTATACGGTAGCTGTTTTCAGGAGGTTGAAATGTTGGAAGATCATCCCGATTTTTTGTCTTGTTTTTCGGAGTTCTTCTTGGGAAAGCCGAGTCATGTCTTTACCATTAATATATACATGACCAGAGGTAGGCTTCTCTAATAAATTAACACATCGGATTAAAGTACTTTTACCTGCACCACTATATCCAATGACACCATGTATTTCACCTTTTTTAACTTCTAAATTGACATTATTTACGGCTTTTACATTTCCACTTTTTGACGGGAATTCTTTTGTAATATTCTCTAGTTTAATCATGTTCCCATTCCTTTCTAAAAGAGCAAGCAACTAGTGCTAGTTGCTTGCTCAGTTGTTTATTATTACCAGGCAGGTATCAAAGTTCCTTGGAATGTTTCCTCAATATACGTTTTTACTTTATCTGATTGATAGGCCTCTACTAGCTTTTTCACTGCTGGATGATCTTTATTTTCAGCACGTACAACGATGTAGACGACATATGGTGAATCTGTACTCTCTCTATAAATAGAGTCTTTTATAGGATCAAGACCTGACTCTAAAGCGTAGTTTGAATTGATAGCTGCAAAGTCAACCTCACTAAGTTGCTTAGGGATTTGCGCTGCTTCTAATTCAATAAATTCAAGATTTTTAGGATTTTCAACGATATCCATGACAGACGGATTTTCCACATCTTCCTTGACTTTAATCAGACCAGCTTCTTGTAACATAAGTAATGCACGACCACCATTTGTTGGGTCGTTTGGAAGTCCGAACGTTACACTGTCTTCCACTTCATCTATGCTTGCGTATTTTTCCGAGAAAATAGCCATCGGATTAAGAAAGGCTTCCGCTACAGGTACTAGATCTGTCCCACGGTCTTCATTAAATTGTTTTAGGAAAGGTTTGTGTTGATAAATATTGACATCCAAATCACCTTCATCTAACGCAGTGTTCGGGATAATGTAGTCGCTGAATGTTTTGATTTCGATGTCTAATCCGTTTTCTGCCGCAACTTCTGCTGCAACTTCTACAATTCCCTCTTGTTGTCCAGACATCGAACCAACAACCAATTTATCTTCACTTAAAGTACTCGTACCCTCGTCATTACCACATGCTGCAAGTGTTAACGCAACTAAACCAATAACAACTAATAATAATTTCTTCATGTTTGCTCCCCCTCAAGTTTTTAGTTTTTGATAATAAAATACCTCTCCTTTTTAAGAAAAAAGAGAGGTAGTAAATTTTAAAGTTACATTCCTCTCTTATCTTTCAAAACAAAGTGTTTTGCTGGAATTAGCACCGTTCTATGTAACGTATACATAGGGGGTTGCCGAGCATCACAGGGCCAGTCCCTCAGCTACTCTTGATAAGAGTTCATTTAATTGTTATCAACAAGATAATTATTAACATACAATAAGTGTCGAAAAAGGTCAATCCTTTTTAGTGTTTACCAATTTTCCCCTAAGAAGTGTTTATAGCTCTTTTCGAATGAGAAAGCTAACTTCTTAAAAAGTCGGATGAAAGTGAGATCAAATTAGGCATGTCTCCAGATACGTTAATGATTTAATTTTTTAGATTACAAATATACGGAAGTATTGTTAAAATAATATGTAGTAGCTTATGTATATACTTGAAGTATATAGGAGGGTAAAAAATGTTCGAGAAATTCAAAAAGAAAAAACAAGAAGAACAACTAGAAGTAATTGAAGAACAAGAAGTTATCGTTAGTCATGATAAAATAGAAGTCTTAACGAAAGAAGCCGAAACGATGGATGTAGAAACGCTTAAAAGACATCGTAAACATTATTCAGAAGATGGACTTTGGAATAAGATCAAAAAATACTCTAAAAAGGCCGGATCATCTGTTATCTATGCGGTGCTGCTTCTATATTTTGTATTGCAAAAGAAAGAGGTACCAACGAGAAGTAAAGCGATGATTATTGGAGCATTGGGTTACTTTATTTTACCTTTCGATTTAATTCCAGATGTAGCAGCTGGAATTGGTTATACCGATGATATCGGTGCACTTCTTGCGGCTTTATGGCAAGTGTCTATGTATATTGATCAAGATGTTAAAAATCAAGCAAAAGAAAAGCTAAAAAATTGGTTTGGCGATGATGTAGATACTTCGGAAATAGATGGGAAATTGGGGTAATCAGAATCACTGTGGCACCATCCCGAATTTCGAAGTAAAAACTCGCTCATGTTCGAAATGGAGGGGAAATTTTTTGAAGCAAGGTTCTGAGAGAAAGCTATTTATTGTAATTATCGGCATACTTCTAGTCGTTGCGACATTTTTAGATATTATCTATCAAGGATTGTTTTTTCAGCTATTGCCTGGTTCCATGCAATCCTATTTAGCTGATATTTTTTAAGTGGGTAAATAAAGGAATGGAAGCTGTTTATAGATGATTTCAGTTTTGAGCGAGACTGCTGAAAAAAGGATTTACTTCAATAAGTTCGTAGACTTTTTCATCAATATAAAGTGAATAAAAGGAGTTAGAACATCTACATATAGTAGCTGATCTAGCTCCTTT
The DNA here is from genome assembly GCA_963787345.1 of uncultured Bacillaceae bacterium. Lineage (GTDB taxonomy): Bacteria > Bacillota > Bacilli > Bacillales > Cytobacillaceae > Bacillus_BD. The sequence goes on along the minus strand of CAWBCW010000008.1, from coordinate 99,292 downwards.
TCTCTTTAAATAGACTTTTTCAGTGACCTCGTTTTGGGCAGAGGTCATCTTTTTTATCTCATTTATGGTAAAAATCCACTTTCAAACAAGCATTACATTTACGCTTTCACTTTTAATAGGTTCATAGATTCAAAAAAATGTATGGAATCTTTTCAATTTTCAGGACTAAAGAAACAGAGAAGTTATTCATAGTTACAGGTAAATAACTTATAAAATTCCATATGTGGTAAAGTTAATGATGATTAATAACTATATATTGTGTTTAGAAGAGCAGGATCAGTATATTACATGATGACCTTCCTTTTCTAGGAAACTATTCCCTTTTTTGTATTTTCTATCTTTGATAGCATTAAGGATGAGTAAAATTGTCTATTTTGTGACATTTTGAGCCGGTCCTATTAACTTCCTTCAGCAAATACTTTTGTACCGAAAGCTTGTCGCAGGTACAGAAGTTTTTCGGAAACCCAGGCTGGGTGAAGTTAAGCCTTCGAGGGGATGTCCCGGATTTTTTAAAAGGTAATTTCTCGAGTGAGTTCAGAGATTGTATCCGGACGCAAATTCGCCACGGCGAATTTGATAAGGTCATTGGCACTAGAAAATTGGGGAGGCGATAAAGTGAATAAAAAGAAGCTAGTTTTAGTTGGATTCATTCTTTTTCTACTCTTGCTTGTTGGCTGTAATCAAGAAACGAGCAGTGAAGAAAAAGAACAGGAAGAAAAACCAGTGGTAGAAGTAAAGTCTGAAAAGGATGATGAAGGAGAATCCCAATCTGTAGAGAAGGAGGAGGAGCCTGCCTCTCAGAGTACAGGAGAAGAGAAAAGCAAAACTGCGAGCTTAGGAGATTATCAAGTTTTCCTTGGCGGTGAAATGACTGAAACTGATGGAAAAATTGTCATTCAGGGCGAAAGTAACTTACTGCCTGGTTCTCGGGTAGTGGGGGAAGTTTCGGTTGATGATGAAAAGTATTTTGCCGATACAACCGAAATTGTACAGGAAGATGGAACATTTCAGATGGAGATTACCCATCATGACTTAGCAGAGAAAACAACAGTTGCGGTAAAATTCCACTTTGATGGCCAACAAGATGATGGAATCAAGAGACATTATGGTGACAGGGGTCAGAAGTTAGAAGGCAATTATATTTACACTCATAAAGGAAAAGCTGGTGGCGGAGATCCACAAAACATTTATAAAATGGCGAAAGCTGAAGTCACCTTTGAACCAGGTGAAGAAATGGCGATCCGCCAATTCTCAGAACCTAATTGGTACAAGATCCCAGAGGACATAGGGAATCCGCGTGCTTGGATTGAAATAGACGAAATTAAGAATGACGAAAATTATTACTATTTACATGGTAGAACGAATCTCCTTGAAGGTAGTGTCTTAGAAGGAAAATTCCACTTTAAAAATGCAAGAACAAGTGTCTTGCCGGACGGATCTTTTAATATGAAATTCCCGTATGAATACAGGGAAGATGCCGTATTTAGGGTGACCTTTGATCCTTCTACACATTATCAATGGAATATCATGAAAGAAACGTACGGAGAAAAGGGGCAAAAGTTAGTTGGGGAACAAGTTCAACAGAAAAAGAACTTTAACGATTTGATTGTGATAAAAGAAGAAAAATTGAACTCTACAGAAATAAAAGTCCCTGACAATGTAGAACTGAAAATCGAAGGAACAGAAGTGACAATGCTCGTTCCTGACCATTTAATGTTTGATTTTGATCAATATCAACTGAAAGAGGAGTCAAAGAGCCTATTAACCGAAATCTCTCAAACGATCCAAAACTATGGTCAAGAAATCAATATTGAAATTAGCGGTCATACGGATAGTACCGGTAATGAGCAATACAATCTGGAACTCTCTCAAAAGAGAGCGGACGAAGTAAAAGCTTTCTTAGCGTCACAAGGGGATTTTGCTAATGTGAATTTTACGACTAAAGGGTATGGGATGACAAAGCCAATCGCATCGAATGATGACGAAACAGGACAAGCCAAAAATAGACGGGTAGAGATCGTTATTGATCTAAAGAAATAAGGGGGAAACGTTGATGTTGAAGAAAAAGCTTTGGCTGGTAGGCGGCCTCACGTTGGCATTGCTGCTATCGGGATGTGGAAGTGGGGGAAATGAAGCAGCCTCTACAGAAAATAAAGCTCAATCAAAAGTGGAGAAAAAGAAATTAGGGGATTACGAAGTCATGTTTGGCGGAGAAGTGCTTGAACAAGAAGACAAATTTGTAATTGAAGGTAAGAGTAACTTAATTCCAGGGTCAAGAGTGGTAGGGGAGCTATGGGTGTCAGAAGATGAACTTTATGCGGATACAACGGAACTTGTTGACGAGGACGGAAACTTTACGATGCAGCTTGATCATCACCAATATGGAGAAGCGAAATTTGTCGTTCGCTTTGACTTTAAATCCGCCCAAGATGATCCTGTAAAAAGGCATTATGGAGAAAGAGGTCAAAAGTTAGAGGGGCCGTTCATCTATAAACATGAGCAATTAGGGAATATTTACAATATGGCAGAAGTGAGCGTTATGTACAGTCCGGATGAAGAAAATACTCTTACATTAAAGCAGCCAGAGTGGGTGGAATTACCAGAGGATTATGGGGATCCCCGTGTTTGGATCGAAGTGGATGAAATTACGGAAGACGGAGAATTTTACTATTTGAGTGGCCGAAGCAATATCCTTGAAGGTGCAAAAATTAGAGGGAAATTTAACCATAGAAGCGATGAAACACGAATTAAACCAGATGGTACATTTGAATTAAAGATCGAGTATCAATATAAAGAAGGCGAAGATTTTATCATAACCTTTAATCCGCAACTTCAATGGAATCAAATCGAAGAGGCTTATGGCAGCACAGGTCAGAAGCTTGTTGGAAACCTCGTAGTGACGAACCAATTTAGCCACAATCAAACGATTGAAAAAGTGGTCCCTTGGGAAGAAAAATAGGACATGAAGAAAGAGAAGGAACGCTAAAAAAGCGTTCCTTCTCTTTCTCTAAATCATTGATAAAGTCTGTTGTCTATTTTGTATTGCAAGGTAGTGTTAGACCTGTTAAACTATATTGTATAACAAGGTTGTAATGAAAAAACAGCTATCTTGTATTACAGGATAGTGTTATTTACTAAGCAACTTATATTTAATCATTTCATTTTTTTTGCACAAGTATTATGCATAACAAGGTAGGTGAATGTTATTGTCACTTCCAAGTCAATTACTAAAAGGCGTTGTGGAAGGGTGTATTCTTGCGGTTATTTCACGGCAGTCGGTCTATGGATATGAATTATCAATGAAGCTTCAAGATTACGGGTTGATCGTAAGTGAAGGAACGATTTATCCGATTTTATTAAGGCTTCAAAAGGAAAAATTAATTCGCGGAGAAATGAAGAAGTCTCCGAATGGACCGAACCGTAAATATTACTTTTTGACGGATGACGGGGGATTAGCGCTAAAGGAGTTTAAAGTAAATTGGGAGGAACTCAAAAAACCAGTAGATCGCTTATTAAAGGAGGATGGGGAGACGTGAACGCGCAGAAATTGATTGATGAGATGAATGAAAAAAGCAAGCAGCTAACAAAAGAAAATTTGCGATTTTTCGAAGATATGATGGTTTATGTTCGTTTGGCATCGAATAAATCCGAACTAGAAACAGAAGAAATTCTCACAGAAATTCTCGATCATTTGATCTTAGCACAAGAGGACGGAAGAACGGCGGGGCAGGTATTCGGGAGTAATCCGAAACAATTTGCGGACGACATCATTGGGGAACTGCCTAAATTAGTTAAGAAAAAGACAACACTCATGTTTACAATGGTTATTTTATATTTTTTATCTACCTATTTCATCTTTACAAGCATTTTTAATCTAGTTGGCTTTTACTTCCTGAAGTTTGGGAGCCCTACGAAGGAATTTTACCTCGGTTCGATGGTTGTTGAATTACTCCTCTCGATTCCGATTGCTTTTCTATGCTTATATGGCGTCATTGCTTATTTCCGCTGGCAATGTTTTAGAAAAATCAGCAAGACGATTGAATATCTTTCCTATGGACTCTATGGAATCCTATCAACAGGTCTATTTTTTATTATCATTTACTTCATGCCGGATTTCGGGACATTAGTAAAAATTCCTGAATACTATGTTCTTATTTTAGGAGTATTCCTCTTTCTAGCAGCTGATCGGACAAAAAAAGCAGTATGAAGGAAAGGATGAATGGCGTTAATCGCTACTCATCCTTTTCTATTTATTGGTAGAATCACGGTAAAAGTAGTCCCTTTATTGATTTCACTAGCAACGGTGATCGAGCCACCATGTGCTTCGACATATCCTTTGGCAATGGATAGTCCTAGACCTGTACCACTTTCGGAACGGGACCTTGATGGATCTCGTTTGTAAAAACGCTCAAAAATAAAGGGAAGTACGTCCTTCGGAATCCCTGGTCCGTTATCAGATACTCGGAAAATAAAACAGTCGTCCTCTTCATAACCAGTTATTGCGACTAATCCATGCTGGGGCGTATGTCGAAGAGCATTTCCAACGAGATTGACAACCACTTGTGTGATACGATCTCGGTCAAGCTCAATCCAAACATCCTCGGGGATTCCATCATAGCGAAGTGTGATTTGTTTTTCGTCTGCCAGCCAATGGAAATTTTCACTTATTCGTTGGATGAGTTCTTTGATTTGTACGGGTTGTTTATGAAGAGGGAGCTTACCTGCTTCTGCCAAACTTAATTGCTGCAGGTCGTTCACTAATCGCTTTAAGCGATAGACCTCATCGGTTAGTTTTAGGATTACTTCTTCATTAGGCTGTGTGACTCCTTCTTGAATGGACTCTAATTCTCCTTGAAGAATCGTCAGTGGCGTCCTTAATTCATGCGCCACATCAGCGACAAGGGCCTGTCTCACTTCTTCATTTTTTGCCAGTTGCCCTGCCATTTCATTGAAGGCTTCCCCGAGTTCCCGCCATTCATCTTTTGACACGATCGTAACAGGTGTCCATTTATCACCACGGGTAATTTGCTTCGTTCTCTTGATGAGTTCCTTTAATGGTTCGTTATTTTTCGGTGATCCATAAGCTTAGAAAAACGGCAATTAGAGCGGCTACGATACTGCTTCCGATAATAACTAGATTCGAAGAAAAGATAAACTCCTTTTCAAGACTTTGAAGTCCAGATTGATAAAGGAGAAGTGTACCTACTTTTTTACCATCGATGTTGATATCTGACTTTTTTCCACTAAAGCTCGTAACAGATTCACCAATTTTTGAGCCAGTTGTGTTGGCAATGACGGTTCCATTTATATCTAGGAGAAGAAGGTCAGCGCTGCTCATATGTATGTTCATCATATTCATATTTCCGTGCATCATCATCCCATGTCCATTTCCTGTGAATTCGTTGAAATAAAGTTGTTGGACATTTTCCCAAGACCCCGTTTTTTCATAATAAAGGGTTAGGGTTTGTTGCATACGTTCTAGGTATCCGATATTTTGCTGATCAAGATAGTTTTGAAAGGTGTCTTGTATTTTCGATTGTAAAAAGATGGATTGACTTAGTCCCATTAATAAGACAATGGAGATGAAGGCAATGGCCAGTTTGGTTTGAAGTTTCATGTCGTTTCTCCGAAGCGATAACCAATTCCATAAACGGTATGGATAAATTCAGGGTGTGCCGGGTCTTTCTCTACCTTTTTTCGTAGGTTACTGACATGTGTATCAATTGAGCGTTCATAGTTAGCAAAGGCTTCTCCCATTGCACTATTCATTAATTGTAAGCGGCTGTACACACGACCTGGTTTCCCGGCAAGGGTAACAAGAATCTTATATTCTGTCGGTGTTAAACTAAGAGGCGTGCCGTTTAGCTTCACCTCATATGTATGAAGATTGATTTCAATCGGTCCTCTTATGATCAATTCGTCAGGTTCTTCCGCTGTATCTGGTTCACTTCTACGTAAAACCGTTTTAATTCTTGCCACAAGTTCCCGCAAGCTGAAAGGTTTTGTGATGTAATCATCGGCTCCCATCTCAAGCCCCAGTAGTTTGTCAATTTCTTCAGATTTTGCTGTCAGCATAATAACAGGCATTTTTTTACGAATCCGAGCGGATTTCACGCAGTGCTCCAATGCCATCCAAATTCGGCATCATCACATCTAATAAAATGAGGTCCACATGTTCATTTTTTGCCAATTGGACGGCGGCTACACCGTCATCCCCTTCTACGGTATCAAAGCCTTCATTCTGTAAATAAGATCTGATTGTATCACGAATTTTGCTTTCATCATCAATAATCGCAATCACTTTTCTCAAAGGTATAACCCCCCTCCTATTTCTTTATTATAGCAATTATTCCTCATAGTAAAGAAGCTCTGACGTCCTCAGAGCTTCTATATATTAATAAAATGACATATGTCCACGATTCATATGGTGGCCATTCCCCATTCCGCCTCGTCCATTCATATGACCAAAGCCTGTTCCATCTTTTTGAAAGGCAGAGTCTATCATCGATTCCATATGAACAAGCATCGCATCCATTTGTTCTTGGGTAATGTCCCCGTCTTGTACAAGTTGTTGAAGTTCTGCTTTTCTAGTTTCCAGTACTTTTATCCTCAGTTCATCGATTGAAACATTTTTTTCTTCTGCAAGATCTGCTACGGATTTCCCTTCATCATGTGCAGTTTGTAGTTCTTCAAGACTTATATTCAAGGCTTCAGCGATAATGTTTGGCATCGAGCCTGCAAAATGATGGCCCATTCCACCGCCTCTTCCCATCATCCCACCTGATCCATGGCATGTATCTGAGTATGTCTGTGATCCGTTATTTCCTGATTGCATCATTGGGAAAGAGTCTGCTTCCGGTTGTCCGATCGGAGAAAACATAGCGCCTAATGTAAACGTTCCGATGAAAGTCTCCAGCTAATATGATCTTTTTCCAACTCATATTCTTCATCTCCTTGTCGTTCTTATCTACACCTTTATCATAACGAATCAATCTCCAGAACTTTATTAGGAAATGTCAAGATTATGTCAAGATTGAAAACAGAAGGAACTGCCGAATTTCCCCTAATTGTACAAAGCTCATTAAAGGTTCATATTAAATTCATATATTTTTCTGAAATATTTATCTACGACTCTTTTAAAATTTAGGAATATATAGTAATATATTATTTAATGATTTTAAGCTTAAACGCTTTAGTGTAACAATGTGATTTGATAGAGCTAATAAAATAGATTTTTTTATTTTTAAAAAATAAAGTGGAGTGACGTAGATATGAGTAATATTAAATTTTACTATGGCAATGAAGTTCCGTTAGAAATGCATAAAGTGAGGATTGTTCAAAAGTTAAACTTGCCGCCGGTTGAAAAGAGACTAGAGGCAATTGAAGAAGCGGGTTATAATACATTTCTTTTGAAAAATAAAGATGTATTCATGGATATGTTAACGGATAGCGGCGTTAATGCTATGAGTGACAAACAACAAGCAGCGATGTTAGAAGCGGATGACAGTTATGCCGGTTCTACGACTTTTACAAAACTAGAGAATAAAATTGAAGAGATTTTTGGTAAAAAATATTTCCTTCCTGCCCACCAAGGGAGAGCTTGTGAAAACATCCTTTCAAAAACGTATGTAACAGAAGGCTCAGTTGTTCCAATGAACTATCATTTCACAACGACGAAATCACATATTGTTGTAAATGGCGGACGCGTTGAGGAAGTTTTCAAAGATGGAGCATTGGATATTACAAGTGACGATCCATTTAAAGGAAATATCGATATTGCTAGATTAAGAGATGTCATTGAAACAAACGGTGTGGAGAACATTCCATTTGTGCGAATGGAGGCAGGCACCAACCTGATTGGCGGACAGCCGCACTCGCTGGAAAATCTGCATGAAGTTCGTCAAGTGTGTGACGAGTATGGACTTCTTTTAGTGATGGATGCAAGTTTGTTGGCAGACAATCTTTATTTTATTAAAGAGAGAGAAGAAAAGTATCAGGATAAGAGTATCCGAGAAATTACTCGTGAAATTGCAGATTTATGCGATATTATCTATTTCTCCGCGCGCAAACTTGGCTGTGCGAGAGGCGGCGGGATTTGTACAAATAGTGAAGATGTTTATATGAAAATGCGTGAATATGTGACGCTTTATGAAGGGTTCTTAACATACGGAGGAATGTCTGTACGTGAAATGGAGGCAATGGTTATTGGCCTTGATGAAACGATGGATGAAGATATGGTGAATCAAGGACCTCAATTCATTGCTTATATGGCAGAAGAACTAATCAAGAGAGGCGTTCCTGTCGTTACACCTCCAGGGGGACTTGGCTGTCACGTCAATGCGATGGACTTTGTTGATCATATTCCGCAGTCGGAATATCCAGCAGGTGCGCTTGCAGCAGCGATTTATTTAACAAGTGGTGTCCGCGGGATGGAAAGAGGTACAATGTCCGAAGATCGTGATGAAGAAGGAAATGAAACTTTATCCAACATGGAACTAGTCCGACTTGCGATGCCTCGTCGTGTGTTCACGCTATCTCAAGTAAAATATGCGGTGGATCGCGTGGCATGGTTATATGAAAATCGTCACCTAATCGGCGGACTTAAATTCGTAGAAGAACCAAGTGTATTACGTTTCTTCTTTGGAAAATTAACGACAACTTCCGATTGGACGCAAGAATTAATGGCTAAATTTAGAGAAGACTTCGGGGATAGTTTGTAAAAGCGGTTGCTTTGAACAATAAATGTTGATTTTCATCAATATACAGTATATGAAAGAAGGTGATTATCTACATATAGTAGGTAATCACCTTCTTTTTTTCAAAAATGGACTTTTTCAGTGGCCTCCATATCCATTTGCATCTCTTTTCCAAGAGGAATGGCTTCAGCCTTTGTTCAGCCGACTTCACCTGAGCTCCAGATCCCATAATCTGTCTATTATGACGTATGTAGGAGTATCAATGGGATCGTTTCATCATACTTGGTTTTATCCTTTCTATCCTTAAAATAATTCTCCCTTCATTTTTTTTATTACTTCAATTTTTGGTTGTTGGATAATGTTAATATTTGTCGTATATTGTAGAAGAAACGTTGATACTTTGACGATAATTAGTTAATATATATAAATGCTGTAGTGATATTAGTACTATAGGAAAATCTGAAAAGGTAAGGGCGCAAAACTAAGGGCCTGATGCAAAACTACTACGGTAGCCAAGTTGCCAAAGACGAAAACTTTGCATAAATGTAGACCTGTTTTTTCAGATTCTTTTTGTTGTAAAAAAAATAGGAGGGCACACAACTTTTATAGATAAAATTACTTAAAAAGTACATATTTTCCACGTAATTCAACTTAGCTTGAACCTAATAGCGAGTAATCCTATTTCCTATTGGTCTCATATCCCAATGGATACACATCCCAAGAGGGAAAACTATTCTTGAATATTTTATCTTCTACCATTTTGAGAGTTTCACCTCATTGGTGCTTTACGAACGAACCAAAAAATATATCCCAACGGAGTAGGAATCAAAATTTCAGATTATGCCTCAACCTAATTAGAGTCAACGGACCTCCGTCCTGTTACAGTGGATGGTTATTTCTGTAAAATTTATGTGTATGAAGGCGATCTAAGCGATACCGAGTATGCCAAAGTCTTGTTATCTTGGGAAAATAAATTCGATTCGAACAAAACACCTTTTTGTCTTCTTTGCACAGATGGTAGCCAGAATCTCGTGACCATTCTGGGCTATGATCATGTGCGTTGGAATATCAAAACTGGATATTTTTATTTCAAGGAACTACTCGGCTTTGACGAATATCGCTTCTTTCACGCAAAGGGATTGCGCGTTTTGGTGCATTGAGTTCTTGATCTATAACGGATCTGGAGCACCAACGTCAAGAATGGCAACAGGAACTCTTATTAACGATTGGTGATGTGGTTCGCAAGGATACGGAAAGATCAACTAGGTCAAATTGTGGTATACGCCGATGAACAAGCATTGTCGAAAAGACCACTCATGGATGAGCCTAAAAAATACAAGGATCAAGTAAACTACAAGAAGCTGGAGTGTAAGAAATGAAACGATTCAATTTTAAAAGTATAAAAACGAAAATATTATTTGGTTTTTCCTTAGTTGTTTTACTTATTATGTTATTTGCTGCTTATATTTATATGAATATCACGGAAAGTAATGAGCAGGCTAAAAAAATTGCAGAGGAAGAGCTTCCATTACTCATTGCGAATGAACAAATGGCTCGTACAATGGCGAATCGAATCTCAACAGCCCGTGGATATGTGTTATATGGCGGAGATTATAAAGACCGTTTCAATGTGTATACAGAAGAAGGGAAACAAAGTGAAGTCATTGTAAGAGAGATCGGTGCTTCTGAGGAGTTTGATAGTCTTATTGAAAGGACTGTGAATTGGCGGCAATATGTTGCAACAGAAGTGTTCGATGAGTATGACAAAGGGAATGTAGAGTTGGCTCGAGAAAATCTAGCGAAAAGTGATGCTGAAGTTCGCGAAATTATGATGGGATATGACGAGCTGGCACAAAAAAGTAAAGATACGATTAATGCGACAGAAAAATCAGTAGTAGAATCTGGGCAAAAAACCTTATTCATTACGATGGTAGTAGCCTTCTTGATTATATTGGTCAGTATAGCTGCCGCACTGATTACCTCCACTGTCATTACGAAGCCAATTACTAAAGTGATGGAACGCATGAAATTAGTAGCACATGGTGACTTAAGTAATGAACCTTTACAAACAAAATTGAATGATGAAGTAGGTCAACTGATTAACGCTACGAATGAAGGGATGACCAGTACGAAGAACTTATTAAGCCAAATTAATGTCGCTTCAGAAACCGTAACAAGCCAAAGTGAAGAGTTAGCGCAATCTGCAAATGAAGTGCAAGCTGGTTCAGAACAAGTAGCTGTTACAATGCAAGAAATGGCAAGAGGTGCAGAAATGCTTGCTGAAAGCTCTACTACCCTCGCGTCAACGATGGAGAACTTTTCTTCTAAGATGCAGGAAGCTAATTCCAAAGGTGAGCAAATCTACGATACTTCTAATAAGGTGCAGAAAATAACAGAAGAAGGTAGCCAATTAATGGAATTATCGGTTAAACAAATGGCTACAATTGATCAAATTGTGCAGGAATCCGTACAAAAAGTAAAAGGCTTAGATACTCAATCACAAGACATTTCAAAATTGGTATCTGTGATAAAGGATATAGCAGACCAAACCAATTTACTTGCTTTAAATGCAGCTATTGAAGCAGCTAGGGCTGGTGAGCATGGTCGAGGATTTGCAGTAGTAGCAGATGAAGTAAGGAAGCTTGCAGAACAAGTCGCTGTTTCGGTGTCAGATATAACAGAAATCGTCTTAAGTATTCAAAAAGAGTCAACCGCTGTTGCAGACTCCCTTCAATTGGGCTATGAAGAAGTTGCAAAAGGCACAGCTCAAATCAAGACTACTGGGGAAACCTTTGTCGAGATTGATAAAGCAATCACCGAAATGGTATCAAATATCAAAGTCATTACGATGAACTTAGCCACAATGTCAAACGATAGTCAGGAAATAGGTGCTACAATAGAAGAAATTGCTTCGATCTCACAAGAGTCAGCGGCTGGTGTAGAAGAAACATCTGCCTCAACTGAACAAACAAGTTCTACAATGGAAGAAATAGCAAGAAACTCGCTAGCTCTGTCGAAGGTAGCTGAAGAGCTAAATGGATTGGTGCATAGATTTAAAATATAATAAATAGAAACAGTTATGGTTTTACCACTCACACCCCAGCATGAAAATTAATTTCAATGCTGGGATTTTTCTTTTTGCTGACTTTTCCAACCTGATTAATGCTATGGAGAGTGACTTTTTGTAATTTTTTGTGGCGGTTCTACGACAAAATAGCCAGAGTGCTCGCTATTTCAATGACGAGGTGAATGGCTGAATTTTTTAGCTTTGAAAAGGAGTTTTGGTTTGATTTACGAACATACGTTTTGTATAATGAATGTATGGAGGTGAAAAACATGGCAATTGAAACCATTTTGGTAAAACTTAAAAGACCCTCTAAGAAGAAACGTAAAATGTGGATTGAGGAACAAAAAGAGTTTGCAAAATGCGTGAATGAATGTGTTATGAGACTTGAAAATAAAGAAAAGCTTTCTTCTAAAAATGTTGAAGCAAACTTGAAATCTGTCATAAAAAATGAAGCTATTCGCAAGGCTAAAAAAGCTATTTCCGATTTTGAAAAAGGCGAAGCTAAATCAATCCCAACATTCAGAAGTTCGCTTGGTATTAGCATAAATAATCAAAATTGGAATACGGTGCAAAAAAATAATCATTGGTATGTTTCGTTTACAACAAATGAGAAAAAAATAACGATGCCTGTAATCGAAGATAAGAATGTTCGAGTATTTTTCCCGTATTTAACTAAAACACGCGGAGAACACAATAAAACGATCGAGTTACTTCGAAAAGGTAAGGATTGGTATGTAGCTATCCCTATTCAAGTTAGTTCTGAATTAGACTTTGAGAAAAAACATAAGTCTATTAAAATTGATTTTAAGGAGTACAATCCTATCGGTGTAGATTTAGGGCTTAGACACCTAGCTGTTCTTTCAGAACCGAAGAGTGGAAAAAGGCAATTCTTTTCTGGTAAAGAGGTTGGATACAAAAGACGTCACTTTCGTTCCCTGCGTCGTTCGTTAGGAAAAAGGAAGGCACAGCGTGTCATTGAACGCATAGGTCAAAAAGAAAGCCGTTGGATGAAAGATTATAACCGAAAACTTGCGAAAGATATTGTTGGTTTTGTCCTGCAATTTGATAAACCAATGATTAAATTAGAACAACTAGACGACATTCGTAAGACATGCCGCAGCATGAAAAGAGCAGACAAAACGATTCACTCTTGGGCTTTTTATCAATTGAAACAATTTATTAAAGAACGAGCTTCGAAATTCAACATTCCAGTTGTAGATATTAACCCTTATAAAACAAGTCAAACTTGCTTTAATTGCCAATATGCTGAAAGAGAAAATCGAAGCAAAGATAAATTCAAGTGTAAGAATTGTGGCCACAAAAATCATGCAGATTTGAATGCCGCGAAAAATATAGCAACAAGCACGAGCTTGGTGGCGTAGCTAAGAACAGTCGCGAGACAGATCCTAGTTACAGTCCAAGTGCCCACTAGGTATAATCCTAGTTAAAACACGGAAGACTGTTCTTCTTCACGTGGGGAGTCCCGAGTGGCACGGGATATAGCGGTCATGATGACAACGGGTCAGAAATGAAACAATATGGTGACTGTCGTGAGATAGACACTCCGTTAGAGTGAGCCGCTACCGCACTTCTACTTTGGAAGCACGGTATTTTAATGCCGTGAGGATGTCACCCTATGGGAAAATGGAGATTAATCTGGATAATGGGATCTTGTATTTCATTCCTCTAGTAGAATTTAAGATAAATATTCAATTCAGAGGTACGGTTAAACATATACGATCATCCGATAACAAAGTAATTTTTAGAAGGGAAAGAGACTACTGAAAAATAAAATGGCGATTATCCACTAGATTTAGATAATCGCCTAATTGGGGCTATGTTTTTAGTAGAGACTATTTATGCTGAACAAGACAATGCGGCTGTGTCTCCTAAGGTATAATGATTTATAATTGAAGATCGATAGCTTTCTCTATGTTTCATGCATACTTTCGATTGCCACGCTTTTCAATGACTTCTTGATACTGTGCCAGAAGATCATCGAATATTTGATCCCATCTTTGCGTTAAGGCGTATTGGCGGCCTTCACTACCCATTTGCCAGCGTAAGCTATCATGGGAGAGCAGCTTAACAATCGAACTGGCAAACTCTTGATCATTGCCCGGCTCACATAAAAATCCTGTTACCCCCTGTTGAACGACGTGTTTGACACCGCCTGAATTAGCTCCAACGACAGGAGTTCCGCTAGCCAATGATTCTAACGCGACATTGCCAAATGTTTCAGTTGGAGATGGAAATATGAATAGATCAGACACACTGTAAAATTCCGCCAGCTCAGTCCCACTCCTATAACCAGTAAATTTCATATTGCTAGGTGCGTCTTTTTCCAATTCCTTGCGCAGCGGTCCATCCCCCACGATTAACCAATCAATTTGTTCTGCATAGGAGGGAGGTAATGATTTTTCAATGGTGAGGAGATCGCCAACCTTTTTCTCTGGTGCTAGTCTCCCGACATAGGTTAATAGATACTTCCTTTTGATTCCCCACTTTTCACGAATGGTTTTCGTATCATAGTGAGGATGGAATAGTTGGCAGTTAACTCCTCGCGGCCAGATTTCTAAATGGTTAAACTGACGCTCCTTCAACTGCTCTAATGTGTCCGCGGAAGGGACGAATAATTTTTCAAAAGGCTGGTGGAACCAGCTCATATATTTCCAAACCAATTTTGATAAAAAGGGCAAATCATAGTATTGCAAATATTGATCAAAGTTCGTATGGTAAGAACCAACTAACGGAATGTTGAACTTTTTCGCATAATGAACTCCACAAAGACCAATATTGAATGGAGTTGCCACATGAATTAAATCAGGAGAAAAGTTTCTCAGCTCCTTTTTAATTTGTGGTAAATTTGGAAGGGCCAATCGGCATTCAGGATATAAGAAAAAAGATAGGCTTTCAAAGCGATGAATATTTTCTGATACATATTCATTTGATGTCGTTTTTGGTGCGAAAATCTTATAGGCAATTTTCTGCTCGTCTAAATAATCCGTTAATCGTTTCAGTGTCTTCGCGACGCCATTAATGTCCGGGTAATACGTATCTGTAAAAATAGCCAATTTCATGAAAGTGTACCCCCTACAGTTGTTCAAAATTGATCGTTAGTAAATCTCCCATGTTCTTCTAGTTTAATAAAAAGAAACAAACGACTCCTGAAAACGTTCCAAGCAAACTGCCAGCCAACACATCGGAAGGATAGTGGAGGCCTAAATAAATACGCGACAATCCAACACTAAGACTAAGAGGCAGTAAGACAAAT
The DNA here is from genome assembly GCA_963787345.1 of uncultured Bacillaceae bacterium. Lineage (GTDB taxonomy): Bacteria > Bacillota > Bacilli > Bacillales > Cytobacillaceae > Bacillus_BD. The sequence continues at coordinate 84,255 of CAWBCW010000008.1, read as the reverse complement.
GCTAGCACTGGCGCATACAGCATATAGGGAATCATCAATGAGAAGGCAGCTGTTGTATGCCCAGATGGAAAGGAATGATCCTTTAAGGGATTCGATGGATATCTCGTTTCTTCTAAAGCTAAATAAGGCCTTTTTCGTGGAAAAAGTTTTTTGACGATTTGTACAGGAAGGTGGCTAAGTGCCAAAGATAAAGCACTCGAAACAGCAACCATTTTATAGGAATCAGATGAAAAAAATAAAAGCAGCAGGGCGGCAGATATGGTAAAAATGGCTCCGCCTAATTTTGTGATATTTCGGAAAAATAAATTTAAAACTTTCTTGTCAAAATGACGATTAACCTTTTGAAACAAACGGCATTCAAAATGATAACAACTCATTAACAATCTAGACATTTTCAATTCTCCTTTTGGAATATGAGGACCTTTTTGGTGCTTCACTTTTACTTAAATCATGTGGGACACGATGCAACTAAAACTATGGATTCCCCGCAATTAATGGCGCTATCGTTAGCTCGACTTGATCACTCCTCCTAGTTCATCTGCTAATTTCACTCTTCATTAACGCTGGTCGGCCAATGGATACATATTTGATGTTTTGTGCTTTCGCCTCAGCTAGGGAATAGCAATTTCTCCCATCAATAATTAGTGCGTCATTCATATATTCAGCATATAAATAGAGGGGAAACATTTTAATTTGATCCCATTCCGTTGCAATAATGGCTAAATCTGTATTTAAGATGGCTTCGCGAATTCCATCTGCAAAGCTAATTCGCCCGTCAAATATTTTTTTTGCATTAGGAATGGCGACGGGATCGAAAGCTGTTACAATCGCTCCTTCATCAAGTAATTCTGCAATCATTTTAATCGATGCTGCCTCACGAATATCGTCTGTCTTCGGTTTAAACGCTAGACCAAGAACAGCTATTTTCACTCCTTGTAGAGAACCTAAGAGATCTTTCGCTTTTTCAACTGGCAGGGATTGCTGTCGATTATTTACCTTGATCACCGCCTCCAATAGTTCAAAGGGGTGTTGGACATTCCCAGCCAATTGGGCTAGAGCTTTTGTATCCTTTGGAAAACAGGAGCCTCCATAGCCAATCCCTGCTTGCAAGAAATATGGTCCAATTCGATGATCCCTTCCAATTCCATTAGCCACCTCATCAATATTGGCACCGATTTTTTCACAAAGAGTAGAAATTTCATTGATAAAACTAATTTTTGTTGCCAAAAATGCGTTTGAAGCATATTTAATCATTTCAGCGCTTCGAATATCTGTCTTAATCATTGGAATTCCGAGCGGAGAATACAATTTCTCTAATACAGTGGCTGTCTCTGGATTTCTTGAGCCGATAACGATTCGATCCCCATGATAGAAATCCTCTACAGCCGATCCCTCGCGAAGAAATTCGGGATTGGAAACGACTTCGGCTTGTACGTAAGGAGGCTTATGCCGATCGATGATTTCTTGAACCTTTTCATTCGTGCCTACAGGAACAGTGCTCTTGATACAAATGATCACATCATTTTCAATCTGCTCGGCAATGGTATGAGCAACCATTTCAACATATTGTAAATCAGCGGTTCCATCAGGATTTTCTGGAGTTCCGACAGTCATAAAAATCAGGTCCGCTTGTGCATAAGCCTCCCGAGGGTTTGTCGTAAAATGAAGGTGGCCATTGGCAATGTTTTTTTGTAAAATCGGTTCAAGATTAGTTTCATAAATTGGTGAACGTCCAGTCCGCAGCATTTGTATTTTCTCTTGTTGAATATCAATGCATGTAACGTGATGGCCTAAATCAGCCAAACAAACCCCTGTAACCAATCCTACATACCCAGTTCCTGCAACTGTAACCTTCATGAACTCCCCTCCGATAATCGTATTCTTACTTTAATTATATTAGGAGAATTCTTGAAATATCTTAAGGGGGTGTTAATTCTATGTAAAAGGTTTGGGTGCAACCATGCTCTTAGCGTAAATTTGACAATTGCAAAAATCAACATACTCCGTTATTCCATGAAAGGGCCATAACTACTCTGAATAGAAGTTCAAATTCTATTAACGTGTAGGAGGCTCATTTAACCATGAATTCAAATATTCAATGAACTTTTTCGTAGCGGGGGCAAGGGTCTTAAAAGATGTAGCAGCGATCCCAATTGTACGATAATTTTCTCCCTCTAACTTAAGCTTTCGAACGTTAGTGGGAATACGATGTAACACCATTTCAGGAAGGATGCTAATTCCCATATTATTTTCAACCATTGAAACAATCGCCTGGTCATCTGAAAGTTCATATTTAACATTGAGAGAAATATTGTGTTCTTTTAAAATTCGTATGAGATCGTTGTCACTTCCTTTTTTCGACTTGATAAGAGGCTCGTCTTTGATCATTTCAAAAGTTACCTCACTCTGTTGTGCAAGAGGATGTTCGTTTGAGAGGATACAGAGCATTTCATCTTTTTTTAAAGGAATTCCTTCAAGATGTTTCGAGGTCGGTAGAGACACAAACCCAAAATCAACTAAACCGGTCGATATCCAATGCTCAACATCATCATAATCCCCCTCTAGCAATTTGAACTCGATTGAAGGGTGATTCTCATTAAAGACTTTCATGATTTTGGGCAGCCAATGAATGGACACACTTGAAATCGTGCCAATGCGGACGGTTCCGATTTCAAGCCCATTGATCTTAGCGATTTCTTGAACCATTTCTTCGTTCATCTTTAAAATTTGTCGTATGTATGTTAAGAGACGCTCTCCGTTACTAGTCAATTGGATTCCTGCACGTCCTCGGTTGAGGATTGTAAATCCCCATTCTGATTCAAGGCTAGTAATGGCATGACTTACAGCCGATTGACTTAACCCAAGGGTTTCACCTGCTTTCGTAAGGCTTCCTAATTCTACAACGGTACTAAAGACCTCAAACTTTGTAAGAGACAGTTTAATCACTCCTTTTACATGAAAAAAATTCATGTTAACCTTCTAAAACATTCATTTTTCTAATCTTAACTTTCCAATTATACTAATACGTAATCAATTTTGTAATAGGACAGGTGACGAATAAATGAATTCAAATAAACGGTCTGGAATCGGATCTGACATTAGATTAAAAGCCAACTTCATGATGCTCGTTGTTACGATGCTCTGGGGTTCCTCTTATTTGTTTATGAAAGTGGGTCTCGATTCCATTCAAGAGTTTAACTTGGTAGCGCTACGTTTTGGCATCGCCTTTATTTTAGCCGGAGCTGTATTTTATAAGCGTATGATTCGTATAGACGGTAAAACGCTTTTATATGGATTTATCTTAGGAACGATCTTGTTTTCTGTCATGACGGTCGTCACAATGGGATTAAAGTTTACATCTATTTCAAATGCGGGATTTTTATTCAGTCTCTCTGTCGTATTTGTTCCGTTGTTACTGGCGATCTTTTTTAGAAAAAAACCAGAGAAGAAAGTTGTGTTTGGCGTGGGTCTTGCGATGACAGGGATCGCTCTCCTAACACTAAATCATGAGTTAACGATAAATTCCGGAGACTTTCTTGTCATTTTAGGTGCATTGTTTTATGCGCTACAGATTATTGTGACAGATAAGTTGACGAAAAATGTAGACTCGATCACACTTGGGATTTTACAACTAGGTGTTGCCGGGGCATGGGGACTGCTATTTTCAATCCTTTTCGAAAAGCCGCATTTTCCTAGCACGACAGAATCCTGGGCAGCCATCATGGCCTTAAGTATCTTTTGCAGTGCGGTTGGATTTATCGGGCAAGCGGTAGCTCAAAAACATACCACTCCAACACACACAGGTCTTATCTTTTCGTTAGAACCCGTTTTCGCGGCTTTATTTGCTTTTATTTTCGTTGGTGAAACCCTTGCAGCAAAAGGATATGTAGGGGCGATTCTTATCTTAGTTGGGGTCTTAGCTGCTAAGATCACGATTAAAAATCCATTTGTGAGCAAAAAACCAATCAACGCGTTGATGGATCAGAAATCTAGTTAATATCCAATGTTTCAATTAAAAAACGCCCAAAGTCCATCACATTTGAACTTTGGGCATTGATTGATTTCATAGGTTTGATATCGAGCGGTCTTAAGAGAGCGAAAAGACAGCTTTTTTTATGTTTTTTCTCCGCCGTCACTAAGGATGTATGTGATGGAGTGAGACCACTTTAGGATACCTGTACCTTTTAAGATTTCTTAATGAAGTTCCTTTATCTGTTTCGTCAACAGCTTAAATTTCAAATCTAGTTCCGCGTAAGCCTCATCCTTTGGTGTTAAAAATGACAGCTTCCCTAATACTTCTTGTCGCTCTGTCTCTAGCTTCAATTTTAATTCAGCGGTTTGATCTCTTTGTTTAGAAGGCTCTTTAAATTGTTTTTGAATAGACCCGTTTGAAAACGCCAACTTCAAATTTGTTGTTTTCTCAAGGAAATACCGGTCATGGGAAACGACAAGCATTGTCCCGTTGTATTTTGCTAACGTATCTTCCAGCTGTTCGCGTGATGGTAAATCAAGATGATTCGTCGGTTCATCTAAAATCAGAACATCTTTTTCTTCAAGAATATAGGCCATTAACTTACACTTTACTCGTTCGCCCATACTCATGTTTTCAATCGGTTCAGTCCATTGGGCGGAAGAAAAGCCTAAATGCTTCATTAAATTTTGAACCTTTCCTCTCTCGGCAAAGGTTTCTCGATAAAATAATTCCTCAGGGGTTTTATCAAGAGGTAAATCAAATACTTCCTGCGACAAATACCCGATTTGGGCCGATGGTGAAATCCATATATCGCCATCAGCCTTTTCTATTCCGAGAATCACTTTTAATAAAGTTGTTTTCCCACAACCATTTGGACCTGTGATGGCCACTTTTTCTCCATGCTGAATCGTAAAATGGACATTTTTAAATAAAGTACGGTTTTCAAAAGCTTTCGTTAGATTTTTTATTTCTAAAAATCGTTTTCCTCCTTTATTGTTGGTTTTAATGGAGAATTGAACTTCATAATCAGGTTCAACAGGATTTACCTTTGTTTTTTCAAGTTCTTTTTCGAGTCGTTTTCGTTTCGATTTTACTTCAGAATCATGACGTTTCGCTTTCACTCGATAGTATTCTTTAAAGCCCTCTTTTTTTGTCGATTGGGCGTGAGCCTTATTTGACCAAGAGGATAGCTTATCGAGCTGTTCTTCCACTTTTTCGATCATTTTTTGCTGCTTTTCATACTCCCGTTGTTGGGTCAGTCTTTTCTGTTTCCGATCCTCCATATAACTGGAGTAATTTCCTTTATGTTCGATTAATTGTGATCCTTCAATTGACCAAATTTTTGTGGCAACCGCATCTAAAAAATACCGATCATGGGATACGAAAAGAATGGTTCCCTGATAATGAGTGATTTGTTTAATAAGAAAATCTGTACTTTGCTCATCCAAATGATTGGTCGGCTCATCTAGCATCAAGATGTCGGCTCTTTTAGAAAAACCTTCAGCTAATCGAGCTTTTAATTTTTCACCGCCGCTTAATAATGAATAATTTTGGAGTGGTATATGCCAATTCTTGATGATCTATGGCTGTTAATCCATCAAATGAAAAATGGTCTGTTTCTTGTTCAACTAATGCAATTTCCAAAGTAGGTTGCAGCCACTGGATTTTTCCTTTCGTTGGCAGTTACATCTCCGTTCAAAATATTTAACAAAGTCGATTTCCCAGCTCCGTTTTTTCCAATAATTCCGATACGGTCACCTTCATGAACTTGACCGTTTACTTTTTCGAAAATCGTCCTATCTTTTATTTCATAATAAATATTTAATAATTTAAGTAATTCTTTCATCGTCATTCCTCTTTTCAAAGGGAGGACACCTAAAAAAATCCTCCCAATTTTCGTTGGAAGGATTAGTCGCATTTTTTTAACAATCAAAACAAGCCATCGTATTTAATAGCTTTTTGTAGTATGAAAATGGGCAGACTAATCCTATTTGTGTGATTTGAAATATTCCATTTCAATCGTAAAAATAAGATTAGTTAATCATTGGCCACCCATCATCCCTTCGTTTAATAGTTCTTTTATTGTAGCATAATCTAGTCCATAAAGGGAGGGAAGGGAACGATTATAAGACGTCTAGCAAACGAACTTTTTTACTTTTGAAAGAGTGAAAAAAGTAAAAAAATTTAACACTTTATTGCGGTAAAATGTTATGATGGATAATAACATTTTTTAAACATAGTAAGGAGTTTCGGCAGAATGAAAAATCACTATATAAAGACAGCAGGAGCCATTTATATTAATTACTTTTTGTTAGGCATGGTTAATATTATTTTGGCCTCTAACATGGAGTATTTAACTCAACAGTGGAATACAGATAGCGCAGGAATTAGTTTTATTATTGCAGCGATTGGAATTGGAAAATTACTCACCTATGCTTTATCAGGGCATTTATCCGATAAGTTTGGTCGAAAACCTCTCGTGATCTTTGCGGCATTGGCAATGGGAATCTTTTTAGTTGGAATCCCGTTATCCCCCAGTTATCAATTGGCGATAATTTTTGCGCTTATCGCAGGGATGGGCAACTCAGCTATGGATGCTAGTTCTTATCCAGGACTTACTGAGATCTTCCCTAAATCAGCGGGTTCTGCCAATGTTTTAGTAAAAGCTTTTATGTCTGCAGGAGCGACACTGTTGCCGTTTATGATCTTATTTTTCGCGGATCATGGAATGCACTATCGTTATGCATTTCTTATCCCTGCAGTGATTTACTTTCTCAATCTGATTTTCTTATTAAGTGTTTCGTTTCCAGATCATCGAATGATGACAAAAAGTACAAATGCGGTTCAATCCGTTGTTAAGAAGTTCAAGTCAGAGCCGATTTTCAAAAAGGAAGGTTGGGCTTTAATACTAATTGGGTTTACATCGACAGGATTGTTTACAGTTTCGCAAATTTGGCTGCCTACCTATGGACAAGCTGCAGTAGGGATGAGTACGGCGAGTTCCCTTAAATTGTTAAGCTACTATAGCATTGGTGCCCTTATTTCTGTCTTACTGTTAACCGTATTATTGAAAAAGTGGCTTCGACCTGTAACCGTGATGGTGGTTTATCCGATCATTTCTTTTATTTCCATTTTGTGTATTTTAATGATCAAAGTGCCATTGGTTACTTCGATTAGTTCATTTTTTATCGGTTATTCCACAGCAGGTATCTTTCAACTAGCCATTACGGTTGCGACCGAACTATTTTGGAAGAAAAAAGGTACAGTCACCGGTATTGTCTCAACCGCAGCAGGGCTCGCAGCAATCGTGATGCCAATTATAACTGGCCTCATGTCGAAAAGCGGGAATATCTCTATCATCTTTATCTTTGATGCACTCTTATCGGTCATTGGTCTTATCGCAGCTTGTTATGTTTATTATCGATACGGGAAGGTCATCAATCTGAGACCGGAGGAGAAAGACGAGGTTCTCCAAGCAGCTAAATAAGGGTGCTATGCCCGTGAATAAATGCCCAAAGTTCATCAATTTTGAACTTTGGGCATTTATTCATTATAAGTAAACGGATATATTCTTCTAGGATTTTTTCGCCACCGTCACTAAGGCTGGTGACGCAACGGAGTGAGGCTCACCTTTAAAGTTTCCATATGTATCGACCGTTTGAAATCCGACTTTCTTTAACAAGGAAATTAATTGTTGGGATTTAATTGGAAAGAGGGGAATCGTATTTTCAATGCTCTCCCCGTTGGCCGTTACTCTAGATGTAAAAAGGATATGATCGTCCTTTTTTTCATAATGTCTTGTAAACGTGAAATGATCTTTTTCAATGGTTGGAAAAGAGAAATCGTCTTGAGTCAACACTTTATCATAATTTACTTGTTGAAGGATTAACGTACCATTTACGTTTAATTTTTCATAACATTTTTCTAAAAATGCTTCAATCGCCTCGATATTTGATAAATGGGGGAGTGTGTTTCCAATACAAAGGATCCCATCGAAGCTTTCTGCGAATTCCCCGATTTCCTCCATAGATTTCGTATGAACGGGCATATTCGAGTTTGCTTTTTTCCGAATTGCTTCGGCCATTCTTTCTTCTGGTTCTGATGCGGTAACGATGAGTTCCGCCTGGGAAAGTGCAATTGCCATGTTGCCTGTTCCAGCCCCGATGTCGAGGACGGAATCGCCCTTTTGGAAAAATGGGGAGATGAATGAAAAAGCTGTTTGATTTAAAGGGAAAATCTCATCATAATATGAGGTTAAATCGTGATAAAAAGACAAAAGAATCTGCTCCTTTCTTATTAAGCATAGCATTAACATTTTATCTTATCATTGATCACAATCAAAAAAAGGAAGGGGAGCCCTTCCTTTTTTACAACATTATTTAACTAATTCAAATGAGTATTCTTTCACGCCTTCAATGGCATTTACAACATTTTCATAGCCTAATTCTTCTAATTGCTGTGCAACTTCAGCACTTTTTGTACCTGTATTACAGAACTTCCCGAACGGAAAAGCCTACTGCTTCAGCTGTGGGATGAGAGTGAGGTCAAATCAGGCGTGTCTTCAGACACGTTAATGATTTGATTTTTTTATTATTATATTTAATTCAAGTAATTCCATTGTCTTAGGGAACGTACATTCTGTTATAATCGAAGTATAGTATAAAGCATGAAAGGAGGTGCGAAATGTTTGTCACACATTCTTTTCAAATCCCTTATGAAAAACACTTATATGACGAATTAAGGATAACGCAAAGAGAAACTGCTTCTGCTTGGAATGACATTGTTCGAGAAGCGAATTCATATTATTTCACCACTAAAAAGTGGCTCAGTAAAACGGAGATTCAAGCAGTCCGAAAACGAACGTATAATCTTCATTCTCAAACCGTTCAAGCAATCGCGGATAAATATGCAGCGAATCGGGAAACCATTCGTAAACTGCGGAAAATGGATAAAAAAGCTAAATATCCATGGAGAAAAAAATATTATTATTGTATTCCATTAAAAAAGGCATCTATGGAAGTTTCCGATGAAACTATAATGGTCAAAAAGACAGAATACAGGTACCCTCTAATTGATTTATTGACTAAAAAGAAAAAGAAAAATTGGAATGAAAAGCTCCCAAAGAAGACTAATTATATTTCGATCCCTAATTTAGCAACCGAAGATTTAACAAAGTGTAACTACGCAGAAATTGTTTGGAGAAACGGAGCCTATTGGTTCACTTATTCTGTAGAAGTTCCTGCAAAAGATCTATCTTCCTATCCATTCAAAGTGGCTGGTGGTGACCTAGGCGAAATTCATGCAGTTTCAGTTGCAACAGAAGACAAATCTCTATTAATCTCAGGTCGATCCATGAGGAGCATTTCTCAATTCCGAACTAAAACATTAGGAGAATTGAATAAATTGATGTCCCGTTGCAAAAAGGGTTCTCGACAATGGAAAAAATACAACAAGGCTAAAAGTCGCATTCGCCAAAAAAGCAAAAACCAACTTGGAGAGTTGGAACACAAAACAACAAAAGAAGTAATCTTATTTTTAGAAGAAGAAAAAGTCACTCACTTCGTCGTTGGCAATGTGTCGGGAATTGAAAAAAACACAAAGAAAGATGAGATAAAGAAAAGAAAAAACAATAAAGTAAGAAGGCAGCAGTTATCACTTTGGAATCAAGGGAAAATTAAAGAAAAGTTAATCTATAAAGCTAAATTGAAAGGGATTGAAGTAGAAGAAACAGAGGAAAGTTATACTTCTCAAAATTGTCCATTTTGCGGTGGGAGACACCGGGCTGATGGGCGAAATTATATTTGTTCTGTTCACAAAACAGAAATCCATCGTGATGTAAACGGGGCTCAAAATATTGCCAGGAAGATCTATCAGATGGAAGTAAGGGCGATGGAGTCGGTTGTTTATAAACAACCCGTTTGGTATAAACGTCATTTATCGAAGAAAAAAAGGCAAGAAACCAAACATCCTAAGGATAAGCCTAAAAAGATAAAAAGTATCGCCGAAAGGACGGCGTAGTTGGCACAGACCTTGCCCTCTTGAAAGGCTGCTTTTCTCTCAAGAGTTGTTCGCCCAAGTTCCGCCTCTGCATCTTTCTCTTGAAAGTATGTAAGTGGAATGTTTGCGAAAAAGAACCCTACTGCTTCAGCTGTGGGAGTGGTCAGATCTTGGAATCCATTGTTAACGAGAATTTCAGCAGCTGTATGACTCTTCTTTCCAGAATTACAGTAAGTGATGATTGGTTTATTTTTATAATCTTCTACTTCATTGATTCTGTCTTCAAATTCATCGACATTGATATTAATCGCATGTGGAATATGTCCGGCTTTATATTCTTCTGGTGAACGAACATCAATGATAAGAATATCATCTTTTTTCTTCGCTGAGTTTTGAGCAACCAGTTCTTCACCATTCATCGTTTTAATTTCTGCTATAGCATTTGAAGAATCAGCTGGTTTAGCTTCATCCTGCGAACAAGCTACTGTTAACATCATTGCTAAAGAAATTGTAAATAATAAAGGAAACAAATTTTAATCGATTAAGCTTCATCGTAAAGCCTCCTAAGTTATATTAAAATAATAATATCTAAATCGAAAATATCATATATGTGCAACTATGATCAATCGGTTTAGTTGATAATTCCAATCGTTAGTGATCGTTATTTTAGCTAAATTAGTCGCAAGCGCTATCCAGAGATCGAAAACTATTCATTGTCATATTATTTGTCACAAATCCTCTATTTTAATTGATTATAATAATCTTAGAATAGTATTTCAGATCTTTGAGGGGGACTTCAACTTTGTACTATGAACATTTATTAAGTCCAAAAAAAATAGGGAATTTAGTCCTGAAAAATAGAATTGTCATGCCAGGCATGTCGACGAACTTTGCAACTTCAAAGGGCGAGATGACGGACAGACTCATTGGCTACTATCAAGAAAGGGCCCAAGGTGGCGTTGGGCTAATCATTACTGAATTTGTTTGCGTTGATTCTGAATTTGGAAAAGCAGCCGTGAACCAACTATGTCTTGACGATGATCGATTTACGGAAGGGTTTCAGCGCCTTGCCAATGCTGTACATCCATCAGGAGCAAAGCTATTTGTTCAGCTTCATCACGGGGGCAGAGAATCGCATTCTTCATTTACAAACGGAAAACAAATCGTAGCACCAAGTCCGGTTACCTGTAAGGCAATAGGAGAGGAACCGAGGGAGTTAACGACATCCCAGGTAAAAGAACTCGTACAAAAATTTATACAAAGTGCATATCGCTGCAAACAAGCTGGAGTAGACGGAGTTGAGCTGCATGGCGCCCATGGATATTTAATCAATCAATTCCTGAGCCCGAATACGAATTTACGTACGGATGAATATGGAGGCAGTTTTGACAATCGCATTCGATTTTTAGAAGAAATCGTCGTCGGCATTAAACAGAAATGCGGAGCAGATTATCCAGTTATCGTCAGACTGAGTGTTGATGAATTTGATGAAGGCGGAATGGATATCGCACTAAGCAAGGAAATCAGCAGGTACTTAGAAAAAATCGGTGTAGATGGAATCCATGCGAGTTCGGGGAATTATAATTCAATGGATACCGTCATCGAATCTCCTGTGTTTGAACAAGGGTGGAGAGTGTATCTTGCTGAAAAGATAAAAAAGGAAGTCTCCATTCCTGTTATTACAGTCGGTAACATCCGTGAGCCACAATTTGTTGAATCCATTATTGCCGATGGAAAAGCAGACTTTGTCGCGATTGGCCGAGGCCATATTGCCGATCCTGAGTGGGTTCGTAAAGTAGCAGAAGGTCGTGAGAAGGAAATCAGAATGTGCATCTCATGTTTGCATTGCGTCTATTCTAAAGCTCATATCGAGTGCTCCGTCAATGTTAGAGCTGGCCGGGAACTTGAGTTTCCGGAATTAGAAACAGTAGAAGAAGATCGACGTGTAGTCATTGTCGGTGGTGGACCTGGAGGCATGGAAGCTGCGAAAGTTTTATCGGAAAAAGGCTATGGAGTTACTTTATTTGAAAGGTCAGACCGACTAGGCGGGCAGTTAAACTTTGTAACAGAGCCTGTCTATAAAAAGAAAACGAAGTGGTACATTGACTATTTGAAAAATGAATTAGAACGATTGCATGTAGATGTAAGGTTGAGTACAGAGGTTTCAATAGCAGAAATCCAATCTTTACATCCATTTGCAATTATTTTAGCAACAGGATCAAAGCCATTTCTACCAAATATGGACGGCATCCATCATGCAAATGTGTGCAATTATATGGACGTTAAGCAAGGAGGAAAAGTGCTGACTGGCAAAAAGGCAGCAGTCTTAGGGAGCGGAATGGTTTGTTATAGCACATCAAAAGGTCTTGCCGAACAAGGGAATCATGTAACTTATGTTGAATTGCCAACGAAGTCAGGAAGTAAAATTAGTCTTCCCACTCGTTTACGTCTGTTTGAAAAGTTGGAAAAGCTAAATGTAGACATTATTACAGATCATAGAGTGGACAAGATTTTGCCGAATGGAATTTTATTAAAAGATGAATCTGATCTGCAAAAAGAACTAGATGTTGATCAAGTAGTTATTGCGATGGGGGTAAAAGCTTATAACCCATTAGAAGAAACCTTGAAGCAGCATTTTGATCATGTGTTTGTCATTGGTGATGCTGCTGGTTCTGCAACCCTTGCAGAAGCCACAAGAGGCGGGTTTGAAACTGCTTATCGGATTGAAAGCCTCGTAAATGGAAATGTTGAAGAACTTGTTAGAAGTTGAGAGTGATAACTATACTTGAAAGATGTCCGGCGTGGCTGCTGGGCATCTTTTTTAGTTGACTTAGATATGCTATGGTAGATAGAAAAAATGGTAGACTGGAGAGATCTTATGAATCCTATTCCTGATATCATCGCTGAAAATTTAAAGATTCTTTTTGTCGGATTTAACCCTAGTATTCGTTCGGGAGAAACCGGACATCATTATGCAAATCCCAATAATCGCTTTTGGAAAATCTTATTCCAAGCTGGGTTAACTCCAAGAAAGTACAATCCGAATGAGGATGAAACCTTACTAGCTTGCGGTTATGGTTTTACCAATATTGTATCAAGACCAACAAAAGCTGCAGACGAGATTACAAAGGAAGAATATCAAAATGGCAGGATCGAGCTGAGGAACAAAATTGAAACATATTCACCTAAAGTCGTTTGTTTTGTAGGCAAAGGTGTCTATCTGCAATACAGTAGTCGTAAATCCGCTCCATGGGGAAAGCAGGAGCAATCAATGGTTCCCGGCACGATCGACTTTGTTGCCCCCTCCTCAAGCGGTCTAGTCCGAATGAAGTTAGATGATGTTGTATCCATTTATAAAGAACTCCACCTTATCATCTGAATGAGAGGTACTAAGATCCTTGTATAATTTTCCATATTCTTATATTCTAAATAAATATTGAAGTGGGATTTTAACAGGTTATTGGGAACCTAATAATCATTTATTAGAGACAATGAGCAAAGCATTGTAACTTCAAAAAGTGGGTAGTCCTCTATCTCTTTAACCTTGGTATGGAAAAGTTGGTGACAAGTCTCTTATTCGCAGAAAAAGTCAGCGCAGTGAGAGTAAGTGTTAGCTAATTTTTCCACATAAGATGTCTATAATATCCTTATATACAGTAAGATAGAACAATGTATTTAATTTTAACTTCATTCAGCAAATGTTTTTGTACCGAAAGCTTGCGACAGGTACAGAAGTCTCCCACTTTTATAAGTGATAAGATGAATGCAAAGTTTTTTAATCATTCAGTGGGGCAAACCTTGGCTGAATGTAGTTAAAGCCTCCGGCGGATGCCACAGATTTCATCAAGCGAAGCTCGATATTATCTGGGCGCAAATACGCCAAGGCGAATTTGATAAGAAATAAATCGAACTGGGACAGCCCGTCTGTCCCTCTGTCCCGGAGGTTAAGAATGAGCAGGGAATTAATCAATCCAACTGAATGTTACATGGCGGCCGAGCGGAAGGCTTCCGATTATTTTGAGGTTCTTTCATCTCAAGTTGCACAAAATCAATTTATTCCAATCCTCACGAACGATTTCAACTCTTGGAAACAGCATCATATCCATCAACCCTCATTTCTTTCCTCTTTTTCACGGAAAAAGAAAAAGCCTGATTCAAAAGGATATCAGAATTACATCAGATGGCTAAATGTTACAAATAAACTAGAGCCCTATCTCGATCGAAGCATCTCTTACCTTTTCATGAGGGACCTTGGGAAAGATTTGAATTCAGAGGAAACGAAGAAGCGGATCAATCAAGTCGTCGCTGATTTGAAAGAAAAATTGACACAAAATGACAATGAATCATCCGATGAGTTCAGCATGGCCCAGCTTTATCGAAAGGCCGAGGAAGATGGCATTCCTACCACCTTCATTTGGTTAACGGAAAAACTAAAAACGGTCTCCTCTTATATTCCAGAGGAAATGGATGCCGCACAAGCCCAAAGGAAACTAATTAAAATTATTGCCGGAGTTCTCATGCATGTGAAGGAAGAAATGGGGGAGGACACCCCTCAAAAAGAACGGACTCGAAGACTTGATGAAGCGATTCGACTTGGTTATTCGTATGGACTGACCTATCCATTTATTGACGATCTCTTAGATGCAAAGGTATTGTCCTCTCATGAGCAGGTTCAATATACTGATTTAATTCGGAGAACACTGACAACAGGAATCGTTCCAGAACTAGGAGTCTGGAATGGGAAAAATAAAGAACTCATTACATTTATCCACCGGGAACTGAGAGAGGCCTTCCAATACATTAAAGCCCATCAACCGCAAGACAGAAGGAAGTCCTTTTTCGAAGAGGCTTATGTGTTTTTTCAATCACAAGAAGTGGATCGTCAGAAGGATCTCTCAAATGACGGTTATAGCAATGAAGAGCTTTATATTCCGGTGATTTTGAAATCATTCTCGTCTCGTTCAATTATTCGTTCTGTCATCAATGCCCCTGAGGATGATGGGTTTGAAAGCCGAACTTTTTATTATGGTATTTACAACCAATTGGCCGACGACTTTGCAGATATGTTTGATGATAAAAGGGACGGGGCTGTGACTCCTTACACTTACTATTGGCGTTATCATGAGCAGCGATCTGACTTAATTAATCCGTTCCAATTGTATTGGGCAGTGATTTCTCACTTGATTCATAACGTCTACCAATCCGATTCTAAAACGCGTGAAGTTATTCTCGACCGGGCCATTAATGGATTAAAGCGGTTTAAGGAAAAAAATGGGCCAAAGCAATATGATGAAATCATGGGGCTCCTGACTGCTGACATGCCGGAGTTCAATGCCTTGATTCAAAAAATGGTCGAAAAAGCAGATGACGTCGATTTTTTTGATAAGTTGCTACGAGACCATATGCTCACTAATTTAAAAAATGAACAAAAAGAACGGGACGCCTTTTCAGACAAGGTGGAATCGCTTCGACACGAATTGAATGGACTTTTACCAATTGAGTTGGAAAAAGATGATCCTTTACTGGATGAAACCATTGTTGAAGCGGCAAACTACAGTCTTTCTGGAGAAGGAAAAAGGCTTCGGCCTGTCATGGCATGGCTGATGGCGGTCGATCATTATGAATTAAACGAGAATTCGGTTATTCCGTTATTAAAGTCATTGGAATACATGCACACAGCCTCATTAATTCTCGATGACTTACCTTCGCAAGATAACGCATCAATGCGGAGGGGGAGGCAAACGTTACATCGTGTTTATAATGTCGCAACTGCAGAATTAGTCAGCCTTTTCTTAACGCAAAAGGCAATCGAAGAACAAGCCGGACTTCGTGGGTTTAAAGCTGAAACCGTCCTGCGACTGATTCAATATTGTGCTAGAGCTACAGCGGATATGTGTAAAGGGCAGGAAATGGATTTAGAATCAAAAGGGAAACAGTTGACGATACAACAATTACATACCTTATGTTTTTATAAAACAGGGATTGCTTTTGAGGCGTCATTACTGATGCCAGCGATTTTAGCGCGTGCGGAGGATGAAGAGGTTGCAGCTTTGAAAAAATTCGCTCGTCACGCTGGAATTGCCTTTCAAATCAAGGATGACCTTTTAGATGTTGAGAGCAGCAGCGACCAGCTTGGAAAACCGATTGGCCAAGATGTTGAAAACAATCACTCTACCTTCGTAACCGTTCTAGGTATAGAAGGAGCTAAAATGACAATGTGGGACCATTATTGTCAAGCAGTAGAGGCGATGAGAGAAATCCCGCGCGATATCCCGTTTTTAACACATTTACTCCATTATATTATTCATCGAGATAAGTAATCATTATGAAGGGTGCCAGGCAAAAAGATGCTTGGCACCCTAATTATGGTGTCTAGTTATTGGAAAACTAACTCTATTCTGTTACTATTCTACTAAAGTAGGTGATAATGTGGAAAAGGAAACCGTTCCTGTAGTGGAAACAAAACGGGCTTTTAATTATGGTTATATCATTGTTGCCTTATCGTTTTTAGCAATGGTAGCAGCGATGGGGATTCGCGGCACCTTTGGAACGTATGTGACCGAATGGGAGCAGACGTTTTCGGTGAACCGATTTTGGGTAAGTATGGTCTCATTTATTAATCTATTTTTCTATGGAATGAGTGTAATCGTCGCTGGCAGGCTCTCAGATTCCGTCGGTCCACGTAAAGTACTCATGTATGGGCTGGCACTTTTAAGTATTTGCTTAGCCGGTTCCTATTTTTCAACAAATATTGGTCATATGGTTATCTTATATGGACTGGTTGGTTCTGTTGGTTTCGGGTTTGTCTCTAATATTACAGTGTCTGTAGCGATTGTTCGGTGGTTTAAAGAAAAGAAAGGCTTAATGATTAGTATTGTTGTTGTCGGGATGGCAGCAGGTCCGATGTTATACGGGCCCATGAACCTTTTTCTCATTGAACAAGTTGGTTGGAAGCTGATGTTCGTTCTGTATGGAGCCATCTATGGCCTCGTACTACTTCCGTTAGTAGGATTTTTCTATCGTGATAATCCCGTTCATTCGCTCCCTCTTGAAACGAAGCCCATTGAAAAAAAGAGGATAAATCCTATTAAACTAGTATCATCCGTCTTTTCAATTTTTCGTTATCGGATTACTTGGCTGATTTGTATTACTTATGTAGTTTGTGGTTTTACGGATGTAGGCTTAATTTATACACATATGGTTCCGATCGGTGAACATAAAGGATTTTCTGCCATCGTACTTGGAAATGTGATGCTGGTCTATGGGATTACGAACATCATTGGGACAGTTATCATTGGCTATATCACAGATAAATTCAGCAATCAAAAAATATTATCGATCTTATTCATCATCCGTGTGGCAGCCCTTGTACTGCTATTGAATTTTGAGCAGCCACTTTGGTTCTTCGTGTTTGCTTTGCTGTATGGATTGACCGATATTTCTACAATTGCACCGTTTACGATGTTATGCAGCAAGATTTTTGGTGAAAAACAGATGGGCTCTGCATTTGGAGTTATCAGCTTCTTCCATCAAGCGGGTGCTGCTGTTGGCTCCTTAGTTCCTGGACTGCTTTTCAGCTTATTCGGAAATTATCAATCATCCCTATGGATATCAACCATTTTACTCATCATTAGTGCGTTCATCCTGTTGTATATGAAAGATCAAAGACAACTTCCCGCACAATGAAGGAGATCTACCCCTGTTTTTGAAAGAATTTGGTTAAACTTGTACTAAGGATAATACCATCAAAGAACAGGGTGAAATAAACGAATGACAGAAAAAGAAAAAATGATCAGCGGTCAACCGTACAAAGCCTCCGGAAAAGAATTGGTTGGAGAAAGGCAGCAGGCAAAAGAAGTGTTGTACGATATTAATGGATTAAGACCGAGTGAAATCGAAAAACGGAATGAACTTATTCGAACACTCCTTGGTAAGGTTGGGAACGAGTTTTATATTGAATCTCCTTTTCGGTGTGACTATGGGTATAATATTTCAATTGGCGAACATTTCTATAGGAATTATAATTGTACAATATTGGATTGTGCGCCTGTCACAATTGGAAAAAATGTACTATTTGGCCCGAATGTAAGCCTCTTTACAGCAGGCCATCCAATTCATCCAGAGGCACGAAATGAGGGGATTGAATTTGCCCATCCGATCACAATTGGCGACAATGTCGTTCATCGGTTCAGGTAGTGTCGTGACAAAGGATATTCCAGCAAATGCAATTGCGGTGGGAAATCCGTGTAAAGTAATCAAATTCATCCGTTGAAGTTAATATTTGAGCTTGCTCGAGAAATGGCTTGCATTTATTTGCCACTTATAGAAGTGAAAGAATTCTACTGAAGGAAGTTAAAAGAAATTGACTAGGGTGTTAGGCACATTCCGGATTTGGAAGATGCTTGACACCTTTTTTCGTAGGTTTTAATCAAAAGTAAGAACAAATACCCATTTTTTGTGATATTATTCTAATAAAGTAAATCGAAAATTGGAAGGGTATGTATAATGAAACAGTTTTTTACGCTAAATAGTCTGACCAAGAAAATGATGACGATTTTCTTAGTTGTCGCCGTTCTTCCCCTAATTATTACCTCTATTATCATTTTTTTAATAACAGGGAAAGAGTTTTCGCAGCTGATTGATAATCAACAAAAAGAAATCGAAGCGGCAATCGAAACAGAAATGAATCATATCTCAGAGGAATTATTTAAAATCACATCGATCTATGCCCAAAATGAAAACCTCGTGGAAATGATGAAAAGTACGGATCGGGATGGTCTCATTGGGGAGGTTAATGAAATCTATCCGCGCCTTCAAGAAGAACATGGCTTGAATGTATTTGAATTTGGCGATGCCTCAGGGACCGTAGTGTTGCGAGCTCACAACCCAGAGGTATATGGGGATAATAAAAGCGTTCTCCCTGCTATGGAACAAGCTTTAAGTGGTGAAGCGCATTCTGGATTTGAACTGGGAAAAAGCGGGCTTTCGGTAAGGGCTTTTGCACCGATTATGGATGGGAGTCAAGTCATTGGTACGTTACAAACTGGAATGGATGCCAATTTTTTAACAGAAATCACCCAATCCTATGATGGGGTAAAAGTGAATTTGTATAATTTGGACGGCCAAGTTGTCGTTTCATCTGTAGAAGAAAATATTGGATATACAATAGTAGATCGCTCGATCGTATCATCAATTAGCGAAGGCAATCGAGTGGAAAAAAAGTATGAGAAAGATGTAGAATCGTATCTTCCTATTTATGATCCAACGAATAGTGAAATTATTGGGATCGTAGGGATAAAACAAGATGTCTCAATTTTCTCCGAAACAAATCGAGGAATTACGTCGGTTAGTCTTTGGATGACGATGATTACAGTTATCGTTGTAGTTCTTGTATCGTATTTTGTAAGCCGTTCGATTTCCAACCCGATAAAAAGAGTAGCTGACATTTTAATGCAATATGCGAACGGGAATTTCCAACCCGTTTTAACAGGAAAGAAACGCCGTGATGAAATTGGGATATTAATGGAATCCTCACAAGTGATGAAAGAGAAAATATCGACGATGATTGCAGAGGTTTCCCAAGCTTCTAATCATGTTGCCTCGCAAAGTGAGGAACTGTCGGGTGCTGCCAATGAAGTTACGACCGGAACAGAACAAATTGCTTTAACGATGGGAGAAGTTGCATCATCAGCCGATGAACAGGCTCATAAATTAAGTGATTTATCTCTGACAATTAATGAATTTGTTTCAACGGTTGAGGAAACAAGTGAAAAGGGAAAAATCATTCGTGATTCATCTATGGAAGTTTTGGGATTAACGAAAAGCGGCAACCATTTAATGGATACTTCAAACGAACAAATGAAGAGAATTAATGGGATTGTTGAAGAGGCCACAGGAAAAATGAATGGATTAAATGAACAAGGTAAAAGATATTGCGAAATTAATTTCGATTATTCAAGATGTTGCGGATCAAACGAATTTATTAGCGCTCAATGCAGCGATTGAAGCAGCAAGAGCAGGGGAACATGGAAGAGGCTTCTCGGTAGTAGCTGAAGAAGTTCGCAAACTGGCTGAACAAACGTCGCTATCGGTGAAAGATATTACATCCATTGTTCAAAACATCCAAAACGAAACAGCAAATGTCGTCGAATCCTTAAAAGTAGGTTATCAAGAGGTCGAACAAGGAACGATCCAAATAAATGAAACGAGTGAAACTTTTAATCGCATTACTTCATCTGTAACGACGATGGTGAATGAAATTAATGACATCTCAGATAATATGGAGGGCATTAGGAGGAAGAGTCAACAAGTAAATTCCATCTTTGAAGAAATTGCTCAAATTTCGGAGGAATCCGTTTCCGGTGTTGAGGAAACAGCAGCAACGACTCAGCAATTAAACAGTGCGATGGAAGACGTGTCAGCGACATCTGACAGGTTGTCATTATTAGCAGAGGAATTGAATGTGTTAGTAAGTAAATTTAAATGTTAACATGTAAATTTAAGGGTTCTAGGCACTTTCCATAAATTGGAGGGGGCCTAGAACCCTTATTTTATTTGCGATTTGTGAAATCAGCCATCATAGATGTCATATTTTTACCAATGTCAGCATTTTGGATGGAGTCCATCGCATTTTGAACGGTTTTAGAAAGGTCGATGTTGTTGCGATTGCGTTTTATTCCGTAGGCGGCTGCACCTGCTGCACCTATGCCAATTAAGGATGTAATGAGCATATTGCGATTGCTTTTTCGTCTTCTAAGCAGGTCCTGTCTTTTCACCATTTTAAAAAGAGTGTTCATTTTCCAACAACTCCTTCATTGGATTGGAAAGCAATAAAAGAGCCTTTCCTCTAGTTAATATTTACGTCTGAGGTTAGGATATACTGGTAAAGATTACGCGCATTAAAAAAGAATAGTTAGAACAAGGGGTCGAAAAGTATTAGTTCGAGCCCGTACTTACGGTTTTAAAACAACGACAATGAGTAAGCTCGTTAAGAGTCCGGAATTAAAAGCCTCTGATACCGCGGTGAATCTGGCGCAAAAATAAAAGCTGCAAAGAGTAAATGAAATGGCATTTACTCTTTGCAGCTTATTTAAACATTAGAATCTTCTCAGTCGAAAATCCATTCATCATTGATCATGGCTTTGGTGTAATAGTGCCAGTCGTCTTAAAGTGGATGTAGTAAAATCAACGGAATTTCGTTCTTTTAGCTTTTCACGAATTGGGTTATAGCCTTGGAGTAAGTCATTTGGTTTTTCATCGATTCTCAAAATTATCATCTCCTTAGTATTTATTATCTCTTTTTCTTTAAGAATCAAGTCAAAATTGCAGTAGAAAAAGTTTGGATAAATAATATAAAAAAGCTCACATATAGAACCCTAGCGTGCATATACTGTACCATAACAGAAAGTTGGAGTATCAAATTGTACTATAGGAAGGGAGAGGTTAAATATGTTACAAAGTCCGGTTGATTTTTTCAGAAGCTTACCTAAAAGAGAATGTCCAGAGTGTGGCCAAGAAATTGAGGAACAAGCAGAATGCTATATTATGGAATGTGATCATTGCTTACGAATGAGGGAAGAATAAAAGGGTTTCGATCGATATAAAATAAATAAGGAGGCTGTTTCAAAAGGATTGTTCCTTAATGAAACCGTCTCCTATATTTATTTTCAAATACACAAACTTTTTACAAAAAAGTCTAATAAGGTCACATACATATTTTAATAATACACATACTGTATTATAACATCGATAATTAATTAAGGTTGTATTACAAGAAAGGAGCGAGTATACATGTTACAAAGTCCAGTAGAATTTTTCAGAGGTTTACAAAAAAGAGAATGTCCAGAGTGCGGTCAGGTGATTGAGGAACAGGCAGAATCTTATATGATGGAATGTGACCATTGCTTAAGATCACAAGATGAATAAAGGAAAAGGGGCAGTTTCAAAGATGGATAACAATCTTGAAACTGCTCCTTTTCTATAGAAAGTTAAAGTTGGTCAAAGAGATTGTTTTCTTTATTTTGGTTAAAGGTTAAGACCTCGTCTACCGGCTGATAGGATTCTCCATAAAACTCATGATCTTTATACGTGTGAATCAAGTCATATGTTTCTTTCATAGCAGCAAAAATTATTTCCTCCGATTCATCATGAGGTGCCCAATAGAGAATTTCCATTGGGTTGATTTCCTTTGTCGCCAAAGATCGTCTGTGATATCCAATGGACTGGGCATGGACAAACCCTTCTCTTTTATAAAAATGAAGTCTTTTTTCTGTATCGCTGTCTTCATAATTAATGGGTTCTACTTCTAGAATAATCGGCTTTTCTTTTTGCTTTAATTTTTCCAATAGTTGATGGCCGAGACCTTGTCCTCTAGCCTGATTAGTAACGAGAAGATAATCAATAAAAATGAAACTATCCAATTCTACATACATTAAGATGTGATAGGGACCTTCATCTTTGTGATAAATGTCAGAACGCTCTTTCAGTAAGGTCTCCATGTGCTCCTTCGATTTCATTTCAACCACTGGAAAATATTGATTTAGTTTCTCATACCAATGCATGGAAGCTCCTCCTTTTTTAACTGCATTCAGCAAATTTTTTTGTACCGATAGCTTGCGACAGGTACAGAAATCTATTGCATCTATAAGTGGTTAGATAAACTCCAAGCTTTTTTCATTTCAGTGGGGATTAACCCTTAGCTGAATGAAGTTAAAGCCTCCGGCGGAGACATGCAGATTTTCAATGGAAAGAATACCTTCGCGAGCTCGATAAAATCTGGGCGCAAATACGCCAAGGCGTATTTGATTAGTCTACACAACAATGTCATTATTTGTTTAGACCTTTTATTTTATTCTCAAATAAAAGGATGAGTATCGACCGGTTTTGGGGGATAGTTGAAGAATGGTAACGACATAATTATAATTGGGGCTTCATTTGGACAAGAACCCGTAGAAAAAGTTGGATAGAGTCCGAATGCCATGCTGCTTCGCGAACCGATCAATGATAATAATGAAAAAACATGAATATAATATAACTAACTACGCTTAATTAATAATCCTTCCATAAAAAAACAAATCTGTCATGCGTATACGTTTGCTACTTTAGCAACATTTAAGTACAATAGACTAAGGAAATTTTTGAAATGAGGGTAATCGATGAATAAAGAATCCATCTATGGATTAACGTTTGAACAATTGACAGAATGGCTTTTGGAACGCGGCCACAAGAAATTCCGTGCTTCACAAGTATGGGATTGGCTGTATACTAAGCGCGTCACTGAGTTTTCGGAAATGAGCAATGTTAACAAAGAACTCCTTCAATTATTAGAGGAGAACTTTTCGATTCATACAACGACTTTAAACACGAAGCAAGAATCTGCCGATGGGACGATTAAATTTCTCTTTAATCTTCGTGACGGGAATTTAATTGAAACAGTATTAATGAGGCATAAATATGGGTTATCGGTTTGTGTAACAACACAAGTTGGCTGTAACATCGGCTGTAGCTTCTGTGCTAGCGGAATTCTTGCGAAAAATCGTGATTTGTCTAGCGGTGAAATCGTCGAGCAAATCATGAATGTCCAGCACCACTTAGATGAACAGGGCAAAGACGAAAGAGTCAGCCATATCGTCGTGATGGGAATTGGGGAACCATTTGATAATTTTGATAACCTGATTAAATTCCTTACAGTCATTAATGATCAAAAAGGTTTGGCTATCGGTGCAAGACATATCACTGTTTCAACGAGTGGCTTAGTGCCAAAGATTTATGAATTTGCAGATATTGATTTACAAGTGAACTTGGCTTTATCGTTACATGCGCCAAATAATGAGTTGCGGAGCCGCGTGATGAAAATCAACCGTGCTTATCCGATTGAAGAATTAATGGAAGCGATCGAATATTATTTGAAAAAGACGAATCGACGCATTACAATTGAATATATTTTATTAAAAGGTGTCAACGATCATAAGCAAGAAGCCGTTCAATTGGCCAACTTGCTAAAAGATAAACGTCATCTTACTTATGTCAACTTGATTCCGTATAATCCAGTTAATGAGCATATTCAATATGAACGCAGTGAAAAGGAGTCCATCCTTGGTTTTTATGATACATTGAAAAAGCATGGCATTAACTGTGTCATTCGCCAAGAACAAGGAACAGATATTGATGCTGCATGCGGACAATTAAGAAGTAAACAAATGAAAAAAGAAAAAACACGAACTTAATTGAGACAATTCGCTTGAACTTTTGTTTGTAATTTGATAAGATTCAATTAATTCAAAAGGCTATGTGTAACTGGCGAACGCGGAGTACCGTGAGGGAGCACATAGTATCGAATAGCCGTTCGCCTGGGCAGAGGTAAAGGATTTTGGTCCTTTACCTCTTTATGCATTTAGGGGGGAGCCTATTCAACAGCTATTTATTGGGAATACGTATTGTTTTTTGTGTCTGAAAATTTGGGGGATTTAGGGTTTTATAAATAGTCTTTTAAAAAAAGGGAGAGATTCTAGTGACAACTTTGACGACAGCGAAGGTAAAAACAATTAAAGCATTAAATAATATTGCTCAAACTGGATTAAATGTATTCAATCAAGAACAATATGTAATTGATAATAATAGTGAAAATCCGGATGCAATTGTGGCTCGAAGTTATAATATGCATGATATGGAATTTGGTGACGAATTAAAAGCGATCGCAAGAGCTGGGGCAGGCGTTAATAATATTCCAGTTGATAAATGTACGGAACAAGGAATTGTCGTTTTTAATACACCTGGTGCAAATGCAAACGCGGTAAAAGAGCTTGTGTTGACAACAATCATGGCAGCTTCTCGTAATCTATTTGAAGGAATCTCTTGGACTCAAACATTAAAAAATGAGGGCGAGCAAATTCCAAAATTAGTCGAAGCAGGTAAAAAGCAATTTGTTGGAAAAGAAGCTAAAGGAAAAACACTAGGAATTATTGGATTAGGTGCGATCGGTGCTCGAGTTGCAAATGATGCCCTTGATTTAGATATGGATGTTATTGGATTTGATCCATTTATCTCAGTTGATACTGCTTGGAACTTAGCTCGTAACGTTCAACGTGCGATGACGATTGAACAGTTATTCATGAACTCTGATTACATTACGGTTCACGTGCCACTAACAGAAGAGACAAGAGGAATGTTTAATAAAGAAACATTCAGCATCATGAAACCGGATGTTTATATTTTGAACTTCTCACGTGGTGAGCTTGTTAACGAAGATGATATGAGAACTGCACTTGAGGAAGGAAAAGTAGGAAAATACATTACTGACTTCCCGAATGAAAATGTTTTAAATATGAAAAATGTTGTTCCAATTCCACACCTTGGGGCTTCAACAAAAGAATCAGAAGAAAACTGTGCGATCATGGCTACACGCCAAGTTAAAGAATACCTTGAAACTGGTAATATCGTAAACTCTGTCAATTTTCCAAATGCGTCTCTGCCATATGTAGGAAAACGCAGAGTTGCCGCTTTTCATAAAAATGTACCAAATATGGTTGGACAAATTACTTCAGCGATTTCAAGCTATGATTTAAATATTGCTGACATGGTCAACAGAAGCCGTGGTGACTATGCTTACACGATGATTGACATCGATGACCAAGTTAATAGCAGCACAACCCAAAGTTTAGAAGAAAAGGTAAAAGCCATTCCAGGAGTCGTAACGATAAGAGTTATTTAATCTCCTTATTGACGAAAAAAGCAAATCCATCAGGGTTTGCTTTTTTCTGCGTTTCGAAGAAAAATATTTCTATTATCAAATTTCGACATTTATGGTTAAACTAAGAATAAAAAGTAATCGAGGTTACGGTATGAATACAAACTTTCAAGACTATCAGTTAAGTTCGGAAATTAAGAAGGCATTACAAGGGTTGAACTATGTATCCCCGACAGAAGTGCAAGCGAAGGTCATCCCTCCAGCATTAGAGAATCAGGATTTAATGGTCATCTCACAAACGGGAAGCGGAAAAACAGCTTCATATGGCATCCCGATTTGTGAAAAAGTTGAATGGGAAGAAAATAAGCCACAGTACTTGATACTGACGCCAACACGGGAATTGGCCGCACAAGTGAAAGAGGATCTAACCAATATAGGCAGATTTAAGCGAATCAAAGTAACAGCTCTCTACGGGAAACAGCCTTTTGCAAAACAAAAATTAGAGTTAAAGCAAAAAACACATGTGGTCGTCGGTACACCAGGAAGAGTTCTAGACCATCTTGAAAAAGGGACGTTTCCGGTAGAAGGGATAAAGGGCCTTATTATCGATGAAGCCGATGAAATGCTGAATATGGGATTCATTGATGATGTCGAGGCGATTATTCAAAAATTGCCAGTCGACCGTGTGACGTCCGTCTTTTCAGCAACGATGCCTGAAGATATTAAAAAACTTTGTCAAACGTATATGAATGATCCGCTTGAAATTGAAATCAAAGCAACGGGTAGAACCGTAGACAAAATACAACATGCAATACTCACGGTAAAAGACGAAGAAAAATATGCACTATTAAAGGACGTCACGACTGTGGAAAATCCAGATAGCTGTATCATTTTTTGCCGGACCCAAGAACGGGTCGATGATGTGATGGAGCAATTGGACTTAGATCATTATCCATGTGACAAGCTGCATGGCGGGATGTATCAAGAAGATCGCTTTGCCGTCATGGATGATTTTAAAAGAGGTGTGTTTCGCTATTTGGTGGCAACCGACGTGGCTGCTAGAGGAATAGATGTTGAAAATATCTCTCTTGTTGTGAATTATGACATTCCTTTAGAGAAAGAAAGTTATGTCCATCGTACGGGAAGAACCGGCCGGGCAGGAAAGTCTGGGAAGGCGATTACCTTTATGACTCCTTTTGAGGAAAAGTTTTTAACAACGATTGAAGAATACATAGGCTTTGCGATACCGAGAATGGAACCACCTTCAAATGAAGAAGTGGAACAGCATTTAGCAGCCTTTCAAGAAAAGCTCGAGCAAGAACCGGACTTAAAAGAGAGTAAAAGCGCCGCATTTAACGAGGAAATCATGAAGCTTTATTTCAATGGAGGAAAGAAAAAGAAGCTCAGAGCACTAGACTTTGTTGGAACGATCGCGAAGTTAGAGGGAGTATCAGCGGATGACATTGGAATAATAACCATTGAAGAAAATGCTTCATTTGTCGAAATTCTAAATGGAAAAGGCCCCATCGTCTTAAAGGACATGAAACATACAACGATTAAAGGGAAAAAACTGAAAGTGTATCAAGCAAAAAAGTAAAGTCTCTCTTTTTTGGAGAAATTGTCACATCGTGTCGTTAGTTTGAATTGTTTAAAAATAAGCGTTCAAAACATCCCATGCTATACTAATAACAACGTGAACGACTTACTAAAACAATTAATGAAATGAGTGGATAACGATGATTGCAGAACTAACAAAACGATACCAACAAGTGAAAAAATGTGCTCCATTGCATGTGAACGAATTACTTGATTATCTACAAAAAAGTTATGTGAACGGTGAACTATCCATTATTGAATATAAAAATATTTATCGTGAATTAGATCGACAAAACGCAGAAAAACCTCAATCGTTTGAGTTTGCAGCGGTATAACTTCATTGGGAGGAAATCCCCGATTTCTATAAGTGGAGAAGAATTAAAAATTGTACTTCGATTCAGTGGAGTTTCAACTCTATCTGCATGTAGTTAGATGTCTCGGATTTTTTAGGGGAGTTTCTCGAGCGGGCTCAGAGATTGTATCTGGATGAATTTGATATATTAAAAAAGGAGATGACCCGTTCATCTCCTTTTTTAATATCGTTTTAGCAGCTTTTCTCTTTGGCTGTATGCCCCATCCCTTCTTATCTACCTTATCTCTAGTAATTTCAAATAAATATCGATATGATAAAAATAAATTTAAAATTCAAATAAATTTATAGAATCAGAATTGACTTATTATACTAGTAAACTTTAAATGTAAAGTAGTTTGAATCTAGAGGAACAAGGGGAGCCTCTGTTTTAAAACTGGAAACAATGAAATGGGGTAAGTTAAATGACAATTACTATATATGATCAAGATTACCTGGATGATAAGGGTGGCAAAGTAACTGATCGGCCCATGACGATATCCACTTCAGCATTAGGAATTCTTAGACAGCAATTGGCACAAAATATTGGGATTAATCGTGTAAAAGGATTTTTAGTACGGTTTGGCTATGAAATGGGTGTAAACGATGCCAAGGAGGCATTAAAAGCAGGGGTGTCATTAAAAACCTTAATTGAGGAAGGGCCCATTGTTCATATGAAAAATGGGCATATTCGCGGATATACCCATGAATGTACTGTTAAATTTGACGATGAAGGTAAAATTGTTTCCTTGTTGGGAAAAGGGACATGGATTGATTCCTATGAGGCAGTCGAGCATGTAAAAAGGAATGGATTATCCGATTCCCAAGTTTGTCATACTCTGATTGGTTATTCAAATGGATTTATGTCAACGATTTGCGGACAAACTGTTTTGACAAAAGAAATTACTTGTGTTGGAAAAGGGGATTCCGAGTGCATCTGGATGACGAGGACGGAGAAAGAATGGGAATCCGATACGAATATCGAAGAAGAACTTCATTATTATCAGGAAACACCAATAATGAAAGAGTTAGAGTATACTTACGAACAACTCTTAGAACGACAGAAGTTCGTCACACATTTATCCGATTTTCAACGGGATATCGCCGAAGAGATATCAAACGGCAGTGATTTACAAGTGATCACAAATATGGTCTATAAGATGACGGGGATTCCAATCTTAATTGAAGATAAAGACTTTCGCACAGTCACCTATGCGGGGTTATCAGAGGCGAACTATCTAGAATTAAAGGCGGATAGCGTTCCTTATTTTGAAGAATTAAAAGATAAAAGTCTTTTGCCGTTTAGAAGGAAAACGCTTAAAACAGACCGACAAGAGCGATTGATTTCACCGGTTCTCGTTCAAAAGCAAATGCTCGGTTATTGTTCATTTATTTATCATGAGGAGAAACAAGTTAAAACAGAGGAAGATTACTTATTTCTTGACCGTTTTGCCAATGCCGTTTCCATCATTTTATTAAATGAAAAAACGAAATTTGAATCCTTTGAGAGAATGAAAGGGAATTTTCTTGAACAAATTTTGCAGTCACAATTGCCAGCAAATGAAATAATTAAAAGAGGGAAATATGCCAGTCTTGATCTTGAACAGCATTTCTATGTCGTCGTCATGGAATATCAGCAAAACGAAAGTTTCTCATCTATCCATCGAAGAAGAATTTTATTTACAAGAACAAATCCAAGAATCGATTTTTCAATATTTTCACCAAAACAAACAACAGATTTTAATCGGACAGCGTGAGGCGAAATTAGTTTTCTTAATTCTGAAAAATAATCAGTCATTTTCCATCGATGGAATGACCAAAGACCTTTATCGATTTTTAAAAAAGACTTTTCCACGGGGAGAATTTAAGTTGGGAATTAGTAATGAAGGTGATGATATTCAACATGCACCAACTGCCTATGAGGAGGCCATGGTTGCTTTAAGGCTTGCGTTAAGAAAAAACATGGTTCTGTTTGAATCACTAGGAATTGTCGGGGTGCTGATCAATTCAAAGAATATCACTGGAATTCAAATGATTGCAAAAAAGGAACTTGGCGAGCTTTATGATCTAAAGGATTCGAGAATTATAGAATTACTTAAAACCTTATATGTTTACTTATCGAATGGAGGAAAATTAGAGCAAACGATGAGTGATTTGGCACTTTCCATGAGTGGGTTAAGACATCGAATTAGACGGATTGAAAGTTTACTGAATAAAGACCTGCGGGATCCAGATGAAATGTATCAATTATTATTAATAATCCAATCCTTGATTGCGATTGGGGAATTGAAAATCGAATAACACTGTATCAATCAAGGCCATCCAAGTATTGGGTGGTCTTTTAACTTCCTTTAGAAAATATTTTTGTAACGAAAGCTTGCGATAGGTAAAGAAGTCTTCCGTTTCTATAAGTTGTGAGCTCAATGAAGTTAAAGCTTCCGGACGCAAATCCGGCGAGCAAATTTGACTTTTGGAAGGAAATGAACAAAAACTATCCAATCTATCAAAAAACATAAACAATTTTTGCTCTAGTCTGAATATTCATAATAAAATACAATAAGGTTAATCAAATGAAAGATAAGCAAGTTGGAAATGTGATCATTGAAAGCGATGTCAAAAAAGTCATTTCATGAAACTTAAAAAATAAATAAAAGGGGTGTAAGAGATGGTAAGTCCATTCATCGAAAAGAAGGTAACAAGAGAAGATTTATTAGAAGGTGCAAGAAGAGTTGGAGAACTAGCTGAAAAAGAAGCACAAGAAGCGGAAATCAATGCTTCGATTTCTGAAAACGTCGTGAATTTAATGAAAGAAACACAGATTACGAGAATCATGCTTCCAAAGGAATATGGCGGTCCGCAAACAGATTTAAGAACATTTGCAGAAATCGTTCGTACCGTATCTTATCACAATATCTCAGCAGGTTGGTTGACTTATTTATACCCATTACATAATATTCTTCCGGCCTATCTTCCGAAAAAAGGAAGAGATGAAATTATCAATCAAGGCGGCCTGATCTGTGATGTGTTCGCTGCAGTCGGAAAAGCGGAAAAAGATGGGGACGGCTACCGTATCACTGGAAAATGGAATTTCGCCAGCGGTTGTCTGTTCAGTGATTGGATCGGGCTCGGGGTTGCAATTCAATTCCCTGACAGTGATAAGCCGGAAGTTTGCTTACCGATGCTAAAAGCTTCTGAACTAGAAATCGTGGAAAACTGGGATACATTTGGTCTACGAGGCAGTGGTTCTAACCAAGTTGTTGCGGACAATGTTTATGTTCCAATGGAAAGAATTTTACGCTTAACTACTGCTGATGCAACAGGAAGACCACCGGAGGAAGAGTATGATAAGGACTATCCACTATATCATGTTCCTTTCTTCCCAGCTTTTTACCTTGGGTTTCCAAATATGGCATTAGGCGGAGCAAAGCGCTTAATTGAAGAATTCAAGAAGGCAACGGAAAATCGTGTTCGTCTTATGGATGGGGTAAGAGAAAGTGAATCCCCAAGAAGCCAAAGAGTAATCGCCGAAATTACAACACAATACATTGCCGCAGAAGCATTGATGGATAAATATTTAACTCTACTAGAAAACTATGAAAAAGATGGTCGCAAAACGAGTCGTGCCGAATTCTTCGCGATTCGTACCCAAATTACAAAATCCTGTACGGATATTGCAGTTCGTGTTCTGTTAACACTTGGAGGCGGGGCCCTTTATAAAGGTGGAGTCATTGAACTAATGATTCGCGATATTTTATCCGTTGCTACTCACAAAACATCTCTTTATGAAGATTCCGTTGCTGCTTATGGACAAGAATTATTTGGCTTTGATTCTGGTGTAAGAGGTTAACCAGCCTCTGTTTAGTAAAGGAGAGTTTTTGAACCTTTATCCTATTAAGCCTATCTATTTAGTTGGATCGATGACAGGTGGAATCGAGAAAGGAGACTGTATGGAAACGATTGTTGTGACTCGAGAGAATTTGCATGGATGGCAGGAAAAAGCAATCCCAAATGTGATGGCCTTAGGATTTTTTGATGGCATTCATAATGGGCACCGGGAAGTTATCCAACAGGCCGCAGAACTGGCAAAGGAAAAGAACTTGCCCCTAGCAGTGATGAGTTTCTTTCCACATCCGAAAACGGTGATCCGTAAGGGTGAAAAGCAATTTCATTATCTCATGCCGCCATCACAAAAAGAAAAAATGCTATCAGAACTTGGAGTGAACTTCTTCTATTTTGTGAAATTTGATCAGGAATTCTCATCTCTATCACCAGAGCAATTTGTAAAAAATTACTTGATTGATCTCGGGGTCACCCATGCAGTCGCCGGTTTTGATTTCTCATATGGGTATAGGGGAACAGGAAATATGGATCGGTTAAAAGAGGATTCCTGCGGCCTTGTTGAAGTCATGAAGGTTGGAAAAGTGGAGTGCAAAGGGGAAAAAATTAGTTCTACTTGTATTCGAGAGAGGCTTTTACAAGGGAAAGTTGAAGAAATCCCTGATTTTCTCGGCCGTCCTTATGAAGTGATGTGTGAATGCGATGGCTATCGGTTAAGTTTGAGCCCTTACTATACTTTGCCTGCACCTGGCCGCTATGCGGTGACATTGAAAAAGGGATTTCATTCATTCGAAACCGTACTGGACGTAACTGAAACAACAATGATAAGTAGTATGAAAATTCCTATCTATATGAAAGGAACCTTATCGATTGTTTGGCAGCAAAGAATCGATAAGGTTGAAGAACAAAGGGAACCTGCAACGGTTGGGAGTTTACTATTATAAACTCCTACTCAACCCTGATATGGAAAAAATGGCTTGCTCCAACAAGCATTTAATCGATAGAATGCCTAGCAGTTAATTTTTCTGAGGGTCAAATGAGAGAATGTACATAAAAAAAGAGGAGTGTGGAAAATGGCTGAAATTATTGCTGGTGTTGCAATGTCACACAGTCCAATGATTATGACAAGTGAAGAAGCGGCTGGAGAAAAAGGACAGCGTTTCTTACAAAAAGCGAGTGAAATGAAAGAGTGGTTAGAGGATTCTGGAGCGGATATTATGATTTTAATTTCAGATGACCATTTTAATAGTTATTTCTATGACCATATGCCATCTTTTACAGTTGGAATTGGTCAATGTCAGGGCTGGGGTGACTGGTTATTGCCGGAATATGACATCCCTGTTCAACAAGATTTAGCTAAGCATATTTTAGATACCGGTTTAGAAAACAATATTGACTTTGCCTTTACGATGAGAATGAAAGTGGACCATGGTCATACGCAAGGGATTTACTTTTTAAATCCAGATTTGAAAATACCGGTTGTTCCGATCGCTGTGAATACGGCAGCGCCACCACTGCCAACGATGGACCGTTGTTTCCAATTAGGGGAAGTATTGCGTCAAGCCATCGAATCTTGGGATAGTGATAAAAAAGTAGCGATTGTTGCGTCAGGTGGCCTGTCCCATTGGGTTCCAATTCCAAAGATTGATAGTGAAAAGCCAGAGGATCAGGATTTAATTCATATTTTGAAAAATGGACGCCAAGAAATCGAGCAGCTTGAGGAGTATTTAGAAACCCGTAAAACAAGAGTGACCTCCTTGAAAAAGGGTCCTGTTAATGAAGAATTGGATCGTCTATTTTTAAAATGCATTACAGAAAAAAATTACGAGACGATTAGAGAGTGGAGTTCAGCGTTTATCGATGAAAACTTCGGCAATGGCGGTCAAGAAATTCGTAACTGGCTTGTTCTTTTAGGTGCACTGCAAAGTTTTAATAATGAAGTGGTTTACTATGAGCCGATTCCAGAATGGGTGACAGGTATGGCGATTATGCAATTTCAATCAGCGGCTGTAGAAGGAGAGAAACGAGAAACGTTATCTGCGACAGTGAAAGGTTAAATTCTGTAATATTTTTAAAAACAATTAAAGAGGAGAGATTGATATGACAATATGGACAGATTTAGCAGACTTGGAATTTAAACTCTATTATTTAGATGCAAATGGGATTAGAACGAGAGTATTAGAGGCCGGCACAGGAGATCCGCTTATTCTTCTTCACGGTACAGGCGGGCACATTGAAGCCTATGCAAGAAATATCCGAGGTTTGAGCGAGAAGTTTCGTGTGATTGTAATTGATATGGTTGGACATGGCTATACAGACAAACCAGACCGTCCATATACAATCGATTATTATAGCGAGCATTTATTAGATGTGATTAAAGCGCTTGATTTATCAGAAGTCTATTTATCAGGAGAATCATTAGGTGGCTGGGTGGCTGCTTGGTTTGCGGCGGATTATCCGGAATATGTGAAGGCAATGGTTTTAAATACACCAGGAAATGTTAATAACAAGTTAGATGTTATGGCAAAATTGAAAGAATCAACGGTTAAAGCGGTATTGGAAGCCAACTATGAAAATGTCAAAACAAGACTAGAGTGGCTGATGTATGATAAAAGCCAAGTTACAGAAGAATTAATCCAATCTCGTTATAATATTTATACAAAACCAGAGTACCAAAAAGCGGTTCATCACATCGTATGCCTGCAAGATATTGAAGTGAGAGAACAATATTCATGGCATCCATCTTGGTGTGGAAGGATTAAAGTTCCAACACTACTAGCGTGGACATCTCATGATCCAACTTCAACGCCAGAAGAAGGAAGACTTCTTCAGGATATGATTCCAAATAGTGATTTCACGGTCATTAATGACGCTGGTCACTGGCCGCAATGGGAAAAAGTAGAAGAGTTTAATGATGTGTTAACGAGCTATCTATTAGAACAAAAGGTAGTAGTAGCGAAGTAGTTTTGGTCATAACGGCATAAAAAGCGCTTGAAGAAAGGTGTATCAATGTTTCTTCAGGCGTTTTTTTGTTATGATTGTCTAATGTGAGAAATTTTAATCTTGCATAGAAGAAATGAAAGAAGTGTTATGCATGGATACACCGAAATTATGGACGAAAGATTTTGTAATTATTTTTGGTACGAACTTTTTTACACATGTTGTTTTTTACATGCTTATGGTGACTGTGGCAATCTATACGATGAATACTTTCGATGCAAGCGAGGGGATCGCCGGCTTAGCAACAGGGGTGTTCGTCTTAGCATCACTCGTAGCAAGAGTCTTTGTTGGAAAGTATATGAATGCCATTGGATTAAAGAAAGTACTCATTATCGGTCTCGTTATTTTTACGATTGCTATGGGCTTACATCTCATGATTAATAGTTTATTCATGTTATTCATCGTACGGATTATTCATGGTGCGGCACATGGCATTGTGACAACATCGGCTGGAGCTGTTTCGGCAGAAATTATCCCAGATAAACGCCGTGGGGAAGGAACAGGCTATTATGTGACAGGCATGAATATTGCGATGGCAATTGGACCGTTTATTGCTCTTGTTTTGTACGAGCATGTAAGCTTCCAAGCTCTCTTTTTAGCAGGTCTAGTAATCTCTTTAATTGATTTAGTGACAACGATCTTTATTAAAGTGCCTAACGTACAAAGCAAGAGAATGCCCCAATCTTCTAACAGAGGCTTTATTGAGCCGAAGGCAGTTCCGATTTCAATCGTTGTTTTTATTATTGCGATCGTGTATTCAAGTCTTTTAGCGTTCCTGTCTTCCTATGCAGAGACGATTGATTTAATAGACGTTTCAAGCTTTTTCTTTGTCGTCTATGCAGTAGCTTTGTTGCTAACAAGACCATTCACTGGCAAGTGGTTTGATCGGTATGGAGCGAACAAAGTAAACTATCCTCTCATTCTTTGTTTAGCTAGCGGCTTTGTCCTGTTAAGCATGGCTCATAATAGTGTCGTCTTTTTGTTAGCGGGAGCACTGATCGGAATTGGTTTCGGTACGTTATTATCGAACTTTCAAGCCATTGCGATTATGGAATCACCAAAGGAAAATAAAGGCTTGGCAACAACTACTTTCTTTATCTCTTTAGATTTAGCAAATGGCTTAGGTGCTTATCTCATGGGCATGCTTCTTGGCATATTTGAGTTTCGAATGCTGTATATGGTTGTAGCGATTATTATTCTCGCAAGCAGCATTGTCTATTATTTCGCTTACGGTAAAAAATCAGGAAAGAGGATCATCTAGTTTGACTAGGTGGTCCTTTTTGCTTTCATTGAGAAGAAGTTTGATTTTGAAAAGGACAAAATATATTCATAATCTTTTAAAAAGAGAACAATCCTTGTCCTAGTTAGAATAGTCAGAAAACAATATACTATTTATAGCAACTGAGTTATTACTATAAGAACGTATAAAAAGTTGTTATTGAAAGCGATAACAATAGGTACATAATTTTCCATCACGAAGATTTATAGAATCGGATATTGAAGTATATTTTGAGGGGGGATACTCTACTGTTTTATGAAATAAAAAGCGAGGTTATTTTTTTATAATAATATTTCTGAATTTTTTAAATTGATTAAAATATATAAACCCTAGGAGGGAACCCTGTGAAGGAAAAGGTTCAAAATGAAAAAAACATCTCAAAAAAAGCGTGGGTGGTCATCGGTCTTTTATTTTTATTAACTGTCATTAGTAATGCAGATAAGGCCATCATCGGCTTTGCATCCGTTCCAATTATTGAAGAATTAGGGCTATCTCCAGAACAATGGGGCATGGTGGGAAGCGTATTCTTTCTCCTATATTCGCTTTGTGCGATTCTAGGCGGGACCCTTGCTGATAGAGTAGGTGTCAAAGTCGTGATTGCTGGAATGGTCTTGCTTTGGTCGGTTGTTCAATTTTCAACGATTTTTGTGTCCAGTTTTGCATTTTTATTGATTACAAGAATTATTTTAGGTGCAGGAGAAGGCCCATCTTATTCATTAGCAATGACTGCCGCTTCCAAATGGCTTCCGAAAGAAAAACGGGGGATCGGGATTTCAATTATATCGGTTGGAGGTCCGCTCGGTGTCGCGATTTCTGCTCCGATTTTAATGCATCTTATTACGAATTACGGCTGGCGTTCTGCATTTATCGTAACTGGAATTATTGGAGTCATCTGGATTGCCTTTTGGTTATGGATTGTAAAAGAAAAACATGAATCGAAAGCAGCCACCGCCACTACACCAGAAAGTAGTGATGAGATCCTAAATCCAGCAGAGTCAAAGTTCTCAAAAGTTTTATTATCAAAAAACTTTATTCTCATTGCGTTTTGTGGATTTGCGACTTATTGGTCTTTTACAATCGGACTAAATTGGCTGCCAAATTATTTGGAAAATGTTCGCCAGCTAAGTGCTGAAACATTGGCGATTGTCGTAGCCTTACCTTGGATTTTAATTACCTTATCTCAAATCACATTTTCAACGATATCGGACCGTCTTTTCCGTAAAACAAAAAGTGTGGTCAAAGGTCGTGTGTTTGTTTTAGGACCAGTGATGCTGGCAGGAGCGGCTTGTTACTTCCTTGGAACCGTAGTGAGTTCAAATATGCTAGCAATCGTCTTGCTTTCCCTTGGGTTGACATTTGGTTGTATTACGCTTGTCCTTGGACCAGCCATCTTAATGGAACTTGTGTCAAAAAATCATCAAGGGAAAATTCAAGGCTGGTTTATGGCGTTCACCTCTTTAGGAGGAATTGCAGGCCCTTATATAACCGGTTATCTTATTGCAAATGCTTCTAGCCAAGGGGCTGGTTTCCATTACTCATTTCAGCTTTGTGCCTTAGTTTTACTCGTATTTGGAGGACTGGTGTGGGCGGCTGTTCGTCCACAAAAGACGGATACGATCCAACTTTCTACTCAAAAGGCTAATGTATAAATAAAACTAACCGAGGGACAAGCTTCCTCGGTTAGTTTTATTTCAGCTAGAATTATTATATGATAGGGTATACAGAGATATAGAAACTTGAGGTGTAAGCGTGTCAGAGACTATAGTAAAAATTCATTCAAAATTTGTAAACAAAATGAAAAGCGGAAATCCGATTATTTTAAAGGATGCCATTCTAAACATAAAGGACCTTCACACGGAAGGTATGCATATTAAGTTAGTCGATGAGCGAGGCGGGTTCATTGGTAAAGGGTATTATGGAAAGCAAAATAAAGGTTATGGCTGGATCTTAACGAGAACAGAAAACGAGTCCATCGACGGAGCGTTTTTCCAACAAAGAATTATGAAGGCGTTCGGAAAACGGAAATCACTTTTTGAAAATGAGGAGACAACCGCATTTCGCGTGTTTAATGGCGAAGGGGACGGAATCGGCGGTGTTACCGTTGAGTATTTTGCGGGTTATTATGTTATCAATTGGTATAGCTTAGGTATTTATCAATTTAAAGATGAAATCATCAATGCCATCACAAGTCAGTTTCCTTATAAAGGCATTTATCAGAAGAAGCGTTTTGCGGAGGATGGAAAGTATGTGGAAGAAGATGATTTTGTCATAGGAGAACGAGGCGAGTTTCCTCTGATCGTCAAAGAAAATGGCATTCATTTTGCTGTTTATTTAAATGACGGTGCAATGGTAGGGGTGTTTTTAGATCAACGGGATGTAAGAAAAGCGATTCGTGATCGGTATGCACAAGGGAAAACGGTGCTCAATACGTTTTCTTATACGGGAGCTTTTTCGGTTGCGGCTGCTTTAGGCGGAGCAACAAAGACAACAAGTGTTGATCTTGCCAACCGCAGCAAAAGCAAAACGATTGAGCAGTTTAGTGTGAACGGGATCGATTACGAAGCACAGGATATTATCGTTGAAGATGTCTTCCATTATTTTAAATATGCTGTAAAGAAGAATCTCAAGTTTGATTTGGTTATTCTTGACCCACCTAGCTTTGCACGTTCGAAAAAGGTAACGTTTAGTGCCGCAAAAGATTACACAAACTTGCTGAAACAAGCCATCGCCATTACCGCAGATGACGGTGTCATTGTCGCATCAACAAACAGTGCAGCATTTGATATGAAAAAGTTTAAAGGGTTTATCCGGCAAGCTTTTCAAGAATGCAATGAGAAGTATGAGATTTTAGAAGAATACCGTTTGCCAGAAGACTTTAAAACAATTAAAGAGTTTCCAGAAGGAGATTATCTAAAAGTAGCGTTTATTCAAAAACGATAGAAAGAATGAAAATGCCAGGCACCTTCCATTTCGTGGAGGGTACCTGGCATTTTTTACTTTCTTCGATGAAAGAGGAGGTTTCTTTTTATGTTAATTTGGTGGTTCTGATAAAAATTCGATTAATAGCACAATAAGAGTCCGAAATAAGAAGAGTTTTTTCTTACTATCTCAAACGACCCCCACGAAATGACTTGAAACCCTTCGATAATCCACTAATTAGTATAAAACATACTAAAATTTTAAAAAAACTCGTTAAAAGTTAGTTTTAATTGATTGTATATTCAGAAAAATTAAAATTATATAATAAGTTCATAGCAAAGAAACACAAACACAAACATAAACAAAGCAACAAAATATAAATAAGAGGTGAACGTAAATGGGTATTATGCGAATTGGAAGAGCTGAATTAAGGGTATTGGATCTTGAGGAATCCATTAAATATTATACACATATCATCGGAATGGATTTAGTAGGAAGAAGTGAAGGAAGAGCCTATCTGAAGGCTTGGGATGAGTTTGATCACCACAGTCTTGTGTTACAAGAGGCGGACTCACCAGGACTTGACCACTTTGGTTTAAAAGTTCAAAACGACGATGATCTTGCGTATTACGAAAGCAAAATTGAACAGTTCGGTTGTGCGGTCGAACGAATTTCAAAGGGAACTCGACTTGCTGAAGGAGAAGCAGTTCGCGTCACACTCCCAACAGGACATAAAATGGAGCTTTACCACGACATTGAATTCTTGGGTAAAGAAACGGGTACATTCAATCCGCACCCTTGGCCAGAAGAACAAAGAGGAATTGCGCCGCATCGTTTAGATCATGTTCTCTTAACGGGGAATGATTTGAAAACGGTTACGAGATTTTTCCTTGAAGCACTTGGCATGTTCCAAAGTGAAAGAGTCGAGACGATGGATGGAGAAGACATCGTTGGAAGTTTCATGTATGCCCAAAATGGTAAGCCTCATGATCTTGCCTTCATTAAAGGACCAGATGAGAAATTACACCATGCAGCCTTCAAGGTTGATAATTGGTA
The DNA here is from genome assembly GCA_963787345.1 of uncultured Bacillaceae bacterium. Classification (GTDB taxonomy): domain Bacteria; phylum Bacillota; class Bacilli; order Bacillales; family Cytobacillaceae; genus Bacillus_BD. The sequence continues at coordinate 44,564 of CAWBCW010000008.1, read as the reverse complement.
CGATGTGTTAAGAGCAGCTGACCGTTTGGCAAGATTTGATGTACCGATTGAAGTAACTCCAACTCGACACGCGATTACAAGAGCAGAGACTACTTATTTCTTTGATCCATCTGGAAACCGAAACGAGGCTTACTCTGGAGGGTATATTACGTATCCAGACTTCCCTACGATTACTTGGACAGAAGATAAAATTGCACAAGGTATCTTCTATCACAGAAAAGAAATGGTTGAATCCTTTGGAAAGGCACTTACTTAATACTTTATGAAAAAATGACCTTTCTAAAATAAAGCTGTTTACCTAGGCCCAATAATTTTGTGGAAAAAATGGTCTGCCTCACGTTGCTAATTATAGCAGATCAGACCATTTTTCCACATTAAGGTTTCACACGTGATTGTCTATTTTAACTTCATTCAGCGGAAGTCTCTAAACGATTATAAGTGGTGAGATAAATGCAAAGTTTTTTTAATCATTCAGTGGAGGGTTCAAACCCCGGCTGAATGCAGTTAAAGCCTCCGGCGGAGACATGCGATTTTCAAGGGAACTTTATCGAGCAAGCTCGATAAAATCTGGGCGCAAATACGCCAAGGCGAATTTGATAAAAAATCATAAGTCCCTATATATCCCATTAATTAGAGGAGGAATGTTAAATGACAACTGTAAGCGCATTAACAAAAGAAAAGGTAGATATGGAGCACTGGTTAGCGGTAGCGGAGAAAATCGGTAAAGTTGCGGAAGCGGAAGCACTTGAAGCGGATAAAAATGGTCATTTTTCACCAAAGGTTGCAGAAGCGATTGTAGAAGGCGGAATTAATAAATTAATGCGACCGGAACAATATGGCGGCACATTTATAGGTGTAGAACCATTTACTAAAATTGTAAGAAAGGTTGCAAGTCGTAGTTTGGCTGCAGCGTGGTTAACGAACTTTTTTGCAATACATGATATTTGGCCTGGTTACCTTCCTCCAAAAGGCAGAGAAGAAGTTCTTGGCAAACATGAACTAATTGCGGATGTTTTTGCGCCACTTGGACGTATGGAAAAGGACGGAGACGGATACCGCTTATACGGTCAATGGAACTTTGCTAGTGGTGTTCTATGGAGTGAATGGATTGGTCTAGGAGCAATGGCTGATCTAGGAGAGGGCACTGAGTATGTTATGCCTGTACTAAGGGTTTCAGATCCTAATGTTAAATTGATTGAAAACTGGGATACATTAGGAATGCGAGCTACTGGAAGTAACGGGGTTCATGTAGAGGGAGCTTATATTCCTGAACATCTGATCCTGCGTGGTAAAGATATATTTGGCCTTGGAAAACCGGCGGGTGGAGAATATGACCCACAAGACCCGATTTACCGTATGCCATTTATGCAGATGTTCTTGGCGGGATTCCCGGCTACGTCATTAGGGGTTATGGATCGTTTAATTGAGGTTTTCCAAGAACGTACCGAAAAACGCGTTCGTGTATTTAATGGAGGTAAGAACGAGAAGAGCGGTTCTGGCAGTCAGCGTGTGTTAGCTGAAATGAAGATTCAACGACGTCAAGTAGAGGGGTTAATGAGTCGTTATCTTGAAGTTCTCGGGCAATTCCAAGAGGAAGGAAAAACAGTTGCAAGTGAAGATGAACGCATGGAGTTGTTTGCCATTCGATCGCAGGCTTCGAAAATGGCGGCTGAAATGGCATTGAAAACGGTTATAACGTTAGGTGGAACATCTATCTTTAAAGGAGATCCAGTCGAGTTATTTGTAAGGGATGTTATCGCATTTGCCTCTCATCCAACGCAGCTTTGGGAAGATGCAATGGGTTCATACGGAAGTGTGCAATTTGGCGGACCGGCACATCCAACTTGGTAAATATAAATTTAGTAGATTAAGACTACTTGATTCTTGGCGCAAGTATAAATAGATACTTGCGCCAAGAATGAACAGAATCTACTCATTATCTTGGCAGGAAAAATAGTCTGGATGGTTTTGATAGAATCCTTCGCAAGTGGAGGAGGCTAGGCCATTTTTCGCCACCGAAATAACCTTTCTAAAAAAGGGGCTGAAGACTTGCAAACTTTTTATTTAACCGATGGTCAGAATACTTCTTTGCCGGAATCTGAGCCTTGTGTCATGGCCATGGGTTTTTTTGATGGAGTTCATGTAGCACATCAAAGAGTGATTCTAGAAGCCAAAAGCATTGCGAAAAAAAGAAAAATGAAGCTTGCAGTCATGACCTTTTTTCCTCACCCTAAAGAGGTGCTATGCGGTGGAAAGAAAATGAATTATTTAACGCCACTAGAGGTCAAAATGAACAAGTTTGCCCAACTAGGGGTTGATAAGCTTTTTATTATCAATTTTGATCAATCGTTTGCAAAAGTGTCCCCAAAGGAATATATCCAAAAATATGTAATCGGATTAGGTGCCCAACATGTGGTAGCTGGTTTTGACTTCACATACGGATATAAGGGAGAAGGAACGATGGAAACGATGAGCATGGATGGGGATGGCAAATTTCTTGTTACCATCATTTCCAAGCTTGATTATAATGGTGAAAAAATTGGTTCCACGATGATTCGAAATTTATTAGCTGACGGTGAGGTAAATGAAATTGCTTCGTATCTTGGCGATTATTATGAAACAAGAGGAGAAGTGACTACCTATTACTATAGCTTTACTCAAAGAGGGAATTATTATTTAGAAATAGATACCCTTCCTTATTACACTTTACCGAAAAATGGCTTATATGATGTAGAGCTCCATGCAGGGAATCGCATTTATCAAGGAAGTGCCTTTGTTGAGGAGGATTTCGTCAAACTTCAAGTTCATGAAGACTTAAAAGAGATACCGAATCTTACGATAAAATTGAAATGGATCAGAAGTCTAGAGAATCTTCCATTTAAGCAGATGGAAATAAATTAAAATACGACAAAACTGAATAAAAAAAGGATTTTGGTTGGAAAATGGCGAATATTTAAACATATTGGACTTTGTACATTTTTTAACAAAAATTCCTTTCCATTTAGTTTAATAAGCGATATGGAGGGATGGCCAATGCATAAAATTAAGATTACTGATATGTCCGATGTCGAGTGGGTTGGTACAGAGACTGAAAGTGTACTTGATGGAGCGCGAAGAAACGGAGTGAATATTCCCTATGCCTGTAAAGGCGGCGGATGCGGCATGTGTAAAGTTCGAGTAGAAGAAGGTGAATTTGAACTTGGGCGTTGTTCAGTCGCAGTTCTATCTAAGGATGAAAGGGAACAAAATTTTATCCTTGCTTGTAAGGCGTATGCCAGAAGTGATCTGAAGATTCAGTTAGATACGTCTAAAGAACTATTGGGAAGTTAAAACCTGAAATAAATTCTAGCTCTTTTTCAGCTCAGTACATATAAGTTCAAAGCGGTGGTGGAAATATGAAAGCTGAAGATCTGAAGTTAGAACAATTTTATAAAATATCGAATCCATTTAATCAAAAAGACCCTCAGGAAAGAATGGTTTCCATTCCAGTTGCTTCTATAGGGATGCTAAAGCATGAACTTCTTGAAACAATCGGCCAGGAACGAACAAAAGGTTTCCTTCTACGGTATGGATGGCATACAGGTGTGTATGATGCAGTAAAGATGAAGGAGCTAACTTGGGATGATCCACGTGAGATGTTGTTAGCAGGTCCTAAAATGCATACATCACACGGATATGTGGAAGAAGCTTTAACGGGTCGGGCTGAAGCAGATTTAACGAAAGGCACGATCTATCACGATGCCACTTGGAAAAACTCCTATGAAGCAGAGGAACACATTAAGCGGTATGGTTACAGTGATGAACCAGTTTGCCACACCTTAATCGGGTATGCAAGTGGCTATTTATCAAACATCTTAGGAAAAAAAGTAATTGGCAAAGAAGTAAAATGTAAAGCAATGGGCGACGAACATTGTCATGTTGTTTGTCAAACCGTCGATGAATGGGACGGGGAGATTGAACAAGAATTAAAGTATTATGAAGAAGATTCGATTATTGATGAGTTAAATGAAACGTTTAGCAAGCTGAAAGTCGAGAGGGACAATTTAAGTAAAGCTTATGATGTTCACCAAAAACTAGTTGATGAATTATTAAAAGAAAGTGACTTGGATGGGATAGCGAAAGCACTTTATCAACATACCCGTTTGCCAGTTCTTATTGAAAACGAAAACCTTGAACCGATGGCTTTTTATGGAATATCGAAGGAAGAGGGAAATGCTTATTCAATAAAGTTACTAGAACGCATGAGCAAAGGGACGAAAAAAGTAGGTAATCCAATAACCCGTACAAGCATTTTTCATGAATTTGACAATAACGAAAGACTGATTACGCCAATTTATCTTCGAAAAAAAATAGTAGCGTACTGTTCTTTTCTATATAGAGATGTGAAATTACAAGAAGTAGACAAATTAATAATAGAACAAGGGGCTTTAGCGTGTTCACTCTATTTATTTAACGAACGGACACGAATTCAAACAGAGATGCGGATGCAACGTAATTTATTAGATGACATTCTATCCAATTCAATCACGTTTGAAGAGATTTCGAAAAGGTCTTACTATGTAGGGTTTGAGTTAAAGTCGCCCTATTTCATGATTGCCATCAATCCAAATAACCAAGACTTGAGCTTCCAAGATGAGCTGGAGTTTAATGATAAGATAAGGAATGAAATTTCGCAATTCCTCAAAGATTGGAAATTAAATGCATTAGTGAGTCATAAATCAGGAAAGATGATGGTTCTTTTATCAGAAGATATTCGATTAAAAGGCGAATTGAACAAGAAAAGATTTTGTCAGGCTATGTATGATTCTTTTTCAAAAAAGTATCCTTCTCTTGATTTTAAATTCGGCATTAGTTCCAATGCCCTGAAAATAGAAGAGGCTTCTCGTTTATACGATGAGAGCACATCTTCTCTAAAAATTGCTAACCATTATCAAAAAGTCGTGTTCTTTGAGCTTTTAGGGATTGAAGGAATTATTTTTCAGATGGAAAATGAGCAACTTCAAAAGTTTATTAAAGAGAAGTTAAAGAATTTAATTGAAGAAGATAAGAAAAAAGATATGGAATTGACGAAAACCCTTTTTCATTATTTAAATAATGGCGCCAATATTAGTAAAACAACAAGAGTGATGAATTTTTCAATAAGTGGTCTCAGATACCGCCTTCAAAAAATCAATGAATTGTTAGAAACGGATATTAGTATTCCGGATGTAGGATATCAAATCTATTTATCTCTTAAATTATTAATTTATTGGGGTGAATTAGATATAGATGTAGGACACTTCTATTGATCTTAATGAAGAAGATCATTGATAGGGGGTGAAACATATGAAAAGTCCGTATTCATACGAAGTTCAAATGCCGAAGAGAATTGAAGATGGAAAAAGGTATCCAGTAGTTTTTGCCCTGCATGGTATTGGGTACGACGAACAATATATGTTGGACTTACTAGCAGAGTTGCAAGAGGATTATATCTTAATTGGAATACGGGGCGATCTTACATACGAAGAAGGGTACGCGTACTATTTTTTAAAAGGATATGGAAATCCTGAACGCGAATTATTTGATGGCAGTGTTGAGAAACTGAAGAGTTTCATCGACTATGCCACAAATCAATATCCCATTGATCCTGATAAAAAGTATCTCATTGGCTTTAGTCAGGGAGCGATTCTTAGTATGTCACTCGCATCAATATTGGGTGATACCATTAGAGGAATTGTGCCGATGCATGGGTATATTCCGGACTTCGTAAAGGAAGAGTATCCACTAAAGTCGATCAGTCATTTACATGTATTTCTCTGTCAGGGGGCATCAGATCCGATTTTCGGCTTAGATGTAGGTCAAGAAAACTATGATTATTTAAGTGAAAAGGCGGGGTCTGTAAAATATTCCATTTATCCGGCTGCCCATGAAATTACAGAGAATAATCGAAAAGATGTAATCACATGGCTGCATCAGGAGTTACTTCAAGTGGAGAGTTAATTCCATTTTAAATTTATTTAGTAAATATTTTTGTACCGAAAGCTCGCGATAGGGATTAAGTCTCCCACTTCTATAAGTGGTGAGATGAATGTAAAGTGTTTAAATCATTCGGTGGAGGGGTAAATCTTAACTGAATGCAGTTAAAGCCTCAGATTTTCAAGGGAAGAATACCTGCGCAAGCGAAGGTAAAGTCTTAAGCGCAAATACGCCAAGGCGAATTTGATAAATATATAACAACTAGTAGGAGGAGATTTATCGTGACATTAGAAAACGGTAAGTATATTGATGTTAAAGGGGTTCGTACACATTATCATGAAGCGGGTCAAGGAGAAGTATTACTATTAATCCACGGTTCAGGTCCAGGAGTATCTGCATGGGCAAACTGGCGTTTAGCGTTACCAACTCTTTCAGAACACTATCATGTTTATGCGCCAGATGTGGTTGGATTTGGATACACAGACAGACCAGAAGGAGTTCAATATTCAATTGATACTTGGGTTAACCATATGATCGATTTCATTGAAACGATTGGTGAAAAGAAAGTTTCAATAGTGGGGAACTCTTTTGGAGGAGCGATTGCTCTTAACTTAGTTCATCGTCGCCCGGATCTTGTTAATAAAGTCGTTTTAATGGGAAGCGTCGGAAACCAGTCAACAATTTCAGAAGGTTTAGATGCTGTTTGGGGTTACGAACCAAGCTTTGAAAATATGAAAGCACTGATTAAGATCTTTTCGTATGATCAAAGCAGTGCAGCAAATGATGATTTAGTTGAAATGCGTTATCAATCTAGTATCCAAGAAGGATTTCATGAGGCTTTCTCAAGCATGTTCCCAGCTCCTAGACAACGTCATCTAGATGCAATGGCCTTAACAGATGAAGAATTAAGCAGCATCGAGCATCCAGTTCTTTTAATTCATGGACGCGAGGACAAAGTCATTCCATTAGCTGAAACAAGCTGGAAAATTGCTCAATTAATCCCAAATGCCGAGCTGCATGTATTCCCACACTGCGGACACTGGGTACAAATTGAGAAAAAAGAGGAATTTGTGAATCAAGTGTTACAATTTTTAAAGCAACCTGTCGCAAATCTTGTGTAAGAGTTAATTCTTGAATGTAAGCCGATTGTATTAGACTTGTTATGTCCCTATGTATGTTTTGAAGGATCGTACTTAATGATAAGTACGGTCCTTCCTTTTCTACAAAAAGGCCTTTATCAGGCTTAACGTGCCGTAAGAACCCCACTGATGAAAGGTTCACTTTATCCATAAAATAAAGGCTTTTCGTCTATTCGTTTTTCATCCCCGTATAAATATGAATCGCATCTCTTAAAAACTGAGCGGCACCAGGTTGGATTTTATCGTAATAAGCGGTAAATCGTTCATCATCCACATACATTTGCGCAAGTCCGGCATGGGCCTCTTTGTTGTAGTCCTTCCAATGAAACAAAAGCCATCTTTTATGCAAGTCGGCCGTTCTTTGACCTAGTTCTCCTGCAGGATCGCCGCTTTTCATTGCTTCTGCTAATGTTTTGTTCATTTCTTCGGATAGCTCTGTCATTTCTTCATATTGCTTTTCTGTCATATTCATCAGTTTAGCATTTGATGCATTTATCGTTTCTTCCCCATATTTTTCACGGATTTCCTTGCCGTATTTCTTTTCATTTTCATCAATCATTTTTTTCTTAAAGCCTTCAAATTTTTCTTTATCAGACATATGAATTCTCCCTTCTGTTGAGGCGATGGTTTTATTGATTGTGGCAATTAAAAGATCTAATTGCGCTCGTTTTTCAAGGAGTTTTTGTTGGTGTTCTCTTAGTGCCTTGTTGCGGTCAAAGGCAGGATTGGTGATGATTTTTTTTATATCCTTTAACTCCAATCCCAATTCTCGATAAAAGAGGATTTGCTGCAAGGTATCTACTTCTTTTTGTCCATAAATTCGATATCCGGATGAATTGATTCTTGCCGGCTTAAGAAGGTCAATTTCATCATAATACCGAAGGGTTCGCGTACTAGTCCCCGCCAATTTAGCTAACATTTGCACGGTGTATTCCACTTCTTCTCCCTCCTTGTAAACTCAATTTACACCTTAACGCAACGTAAAGGTCAAGACCATTTTTGAAACTTTTTTAGTAAAAATAGATAGGTACATATAAGATTAATGGTGCCCGCAGAATAGAATATATCTCCGTAACAATATTCATTATGGCCAGTTGGGTTAAAGGTAATTATGTAGAACTATTTAGTGGGATATTAGCATTAAGTATTATGGAATTTGTGATTTTTAAAGTCATTGATGCCATTGAAAATAAGGTTTGCAGTTGGATTAAAATCGGAAAATAAAAGCGCTTGGCACCTTCAGATTTCTAAAAGATGCCAAGCACTTTTTTAGGTTAGTACGAAACATAAATATGCGAAACTAACAATACAACGAGTAATGCAAATCCATTTACGCGCCCAAGTTCAGATTGGTGCCCCGTAATACCTACCTCAATCTAGACATGAGCGCTTTCATCATTAGTAACCCATGAAAGATGCTTCAACAATGATTAAAAGGATGAAAAGCACAACGATTAAAGCAAAGTTTGAATTTCTGCCGCCACCTTGATTTCCTCCGTAATCACCTCTCAATCGGTTTTAGAGGTACCTTAATACCACCTCTACTGATAAAATATGTTGAACGTACTAAAGTTGAAACGGACAACCATCCAACAGAATAAAAGTTCCATTATTATCTTGTTATAACAAACGGTTCAGGGAAGGGATAACAGCAAAAAAGAGGGGGAATAAGTGGCAGAAAAAGCACAAAAACCGAGAAGTAGATTTCTTCTCGGCTTGGAGTTTTTAAAATGCGATGACGATCCCATCTTTACCAGCATAAGTTCCAATCACAGCACCTATATAATTCACAATGACCTCTTTCGGTTGAAATCGTTGGATGATTTCTTGTTTAAGACTCTCAACATCTTCTATATTTCCACTGTGTGCAATCCCAATCGTTTTATTGGAAAGGTCCGTTCCTTTTTCTTGGATGAGTTCGAGCACCCTTCGTCGTACCTTTTTCTGTCCTCGGACTTTCTCAAGGATATCTACCTTTCCATCTTCAACTCTTTCAAGAATCACTTTAATATTAAGGACTTTAGCTAGCGTACCTTTAAATTTGCTAAGGCGGCCACCTTTGACTACATTTTCCAATGTGTTTAACAAGATAACGAAAGTCATATTTTCCTTATATTGAGTGAGATCCTTCACAATCTCATCCGTGCTAAGACCCTTTTGTGCCAGTTGTACAGCACGAATCACTTGGAGACCATGTCCTAATGACCCAGCCAACGTATCAAATACGGTCACATTATTAGCATCTGCAAGTTCTTTTCCCATGCAGGCAGATTGGTAAGTACCGCTTAGACCAGATGAAATCGTTAGACAAAGGACTTCATCATCTCTATCAAACTTTGAGTAGGCTTCTGCGAATGCCGCAGGAGACGGTTGCGATGTTTTAGGCAACTCATCACTAGTGAGCATTTTTTGAAAAAATTCTTTTGGCGTAATATCAATCATTTCTAAATAATCTTTACCTTCTAATGATACCGTCAAGGGAACAATCGTAATATCATATTGTTTTATATACTGGAGCGGTAAATCCGCTGAACTATCAGTTATAATTTTAATCATATACTTCCACCTTACATCTTCAATTCAACTATTAACAATTATACCATTTTAAAAGGTAATTCGGAGATAAAAATAGTTATCTAGTAAAAAAGAAGGATCAAAAGAGAACGGAGCATCCCATATAATCAGTAGGAGCTGGCTTTGATCAATATGGGAGCGTAGAAGAGGAGAAATAATTACTTTTCTTTCAAGCTTGAAAGAGGAACACTTTGCTCGTTACTTGGTTCATCAAGAGGATAAATTCTAGCGGTTTCTGTTTGCTCGTCTATATGTTGGATGTAGACAGAAACTCCGTTATAGACAACATGAACCATATCAGCAGATTCTGTAATTTCCTTTGCACGTTGTGGATTCATCGAGATCACCTCCTCGTACTAAACAACTTTAATATGTACTTAGAGGAATCAATCTATTCCAATTTAAAAAGGTATTACAAATTTTAGGTAATTTGTTATGCGCAAGATTCTAGTCTTCAAGAATTCATTGACAGAGCCACTTTCTGATATACTGGTAAAAGTGATAAAATCACCTCAAAGAAGGAGAATCAGATGAACATCAAGTTGAGCCCGAAACTCATTAAAGAAATGTGCGGAACCGTCTCCTTCAAACGAGGAGAGGCTTTTTGCCGCGCAAAAAAAGTAGCGTTTATTCGATATGAAGAGAATGTCTGTGAGGCAATCGTGACTGGGGCAGAAGAATTTCATGTCACGATTCAAAAAGGCGACAAACCTTCTATAAACACGAAATGCAGCTGTCCTTCATTGGCGTCTTTTCAAAAAGACTGTCAACATATTGCAGCTGTTTTATTATCGATTTATGAAAAACAAAGAATGGGCCCATCTGTTCCAGAGGAAGCCAAGAATATAGAACCGACCAGTCTTGCGGAAGGATTCATATCGATATTTCAATCAAATGGTGTCCAGTCAAGTGGCAGTGGGCATTATTTTGAAAATAGACAAGTTCTTGACGTTGGGTTTACACTTAAACCTTTTGAAAACATGATGGCGATCTCCGTTGAAATCAATGGAGCTGTGATTCAGGATAACAGACTCTTTTTGAAGCACGTGCAAACGGGGCAACCGTACCCGATTTCATCAACACTAACATACGATCCAATGCAACACTGTTTTCATGAAGAAGAGAATAAGGTCTTACAGGAACTAATTGAAATCATGGTTGATGAAACCCTTTATCAGGATACGGATCGTATAAAGAGGTGGCTGATGATCCCGCCATCCTTTTGGGATAAACTGTTGCATTTATTAAACCCCATCTCGTCAGTAAAATTAGAGTATCTCGGAATGACCCATGACAAACCTCAAGTATCAACAGAGCCACTTTCATTGGCGTTTCACTTGCGGGAAAATCAAGGCTATAGACTGGAAATAGATGGATTAAATGAGATTGTTATTTTGCAGGCCTACCAAACGGTCTTGTCCCAAGGCATGATTGTTCGAGTGAAACATGAGGATTGTCAGCGCCTTATCGATATGAAAAAAATGTTGAAAAATAAAAAACATATTCCGATCCCGGCCGAGCAACTTTCTTTTTTTAAAGAAAAAATTATTCCTGGGTTGAAGTCATTAGGCGGTGTTCAATTATCAGATGAATTGGCCCATCAAATGCTGAAAATACCTTTGCAAGCGAAACTGTATTTGGATCGTGTCAATCATCGTTTATTGGCGGGTCTCGAATTCCAATATGAACAAATCGTGTTCAATCCGCTCGAAAATGACAAGCTTCAAATCAATCCTTTATTGATTAGAGACACGCAAAAAGAAGAAATCATCTTGCAATTGATGGATGACAGTTCATTTGCGAAAACCGATAGCGGCTATTTTCTGCAAAATGAAGAATTAGAATATGAATTTCTCCATAATGTCATTCCAAAGCTAGAAAAATTTGTGACTGTTTATGCAACAACAGCTGTACGAAATCGTGTAATCGGCATTGGTACGGGGCCTCGTATTCGTATTAGGATGAGAAAAGACCGGATCAATTGGCTGGAATTTACATTCGAATTGGACAATATTCCTGAAAAGCAAATCCGTGAAGTACTGCAGGCCTTAGAGGAAAAACGAAAATATTATCGCTTAAGAAATGGATCATTGCTATCACTGGAAACAAGGGAATTTCAGCGACTTCAACAATTTCTCCAAGAAATACCGTTGGATCCCGAAGATATGGAGAAAGAACTCAATATTCCAATCGCAGAGGGGTTACAGCTTTTAGATATTTTGGAAGAGCATCGGGATCTTTTAACGATCGAGGAGTCATTTCAGCAGTTTTTAGACGAAATCTCTCATCCAGAGCTGTTGGACTTTGAAGTACCAGGCGGATTGGATTCCGTATTAAGAGACTATCAGAAACATGGTTTCCAATGGCTGAAAACCTTGGCCCACTATGGATTTGGTGGAATACTAGCAGATGATATGGGTCTTGGGAAAACCTTGCAAAGCATCTCATTTATTTTGTCTGAACTGGAAGCGGTTCGGGAAAAGAAACAGCCCGTTCTCATCGTTTGTCCAACATCATTGACGTATAATTGGCAAAGTGAGTTGCTGAAATTCGCACCAGAATTACAAGCGGTAATTATGGATGGTGATAAAGCAGAACGGTATCTTTTACAAAAAGAAGTCATGGGTTGTGATGTTTTGATTACCTCTTATCCGTTGTTACGGGCGGATATCAAATGGTATGAAAAACAAACTTTCCACACCGTCTTTTTTGATGAGGCGCAAGCGTTTAAAAACCCGTTTACGCAAACGGCTAAGGCGGTAAAAAGAATCCGAGCAACTCATACCTTTGCTTTAACGGGAACCCCAATTGAGAACTCTCTTGAAGAGCTTTGGTCGATTTTTCATGTCGTATTTCCAGGGTTGTTGGGGACACTCAAAGAATTTAGTAACTTGAGAATCGATTCTGTTTCAAGGCGAATACAGCCATTTTTACTACGGCGGATAAAAGAGGATGTGCTAGCTGAACTCCCTCAGAAAACGGAGGAAATCACTACAGTTGATTTGCTGCCTGACCAGAAAAAGCTGTATGCAGCCTATTTGGCCAAATTAAGGCAAGATACACTGAAACATTTGGATAAAGACACGTTCCGAAAAAATCGCATAAAAGTTCTTGCTGGGTTAACACGGCTAAGACAAATTTGTTGTCACCCGGCACTATTTGTCGAGGGGTACAAAGGGAGTTCAGCCAAATTTGAGCATTTGATCATGCTGATGGAAGAGGCAAAAAATTCTGGGAGACGAGTCTTGATTTTTTCTCAATTTACGAAAATGTTAGGCTTAATTGGCAGAGAACTAAGCGATCGAGGGCTAACGTTTTTCTATCTTGACGGGCAAACGCCTTCGGAAGAGCGAGTAGATCTTTGCGACCGATTTAATTCAGGAGAGCGAGATTTCTTCCTCATCTCCTTAAAGGCAGGAGGAACCGGCTTAAATCTAACTGGTGCAGATACAGTCATCCATTATGATTTATGGTGGAATCCAGCCGTTGAAGAGCAGGCCACAGACCGTGCCCACCGAATCGGCCAAACAAAAGAAGTCCAAGTCATCAAGCTCATCTCCCGCGGCACGGTTGAAGAAAAAATAAACGAACTACAAGCGAAAAAGAAAAGTTTGATTAGCAAAATGATTGACTCCGATGAAGTAGCTTCGTCGGTATTAACGGAAGAAGATATTCGTGAATTGCTGAAGATTTAGTAAAGCAGACTCTAGTGGTGAGTCTGTTTTTTTATGTAAAACTTACATGTTCTTAAAATTCGAATAGTTGAATAAATATGTGAAAGAGGTGTTTAAAATGGAAGATCAAGAAAAATATGAAAGAGCAAGAAAAGAGTTGAAAACCTTAAGGCATTTTATATCCATTTAACCGTATTTATTATCGTTAATATTCTGTTATTCATAATGAATCTTGTTAATTCACCTGATTATTGGTGGTTTTTCTATCCATTATTGGGCTGGGGAATCGGTTTAGGAAGTCATGGAATATCAATCATAGCTTCAGGACGTTTTGGCTCAGAGTGGGAGAAAAAGAAAATTCAAGAATATATGGATAAAGATAATTGAAAATATTTTACTAGACAACTGCTCATTAAAGTGATAAAATATTCTTAATTTATTAAACCAATGAGCAAGAGTAGTAGGAATGGGGATTTGTACTTAGAGAGCCGCTGTTTGGTGGAAGGCGGATGCAATGAAAATTCTGAATGGACTTGTGAGGGAAGCCTGAAATCGAAGGAGAGAGTAGGCGCTTACGGGGAACCTATCCGTTATCATAAGGGTGTATATGTTTGTATACATGTTGAGTGGGCGTTTTACGTCAATTTGGGTGGTATCGCAGAAGTCACAGAGCTTTTGTCCCTATTATAGGGATGAAGGCTTTTTTTATTTTTTTAATTCAATCATTCGTAAAAACGAGCATGTATACAAATGAGGTATGTTGAGGTAAAAGCTATTTTACAAAAAAAGGAGATTGAGATCTATGGCAAAAGGAAGATTTGGAATCCATGGTGGTCAGTATATTCCGGAGACCTTAATGACTGCAATTATTGAATTAGAAGAATCCTACAATCATTACAAGAACGACCCTGAGTTTATCGAAGAGTTATCGAATTTATTTAATAACTATGCAGGGCGTCCATCACGACTCTACTATGCTGAAAAAATGACGAAAGATCTTGGCGGCGCAAAAATCTATTTAAAGCGTGAGGATCTGAATCATACCGGTTCACATAAGATTAATAACGTACTAGGTCAAGTGTTACTGGCAAAGCGAATGGGCAAAACACGTGTCATTGCCGAAACCGGTGCAGGTCAGCATGGAGTAGCAACCGCAACTGCGGCAGCACTTCTTGGTCTGGAATGTGAAGTATTTATGGGAAAAGAAGATACAGAAAGACAAGCACTTAATGTGTATCGAATGGAATTGTTAGGCGCGAAAGTTCATGCGGTAACAAGCGGTACGCAAACATTGAAAGATGCTGTAAATGAGACGATGCGTGAATGGAGCAGTCGGGTTCATGATACTCATTATGTTCTTGGTTCGGTCATGGGGCCACACCCATTCCCAACGATTGTCCGTGATTTTCAAAGTGTGATTGGCCGTGAAACAAAACAACAAGTGAAAGAAATCGAAGGCAGACTTCCCGATGCTGTGCTTGCATGTGTTGGGGGCGGAAGCAATGCGATGGGAATGTTTTATGATTTTATTGAAGATACAGAAGTTCGTTTAATTGGCTGTGAAGCAGCGGGTCATGGTGTGGAAACGGACAAAACAGCTGCAACGATGGCAACAGGTTCGGTTGGAATTTTCCATGGTATGAAATCTTATTTTTGCCAAGATGAATATGGTCAAATCGCTCCCGTTTATTCGATTTCAGCGGGCTTGGACTATCCAGGTGTAGGACCTGAACATGCGAATCTTCAAGATATTGGTCGTGCCGAATATGTTCCCGTTACAGATAATGAAGCGGTTGATGCGTTTGAATATCTTTCTCGGGTCGAAGGAATTATTCCAGCAATTGAAAGTGCACATGCTGTGGCATATGCGAGGAAGCTGGCTCCAACGATGAGTCAAGATGAAATCATGGTCATTTGTCTTTCAGGTCGAGGCGATAAAGACGTGGCAGCAATTGCACGTTACAGGGGGGTACAAATCGATGAGTAAAATTGAAAGAATTTTTGCAGATGGCAAGGCGTTTATTCCATTTATTACAGCAGGCGATCCATCACTTGAAGTCACAGAGCAATTAGTGATTGGAATGGCTGAAGCAGGGGCAGATTTAATTGAGTTAGGAATTCCCTTTTCCGATCCAATTGCTGAAGGACCTGTCATTCAGGAAGCCGATATCCGTGCTCTTTCTGTTGGGGTAACTACTGATCAAATTTTTGACATGGTTGGTCGAATCCGTAAGACTTGTGATGTTCCACTTGCTTTCATGACTTACATCAATCCAATCTTCACCTACGGAACAGAACGATTTATGAAAAATTGCCAAGAAGTCGGCGTCGACGCAATCATTGTTCCTGACGTTCCATTTGATGAAAAAGCTGAATTGCAGCCTTATTGTGAAAAGTATGGGATTACACTCATATCAATGATTGCCCCAACTTCTCAAGATCGGATTAGAATGATTGCAAGGGAAGCGGAAGGGTTCATTTATTGCGTATCATCTATGGGGGTTACAGGGGTTCGAAGTGAAATCAGCAGTGATGTTGGCGAAATGATCAAACTTGTAAAAGAGGTTAAAGACATTCCATGTGCGATTGGTTTCGGAATCTCAACTCCTGAACAAGCAACGCAAATGGCGGAAATCTCTGATGGTGTCATTGTCGGAAGTGCGATTGTGAGAATGATTGGCCAATATGGGACTGAGTGTGTACCGCATGTCGTTAAATATGTGCGTGAGATGAAAGAAGCGATAGGACCAGTGCAAAAGAAATAATTAGTTGGCTACGTGAAGAGTTTGGGATAAAGAATCCCAGGCTCTTTTCGTTCTGTCGAAAAGTTGCTTCTATCCCTGTGGTGACAGAAGCAACTTTTGGCTTTAATCTGTATTTTTTTCTTATCTCCCTAGTGATACGCTCAACTTTTGGTTCTTCCCCGTAAAAATGGTGCTATCTATCCTCAAGTTGATATGCTTAACTTTCGTCTTAACTCCGCATTATTGCTACAATCAGTCAATTCCTATAAATGAATCCCACCGATATTTCTCCACATCAATTCGCTCATTTTCACGCACTTCAACGCCTTCACTTTTTAACAATGCAACTTGAGTAAAGCGCCCTTCATCGTCTTTAATAGCGATTTCTCCTTTTGCATTGACCACTCGATGCCAAGGCAGCTCGTAGGCGCGGCTCATCGAATGAAGAATTCGCACGACTTGTCTGGCACCTCTTGGGCTTCCTGCCAAGCGGGCGATTTGTCCATATGTCATAATCCTCCCCTCAGGAATCGCTTGAATAATCTCAATGACCTTTTTTGTAAAAGCATTCATGCTCCTCACACTCATTTCTAAAATGAATTGATTAATTATAGAAAAAATACCTTTTCTTTTTTATTACATTCTCTACAACAATAAGTAACTCATATAAATATCTAACACACAGCCTATCCATTGGACAAGAGTCATGCATATTGTACAGAGAGTAGCACGTTTGTGAAAAGGAGTAGATGAGAGAAAATGGATCCTATAAATATAAATGAGTTTCATAATAGAAGCCACCACAGGCGGACATCACGGCGGACATCACGGCGGCACAGTCATCATGGCGGACATCACGGCGGCCATCATGGCGGGTACTCATGGCGGACATGCGGTAGCGGATACCCTATTGGACTATTAGGTGGATTTACTCTTGGTGCATTAGCATCTCAAGGGGGAGGCGCTGTTCCATATCCATACCAGTACCCATATCCATATGGTTATCCGCACTATTAACTTCCTTTAGCTGTAGTCCTCCACTTCTATAAGTGGGGATGAATGAAAATTATACTCTAGTTCAGTGAGGGTTCAAGACCTAGCCCAAAAGCTCGAGCCTCGGGCGGATATCATGGGCTCTTTTAGGGTAGTTTTTCCAGCGAGCCCGAGAAAAGCCCGGACAAAAATTCGCCTAGGCAAATTTAATTACTTGAAAAAGAAACCAAGAGCCTTCATGTATTCTTGGTTTCTTTTCATTGGCATACTAATATACATAGAATTTAGAGAGTTATCTAAAAAATCATAATTATAGAAAATATTTTAATAACCAATATAGTTTTAAAGATTTTCTTTTTACAAATAAACCAAAAAACCTACAAATTTCTCTTATTTAATGATGGATTTTCAAAAAAAGGTTGTGATTTACAGTGTCGAATGGTGAAAAAATGTGGAAATCTGTCGTTAGTCTGAAATGTTAGAAAATTATTATTCGAAGAATGGCATGATATAATTTTTTTAACACAAGAAGTATTATACAACAGACTGATTCTAAAATTTAAGGACAAATACAGCGAGGTATTTTAACATAGTAGGGTTAACCCCAAAGGGCATTCGGCCATATGGAAAACCTGTGGATAAATTAAAAAGTACAATTAAGGAGTGAACAAGTATGTTAGAAGTTTTAGTCCAACGTTTTGAAAGTGTAAACAAGCGCAAACCGTCACATGTGAATGAGTTACTAGATTATGTCCAGAAATGCTATATCCAAGGGGAATTAACCATTACTGAGTACAAAGGATACTTTAGCGAATTAGATAAACAAAATGCTGAAAAGCCAGAAGCTTATATTATTAAAAATGCTTCATACGGTAGTTTCAATATCCCTGGATAATCATGTGCGGAGCGGTTCTCCGCTTTTTTTATTCCTCAAAACAATAAGATCTTGGCATTCTTTTTAATCGTACATAAATTGACGATCTTATTTAAATCTTTAAATATCATAATCTAGCAAGAATGTAAGATTGTGTCGTAAGTCTGAATATTTAAACAATTAAGATAACACTATGAATATGTTATAATAAAAAACATAGCGTATGAAAACGCATTCAATCAAATTTTTAAACCGAATGAAGGAGAGATGAAATGTTAGTGGAAGATTTAACTCGTCGTTTTAATTTGGTGAAAAATCGTGAACCTTTAGATGTGAATGAGTTATTGGATTTTGTGCAAAGAAGGTATGTAGCTGGTGAAATTACAATTGCTCAATACAAAAAGCTGTTTTTTGAATTAGACCAATTAAACGCAGAAAAACCACATTCATATTTTATAAACACAATTCCATTTAGAAAAATGAATCTTCCAGGTTAATAGACACATCGTTTAGTCGTAATAGGATACTTACAATAAGAAGTCTCCGTTCATTCAAGTGCCATTCATCTATAATGAAAAAAATAAAAAAGCTTTCCCAAAAAAAGAGGCCATCGCGGTCTCTTTTTTCTATACATGGGATGAGCCTTTAGAAGGCAAGCGCTCTTTATAACGCTTATATAAAGGGCTGCTTGCAATATTCAATAGCAAACTCTTGAAAAATTTCTGTCGTTGGACAAGGATAACGATTTTTCACCCGTGCAGCATAGATATAATGGATAGGTAAATGGTTTTTAATATGCAGTACCTTCACATTCAGGTGTTTCAAAGACAAGATTCGCGGCATGATGGCAATTCCATAATTGACCGTCACAAGACCAGCTATGGCATTATCTTCTTTGACCTCACAAGCAATTTTGGGTGTAATTCCAACATGATCAAATACGTTATCAATAATTCGGCGAAAATCATTTTTCTCATTAAAGAGAATATAGGGATATTGAACGGTATCTTTTAAATCGATGCTATTTTCATTTGCAAGTGGATGATCGTAGGGTACGATTAAAACCATTTCCTGATGAATTAATGGTGTAAATTCAATTCCAGGCTCACTTTCATCGTCTAAACTGAAGGCTAAATCAACCTTTCCATCTTTTAACCCTTGGATCAATTCACTTGTTGTTCCTTGTGAAAAGGTAAAAGTGACATTTCTAAATTCCTCCTGATTTGAAAAGGATTGAATTAAGTTTGGGATGAAATGCGGTCCAAGTGTATAGATAAAAGCCAACTCGATGATTCCTTGTGATGGGGATGTTAAATCACGAAGCTTTTTTTCACCATTTTCAATTTCATTTAAGGCTCGATCGACATAATGCAAAAACAATTTCCCGTACTTTGTTAAACGAATATTTCTTCCATGTTTTTCAAAAAGTAAAATCCCTAATTCTTTTTCTAATTGAGAAATAGAGTGGCTTAAACTTGGTTGAGTGATTGATAAGTGGGCAGCGGCGTTCGTATAATGTTCATATCTCGCCAATACACTAAAGTAATGAAGCTGTTTCAAATTCATTCAAACCAAAACCTTTCTATTATTAATATGTAAAGGCTATTATATCTAACATTGTTAAGTAATGAGCAATGGACTTTTTGAAAAATACACACAAGTTATATTTATATAATAAAATCTTATCATTTTTTGTCTGAGATTAGTGAGCGAAAGAGTAAAAACTTATGTTAAATTTGTGAAATGATTAACAATATAAAAAGTGGAATAATAATGGGAATGAGAGGAAATAATGCAGGTGGGAATTTTACTGAAAGATAGGAGTTTATTTATGAATAAGAGCAATTCGTAGTCTTTCATTATTTAGCCGGTTTTGTACGGTGGGTGTTAGTAATACAATTATTGATTTCTCTATGTTTTTTCTATTCATTCAGTTGGGAGTGCCCTATTTGATCGCGCAGATCCTATCCTTTTCTGCTGGAATGATCAATAGCTTTGTGTGGAATCGGAAATGGACGTTTAAAGTGAAAAATGAAATCAAAATAAGTGAAGTCACTCGCTTTATCATTTTGAATCTTTTTGCTTTAACCTCAATTAATTTTCTGCTTTCCTTATTATATGAGGGAATTGGATGGCCGTTGCTTTTAAGTAAAATCACAGCTACGGGTGCGGGCATGATCATTACTTTTGTTGGCAGCAGGCTCTGGGTTTTTCAGAAAACTAAATTAAAAGAATCTTGAAAAAGGTTCGTACTCCTGTTAAAATAATCACATAGGAAATATTTGGTAGAGGGAGTAACTAGCCTGCTCATACAGGCTTCAAAGTCGTCAAAACGGATTTGTTGATCCCGGCTTTGAAAACTAATTTTTAGTTCGGTGAGACTCTATAGCTTCGGGGATATCGGGCTATAGAGTCTTTTTTATGTTTCGGTGCAAAAAAAGGGGGGAAAGTTATTATTATTCAAAGCTTATTTTTTAATAAAGTTAGAATGAGTGAAAGATAATAAGAAAAGCCATTTTGAAATTCGTTTTTCTTTGAAAGGAGATCCCATAATGAGTGAATTTTACCGAAAAACCTCAGATGAAACATTGGAGTCACTAGAGGTTAATCGAAATGGGTTAACTGATTCTGACGTACAACAACGAAGGGAAAAGTATGGTTATAACGAGCTGGCGGAAGGGAAAAAGAAAAGTACCCTCCAAGTCTTTTTTGAACAATTTAAGGATTTCCTCGTCATTATTTTAATTGTAGCTGCCGTAATTTCGGCCTTTCTAGGAGAAATTGAAAGTACAATCGTTATTTTAGTCGTGATTATTGTCAATGCGATCTTAGGAACGGTCCAGCATGTAAAGGCTGAACAATCCCTCAATAGCTTAAAGGCCTTATCATCTCCGACTGCGAAAGTACTGCGAAATGGTCAAAAAATTGAAATTCCGTCGAAAGAAGTGGTCGTCGGAGATATTCTCTTTTTAGATGCGGGTGATTATATTCCAGCTGATGGGAGAGTCATTGAAAATGCGAGCTTGCAAGTAAACGAAAGCTCGTTAACCGGTGAATCACTGGCGGTAACAAAGGAACTCCAACCTATCCAAGATCGGGAAGTGCCGCTTGGGGACCAGAAAAACATGGTGTTCTCCGGAAGTTTTGTCACATATGGCCGTGCTACGGTTGTCGTGACAAGCATTGGAATGGAAACGGAAATTGGAAAAATTGCCAACCTATTAGAATCAGCAACCGAAAAGAAAACACCATTACAAGTTACACTTGATCACTTTGGAAAACGGTTAGCGGTCATCATTATTATTATTGCGATTCTCATTTTCGGACTTGATATCTTTAGAGGCCGGGCGATTGTTGATTCGTTCATGTTTGCCGTATCCCTTGCCGTTGCGGCCATTCCTGAAGCGTTAAGTTCGATTGTAACAATTGTGCTTGCCTTTGGTACCCAAAAAATGGCGAAAGAAAATGCGATCATGCGGAAACTTCATGCAGTCGAAAGTCTTGGAGGCATTTCGGTTATTTGTTCAGATAAAACAGGAACATTAACGATGAATAAAATGACTGTTCAACAAGTGTATGTCGATAATCGTGCGATTCCACACGATGGGTTAAACTTAGAAACGCCTCTTGAAAAGAAATTTTTACTAATGGCTTTATTATGTAATGACTCCA
Source organism: uncultured Bacillaceae bacterium (assembly GCA_963787345.1). Taxonomy (GTDB): domain Bacteria; phylum Bacillota; class Bacilli; order Bacillales; family Cytobacillaceae; genus Bacillus_BD. Next base: position 22,939 of record CAWBCW010000008.1, on the reverse strand, counting down.
TTACGATGGACAGCAAAGAAATTGGCGACCCAACCGAAGTTGCTCTAACGAACTTAGGGGAAGAATATCAATTAGATGAATTGGTTGTCCGTGATGAATACCCACGGTACGGGGAAGTTCCATTTGATTCCGATCGTAAATTAATGAGTACCGTTCATAAAATCAATGGCCGCCATCTCATGATTACAAAGGGAGCCCCAGATGTTTTATTAAATCGATTAGCGAAAATTGAAACCGTCAATGGCATTGCGGATATTACGGATGCCGATATGAAAAGAATTATAGACGTCAATAGTGAATTTTCAAAACAAGGCTTGCGTTTATTATCGTTTGCTTATAAGGAAGTCAAAGAAGACCAGGTTATTAATACACAAGATGAAATTGATTTAATTTTTGTCGGATTAACGGCGATGATGGATCCGCCAAGACCAGAGTCTAAAGATGCGGTTGAAAATTGTATAAGTGCTGGGATTAAACCGGTAATGATTACCGGTGACCACAGAATTACCGCTGCTGCGATTGCGAAGCAAATTGGAATTCTGAAAGATGAATCTGAAGCGGTTGAAGGCGTAGAGATTGAAAAATTATCGGATGAAGAGTTAAAAGAAAAAGTGAAAGATATCTCCGTATACGCGCGGGTATCACCAGAGCATAAAATTCGGATTGTAAAAGCTTGGCAGGAAAAAGGCAATATTGTTGCGATGACAGGGGACGGGGTCAACGATGCTCCCGCTTTAAAACAAGCCGACATCGGCATTGCGATGGGAATTACCGGTACAGAAGTGGCCAAAGATGCTGCTTCAATGGTGTTAACCGATGATAACTTCTCAACGATTGTAAAAGCCATTGGAAACGGAAGAAGCATTTATGCAAACATCAATAATGCGATCCGCTTTTTGCTATCCGGAAATACAGCTGCAATCATAACCGTGTTGTATGCATCTTTACTTGCACTGCCTGTGCCATTTGCGCCTGTTCATTTGCTCTTTATTAACTTATTGACAGACAGCTTGCCAGCAATTGCAATTGGTCTTGAGCCGCATAAAAAAGACATTATGAAGGAAAAGCCAAGAGATATTCACACCCCATTGCTGAATAAAACATTTTTGAGAAAAGTGGGAGTAGGCGGTTTGTTAATCGGGATTTCAACGATTGCCGCTTTCATGATCGGACTTGAGGAGAGCAATGAAGTCGCAATGACAATGGCCTTCGCTACCCTTTGTTTAGCTAGATTGTTCCATGGATTTAATACGAGAGCGAGGGGCTCGATCTTTAAAATTGGCTTGTTCACGAATAAATATCTTTGGTTTGCCGTTATTGCCGGGATGATCTTTTTACATTTAGTTCTATTAGTTCCGCCGCTACAAAGCGTATTCGAAGTCGCTCCATTAACAGGCGGAGAATTAGGAACGATTTACGGATTATCACTAATGCCGTTAGTCGTCATGCAGCTATATAAAATCATATTTGTAAAATAATTTAACTTCATTCGGCGGAAGTCTCCCATTTTTATAAGTGGTGAGACGAATGCCAAGCTTTTTAATCATTCAGTAGAGATTCAAACCCTGACCGAATGAAGTTAAAGCCTCCGGTGGAGACATGCGATTTTCAAAGGAAGTTTATCGAACGAGCTCGATAAAATCTGGTCGCAAATTCGCCAAGGCGAATTTGATTGTCATTAGAAGAGCTGATCGGGATCAACGAATCAGCTCTTTCTTTTTAGCATGATTAGCTGTTACTTTTGGAATACTAAATATACGATTAAGTGAAAAAGTGATATGATGGAAAAAATAAACTTTTCATAAATAGAATATGAAGATATATACTGCTGGGGGTTGAGTTCTTTTGGGGACAGAAATATTAGTACTCGTTGTACTAATTTTACTAAACGCATTTTTTGCGGGGTCAGAAATTGCACTTATTTCATTAAATGATAATAAAGTTAAAATGATGGCAGATGCGGGGGACAAAAAGTCAAAAATGGTTCATCAGTTGATTTCACAGCCAAGCCGTTTCCTTGCTACGATTCAAATCGGGATTACGCTTGCCGGCTTTATGGCCAGTGCGTTTGCTGCTGACAGCTTTGCCAGTCGGTTATCGGGATTTTTGTATGAAATCGGAGTGCCGGTTGCTTTAGATTTACTTAATACGATTTCGGTCATCGTGATCACATTATTATTGTCTTACTTCACGCTCGTTTTTGGGGAATTGGTGCCAAAGCAAATTGCCATGACAAAGCCCGAACCGATTGCAAATATTGCCGTTGGGCCGCTTACATTTTTGTCAAAAATCACTGCGCCTTTTGTTAAGTTATTAACACTATCGATGAACGTAACGGTTCGATTATTTGGAGTTGATCCAAATGCAAATGATAATGATGTGACCGAAGAGGAAATCCGGATGATGGTGGATGCTGGAGAAGAAAAAGGCACGATTCAATTAGCGGAAAAAGAAATGATCAATAATATCTTTGATTTTGATATAAAAAATGTTTCAGATGTTATGACACATCGGACGAATATTATGGCGATCCCAATCGAAGCAACCCTTCAAGAAACTGTCCGTACAGTTAATAGGGAGAAATATACAAGATATCCGGTATATGACGAAGATATCGACCATATTGTCGGAATTTTACATTCGAAAGATTTAATCCAGTTTTTAGAAGATCATGTCACAGAAGAAAAAGAATTTAACTTAAAGGAAATGGTACGCGATCCACACTTCGTCCTTGAATCTACGAAGGTTGATCACTTGTTTAAAGAAATGCAGCAAAATAATATTCATCTAGCGATTGTTATTGATGAATATGGTGGTACCGACGGAGTTGTTACAATTGAAGACATTATTGAAGAAATTGTCGGCAATATTTTTGACGAATATGATGAACCATATGTGGAAGAACCAGGGATTTTTGAGTTGGATGAAAATACATATTTAATGGACGGAACAACAAATCTGTATGATGTAGAAGACGTCATTGGTCGAGACTTGCCGACTTCGGACTATGATACATTAAGTGGATTTTTGATTAATTTATTAGGCTACATCCCAATCGGTGAAGACAAGCCAACCGCTGAATATAACGACGTCGTATTTACGGTTGAAAAAACAAGTGAAAAACGAATTATGCAAGTAAAAGTGATGATTAAGGAAAAAGTAGATACGGAAAAGGACTAAAAAAATGGGCTGTCATATCAAAAAAGGATTTCCTGCTCGTGTGAAATATTTTGACAGCCATATACCCTTAGTTATCCAGTTTTGGAAAGTTTTCTAAAATAAACTCTTTAAATTTACAAACTGGTGGCGACATGTATTTCTTTGTATTAAAACTTAAGTAAATCTTTCGCTTATTTGAAGGGTTTTTAAGTTTAATTAATTTAATTGGAAGGTGTTCAATTCCAAAAATAGTAGGGACAAGGGCAATCCCTAAATTAGCGGCTACAAAACCATATACGCTAGCGTTATCTGCCAATTCATACATAATTTTTGGTTTAACATTGATACTGATAAATAAATCATCAATCATTGGCCGCAGTTCACTTTTTTCATGATAGAAAATGAATGGATATTCCGCAGCCTCGATTAAATCAATTTCGTGTTTATCAACTAAAGGATGACTTAAAGGGACGGCTAAATAAAGCTCCTGATTTAGGATTGGAATGGAGGTAATGCTATTATCTTCAATAAATGAAGTGAAAGCGATATCAACTTTATTTTCTATAAAGTCCTTTTGAATTTCTGTTGTTGTCCCTTGATCTAACACAAAATGAATGCGTTTATTTTCCTCGGATTGGACAAATTGATTTATCACTTTCGGAATAAAGTCTTGTGATAAGGAATGTAAATAGGAAAGATGAATCGTCCCTTTCGTTGGGTCAATCAATAGTTGAATATTCTCTTTTGTTTTTTCCAAACTATCGAGGATCGGGCTTACCTGTTCATAAAGAAATTCACCATAGTGATTAATTTTAATATTTCTGCCATGTTTATCAAATAAAGTAATGCCAAGTTCTTTCTCAAGCTCTTTTATTGAATGAGTAAGGCTCGGTTGGGTGATCGATAATAGTTTGGCTGCCTTCGTGTAATGCTCCGTTTTCGCTAATACACAAAAGTACTGTAGCTGATTAAAGTTCATAAGATCACCACCTTTATATAGAAGAGTTTTATTAAATAAAAAAGAAACTATCCCATACTTAAGATTTTATGCCCAGATTTTCATTCTGTCCAGAGAATGAAAGATTGTTCACAAATATGTCGGAAATAATCCTGAATCTTATGACTTTTCTTTCGATAGAATGAGAAATGATAGAATCAATCGATAGAAAATAGGAATTAGACAGAGTAGAATGGTTTCATAAAGGAAGACGGACTTATCAAGGAGGATTGAATGAGTACACTACAAATTAAACATTTGACAATTGGTGAAGGGATTCCAAAAATTATTGTTCCTCTTGTTGGGACGACTAAAGAGGAAATCATTGGGGAAGCACAATTGGTTAAGGAATTAAAACCAGATGTAGTAGAATGGCGTGTTGATCTTTATGAAGGTGTGGAAAATTTAGCGCTTGTAAAAGAAATGATTTCAATGTTAAGAAACACTTTTGCACAGGAATTACTGCTTTTTACATTCCGCAGTCATAAAGAAGGTGGCAGCAAAGTCATCAGTGAAGAATTCTATGTACAACTAAATCAAACCGCGATTAAAACAGGTGACATTGATTTAGTGGATGTTGAACTTTTTACTGGAGAAGAACATGTAAAAGCGATTTTATCCACAGCTAAAGAATCTGGCGTATTTGTGATTATGTCGAATCATGATTTTGAAAAGACCCCAGATAAAGAAGAAATCGTATCACGATTAAGAAAAATGCAGGAATATGGTGCCGATATTCCTAAAATTGCCGTGATGCCAAAGTCGGTTGCTGATGTGATTACGTTATTGGACGCAACGAATACGATGAAAACGCAATATGGCGATCGTCCGCTTATCACGATGTCAATGGGTGGAACAGGTGTCATCAGCCGGTTAGCAGGCGAAGTATTTGGCTCTGCTTTCACGTTCGGTGCTGGGAAAGAAGCGTCGGCACCGGGGCAGATTCCTGTGGCGGAGTTGCGTAAGGTGTTGGGGATTTTGCATGAAAGTATGTGAGGTTAAAGAGGTTGTGGCAGTTTAGTTGAATATATATAAAAAACAGGTGTTACCTAAAGGTTTAGGAACACCTGTTTTTTATTAGGAGAAAATATAATTTTTGTAAATATCTGTCTATTTAGATTGACAGATATAGATAGTGATGGTAATTTAGTAGTAGCTAATCGTTCTGTATAAAGAACAATAATAAACTTTAAAATAGAACAATTCATTTGTTAAGTGTGAACGTAATTCGAATAAAAGTCAATTCATATATTAATAAAGAGCTATTTTGATAAATACATCGTAAGGAAAAATAGGAGGAAGTCATGAGCGCCATAGCAGGGATCATAAACTTTAACAAAGAACCTATCAAAACAGAAGAAATCCATCAGTGTTATGGGTTCCTTACAGAAATTTCCGGCCGATGATATTCGAGTTTGGAAAAACGAAAATGTCTTCTTTGGCTGCCATGCCCAATGGATCACACCTGAATCCATCGGTGAGCCCCTTCCATTCTATGACTCTGAAAGACAATGCACCATCACAGCCGATGCGATTATTGATAATCGTGAAGAATTATTTGAAAGTCTTCAAATCCCACGTGATCAAAGAAAAACGATTCCTGATAGTCAACTAATCTTACTCGCTTACTATAAGTGGGGAGAAGATTCTCCTAAACATTTAGTTGGGGATTTTGCGTTTATGATTTGGGATGAGCGGGAGCAGAAGCTGTTTGGGGCGAGAGATCCGTCAGGCTATCGAACACTTTATTACTATAAAGATCATCGAAGATTTGCTTTTTGTACAACGATTGAGCCATTGCTCAACTTGCCGTATATAGAGAAAAAATTAAATGAAGAATGGCTTGCAGAATTTTTGGCTATAACTGGAATGATTGATACAGTCGATGCCTTAACAACTCCATATTTAAATGTTGAACAGATTCCCCCATTTCAAATAGTATTACAGTGGATAATGGTAGATTAAATGTTTTCAAGCGATATTGTACCTTTGTTCCAGAAAAAAAATTAAAACTAAAAAGTCAAATGAAGAATATATAGAAGCATTTCAAGAGATCTTTCAAAAGGCAGTTACCTCAGGTTACGTACATATCGAAATATTGGATCTCAATTAAGTGGTGGGTTAGATTCAGGAGCGGTTGTAGGTTTTGCTGCAAAAGAAATAAAAGAGAAAAATAAAACCTTGCATACTTTTAGTTATATTCCATCAAATGATTTTGTTGATTTTACACCTAAAAATTTAATGCCTGATGAAAGACCATTTATTAAAGAGACAGTCAACTATGTAGGTGGAATTAAGATCATTATTGTGATTTTGAGGGAAAAGATTCCTATTCGGAAATTGACGATTTATGGAAGTAATGGAAATGCCGTATAAATTTTTTGAGAATTCCTTCTGGTTAAAGGGGATGTTTGAGGAAGCTCAAAAAGAAGATATAGGGATATTACTTAATGGTGATAGAGGAAATTTTACAATATCTTGGGGTTCTGCCATAGACTATTATGCTATTCTATTAAAACGATTAAGATGGATTCATCTTTATTGATGAATTAAATAATTATAGCAGAAATATAGGTGGATCTAGATTACGAATTTTACCTATTATGCTAAGAAGTCGGATTTCCATTTATTGATCAATTATTACATAGAGGTTCTAATGGACAATTACCAATTATAATCAATGCAGATTTGCAGAAAGTACAGAAGTATTATGAGAAAGTTAAAAGAACATGGAATAGATGCAAACAGGATGGTTAACTGGGTCTAATATCTATGAGGAAAGAAAAATCACTTTTTGAAAGATATTTTTCCTTGGAATTCGGGAAATACACTTAGCTGCTAAATTATCCTTGCGTCATGGATTATGGAAACGAGATCCAACCAATGATATTACGAGTAATTCGATTTTGTTTATCAGTTACCAGAAGAACAATATGTTCAAAATGGAATGGATCGAGTCCTTGATTAGAAGAGCAACAAAATAATATTATTACCAGATAAAGTAAGGTTAAACTCAACGTATATTGGGAGTTCAAGGAGCTGATTGGATTCATAGGATGATTCCATATTGGGACGAATATATTGAAGAGCTTGTTTAATGAGTGAGGATAAAGAGTTTATGCAATATATAAATGTTTCAGTGATTAAAAAAGCTCTATGTAAAAGTAAAGAAGGTGCATCGGCACGAATACGTATACTGAATGCTGATTATAGAATCTTAACGCGAAGTTTAATTTTATATCGCTTTCTTAAGCAGTTTGATTGAAAGGAGGTGAGACATATGAAAAAGGAATGGAGTAATTCCGATTTAGAAGTACTAGATGTGAAAATGACTATGGCTTAGTACTAAATGGATCACACTATTAGATAATTGATCACACCAGCTGGTACTCATATAGACGATTTAACATTAGGAGTTAAAAGTAGAGTAAATAGTTTCAGGGTGTTTTTTATCATTTCAATTTAGGTTTTATTAAGTAAAAAGGTTTATTCTTTAGAGTTAAGGGCTCCTATACATAAATAGTAAATAGGAGGCCTTAATAACAATGGACATTTAATATCGTTAAATAGTTGTACTTAGTTAATATAGGAGATGAACTTATGAATCAAAAGGTAAAGATTTCATTGGCACAAACTGTTATCCAAGTTAAAGGGAATATTGTTAGTGATATGGGTGGAGAAAAAGTAATGCTTAGTATAGAAAACGGTAAATATTACAATTTAGGAGAAATGGGCGGAGAAATTTGGGAACTAATCCAAGATAAAATAACCGTAAATGAAATAATTGTGACATTATTATCTAAATATGATGTGGAAAAGTCTGTATGTGAGGAACAAGTTGTCACATTTCTTGGAACATTTGTATGAAGAAAAGTTAATTGAAGTAGTGGAATAAAAAATAAGTGAATTTAAATAGGACTAAATTAAAGGTGACAAATAATGATGGAAAATAATCTGAGTCTTGATCTAACACGGGTTCCGAAAGAACTAAAGTTATTATTAGAAATTATTACAGATGAAAATGCTCCAAACTTGAAAAAGTTCATGAATGAAGAGGAAGACATAGATTGGGGGTTATTTAAAGAGCTTGCCATCCATCACCGTCTTTTTCCTTTATTAGTAGGGAAATTGAAGAAAATGGAAAGTCAATATATTCCTCGTGACCTCTTTCAAGACTTGGATCAATTATACAAACATAATACATTCCGGATGCTCCATTTAACTCGTGAAATGGAAATGATTTGTAAATCGTTTAATGATAATCAAATACAATCCCTTGTATTAAAAGGGCCCGTTCTTGCGGCGGATCTATATGGAGATTTATCGCTACGAACATCAGCAGATTTGGATATATTATTCCGATTACTGAACTTGATAAAACTAAACAGTTATTAATTGATTTGGGTTTTGAGAGGGATGGTGAAATCCAAACTGTGTTTAATGACTGGAAATGGAGAAGTAATCACCATACGTATTTCCATCCTCAAAAAGGGGTTAAATGCGAAGTTCATTGGAGGCTTTATCCGTTGCCTGGAAAGGAACCGAGTTTCGATGAATTATGGGATCGAAGGCGTGTGAGTTCACTAACAAATTATCCTATTCATTATTTAGGGAGAGAAGATTTGCTTTTATATTTGGCTTCTCATGGTGCACGTCATGGTTGGTCGCGGTCTACGCTGGTTAGTTGACATTGAAAAACTCTTAAAGCAAGAAATTAATTGGACATTTTTTTATGAACAGTTAAATAAGTACAAAAAGCAACATATAGTCGGACAAGCTATTCTGCTCTCATCACAATTATTAAAAACAATAATTCCGCAAGAAGTGGAAACTTTAGTATCAAGTAAGATTGCTCAAAGTCTTGCTCAGAGGGCTTTGTTTTATTGTGAACATATGGTTAATCTAAGTGAAAATACTTTACCAAGTATGGAGAAGAAGTATTTTAATAGATACTTGTTTTCTACAATGCCGAATTATCAAAAGATACTATTTACTATAAGTTCACTATATCCTTCGAAGGTTGATGTAGAAACATTGCCTTTACCAAAAAATCTTTACTTTCTATATTTTCCACTAAGGCCTTTTTTATCAATATGGAGAAGAAAACGGAAACAGGCGCTATTATAAAAAATATGTAAATATAATATTAAACTAGTAAAATAGTCTTGACTTGTTCTTTATAAAGAACTATTATATTAATATCTAATAAGTTGTAAATATAAATTAGTTTACCTTTAATAGTGGGGTTAATTTTTTTATCTAAAATGTTCTCTTTTAAGAACATAAGTGATGTTAATTAGTCTAATATAGTGAAAAGGAGAATCTATGAATAACTTAAATAACAATAATCATTTGATTGTAAATTCAAGACATAAGGAAATAGATATAAAAGAACTGTTACAAGTGATTAAAAAAAGACTATGGGTTGTTGTTTAATAACTGTATTATTTACTATTTTTGCAGGAATATATAGTGTCTTTTTTACCACACCTTTATATCAATCTTCATCTAGAATTATTATCAATGCTGATCCAGAATATCGAAAAACTCTTCAAGTCATTATAAAAGATGCAACGATTATGGAAAGGGTGTCTCAAGAGCTTAGTTTGGAAAGATCTCCTGATACATTAGCAGGACAAATTTCAGTTCAAAGTATTGACGCTTCACAAGTAGTCAGTATTTCTGTAATTGATACAAATCCTGAGATGGCTGCAACCATTGCTAATACAACGGCAAAAGTCTTTAAAGAAGAAGTTGTAAACATTGTTAGCTTTAATAATATTCAATTATTATCCGACGCACAGGTTAATAAACAACCAATCAATGACAATCAAACCCGAAATATCCTGATTGGCTTAGTTATAGGATTAGTTGCTGGAATTGGATTAGTACTTTTCCTTGAATCACTTGATGATGCGGTTAATTCAGAAGAAGAGGTAGAAGAGTTTTTAGGGGTTCCGGTACTAGGAAAAGTTTCTAAAATGAAAAAGTCAAATTTAAAAATAAGTAAACGTCAAAATAGTGAATTAGAATTTAGAGGTGAAACGATTGGCCACTAGTATAAATAAGTTGTTTAATAGACAGGATAAACGTAATTTAATAACCTACTCATTTCCTGAGTCAAAAATTGCAGAGGAATACCGAACTATCAGGACTAATGTTCAGATTGTTTCAGAGCAACTTAAACATAAAACATTTCTAGTGACCTCTCCAAACTCTGGTGAAGGGAAATCAACAACGGCAGCCAATCTTGCTGTATCAATGGCGCAACAAAAGGAAAAGGTTCTTTTGATTGATGCTAATTTTAGACATCCCAGTGCTCACTTCATCTTTAATATTCCAAATTTAACTGGGCTATCGGATGTACTTACGGGGAAAATTCCTTTTGAAGAAGCTATTGTTCGAACAGACATTGGAAGGCTTATGGTTTTACCAACGGGACTACTTCAAAGCAATTCAGAACTTCTAACATCCTATATGATGGGGGAACTATTGCAGAAGTTATCTAAGCAATACGATAAAGTATTAATTGATGCCCCATCCGTGTTAGGTGTAGCTGGGATCAACCTCCTTGCAAGCAAGTGTGATGGTGTGCTTTTAGTAATTCAAAAAGGAAAAACAAATCTAGAAAAAGCTGCTGAAGCGAAAAAAATATTGGAATTTTCAAATGCAAAAATAGCTGGAGTTATTTTAAATGAGATGTAATAGAAAATTTTTTACATAAATTGTTCGTTATATAGAATAATTTATTTTATAGGAAATGTCTCCTTTCCTTTATCAATGGAGGCACTCGGTCATTCTGTGGGTGAAATAATCCTTAGATGCTCGTCGTCGAGAGAGTGGTGTGAGGAGGGGTTAGATGCCCTGTTATTTAATAAATTGTTTAATAATAATGTTCTTTTTAGAGAATTTATTATTAAGCAATTTATATATATCAAGGAGAGGTTTTTGTGAAGAATATTGATAATTTTCCGAAATCAGTCAATAAGGCAGTACGATACATTAAACAAGATGCAACAAGAGAACAATTGGAGGAGATAAGAAAATTGATCGATTATGCCATTAAGAGATGGTATATGGTCTCATTCGAAAATATTCAATAAATAGACGTGCTGCTCCTTTCATTTGAAAGGGTTCAGAAACCCTGGAAGTTAAACCGATTATTCCCATTGTTTTTAATGGATTTTTAGTCCGAAAATAGGATAGCATTTGGCGATGTCTCCTACCCGTTATCAATGGAGGCACTCGGTTGCGCTGTGGGACTATTTTCTCGGAGTCCTTAGACACAAGTTGTCGGGAGTGTGATGTGAGGGTGGGTTGGATGCCCGGTTAATTTTTGGTTGGTTAGGAAAACGATTAAGCCATTCAACAAATAGTGTTTAACGAGAGAGTATATCGTCTGATATGAGTTGTCGTTAAACACTGTTTTATTCAGTCTATCTAAAAATATGTAAAGAGGGAGTTGCGAATGAGTTATAGAAAACGAATCCCATTTTTAGTATGTTTGGATTCGATTATCGTGTTGATGTCGATCTTTGTTGGCTATTTGTTTTTAAACCCAACGATGGATGTATACACTGTGCCAATGCTATGGATAAGCTCGATTACCTTATTATTTAGTCATCATATCTTTGCTTCTATTTATCGTCTTTATCAAAAAGCATGGCAGTATGCAAGTGTTGGGGAGTTAATTGCGATTGCGAAGGCGGTGACCTATGCGATTGTGATTACGGGCATTGTGCAGTTTATCGTAGGTCAGGATGTCTATTTTCGTGCCTTGGGCATTACATGGATGCTGCATATCTTATTGATTGGAGGATCTCGATTTTCTTGGCGGGTATTCCGGGATCATTATATTGCTCCAAACCCAAACAAGAAATATACGTTAATTGTTGGAGCCGGTTCTGCAGGAACAATGGTGGCGAGACAATTATTAAAAAACGATGATGTTGATTTATATCCAACGGCATTTGTCGATGATGATGACAAGAAACAAAAGCTGCAAATTTATGGAATTGAAGTAAAAGGGAACATTGGGGATATTCCGCAAGTTGTGGAAAAATATAAAATTGATCGGATCGTCATTGCGATTCCTTCTTTAAGCAAGCAGGAGTTAAAGCGGATTTATGATCAATGTGCGAAAACAAAAGCGAAAACAAAAATCATCCCGATGATTGAGGATTTAATAACGGGAAAAGTATCTGTGAATAGTATCCGGGATGTACAAGTAGAGGACTTGCTTGGTCGGGATCCGATTGAACTTGATATGAACAGTATCTCGGATAAATTAACCGGAAAAACGGTACTTGTCACAGGTGCAGGCGGCTCGATTGGCTCAGAAATCTGCCGGCAAATTGCTCGGTTTTCACCGCAGAAATTACTTCTGCTCGGTCATGGGGAAAATAGCATTTATACGATTGATATGGAATTGAAAAAACAATATGGTAGTGAATTTGAAATTATTCCAATTATTGCCGATATTCAAGACCGTGCAAGCGGATTTTTGATCTTATGGATGAGTATAAACCAGATGTTGTCTATCATGCAGCAGCACATAAGCATGTGCCATTGATGGAGTATAACCCTACCGAAGCGGTGAAGAATAATATTTTTGGAACGAGGAATGTGGCTGAAGCTGCGGATGCTTTTGGAGTGAAGAACTTTGTGCTTATTTCTACGGATAAGGCTGTGAATCCTCCGAATGTGATGGGGGCGACGAAGCGGTTTGCGGAGATGATTATTCAGAACTTGGCGAAGGAAAGTAAGACTAAGTTTGTTGCGGTAAGATTTGGGAATGTGCTAGGGAGTCGTGGGAGTGTGATTCCACTTTTTAAGAAGCAGATTCAGGCTGGTGGGCCGGTTACTGTTACGCATCCGGAGATTACGAGATATTTTATGACGATACCGGAAGCTTCGCGGCTTGTGATACAGGCGGGGGCGTTGGCTAGAGGTGGCGAGGTTTTTGTATTGGATATGGGTGAGCCAGTGAAGATTGTGGACCTTGCGAAGAATCTGATTACTCTTTCTGGTTATTCCGTGGAGGAGATTGGGATTAAGTTTTCTGGGCTTCGGCCTGGGGAGAAGATGTATGAGGAACTTCTTGAATGAGAATGAAGTTCAGAAGGAGCAGGTGTTTCCGAAGATTTTTATTGGGAAGGCGGAGCCGATGGATAAGGTCGAGCTTTATGAGGTGATTGAGCAGTTGCCTGAGATGGATAAAGTTCAGTTGAAAGAAACTTTGGTTGGGATTGCGAATACGAAGTTTAGTGAGAAGAAAGAAATTAGTGAGTAATATGTAAAACAATGTTAAGAAGTAGTTCTATGAATTACTTCTTAACATTGTTAGTTATGAATTCAATGTGATCTTTAATATTTAGTAGAGTAGGAGTTAATTGGATTCTGTTATATTTGTAATCCAGTTAAGTCCTAATCTACTAAGAGAAAATTAAATTTAAAGTCGGGGTGTAAGAAATTGTATATGAAGTTAAAAAGATTGATCGACATTATTCTTTCTTTAATTGGACTAATTGTTTTATCACCTATTTTTTTGATTTTAATTATTGCCATTAAACTTGATTCAAGGGTCCTGTACTGTTTAAACAAAAACGTGTCGGGATAAACAAGACACATTTCAATATTTTAAAGTTCCGGACGATGAGAATCGATACACCTAAGGACACTCCAACTCATTTATTAGGAAATCCAGATCAATATATAACAAAGGTGGGTAAGTTTTTGAGAAAGACTTCACTTGATGAACTTCCGCAGATTTGGAATATCTTTGTTGGACAAATGAGTATTATTGGCCCAAGACCTGCATTGTGGAATCAATATGATTTGATTGCTGAACGTGATAAGTATGGAGCAAATGATGTACCACCTGGATTGACTGGTTGGGCGCAGATTAATGGTAGAGATGAGCTTCCTATTGAGGTTAAGGCGAAATTGGATGGGGAGTATGTTGAGAAGATTAGTTTTTGGATGGATGTTAAGTGTTTCTTTGGGACCATTGTTAGTGTTGTTAAGAGTGATGGGGTTGTTGAAGGTGGAACCGGAGTTAAGAAGGAAGTTGCGAGCAATAAGGAGACCAGTTCATCATGAATGTAAATAGAATAATCGAGGTGTAGAGATGTTATTAGTTACAGGAATCACTGGTCATACGGGAAGATACTTTTTACAAGAACTTATTAATAATAAATATGAAGGTCCCATTCGCTGTATTGTTAGAGAAACATCTGACACTTCATTATTGGATAACAGCGGATTAAATATAGAAAAGGTTTTTGGAAATCTAGATGACCCTGATTTTATTGATAGTGTGATGGACGGTATTGAAACGGTAATGCACATATATAACATACACCATTCACCAGTGATAGTGGAAGCAGCTATTAAGAAAAAGGTAAAAAGAGCTATATTAGTGCATACCACAGGAATTTACTCTGAATTTAAATATGCTTCTGAAGGATATAAGAAAATAGAACAAAAAATAATGGAATTAAAAAGTATTCCTAAGTGCCCGACAAATATTACAATCCTAAGGCCTTCAATGATCTATGGGGATCTTTGTGATAGAAATATGAGTAAGTTTATTAAGATGGTAGATAAACTTAGAATTATGCCTGTCATTGATGGTGGGAAAAGTTTAATTCAACCGGTAAATGCTAGAGATTTAGGGAAGGCATTTTTTACTGTGTTGATGTCTCCTGATAGAAACGGACGGGAAAGCCTATGATTTATCGGGAGAAAGGCCAATTAAAATGATTGATGCTTTTAAATTAATAAGCAAAGAACTCAACAAAAAAACTGTCTATATCAGCGTACCTTTAAGTTTAGGAGTGTTGATGGCAAGAGTTCTTAAAACTTTAACATTAGGAAAAATTGATTATATAGAGAGAGTTCAGAGAATGGGAGAAGATAGAAGTTATTCCCATGAAAAGGCAACTAATGACTTCGGTTATAATCCTATGACTTTTGAAGAAGGAATACAAATAGAAGTGCAAGAGTATCTAGAGAAAAATAGAAATTAGTCAATATGAGTAGGAGCATTGATATGAAAATAGCTGTACTTTCAAGCCATACGTCATCATTGTTTTGGTTTCGTATGGATATGATGAAAGACTTTATTGAAAAAGGTCATACTGTTATTGCTTTAGGGTCTGAGCCTGAATCGGACTGGAAGGAAAAGTTCAAAGAATACAATATTGATTATAGGCAGCTATATGTTGAACGAAATGGTGTAAATCCATTAAAAGATTTGAAAACTTTAAGGTCTCTTTATACGTTTATGAAAAAGGAAAATCCAGATAAAATATTCGCATACCAAGCTAAAACAGTTGTTTATGGAAGTATAGCTGCAAAACTAAATGGTATTTCTGAAGTCTATCCTTTAATAGCAGGACTTGGTTCGATATTCAGAGGACAAGGTTTTAAAAATAAAATAGTAAAAACAATAATGAAAATTGAATACTGGGCTGCTTGTAAATGTAGTAAAAAAGTATTCTTTCAAAATCAAGATGATAAAAATGAGTTTATTCAAAATGGTTTAATAAAGGATAATAAGACAGTTATTATAAACGGTTCCGGAGTTAATCTTGAAAAATTCAAACCAACTCCATTACCACAAGAACCAGCATTTCTTTTTATCGGAAGGCTTATTAAAGATAAAGGGATAATGGAGTATTTAGAAGCTTGTAAAGAAATTAAAGTAAAACATCCAAAGGTTCGTTGTTTACTAGTAGGGCCTTTTGATAGTAATCCTTCTGCCTTAAAACCAGAAGAATTGAAACCTTATATAGAAAGTGGAGTTATTGAATATTTTGGGGAACAAAGTGATGTGAGACCATTCATCTCTCAATGTAGCACATATGTATTACCATCTTATCATGAAGGTACGCCTAAAACTGTATCTAGAGGCCATGGCAATGGGGAGGTCAATCATTACAAGTGATGCTCCCGGATGTAGAGAGACAGTTATTGAAGGACTAAATGGATATTTAGTAAAAGTCAAAGATATTCAAGGGTTAACAAATAAGATGGAATACTTGATCTCTAATCAAGAAATATGTCAAAAAATGGGAGAAGAAAGTGCGAAGATTGCAAGAGAAAAATATGATGTAAAAGTTATAAATCAATCGATTATGCAGATAATGGGATTATAAATAAGGAGAATTCAATATGAACTTATATGAGAAAATTGTTAATAGAGAAGAAAAAATTTCATTAGTTGGACTAGGTTATGTTGGTATGCCAATAGCTGTTGCTTTTGCTAAAAAAGCTAGATGTAATTGGTTTTGATGTTAATAAAGAAAAAATTGAACTTTATAAAAATGGCATTGATCCTACAAAAGAAGTAGGAAATGAAGTAATCAAAAACACAACTGTTGAATTTACTTCGGATGAAGCAAGACTTAGAGAAGCAAAGTTTCATATTGTTGCAGTACCTACACCTGTAAAAGATGATCATACACCTGATTTAACACCAGTAGAATCTGCAAGCCGCACTTTAGGCAGAAACTTAACAAAAGGTTCGATAGTTGTCTTTGAATCTACTGTTTATCCAGGTGTAACGGAAGATATTTGTGTACCTATTTTAGAAAAAGAATCAGGACTAAAATGTGGAGTAGATTTTAAAGTTGGTTATTCACCAGAAAGAATTAATCCTGGTGATAAAGTTCATAGACTAGAGACTATTATAAAAGTTGTATCAGGCTCAAGATGAAGAAACATTAGATAATGTTGCAAAAGTATATGAATTAGTTGTTGAAGCTGGTGTGTATAAAGCAGCAAGTATTAAAGTAGCTGAAGCTGCAAAGGTTATAGAGAATTCACAACGTGATATTAATATTGCTTTTATGAATGAGCTTATCCATCATATTTAATAAAATGGGAATTGATACAAAAGCAGTACTTGAAGCAGCAGGAACAAAGTGGAACTTCCTTAATTTCTCTCCTGGACTAGTTGGTGGTCACTGTATAGGGGTTGATCCATACTATCTAACATATAAAGCAGAGCAAATGGGTTACCATTCTCAAATTATTCTTTCAGGAAGAAAAATAAATGATGATATGGGTAAATATGTTGCTGAAAGTACAGTAAAGCAAATGATTAAGGCAAATAAACAAATAAATGGTGCAAAAGTAGCCATTTTTGGTATTACATTTAAAGAGAATTCTCCTGATGTACGAAATACAAAAGTAGTTGATGTGATCAAAGAATTAGAAGAGTACGGGGTAGAAGTTAAAGTTGTAGATCCTGTAGCAGATAAAGAAGATCTATGGCGTGAATATAGAATTAATCTTTGTGAAATAGAAGATATAAAAGATGTGGATGCAGTAATCTTTGCAGTTCCACACGATGAATTTAAAGCTATTCAATTGGAAGATGTAAAAATGATGTTCGGGACAAACGGATATATAAATTTAGAAGTAATGAATGAAGTAGCTGCAACATCTGAATTTGATATTGATATTGATAGAAAAGATTGTGTATTGATAGACCTCAAAGGAATGTTCAATAGAAAAGAAGCAGAGGATACTGGATTTGTATATTGGAGGTTATAAAAATGGGATATGAAAATATAAAGTTTCCAGAGGGTAGTAAATTCTTAGTTACTGGTTCAGCAGGTTTTATTGGTTCCAATTTAGTAGAAGCTATACTTAAGTTAGGTTATAAAGTTAGAGGGCTTGATAATTTTTCAACTGGTAAAAAAGAAAATGTAGAAGAGTTTTTAGATAATCCTAATTACGAATTTATCGAAGGAGATATTCGTGATCTTGACACATGTATGAAGGCTTGTGAAGGAATTGATTATGTTTTGAATCAAGCTGCATGGGGAAGTGTTCCAAGAAGTATTGAGATGCCTTTGTTTTATGAAGAGGTAAATATAAAAGGTACTTTAAATATGATGGAAGCAGCAAGACAAAATGGTGTTAAGAAATTTGTCTATGCTTCAAGTTCATCAGTGTATGGCGACGAACCAAATCTTCCGAAAAAAGAAGGTAGAGAAGGTAATTTGTTATCACCTTATGCTCTTACCAAAAAAGTAAATGAGGAATATGGAAAACTTTATACTAAATTTTATGGTCTTGATACTTATGGAATGCGTTATTTCAATGTATTTGGTAGAAGACAAGATCCTAATGGTGCTTATGCAGCAGTTATTCCAAAATTTATTAAACAATTGCTTAATGATGAGCAACCAACAATTAATGGTGATGGAAAGCAGAGTAGAGACTTTACTTATATTGAAAATGTAATTGAGGCTAATCTTAAAAGCTTGTAATGCTTCACATGAAGCAGCAGGGCAGGCCTATAATATAGCTTATGGTGGAAGAGAGTTTTTAATTGATATCTATACCCATTTGTTGAATGCATTAGGAAAAGATATTCAGCCGATTTTTGGACCTGATCGTAAAGGTGATATTAAGCATAGTAATGCTGATATTAGTAAAGCAAAAGAAATGCTAGGGATATGATCCTGATTGGAGCTTTGAAAGAGGAATTACAGAAGCAATTAAATGGTATATTGAAAATTTATGAGGTGTTTGGTCTATGTGTGGGATAAATGGGTTTATCCAATTTGAAAAAATGTTCGATGGATCAAATAAATTCTATTATTTCAAAAATGAATAATAGAATAATACCTCATCGGGATTCACTCGATGAGGTATTATTACATTGTTATGCAAGAATATGGTACGAATTGTTTTGACTTATTAAAAGGGAAGTTTGTATTTGCCATATATAACATAAAGAGTAAGAAACTTGTGATTGTAAGAGATCGAGTTGGAGAAAAGCCTCTTTATTTCTATAATAATCAAGATGTAATGTTATTTGCCTTGGAATTAAAAAGTATAATTAAAGCCGGATTTGTTAAAAAGTTTATTTGTAAAAAAGCTTTGAATCAATATTTACAACTGACGTATATACCAGCACCAAATATATAAATCCAAATTAAGTAATCAACATATGAGGTTGCTCTAATCTACTTAATACATCGTCAGGAGACTAGGCCATTTTTTAAGAAATTGTTCAATTTGTTGAACCAAGTGTTCTTGTGTTTTGTAAAAGGCATTTGCCACGAAGGTATCTTTTAGCCAGCCCCAAATTCTCTCGATGAGATTTAAGTAATGTATTTATATATATAAATACATTATAAAGCTATACTAATTTATTAATAATTAAATTAGTTTCCTATTTTTTCACATATAAAAATTACACTCATAGGAGTGAAATAATGGCACAACCGATAAGAGTATTACAAATTTTTGGTTCCCTCAATGTTGGCGGTGCAGAATCCCGCGTGATGGATATTTATCGCTATATTGATAGGGACAGAGTTCAATTTGATTTTTTATCAATGCAGACTGATAAACAGTATTTTGAAGGAGAAATTTCCTCCTTTGGAGGTAAGATCATCAAAGTTCCCCCACCGAGAGAAAGTGGGATTCTCGGTAATTTTAAAAGTATTATAAATGCAATAAAATTAAATGGACCATATGATGTAGTTCATGCACATACCTCACACCATTGTGGTGTTGTAATGTTAGCAGCAAAATTAGCGGGTGTTCCTATAAGAATATCTCATGCAAGGACAACAAGTAGCAGGCATTTAGGATTAAAAACAAAAATTATGTTGAAAATTGGTAGAACTTTAATAAATCTATTTGCAACTAAAAAACTTGCAATCTCTAAAGATGCCGCATTATATCTCTATGGTGAGCGTTGTGTGAATAAAGGAGAAACTATTATTGTTCAAAATGCAATTGATACATCTAAATACTTTACTAAAAATACTGAAGCATCTAATGAATTAAGGAGAATTTATTCATTAGAAAATAATGGTCCCATTATAGGACATGTAGGTCGTTTTGATAGTATGAAAAATCATACATTTTTAATAGATATAATGACTGAGTTTGTGAAGAGAAATCCCGATTCATTATTGATCTTTATAGGTGATGGTCCTAAGCGAAAAGAGATAGAGGAAAAAGCTGAAAGAAGAAACCTTAAAAACAATGTACTATTTTTAGGGATTCGTAATGATGTGAATATTTGGATGAAAATATTTGATATCGTTGTTATGCCGTCATTATTTGAAGGTCTATGTGGTGTCGCCATTGAGGCTCAGGCAGCAGGAACTCCCTCTGTTCTTTCTAAAGGTATTCCAAGAGAGGTGGATTTAGGTACGGGGTTAATCAAGTTTGTTTCTCTTGATGAAGATTTGAATAAATGGCTCGATACAATAGACGAACAACTTAAACTTAAGGCCCCTGATTTAACTTTTATTGAAAAATGTTTTCATGAGAGAGAATATACGCTTAATAGTGAAATAGAAAAATTAAGCTTAATATATAAAGGAAGGTGATGAATCAATGGAAACTCTCGGTATAATTACAACAACATATAATAGAGGATATTGTATTCATCAGGTTTATGAATCTTTGCTACGTCAAGACTGTAAGGATTTTATGTGGTTAGTAATAGACGATGGTTCTACCGATAATACAAAGGACATTATTGAGGGATTTATTGCTGAAAATAAGATTCATATTGAGTATATATATCAAGAAAATATGGGTATGCATGGTGCGAGAAACACTGCATACGATAATATTAATACTGAATTGAATGTTATTATCGACTCCGACGATTGGTTAGCTGATCAAGCAGTTGGAAAAATAATTGACTTATGGAATGCAAAAGAGGCTGATGATATTGCTGGCATAATTGCAATAAATTCAGATATAAATGGAAAAATTATAGGCACTTCTTTACCAAGGGGAGTTGAAAAATGCACTGTTACTGAATTATTTAATAAATACAAAGGTAAAGGTGATAAGAAACTGATATATCGAAGCGAAATATCAAGGAGGTATCCATATCCAATTTTTGAAGGGGAAAAGTTTTTTCCTGCTTCATATAAATTTAAGCTGATTGATTTAGATTATAAAATGCTATTAATGAACGAAGTTGTATGTGTAGTTGATTACAATGATACTAGTATGACTTTTAATAAAGTTAAACAATATCGTACTTGTGCAAAAGGGTTTTCCTTTTATAGAAATGAAATGATTCGTATTTCCGAGGACCCTAAATATTTAATTATTACCTCCATTCATTATATTGCAGAAAGTTTGCTTGCGGGTAATAAATCTTTTATTAAGGATTCCTACAAAAAAGGATACACAATATTATGTTTACCTTTAGGTGTACTACTCTATCTTTATTTAAAGAATACAAAGAGGAAAATGATTAAAATATAAAGGAGCAGATATGGCAATTTTATGGGGAATATTATTGATCATTTCTTTCTTTTCTATATTATCTGAGCGATTAAAAAATTTTGTAATAGTGTGGGATCATAATTTCTCTAGGGCAGTTAAGAACCAAAATATCATAATGGTATTTTGTATTTTTATTATATTATCTTTATTCGCTGGCCTTAGATCAGAATATAATGACACTAATACTTATATGTATAATTTTGTATATAGAATACCAGATGATTTTTCGAGTTTTAGGTGGAGCGATATAACTTTAGGTGAAAATCCGGGGTTTTTTGTTTATCAGGTTTTGATAAAATTATTTATTTCGCAAGACCCCCAATTTTTTATTTTAATATCATCGTTTTTTACAATAGGTCTATTTTTAGCTTTTTATAATGAATATACTCCAAAGTTTAGTCTTAGTATCTTTCTGTATATTACTTCTGGTCTTTTTGTTTTTAGTATGGCTGCAATAAAACAAACGATGGCTATGGCTATCGGTTTATTGGCAGTCCATTATTTTATAAAGGGAAAGTCAGGGCGATTTTTTTTACTAATATTATTGGCATCAACTATCCATCCTTATGTACTGCTTTACCTATTATTGCCACTATTCTCCAAAAAAGTATGGTCAACAAAAATAGTCGTGTTATTATTACTAACTATCTTTATAGGATTTTTCTTTGAGCAATTTATCAGCATAATACTTAATGTAACTGAAAATATAGGTGAAAATTATAAAGAAGAGTATTTTATCGGTGAGGGTGTTAGTAACTTAAGGTTGCTTGTATTTTCGGTAACATCGGTATTATCATTTATTTTTCGAAAAAAAATAAATGAACAGGAAAATATAATATTAAATCTATGTGTGAATGCCTCTATTATTAGTTTTTTATTTATGATAATGGCTTCCTATGGTACTGCAAATATGTTTGGTAGAATGGCAAACTACTTTGAACCATTTACCTATATTGCACTTCCTTGGATTTTAACAAAATATATTGGTAAATATAAAATAATAATAATTTTTACCTGTATATTTTTTTATTGCATCTTCTTTTACTATCAGTACGGGATTGCAAAACCATTCACTTACTAACTTGTATTTTAAGAGGTGATTAAACTGGAAGTCTTACATTGTTTCGGTATTATGCACCGAGGCGGAGCAGAAACCATGTTGATGAATTTATATAGAAATATTAATAGAAGTCAATATAAATTTAATTTTTTAGTACATTCTGATGAAAAAGGGGACTATGATGAAGAAATTAGCAAACTAGGAGGAAAAATATTTTATACAAAAAGTCTAGGTGAAGTTGGCCTAGTTAAATATATTATTCTTTTTAGAAAAATAATTTCAGAAATGCCTAGAATTGACATTGTTCATATTCACCTAGATTGGCAGTGTGGATATATTGCATTAGCAGCACATCTTTCGGGGATCAAAAATATTGTTGTTCATAGTCATACTAATGGAATAAATAAGCCTAGTAAGAAAAAACAATTTGCTGT
>CAWBCW010000007.1:0-15581 GCA_963787345.1 uncultured Bacillaceae bacterium | reverse complement strand
TTGATCTCACAGGGGAAAGAATGCTTCAATTGACAAACCTTCTTGTTGGATTACAGGAACAAGAAATGAAAAACGAACTTCTTCCGTCAAGAGAGACTTATAATGTAGCTGTAACAACGATTTATATTTATCTTGCCGTTACGATTGTTGCTGGTGCTGGCATTATTGTTTTTCTCATTAGGAGAATGACAAAGAATCTTCATGATGTTACGACTGTGATGGAAGGGGTCAGTGAAAGCCATGCTGAACAATTGCCAAGGATTGACATTTCCACGAAAGATGAGATTGGTTCCATTGCTCATGCCTATAACAAGATGGTGACTGAACTTGAAATTCATAGTCAACATGAAAAGAAATTGTTAGAGGAAGCGGAAAGCTTAAGCTGGCATCAAACAAAAATTACAGAAATCGTTCAGACGTATCCAGAGGCAAAGGATTTAAAGATGCTGGCTAATGCTTTTATTTCAAAAATCGTCCCAATGGTTGGGGCTAGTTTTGGGGCTTTTTATATAAAAAATTCTGAAGAACAGCTATTAAGAAGATTAGCTACTTACGCCTTTTCAAGTGATGACAAAAGATTTGAATCCTTCCGTCTTGGAGAAGGACTTGTCGGTCAATGTGCGCTTGAACAGAAGCCGATTCTATTAAATGACATGCCACATGACTATTTGAAAATACGTTCGGGAATAGGGGAGAGCATCCCAGCAAGCAGTATGATCTTTCCGATTCTTTATGAAGGGGAAACACTCGCTGTCGTTGAAATTGCATCCTTTGAAACCTTCCACGATGGTCATGTAAAGCTTCTCAGGGAAGTGGTTGGTACGCTTGGCATCATGATTAATAGTATTTCAAATCATATGAAAGCAGAAAAGTTATTACAGGAATCACAAAGCCTAACAGAGGAACTTCAAGTCCAATCTGAAGAACTGCAGTTGCAGCAGGAAGAATTAAGAACAACGAATGAAAAGCTCGAAGAACAGTACACGGCTTCCGAGCAAAAGAAAAAGGAATTAGAGCGAGTCAAGGTGGCCTTGGAAGAAAAGGCTCAGCAATTAGAAGTGAGCTCCCACTATAAATCTGAATTTCTAGCGAATATGTCTCATGAGCTTAGAACACCATTGAACAGCTTGCTGATTCTGGCGCAAATCCTTTCTGAAAACAGCGAAGGCAATTTGACAGAAAAGCAACAGGAATATATTCGCACCGTTTATACTTCTGGAAATGATCTCCTCCTGTTAATTAACGATATTTTAGACTTGGCTAAAGTGGAATCAGGAAAATTGGAGATTCTTCACAATGAAGTGAACTTAGATGAGATTAAGGAACAATTGATGATGCACTTTCTGCCAGTAGCGAGGAAAAAAGGGATAGATTTTATGATCCAATTGGATGCCGATTCTCCAGTTTTATACAGTGATGGGCATCGTTTGATCCAAATCTTAAATAATTTCTTGTCGAATGCCTTTAAATTTACAGAAAAGGGATATGTAACCCTTAAGATTCATCATGAAATAAAAGAAACTCTCCCACTAGGCCAAAGGCCCGCCAATACGAATCAATTCCTAGCGTTCTCTGTTATTGATACAGGAATTGGCATCCCGAAAGAAAAGCAGGGAGCCATCTTTGAAGTGTTTAGACAGGCTGATGGAACAACAAGCCGAAAATATGGTGGTACAGGGTTAGGGCTAGCCATTAGCCGTGAATTAGCCGGTTTATTAGGTGGTTTTATCGAGTTATCGAGTGAAGAAGGAAAAGGCAGTAAGTTTACCCTGTATTTGCCGCTCCAACCAGCGAAAGTGCAAATCGAAACACTACAGTCTTTTGAGGAAGCATCAGCAAGTATGGAATATGATGAATATTCATTTGATGTACTGAATGAAGATGGTACCACCATAACAGACAAGGAAAATTCATTCCTACAAAACAAAAAGGTGCTCATTGTTGATGATGATTTCCGAAATGTATATGCTTTAACCATTGCGCTTGAAAAGGTTGAAATGGAAATTATCGCAGCGGAAAATGGATATGAAGGAATTGAAATGCTACAGAAAAATCCCGACATCGATATCATTCTAATGGATATTATGATGCCTGAGATGGACGGATTTGAGGCGATTAAAAGAATTAGAGAAATGCCGGACTATCAGACTTTACCAATCATCGCCCTTACAGCAAAGGCCATGAAAAAGAGCAGGGAAGAATGTTTGGAAGCGGGGGCAAATGATTATATCAGTAAGCCTATTAATATTGATCAATTATTCTCACTCATGAATGTGTGGCTATATCAAAAGAGAGGATAAGGGTTGACAATGAAAACAATGACGCAAGAACAGGTACAAAAAGAGGAAATCGAAAAGATTGAAGCCGATCTGCTGTTGGAGTCTATTTACCGTTATTATGGATATGATTTCAGAAATTACTCGCGGCCTTTTATACTGAGAAGACTCACACATCGGGTTCATAAGGAAAATCTAACGAGCATTTCAGCGCTTCAAGAAAGGGTACTGCGTGATCCGATGACATTGAAAAAAATATTCTCGGATCTGTCTATCAATGTAACTGAAATGTTTCGTGATCCGTCATTTTTTCAATCATTTCGGCAAAAGGTGATTCCCATTGTAAAAGAGTACGCAGAGATTCGAATTTGGCATGCAGGCTGTGCAAGCGGTGAAGAGGTTTATTCAATGGCGATTCTGTTGCAGGAAGAAGGAGTTTATGAGAAAGCTAGAATCTTTGCCACCGATATTAATGGGAGAATGATTGAACAGGCAAAGAAAGGTGCTTTTTGTTTAGCAAATATGCAGCAGTATACAAAAAATTATCTGGAAGCCGGTGGGACAGAATCCTTTTCGGAATATTATAAAGTGGCAGGTGGGTTGGCCGTTTTTAACCCGCGTCTGCAGAAAAATATTGTCTTTGCTGAGCATAATTTAGTGACAGATTCCTCATTTAATGAGTTTGATATTATCATCTGTCGAAATGTATTAATTTATTTTAATCAGACATTACAAAACGATGTTCATAAGCTATTTTATGAAAGCTTAAGTTTATCAGGTTTTCTTTGTTTAGGTAACAGAGAGGGGGTTCGACTTACTACTTATGGAAAATACTACGAGGAAACTGATACCACAGGAAAATTATACCGGAAAGTCCAGTAACACTTCTTCGCAAAATGTAAACATTTTGATGGTCGATGATCATCCAGAAAATTTACTGGCGCTCGAGGCTGTGCTCTCATCACCTAATTATCATTTAGTTAGCGCAACTTCAGGAAAAGAAGCATTGAAATACCTCATCAAACAAGAATTTGCTGTGATCTTGCTCGATGTGCAAATGCCGGGGTTAAATGGCTTTGAAACAGCCAAGTTAATTCGCGCACGGGAAAAAACGAAGCATACGCCGATTATTTTTATTACGGCGATCAGTCAAGATAGTGAAAATGTTCAGCGCGGTTATTCTGTAGGGGCCATTGATTATATTTTTAAACCCTTTCATCCTGAAACATTAAAACAAAAAATAGAAAAATTTGTTGAAATCCATCAGAAATTTGAAGAAAAAATCAGCCGCACGGAGGAGCATTATTCCTTTGAATTAGAGGAAATGAAAAGGAAACAAGTCATTGATTTAGAAAAAAAGGTAGAGGAACGAACACTTGAGTTCTTGTCAGCCAACGAAAAGCTGAAACAAGAAATTAAGGAGCGGAAAAAGATTGCGGATCACTTATTAGCATCCCAAGAACGTTTTCGTAAGATTTTTCAAGCTAGTCCTAATTTAATGGCGATTATTTCTAAAAAAGATGAAACCTATCTAGATGTGAATACCACTTGGCTACATTATACGGGATACCTTTACGATGATTTAACTAATCAAAGAATTCAACTAGCGCATTTTGTGGAAGAGGAGACTGAGAATCCAATCCACTTAGACCAACCGATTCAAAATATGAACATTTACTATTGGACAAAAAAAGGTGAAAAACGTTCTGCTTTATTATCATCAGAGATCCTTGATATCCAGTTCTGAACCTTGTATTCTATTAGTTCTAACAGATATTACGGAAAAGGTTCTGCTAGAAAAGGGAATATCCCGACTCGATCAATTAAATTTAATCGGAGAAATGGCAGCCGGAATCGCACATGAAATTAGAAATCCGATGACAACGGTCTATGGATTTCTACAAATTGCAAAGGGAAGTCAAGTATCAGATGAGTTTGTTGACTTGATGCTAGATGAATTGGACAGGGCAAATTCGATTATTACCGAGTTTCTTAATTTGGCGAAAAATAAAGTTAGCCATAAAAAAATGAATCATTTAAATGCCATTATTGAAGCGTTATTTCCGTTAATTCAAGCTGAGGCTTTTCGTTCCGGTAAAGAGGTCATCCTTCAATTAGATCAGCGCTGTACGGATATTTTTATTGATGAAAAAGAGATTAGGCAGTTGATCTTAAATATAGCCTTAAATGGACTTGATGCGATGACAATGGGCGGAAAACTATTGATTGAGACTCTTGATGAGCATCAGGCTGTTATATTAAACATTCGTGATACCGGGTCAGGCATAAGTCCTGAGGTGCTGGAGAAAATGGGCACGCCGTTTTTTACAACAAAGGATAATGGTACAGGCTTGGGGCTGGCCATTTGTTTCAGCATTGCCAAACGTCATGGAGCAGAAGTTGATATCGATACAAGTCAAGATGGAACAACCTTCTCTATTCGCTTTACAAAAAATAGTGAAAATGGTCATGAATAATCTTCTAGGAGAGGGAAGGCGGAATATGAATGTCCAGAAAAAGAAAGCAACTGTTTATGACAGTCCTGGTCTTATGCATCGTCCTAACCAGTACTTTAATTTATAAAAAATATATCGAGGACAAACCAAAAGTTACTGTTGTTTTAATGGATTCTAATCTAGAATATTGGGATATTGTAGAAGCAGGTGCTGAAAAGAGCTTTAAAGACTTTGGGATTAATGGCAAGGTTGTAGCCGCTAAAGATGGAGTAGTGGAGGAACAAATAGCGCTTTTAGATGATATTTTAAAAGAAAAGCCAGATGTATTAATTATCGCTCCAAATCAATCTGGTATTTATCCAAAATTAGAGGAGTTTTACACAGCGGATATCCCGGTCCTTTTCGTACAGACAGATGCAAAATGGGATAAGAAAACGGCCTATATTGGAACCAATAACATCGAATTAGGAGAAAAGGAAGGAATATTAATGGCTTCCCAGCTTCAACCAGGGGATAAAGTAGCTCTTCTTGGCAGACAGTCGCTGTTTGAAGTCGATCGAATAACAGGGGCAAGAGCCAGTTTGAATGCTGGGGGAATTCAAATCGTTGCGGAATATGATGATTTACCAGAGCGTAATGAAAAATTAGATGAGACTGTTGCACAGGTGATGAAGTCGATTCTGCAGGAGCACCCGGATATTAAAGGGATTGTCACATCGACTGATTTTATCGCAATCCCCGCTCTAAAAGTTGTACAAGAGCAAGGAGTCGATGTCTCTGTTATGGGACCTGGTGGCCTAGTGGAAATGCTCCAATACGTTAATGAAGGTGTCGTACCGATCACCATCTCTCAAAGTCCGTATGATATGGGTTACTTAAGTGTTGAAACTTCTGCAAAAGTGGCGAACGGAGAAGAGGTAAATAAAGAGATATACACTTCCATTGATATCGTGACAAAAGGGAATGCCCAGCAGCGATTAGAATTCTATGAGAAAGCATTGGAAGACAATTAATCATTTTGGTTGGTTGCATACTAAAGCGGGACTGGGGGACAGGTACAATGACCCGTTTTGGGTGTGTGATAATTTTTCTGACCCTTTGTCCCTAATCCAATAAAAATTGAGCTAGGGATTTCCCCTCAAGCTCTTTTTTTATACAATGGAATTAGAATGGTGAGGAAGAAGGGATTTTTGTTGAGTACTCCAAGAGATGAAAATAAGCTATACAGAAGATATGTTTTCATATTAAGCACGGTCGGGGGGATCCTCGACTTTTTTTCTGAAATAACAACTTGCGAATAGCTATTCTCTATCTGATCATTGAATAGCTGAACCATCTGATATCTCTGTGGTTGAATAATAAACGGAAAAATTCCGTTTAAATAGGGAAATGCCCATATTTAAGGCAAAATAAAGGAAGTTTTTCCGTGTATATAATCAAAATTCTTGCAATCTTCCTTGTTTTGCCGTGTTGAAACCCACGGAAGAACAGGATCCCCCGTGTGAGGAGGTGGAAGCACTTCTGTTTGGTATGATGGTCAAACCAGATGCGGATATTAAACGACAGAGAGAAGCAGGTGTGCTTTCTGAGATGAAACGAATGTGAGTCTGCTTCAACTGGGTGTGTCTGAAGTTGAGATAGACAATACTAAAAAGAATGGAAGTGGTTTAGTGGATAAATCACAACAATGCAAAGAAAGTAGCTGCTATCACTTCACATTTTGTTTGGTGTTAAAGGTTTTTGGGTGAAATTTTTATTTTGGGCATTGTATAATTGCTCATTATCTTTATATTTTTTAAATGTATATTCTCGATATCTTTATCAAATTGGATGCCTCCCGGTGAGGAGTTAATCATCGTAATATTTTGGAGAGCAACATGATCCGCCCGATCATCTCCGCTAAATATCTTAATATCTGCACCAGCCTTTCTAAAATTTAGAAGAGTTATGTTATTTAGCGTTACATTCCTGGCCCGGTACTGAACAGCAATCATTGGATTTTCCTCATAATCATAATCAGGATCGCCGACCAGTATAAAGTTATTAATCACCACATTCCGATAAGCGGAAACGACCATTCCTCTGGGGGTAGAACCCGCATACAAACTGGTAAAGACTGGCCGAATAACTACTAAATTGGAGGCCCTGATGTTAAAAGCAGTTTTGGATTCAGAATCCGTGCTCTTATGATGACCAATATGGCGAAAGTTAAAGGAACGATTATCATTTACAGAAAGATGTCCTATAATTTGAACGTGAGAAGCGGCCGATGAATTATGGTGGGCCTTGATCTCCACCCCTCCAAAGCATCTGGCTGAGGAGTTATTGACTAGCCAAACAAACCTGGATCCATCATCCACTTCTATTCCATTTGAATTGGAAAACCCTTTTTTATGAGCTCTTCCGCTCGGGTCACACATATGAGAATTAGAAATAAAAATATAGTCGCTGTGATGAGTGGTAATGCCATCATCCCCAAAACCATATCCATTTAATTGATCGAGCCAAATGTATTTGCTGCCTCCCTGAGCACGAAAGCCGTCTCCTGAATAATCGTAAAGAGTCGATGAAACATCGAAGCAATGCAGGCCTGGATTCATTCCTTCAACATTTTTAACCCAGCCGTATGTAACGTGGGCGTATGTCAGACAGCTCGAGTGGTTTCCCCAAGTAGCGGTTTTCTCCACGTTACCTAATCTTTCCACGTTCCAATCCAGGCTCATCCCTTCAACATAAATATTCCGATTTCCTCTTTGGTGATGACTGTTGGTTATCAGCCGTGTTCCTTTTGGAGCGTCATCATGAAGCTTGATAATCGTCTTTCCTTTTCCTTCTCCGGCAAGAATGGTCCAGGAGGGGAGTCTTATTTCTCTTGTTATAAAGTGGCCTTCTGGAATCCTGACCTTAACCCGTCCGCGTCCAATCGCTTTTTTAAAAGCTTCTGTATCATCCGTTTTCCCATCGCCCACGGCTCCAAAATCAATAACATTCACTTCACGATTAACATAAGTTAAAAGTTTTTGATATTCTTCATCTAAAAGCCTCAACCACTCAGGATAAACCCGTCCCTGTTCATCTAATAACGTATCATATGTTTTTATGCTGTCTTTTTCAAAGGAAGTAAGAAAAACGCGAACAATGCCTGACATGATCTTTTTAAGAAAACTACCAAAGGTCATTTTTTCAACTGCTATTTGAACAGGCTTTTTGCTGAAGTTGTTAAAAACTCCATCCCTTTCGCCCAAAACTTCTTTGGTTTTAGGGGTATCCTTTAAAAATTTATTGATTAAAGCTTCATTTTTATGGGGGTCATGTTTTTTATCTAGATAAATAATGTTCATTCACCTCGCTCATCAACAAGTATATTATATGTTCATTTCCGTCATTTTACCGGATGTAATCGTTGCTAACGTATTCGGTGCCTACGATTGATACATTACCACCAAGGAAGCACCAGGTAATTCATTCATTTGACGTGAACTTTCCCATGCATTCCGTCTAATAAATGGAATTGGCTTAAGGTTGTAGTAAGGAAAAATTTGAGGATCTACAAACATTCGCCTAACTGTAGGCATTAATTTTCCCGAATATATTTGGGAAGACATATAATAATAAGGTAACATCTGTCTAGAATACATCTGGGAGGGCTTACTATAATAATGCCTCCTTTGTTGCATTTCTCCTCTATAAATATAGTTATTTAACTAGGATTTATTTTATGAATGGGTTTGTGATTTGTGAGATTTTTTGAGAATAACGGAAAAATGGTTATTTGTTTTGTATAAATTTAACTTTCAATTGGAAAAACAAGGATCGTCCCCGTGTTTACATGAATATTAATTGAGCTAGGGATTTTCCCTCAAGCTAAACCATCAGGTCCCTCTGTGATTGAAAAATAAACGGAAAGATTCCGTTTAAATAGGGAAATACTCATATTTTCCTCAAAATAAAGGAAGTTTTTTCGTTTATATCATCCAAAATCCTTGGATTTTGCCTTATTTAGAGAGTTAATCGGAAAATATCCGGCTATAAATTCTCATTGTTTTCCAACAGCAGGGTGTTTGCTTATTTCTTTTTCAATTGTTCCTGTGCCATCCGCACCATTTCTTTCACCATGTTTCCCCCAATCGGACCACCCACTTTTCCCGCTTGTTCGGAGGTTAGGTGTCCATTGTAGCCTTCCTTCAACGGGACTCCTTGCTCTTTTGCGACCTCGTATTTAACCGCATCCGGATTCTCATTGTCGACCGAGTACCCTTTCTCTTTCATGACGCGTCCTTTAAACTCGCTTAACTCTTTTTTTCCCATGTTATTCGCCTCCTTATGTGTAGGTTTTCCTGAATGCATAAGATTACACAAGCGAATTTTGAAGTGCTCTCAAGCTATCACTTCGTTTTCCCGTTATATTATTGAGGTCAGTATCATGAGTCGATGTACCTTCGACCCCACGATCCGTGATAAAAATATTTATTTGGCTATTAATAAAAGGTTTGTCCTTTACATATATTTTTTCAGTACTGAATGATTTTGCACTATGGAAACTTTTTAAGAGGAGGTAAAAGAATGGCAGACCAAAAATATTCTCGGCGTGATATTTTAAAAATAGGAACTGCTGGAGCATTAGGGTTAGCAGGAAGTATGTATGTAAATCAAACAGCTCCTTTTAACAAGGTAGCAAATGCAGAAAATCATCAAACAAATCATACAAGTCATTCGAATATGCTTGATACGACAAAAACGGAAGGTTATAGGATGGCAGAGCGTCTCCTAACTGAATTTGATTATGGGAAAGTAACGAAATTGTCAAATGGGCGAATTCTTCGGGAATATGAAGTAGAAGCAGTTGATAAGGAGATTGAAATAGCAAAAGGCATTAAGTTTCCGGGATGGACCTATAATGGGACCATTCCTGGACCTACCTTTCGTTGTACAGAAGGAGATTTATTAAAATTTCATTTTACGAACAAAGGAAGTCATCCACATTCCATTCATTTTCATGGAATTCACCCGCCTGAAATGGATGGAATAGCCCCGATCCCAACAGGCCAATCATTTACCTATGAATTTGAAGCAAAGCCCTACGGCTTACAAATCTACCATTGTCATGTCTTACCGCTAGCCCGCCATATTCATAAAGGGTTATACGGAAATTTCATTATTGATCCTAAATCACCTCGAGAACCAGCGTTTGAATTAAACATGGTGATGAATGCATTTGATTTAGATTTAGATGGTGCAAACGAATTCTATACGGTGAATGGGTATGCGTTTGCCTTTATGAGTCATCCAATTAAAGTCAAGAAGGATGAGCTTGTCCGTATCTATCTAAGTAATTTAACCGAATTTGATTTATTAAACTCATTTCATTTACATGCGAACTATTTTACCTATTTTCCAACAGGCAGAAAGGATAATCCCTCTCAATTTACAGACACCATCATGCAGTGCCAAGGCGAACGGGGGATACTGGAAGTCCGTTTTCCGTATAAAGGAAAATACATGTTTCATGCTCATGTGAGTGAATTTGCGGAGCTAGGTTGGATGGGGTTTTTTGAGGTTGAATAGAAAGGGGGGGAATGGATGAAATCAAAATGGCTCATTACTTTTCTTATTCCTTTAGTCCTTTTAATGATGGTATTGGGATGGGTATTTAAATATGGGGCTGGAGTAGAACGTGATCCTGCAGCCCCGATTGAAGTGCTGAATGTAGAAAAGATTAAAATAGTACAATCAGGATTTGAACTAAGTGTGAGTAATACCGGACCAAAAGCATTGACGATTTCTCAAGTGATAGTAGATGATTCCGTATGGAACTTTTCTATGAATCCAGATCAAACACTAAACAGGTTTGAAGAAGGGAAAATAACCATCTATTATCCTTGGGTTGCAGGTGATCCCGATACCATTCTATTAATATCAGAAAATGGAATCATTACAGAAGCTGTCATTGATGCAGCAGCCTTAACTCCTGAGTTTTCATGGGAAAATGTGTTGAACTATGGATTTATTGGTTTCTATGTAGGGATAGTACCGATTACCTTAGGATTAATATGGTATCCCTTTATGAAGCGTATGAAAAAAAGTTGGATAAATGGCCTTCTTTCCCTAACAGTAGGACTCCTAGTATTCTTATTTTTTGGAACGTTATTTGATGGATTTGAAATAGGAGCTGAGGCACCTTCTGTATTCCAAGGAAACATGGTGGTCATCATTTGTACCGTTCTTACGTTCCTCCTGTTGATTGGATTTGATCAATACCAACATCAAAGACAAAAACGAACCGGTTTTTCACCATTAGGAATTGCCTTATTAATGGCAATAGGAATTGGACTTCACAATTTTGGTGAAGGCTTGGCGATTGGTTCCTCTTTTGCACTTGGAGAAGCTGCAATGGGTACATTTTTAGTGATTGGGTTTACCCTGCATAATATCACGGAGGGAATTGGAATTGCGACTCCATTATTAAAAACCAAGCCAAAGATTAGCCAATTTTTATTACTGGGTACAATTGCAGGGGGGCCAGCCATTTTGGGTACTTGGTTCGGAGGGTTTATTTTTTCACCCATATGGGGGGCAGTATTTTTAGGTATTGGTGCAGGGGCTATATTGCAAGTCATTTTCGTTATTTCCAAAATGCTGATGGAAGATCATAAAAAGAATCATGAGCCTGTGGTTTCATGGATGAATTTTGCTGGATTTACAATCGGTCTATTCATCATGTATTTTACAGCTTTCTTTGTGAAATTTTAAGGGGTGTTCGAAATGGCTAATATGGGAATTGGTGGAGCGTTATTGATAATTGTTATGGCCTTAATTGTTTTTGGGCCGAATAAACTCCCGGAGCTCGGTCGTGCTGTTGGGGCTACTCTTAGAGAATTTAAGCGGTCGACAAATGGATTAATCGATGATGTTCAAGAAAAAGATAAAGACGCTTAAATGATAAAAAAGTAATGTACTAAAAAGAATCTTACTTTTCAATTCTAAAAACCAAAAACACTCACAGACATGAATTTGTGAGTGTTTTTGGTTTTATATGAAGCTCTTGTTTTAGCTTGCTCCTGAGGATATAAGAGTTGAATCTCTTGCTTAAACTAGACAATTAATAGACAATGATTGATAGAAGTGATATTTCTTTCTATTTGAAAACGGTCTAGTTTTTCTGTAAACTTGTATCCGCTCATAGGTTTTGGTTTTTGAAGTGAATTGGAGGCCGACACGACCGTTCACAGCATTTAGCAGTAAAAATGAAAGATGACAAGCGCTCGCAGATGAGTGCTTTTTATTTGGTGCAGTGAAGGTGACAGGGTTCATATTCTTATGTTTTTACAGGGGGTGGTTGAATGAAGGTTTTTATGGATTTGAAATGGTTCTTTAAACAGGAAAAAAGACCATATATTGGAGGAATCCTTTTATTAATTGTGGTTGCGATGCTTGAATTGGTTTCGCCAAAAATAATTGGGATTATTGTAGATGCGATCGCAGAAGGGACTTTAACAGGAAGCCAGCTTCTGAAATGGATGATTATTTTAACGGTCACAGGCATTTCGATGTATGTCATTCGCTATTTCTGGAGGGTCATGATTTTCGGTTCCGCTTATAAGCTTGCTAGACAGCTGCGGGATATGCTGTACTCTCATTTTACGAAAATGTCGCAAACCTTCTATCAAAAGAAAAGAGTAGGGGACTTAATGGCCCATGCGACGAATGACTTACAGGCGATTCAGCAGACTGCTGGAGCCGGCGTATTAACAATGGTCGATTCTTTGACGATTGGGATTGCGGTCGTTGTGATAATGGCAGCTACGATCAGCTGGGAATTAACGCTGATTTGCTTAATCCCCATGCCATTCATGGCGATTATGACAAACTGGTATGGGCGTTTGCTTCATGAACGATTTTACAAGGCACAAGAAGCCTTTTCGTCTTTGAACGACAAAACGCAGGAGAGTATTACAGGAATTAAAGTCATTAAAACATTTGGTCAAGAAAAGGAAGATGTCGAAGAATTTGATCACCAATCAGCCAATGTCGTGAAAAAGAACTTGGCCGTTGCGCGAGTGGATGCCTTATATGATCCAACTATTGCTGGTATTGTAGGGGTTTCTTTTTTCTTATCCATTGCATTTGGTGCGAAGTTTGTCATAGACGGAATGATTACAATTGGAGAACTCGTTTCTTTTAATGCCTATTTAGGGTTGCTCGTCTGGCCGATGCTGGCATTTGGATGGCTGTTTAATATTTTGGAAAGAGGAAGAGCCTCTTATGACCGGATAAGATCTATCTTGGACGAACCAGTGGATGTAAAAGATACACCGGATGCGCTCGATCAAGTACCGACTGGGGATATTGCGTTTCATATCGAAGATTTTACTTACCTAGGTGAACAGCAGCCTGTATTAAAACAAATTCACTTTAGGTTAAGAAGAGGAGAAACCCTTGGCATTGTCGGAAAAACAGGAGCTGGAAAAACGACTTTATTAAAACTTCTCATTCGGGAGAGTGAAGGTTTTGATGGAGACATTTTGTTTGGCGAAAGACGTATAGATGAATATAAGCTTGAAAGGCTACGTGAAGCTATTGGTTATGTGCCACAGGAGCATTTTTTATTTTCTGCTACTGTTGCAGAAAACATTTCATTCGCGAAGCCGGATGCCTCCATCGAGGAGGTTCATCATGCCGCGAAATTAGCGAAGGTGGATCAGGATATTCTTCAATTTACGGATGGGTATGATACGATTGTCGGCGAGAGGGGCGTCTCACTTTCCGGTGGACAAAGGCAGAGGATATCCATTGCCAGAGCGCTATTAATGCAACCAGAAGTCTTAATTCTCGATGATTCCTTATCTGCTGTTGATGCGAAAACGGAAGAAGGGATCCTCACATCATTAAGGGAAACTCGTGCTGGAAAAACAACGATTATTACATCACACCGTTTAAGTGCGATCGAGCATGCAGATATGATTCTCGTTCTTGATGAAGGAGAGATTGCCCAAATGGGTACACACCATGAGCTAATGGAACGGGATGGCTGGTACAAGGAAATGTATCTCCATCAGCAGTTAGAAGCACTTGTAGAGAAAGGGGGATCACATGGGCAAACCAACTGAATTTACGAAACAGGAGCAGCGTACGATCCTTTTTCGACTGCTTTCCTATACGACCCCTCATTATAAAAAAATTATTTTTGCCTTTATCCTCCTGACGTTGGCTACATTGGGGGAAATTGTCGGACCGCTAATGATTGCGCACTTTATTGATCACTATTTAGCACCGAGACATCTTCCTCTTCAGCCATTACTCGTTTTAGGAGGAGGCTACCTTGCGATTCATGTAGCAAGATCGTTTATTACGTATTTTCAACAATATAAATTTCAGGAGATTGCCTTAAAAATTATTCAAAAAATCCGTGTGGATGTCTTTAGAAAAGTACAAGGGCTCGGGTTAAAATATTTTGATAAGACTCCAGCTGGAAGCACGGTTTCTAGAGTGACGAATGATACAGAGGCTATAAAGGAACTGTTTGTAACGGTTCTTGCCAGCTTTATCCAAAGTGGATTTTTAATTATCGGTATTTTTATCGCGATGTTCTTTTTAAATGTTAAATTGGCAGTATTTTGTTTAATTATTATTCCGCTTGTCTTTTTAATCATAAAAATGTATCGGAAATACAGTTCACGTTATTATGCGGAAATGCGTGAACAATTAGGTCTGTTGAATGCAAAGATCAATGAATCATTGCAGGGCATGTCCATGATCCAAATGTTCAGACAGCAGAAAAGACTGGAAAGAGAGTTTTCTACGATCAACGAAAAGCATTTTCTTGCCGGTCGCAGAAATATTAAACTAGATAGCTTGCTCTTAAGACCTGCAGTCGAGCTCGTGTATATTGGTTCTTTAATTATGGCACTAAGCTATTTCGGGATTATCTCTTTAAATAGTCCTGTCGAAATCGGTGTGGTCTATGCTTTTACAACGTATTTGCATCGTTTCTTTAGGCCAGTGAATGACGTGATGAGGCAGCTATCGTTGTATCAACAAGCCATTATTGCTGCTGGCAGGGTATTCCAACTGCTTGATGAAACAGAAATGGCACCGGAACAAAAGAATGCGGGTGAAACAAAAATCAAAGACGGAGAAATTGAGTTCCGTGACGTCAGCTTTTCCTATGATGGGAAAAAGGATGTGCTTAAAGATATTTCCTTCACTGCAAAACCGGGTGAGACGGTAGCGTTGGTCGGTCATACGGGCAGCGGGAAAAGTTCAATCATTAATTTGCTGATGAGGTTTTATGAATTTGAGCGAGGGGATATCTTCATTGATGGGATTTCAATTAAGGAATATTCACGTGAGGAGTTACGGGAAAAAATGGGACTTGTCCTTCAAGACCCTTTCCTATTTTATGGTACGGTAAAGGATAACATTCGTTTGCATAACGATTCAATGACAGATGAAAAAGTAAAAGAGGCAGCGGAGTTTGTTCGGGCCCATCCCTTTATCGAAAAGCTAGCGGATGGTTACGAGCATCGAGTCGTTGAGCGTGGCTCTACTTTCTCTAGCGGGCAGCGACAGCTTATTGCATTTGCGAGAACCATTGCTACGAATCCAAAGATCCTTGTTCTCGATGAGGCGACGGCTAATATTGATACGGAAACAGAAGAAGAAATTCAAGCGGCTTTAGCAAAAATGCGTAAAGGGAGAACGACGATTGCGATCGCGCACAGATTATCAACGATTCAAGATGCTGACTTAATTCTCGTCTTGCATCAAGGAAACATTGTCGAAAGAGGAACACACCAGGAACTATTGGCGCAAAAAGGACTCTATTATCAAATGTTCCAGTTGCAAAATG
>CAWBCW010000006.1:0-28840 GCA_963787345.1 uncultured Bacillaceae bacterium | reverse complement strand
GGGACGAACGAGAGAGGAGCGGAAATGAATAAAATGAGAGAATCTGAACTGTTTGGACCCGTGAAGAAGTTTTTATTGGAACAAGGCTGCTCCGATGTTT
This sequence comes from uncultured Bacillaceae bacterium, assembly GCA_963787345.1. Lineage (GTDB taxonomy): Bacteria > Bacillota > Bacilli > Bacillales > Cytobacillaceae > Bacillus_BD. Next base: position 28,740 of record CAWBCW010000006.1, on the reverse strand, counting down.
ATGGGGAAGTCATGAATTGTGATGTATTAGGAATTAACGGGAATATCAATTATATTGTGGAAATGAAAACATCCTTAACATTTAAATTAATTGACCAAGCCCTTAAACGAGTTCGGTTAGGTCAATATGTTTATATCGCCATTCCCAAGCGGAAACAGGCCATTCCGAGATGTGTGAAGGAGATCTTAACTTCTTATAAGATTGGATTGATCCAAGTTGGGAAACGAAAGACCATGATCTCCATCCCTGCTCAATACAATTCCCTCGCTGATAAAAGAAAAGCGTATCAACGGATCCGCAAACAGATAAGGGAACACCATGAAACCCAAGTAGGCGGCGTTAAAAAAGGAGAAGGAGTCACTTCCTATTCCATTACCATTGATAAAATTAAAGCATATATGCATTCTAGAAATGGAGAATGGGTAACCGTAGACGAAATTCTGGAACATTGTGAAACCCATTATCGAAACCCTAAAGCGAGTGTAATGGCAACGTTAAAAGAAAAGTGGAATCAAGATTGGTGCGAAACCAAAACGGAAAATCGAAGAAGATATTTTCGAGCAAAGTGAAACGTACCATCAATGGGATTCTTTCATCTCCCGCTGATGGTACGTTTCACTATATGAACCTATTCATTATCCTTTATCCTGTCATTGTTTTAGTTTCTCAGCAAAAAATCTCCTCTAGCTGAATAGGGATTGCATTTCCCACACCTTCTCGTTCAAATATATAAAGTTTGTACAATCCGCTTATTTTCCTCACCTATTAACCATAATTATAAATACTAGTACTACGATTAAGAATGCTATGATTACTGACAGCCATCCAATCTTTACTCTGCCCAATAAACGATCAATAATAAAGAATAAGATCGCAGAACTAAGACCAAGAACTTGCAATACCGCTCCACAGCAACAATGAAGGAAGAAGGAGGTAATTTCGCGAGTATAAGTTCTTTTAGAAATTCTCCTACTAAGCCAGTCACTAAAGAAGGAAACAATAACCCCATACGTAATTACAATCATAAAGTTTGAATAATATAAATTTAAATATAAATTAAAAAATCGGTTCACTTCGAAGCCATCAAGTACTGAAAATATAAGTGCAAATAACAAGCTACTTAGAATAGCAGTTAATACTTTTCTCTTTAAAATAATAGCGATTTCCCCCCTCTCTTATTTTATTGATAATAAACTTATATCTTACAATATTCCTTGAAGCACATTTCCAAAATTCTTTTAAATTATACTATCAATCTTAGGTTACAGTTAACTTTGAATCTAGTTAGACTAAACAGCCTTGTTAGTTAAAGAACAAATGAATGTATTATGTAAAAATAAGATTTTACGTAGGTTTCTTGTTAAATATAAAACGACTGTCATAGGTGATCAGACGGTCTATTTTGGATGCTTTTTATAGTTTTCTTTTTTCCCCCAAACAAAAAAACATAGGTGCTAAAGAAATTGATTCAGTAAGTATTCTAAACATACCAACAGCAAAATCTAATATGATGAATAGACATGTTTAAATACCCAGTTTTTAAAGGATTGATATTCTTGCTCTTGTAATGGTTTCGGATAAGACATTAATACAAGTGGAACTGGACTTTGCCCTTTTGCAAGCGCCGGTTGAACATAGTCGTCCCACTGGCTAAGGATAAAGCCATTTCGTTCATAAAAACGAGCTCGTCTTTTTTCAATCTCTCCCTCTGGTGGTTCGATTTCAATTACGATCGGTTTTTCCTGCTGCTTAAGAAAGACTTGAAGTAGCTTCGACCCTAAACCACCATTGCGAAAGCTTTCTTTAACAGCAAAATGCTCCAGAAAGACAAATTGAGGTCCTTCCCATGTGGCAAAAAGAGCCGCAACCTCATGATCTTTTTCATAAACGTAAATTTGATAGTGAGGATGAGAAAGTAATGCACGTTGTGTTTCGTAGGGCCTATACTCATCTCTAGGGAAAGAGTCTTCAATTAATTGATAAAGTTTTTCAAATTGTTCTTCTTGTAAAGTCGTTAGCATATGCCTCTCCTTACTGACTTGTTATTTCTCGTGGAACTTCATTGTTATAGTCCAGCATGATGTGCGATGATTTTTTATAAGCACTTATCTTTATTATGTCTAAATCGTAAGCTGAAGTATCTCCTTTATAGGATACGGAAGTCGCATTTTGACCGAATACAAGTGAGTCATACGTCAAACATAGATTTTGGTGAAGAGCTGTATTGAAAATCTTCGTTACGTAGTTGTTTGTATCAATATAAAAAGACTATCACAGATTACTAGACAGTCTTTTATCGAATGAAAGTTCCTGTTAATTTAATCTTTTATCACTTCAACTTCTTTTAGAGCACTTGTGAAATTTAAGTTGTTTTTACTAATCGTGTGTCCTTCTACAAGTGATAGATCATATTCTCCATTAAAAAGCTGTATATAATTCACATCTTCTTTGTTCTTTTCAAAAAATATAGTGTACTTATTCTTATCTGCTGTTGTTAATTCCCAACCAGCACCTATTCCCATTACAACATCGTCTGATATTCTTTTAGCGTAATGTCCTTCCTTATCCTCCACTAATTCTCCAACAAAATATGTATCTCCAATTGACTGTACTACTAATAACTTTTCATCTTTTGTCGTTGTAATCAAATCAATAGTTCCTTTAATATTTTCCTTCTCAATAAAATAATCCAAAGCTTTTTCTCTAGAGGAGAAATGGTCTATCCCCTTTTCATCGCAAGCTGATATAAATAAAATAGTTAACACCGTTAAAGCAAGCATAAATTGCCTAATATTAATTACCACCTTCACCGATTGATTATGCACAAGAAAATTGACTTTGTTCAAGTATACTATCGATTAGTTGAACAAGAAATAGAAATGGAAAATCCTCATTTCTTCAATAATCGAATAGAAAAGGCTAAAAAGAAACGTATGGAAGAAAATTTACACCTTGCCGTTGAACTCGGTATCACGGAAAAAACGAGCTGCCATTTTATAGTTAATAGAGTAGCCGTGAGAGCCCTCAGAATTGTTTTAATCGATTCCGAAGGGGGAAAAATAGTTGTAGGCTAAGCCATAAGGAGGGTTTAACGATGAAAGCATGCACGTTTTGCAGGCAGTGGTATAACCGAGAGGAACTAAGGCCCCTATACGAAAAGGGCAAGGACTATACGAAATACTATTGTGATCGGTGCTATCCCGAAGTGAAATTGAATTTAGCAAGCCTTCATAACTCGCACTTATTTAAATGGGGCGAAAAGGGCGACGTGTAAACCTAGTTATGAGGTCGAAGAAAGTTACGAACCCTTGATGCGACTGCATTCGCAAGGGTTTCGTAGGGTTCCAAGAACTATCCAAAATAGTTATGAAAGACTCATATGGAGGAGGCGTTGAATTAGATATAGTATGGCTATATCTAGAATTCTCACAAAAAAATTTGGAGTGCGAAATATTATATATAGGACAAGTATATGGGAAAATGGGAGAAAGAGATGCATTAAAAAGGTTAAAATCTCATGATACTCCCCAAAAAGTATTAGCTGATACCTTATATGAGATATTAATTATGAAGTGGTCATAACTCTATGGGAGTTTACACCACTAAACGAAGAAGTTCATATTCTCTTTCTAACTCTTCACATGACATTTCTTTATCTTTAACCTTCTTATTTTCTCTGCTTTTAGATGTGTCTGTCATGGATGACCCGTCCTTTCGATCTTTCCAGGGCTTCAGCATCGCCTTCACGAAAAGACTTTTTCCATGAAGCAATGATATTGGGGTTTTTCATCCCAAAGTGAAGGGCCGTTTCCATTTCTGAAGAACCTGTTCTTTTAATGAAGCTTAATACATCTAGCTTAAATTGAACAGGATAAGATTGACTATGTTTATTCCTTTTTAAACCTTCATCACCAAATTTTTCATATAACTGGATCCATCTACCAACTTCTGATTTTGATTTGATGCCATATTTCTTAGCTAAAAGCCTGATTCCTAAAAATCCGTCTTGATACTCCTTAACTACTTTTACCTTTAGATCTTCACTAGATTTTGCCACAATAAAACACCCTAAAAGTTAAATTTCTACTCTAAATTTTGGGGTGCACTACAGGTCAGTGTCCCTGTGTCCCTATATTCATATTAAAGAGGGCTAACTGCGATTGATTGTAAGTTATTTTCCCATATGTGTTTGAGTGTTATTTGTGGAACTGTTTTTCATATTCTTTTTCATAGCCTTCACTAGGAACCCACCTTTAAATCTTCGTGGTTCATATGAAATGATGAAAGCCTTAGGATCATATTGTTCGATGAAATTCATGACTTCCGTTTCAACATTCCGCCTTGTCAATATTTCTAATCGGTACCTTTTGCTATCACGACCGTTCCCTTCATAGATAGTCACTCCTAGACCTTTACTTCTTAACGCTTCAACTAACTCTTCATTTCGGTCCAATAAATTAACATATAATGTAGTGTATCCAATGGCCAATTTATTTTCAATGCGTGTTCCAAGGAAGAGTCCCACACCGAACCCCAGCGCATAAACCATCTTTTCAGTGAGGCTTTGGTTACCAGAAAAAATGATTGATAAGCTGAAGATCGAGATTAAAGTTTCTACTATACCAAGTAATGAAGCTGCTATACTCATATTTTTCACTAAAAAAATCGTCCGTAGTGTCATAATAGGGACATACACCAGTTGAAGGATAAAAATCACAAGAATATTTAATAACATAATAAACTCCTTTTTTTGTGAAAGCTTTTTCTGAATGTTAAATTGAATTTAGTCGTAGTCATTTTTGTACTTTTTTGTAAGGACCATTCGTTCCTTTTCATTCGCAGCCTTTTCCACCGTTCTCTACTATTTTATAACCGACATTTTCTCACTTCCTGTAAACCTAACAGATGGATAACAGGAAAATCGAATCATCCCTGTGAAATGACCTTTATGTCATCACAGGGATGATGGTTAATTAGAGCCATAGTAATGCTTCCAAGCCTGTTGAATACCACCTGCACAAGTTTTGGTTGCATTGTATATATGATCACTCTTTACATCAAGAAGTTCCTTTTGAGCATTTCCTACTATGACAGCTGGATAGCCAAGTGTAAGCATGTCCAAATCATTACCAGAATCTCCTGCAACAAGGATATTTGCCTTTTCACCAGCATATTCCTCCACTACATATTGAAGTGCCTTCCCTTTTCCTGCACCTTCTGGCAATACATCCACATCTCTTCCTGAACTAAAAACGAAGGTGTGAGGCATACCGGATTCTTTTAACTTCTGCTTTAAAATGCTTGCATCCTTCCTATCGTTAACGTAAAAGGAAACTCTGCGATCGTTTGGTAAAGACTGAAGCGAAATTCCAGGTATTTGCATCGCTATCTCTCGAATCCTTTGTGGGTTCCAGTTTTTCATAATCTTCTGCTCCCACTTCGAATCTGGTAATAATTCATGGCCACTATAAATACTCGTACCTACATCTGTTACTAGGATAGAAGGAAGAGGCAATCTTTCACTGTCAATAAGAGATAATGCAGAATCATAGTGTCTTCCTGTGATATAAACTAAGTCTACTTTATATGGCAGTGACTCAAAGAATTCCAGTAATTCTTTTAAGGCACCTACATCCCCTACCAAAGTTCCATCCAAATCAGTAGCTAGCATGTACGAGTTCATTTGTCCCTATCAGCCTCTCATATGTCATGTTCATTTGTTTCGCAATCTTCTCCCAATTAAAAGCTTTGTGGGAATAATCAGCTGCTTGTTTCCCTAACTCTTTTGCCAAATAAATGTCCTTTGCTAATAAATCCATAGCTTTTAATAAGTGGTCTGGATTTTTCGGTTCTACATGTAAGCCTGTAAAACCATCGGAAACTACATTTTGCAATCCACCAACCCCAGATGCGATAACGGGTGTTCCGCAAGCTTGTGCCTCTGCGGCAACCATACCAAACGATTCATAATAAGATGGCACAACGACCGCCGTGGATCTATTAAAAATATCCGCAAGCTCTTCTTGGGTTTTGGATCCAACGAACATCACCTCATCCTCTATTCCACGTACAGCCTCTTTTAATTCCTTCTTCTTAGGCTCAAAAGTTGTAAGGTCTACCTCATCCTTATCGCCACCAGCAATAATTAATTTAATATCATGATTAGTCTGATTATTTAATTTATTAAAAGCGTTAAGCAGTGTAACAATTCCTTTTGTTTCCTCTAATCGGCCAGCGAAAGAGAATACTGGTACACTTTGTCTTTTCTTCCTTTCATATGGATAGAAAATATCTCGATTCACACCAATGGAAGATACAACCACATTCGCTTTCGGTCCAGCAAAGCTTTCAATTAAGTCTTTTTCATTTGTTGTAGTGGCAATAACGGTATCCGCTTTTCTTAGAATATTTTTTTCCGCATGTAATCGTGTCGTTTCTTTTTTACCCGTACCTCTATATTTAGCGATTGCTAATGAATGGGAAGTATGAACAAGTGGAATTTCATAATTATTTTTTATTACAAGACCAAGCAGGCCTGATATCCAGTAATGGGAGTGTACAATATCGTATGTATTTATCGGAATCAAATCTTGCATTTCCCTATAAAATGCAGGTAATATATTAATCATTTCACTTTTATTCATATACCCTTTATGTCCGGCAGCAATCCGAATAACACGGCAATCCTCGCCAAATGCTTCTATTTGAGGTGTATTTGGATTACTCCAATGAGTCACAACATCTACACTCAAGCCCAATTCATCTAATACTAGAGCAAGTTGTTTTACGTAATTATTTTGTCCACCTGACTGCTTTCCTCCAAGTCTTGCAAGTGGGTCACCATGGTCAGATATAAAAAGAACTTTCTTTTTCATTATTTCGTTCTCTCCTGTCTGCTTGTATTGTTTATTATTAATCTCCTAAACACACTTTGTAATAGTTTTATACCCTTTCTACTTTTTTTCAAACATAATTCATGTAAATAAAAACTGCACCAAATGGATACCATTTGGTGCAGTTTTTAAGTTTTACTCTTTTAGGAGATAAGATTTACTTAGAATCAGGTGGACAGTCAAAATTAATTAGATTAAAAGTTTCGCCCCTGAAAATTACTTTTGATGAATATTTCATTAACAAATGAGAAATATGTTTTCATCGAACAAAAACGGGGAAGAAAACGAATATATAAAATAGCCACCTTTATCGTTTCACCTTTTGTTTTCTTCCACATGGAAGGTGCTCCGAGTATGGCTACTCCCCAATCAATCGTTTGTCCGATAGTAGAAGTAATGGAGATGGTTTCAGCAGCTTGAATGGAAACAGGGATATGTATTTGAATTCTTAAAAAACTCGCTTTTAATGCCTCACGTTCTTCTTCCGTCAGTTTTGGTGGATTGACTACTGCTTGGAACTCTTTGTGATTTTTTTATATTGAATTTCTTCTTCTCCTACAATGAATTTGTGCGCGATAAATTACCTACTTTCTCCTAAGAATGATATAGTTCTATTCTATCGGATTCTAAGTAGATTTCTTACTGACCTTTCTAGTTTACCACTAAATTAATAACAAAAAAGACACCTATTAACAGTGCCTTTTTATCTATAAAATATCCAACTAATCTTCAAATGAATGAAGATGTTCTAAGCTAAAGTCATCTTTCTGTTTCTTGTAGGCGCTAGACTGCCCATAGCCGAAGCCTGCAAGAAAACAGCTTATTCCTATGATAAAGATCATTAGTAAGTATAATATTTTTTTCTTCATAATATTTTCCGCCCCCAAAAAAAGGCATCTGCTAAAAGGTCCTATTGCCTGACCAAATCCAGGCTGCGGTAGGTTTTCGAAAAACCGCTTTTAGGCTCCTTTAGCATACGCCTTTGCAAATTATATTTTACTTCTTCCGGATTTCACACTCCACTTTATCTATACCCTTTTCGGCCATTAAGTCCTGTGCGTAGTCAGAAGCTACTTTGTTTACTGCGCTAACATCTTGAGCGGGAGCTTTAATTTCGATTCCATCGATTACCTTGTTCTCTTCATCCTTAAAGACCGCTATATATCTGTTTCCGCCCTTTTTCTGATCTAAGAAGTCGTCATTTTGTGCGAGTGACATATCAGACACCTTCTTTCTATTTTTTTGAAGGAGTGAAATCTTTATCTCATCCTTCTTTCTTTATATACCCTCTTTAAAGCTCTGGAAACCAAAAAAATCAATCATGTAGTTCACTTCATCCCTATAAGTACGTTTAATCTCATTCCATTCCATTTCAACTCCCCATTTGATAAACAGATTTTCATTTTCCAAATCTCTCTACCTAATGGGGAGCATATCATATAGTAGTTGATCTAGCTCCTTTTCTCTTTAAATGGACTTTTTCAGTAGTCTCGGACGGTTTTCACGTTTCATTTTCACATTTATAAAGAGGCCGAAAACCTTGATAATATCAAGGTTTTCGGCCTCTTTATTTATTCCTACTTGTCAGGCACCTTTATTTTGACGGGACTGATCCAGATTGGGTCGCTGCATCTACTACAGGGTTGTCCATCACCGTGGAGCCTGCTTCTTTGACTTTCGCTCCAATCTCAGCGATCTCACCTTTTGCTTCCTTGGCTGTATTTAATGTCTGATTGGTCATATCCTTTACTTCGCTGACATTGCCAATTAATTCCTTATTTAATAGTTTGTACAAATCCTGAGCATTATTAATTGCTTCCTTCATTACTTGGGAAGCCTCTTTGAAGGAGTCTATCATTTGTTCTTTTACTTCGGAAGGGTTTTTCTTTACCTCGCTAATCAAATTCATTGAAGAATCTTTAACAGTTAAAGCTGTATCCTTCACTTTATCTCTTGTATTGGAATCGAGCAACGCAATAAACCCTCCAATCATTCCACCAATTACAATTCCCTTCATTAATTTACTGTTATTACTACTTGAAGAACGATCAATTGACGTGTTCACCCTACTATTTAAAGAGCTAGCGGTTGAGTTACCTACTCTACCCCTTGAAAAATTGTTTGTAGTTGATTCATTTGTTAAGATATTTTGTGCCATTTTTATTTCCTCCTTAACTAAAGTTAATTCATTTTGTTTATGTAAATGGATTTCCCTGCTTGTCAAAAACGAAACCTATTCTTATGAGGAATTTTGCTTAAATGAATAACGAAATCAGAGATCAATACCTTAAAAAGCCTTCTTGCATGAGAAACATTTCGCACAACTAACCTACCCCGATAATTGAAAGAAGGTTGACTTACTTCAAGGATATCGCTATCGTTTTTAACAAAGTCCAATAATTCATGTGGCTCATCAAATCCATCCCTACAACTCCCTTTTAAATCTACCCATTCTCTTGAAGCAAGCATAAGCTGATTTTCCTCCAATAGATACAAAAGATGATCGCTTAAAACAAAAATCATTGTAAAGATCAAACTTTTACTTAGAAATTTCATAATCTACTGTTAAAGAAAATGATACGAAAGCATATGCTTTCAATTTCAAAAAAGGCTAACATAATAAAAAGCTAAAATAAGTTTACTTAAATCTTATAAAGGGTATAGATACTGTAAATTAAGTTACTGAGCTATCAAGGAGGGTTTATAGGAAATGAAACAATTAGCCGATAAATCACTGTTCAGTGTATACCAAGAAGCTATACAACTTGATAAAGAAGGAAAAATGACAGAGGAGTTTATGAAGGTACTAGAAGTAGAAATAACCAAAAGAGGGCTACCTTTAATAGAACAATAAGATTGTAACTGTTTCTTATTAAACGAAGCTGATTTGTTAGTGGAACAACAAAAAGCTGTCGCAATGACAGCTTTCTTCTTCAACTCTTGCATCCTACATTGAAGAAGAAATGCTTATTCTGTTCCTTGTTTTCCAAAACCATCACCAAATTAAGAGGATGAAGAATCTTATTTTTTCCGCAAAAGTTTACGATTTTTCTCTATTATTTCTTTATTTTTAGCTATTGTTTCCTTTACGTTTGGACGCGTTTCATTACCTTCATTACCGTTAGTTTCATGATTCTTTTTTAGATTTTCATCTAAGTCAGGTATCAATGGCTTATTCTTTTCAATATCCATTTAATCCCCCTCTAATATGTCATACTCTTAGTATAAACGATAGAATATGACATTATTGTTAAATTTAGATGAAAATTTCCACAATTGCGAAATTTAAACACAAACGAATGAAGGTAAAACGAAAAGACATGGGTCCAGTTAAATACCCAGATCCATGTCCTATGCTTATTTTTTATATTGAATGTTGTAAATAAACATCTTTACGTCGGTCCTTTAATTGACGAACGGTCCCATTTTGACGTTGTCTTCGTAAAATTTCTAAATCAACATCCCCAATGACCACCATTCAGTGTTTTTTTAAAAAAGGGAACATACGTTTTATCCGATATTCTAATTATATATTTAAGGGAATTTTTATTCAATAAGGAAGTTAGAGGTCAAAAAAATATCACAGAAAAACATTTAGGCTAAAGCCTACCGACATTCATCTCCCACCTACTCATTGGGCTACGCCCTTCACATTCCTTGAGGAAGGAGTCTTCTGTCGGCAACTGATAAAAAGTAGTAAGTCTTAATGAGAGGTGTTCCTAGAAAATGGAGTCGGCCTCCCCTGGTTTCATCCGAAGCAGTCGTCAAGCCTAATATTGCTCCAATTCCACATATAAAACAAAAAAGTCACAAAAACTTCACATTTTTTTGAGATTGTGCTATTATGAGTCTATTCTGATTAAGAAATAGAAGATTCATTGATGAGCGGTAACGAATGTTGCATCTTCATCCCGTTCTTCTAGTCTTAATGGCGGGAATGATACTCGGTATTTCACAATGCTTAGATATTATTAGCCCACCATAAAACGGTCATGCAGTTAAACTGCATTAAGCCGTTTGATGGCGGGCTTTTTGTTATTTAAAAAGCCTTTGTCTTTGGCTTATTGGAAGGCATCTACGAGATAAACTGTTAATGGAGGGGAAAAAGGATGGCATTTCACAATCCGCAACGTATAGCAAGGCAAGTAGTCGAAGCTGGTACAAATAAAGCAGTTATGTCAGTTCCGAATACATTGGTGTTGGGGTTTTTAGCGGGAGCATTTATCTCACTGGGTTTTCTATTAAATATCCGTGTCGTAGGAAATCTACCAAGTGAATGGGGTTCCTTCGCTTCGCTTCTCGGCGGGGCTGTTTTCCCACTTGGGGTCATTCTTGTTGTTCTTGCTGGAGGAGAACTATTGACAGGGAATATGTTGGCTTTGACGATGGCGATATTGGCAAAGCGTGCTACTCTCGGTTTGTTAGGTAGAAATTGGTTATTGCTTGTTGTAAGTAACTTTGCTGGAGCTATATTTGTGGCCTATTTCTTTGGACATGTTGTTGGCTTGACAGGAACAGGAGTCTACTTAACAGAAACGGTTGCTATAGCACAAGAGAAAGTCGATCACTCCTTTACTCAATCTTTGGTTTCGGGCATAGGATGTAACTGGTTAGTGTGTTTAGCGATTTGGATGGCGTACGGTGCAGATGACATTAGCGGAAAAATATTGGCTATTTGGTTCCCAATTATGGGATTCGTAACGATTGGGTTTCAGAACGTCGTGGCTAATATGTTTGTCATCCCTGCAGCAATTTTTGCTGGTTATCTGAGCTGGGCGGAGTACTTTTTAAACTTTGTTCCTGTTTTTATTGGAAATGCAATTGGTGGAGCTTTATTCGTAGCCTTTATGTATGGGTTCGTTTATAAAAAGGAAATTAGACTCGTTGAATCTCCTGTAAATAAAGTGAAAAACAAAGCAGTATAGATTGTAGAATATACTCTATTTTTTTATAATCAAAGCACTATATTCATAGTGTTAATGATAATAAATCAAGTGTTTAAAAGAATACTAAAAAGGAGCTAGATCAGCTACTATATGTAGATGTTCTAGCTCCTTTTATTCCTCTGAAAATTGGGTTATGGGACCTGTCCCCTCGGTCCATCCCAAGTTATGATTTGCTATAGCTACCTAAAAATTCTTCGCCAATCTTGTGTAGCCGTTCAGCTGTCTGTTCCTCTGTTAGGCCATGTTCTTCTACATACCTATTTCTAGGATGGACACGACATTCAGGACTACATCCACGAAGGTACTTGTGTTCATTCTCTTCTGAAGTCAGGATCTGCCTGTTGCACTCCGGGTTTGCACAATTGACATAGCGCTCACATGGTTCCCCTGTATAATGGTCCTTTCCGACAATAACATGTTCTACACGGTTAATTGGCACAGAAATCCTCTCGTCAAAAACATACATCTTGCCGTCCCAAAGCTGCCCCTTCACTTCCGGATCTTTACTGTAAGTGGCTATCCCGCCATGAAGCTGGCTCACATCCTCAAAGCCTTCCTTCACAAGCCAGCCGGAGAATTTTTCGCAACGAATGCCTCCTGTGCAATAGGTGAGCACCTTCTTACCTTCAAACATATCCTTATTTTCCCTGATCCATTCCGGAAGATCGCGAAATGCAGGGATATCCGGACGGATTGCGCCACGGAAATGGCCTAGGTCATACTCATAATCATTACGTGCATCGATTACAACCGTTTCGGGATCCTGCATTGCCTCAAAGAATTCCTTCGGTTCAAGGTATTTACCTGTAATTTCATTAGGATTGACATCATCCTCAAGCCCTAAAGTGACAATCTCCTTCCTTGGACGGACATGCATCTTTTTAAATGCATGGCCATCTGCTTCATCGATCTTAAAGGTCATATCAGAAAAACGCGTGTCCTCGTGCATCACCCTTATATATTCCTCAGTCTGATCAACTGTCCCAGAAACAGTTCCATTTATCCCTTCCTCAGCTACAAGGATGCGGCCTCGAAGACCTAGCTCCTTACAGAACTTCAGATGCTGAGCTGAAAATTCCTCCGGATTCTCGATATGGACATATTTATAATAAAGTAACACTCTATATGAATCGTTCATTATTTCTTCTCCTGACTACTTTTAAAATTTTACCTATCAAGGTCTTTTTATAGTATACACTATTTCAATATCACTGATAATAACAATTATCTTCAACTTACATCTGACTTTTCTAGAGGCAGTCTTTCTTAAATGTAAAATTGCGAAAGATTTGTGAAGGGATGATTGATTATTGTATCGTCGATTTAACTCATATCAAAAAGACAGAATATGAATCATCCTGCCTTATCTCTTTTTTAATACTTTTGTTATTAGAGTAAGCATCTGCGATTAGGGACTGATCCCATTAATGCTTTCTTCCATTTGCCAAAACACTTCTAGGTCTTGTAGATTTCCATAGTTCAACCCATCTGTAAGGGCAAGTGGTTTTGCACTAGAACAAGCAAGTTTTGTATACAATCTATTTGTTTTAATCTTGTTAGGACCTACTAACCGACAAGTCACAGTGACTTGTCGATACTTTGGAATACTAGTACCGTTTTCATCCCAAAAGAATTAATCATGAACAATAGCTCAACAACTACTATTTTGACCAAAATAGTCGGGATAATTGGAATATAAAATGCGAAATATTAAGCAAAGCTATTAACAAGCATTGCAATATCGCCAATTAATCTAAAGTACATTAAGAGATTTCCTCAAGAGACTTACCACCAGTTTTCATACCCCACAGCAGTAAAACAGCTACCGGTAAACAAACCATAATGGCAACTAGGTTATATACTCCAGAGAACTGGTATTGGAGAAATACGACTGGTATGTACAATTGTAAAACAGAAGTGGCTAAACGACCTGCAGCATTATGAATACCAGTAGACGTGTTCCGCATTCTTGTCGGGTAATTCTCTGCAATATAACTGTAAGTAATAAAGTTTAATGCCATAGCTGCACCAATCATTAAGAATCCGCAAACCACAATAGGAACGAATCCTTCTAATTTCCCAAAAATTACTGATAAAATGGCTACAGTGATCGCCATAGCTGCCATTGGGATTTTCCTTCCACCTTTATCAGCAATCAAAGAGGAGAAATAACATCCTACTGGAACACCGATCATTAACAGGGTAGTAGCTGTTAAGGAAGCATCAACGCTTAATCCTCTCTGACTCAAGAGTGTCGTTGTCCAGGTAGTAATAACAAAACTTGCAGGCACTGTAAAAATAACAAATAATAAGATTACAAACGTTCTCTTAATATAGTTTGGTGAAAATAATCCGACGATGACTTCCATTGTTTTTACTTTAGGCTCTACTTTGGAAGCTACTTCACTTAAATCGACTTTAACGCTCGTTAACTCTTCGATAACTTGTTCGGCTTCTTCTACTTTTCCTTGGGCAACTAACCAACGTGGGGACTCTTTTAAGTATTTAAGACCAACAAAGAAACCAATTATACCTATTCCACCTAGAAGGAAAATAGATCGCCAAGCACTTGGACTCAGCGGAATTACAACACTGCACAAAATCCCAATAAAAGGAGCCGCTATGAAACCGATTGACGCTGTTAGGCTTTGCCACTTTCCTCTAGTTTCACTAGGTGTCATCTCAGCAATATATACTTGTGAACAAACCATCAAACAGAAAATACCAAATCCAGTTATGGCACGTGTTATCGTAAATATTAAAAGATTAGGTGCAAAACCGTTAGCTACCGACGCTAGAGAAAAAATAAATATGGAGGCAAGGAATGTTTTTCTCCGACCAATAAAGTCCGAAATAATACCGCCTGCTAAACCTCCAAGGGTCATAGCCACGAAATAAGCGAAATTGATCTTCCCAATATCCGCCATCGTTATCCCCCAATCTGCCATCAATGCGGGGGCAATAAATGCGAAATTCCAGTTATCCATCTGTTCAAAGAAATAAGCAAACATGATAATGAAAAATACAATCTTATAGGGTCCAGTAACTTTCAAACCATCAAAGTAATTATTTTTTATTTTACTATTTTTAGCACTTAAGTCTTGCTCAATCAAACTATCTTCCAATTTAACTGCCATGGTACTTTCCCTCTTTCAAAATATCATTCGATAAGGTCATTGGGATTGGGGATTCAAATATCTAAAAGAAATGTTTTCCCAAGCGCCCTTTATTATATAAAGAAGACTTCCATCATGATGGTTAGTCACGCTGAGCCTGATTGAGTTTTCTAAAGGCTGTATGGGCAGTTGATTCCCCACCTATCCAAATTCACTATATACCCTATATCTCAAGGTGGGGGTCATACTGTCCGTTAATATGTGATAAATTCACACTCAGCTATTCATTTAAGCTTTGATTGTGATACCTGTATCATATTTCTTGTCATCCACAATTACTTTTACTCGATAGTCTCCGTCTAAACCTTCTTTTGAAACAACCGTTCTTGTATCGCGGTCGTCTTCAGGCAAGAAGGTTCCTGTGCACATTGCACCGCGTTTTCCTTTAGACGTAGAGATAAAGTATCTACGAGTTTCTTCCTCTGATTCTAGCAACAACATAACCAACTGACCTTTTTCAAACTTCGACTCAAAGGTGAGCATATCAACTTCATCTGTAATGCGAGCTTCATGCTTTTCTGGTAAAATGTCACCCGTATCTTCTGCTGGAATATCATAATCCATCTGAGGTGTTTCTCCTAATGATCCTAGAAGTTGTCCTTTACCAAGAGAAAGATTATTACCATCTTTAGAGTAAAGTGTGAACTTATTTGCACGATAATAGTTGGAGTTGACCTTTAGTTCAAGCACTTTCTTATCATTAATTGTTTCAACTGTAATAGACTCTAACGTTATACTCGGATCATCAATTTGAGCAAATGGACCCAGCTCTTTAGAGGCGTTTCCATCACCGTCAAAGGCAATACCACCGGAATGTGTTAAGTAATGCCCTTCGTTATAGTACAAGATATTACAAATGTATGGGGAGAAGAAGTCCTTGCCACGTTCTTTTCCATATTGCCATAATTGCTCAATTTCCATCTTATCTGTATCAATACGATACTTTACGCCACGAGAGAAACTATCATTTGCTGCAAGATATTTATCAGGATTTTGTGCTCCATAATGGTGATTATCAAAACACATCACATCGCCTAAAGGTGTAATTAAGTTGGCATGTTGTTCATATTGCCAATCAAAGTCCCCTTCACCGACTGGTTTAAACATGTATGGTTGATACTCCTCTGGCCAGCCTTCTGGATCAGATATAATCCAATTTAATTCCTCTGTATCAAAATCAATATTAACCATTGCGTTTAAATGACGTCCGGAAAATGTTAGTGAGTTCGTATGCTCGTCATACCACACCGCATTACAGTGGAACCAGTCTTCATCTGACCATGAACCAGACTTTTGAGATCCTGGCTTAATAAAGTTAGAGAATGTAATTGTTCGTTTTGCATGGCCTGTGTCCTTATCGATCACAACAGCTTGATCTTCCACTGTCCCATTGTCTAAATCACAGTTTAAAGCGACGATATCTCCATTCGGTAATGTAATTTGGTCATGGTGATAGCCACGCGGTACACGATACTCTTTATAAATTTTTCCAACTGGGCTCATTTCATAGATCCCCGAAACAAAGTAAGGCATCTTTATTAAGCGTTCAGATCCAAGTAGGAGATTGCCATTCGGATGACGTTTAATATCCCAAACCATCGGGACGGTATAGTTCAACCGCACATCCCCTGCATAGTCAACTGCAATAGCTAAATCATTTACCGCAGGACATAGGAACACTACATCATCTTGCATATGTTCTGGTGTTGTTTCCATGGATTCAACTAGTTTAGCTCCTGCCACTTCAGGTGTTTTAATCGTATGAACAACTTTCTGATTATATTTTTGATAGGGATAAACTTCAATTTTATTCTCATAATTACTATATAAACCTAAAACAGGAATGATATGTTCTTTGCCTTTAGGAAAAGTATGATAAAAATCCGCTTCTTTTGTTTTCCCTAGTACACGAATCGTAATGGATGTTTCTTCTTCTGTTCTAAATAACATAACTGCTGCCAGATCGTTAACAAAGTACGGGTTGTATTTAATTAATGGGTTTTCCATTGTAAATTGTCCCTGTTCAAACTCTTTTAACATAGCGGCCTCTGCCTTAGCTTGTTTATGAATTAAATGCTCTTTATAACTATAACCAATTGTCTTTGTCGTGTAATCCATTGTCATTGTCACCATTATAAAGCCTCCTCAATCATCTTGATAATTACAGGTTTTTGTTGTAAACCTGACTTTCTTGATACTTCTTTACCATCTTTAAACATGACTAGAGTCGGATATCCTTCTATATTATGTTCTTCAATTAAATCTGGATTTTCTTCAAAATCAACTTTAATAATGTTTACTTTCTCACCAAGCATTTTATCAACATCATTTAATATGAAGGAAAGCATCTTACAAGGTCCGCAAGTTTTAGAATAGAAATCAACTAAAACAGCTCCTTGAGTTAAATCAGCAGTAAATTCTTCTTTAACCAGCTCTTTTATCATACCAATACCTCCTGCATTACATTATCTTGTCTTTTTAAGGATTTAATATAGGAACTTGCTTCTTGAGCAGCAATCGCTCCATCAGCAGTGGCTGTTACTACCTGGCGCAAGTGTTTGTTAATGCAATCGCCTGCCCCGAAAATCCCAGGTATTTTTGTAGCCATGCGTTCATTTGTTTCTATAAATCCATGACCTTCAAGTATGTTTGTCCCTTTCAGAAATTCTGTTGATGGGGTAGCCCCAATATATTCAAAGACACCATCACAATGGACAACCTGTTCATTCTCGCCCGTTTCTTTATCTGCAAATTTAACCCCTTTGAATTGGCCTCCTTCACCGATAATTTCTACGACACGCTTATAAGAATAAACGGTTACATTTGGCAACGAACGTAAATAATCGGAGGAAACAGGGTCAGCCGTTAAGTCGAAATCAGTAATAATGGTTAGTGATTTCGCAATGCTTGCTAGATAAGTTCCTTCATCTACTGCGCTATTACCACCTCCTATGATGACTACATCCTTATCACGGTATTTAGCGCCATCACAAATGGCACACCAACTAATAGCGGATCCTTTAAATTCTTCTTCACCTGGAATATTCAAAGTTCTAGGACGTGTCCCTGTAGCTACAATTACACTTAATGTTTTAATAACATTGTCATCTTCTTCTGTGTGCACTTGTTTAATATCTTCTAGACTCTCAATTTTGGTTACAGTACGGTAATCAAAATCCACCCCTAATTCTTGAGTCTGCTCAAACATCTTTATAGCTAATTCAGCACCGTTTACCTTACCTACCCCAGGATAGTTTTCGATTTCGTTAGTATTGATAATTTGTCCTCCCGGAGCTAATCTATCAAGCAATAATACTTTTAAATTTGCTCTCACAGCATAAATGGCAGCAGTCATACCAGCAGGACCTGCACCAATCACGACTAAATCATATGTACCCATTGATTTCCTCCTAGTTTGTATTTAAAAGTTAAATTTACCTTTTAGTCGTTTTTAACTTTTCTACACAATGGTATTTTCTTCCTCAAGCATCCTCATTTCTTGATTAAATGAGAATTAAATTCATCGCCAGTATTGATATCATTAGCCCTTTTCATAACCCCATCTAAGATAAAGGAGACTTCCATAAGAGAAAAGAACATAAATATATTATTCATTATATATGATTATTCCAACAGGACAACTAGACTTTTTTCACAATCTTACCCATATCCTACTATTGGTAAGAGTAACAACACCGAATCAAATTCGCCCGCCGAATTTGCGCCCGGATTTTTATCGAGCTCGCTCGATAAAATACCGTAAAAAATCGCAAGGCTCGCCGGAGGCTTAACTTCATTCAGCCGAGGTTTGAACCCCCACTGAATCAAAAAAACATTTTGCATTCATCCCCCACTTATTGAAGTCGGGGACTTCTGTAACTGTCGCAAGCTTTCGTTACAAAAACATTTGCTGAATGAAGTTAAACGATTAATTGTTAGTTTCCCGCACATAGAATAAGTTCAAATAACGATTCAAGAAAATACTTAGACCACTTACCGAAATCACAATCAGTGACAATTAATTTAAAAAACTGTTCTCATATTATTATCGTTATTTTTAACATGAATGATCATTTAAAGAATGCAGTTTCACCAGCATTTACTTTGTGTTCGGATCGGGATGATTCTTAGTGAGGTAATAAAACCTACCTCAACTTTATAGTGGGCAAAAAATATATATAAAGAAAACTTCTGTCAGTAGAAGTCTTACTGCCCTTTAATACGTGATAAAGTCTTTAATTGATAGATTTGATCTAAACTTATTTTTCCTATCCTTAATACCAAGTAATTGTATACGATTATATTAAATAATATTATCATAAAATTTATATAACAACAATTAAATTTATTCAGTCATTTCCAGAAATATTGGCACCGCTTACTCCAACACCAATAGAGGGACAGATCCATAGCTCGCCTATTCACAGCAGCCAATTATCTGCATAAATAAAGTTTAGTTATAATTTTGTTATTTTATATATTTGAATTTTTAAGAAGCGGGAATTATTCAAATAACCTCAATATATATCTGTACGTCATTTTTAATCTTCTCATTTAAGTATAAAAGTTGAGTTACAAAATTTACATTCTATTATTTTCCTTTTTTTCCAAAAAACAAAAACACTTATACCCGTTGAATTAACAACTAATTATAAGTGTATTGATATTTTTTGGTCACAGGTACAGCGTTTATTATCCCAGTCCGAACCATGTTCATAAATCGATAAAATATCATGTCAGTCTATGTTTTCTGCTACATATATAGATAGAGCACGGTCCCTTCACAAGGAACCGTGCTCTATCAAAAGGTTATTTAACACATTCATACTAAGTTTATTTAGCTGCTACTAACGCAGGAATCGCTTCGCTCCAAAGCTTATGAAGTTCATCAACCGTATCTTCAATGACTTGTTCACCATTTACAGATACTTTTAATTTTCCATCGTTAGTGACTGAACCGATTTGTTTCGCTTCTGTCCATAGACTTTCAAATTGTTCTTTGTTCTCTGCTTTTACCGTTACTAAGAATCTTGATTGTGATTCACTGAATAACGCAACCGTTGCGTCTCCTGTTACGTTCACTTCAGCACCTAAACCTTGTCCTTTAAATAAACTTTCTGCTAAGCCAACAGCAAGTCCACCTTCAGATAAATCATGTGCAGATACGACAAGACCGTCTTTAATTGCAGTCAAAAGTAAGTTTTGACGGTTCGCTTCAACTTTTAAATCAATCGCTGGAGCTTTTCCTGAATATTTTCCAGCAATGATATTTTGTAGTTCACTGCCACCGAATTCAGGGAACGTTTCACCAATTAAATAAACAAGGTCCCCATTATTTTGGAAATGGCTTGGTGTCACATGTTTTGTGTTTTCGATAAGTCCGACCATTCCAATGATAGGTGTTGGAAGAATCGCTTCGTCTTTTGATTGATTATACATGGAAACATTCCCGCTTATAACAGGTGTCTCAAGAGCAAGACATGCTTCGCTGATCCCATTAATACTTTCTTCCATTTGCCAAAATACTTCTGGATCGTTCGGGTTTCCATAGTTCAATCCATCTGTAATAGCAAGTGGTTTAGCACCAGAACAAACAACATTACGTGCTGCTTCAGCCACGGCAATTTGTCCACCCACTTTTGGATCTAAATAAATATAACGAGAATTACAGTCTGTCGTAATCGCAATGGCTTTATCCGTTCCATCGATTTTCACGATAGCTGCATCTGATCCAGGACCCACAATGGTGTTTCCTTGTGCCTCCGGGTTATATTGATTGTATGCCCATTCCTTACTTGCAATGGTCGGCTGTTGTAAGAGTTGTCTTAACACCGCTTGATGATTGTCTACTGCTGGAACTTCATTTTCCATCGCTTGAAATTCTTGATAGTATGCCGCTTCTTTTGATGGCAAGTGATAAACAGGTGCCTCGTCCGCTAAAATATCTACAGGAATATCTGCGACAATCTCACCATGCTGCTTAATACGGAAAGTTTTCTCCTCGATAACCTCACCGATCACAGCTGCATCCACGTTATGTTTCGCAAAAATATCAAGAATCTCTTGCTCCTGACCCTTTTTCACAACTAATAACATCCGCTCCTGTGATTCAGACAGCATAATTTCGTAAGCATTCATTCCTTCTTCGCGCTGTGGAACAAGGTCAAGATTCATCTCCATGCCCATACCTGCTTTAGATGCCATTTCACTTCCAGATGATGTTAATCCTGCCGCACCCATATCTTGAATACCAACTAATGCATCCGAATGAATGACTTCTAAGCATGCATCCATTAATTTTTTACCGATCTCTGGATTACCGATTGCAACAGCAGATGTATTGTCTTCTTGTCCAGCTTCGACAACATCTGAAGAAAACGATGCGCCACCAACTCCGTCTTTCCCAGTATCTCCACCAGCATAAATCACTATATTTCCTACACCAGCGGCAAGACCTTTTTGCACATCCTCATGATTAACAAGCCCAACAACCATCGCATTGACTAATGGATTTTCTTCATATTGCTTATCAAATTGAATCTCTCCGCCAACCGTTGGAACATCAATCACATTACCATAGCTTGAAATCCCACGGACAACCTCAGAAAATAACATTTTCGTATGGTCATTGTCTAGATTGCCAAAACGTAATGAATTCATCGCTGCAATTGGTTTTGCTCCCATTGAAAAGACGTCACGCATAATCCCACCAACGCCTGTTGCTGAACCTTCAAATGGCTCGACAAAAGATGGACTATTATGACTTTCAATTTTAAAAACAACTGCTTGATTATCTCCAATATCAACAACCCCTGCACCTTCACCAGGTCCTTGTAAAACATGACTTCCTTTTGTTGGGAACCCTCTAAGTAATGGTTTTGATGATTTGTAGCTACAATGCTCGGACCACATAGCAGAGAAAATGCCTGTTTCCGTATAGTTCGGAAGACGTTTTAATAGACCCTTCGCTAATTGATACTCTTCGTCTGATAATCCCATTTCCTTGTATACTTGTTGGCTTTCAATTTGTTCTGGGCTAATTTTATGTTGCGACATTAATCGTTCCCTCCAAGATAATTTAATTTGTTGAGTCAATAATGCTTATTTTTTCAACGAAGATACCTGTTTATTCGACATCTTCAGCACCACTTACCCTTATCTTTCCTTTATTATAATATCCTTATCGACAGGTTTTGACAATAATTAGAAATCGAACAACTTCTAATACTGTTTTATATTCTTTCCTAATTATTAAAAATTAAAATTATCTGGATCTGGACCGTTTCTGTGATTACGATCCATGGAATCAATCGCGTTCATATCTTCCTTAGACAATTCAAAATCAAAGATATCCGCATTTTCAATAATACGTTGTTCTTTGACGGATTTAGGAATCGTCACAATTCTACATTGTAAGTTCCAACGTAAAATAATTTGGGCAACGGTTTTATTATGTTTCATAGCAAGCTCTTTAAGTATCGGTTCTTCCAGCATTCTACCGCGACCTAGTGGAGACCATGCTTCTAATTGAATATGATGATCTTGGCAGTAGCTAAGTAAGTCTTTTTGAGTAAGTCTAGGATGGCATTCGACCTGATTCACCATTGGTGCAATTTCCGCGTCAGCAAGTAAATCCTCTAAATGATGAATTTGGAAATTACAAACCCCAATTGCCCGAACTTTACCTTCCTTATATAAAGCTTCCATCGCCTTCCATGTTTGTTTATATTTTTCCTTAACCGGCCAATGAATAAGATATAAATCAATATAATCTAAATCTAACTTTTTCAAGCTCTCATTAAAGGCAGCTAGTGTTGATTCATAGCCTTGATCTGTATTCCAAACCTTTGTGGTGATAAATAATTCTTCGCGAGGAACCCCTGCTTCTTTAATCGCTGTTCCAACGCCTTCTTCATTTTTATAAAAGGCAGCCGTATCAATGCTGCGATATCCAGCCTTAATCGCCGCTTTAACAGCATCTATCACTTCTTGTCCTTCCTCCGTTAAGTATACCCCCAGACCAAACCAAGGCATTTTTACTCCATTATGTAGAGTTGTGGCATCCTGTAAACTTTTAACCAAGAAAATCAGCCCCTTTTTAAAAAGTCAATTCTATTTTATTATATCTTTTGACACATGAAAATCATTATCGAATATTTTCTTCCACCTTTTTCGAACAAAAAAATTTGTCCTACATATTTCCCTGCTTTTGCTCAATCTTGTATCGAACAATAAGGTACAGTTCATCCTTGCGTTTCATTTCCACATAATTATTAGCTCGGCAAGTAGATAACGAACAAACTAATATCTTTTTCTAATCTGTTTGTTCTATCATCGTTTTCATCTATAAAAAGTCTTAATGCTAGTACAAATAAATTCATGCTTAATAAAACAAAACTACAAATGCCCATCACACAAAAAGCATGGAATAAATATTCCATGCTTTTTTCCCAACTACAAATTAAAAATTAAGGAACGGTCTACTTGGTTGGTTTTTTCTTCTGTCATCAGAATCCTCAACACCTGCTACATCATTATTGTGGCGTCTGTCATCATGATCGTGGCGTCTGTCATCATCGCTTTTAATAATAATATTATCAGAATGAATAATCACTTTCTCTGCACGAATGATCACTTTCTCGACATCTAGCACCACATCATCATCACGGCGATTATTGTTATTAGACATTTAATATTCCCCCTTTCCTTTTTAGTAATATATGTTTGTCTGAAGAAGGTGTATAGACAGGCACACAACAAGAAGGTCATTATTACATATCCCGTTGCCCTTTTTATAAAAATTAATTAAATTTCCATCATATTAACGCCTCGAATCCTCTTGTTTCACAAAACACAAAAAACCAACAAATTCACTCGCTGGGTAAAATAGAACTTATTCCTTTATCCGTTCTGGCAAACGATGAATTGATTGCACGACAACGCCAAGCTTTGCTTCCATTCGATAAAGCAAATAAAGAGTGACCGCAATCGAGAATCTAACCTCTAATAAAGCAAGATTAAAAAGATAATTGGAGTGAAACATGAGGAGAACGATTGAGCTAGGTTGTAACACATGGGGGGCCAGACCTTTTTTAGAGGATAGACAAAAGGACAGTGAAACGTAAACCTGTCCTTTTGTTTTGTTTAATCTTCCATAAAAATACGAGCATAGTATTCTGTTTGTTCATCTAGTTTATTTTCTTGTCTCAGTCTTTCTATGGATTCCTTTCGGTCATCTTCAATCACTTGGAAGCTTCCCGATATATTTGGTGCTTTCTCCTTGTTTTCCGCCATATGTTCCCCCACCCTTCATTGTCATTTTAGTCCATTTCTATTTTATCTTGTGCTTCATTTAGTTGGTTATACGAAAAAAGATGCAAGGGGATAGAAATAGTTAAAGTCCCCAAACATCTGTAAGAAAAGCCAATTTGTAATTAAAGTGATTACTTTCATTACATGGAAATTGGGGTCTCATCACAGCAATGCCTCGAATCCTCTTGTTTCACAAAACACAAAAACCCAACAAATTCACTCGCTGGGTAAAATAGGACTTATTCCTTTATCCGTTCCGACAAACGTTGAATCAATTGCACGACAACACCAAGCTTTGCTTCCATTCGATAAAGCAAATAAAAAGTGACCGCAATCGGAAATCCAACCACACTGATGAAAGGAACGATTTGGTCCAACGATAACACGTTTAGAAAGAGACTGCTCACAAACGAGCAGTCTCTGTAAATTGTCTATTAAATTAGTTCATAGAAGGTCACATTATGTTCAACAAGACGCACTTCTTTTGAACTGGCTAACGTTCCCGATTTGTCGCCAAAAACATTCGCAGCCACCATTGTACCCAAGGCCTCTTTTACTTTAACCGGTTCAATCGGATTTTCTACCGACAATTTAGCCACTTCTTCACTTACATCGGTTTCCATTCCTTCTCCCTTTACCAAACCCGCAGAAATTAGCCTCTAAACAGGTTTTCTTCAAGAAAACCTAGAAAAGCCCGAATAAGGCACTTTTTATTAAGTGTCCATTATTCGGGTTATCGTTCAAATATCAGTTGATCGACTATCCCTTTCTGTTCCCTTTATTCAGGTTCATTCCCGTTGCTTGAATTTCCAACCTTTTCTTCGAACTTGTCGAGGTATTTGGATGCGACTTTTTTTCCTCCTAATCCGAAAGACAGACCGAATGCTAACGCAAATCCTCCTAAAATCAACACAAATGCCGAATTAACGATCGTCGCCGCTACACCTAATTGATCAAGTGCCATGAAGAATGATAAAGCAATAATTGTATATTTCGCAATCGAAGAGAGCAGCTTAAATTCATTCCCTTGTAGAACACTTGATACTATCTTTTTCACCAAATTACCGACATATAGTCCAACTGCTACAATCACGATCGCTGCAAATAAACTTGGTAAATAAGTAATCACTCCTGTCGCCAAAGTGACAAGAAAATGCAGTTGCACGACTTGTAGAGCTTCAACAACAAATAATAATACAATCACTACTTGAACAAGGTACCCCGCTATTTGTGACAAACTTACTTTCGATTGAGACGGATCATACTTTCCGATTCCCATATGAGCTAGAAGTGAATCAAAGCCAAGACGAGATAATAAGCCTTGAACAAAAGAAGCGACCCATTTCCCTATCCATAAACCGACTATCGTGAGAATCAGTGCCACAACAATATTCGGTAACATCGTTAAAATAGTATTTAGCATCTCGATCGCTGGCTGCGAGATGCCATTGATATCTAGCTGATCCAGTGCAGCAATCACTACTGGAATGAGAATCAATACATACAGAATCGTTCCAATGACAGCGGAAATACTTGTTCCTTCCAATAATTTTGCCAACCCAAAACGTTCAGTTAACTTCTCCATTCCAATGCTTTGCAGAAAATTGGTCACTATATCCCGAATGATTTTCGCAATTACCCATCCCACTAAAACGATCAGTACGGAGGCCAATAATTTGGGTACAAATGCAAAAAGCGAATCAAGTACACCAGAAAATGGCTCTGCTATTCCTGTAATATTTAAAGCGGAAAGAACACCAGGAAGGAAAATAAATAGCACCAAATAGAAAACCACTTTAGCTGCATTTTTAATCAGTTTACTAGATTCTTCTTTACTCTTTGTAATCTTAATCCTTTGAAAAATTGCATCAACTTTGAATGCCTCACCTAGTTTCTGAACAATCACCTTCAAAATCGAGGCAATAATCCAACCAAACAGTAGAATTAAAGCAGCCTTTAAAATATTCGGAACAGCAGCGGTGATTCCAGACAACATATCAATAAGGGGCGCCGCAATAAAATCTAAGTTTAAAAGATTAAAGAATACGATGAACACAAAGACTAGAAGAATGTAATACACCACTTTGCTTATGACCTTTGCTAGACTAAATGTTGAATCATTTTTTTCTGAAAAAAACTTTTGATCGACTTTCACTTTTCTTAAAATTTTTTCAAGCACATTAGCGATTACTTTCACTACTAACCAGCCAATCAATAAAACCGCTAAAGCGAGCAATAATCCTGGAAGCTTCGCAAAATAAACACCCCACTCATTCCATAAATCATTATAATTCATTCAATCATCTCCTTTAAAACTACTTTTAAGAGCATTCATAAAATTGTAATTGTCCATGCTCCATTTTTATAACTTTTTGAGATAACTCTAAGGAACGATTTGGTCCAACGATAACACGTTTAGAAAGAGACTGCTCACAAACGAGCAGTCTCTGTAAATTGTCTATTAAATTAGTTCATAGAAGGTCACATTATGTTCAACAAGACGCACTTCTTTTGAACTGGCTAACGTTCCCAATTTGTCGCCGAAAACATTCGCAGCCACCATTGTACCCAAGGCCTCTTTTACTTTAACCGGTTCAATCGGATTTTCTACCGACAATTTAGCCACTTCTTCACTTACATCGGTTTCCATTCCTTCTCCCTTTACCAAACCCGTAGAAATTAGCCTCTAAACAGGTTTTCTTCAAGAAAACCTAGAAAAGCCCGAATAAGGCACTTTTTATTAAGTGTCCATTATTCGGGTTATCGTTCAAATATCAGTTGATCGACTATCCCTTTCTGTTCCCTTTATTCAGGTTCATTCCCGTTG
The DNA here is from genome assembly GCA_963787345.1 of uncultured Bacillaceae bacterium. Lineage (GTDB taxonomy): Bacteria > Bacillota > Bacilli > Bacillales > Cytobacillaceae > Bacillus_BD. Next base: position 1,586 of record CAWBCW010000006.1, on the reverse strand, counting down.
CTTGAATTTACAACCTTTTCTTCGAACTTGTCGAGGTATTTGGATGCGACTTTTTTTCCTCCTAATCCGAAAGACAGACCGAATGCTAACGCAAATCCTCCTAAAATCAACACAAATGCCGAATTAACGATCGTCGCCGCTACACCTAATTGATCAAGTGCCATGAAGAATGATAAAGCAATAATTGTATATTTCGCAATCGAAGAGAGCAGCTTAAATTCATTCCCTTGTAGAACACTTGATACTATCTTTTTCACCAAATTACCGACATATAGTCCAACTGCTACAATCACAATCGCTGCAAATAAACTTGGTAAATAAGTAATCACTCCTGTCGCCAAAGTGACAAGAAAATGCAGTTGCACGACTTGTAGAGCTTCAACAACAAATAATAATACAATCACTACTTGAACAAGGTACCCCGCTATTTGTGACAAACTTACTTTCGATTGAGACGGATCATACTTTCCGATTCCCATATGAGCTAGAAGTGAATCAAAGCCAAGACGAGATAATAAGCCTTGAACAAAAGAAGCGACCCATTTCCCTATCCATAAACCGACTATCGTGAGAATCAGTGCCACAACAATATTCGGTAACATCGTTAAAATAGTATTTAGCATCTCGATCGCTGGCTGCGAGATGCCATTGATATCTAGCTGATCCAGTGCAGCAATCACTACTGGAATGAGAATCAATACATACAGAATCGTTCCAATGACAGCGGAAATACTTGTTCCTTCCAATAATTTTGCCAACCCAAAACGTTCAGTTAACTTCTCCATTCCAATGCTTTGCAGAAAATTGGTCACTATATCCCGAATGATTTTCGCAATTACCCATCCCACTAAAACGATCAGTACGGAGGCCAATAATTTGGGTACAAATGCAAAAAGCGAATCAAGTACACCAGAAAATGGCTCTGCTATTCCTGTAATATTTAAAGCGGAAAGAACACCAGGAAGGAAAATAAATAGCACCAAATAGAAAACCACTTTAGCTGCATTTTTAATCAGTTTACTAGATTCTTCTTTACTCTTTGTAATCTTAATCTTTTGAAAAATTGCATCAACTTTGAATGCCTCACCTAGTTTCTGAACAATCACCTTCAAAATCGAGGCAATAATCCAACCAAACAGTAGAATTAAAGCAGCCTTTAAAATATTCGGAACAGCAGCGGTGATTCCAGACAACATATGAATAAGGGGCGCCGCAATAAAATCTAAGTTTAAAAGATTAAAGAATACGATGAACACAAAGACTAGAAGAATGTAATACACCACTTTGCTTATGACCTTTGCTAGACTAAATGTTGAATCATTTTTTTCTGAAAAAAACTTTTGATCGACTTTCACTTTTCTTAAAATTTTTTCAAGCACATTAGCGATTACTTTCACTACTAACCAGCCAATCAATAAAACCGCTAAAGCGAGCAATAATCCTGGAAGCTTCGCAAAATAAACACCCCACTCATTCCATAAATCATTATAATTCATTCAATCATCTCCTTTAAAATTACTTTTAAGAGCATTCATAAAATTGTAATTGTCCATGCTCCATTTTTATAACTTTTTGAGATAACTGTA
>CAWBCW010000005.1:0-369964 GCA_963787345.1 uncultured Bacillaceae bacterium | reverse complement strand
GGGATGGTGATTGTATGGCATTGAATCCATACTTAATTTTTGACGGAAATACTCGAGAAGTTGTTCAGTTTTATGCAAAAGTGTTCGGGCTCCCGGAACCTCAATTCATGACATTTGGGTCTGTTCATTCTGAAGAGATTTCTCCAGAAGCACGCGAGTTGATTATGCATACATATTTAGAGATAGCGGGAGGAAAAGTGATGTTTTCCGATAATTATCCGGGAATGCCTTATCAACAAGGCAATAACATTACACTTGCTTATATAAGCAATGATGAGCAAGCGATCAAAGATGCCTTCGACAAGTTGAAAGAGGGTGGTTCTGTTAAAATGGAACTGCAAGAAACACCTTGGAGCAAACAGTATGGGAGCTTGACTGATAGATACAACATTCAATGGCAATTTAGTCATGAAGCTTGAAAATAATAATAAATATTGAATAGATCTTGGAGCTTGTTTTAATTTAAAACGAGCTCTTTTTTAGTAAAAGCATTCATTGCTTATTGTAAACTTCTAGTTGTGTCGGTGTATGAATACGAACGAATACAACAACCTCCATTAGAAAATAACATTTGGTCATGATCATTTTGTAAGAAGTAACGTCCTTGCTTTTTCATCATTAGCTCGTTTTATTTTGCCTCTCTTGTTCTTTTTGAAAAAACTCTTCCCCCTTTCATGTCGCCTTTCTTATTATATGTACTTTTCAGGAAAGTAAAAATCCAAAATATAACGTAAATGTTTACACGAAAAGAACCATATAATAAATAACCAATACCGATAAAAAAGTTGGATTATGTTTTAAGGGAAATTCTGATTTAGCGGATGCCACGTTTTTTTAAAATGGTACTTTATCGAACAAGCTCATATACTGTATCTCCACGAAAGTTCGATGGAGAAAATTTGATAAATCACATGAAAGAAGCTTTAGAAAGGGGAGAAGTGAATGGAGTCCATATGGTTGGAGTATGCGTGGGCATTATTAATTTTAATCGGTCTGGAAGGGTTGTTATCAGCTGATAATGCTCTTGTCCTGGCAATTATAGCCAAGCATTTACCTGAAGATCAGAAAAATAAGGCGATCAATTATGGGATCATTATGGCTTTTATTTTTCGATTTGGTGCACTATTTGCCATTTCTTTTATCGCAAACGTGTGGCAGATACAGGCGATCGGAGCAGCTTACCTTCTTTACTTAGGCTTAAAGCATATTATTCAAGCTCGTTTCGGGAAAAAGAATGAGAAAATTCATAAGGATGATGAAAAAGAAGCTGCTGGAAAAGGTTTCTGGCCAACTGTAGGGAAGATTGCGTTAGCTGATCTCGCTTTTGCCATTGATTCGATATTAGCTGCGGTAGCTCTCGCCCTTGGTCTTCCCGATTCACCGCTCGATAATTTCGGGGGGATGGATGGAGGACAGTTTATTGTGATTGTTCTCGGAGGACTAGCCGGCCTTATCTTGATTAAGTTTGCGGCAACTTGGTTTGTACAACTTCTTGAAAAACGTCCGGCTTTGGAAACAACTGCTTATGCGATTGTTGCTTGGGTAGGGGTTAAACTTGCTGTTATTACTCTTGCCCATGAGGATATAGGGATTTTAGATCATGATTTTCCCCATAGTGCGACTTGGACGACGATCTTTTATGGGGTATTAGTTGCTATTGCTCTAATTGGTTGGTTTATGCCACCAAAGAACAAAGTGGCTTTAAGATAAATCTAAAAAGGAAAAAGCAAAAATATTTAGAAGCAGCAATGGATTTTGAATAAAATGGGAAGAACCTTTTCATTTAATAAAGCCTAAATTCTTATTGTTAGAATTTAGGCTTTACGAATAAAAATTAATCATCATTGAATACAAAGTGAACGATTATTGAATTAAGTATTGACTTGTAAGTGAATGGTTTGCATTCAAAAGTTCCTTTGGAGTGCCTTCAAATATTACTTTACCACCTTTATTACCGCCTTCGGGTCCCATATCGATAATCCAATCGGCGTTCCGGATGATGTCTAAGTTATGTTCGATTACGATAACCGTGTTACCTGTATCAACAAGACGATTCATGATATCTAATAGATGAGTAATATCGGACATATGAAGTCCTGTCGTTGGTTCATCCATGACATAAATGCTTCCCTTTTTATGTAATTCGGTGGCTAGTTTAATCCGTTGGCATTCTCCTCCCGATAAAGTACTGAGTGGTTGGCCAAGTGTCAAATAATTTAAGCCTACGTCATTCATGGCTTGCAGAATCTTCACCACTTTTTTGATATCAAAGAAAGTTAGTGCTTGTTCAACAGTCATTTTCAATACATCTGCAATCGATTTATCATTCAATTTGTATGCCAATACTTCTTCTTTGAAACGTTTGCCGCCACATACATCACAAGGTGTTTTAACATTTTCCAAAAACGATAAGTCTGTATAAACGACGCCAAGACCATGGCAATTCTCACAGGCACCTTTGGAATTAAAGCTAAATAGTCCTGGCTTCACATTGTTCTCTTTCGCAAAAGCTTTACGGATGTCGTCCATAATTCCTGTATACGTGGCCGGATTCGAACGGGTAGATGTACCGACAGCTTTTTGATCAATCACAATGGCATCAGCATGCTGTTGTAAAAAAACATCATTAATCAATGTACTTTTCCCAGAGCCTGCTACACCTGTAACGACCGTTAAGATACCTGTTGGAATATCAACACTAACATTTTTTAAGTTATGTAATGTCGCGTTTTCAATTGATAGCTTTCCTGTTGCTTGTCGAAACTGATCTTTAATAGGCATAGAGTGTTTCATATAGTTGCCCGTTAATGTATCAGACTCGAGTAGGCCAGTAAAGCTTCCTTCGTACAAAATGGTTCCGCCTTTGTCTCCCGCATATGGACCTACATCAATAATATGATCAGCTACTTGAATGACATCAGGATCATGTTCAACGACAATAACGGTATTCCCTTTATCACGCAGCTTTTTCAACAATTCATTGAGGCGGTGTACATCTCGAGGGTGCAAACCTATGCTTGGCTCATCAAAAATATAAACGGCATCTACGAGACTGCCACTTAGATGTTTTACCATTTTGACACGCTGGGATTCCCCTCCAGACAATGTGTCGGTTTCACGATCGAGACTTATATATTCTAGACCAATATCCACGAGATGTTGTAATCTCTCTGTTATTGCCTTCACCATTGGAGCAGCTACTGGATCTTTTATTTCCTTAATAACATGGATGAGCTGGTCCACTTCCATCGAAGCTAGTTCGGCAATATTGTAGTCATTGATTTTGCAGTTAAGAGCCTTTTGACTGAGTCGAGCCCCATGGCAACTCGGGCAAATGCCTTCTGTTATGTAGGGTGTAACCGCTTTTTGTGTTCGCTCAGATTTCGTCTTTAAATCTTGTTTTATGTACTTGTTGGTGAACTTCTCGATGACGCCTTCTACAGTCATATTCATTGTGTTCCCAGAGACTTGTACTTTGACTTTTTTTGCCTTGCCATATAATAGTTCCTCTAGCTCCTCTTCGGAATAATCATTTAGCTTTTTATCGACATCGAAGGACCCTGATTCTACTAGCAGATTATATTCCCACGTACCTACTTTATAATCTGGCAGCATGATGGCCCCTTCATTTAATGATTTCGACATGTCGATTGCTTTATCCATATCAACACGCAACCTGCGACCTATTCCATTGCACTCTGGACACATGCCTTGTGGATCATTAAATGAAAACATATAGGCCTCTCCAATATGGGGTTGACCCACTCGGGAATACAGCAGGCGAAGGAGGGGGTTGATATCTGTAATCGTTCCTAAGGTTGAGTGAGCTCCACCGCCTAAGCGTTTTTGGTCGACAATAACCGCCATGCTCAGATTTTCGATCGCATCCGCATCAGGTTGCGGAATGCGCGGTAGAAAGGTTCGGATGAACATGCTGAAGTTTTCATTCAATAGACGCTGAGATTCAGCTGCAATTGTATCGAAAACGATAGACGATTTGCCAGACCCTGATACACCAGTAAAAATGGTGATTTTCCGTTTGGGTATGCGCAAAGATACATTTTTAAGATTATTCTCTCGGGCACCACGAATTTCTATATATTCTTGAGTCATCATATAACTTCCTTTATTCGTATTATTATTTTAATTTTAATTCAATAAACGATCACTAAGCTGGGGGTTAATCGTTTTAACTTTTTTCAGCAAATGTTACTTGAATATCTCGAACAGGCTTTATTCTGTTCACTATCAGTCTCCCCTTAATCTGTATAAATAAATGGACATTCAAGAGAAGATTGTCTAAATTGCCTGACTAGATTACGACACTCTTTGATGTCCTGTCAAATATTAACTTTGTTTTAAAATAACCCATATATTTATTTTTTAAAAGCTACTTTTTGAATCTAATAATATTCTTGTTTTCTTCTAAAATATGGGGAAGAATAGACAACCTAGGAAAATATATTGAAGACCATGAAAAGGATGGATGTCCATAAAGTTGTCCTGCATCCTCAATATGGAAAAGTGAAGTACGATAACTTAGGTGCTAAGGCACCATTTTTTCATTATTGATATAGTATTCATTGACAGTTTATATCCTTTTCCCGTAAAGTTACTTATGGTACAAATTAAATCGGAGGAGAGCAGATGCAATTCATTAATCATCTACTTCTCGATATGGAACTAGATCCTAGTTTAGTAGAATATCTTTCAATTATCATTAAGATTCTGCTAATCGGGCTTTTCTGTATCGTCAGCAAACTTTATTTCAAAGAAAATCGTAATCAGGATCATTACTCGTATCGTTAATAAATCTAAAGCCGAGTGGGGTAAAATCTTTTTGGAAAGACAAGTTTTTCGAAAGTTATCCCATCTTGTTCCTGCGATCATTATTTACTCGTTTTCTACAACCTTTCCAACCTATCAACCGATCATCGAGAAGTTAGCTGTTAGCTATATGATTATTGTAGGGTTAGTGTTTATTCAAAGCTTACTAAATGCACTGAATGATATTTATCAAACCTTTGAAATATCCAAGGTAAAGCCGATTAAAGGGTATATTCAAGTCGTTAACATTATTATCATGACTCTAGGGATCATCGTAGTAATCTCAAACCTAATAGGAAAAAGTCCTCTTATTCTATTAAGTGGTTTTGGTGCTCTGTCGGCTGTTTTAATGTTAGTATTTAAAGATTCGTTATTAGGACTAGTGGCAGGGATTCAGTTGACGGCCAATGATATGGTTCGGGTTGGTGACTGGATTGAAATGCCAAAATATGGAGCAGACGGTGACGTAATTGATATTTCTTTAAATACCGTAATGGTGCAAAATTTTGACAAAACGATTACGATGATTCCAAGTTATGCGCTTATTTCCGATTCTTTTATCAACTGGAGAGGAATGCAAAGCTCAGGTGGTCGTCGAATCAAGCGCCCCTTGTATGTAGATATAAGTAGTATCACGTTTTGCACCGAGGAAATGATTGAGAAATTTATGAAAGTTCATCACCTTTCAGACTACATTATTCAAAAGGAAAAGGAAATTGCTGAGTACAATGCCAAAAATGAATTCGATCGAGACAATCGGGTGAATGGCAGGGCCCTTACGAATATCGGTGTTTTTCGGGCGTATATTAGCAACTACCTTAAAAATCATGATGGAATCAATCAGAATATGACCTTAATGGTTAGACAGCTGGCACATAGTGAAAACGGAGTGCCTCTAGAAATTTATGCCTTTACCAATTCTGTACAGTGGGCTGTGTATGAAACGGTGCAATCGGATATCTTTGACCATCTATTTGCCGTTGCACCAGAGTTTGGATTAAGAGTATTCCAGAATCCATCTGGGGCTGATTTAAGAAACATGGCAGCAGAATCGAGCAATGAAGTTTTGCTTGGAGAGAAAAGCTATTAAAATAATACCCTACTAAAATAAAATCGATTGTTTTAACTACCTAGATTCACTTTAAAATAAAAAACACGCTAGAATAAACCGAGTGTTTATTCTAGCGTGTTTTTTTGTTTTAAGAGCCTCTTAAATATTCTCTTGTCTTAAACTATCAATAATGTTTTCATTCTTTATTTTAGAAATGGAGTACAGCATCGCAGATCCAACAATCAAGAAAATCACGATAATAACGAATAGGATGCTCATCCATGGAAGGCGAAATCCGTATTCAAACGTATAGCCCATGGAGCGATGAATGCCAATCATGACTAGTAGACTTATCGGAAGTCCATATACTAAAGCTTTTATCCCGTAAAAAATACTTTCATAATGAATCATTTTATTAAACCCTTTTGGGGTCATCCCAACAGATCGAAACATTGCAAATTCACGTTTTCTAAGTGCTATGCTTGTCGAGATGGTATTAAAGATATTAGCGATTGAGATTAAGGAAATCAAAGTAATGAACCCATAGGTGAAGACGGACATGAGTATAATCATCTGTTCCTCTTGTTGTCGCTGTTGGAAAACGTTATATACATGAACGGTTGACTCTTGTTGGTCTTCAATCGCTGTTTGTGTAGCGAAGGGGTCTGTACTATTTAAATAGGCATAGGTAGAGATTTCCTTTGGAGCGATCCCCAATCGATCCATTGTTGCTTCGGGCACAATGAGACTAAGGCTCCCTAGTGAAGAGGTGTGGACGCCCATTGGAATTTGATCGGTAAAGGCATCAATTTGAACACTGCTCACAAATTCCAGATTCGGTTGTTCATTCTCCATATCCCCGGCAGGTCTGGTATATAAGTTAATGCTCTTTCCAACTTTTGATTCGATTGATTTTGTTTCGACAAACTTTCCAGTTGCGTAATCTTCATAGGAAATTTGCCCAATGACAATCGCTGATAAGGTATCTTCTTCCAGAAAATCTTTCGGGTCTGCACCAATTTGTTTAACGTAAGCATTAAAACTCTCTTGATCAAGCTCATGTAGAGTTACATAAAAAGGGTATTTTCCATCTACTAGATCCCAGTTGTTCTCTTCAATTTGTGTTTTCAATTGAGCTGGAATTTCTTCCATGTTCATCAGTGCCTCAAACTGTGTTTCCTCAATGACGGTGGAATTTGTGACATGATCAAGCTTCGTAAATGCTGTTAACTCATCCCTTTTTAACTCGCTGCTGGACAATTGAATATCAAATTGAATATTGTTTTGTGACAATTCTAGCGATTTTTTCAGATTTTCGGTAAAATAGCTAACCGTTAGAAAAAGGACAATGCTAATGATGAGCGAAAACACGGTAGCTAAATATCTTTTTTTATTTCTTTTTAGGTTTTTTAATCCGATTTCTGCTTCCATTCCAAAGACTTTTCGTACAAACTTAGAAGTTTTTACTGCTTTTCCAGACAGTTTAATATCGTGAGTCTGACGGATCGCATCAATAGCTGACACTTTTGATGCCCTTTGTGCAGGGATATAGGTCGAAATAAAAATTGTCAAGATTGAAATCCCATATGCCATCAAAATCGAAGAGGGGGTGATAACCAATTCAAGGTTTTCAGAAACCCCAAGTGCACCTTGTAAGTAAGTATTAATAAAAGTAAAAGTAATGCCAATCCCAGCTAAGCCGGCTAGAATTCCAATGGGGATACTAATCGAGCCAATGATCGTACCTTCAAAGAAGACAGAATTCCTTTTTTGTTTTTTTGTTGCACCGACGCTCGAAAGCATACCTAAATACCTGGCCCGTTCAGATACACTAATTGCGAACGCATTATAAATTAAAGCTATGGAACCAATGATAATGACGCTCATAATGATGCCAGCTAAAGAAAAGAGGGTGGCGCGTAATTGATCATTTTTCGTTACTCCATAGAAGCGAAGCAATTCAGTATTATACTGGACGGTTTCGATTTTATAGTCGTTAGCAAGTTTTTCCGCGTGTTCATAGAGGGAATGCTTAACATTTGGTAACACGACAGAAGCATTAACAGTATCCTCTTTGCTTAATAATTTTTCATCTACATAGCCAATAACGGTGTAACCCGGTGACCAAGTCGGTTCCCATGTAGGCCGTTCAATCGTTCCAACGATTGTTACTGTTTTAGTTTCCGTAATTTCTAGTTCTTCATTTATCGTATCTTCGTCCCATTGCAAGGAGTGAGTTTGCGTTAGCTGTATTCCATCTGTTGTGTCTTTCCGATTCCCGATGTCTACAGTGAGTTGATCTCCGATTTGATAATCTACTTTCGCATTGCTTCTAATCGCCTCTGAAATGGCAATTTCGTTTTCATTTTGAGGAAGTCTTCCATCAATGATTTCAATTGGGAATTGCTCCATGCCTGTTTTGTTATAGTTTTTAAAATATAAATAGGGCTTATTTTTATTGTTTGATTCTTCTAAGTTTGCATAAGCATCACTAGAGAGAATCAGCTTTTTTGTTTCACTGTCTTTTTCGATTCCTTCAATCTGTTCTGGAGTGACATTTTTATATTGAACATGCCATTCGCCATTAGTGGTGATGTTTTGACGAATCAGCAAGTCTAAAAAGGAAACACCCAGTGTAGCAACCGCAGTAATCATGGCTACGGAAATAATGACACCAATCATCGTCACGAGTGTGCGGCGTTTGTTCTTTTTTAAATGTCTTACTGTGACTTTGTTGATAATGTTCATGGACGGATCACCTCATCCTTGGCCACTTTTCCATCTTTAATGGAAATTACTCGGTCTGCTTGAAGGGCAATTCGCTCATCATGGGTGATCACAATTAACGTTTGATTGTACGTTTTATTAAACATTTTAAGCAGTTCCATAATTTCCTGACTGTTTTTACTATCAAGGTTTCCTGTCGGTTCGTCGGCAAGCATGATGGCAGGATTGCTAATTAAAGCACGTCCAATTGATACACGTTGCTGCTGGCCGCCTGAAAGCTGGTTCGGCAGGTGGGAAAGTCGGTTGTTCAGACCTAATACGTTAACGACCTTGTTAAACTGGTTGGGATCGACTTTTTGTTCATCTAAAAGCATAGGTAACGTGATATTTTCTTCAACCGTTAAAATGGGAATAAGGTTATAGAATTGGTAAATCAGACCAATTTGTCTTCGTCTGAAAATAGCTAGCTGTGTTTCGTTCAGATCATAAATATCGGTTTGGTCAATGAAGACTTTGCCGTTCGTTGGACGATCGACTCCACCTAGTAAATGGAGAAGTGTTGACTTTCCTGAACCAGACGGCCCAATGATACAAACAAAATCGCCTTTTTTCACTGAAAATGATACATCATCTAGTGCTTTAACAGCTGTTTCGCCTTTGCCGTATATCTTTGATAGATTTTTAACTTCTAATATATTCATATGAAAAACCTCCGTAAATTCTTGTCTGAGGTAAGTATAACGAGGCAGTATGACTATAAAGTGACTCTAAAGTGACAATTTATTCACTTTAGAGGGAAGAGGGTGTGAGAAAGCCGATAAAAAAGCAGGGAATCACTCAGATTACCTGCTTGTAAAACTTTATCTGAAACGTAGTCCCAGCACCAGCCTGACTTTGTACTTCAATCCCGCCTTGCTGACTTGTAATGATGCTATGGGCCATTGCAAGGCCAATTCCGACACTATCGTCTTTTGCATTTTTCCCTTTATAAAACCGTTTGAATAGATAAGGGAGATCTTCCTTAGCGATTCCCTTCCCGTTGTCAGAAATGATGATTTCTGTGAATAAAGCATTCTCGGAAAAATAAATCGAGATTTTTCCACCTTCAGGAGTGTGTTCTACACAATTTTTAATAATGTTGATAAGGGCTTCTGCGGTCCAGTTAAAATCACCTATAAATGCAGCCTTTTCATCGCCTTTAACGTCCAAAATTTGCATGTTAATATCCATAGGAATCAATAGCGGCTCAATCGCCGCTTGAACGAGAGGGCTAACGAAGACTTGTTCATTTTTAAAAGTAATGGTTCCTGCATCAATTTTTGAAAGCTTTAATAGGGAGGAAACGAGCCATTCCATGCGTTTCAGCTGAACATGAAGGTTATGGGTGAACTCTGCTCGCTTTTCATCATTCAATCGCTTATCACGTAATAAATCCGCCATGACCATCATTGAGGTGAGTGGGGTCTTCAGTTGGTGAGAGATGTCCGAAATCGCATGGGTCAGCTTCACTTTATCTTCGTGCAGTACTGCTCCTTGCTCGGAAAGCATTCTTGTCACTTTATAGATATGACTTTTTAAGACGCTTAGCTCACCTTCATGATTATCACGAACGTCCAAGTGTAAGTCACCATTACTAATTTGCTGTAAATACCCTGAAAGTTTTTCAATTTCACGGTATCGCCATTTGGTGAAGACGAGCATGCAACAGATTAGTAGGATCGATACGATGAGTACGATACTAGCTGCGAGCGTGGAAATGAAAATGGCAGTTAAAGTAAAACCCATTCCACTAATTAAGAGAAGAACGGTTAGTAAAAGTTGAATTTCTCGATTTCGAAGCAACTCACTCACCAACCTTATAGCCCATACCTCGAACTGTCTTGATTAACGTTGGGTTTTGTGGATTATCTTCAAGCTTTTCTCGTAATCTTTTAATATAGACCGTTAACGTATTGTCATTGACAAAGTCACCGCCAACATCCCAAATTCGATCTAGAAGCTGGGTTCTTGTAAGAACTTGTCCAATGTGATTGGCGAAAATAAGGAACAGCCGATATTCTAAGGCAGTTAATACGATTTCCTGGCTATTTTTATAGACTTTTCCATCCAATAGGTTTATTTGAATATTTGCAATGACAATGCTGTTTCTCGGTTGGGGATCCCGATGATAGCGACGGTGCACAGATTTAATTCTTGAAATCAATTCACGGATGCGAAATGGTTTTGTAATATAATCATCCGCTCCCATATCAAGACCCATTACGACATTCACTTCATCATCATAAGCAGTTAAAAAGATTACTGGAATATCCCGTTGTTTTTTTACGAACTCACATAAGTCATACCCGCTGCCATCAGGTAAGTTCAGATCCAATAAGCATAAGTCAATGTCATTCAATTTATGATTAATCACCTCAATTGCAGAGGCTGCATTATGACAAAGAAAAGTTTCATACCCCTCTTGTTTCAAGGAATACTCTAATCCAGAAGCGATTGTCCGATCATCTTCGACCAATAGAATTTTCATCCCGTTCATCCTAACATTGGTTTTTGTTCTTATCTTACTGTAAGAATGTGTAAGCGTCAAAAGGGCCAAGGGGACAGGTCCCTTGACCCTTTTATGATATAAGAATGGACGGGACAAAGAACTTGTCTCTCGAACCCGGGGGATTATTTGACTTCAGCATAGGAGCTCTTAATTTCTTTAGCGTTCTTTAGTTCCCTTAACATCTCTTTGATAAACTCTACTTGATCCTCGCAAATAGTAAAATCCATAAGACGATGCTCAAAGTGAGTAATGCGTTGATCCAACTCCTCTAAAGTAAGGTTAATTGTATTTTTCATAACTCCAACAACTCCTTTTATAAAAATAGTATAAATTTTCAGTTTACGATAGTTAGATAGGAACTATCGAACCTTATTTTTAGAATCAAACATAAGATTAGCAGAATTCAAGGGTTTTTTCAAAAATTTCAAGGTCAGAAAGTGACACTAATTCAACGGGTCCTAATCCATCCTGCCTCTTAATTTCACAATAACCATTTTTATATAGCCATCTAATCGTATAAAATTCTCCATTAAATATTACGCTCGTACCAATTCTCAACAAATTCACCTCTTCAAGTACATTTAATGTTAGACATATGTTAAATCAACTTTAGTTTTAGGTATGTAACATTTATCACAAAAATCGGATTTGTAAGTAAATTCATACTTTTTGCATAGGAAATGATATTCATAATACCTTATGTGGATAGTTAGATATGCCCATTGAATCGAGAAAATCGATTGACGTCAAAACGATATGAGATAAGAAAGTATTTAACGGGATTTAGCCAGAAGTCTCCTTCCTCAAGGAACGAAGTGAGTAGGTGGGGAAGGTTCATTAGATATTTATGAAGTTATACTTATTGAAGAAACATGACATGTTGTATCGAAGAGTTTATATTTTTAATGTAAAATAAATTAGAGATTCAATTATTTAGGAGAAATTAACTCGTTAGGCTTGGTTTAAATTTAAAAATGATTATGAAAGGGGAGATAAAATTGAAATCAAAACTTATCAACTATTTATTCGTATCGTTAATGCTTTTATTAATAATAGGATGTTCCAATGTGAAGGATTCTATTTCCGAAGAAGAAGCAAAAGATTTGGTAATTGAAGAACATACAAATAATAACGGAACACCTTCTATTGTATCGGTTGAACTTAAAAATAACGCTTACTATGTAAAATGGGAAAATAAAAGTAACAAAGAGTCTGGAATAGATAAAGTAACAAAAGATGGGGAAGTTGTAATGGTTGAGGCACAAATTGAATAATAGCTAAGTGAAAGATAGGGGGAGATTTATTTGGCGTTTATTATGATTTTAGTTGCCTTTTTAGTCTGTATGGCTATCGGTTCGATACTAAACATACTTTTGAAGACAACCGAAAAAATAGATTGGCTCGTAACCTTCCTTATAAGTTTATGTGTATCAGTATTTGTTCAAATCTTAAACATTATCTAAATTTTTTATCTCTAAAACAAAGCCCCTTAACAACTCGTTAAGGGGCTAAGCAAAATATCAATTTATAATAAAACTTTTATATTTTTCTCACTGGCTTTACGTAAATTTTCTATCAGTTCACTGATTTTTTCATTTTTCTTTTGTGCAATAGCTTGTTGTTCCATTTGAGGTTTTACTGAATCAAAGTCTTGATCCGGAAGTTCTTGACCTTGACTTTCGACTTGTTTTTTATACTGTTCATAAATAGACTTTATCTCGTCCTCAGAAACCGTCACTTCGCCAATCTCTTTGTCTATAAATTTTGTAAGGATGAGTTGATCTCTGATTTCCTCTTTTAGGGTTTCCTCTGTTAATTGATCCTCTTTTAAGGCTGCTTGAAACTCCTTATTATCGCCATATTGCGATTTCATTTTATCAACTTCTGAATTAAGTTCACTTTGTTCGATCTTGATGTCTTCCTTTTGAGCGGTCTGAAGGAGTAACTTTGTATTAATTAATTGGTCCAATACGGACTTATTAAATTCCTCCTGTTTTTTACTGTCCAGGTCATCAATATTCATTCCTTGTTGTTGGAAGTATGCCTTTGAAGTCTTTAATAGATTTTCATAATCCTTTTTTAATATTTCTTCACCATTGACGGTTGCGACCGTATTGGACTTTTCTCCGGTTTTGTTTTCCTTTGTTTCCTCGCTGCTACAAGCCCCTAGTATAAAGACGATAGCACTGATCAGAATGAATCCTATTGAAATTTTTTTAAACATCACGATTAGCTCCTTTCAAACAGCTTGTCCTGTATTTTAACATATCTATTTGGCGAAAAAGGATCTGCAACTAAACTGTTAGGATAATGTAATGTGATCAAATGCAATTCTAGAAACAGAGGGGCGGTAATCTCCTCCGAAGTTGGGGGTGAAAATGAATAAAAAGATCATGGACTTTCTCTGAACGAATCCTTTAATGAATTAGGCTCTGACATTAGGAACAACCACCTAACAGGATTCATACTTTGTTGTTGAGAGTATATCGAATATCTGATCATTTCAGTTCACAACCCGATCCCATCATTTCTTCTTGCTCTCATGTCTGAAAAAAACTAGAAAGTGAATAAAAGAGGAGGATAAAAATGCAAAATTTTCAATATGACTTACAAAATTTAGAAATGGATCCTTACCAAGTTGGTGAGTTAACACCGATATCTTATTCCTATTATGACGATTCGCGCGTGTTTGGTGTTGGTCGTTGTGGAGGCTTTGGTCGTTGTGGAGGCTTTGGTCGTTGTGGAGGCTTTGGTCGTTGTGGAGGCTTTGGTCGTTGCGGAGGTTTTAGTTGTTTTAGTTGTTTTAGTTGTTCTAGTTGTTTTAGTTGTTCTAGCTGTTGGGGTTAATCGTTCTTTATAAAAATTAGTGATTAGTGATTTTATGATAAAAAGTGTCCCTGTATGACTGAATGCAGGGGCGCTACTTTTTTGTTTAATCATAAGGGACAAATAAAACTACATAGAATGATAGTGGATAATTGACGATGATAAAATTTAGGAGGGGCGAAATGACACAACTTGACTCGTCCGTGCGTCTGAAGGTAAAAAGGGATACATTTTATTTACCGGATCCAGAAGGCGGTGTGTATTTTAGAAATAACGAAAACTCATTCCGTATGAAAGGAGGAACCATCTATCAGTGGATTGAAAAACTGATGCCGATGTTCAACGGGGAGCAAACAATGGGAGAATTAACCGCAGGCTTGACGGCCCCTTACCGGAATAGAGTATATGAAATTGGAGAGACGCTGTTACAGAATGGCTTTGTACGAGATGTAAGTCAAGACAGATCTCATCAATTAAATGACATAGATTCTTGAAAAGTATGCTTCACAAATTGAGTTTATTGAAAGTTTCGTTGACTCGGGGGCCTATCATTTTCAAGAATACCGGGAAGCTAACGTTCTGGTCGTTGGATCAGGTCCCATTCTCGTTTCATTAATTCGTGCATTAATCGAATCGGGACTTCCAAAATTCGATTTTCTCGTAACGGAATCCATCCCTGCAAATTGGCAGCGGATCTATGAGTTCGTGCAAAATTCCCGCAACATCGACACTGAAGTGGACGTTAAGGAGGTTCCCTTTGAAAAAGGAGAACATAAACATTCTTGGAAACAAGCTGTAAAGGCCTACGATTACATTCTATATGTCTCGCAGGACGGCAATGTAAATGAACTAAGGGATTTGAATAATGTTTGCAAAGAGGAAGGGAAGGTATTTTTACCTGCCATTCTTTTCGAGCAAGTAGGGGTAGCAGGTCCAATCATTCATCCTGAATCCGATGGATGTTGGGAGTCTGCATGGCGCCGGCTCCACCAATCTGCCATTCGATCTGATCAGAAGCCTAACATCGTGTCTTCTACAACGGGAGCGCTTCTGGCAAATATTATTGTATTTGAATTATTCAAAAAAGTGACAGGAATTTCAGAATCAACGAATCAAATTTACCTCCTTGATTTTGAAACATTAGAAGGAGAATGGTTATCATTCATTCCACACCCATTGGTTACGTCTACACGTGTTGTGCCTAGACCGCTTGAAGACCTTGATGAAAGGGTTAAACAGGAAGAAAACCGAAACAATCCGCCACATCAACTCTTGGAATATTTTAGTAGGTTAACCTCTGAAAAGATTGGGATTTTCCATTCATGGGAGGAACGAAATTTGGCACAACTTCCTCTCTCACAATGTTTGGTTCAAGCCGTTAACCCTTTATCTGAGGGGCCAGCAACACTTCTTCCGGAAGTCATTTGTGCTGGTTTAACCCATGAAGAGGCAAAAAGACATGCTGGGCTAACGGGGATTGAAATGTATGTGTCCAAGTGGATTGATCTCAAAGATACCAGAGGACTTTATCGGCATCGGTGCTGGCGAAACCATTGAAGAGGCCATATGTCGAGGGCTGCAAGCCTATTTAGATGAAAAATTGCGTAACCGAAAGGATGATGAGCAAGGCGGCATCTTTGAAGTGCAGCTAGGGTCCATTGAAGATCAACGCTGCAAGGTCTATTTAGATGCACTAACAACCTTAAACGGCACACCGGCCATCGATTTGAAAGAGGATCTATTGGGCTTTCCTGTTATAGGGGTTAGATCGAATGGTCAAAGAATTACTACTGCAGGATTAAATATAACGCTGGCATTAAGAAATGCATTACAAGAAGCTCTTTTAAATATGCAAAATGATCAAATAAATCCAATGGTAGTGGAGCATGAAAGGGAGCCGGCGGGATTTCTGCACATGAGGGAATTCAAACTCGATATTCCCTCATGTGAGGATATGACAAAATTAGAGCTATTACAATCTTCTATTGGGGTCTTACACCAAGAAGGCAAACGATTATTCGTTTATGATCTTGCATTCGAACCCTTTTTAAAAGGGGAAATGGCAGGGGTGTTTGGTGTACAGGTTCGTGAGGAGGGATTTTAATGGCTGCTCAAATTCTAATAGATGGAGATGGTTTATTAGCGGATATGGTATTTCAGCAATTATTCGAAAACCATTCTCTAAAGCGTCAAAGTATTTTCGAAGAGGTTTCCGAAGAAATTGAATTCGTTCTTGTGCTTCATGATGCCTGGCATCCATCATTTTATCCAAAAGCCGAAAAAAGAATGAGGGCCTTAAAATTACCGTGGCTTCGAGGGTTTGTTTCATTCGGAGAGGGGATCATCGGACCATTCGTACGACCGGATACTACGGGGTGTTCTTGCTGTGCTGACATGCGGCGGATCCTAGCGGGCCCTGATCGTCAAGAAATGTGGAAGTTTCAGGAAAGAATGGCAGAAGAGAAAAGTGGACAGCGAGATGCTTGGGTTACACATTCGGGACTCTTTCAAATGGCAACTTTGATTTCGAATGAAGTAATGAGGATTTTTCAAGGAGAATCAGGTAACTTAGAAGAAAAAGTCTACATGATCAACCTAAAAACGCTATCGACCTCTCGTCACTTTTTCTTACCTGATCCAACATGTCCGATGTGTAGTTCATTCCCTAATGATACAGCGGAATTGGCTCAAATTTGCTTACAATCCAGTCCGAAAATAAATGGCGGGTATCGCAGCCGTTCAACGGAAGAATTAAAAACGGTGTTAGCCAAAGGATTTCTCGATTCTCGTACGGGGCTCATGAATGGGAAAATGCAGGATTTGAGACTGCCGTTTGCGGATGCTTTAGTGAACATGCCTCTCTTTGAAGGAGATGAGGGAGTAGCAGGACGGACAAATTCTTATGAAATAAGTGAGTTGACTGCCATTTTGGAAGGGATAGAGCGTTATTGCGGGATCAAGCCACGAGGAAAAAGGACAGTCGTTCATGAGAGTTATCATCAAATACAAAACATAGCCTTAAATCCTACAAGTGTAGGCGTTCATGAAAATGATCAATATGAAAAGCCTCATTTTCCGTTTAAAAAGTTTAATCCTGAAGCCCCCATGGATTGGGTCTGGGGTTACTCGTTTTTACAAGAACGTCCGATTCTCGTTCCAGAGTTGCTTGCCTATTACAGTGTAAGCTGTGGAAAGGGATTTGTCTACGAAACATCGAATGGATGCGCATTAGGGGGGAGTTTAGAGGAAGCCATTTTCCATGGGATTATGGAAGTCGTCGAACGAGATTCGTTTTTGTTAACCTGGTATGCTAAACTTCCTCTCCCACGGCTTGATCTTACCTCTGCAAACGATAAAGAATTACAACTAATGGTGGACCGTGTTCGTGATGTGGCCGACCATGATCTTTATTTTTACAATTCGACAATGGAACATGGGATTCCAAGCGTTTGGGCAGTAGCAAAAAACAGAAAATCCAAGGGAGTAAACCTTATTTGTGCAGCGGGTGCAAACCCAGATCCGATCAAGGCTGTAAAAAGTACGATTTTCGAGCTAGCGGGAATGATGTTTAGGGATGACGAAAAATTAGAGACAAACAGAAGGACCTATGAAAGGATGCTGCAAGAACCATTCGCAGTCCGCAGCATGGAGGATCATGGCATGTTATACGGTCTACGAGAAGCAGAGGAACGACTGAATTTTATCTTAAATGATCGTGGTCCATTACGTACATTTGCGGAGGAATTCAAGGAACCACCGTCCCATACGGATTTGAAGGATGATCTTCAAGAGATTCTTCAGAGGTTCCGCCGTTTAAATCTTGATGTCATTGTGGTTGACCAGTCCTCACCGATAACTAAACGGAATGGATTATTCTGTGTAAAGGTAATAATTCCGGGCATGTTACCGATGACATTCGGACATCATCTTACTCGTGTGAAAGGGTTGGAAAGGGTGCTTACGGTTCCGATGAGTTAGGGTTTACGAAGGAACCGTTAACGTATGAAGGGCTCAATCCATATCCCCATCCGTTCCCATAACCTGAAGAATAGGAGGACAAGATATGGAGCTTGATTCGTTTCTACATCAACTGCATTTTGACAGTGATAACATCTATCCGCCAGATTGGCAGGTTGATTGGGAAGATGCACCACTTCCTTATAAACTCTATCGCGACTTGCCGACGGTCCCCCTTCCCGCAGAAGTACCATTAACACTCAAAAAGCAGGGAGATCATCGTCCCCCTTGTTTAGAAGAGCTTGGTCATTTTTTATGGTATATATACGGGCTATCTCAATACTCTCAAACGCCCGTAAATGATGAATCAGTGGGAAAAAACGTGAGCTTTACTGGGGCGTTACGGAGATTTGTTCCCTCTGGCGGGGCGTTATATCCGAATGAATTATATGTATATGTCAAGCTTGATGATGTGCCGAATGGCATTTACCATTATGATGTGGCCCATCATCGGCTTATTTTATTACGAGAAGGAAATTTCGATACCTACTTATCGAGAAGTCTTGCGAATGGTTTATCTCTTTCGGAATGTTTTTGTACCGTTTTTGTCACGACCGTTTTTTGGAAAAATTTTTATAAATATCATAATTTTTCTTACAGGCTCCAAGGGTTGGATGGGGGGGTGCTTATTGGGCAAACATTAGAAGTGGCAGATGAGATGGGGTTTTCTACAAGGGTATGTTATCAATTTCTAGATCGATCGATGAATCATTTGCTTGGGTTATCCGGGCAGGAGGAAAGTGTATACGCGGTGCTCCCAATAAGTCGGAAACCATTCATTCCTTGTGTTGACAATCATCAAAACAGAGAAGAAACGGTAACTGCGACCCAGTTGTGTCGGGAAATTCCAGTGTTGAGTCATACAACGTATGAGCGTTCAAAGAGAGTTCTTGATTATCCGATGCTAAGAAAACTAAATGAAGCATCGATGTTTGAAACTACACAGTCATTTGTGAAAATAAAGAAAAATAATCGTGAGAAATTTACCTTAGATACCGAGATGTTTTTACTGCCATTTACGGAGTCCTTTTCGTATGATCTCGCATCTGTTTGCCGAGAGCGGCATTCACCTGATCATGATTTTATGTTAGGAAAAGTGAGCCAAACCCAATTATCAACTTTTTTAAAAGAGACTTATTCGTTTTCCTATCAAAATGACCTTGACGATACACAGGGAAGGATTGGGACTCGTGTTTCTTTATATGGAAGTTTTTATCATGTAGAGGGAATTTCGAATGGTGCTTATTCATATGACCATGGCACTCATTCCATTCGGAGAATAAGCGAAGGGGATTATCGGGAGTTTTTACAATCGGGATTAACCATGCCCAATGTGAATTTGTATCAAGTACCACTCTGTATGCATGTGGTTGGAGACAGGAATCACCTTAAAGAGACATTAGGATATAGAGGATACCGTATTCAACAGATGGAGGCGGGCATTCTTGTGCAACGGCTGCTCTTAATGGCGTGTGCATTAGGAATGGGAGGGCATCCATTGTTGGGATTCGATGCGAAGCAATGCGATGAACTTTACAGGATCGATTCAAAAGGAAAAACTAGTTTGATTCAAATTCCAGTCGGACCCTACCGTCCACGCGCCTGGTTAAGAGGGAGTTTGCTTAGCTAGGAAAGGCAAGAATTACGCAATGTTTTTCATGTAAGAATAGAATTTTCTCATAGGTAGTAAGTTTGAGAAAGATCATTAAAAAGTGGAAAATGCCTCCTTTATGCCGTTTCAAACCAACTTTGCATGAAGGAGGTAAATTGATCAGAGTCATTTATGAATAACCACACTAGTACCAATTGGCACTCTTGATGATAAATCTAGAACATCCCGGTTATACATTCGAATACATCCATGGGAGACATTCTTACCAATAGAAGAAGGATTATTTGTACCATGTATCCCGTAATGAGGCCTTGATAAACCCATCCAAAGCACTCCAAAGGGTCCTCCAGGATGAGGTTGTTTATTTATAATGGTATAGGTCCCAGAAGGGGTTGGTGACAATATTTTTCCAATTGCAACGGGATACGTTTTCAAAAGTCTGTTTCCATCAAATAGTTTTAATTGATGCTTGGCTGTAGATACGTTAATCCACCTCACCATAAATAATCAACTCCACTTTTTGACTAGTTTATGAAGAGAATAAATTTATGTACCAGAGATATTTCAAAAAGTATTGTGTCACAAAATGAAGAGGGAAGGGAAGAAAATTTAGCTGTACGACTAAGTCTTTATCATCTAATTATCCCTTCAGCAATCCCCTATTTTCTGTATCAAATCTATTCGATTCGTCCTCCGCACTGATGATAGTAGACTGTTTAACTTGACGTTGTTGGGCCAAATGGGTTTGATGGTGTAGTACTTGGAATGGTAATGCTTGGTGGTGTCGCAGCTGATATTCCTGTACTAGGTGTTGTTGGACTTGTTATCGTTATATTAAAACCGGAACTAGTGATGACAAGCATCCCTTCATTTTCAGCTCCCGCGCCTGCAGTCGTTTGAGATAAAGAATTGGGAGATTGGTTAACAATATTACCAAATTGAACATTAGCAGAACCACTCACATTTTTGATTGAAACAGAACCGATACATAACACGTGAACAACTCCCTTTCTAAAGTGGAATTCCTTTAGTACAAGTTATGTAAATTTACTCCAATTGGAATGGACAATCATTCAATTTAAGTAAAAACTGGTCGTTTTGTATAGGATCTAATATCCCTTTTAACATCACAACGGCACAAATCTTCATCCTTCGGGAACTGCCAGGCTCCGACGGTAAGAATCTAAATAAGGATCTACAATTTAATCGGAAATGAACTTACTGTTGAGGAGCTCCGTTTTAGCTACACTGTTATGAATCTAAAGTCGATAGCAAAATGTCATCGTGATGATTTCCTTCTTATTAGCGCAACACACAGAAGCAAAATAGGAATGAGCAGCTGAACCGTTAAGAAATAAAAGGGCATCGTTGTCCCCATGCCTCGAATCATATCCTCAAACGAGGGGATTGACCAAATTGAAAATATAATAATTAAAAAACCAATTGGTAATACAAACGGTTTATAACTAGGCAATGTCAGCCATTGTGAAGTACCAAGTACAAGCATATAAAAAAAGGCGGAAAGTTGTACAAAAGCACCAAGAACCCAAAAGGCAAGGACGATTGACTCAATATGTTCAAAAAAAGAACCAATACTGATATATCTGGCAGCCTCAAACACAGGGAAATGTAAGTTCGATAGAATTCCTCCAAATAAAAAAAGATTTCCAAGGTTAATAAATACCATGGTTAAGACACTGATAATGACAGAAAACATTCCCCATTTCATCACTTTTTTTTGATTCGTTAATAAGGGAATTAGGAATGACATCAATGAAAATTGACTTAACCAGGCATGTGGTGCAAGGGACCCTTTAATGGAAGGCATGACCCCATCTTGCATGATTGGAAAAATATTTTTTACATTCAAATCAGGAATAAGAAAGACGTAAATCAGTATATAGAGAGCTAAAACAATCGGCAAAAAGATGATCGCACATCTACCAATCGTTTCAATGCCCCCGTAGACTGCAATCGCGCAAGAAAGAGCAATGCTGCCGGTAACAAAAATGATTGGCGTTTTATGCAAAAAAGCACTTTCAATGAATTCACCATACTCCCTAAATGCAATAGAAGTATCATGTAATAGAAAAAACAAGTAAATAAACGCGATCATTTTGCCGAGAGTCCGGCCAAGAATAAGTTCACAATATTCGATTAGTGTTTTTCCCGGGAATAGCTTAGACAGCTTTACGATAATCATGACGATGAGAAAGCCGCTCAAAGAACCCCATATGGGAGACAACCACAAATCACGCTTTGCCTCCTGTGCTGTGATATAGGGAATGTAAAGAATAGCCGTAGCTACAACGGTTGCATACATAATTAGGGCTAGTTCCAAGTAGGAAATTCTACCTCTTTCAATCAAGCTTGTTCATTCCTTCCTTTTCAAAAGGAGTCTATTTACCAAAAAGGTTCAAATGACTTATAAATGAAATCAATTAACTGCCCAGGTCCCGGCATTTCAGGAAAGATAGTGAGTAAGACAGCAAGAACCCAGTTCACTAGCATTAACGAAAAAAAAGCTACTTTTACTTTTTTCTCATTTTTCTTCAATTTGGGCCATTGGTATAAAAAGAGAAGCACCAATATAACGGTTATCCCTAATATCCCTCCAATCTTCATTGCGCAACACCTCTTTACTCTTCTCCAGTTGCCAAACCAGTTCTTTCTATATTTATCTTCGTTTCAAAAGAAAGATCGACTTGTGGGAAAATTTCATTCCATTTGTCTTTCTTTTGTTTCCATATTTGTGGATATTTTCTCTGAAATTCATCCGCAAAGCCGAAAACATCAGCCTTTAACTTTTCCTGTACTTTCGAGAATGCTAACATTTCTCTTTGTTCAATTTCAGAAAGAACCTTATGTTCAATTTTTTTTATGACCTTTCGATTAAATAAGTTTAGTTGTGTTGTATTTTGTACAACTTCAAGGTCTGCGTTTGTTTTGATAAACATGCTCCATTGATCATTGTTAATAGAAGGGATCAATTCGGTATGGCTTCTTAATAAATTTAAGGAAATGTAGCCTTTCTCGTTATCTAACGTAATGGTAATCACACCTGATTCAATCTCATTTCTCGGCCAAAGAATCCCCCTCGTTTCTTTATCATCTAATCTTCCTACCATTTTTCCTTCCTTAAAAATGGCTGACCCCATAATGATTGGAATCTCTTTCTTTGAATCCATTTGAGAGAGGGGCAGGTTTTCAACATAAGGAAGTACGGCTGCATCCGATTCACCTAATAGCATTTCCGATAAATCCTTCACGGTTACTCTTACTCCTATATCTGTTTTTACGATTTTGCGTAGTTGTTTTGCAGTGTCGCTTTCGAGTTCAGGCATGGCCCCCAAAACAGTCTTAGGCCTTTCTTTTGAAACAAAAACATCGGCACGTATGCGAGGTTCCGAGTGCCGCATCCAAAAATCAATGTGCTCGATTACTCCTTCCTTTGCTAGTTTTTCACCAATAATGAGCACCTCATTTTGCCCCCAAAAAACCTCTCTTGTCAGTACTTCCTGAAGTCGTGCCATCGCATCCGCAATGGTTTCTCCTTCAGCTGACCTCACAAATGATTGCCCGCCGCTAGAACCGCCGGACATCCCGGATTGTTGCCCGCCTTGTGAGCCTTGCGGGATATAAATTTGGGCTGATAATTCGATAGGGGCGTTTTTTCCCTTATCGATACCAGCTGCTAAAATGAGAGCTAAATCATTCACCTCCGTGCGGTCCCAACATGCTGTTAGGAAAATTGAAGTCAGGCAAACGAGAAGCATGAAAGTCATAGCCCTCTTAAACGATCTGATCGTACCAGTCAATTTTCATCGCCGCCTTTGCTTGGACCGGGCTTTAAATTACTAGACTGACGCCTTAGGGGACTAGCATCCTTTGGAAAAAAATCAGGACGTGTCTCCATGGCCCACCAAGGGGCACGAATCAGGACATCCTTTAAACTTTGAATCTTAAGTGGTGCTGTTGGACTGAAATAGGGTACACCAAAGGACTTTAAGGAACACATATGGGCGACAATTGTGGTAATGCCGAGCATAACACCTAATAAACCTAACATTCCGGCTAAAATCATGATGGGAAAGCGCAGGATTCGAATCGATATACCGGTCGCATATCTTGGCATTAAAAACGATGCAATACCTGTGATGGCGACGACCATGACCATTGGTGATGAAACAAGACCAGCTGCCGTCGCGGCTTGTCCGATGACGAGGGCTCCGACAATACTAACAGCAGCGCCAACCTGTTTTGGTAACCTCACACCTGCTTCTCTTAGTGCCTCAAAAGTGACTTCCATGATAAACGCCTCCACTAAAGCTGGGAAAGGGATTTGTTCCCGGCTTTGAGCGATGGTTAAGAGTAGTGTAGTAGGAAGCATTTCTTGATGAAACGTTAAGATCGCCACATATGCGGATGGTGCAAGCAAAGCAATAAAAAAGAATAGATATCGAAGCCAACGGATAAGAGTACTAATGTAATACTGATTATAGTAATCTTCGGGTGCCTGCATCAGACTTGCGAATGTACAAGGAGCAATTAATGTAATCGGAGTGCCGTCAACTAAGATTACAACACGTCCTTCCAAAAGGCAGGCGGCTGCGACATCCGGCCGTTCCGTTGCTAAAACTTGTGCGAAAGGTGAAAACGGATGATCGATAATCAATTCCTCAATATAACCGCTTTCTAAAATCCCATCAATCTTGATTCGCTTAAGCCTGCTTGTCACTTCATCAATTAATGTGTTGTCGGCAATCCCTTCGATATAAGCAACGACAACTTGTGTTTCTGTATAACGGCCAATATCCATTTGTTTCATTTTTAATAATGGATGACGAATTTTCCTGCGCAAAAGGGAGGTGTTAACTCTTATTGTTTCAACAAAACCTTCTCTTGGTCCACGTATGACGGATTCAGCTTCTGGTTCTGCGATACTGCGCTTTTCCCACTTTGCCAGCCCAATGGAAATTCCTTTTGTTTCTTTTTCAATCAGGATAATCGAGTTACCTATGGAAACTTGTTTTAAAATATCATTAACCGAGGAAATGTCCTTAATATCGGAAACTGATATTTCCTTTTTTACGATATCAAATATTGATCCATGTTCATGGTGATTCATCCGAATAAGCGGCTTAAGCACATGCTGATCAACCTCTTCCGTATTTGAAAGACCATCTATGTAAAGAAGCACGGCTTGTATGCTGTTGCCGATACTAAATTCACGAAAAACGATATCAGAACAATCTTTATAGGTTGATTTTAGTATTTCAATATTTTTATTTAATTCCGAATGCAGAGGGATTTCTGGTAATATATCCAACGATTCATTCAATGGTTGATATGGAAAATGATCTCTCTTTGTCCTTATCCCCAACAATTTCATTAACTGGTTCCCCTTGGTAGATTTTAAGTGTATTCTTTGTGCATTCCTTGATGATTATGCAAGTTACGGAAAGGGGATGGCTGGAATTCATGTATTCCAGGCTTTAACAAAAAAATAATATTAAGGCATCAAAGGAAAAAGGTTTGTCAGCCAATATACAAAGAAAGTTTGAGTAGGGCATAATGAATGACAACCCATTGCTCGATGAAAAAGTGTACGAGCGAGTTCAGAACCTTTAACCAAAAGTATACTCTTTGTATTTTGATCAACCTTTACTATGAGCGAGAATGATACAAAAATATTTAACTGTTAAATTAATAGAAAACAAGAACTTGTATTCTTGTAAAATCGAATAAAGTAGATTAAATTAATTGGTATAGGGGGGAGTGCCATGAAAGGGGAAGAGAAAGTACAAAAACGTTTTTATGAAAAATGGTGGTTCTGGCTGTTTGCAGTTGTCTTTACTATTTTTGTTATTACGAATCAAGAAAAAGGGGAAGAAATAGAAGAAGCATCTGGGCAGAAAATCGAAGAGTCAGTAAAAGCAAAAGATATTTCAGCTAAAGAAACATCTAAACAAGCAACTAAAACTGCTTCTGATGCTGATACTGGTGAATATAAAAATCCACTTGCTGAGTTAGATGCTAAAGAGGTGAAGGAAGGCATTATGGAAAGGGCTAAGAAGGATTGGCCCGACGATTATGTCATGCAAGAGCATGTGGTAGAAAAAGAAACGGAATCATTTAATAATCTAACAAAGGTAACGATTGATTCAAAAGTGAAAGAAGATATTTTACATAAGGCGATCGATGATTGGGCTGACGATTATTCCATGATAGAGTTCGTATACGATGACAATTTAGAAGCTTATGATTTTTTCACCAGGATTGAACCGGCTAATGATATAGAAGTAGAAGTGTTAGAGAAGGCAAAAAAGGACTGGCCGAACGATTATAAGATGATCGTGTCCCAATATGACAAACAGTTAGAGGCTTATGAGGATGTAATGGGAATAAAACCAGGGGATGAAGCTGAGAGGAAGATTTTAGAAAAAGCGAAAGAGGATTGGCCGAATGATTATAGTATGATCAAGTACGAATATGAAGAGCAATTAAAGGCTAAAAATAAATTGGAAAAATCACAGTAATGGTCTGTGATTTTTCATTGCTGACAAAGGAAAAATCGCTCATTTTCACGTTCTCGTGTTTCTTATAGTTAATGAAAACCGGAAAATCCATTGTTGATAGGGGTTGGAGTAATATGTCAGAGGTAAAGAATTGGAAAAATGGAGCAAATGGTCTTCGCTTTGTTGCTTCTTTTAGCGGTGGGAAAGATAGTGTATTAGCTTTATATAAAGCGATGAAAGTTGGAGAGGCGATGGGACTTCTTGTGATGATGGAGGAAGAGGGAAAGCGTTCCCGGTCCCATGGACTGCCACCTGAAATCATCCAAGCTCAGGCGAAATCGATCGGATTGCCTGTCTATATGGCCGCCTCGAGTTGGAGTAGTTATGAACAAGAATTTATCCAGCTTTTGGAACAGGCGAAAGCGAGAGGTGCGGAAGGACTAATAACAGGTGATTTAGATGAGGTTGGTCATGGCTGTTGGCATGAGAAGGTAACAAAGAAGGCAGGGTTAAAGCTGGGGATGCCTTTATGGGGAATGGGGCGACGCGCTGAAGTCGAGGAATTCATAAATCTTGGCTTTGTGACAATCGTTGTAACGGTCAATTTGTCACTTGGAATGCGGGAAGAAGATTTAGGAAGAACGTTGACTCATGAATATGTGAATGAACTTGAGGCCCGTGGCATTGACCCTTGTGGAGAAGGCGGCGAATTTCATACCACTGTTATTGATGGGCCTATTTTAAAATATCCGATTCCTGTCCGTAAAGGTAACATTTTGAAGGACGGGGAATATGCCTTTTTGCCTTTGGAACTTGAGACTGAACAAGGAGGTAACACAAGGTTGCAATAGACCAAGGTTATAAAGTACCGCGAATTAATTTTTCAGTGGTACTTTTTTTCTTTTTTTGAAACTTATTTTATCCTTTTAGACAGGTATGAGATCTGTATCCTTATGGTCTATAAGCTGCCGGTGGATGGAGGACCATGAACGCTTGGCGTAACAGATGGGAATGCCTAATTCTTTCGCTTTGTTTTTTATGACAGCTGTTAAATTATGATTAATATAATCCGTTAAGACAAGGATTACGTCGATGTTACTTGGGATTTTTAGTTTGACCATTTGATTTTTACGTCCGTTAATATGAGAGATTTTCTTGTATCCCATTTCCTCAAGCTTTTCGGGAATTTTCCCAAGATGATCCGCTCCAATAATCATTAATGAATACATGGTTCTCTACCTCCGTTTTGTTTGGAATATATTTTTCTACCAACAATGTTTCTTCACAACAAGGACAATCCTCAGTATAAGAAATTTGTTCATGTTCAAACCCACAAAAGTGACATAATACTTTGTAGAGTCTAGATGTTTTCATAATGGGTTCCACCACCTTATTGAAAATGACTTCCTTAAATATGAATCGCTTCTTCATCATTTGAGCAAAGTAGATTTGCTGTATCATATGCAGAAATGATGGTTGTAATCTATTCATCAGTGTTTTTCTCGTTGATGTTTCAAATAATGAGTATAAAACGTAATTGATGGCGTGGGTGTTAGTAAATAGAAGGGCTCATCAATTTTTCTCTTTTAACATTATTTTAAAATTATAATTGATAATGATTATCAATTTCGTTTATAATTAAACTATAAGAACTATTCATCGAAATGTCAACAGAATATTTATAATTTTAAAATGATATTATGCGTTTAATGAGAAGAGTGGGTTTCGATGAGGGGATAGGTGTATGTATGAGTGGAATAAGGTTTGTTGTAGATGAATTTGGAAGGTAAAGAAACAGATAAGAGGGCAAACTAAGGGTTATTATGTAAAAAAATAGTAGACTAAATCAAATCTGATTTAGTCTACTATTTAACGGGTTATCTCGTATTCTTCTTTTGTAAAAGTTACTCTGAGATCAAACGTTTTTCTCTGACAATTTGTACTTGGTTTAAAATGAGAGCACCAATCATTTGAATGATTGTTTTTACAAGTACTTGCCCGACGATCGCAGCAGGTACAGCTTCCCAAGGGATAAATCCAGCTCCAAGCGGGCTTAAACCAATGATGACAAAAACTGCTGAGTCAAGGAAGCCTCCAACAAGTCCACTATAAAATACACGCCATGCCATCGGGAGCTTCAAGCGAGAATAAATTTCTGTATCCGCTGATTCGGCGATAAGAAAGGAAATAGCGGACGCCGCAACGATCATTAATGTATCGCCAAGCATATAGGAAGCTAATGCAGATAGTGCTAATGCGAGTAAAATAAATAAATAGGTTTTCTTTCTGCCATATTTATTTTGGACTAAATCCCTGAAAATAAAGGTAGCGCCAACAAAAAGCGTCCCCATTGGTACAATAAATATGCCAAAGTGCAGTGGGGCAAACCTTGCTGTAACTACATTGGCAATAACAATAGACAATAAATATAAAAAGATTCTCATAGAGTTCCTCCTCAGATGTAATTCGAACGGATCAACAAATGTCACAAAGATGTGTTAGCGCTTTTTAAACGTTAAATACTCTTCAAGTCCTTTTTTTCTTAATTTACAGGCCGGACATTCCCCACAGCCATCTGCGATTACCCCGTTGTAACAGGTTAAAGTTTTTTCGCGAACGAATTCAAATGCCCCAAGCTGGTCAGAAAGCTCCCATGTTTCTGCTTTATCAAGCCACATCAAGGGCGTGTGAATAACGAAAGAATTATCCATCGATAAATTTAAGGTTACATTCAATGATTTAATAAAAATATCTCGGCAATCCGGATAGCCGCTAAAATCGGTTTCACTCACTCCTGTTACAATATGTTTCGCTCCGACTCCACTTGCTAAAACTCCCGCAAATGAAAGAAATAGTAGGTTTCTCCCCGGTACGAAGGTCGAGGGAAGTTCACCATCTTCTCCATCAACAACCTCAATATCTTCTCTCGTCAATGCATTAGGAGCTAATTGATTCAACAACGACATATCAAGTACATGATGTTTGATCCCTAATTCCTTTGCAATTTCTTTCGCACATTGGATTTCAAGGTGATGGCGTTGACCATAATCAAAGGTTACGGCTTCCACTTCTGCAAAGCGTTCTTTTGCCCAAAAGAGACAAGTAGTACTGTCTTGGCCTCCACTGAATACAACGATTGCCTTTTCCTGTTTCATCTAAAAACACTCCTTATAACAAAAAAACAGCACCTAAGAAAGATGCTGTATCTTCTTAGTTTTTTAGAGAGGGTAGCTAAAACCTCTTTATCGAATTTGATTAATGATTAACGATTATCAATTTTTTCAGGGTTAAGATCATGGTTCATTAAGCGGTAGCTGGCGATTTCCTCATACTTCGTTCCTGGTCTTCCATAGTTGCACCATGGATCAATCGAAATTCCTCCACGTGGAGTAAATTTTCCCCATACTTCAATATATCTTGGGTCTAACAATTTAATTAGATCGTTCATGATAATATTCACGCAGTCTTCATGGAAATCTCCGTGGTTTCTGAAACTAAACAAATAAAGCTTCAGTGCTTTACTTTCAACAAGTTTTTTATCAGGAATATACGAAATATACATCGTCGCAAAATCAGGCTGCCCTGTTAAAGGACATAAGCTCGTAAATTCCGGACAATTAAATTTCACGAAATAATCTCGATTCAGATGAAGATTATCAACTGCCTCCAACACTTCAGGAGAATATTCAGTTGTATACTTTGTATTTTGATTCCCTAATAATGTTAAATCTTTTAATCCTTCTTCGTGGCTGCGGCCAGACATAAAAAAACCTCCTTGAAATGTAAAAAAACATTTTTCAAGAGGTTCTAGCGTTCTATAAAACTTGGAGGATAAAAAACAATAAGCCATATCCAAATATGGACATGGCGTAATGTCATGTATCCATAGTTTTTTATAGAGGGTTTCAGCTATGAACCTCTCCCGACTGGTTTCGGGTATCTTTTCTTTCGTTATCATATCCAAAATAAGAAGAGACGTCAACCTCATTCTGTCTAATATTAGTCCACTAATTTGCCAATCCCAAAAGCGAAGTTTTCAGACAAAATATTCCTGATCATTTGAAATTGATGCTCTCGGCACTTAATAATTAAAATGACTTCGGTATTCATTGTTTTCTTTTCATTGATTTTTTTCTTTGTTAACAGAAGGTCAATGATAAAACCTAAAATGGCACCAAAAGCGAATCCAATTAATCCCCAAATAATCGGTCCCCATTTCAATGAGAAACCATAAGAAGCACCTAATACAGAGAATGCCGTTGCCAATACTGCTGCTAAATCCAATAAACTTAATCCATCTGATTGATCGATTGAATCCAATACTTTCGATTGCTGGACGATATTTTCAAGTGGAATGGCGACGATATCTTCTTTTGAAATTCCCTGCTCTTCTAAACGATTAATCGCTATTTCCAATGTAGTAGAATATTCAAAAGACGAAATAACTTGCATACTCTTCATTTCTCACGATCCTTTGAATTCAAAAGTATCCTCTTTGTATTTTGATAATTCTTTACTAAGTATTGTTTTTGTTCAATTTTAAAAATCTTGTTATATTCCACAGTGAGAATATAGGATTCATATGCAGAAAAACAATAGATAGAAGGTAAAAATAAACTCCATTCGGGGTCAATAACCTGTGTTGCGAGTTGGAATTCCCCTACAAGTGTATATTTGACAGCTTCAAGAAAATGAGAAAAATAAATAATGATTGCCGCCCATGCAAGGGAAAAAAAGCCAGCAAGAAGCCGATGATTATATAAGCTGCCAAGGCCTGGAAATAGTAAGGACCATATCAAAGCGATTTCTGGTTTTCTTTTATTAATCAGATTAATTCCCCAATCATTCATGCAAAAGGGAACGATCGCTGCATTTTCTTTTTTTGCTAAAAAATGGTGCTTATTTAAATCAACGGTTAATCGATAACTATCCCAAATACAAAAAATATAAACCGGAATATAAATAATCAACATTCTTGTATCAAGGACTTCTTTCGCTTGTTCGAACTTTCCTGTAAAGGAGTACACCATAGCAAGATTAATTTTTGAATGGGTATTAATAATGATTTCCCAAAAAAAGAGAATAAATCCTTTAAAATAAAGGCCTAAGTGAAGATGACCAAAGCCAGGAAACGCAGCTGACCACCAAGCTGTGACCCACGGATTTCGTAAATGGACACAGTTTAAGCTCCAGAAGGACATATAATAGTTATAACGACGAACATTTTTTGTAGCCGTTTGATGATTCAATCGATTGCAACTCCTATAAAAGATATTCATTTCTTTCTAACAGTCTTTTATAGGCTGCTCAATCGTTTCTTAGGTTATGTAGATCCTTGTGATACCTCGAAAAGTCTCGGCTCATAAGAATGTTTTTATATAATAGGTATATGGAAGAAGGGGAGGTTTTTGTGTTTAATTAAAACATAAGACCTCCATTTGTTTGATCCTAGTAATATATAAATAAAAACTCCAAGGATTTCATATGCGCTAAATAAAGGAAAACAATATAAGTAGTAGGTATAATGTAAAATGGATGGATTTATGTACAAGGTGTAACGGTATATTTAGGAGAACATAGAACCGTTACCTGTTTCAAAAAAATGAAAAAGAGTGATAGCTGTGAAAGACTACGAGGGTTTAATAGAAAAGCAAAGAGTATTTTTCTCCAAGGGTCATACAAAAAGTCTTGATTTTAGAATTAAATCTCTACAAACATTGAAAGATGTGATTAAATCCAATGAACAGGAACTAATGGACGCTTTAAAAATGGATTTAAATAAAAGTCAATTTGATGCCTATATTACGGAAATTGGAATTTTATTAGAGGAGATTCGATTTACTCTTAAGCATATGAAAAAATGGGCTAGACCTCGAAAGGCTAAATCTACCTTGGCGCAAATGGGTGCGAAAGGTATGATTTATCCAGAGCCTTATGGGGTGGTGCTCATCATTTCTCCGTGGAATTATCCGTTTCAGTTAGCTGTTGCCCCTTTAATCGGAGCGATTGCCGCAGGAAATTGTGCCGTTTTAAAGCCATCTGAGTTGACCCCGGCTACTTCTGAATTATTAGGGAAGATGATTTCAACTGCTTTCCCGGAAGAGTATATCGCGGTATTACAGGGTGGAGTTGAAAGAAGTCAAGTTCTTCTAGAGGAAAAATGGGATTATATCTTTTTTACCGGCAGTGTTTCTGTAGGAAAAATTGTGATGGAAGCAGCCGCAAAAAATCTAACTCCAGTAACGTTAGAGCTAGGTGGAAAAAGTCCTTGTATTGTCCATAAGGATGCCAATTTGCGATTGGCCGCCAAACGAATCTCATGGGGAAAGTTCATCAATGCGGGACAAACCTGTGTCGCACCTGATTATCTATACATCCATCGTGATGTTCAAGATGAATTTTTATCTTTACTCCAAAAAGCCATTCAAGAATTATATACGAAAGATGTTTTTAAAAGCGGAGAATTCACACGAATTGTAAGTGAAAGACATTTTAACCGACTAACCCACTTTATAGAAGAATCTGCGATTTATTCTGGTGGCAAACGTGATTCTTCTACATTAACGATTGAACCGACTATATTAAAAGAGGTTACATGGGAAGATGACGTGATGCAGGAAGAGATATTCGGCCCTATTTTACCGGTGTTAACTTATGAGGATCATGATCAAATGATTCGTGAAATCAATCATCGCCCTAAACCGTTAGCACTTTATGTTTTTTCAGAAAGTGAATCATTCCAGAGTACTATTTTAGAAAACATCTCATTTGGCGGGGGATGTATCAATGACACGGTCTATCACTTAAGTTCCCCTTACCTTCCTTTTGGAGGAGTGGGTGAAAGTGGGGTAGGTGCTTATCATGGAAAAGGCAGTTTTGATACGTTTACTCACGAGAAAAGTATATTAAAACAAACCACTGCCGTTGATTTCCCATTTCGCTATCAGAATCGTAAAAATGGTTTAAAGCTATTAAAGAAAATTATTAAATAATCTATTCATTCGTAACCAAAATAGCCAAAAAATTGGAACGTAAATTCGTTTAGGCTATTTTGGTTTTTGAATCGAGAAAATATTTGTATTTGGGCAGGAATATATAGAATACTTGCATAAAATAGTCCGAATTAAGGCTGTATTTGGATCCAAATAGAAAATAGACGAGCTCCCGCTTTAGCTATGAGAGTATCAACGATATCAGTGGCACGTAAAAAGATGACTCCCATTCAATATAGGAATCATCTTCTGATTGCTTACTTTCTTTATAGTATCCTCTTAGCGGGCTGTTAGTGGATTTTGACTGTCCTTTTTTTCTACTCCTCAACTGGATGGATGAGGTTGTGCAGATGTTGGTTTAATTCCATCCGATAATGTTCTGTTTGTTCTTTATTCCAGTGAAGCAATTCCTCCATGAGTTGGATGACAGGACCTTGCCACTTTTTGACCCAATCGATGTTAAAGAGGGCCGCTCCCGTTCGACGCCAAAAGAAATCAACAGGTGTGTAGGTTAATTCCGCTTCGATGGCATAACGAACTTGAGCGTACAGTTCAATAGGCAGTTTAAAGACTTTTGCTTCATGTTTATATTTTTCAATTAGATGATACAGCTCATCCACGTTAGAACCATATTGAGAAGTGAGTTTATAGGCAACTTCCTTCGTTAAACCAACCTTTTCGATCCCTATCCGAACTTTTTCTTCAACAAAAGCAGGGAAACGATCCGAGCCACCGACATGTCCTCCTGAAATCGGCATGTGTTTCGTTTGGCAAGATGAGAAAACCAATCCATATTCTTGTGTGAACTTGGCTGATACTAGATTGACAATGGTTTCTGCCATTTTTCGATAGCCTGTCAGCTTTCCACCAGCAATGGTAATCAACCCGGACTTTGATTCCCAAATATCGTCTTTTCTGGAGATGGCAGACGCACTTTTTCCTTCTTGATGAATGAGCGGTCTAACTCCTGCCCAGCTTGATTCAATATCACTTTCTTTCAGCAGTGTGTTTGGAAAAATAAAGTGAATGCATTTCAAGATATACTCGATATCCTTTTTGGAGATTCTTGGATTTGCTAAGTCCCCAGTGTATTCCGTATCAGTTGTCCCAACGTACACTTTTTTATCTCTTGGAATCATTAAGATCATACGGCCATCAGGTGTATCAAAATAAACTGATTGCTTTAAGGGCAAGACACTTTGGTCAAAGACGAGATGAATACCTTTTGTGATATGCATTTTCTTATCATCTAACGAATGATCCTTTTCCCTTAGTGTATCAACCCATGGACCAGCAGCATTCACCACTTTTTTTGCGCGTATTTCACTAACCTTGCCATTCATTTGATCAACAGCCTTCACGCCGACGACTTTTCCGTCCTGATAAATAAAGTCAATTACCTTTGTATAATTGATGACGTTTGCCCCAAGGTTGGCTGCTTCTTTCAAGACTTCAATTGTTAATCGAGCATCATCAGAGCGATATTCGACGAATTTCCCTCCGCCTACTAGACCCTCTTTTTTAAATTTCGGTTCCATTTTCAAGAGGGTATCCCGTTTAAACATCTTGTTTCGTTCTTTCTTTTTAACGCCTGCTAAGAAATCATAGACACGTAATCCGATGGAGGTCATGAACATTCCATATTGGGCATCTTTATATATTGGTAGAATCATCCATTCAGGGGTTGTCACATGCGGCCCATTTTCATAGACAATCGCACGCTCTTTCCCAGTTTCGGAGACGATTTTGAATTCGTATTTTTTTAAATAACGGAGACCGCCATGTACCATTTTTGAGGAGCGGCTGGATGTTCCTGCGGCAAAATCTTGCATTTCAAGTAAGCCGGTTTTCATTCCGCGACTTGTCGCATCAAGGGCAATCCCTGCTCCTGTGATGCCCCCGCCAATGACTAATAAATCAAATTCCGTTTCTTGCATTTTTGTCATGATATCATTTCGTTTTAAACTAGAAAATGCTTCACTCATGATGAATACCTCCATTGTGCTAAAAAATAAGCCATTGTTCATGCTTATATCGTTCTGCGTATACGTATAAATATAAATTAGAAAAGTATTATTTCACTATTATGACATGATTCTATCATATTTATATAGAAAAATTATAATACTAATATATTGACAGTGCTAATGGAATTTGTGATAATTTCAATAAAGTTATACGAAAAAAGTAAATAGTCGAAAGACTCTTATCAAGAGCAGGTGGAGGGAAAAGCCCTAGGAAGCCCGGCAACCGACTTCATTCTAAGCACGGTGCTAATTCTTACAACAAAAATGTTGGTAGATAAGAAGTTGTTTTTAATAAAACTCTTCTTATTTTATGAAGGGTTTTTTTCGTTTCCTTATAGATGGAAGAAGACATTCCAATAGATGGTTATGAACAGAAAAGCTGTTAAAAGATCATTCGCCGTCAGGCAGTGAATAGAAAGAGGAGAAGACAACTTGAAACAACCTATTATATTTTGTGACTTTGATGGTACGGTCACAAAGAAAGATAATATCGTTAGTATTATGAAGCAATTTGCACCTCCCCAATGGGAGAAATGGAAAGACGGAGTCTTATCACAAGAGATCGGAATTCGTGAAGGTGTTGGAACGATGTTCAACTTTCTACCGTCCTCATTACAAAAGGATATCATCCAATTCCTTTTAGAGTCTGCGGAAATCAGAGAGGGATTTGGTGACTTCGTTCAATATACAAAAGAAAAAGAAATTCCACTATATATAGTCAGTGGTGGGATGGATTTCTTTGTCAAACCGTTACTTGAGCCTTTTGGTTCGATGACAGGAATCTTCTGCAATCATGCAGATTTTAGCGGAGAAAATATCCAAATTCATTGGCCGCATGAATGTGATGAGCAATGCTCTAACCAAAATTGTGGCTGCTGCAAGCCAACAATTATTCGAAACATTTCAACGGTCGATACTCATTCGATTGTAATCGGAGATTCCGTAACCGATTTCGAAGGGGCAAAAATTGCCGATACGGTGATTGCGAGGGACTATTTACAAGAGAAATGCAAAGAGCTTTCCATTCCCTCACAACCTTTTGAAACATTTTACGATTGTATCGAAGTTTTAGAAAATTTAAGAGTAAATCCGTAAAATGGCAGTCAAGGTAAATCTAACATTTTAGAAGATGGAGATGATGGACAATGACAACAATCAAAATTCAAGAAACGGATGAAGTAATTAATAATCAAGAAGAAGTAATTTCGTTTTTACAAACAAATGATGTTATTTATGAAAAATGGGATATCACGAAATTGCCTGAGGAATTACGTGAGAAATATGTATTAAGTGACGATGAAAAGCAAGCCGTATTAGATGCATTTAAAGAGGATATTGAGGATATTGCGGCAAGAAGAGGCTACAAATCATGGGATGTGATCTCATTAGCAGAACATACGCCGAATCTCGAAGAATTATTAAAGGGGTTTGAGCGTGAGCATCACCATACAGATGATGAAGTAAGGTTTATTGCAAGTGGACATGCCGTTTTCATCATCCAAGGGAAAAATGGTCAATTTTTCGAAGTGCACTTGGAACCAGGTGACCTGATTTCTGTTCCAGAAGGAGTACGTCACTACTTTACATTGGATTTTGACCGTAAAACTGTTGCGATTCGTATTTTTGTAACAGAAGAAGGCTGGGTTCCAGTTTATTAAGAATTGTACGGATACGAAAATAGATTTTACCTAGGAATGGAAGAGGGGGAACAGAATGGGGTTAGTTGAGATTCAAGAAGAGACGAATGATCAGTATCGATTTTTAAATGAAGAAGAAATTATTCATTACGTAAAAAAACATGAACTTTTTCGTGGAGATGAGAACGTGTCTGTGACCGAAATCAGTGATGGAAAAATTAATCATGTTTACCGGGTCAATGGAGAAGGTAAATCACTTATTTATAAGCAGGCTGTGCCATATGCAAGAACGGTTGGAGAAACGATGCCATTACCGCTTGATCGGGTAAGAGTAGAGGCAAGGGTATTACAGGAATATAATCGAATGCTGCCTGGTTCTGCTCCAGAAGTGTATCTTTTAGACGAAGAAATGGCTATTTTGATTACAGAAGACATGGCCCCTATGGAAGTAGGAAGAACCGCTCTCTTAAATGGAACGGAAACAGAAAGATTTACGACGGATGCAGCTGAATTCAGCGCCCAAACGCTCTTTTATACATCAGACTTTTATTTAGATCCAATGGTGAAGAAAGAACTTAATGCATCGTTAATGAATCCTGGTATGAGACGGTTGACCGAAGAGCTTGTTTTTGACAATCCATTCAATTTCCATGAAAGCAATTACTTTGAAGCAGGACTGAAAAATGATGTGCTGTACTTGAGTCAAGATCAAAAGTTAAGAAAAGAAGTGGCGAAGCTCAAGCATAAATTTATGACAAAGGCAGATGCTTTGATTCATAGTGACTTACACAGTGGAGCGATTTTTGTTTCTGAAGAAAAAACAGTTGTATTTGATACTGAATTTGCTTGCTTTGGTCCGTTTGGATTTGATATGGCGCATTTTATTGCCAATTTATTTATTAGTGGAATTGGCAGCCCTCAGTATGAATATAAACGCTATCAGCAAGCGCGTGAAACATGGTACGCGTTCAGCGCGAAATTTGCTCAATTATGGAGAAATGAATCTAAGGAAGCCTATACAAGAATTGACGGCTATTTAACTGATTTATTAGAAGAAACCTTTGAGGATATGTTGGGATATGCTGGGTGCGAAATGATTCGACGTGCGATTGGTATTGCCCAAATTCCAGATTTAAATCATGAACAAGATGAACAAAAACGGATGGAACGAAGACGTAAAGTTGTTGAACTAGGAAAGCATTTAATTATGGAACGTAAACAAATCCAGTCTTTAGAAGAATTGGAGCATTGGTTTAGATAGACGTCGAAAAAATAGCATACAGGGGGGCTTTTAAAATGGGCATCACAGCAACATATTTATTTCCAACAAAACCAAATCAAGAGGAAATTGCTGAACAGCATGCGCTTGGACTGACAATCGGCTCTTGGACAGATATCCACCATCTTGAGATGGAACAATTAAAGAAACACAAAGGAGAAGTTGTTTCGATTGAAAAAGGGGAAGTAAAGGATAAGGTAAAAATCTTTTATCCATCTGCGAATGTTTCTGCCGATCTTCCATCTATTTTCACGACTGTTTATGGGAAGTTATCTTTCTTTGAAGGCTATGAATTGATTGATTTAGAGTTTGATCAAGACTTGCTTTCACAGTTTCCTGGCCCGCGTTTTGGAGCAGAGGGAGTTCGCGAGTTATTGAATGTCCATGACCGTCCACTCTTAAAGGCGATTTTTAAAGGAATCATCGGAAGAGACCTATCCTTCTTTTCTGCGCAATTAGAAGATTTATTAGCGGGTGGCATCGATCTTGTTAAAGACGATGAAATTCTGTTTGAGAATGATCTCACTCCTTTTTATAAGCGAATCACTACGGCAAAGGAAATTTTGAATCGTCATTATGAAAAGACCGGTCATAAAGTGTTATATGCGGTCAATTTATCAGGAAAAACAAGTACATTGCGTGAGAAAGCGGAGCGGGCAAGAGAACTAGGTGCGAATTGTTTACTATTTAATGTGCATGCTTATGGATTAGATGCCCTGCAAAGCCTGCGTGAAAATGATCAAATTGGACTGCCGATCGTGGCTCACTCTGCCTTATCCGGCGTCTTAGCTGGCCAAGCTGGCGGATTCTCTTATGACTTATTGGTAGGGAAATTAACGCGTCTAGTGGGCGGAGACTTATCCTTGTTCCCAAGTTCATATGGGGATAAATCGAAGGGGAATGTAACGATTTCGAACGAGGAATCATCAGCGATTAATCGTACGTTAACCGAAGAAAATGGGTTCGCAAAAACATTTGCTGTTCCTTCTGCTGGGATTCATCCAGGGCTTGTTCCGCAATTAGTGAAAGATTTTGGAGACAACTTGATTGTCAATGCGGGAGGAGGAATCTTTGGACATCAGGATGGACCAATCAGCGGGGCACAAGCCTTTAGAGCGGCCATTGATGCAAGTGTTCAAAAGATTTCTCTAACGGAAGCTGCGAACACATCACAGCCATTAAAACGCGCGCTTGAACAGTGGGGAGAAATCACTGTTTCTTAAAAAAATGCTCTTCTCTTTTTGAGTAGGGTTTATATTTGACACACGGCCTTT
The DNA here is from genome assembly GCA_963787345.1 of uncultured Bacillaceae bacterium. Taxonomy (GTDB): domain Bacteria; phylum Bacillota; class Bacilli; order Bacillales; family Cytobacillaceae; genus Bacillus_BD. The sequence goes on along the minus strand of CAWBCW010000005.1, from coordinate 330,629 downwards.
CAAGATACTTGAAAGGCCATTTCATGTGCTCGAAAGTATAACCCATTTTAGATAGAAGATAGAGATTAATAGGAAGCGCACTTGTGTCCTGAGGAAATTGGAAGTTATATAATAAAATAATTTTATATTTTGTGAAATGATGTACTTAAACGAATGAGGGCAGATTATTTCAACAAAACAATGGATATTTATGGTAAATTGAAGAAGAGATTAAAATAGACGATAGTTTAATACAATGTCTTGCTGGAGGAACGGTATGTTAAAAATTATAACTATAATATTAGCAATTATCGTTATGGGTTTGAGTCTATATTCGCTAATTTACCCTGATGGTGACAGTCTATTATTTCCAATCCCTGAATTGGCTTTCGCTTTACTCGGGCTATTTATAGGTCTACTTTTATTGAAAGAAAAAAATAAGATTCCGGCTATTTTATGTTTTAGTGGATTAGGCTTTGGGTTAGTAGTATTACTTGCCAAATCTATCTTCAATTAACAGGTGCTTTTTTGGGAGAGGGTTAGCACATTATTTCCTTGAAAAAGGAGGGCATTCTTTTGATTAACGTTTTGGAAAACATATATGGATTATCGATAGCAATACTACTTTTATGTTCATTTTTCTATGTAAGACAGTTGAAAAAGACAAAGCGAGAAAGAAAACTCACAACCTTTGAATTTGCAATGTATTTAATAACACAAGTTGCTATTGTATTATGGGTAAGTAGTTTTCTGCTTCTTAAATATGGAATTTAAATGTTAAATCTTATGTCGCCTACGGGTAGCTATACTACAAGAACGATGACGTAAAGGGAAGGGATGTAAAACAACAAGCGGGATATTTTTTATAGGGGTGTGGAGATGATCAATAATTCACAAATAAACAAGTTTTTTTATTTACCACTTATTATAGGGGAGATAATTGAAAGAAAGATAGGGAATGGGAAAAGAGGGATAATCGTTTATACATTACTATATCTCATATTTTCACCAATTCTTTCAGTTCTAACGAATGGCATTAATTCATGGATACTGAATACATTTCTTCCTCAAATGATTAGTAATTATTTTTTACTTGGTATGCTCTATGTTTTCTTTTTTATTTGGAGGAGTAAAAAAAGAAAACGATAAAAGGTTTCGAAAATAGATATTATGTTTTTCTTATGAATAAATAAGAGTTAATTCGTTATTTCATGTTAGGTCTAAGTGTTTTTTATTAATGATATTTGTGAAATGATTGCACTTGAAGTAACGGGTGTTTATCTAGAATAGGGAGTAGCGTCTTTATTCAGTTAAAGAGGCAAGTTAGTTCAATAAAATGACAAACCCATATTTAGTAATAAATGGTATAATTTTAATAAAAAGGTGATAGATAATGGATAAAAAGAAGGTAATATATCTTCTTATAATCATAACTTCTTTTATAATTATCATTAATTCTTTTTTAACTATTAGAAATATAGCCGTACAAAGAAATATTGAAGAAGGAAATTCTAACTCTACAACAAGTGGTTGGTTAGTAACTAACAGTAGTAAAAAGATGGAATATGATGATTATACTGGAAAATGGTTCAGTGAAGGAGAAGGAAATATCAGTTTTGGCATTTCTGCAGGGGAAATGGGACCTAATACAGAGGTCTCTGTATCCTTAATGGCGATTTCAGTAGATGAAGTTGATTTATCCAAAGACGTTCGATTCCAATTAACGAAACGTGACAAAGAAGACAATTTGATTGAGGTAGTCGAGGAGGAAAAAACATATATTGATACCATTACGTCTGCAACTTACAAAGAGTATTTCTCAACACGTCTACCTGATATAGAAAATGCCTATTATATGTTAAGTACAGAAATTTTAGGTGAAAATGGACAAGTTGAAGATACTGTAATCACTAAAATTTTTGTCCCTGAAACCGATTGATAAATTTTATTTTTAAATTAAATTATTCTGATTAATATGTGAAATAATACGCTTAAAGTAAACGGTGCTTTAGTTCAAGAAGGCTGGTAAAATACGACGCTAAAAAACGCCCAGATTTTTTCTGAGCGTTTCTTCATTGTTTAGTATTGTCGAACCCATTATCGTTTAATGGCTTCGACTTCCACACGACCGGAGAAAAAGGTAGCTCCGCCTCCCATGTCGGAAAGCCGATCAGGGGCCAAAGCATTGACGAGATGTTTTTCGCCAGACATGTCTGACCATAGACCTTGGCTGACGACCACGCCAGGCAGGACCGTATCACCTACAACGGCTGTTAATTCACATTCTCCGCGGTTGTTCCAAATACGAACAGCCATCCCATCTTCAATCCCTCGACGTTCTGCATCTTTTTGATTGATAAATAGTTTTGGAGTTTTTTCTAATTTAATATGTTTCTCGTTATTCGAGAAAGTAGAGTTTAAGAAATTATGGCTCGTTGCAGGTATATATTGCAATGGATACTCTGGTTCCTCAACTAATGGAGTGTACGTAGGTAACGCCGGATAACCGTCTAATTCCATCTTTTGTGAGTATAATTCAATCTTTCCGCTTGGTGTTTGTAAATGATCTAGAAAACTTTCAACATTAGTTGCTTTAATAAAACGCTCTTTCTTTAATTGTTCATAGGTCAAATCGGGCAAGTAAGGATTGTCTGCGCCTTTTAACGCTTGGTTAATTAAGTCGATATCACTATCTTGAAGTGCCTCGTCATCAAATCCCATTCCTTTTGCCAACAGCCTAAACACCTCTGTATTTGATTTACTCTCTCCATAAGGTTGGATGACAGGCTCCTGCAAATGAATATGATTATGCCAGTAGGATGTATAAAAATCAGTTAGTTCAAAGGCTGATTTAGCTGGCAATACGATATCCGCAAACATTGCTGTCTCCGTAATGAATAGATCATGAACGACCATGAATAAATCTTCTCGGGCAAGACCTTTACGTACTTTATTCGCCTCTGGTGCAATAACGGCTGGATTGCTGCTATATACATATAAGGATTGAACCGGCTGCTCTTTCTCTAGTAAAGCTGCCCCAATTTGATTCATGTTAATGGTACGAGTTTCTGATTTTAATAGATCAGGGCGTTGTAAAGCTGCTTTATTAAAGGTGAGAAAATCAGCATTGGCCCTGACAGCCCCGCCACCTTTAAGTAGCCATTGTCCTGTTAGAGCAGGTAAGCAGGAGATTGATCTCGCAATCATTCCGCCATTATCATGGTGCTGCAAGCCATTTCCGATTCGGATCATGGACGGAGATGTATTACCATACATTCTTGCTAATTGATAAAGATCATCGACAGGCACACCTGTAAGGGCAGAGACTAGCTCAGGATGATATTGTTCAAGATGTTCCTCTAATTCCTTGTAGCCAACTGTATACTTTTCTAAAAACGATCGATCGACGAGCTCTTCTTTGTAAAGAATATGCATGATTCCTAATGCAAGGGCACCATCGCTCCCTGGAAGCACCGGAATAAACCAGTCGGCCATTCGTCCAGTTTGATTCTTATGTACATCAATCACGATGATTTTTGCACCCTTTTTTCGCGCCTGTTGGGCAATCATGACTTGGTGCATATTCGTACTAACCGCATTAATTCCCCAAAAGATAAATAATTTTGTCTCTGTCATATCTTCTGGATCCGTTCCGTAACTTCCACCCATTGTATAATCATAGCCAACGGTTCCTGCCAACGAGCAGACCGTTCGATCGAGTTGACTAGATCCAAGTCGGTTAAAGAAACGCCGGTCCATTCCTTCTGCAGAGAGATTTCCCATATTGCCATAAAAGCTATATGGAAGAATCGATTGTGGGCCTTCCTCTTCTATTAATTTTTTCCACTGACTTGTAATCGTTTCAATGGCTTCTTCCCAGCTGATCGGAGAAAACTTTCCCTCTCCTTTTCGTCCAATCCGTTTTAACGGTGTCTTGATTCGGTTTGGATCGTAAATACGCTCCCCCATATTCCGAACTTTGTTGCAGATGCTGCCTTTTGTAATGGGATGGTCAGGGTCACCTTCCACTTTAACAATTTTTCCATCCTGTTTATGCACGAGTAATCCACATTGATTGGGACAATTCAGAGAACAAACAGAAGGGACAACGCCAGTTTTTATATCTTTATAAGCTTCCATTTTTATAGTCCCCTCTCATAAAAAGTTAAGTTCAATTATTATATCATAAAAATATATTATAAAATTAATTTTTTAAAAGATTAAGAAAGTGATTGACAAACAACCCATTGTTTTTTATATTAAATATACTCTATAGGTTTACAACGTTATCAACTTAATAATATTCTAATATTTCTATCAAGAGAGGTGGAGGGACTGGCCCATTGAAACCTCGGCAGCATGATCGTGCCAATTCCAGCAAGCAAGGCTTGAAAGATAGAAAGAGAACCCACTTATTGAATTGTTATGAAGACAATATTTATACAGTGAAGATCTCTTTCTGTTGACCGGAAAGAGATCTTTTTAATTTATCAGAAGTAGAAGGGAGTAATCGAATAACATTAGCTATCATAATACTAGCAAATTTTTTACGTGCTCCTAGAATTGAAAAGGGGTAAGGATAGCTATATCTTAAAAGTGTACTATTCAAAGTGGATAACTATTATTTAAAAAAGACAATGGAATGAAGGGGAGAAAATAAGATGTTAGACAAAATTGGCATTCCTAAAAGTTTAAGTTGGGGATTTTTGGGGATTTTACTCTTTATGATGGGAGACGGTCTTGAAGCAGGGTGGATGAGTCCTTTCTTAGTTGAAAATGGATTAACTATCCAACAGTCGGCGACCCTCTTTACTGTGTATGGAATCTCAATTACGATTGCTTCGTGGCTTTCAGGTATTTGCTTAGAAATTTATGGCCCGAGACGGTCAATGACAATGGGATTATTGTTTTATGTGATAGGGACTGCAATATTTATTCTGTTTGGTTTTCAAACGATGAATTATTCGGTCATGTTGATCTCTTATTTTATTAAGGGATTTGGTTATCCTTTGTTTGCTTATTCCTTTTTGACATGGGTGATTTACCGAGCGCCTATGAAAAAGTTAAGTACAGCAGTTGGATGGTTCTGGTTTGCTTTTTGTGCGGGAATGATGGTACTAGGTGCTTGGTACTCAAGCTACGCTATTAAATATTTAGGATACATGAATACATTATGGACTTCGATTTTCTGGGTTTGTCTAGGTGCTTTCTTTGCGATTGTTGTTAACAGAGACAAATTTAATAAGAAGCCGATTACAAATAAAAAAGCTCAAGTGCAAGAATTAGTAAAGGGAATTACGATTTTGAAGGAAAATCCAAGGGTTGCAGCTGGCGGTGTCGTGAGAGTTATTAATACGTTAGGAACCTATGGATTTCCAATCTTTTTACCAATGCATATGGCTCAACATGGAATTGAAACAACGGTCTGGTTACAATTATGGGGTACTATTTTTATGGGGAATATTATTTTTAATTTAGTATTTGGAGTCGTAGGGGATAAAATCGGTTGGAAGAAAACGATCATTTGGTTTGGAGGAATCGGATGTGCGGTGTTCTCCCTTCTATTATATTATGTTCCAGTTTTGACAAATGGAAATCTCGTTTTAACTAGCATTGTTGGATTTATATGGGGCGCTTGTCTGGCTGCATTTGTTCCAATCAGTGCATTGGTTCCATCTGTAGCAGGACCTGAGAAAGGACCGGCAATGTCTATTTTAAACTTAGCGGCTGGTTTATCAACATTTGTTGCACCAGCGATCGCAGGAGTTTTTATCGGTCCTGTTGGGGCTGAAGGGGTTGTCTGGATTTTCGCTAGTCTTTATATTTTAAGTGCAATTATTACAAAATTTATTCATGTACCAGAACAAGAGGAGTTACGAAAAGAGAGCATATCAGTGGTTTCTTAACGTTGGTTTAAGTATAGCTTCCTCGAATAAAGTAAAATGATTCATGAGTAGAGGTCAAAAAGCAATAAAAAAAGCTGTAGTATGTAAAGTACTACAGCTTTTTTATTTAACTGTTCTTTGAAAAATTCTTGGAGAAAAGGAAACAGTCTCCCTATCCCATCAACTTCCTTTACTCAACAATTCAAATGGCCTATGCCAAAAGGATTCATCAGCCGTAACGAATATGTGACATCCTCACGCCATTGAAATACCGTGCTTCCAAAGTAGAAGTGCGGTAGCAGCTCACTCTAACGGAGTGTCTATCTCACGACAGTCACCATGTTGTTCCATTTCTGACCCGTTGTCATCATGACCGCTATATCCCGTGCCACTCGGGACTCCCCACGTGAAGAAGAACAGTCCTCCGTGTTTTAACTAGGATTATACCTAGTGGGCACTTGGACTGTAACTAGGATCTGTCTCGCGACTGTTCTTAGCTACGCCACCAAGCTCGTGCTTGTTGCTATATTTTTCGCAGAATTCAAATCTGCATGATTTTTGTGACCACAATTCTTACACTTGAATTTATCTTTGCTTCGATTTCCTTTTTCAGCATATTGGCAATTAAAGCAAGTTTGACTTGTTTTATAAGGGTTAATATCTACAACTGGAATGTTGAATTTCGAAGCTCGTTCTTTAATAAATTGTTTCAATTGATAAAAAGCCCAAGAGTGAATGGTTTTGTCTGCTCTTTTCATACTGCGACAAGTTTTACGAATGCCGTCTAGTTGTTCTAATTTAATCATTGGTTTATCAAATTGCAGGGCAAAATCAACAATATCTTTCGCGAGTTTTCGGTTATAATCTTTCATCCAACGGCTTTCTTTTTGACCTACGCGTTCAATAGCACGCTGTGCCTTCTTTTTTCCTAACGAACGACGCAGGGAACGAAAGTGACGTCTTTTGTATCCAACCTCTTTACCAGAAAAGAATTGCCTTTTTCCTGTCTTCGGTTCTGAAAGAACGGCTAGGTGTCTAAGCCCTAAATCTACACCGATAGGGTTGTACTCCTTAAAATCAATTTTAATAGACTTATGTTTTTTCTCAAAGTCTAATTCAGAACGAACTTGAATAGGGATAGCTACATACCAATCCTTACCTTTTCGAAGTAACTCGATCGTTTTATTGTGTTCTCCGCGTGTTTTAGTTAAATATGGGAAAAATACTCGAACATTCTTATCTTCGATTACAGGCATCGTTATTTTTTTCTCATTTGTTGTAAACGAAACATACCAATGATTATTTTTTTGCACCGTATTCCAATTTTGATTACTTATGCTAATACCAAGCGAACTTCTGAATGTTGGGATTGATTTAGCTTCGCCTTTTTCAAAATCGGAAATAGCTTTTTTAGCCTTGCGAATAGCTTCATTTTTTATGACAGATTTCAAGTTTGCTTCAACATTTTTAGAAGAAAGCTTTTCTTTATTTTCAAGTCTCATAACACATTCATTCACGCATTTTGCAAACTCTTTTTGTTCCTCAATCCACATTTTTTGTTTCTTCTTAGAGGGTCTTTTAAGTTTTACCAAAATGGTTTCAATTGCCATGTTTTTCACCTCCATACATTCATTATACAAAACATATGTTCGTAAATCAAACCAAAGCTCCTTTTCAAAGCTAATAATTTCAGCCATTCACCTCGTCATTGAAATGGCGAGCACTCTGGCTGTTTTACCGTAGATTAGATGATTATAGTGAATAATAAAATACAAGGTCCTACTAAGAAAAAGCTGACAAATGCCTTCTCTACGAATTTGGGGAGGCTTGAAAAAGAAGAGCCTTCACGCCAATCTTTCACAACTCCGATATAAAGTCTCATCCATAAGTAAATAACGATTAGAAAGCAGACAATGAGAAAAATATGACTTCCTTTTCTTAGAAAAATCATAAATCCCACATTCCAGCCCATGTTAATTCAATTAAAGCATAAAGCTCTATAAGAATAAGGGCCAATAAAATATACCATAATGGCATAGAGCCGGACTCGTTTCTCAAAATTGACTTTTTTCATTTATTGAACTTTTCTTAATCCTTTTCCATCTAAAATACGTTGAACACCTTCTTCACAAACTCCATAGGATCGCCAGGAGCATGTTTCACATACAGCTTCAATATCAGAAGGGACCACATTTTTTTGAATAGATGTTTCAATGTCTTTCCATTTTATGATTTGTCCGATTTTCAGTCCCAATTTTTCCAAGATGACCCGGTCTCTATCGCCAATATGTTGATCTTGACAATGGTATTCACCTGAGTTTGGGTATTTTTCACATAATTGATCAGGCCCTTCAATAAGTTGGACCCATGTCTCAGGTTGCTCTTTCAACAATTGATGCAAACTTGTCATATTTTCAACATATTCTTCAGAATATCCCATGCCTTGGTAACCTAACAGACAAAATAAATGATGACCACGTAGTTTTAACATAAAATCCCCCCAGGTCTTAAAATGTTGGTTATAATTGTAAACTAAAATTCAGTTCCTGTTAACATGTTTCGCTTAATATGGATTGATATTTTTCTTAAATGAGGTAGTATGTTAAATAATACCAATATAACAAACGGAGGAATTGTAAAGATGAGTAATTTGCCAAATTGTCCAAAATGTAATTCAGAATATACATATGAGGATGGGATTTTATTCGTTTGCCCGGAATGCAGCCATGAGTGGCCGATGGATCAAGAAGCGGGTAACGGTGAGGATGAGAATGTGATCAAAGATGCAAATGGGAATGTTTTAGTTGATGGGGATAGCGTTACGGTGATTAAAGACCTTAAAGTAAAAGGAAGCTCATCCGTCTTAAAACAAGGTACGAAAGTTAAAAGTATTCGCTTAGTTGATGGGGACCATAATATTGATTGTAAAATTGATGGCTTTGGACCAATGAAATTAAAATCAGAATTTGTTAAAAAATTATAATAGATTTCTTCAACTTTAAGAATTTCTAACTTTAGGGGGCAATCTACCGCTAAAGTATTTCATACATCTATAATGTTATTACAAGGGGAGCAGAAATAAATGCTTCCCTTTTTTAAAACAAATGAAGATGCTAAAAAAGGGAATGGACATCGAGTTAATTAAAGAAATGACAGATTTTTCTATGGAAGAATTAATAAGGTGAAAAGATAAAATGAATATTTAGTGGAGCGCTTCAAAATATAATAATAAATTCAAGTGCAAAGCACCTTCCAATTTGGATCGTGCTTTGCACTTTTTTTGCTTTATGGATGGTATTATATGTATATGCAGTAAATTCAGATAACAGTAAAAATAAAAGAACATGTTTATAGAAGTATGGGGTGAATAAATGATGACCATAGAAAAGATTATTATTTCAGCTGTCGTAGCTGCGATTATATTTGTAGTGTTCAAAGCGGTCAATTATACAACGGAGAAGGATAGGGAATATAGAGAGAAAATTGCTGGAATAAAAAAATCACGACCCGTGCAAGAGTTTGTTGATTCCCTTTCTTATTATAAAGGGGAAGATTTTTCAATGGATGATGTTAGCGACACTGAAGTTGAAAAAGTGTTAGGAGATCTTATTCGTGAGTATACTTTTTCAAACATTGACAAAACCCTTGTAAAAATAGCGATCCACCAAGCCATTATGGAGCGTAATGAAAAAAGAGTACCATTAAAAGGAAGATAATCAGTTGGTATTTTCGTATAAGCTTCTATTAAAGTACTAAACTATTAATTTAATGAATTTTCTAATATAATGTATATGAATGGAAAGGGGATTTGGTTTGTGAATTTGTTGTTAATTGTATTGCCGGCATTTCTTATTTTCGGTGCAGGATTTGTTGGGCAAAAGCTGCTTAAATTGGACATTAAATCGATTTCGACGATGTCGCTTTATTTAATGCTTCCGTTTTTAACGTTCGATACGTTTTATTCTAATAAGTTAAATGTTGAATACTTTTATATGTTTTTGTTCACTTTTTTGTTGGCCTTCATTTTAATTGTTTTAACCGTTTTATATGGATTGTTTATTAAGGCAGATAAAACGGAAATGTCTGCGATGTTGTTAGGAACGATTTTTCCTAACAGTGGAAATTACGGAGCACCGATTGCCATGTTTGCTTTTGGCGCAGTAGGTTTTCAATATGCGGTTATTTTCATGGTCATTCAAGCCTTTTTAATTAATACGATTGGGATTTTTATTGCTTCTTATGGAAGTGAAAAAGCGACCTCGATGAAAGAATCGATGATGCGAGTAGTAAAAATGCCGGTTTTATATGGATTTATATTTGGCGTGTTATTTCAATTGTTTCGTATCGAATTGCCACCTACGATTCATGAGGGGATCAGCTTAGTAGGAGCTGCGTCGATCCCGACGGTTATGTTAATTCTCGGCATGCAACTTGCGGAGATTAAACCGCAAAAATTTGAATTAAAATATGTGAACTCTGTCACTTTTTTTAGAATGATCCTATCACCGCTTTTGGCGGTCGTACTTGTCAACTTCATGCCTGTAAATGATTTGATCAAAAATGTTTATATTCTCTTGGCGGCCATGCCAATCGCGGCAAATACAACGCTCTTGGCTGTGCAGTTTAATGTAAAGCCGGACCTAACCTCGTTCACCACACTTGTGACAACACTGCTAAGCTTGGTGACAATCCCGTTAACGATTTTCTTAATCACGTTATAGCGGCAGGCAGTAGTAAGACTCTCACCTCAAGACATTGGGTAATATGTCTGTAAAGATCTCAGGCAAGGAACTTCAAATGATGAAGTCCCTTGCCTGTTTTCTTTTTCAATTAAAGCCACCATTAATATAAATATAATTTCTTCATTTTAAAATCCATAGGTGGATGGTTTTAAAAGAATTCAGCAATCCGACACAAAGCCCGATGCAGCTAATCGTGATGAAAGAATAGATTAATGTAATGTCTTTTAATATAAGGATTCCTATAATTATAATGAGGGCATCGAGGATAAAAATAACAATTCCAGGATTCATGCCTGTTGCTTTTGAGATTAGGAGTGCCAATAAGTCCGCCCCACCGGGACTTACATGAAGACGCAGCATAAGACCCACACCTATTCCAATAATGAATCCCCCTAGAATTGCATGAATAATCACAGGAAGATGTAACAAACCGTTTAGTGGTGCAAGCCAATCAATAATGGTTGATGTAAAAGCAAGTCCAATAATGGCATTAATGAAATAAGATTTATCGAAAAAAAGAGACGTTAAGTAGATTGGAATATTAAGGATAATTAACATATGGCCAATCTGAATATTCCAGATGTAGTTAATGAGCAAACTAATCCCGAATGTTCCACCATTGATCAGTTGGAAGGGAAGAAGGAACAGGTTAATACCGACTCCTATACAAACACTCGAAAGTAATAAAATGAAAAGCTTTTTCATAGAATGCAATCCCCTTGTCCAATCGTTACGTTAAGTATATGAGACAGCTAAGAATATATGAATGATGGTGATATCCATCCCGATTCATGATGTTTGAAAATAGTTCTACGGTACAAATTTGCTCTGCTAAAAAGATTTGGGCTTATGCTATAATAGATCCAATCTTTCTTACATATTAGAATACATAACTGGGGGTTTAGAAGAAATATGAAATCACGTTACAAAGTATTTTTCAGCTTTGTTATGCTTGCCGTGATCTTTGCTTTAACAGGTTGTGGCACACAAGAAGAAAATGGTCAGAACAATGGGGAAACTGTAAATGAATCCAATTACGCATCGTCTGTTACAGAAAAACCAATCGTGACGATAACGATGGAGAATGATGAAAAGATCGTGATTGAATTAGATCCTTTAGTAGCGCCAAATACGGTTGCTAATTTTGTCTCTTTAGTAGAAAAAGGCTTTTATGATGATCTCATTTTCCATCGGGTTATCCCTGATTTCATGATTCAAGGTGGGGACCCTAAAGGAAATGGTACAGGTGGAGCGGGATATAGCATTGAAGGGGAATTTTCCGATAATGGGTTTGAAAATAATCTGAAACATGAACGTGGGGTTATTTCCATGGCACGTTCAAGTGACCCAAACTCAGCAAGTTCTCAATTTTTTATTATGGTAAAAGAAACACCATCTCTTGATGGACAGTATGCTGCTTTCGGTAAAGTGATAGAAGGAATGGAAGTCGTTGATGGAATTGTTTCTGCCGAACGTGATCGTACGGATAAGCCGTTGAAGGATCAAAAGATGAAATCGGTCACAGTCGATACGAAAGGTTTTGATTATCCGGATCCTGTGGTTCGGTAAATAGTTGCCAGTATGATTCATTTAACTATGTAATAAATTGCACTCCAATTGTTAGACATACATCTTAACAATTGGGGTGTTTTTTTATTTCTAAATTTATCAGGCTTAACGGGCAGTAAGATCCCCATCTTAAGATTCTTTTGAAATCGATCCCTATGGCGGTTCTATATTTCTTTTTGAAAAAGATCGTTATAAATGATTGTATTTTGATGGAGGTGGTTTTGTCCTGCTCTATAAGTGTTTACGATAATGGGAAACTGCAATGGCTTAAAGATGAAGAAGCAGTGTATAACTTTTTATAATTATATCGTAGTGGAATTCAGTTTTAACTTCATTCAGCAAATGTTTTTGTACCGAAAGCTTGCGACAGGTACAGAAGTCTCCCGCTTCTATAGGTGGTGAGATGAATGCAGTTAAAGCCTCCGGCGGATGCCACAGATTTTAAATTGATGCGAGCTCGATAAAATCTGGGCGCAAATACGCCAAGGCGAATTTGATATTTCATAATATTCCGTAATTTAAAAACATATTATTATTAAGGTACTAAAATGACTAAGATTTCAAGTGGCATAAAAAAGATTATCTTCAAGAACCAACGGGCTGCGCTAAGAAGGATACCTCTATGATTACAACTAATACCGTCTTCATTAAACGAAGGACTGTCTCCAAGATAAGAAATGAAAATGAATATTCCTACTAAATAATAATAGAAAAACGAAAGGGGGAAGAGAGTGTATGTGGTTCGATTTAACAGATGAGCAATCGATGATACAGAAGTTGATTCGTGATTTTGCCGAAAATGAAGTGGCGCCAGGAGCGGATGAAAGAGACAGAACAGGTCAATTTCCACAAGAAATATTCAATAAGTTAGCAGAATTAGGGATGATGGGACTTCCTTTTTCTGAACAATACGAAGGTGGCGGATCGGACACGATCAGTTTTGCGATTGTCGTAGAAGAATTAAGTCGGGTGTGTGCATCGACAGGCATTACGTATTCCGCGCATATTTCACTAGGGGGAGCACCTCTAGATATGTTTGGTACCGATGAACAAAAAGAGAAATACTTAACACCCATTTGTACAGGAGAGTCTCTCGGAGCATTTGGTTTGACTGAACCGAATGCAGGCTCCGATGCAGGGGGAACCCAAACAACTGCAGTACTCCAAGGGGATGAGTGGGTCATTAACGGCTCAAAATGCTTTATTACAAATGCAAGCTACGCCAAATACCTTGCCGTTACAGCTGTAACAGACCGTTCGAAAGGAATCAATGGAATCAGCGCATTTATCATCCCTACAAATGCCACTGGATTTACGATCAAAAGCAACTATGAAAAAATGGGCCTTCATGCCTCAAATACGACCGAACTTATTTTAGATCATGTAAGAGTCCCGAAAGAAAACCTGTTAGGAAAGGTTGGAAACGGTTACAAACAATTTTTAGCTACCCTTGATGGCGGAAGAATTGGAATCGGAGCGATGGCTGTAGGAATCGCCCAAGGCGCCTATGAAAAATCACTTCAATATGCCAAGGATAGAAAACAGTTTGGAAAAAGTCTATCAAACTTCCAAGCGATCCAATTTAAATTGGCTGACATGGCCATGAATATTGAATTAGCTCGGAACATGGTTTATAAAGCTGCGTGGTTAAAAGATCAAGGTCGGACATTTAAAAAAGAAGCCGCCTATGCAAAACTATTCTCCTCTGAAATATGTATGCGGGTCTGTGATCAAGCGATTCAAATTCATGGCGGATATGGATATATGAAGGAGTATCAAGTGGAGCGATTCTTCCGAGATGCAAAGCTTTTGGAAATTGGCGAAGGAACATCCGAAGTCCAGCGAATGGTCATTGCCAAACAAATTGGATGTTAAAGAAACTACCTTTAAAGTCAAAGTCAGAAAGGGGTGGTCAGGCTTGTTCAAAAAAGTTTTAATCGCTAATCGGGGCGAAATTGCTGTTCGGATCATCCGTACTTGCAAGAAATTAGGAATTACGTCAATTGGGGTTTACTCAGAAGCGGATGCGGATGCTCCTCATGTAAAAATGGCAGATGAGGCCTATTTCATCGGGGGTTCACGTGTAGCAGAAAGTTATTCCAATATCGATAAAATTTTAGAAGTTGCTCGTTTAACAGGTGTAGAGGCGATCCACCCTGGATATGGCTTGCTCTCTGAAAATAGTACTTTTGCCCGCCGATGTGAGGAAGCAGGCTTCATATTTATCGGACCTTCTCCGGATGTTATTTCCAAAATGGGCAGTAAAATCGAATCACGTAAAGCGATGGAGGATGCAGGAGTACCAGTCGTTCCAGGGATTGCCTATCCATTGGCAGATGCAGAGGAAGCCGTTGAAGTTGCCGGGCACATTGGTTATCCAGTGATGCTAAAAGCCTCTGCTGGGGGAGGCGGAATTGGAATGCAAGTGGTCCATAGCGGGGATGAAATCCGCAAGGCTTTTGCCGGGAACCAGAAGCGGGCTGTTGATTTCTTTCGTGATGGTACCATGTATGTTGAAAAATTGGTAGAAAATCCACGACATATTGAGATTCAAGTTTTAGCTGACGAATTCGGAAATACGGTGCAATTATGGGAACGTGAATGTTCGATTCAGCGACGCCATCAAAAAGTCGTTGAGGAAGCTCCGTCGTCGTTTCTTACCGAGACAACCCGCAGAAAAATGGGAGAAACGGCAGTAAAAGCAGCAAAGGCCATCGGATATAAAAACGCAGGTACCATTGAGTTTTTAGTAGATCAAGAGCAAAACTTTTACTTTCTTGAAATGAATACCCGTCTGCAAGTCGAGCATCCGGTTACGGAAGAAATTACGGGTTTGGACTTAGTTGAAAAACAATTAGAAATTGCAGCGGGTAGAGCACTGAACTTTTCCCAACAAGATGTAAAACGTGATGGACATGCGATTGAAGTGAGAATCTATGCAGAAGATCCAAAAACATTTTTCCCTTCTCCTGGAAAAATAACAAAGTTAACCTTACCGAGCGGATCTGGAATACGACATGAATTAGGTATTCATGATCAATCCGTCGTCACCCCTTTTTATGACCCAATGATTGCTAAGCTTATAGTGAAAGGCAGGAATCGCGATGAGGCTATTCATCGTCTTCAAGATGCATTAGCGGATTATCAAATTGAAGGAATTAAAACAAATATTCCTATGCTTCAAGAGGTAATTGCTCACCCGGCCTTCCATTCTGGTGATACGACAACGGATTTTGTTGGAAAGTATATAACTAAAAAAACAAATAGGAGGAATTAAAAAAATGGGTGAAATCGCAGCAAGCATGGCAGGAACCGTATGGAAAGTCCTTGTAAAACGAGGGGATGCCATTGAAGAGGATCAAGATGTGGTCATATTGGAATCGATGAAAATGGAAATACCGATTGCAGCGGAGTTTGGCGGGACGGTGAAAGAAGTGAAAGTAAACGAAGGTGATTTTGTGAACGAGGGAGATGTCATTGTAGTCGTTGAGTGAAATCCCAATGAAAATGGATTGGGGGAGGTTATCGTTGAATTGGCCAAGGAATGTGACAATCAAAGAAGTAGGGCCGCGTGATGGGCTGCAAAATGAAACGACGTTTATTTCAACAGAAGACAAAATTTCCTTGATTAACCAACTGTCTACTAGTGGTCTGAAAAATATTGAAATTACTTCCTTTGTTCATCCTAAATGGATTCCAGCACTTTCAGATGCCGTTGCCGTCGCAAATGGAATTAAGCGTGAACCTGGTGTAACGTATACGGCTCTCGTTCCAAACAGGAAGGGATTGGAACGAGCACTAACTGCAAATATTGATGAAGCAGCCTTATTTATGTCAGCCAGTGAAACACATAACTTAAAAAATATTAATAAATCGATTGATGCTACTTATCCTATTTTAAGAGAGTTGGTAAGAGATTCGATCGCAGCAGGGATTGGTGTTCGCGGATATATATCCACTGTATTTGGCTGTCCATATGAAGGTTCGGTTCATATCGAAAAAGTCATACGTGTATCAGAGACGCTGTTTGAAATGGGAATTGAGGAGCTCTCACTGGGAGATACGATCGGTGTTGCTAATCCTAAGCAAGTACAAGAAGTGTTGGAGATGCTTTTAAAAAGATTCCAGGGGGCTAAACTAGCCATGCATTTTCATGATACGCGTGGAATGGCGTTAGCCAATATTCTCGTTTCTTTAAATATGGGGATCACCACTTTTGATTCCTCGCTTGGAGGTTTAGGGGGCTGTCCATATGCACCTGGAGCATTAGGGAATGTCGCTACAGAAGATTTATTGTATATGTTGAATGAAATGGGAATTCATACAGGTGTAGATCAAGAAGTACTTCTAACAGCTGCCCGTTTTATTCAAAAAAAGATCGGTAAACCTTTATCTAGCCGCAGCCTTCAAGTTGCGCGCGATTCATAGGTTACTAGAGGGAGGAAAAGCCATGGCAGGAGATGTAAAACCACTTCAACAAACCCTACAGGAAAAAGTAGAAATGATTAAAAAGGGAGGCGCATCAAAATATCATAAAAAAAACATCGAACAAGGTAAATTTTTCGTTCGCGATCGCTTGAAGCTATTGCTTGATCCTGGGTTTGAATTTGAGGATGCGGTGTTTGCAAACGGTATGGCAGGGGATTTGCCTGCGGATGGTGTTGTGACAGGCATGGGGAAAATCAATGGTCAACTCGTTTGTGTCATGGCAAATGATTCAACAGTAAAAGCGGGCTCATGGGGTTCACGTACCGTTGAGAAAATCATTCGGATCCAAGAAACAGCTGAGAAACTGCGTGTTCCAATCTTATATTTAGTAGATTCTGCTGGAGCAAGAATTACGGATCAAGTAGAAATGTTCCCAGGACGCCGCGGGGCAGGAAGAATTTTTTACAATCAAGTTAAACTATCTGGGAAGATTCCACAAGTTTGTATTTTGTTTGGTCCATCTGCAGCTGGAGGAGCTTATATACCAGCGTTTTGCGACATTGTGATCATGGTTGATAAAAATGCATCGATGTATCTTGGATCCCCACGAATGGCCGAAATGGTCATTGGTGAAAAAGTAACATTGGAAGAAATGGGCGGAGCCCGGATGCACTGTTCGGTATCGGGCTGTGGGGACGTATTGGCGAAAAATGAAGAGGATGCGATTCTTCAAGCACGAAACTATCTTTCTTATTTTCCCGCTAATTTTTCAGAAAGACCGCCTGTTAAGGGATCCGTTGCTCCAAAACGATTAAACAAAAAGTTAGAAGAGATCATCCCAGAGAATCAAAACTCGCCTTTCAATATGCATGATCTGATTAAAGGGATTATTGATGAAGATTCTTTCTTTGAAATCAAAAAGCTGTTTGCAAGTGAACTCATTACAGGTTTAGCCCGTATGGATGGCAAGCCGGTTGGAATTATTGCGAATCAGCCGCGCGTAAAAGGCGGTGTTTTATTCCATGATTCAGCAGACAAGGCGGCCAAATTTATTAGTCTATGTGATGCCTACCATATTCCATTATTATTCCTAGTTGATGTGCCTGGGTTTATGATTGGAACGAAGGTAGAACGGGCTGGAATTATTCGACATGGAGCGAAAATGATTTCCGCAATGGCAGAGGCAACCGTTCCAAAAATATCTGTTATTGTACGTAAAGCCTATGGAGCGGGTCTATATGCGATGGCAGGCCCAGCGTTTGAACCAGATGCCTGTCTAGCATTGCCTTCCGCTCAAATTGCGGTCATGGGGCCCGAGGCTGCGATCAATGCCGTCTATGCCAATAAAATTGCTGCACTGCCTGAAACTGAACGTGCTGCTTTCATCGAGAAAAAGCGCGCAGAATATGAAGAGGATATCGATATCTACCATCTCGCATCTGAAATGATTATCGATGGGGTTATTCCAGCCGATTCATTGAGAGAAGAGTTAGTCAAACGGTTCGAGGCCTATTCTTCAAAATACCTCGTCTTTACTGAACGAAAGCATCCAGTATATCCAGTCTAGGGGATGCGGGAACAGTAAGAAAACAGGGCAATCCACTTTTGGAAAGCCCCGTTTTTGTTTTAATTGATCTAGCTTCTCCGCCAAATTATGCCCTAATCTTTTCCCAGGTAATATTAAAAGCAAGTTTCCAAAGAAGAGCCAAGAGAAGAATGGCTATCACCAAATAGAGATAGACTCCGTAAGAGAACAAAGTACTGACAAAGTGAACCCCAGCAAACAATGGAACAAATAGCATTAAACCAAATATAATGCCGCTGTTGCTATTTTGATTGTACTGATCGAAAGACTCGGAGAAGGGAATATGTTTTTTGAGAATCATAAAACAAATCACCGCATACATGCAGGCATTTAAAAAGACAACGACTAGATCTGGCAACACTCTTACACCGAATAAGATAATAAATATGATACTTAAAACCAAGTAAACCGGTAAATATAACTTAAAGATAAACGCCTTGATCGTACCGCTAAACATCGGTCTAAGTTGATGGATCGGAGCAACCCTGTAAATCCACGCTCCCTTATATTTTCCTGAAAATTTCAGGAGAATCATAATAGGCGGGATGA
This sequence comes from uncultured Bacillaceae bacterium, assembly GCA_963787345.1. Taxonomy (GTDB): domain Bacteria; phylum Bacillota; class Bacilli; order Bacillales; family Cytobacillaceae; genus Bacillus_BD. The sequence goes on along the minus strand of CAWBCW010000005.1, from coordinate 311,892 downwards.
TAATTAAACTAAAGTAAATAGATATATAGGATTTGCTCGTGGCTAGATGGTCGAGACTAGTTTCAAAACCATTCAAGATAAAAATAAAAGGCATCACGATTGAAAAACCTAAAGAGGGATAAACTTTTAATTTAAAATCTCGTTCATTCTTCATCATCGAACCCGCAAAGCGGAAAAAGGCTCTTTCTTCGTTTGAGCGGCAAATCCCTTTAAGGAATAAATAATTGAGCTTACGATTTTTCTTTTCCTTTGCTTTTCCATGATAGGTGAGCTTTTGCAGGTTTTGTTCAAATACATGATTATATTTCATGTAAATCCAAATCGATAGGAGAGGAACTAGGACTCCTAAAGCTGAAAAGAATAGGTAATAGGATTGAAAGTCGCCATTCATGACCATCTCCATATTTGCTCCATACCACATTGGAAAAATAAACGTTTGCCACCATTTTGGTTGGAGTGAAACGGTTAAGTCAATAAACTGAAACGAGCGAATAAGCAATTGATAGCCAACCATAATCATAAGTGACAACCCAATTTGGACATAATTAATCAGATCTTTTAATTTTTCTCCGTCAAAGAATCGTAAAAATAGGAAATAGATAAGAACGGTTAATCCTATGACTAACACATCTATGAGAATGATATTTACGATTGATACGAGGAAAAATAAGAAACCATTTTTGAAAAGTCCAACAATCAAAGGGATACTGACAAGGGCGATCGTAAGGTAAGACAAATAGATGACAACATGTACGACTTTCGCCATGCCAATTGTTTTTCGATCAACTGGCTTTGGAAATAGGATGTTACGATCACGGATGTCTAGTAAAACCGAAGAAAAATCGGCGATCATGGAGGTCATAACAAAAAAGGTGAAGATCCCAAAGAAAAGACTCATTTGAAACAGATAATTGTCGCCCATAAGAATAAATGGCAACATAAACAGGCCAAATAGCACGTAAATCCATAAAGACTTGATATATTGATTTTTAGGTTCCTGGCCTTTTTTCTGCGCGTTTTGTGAGAAAATCGTTGGCGTACGCCGGCCATCCATCGTTAACTTCACTTGTAAAATCCTTCTCATGATCTTGTAATCTACGCCAACGCCTCTAAAAACTTGCTCAAAACGATCTAATAGTTTCAGTGTGCGATAGTCCTGCATGCTTACACCTCCTTTACAACCGATACAAATCGTTCACCCAGTTCTTTATGTTCGTTAAATCCTGTCAGTTGGTTGAAAATTTGTTCCAGTGACCCCTTTGTATTTTGTACTTTTAACTCTTCAAATGTCCCATCTGCGGCAATCTTCCCGTCATGGAGGAGAATGATGCGGCTGCTTATTTTTTCGACCACGTCCATAATATGTGAAGAGTAGAAAATTGTTTTTCCTTGTTCGGCAAGTTGTGTCATGATTTCTTTGAAAATCATCACGCTGTTTGCATCCAATCCATTGATCGGTTCATCAAAGAATAAAAGCTCTGGGTTATGTAATAAACTTGAGATAATTAATAGCTTTTGACGCATTCCTTTTGAGTAAGAGGCAATTCGAGATTCATAGACTTCACCTACCCCGAATAATTCCATTAGACTTTTAGCTTTATAATCTGCGAGGTCAAGATCGAGACCATACAATTCGCCAATAAAGGTTAAATATTCTTGACCGGTTAAATTGTCGTACACTTCAGCGATTTCAGGAACATACCCAATTTTTCGTTTATAATCAATGTTTCCATCCGAAATATTATGACCGAAGATTTTGATCTCACCAGAATAATCGTCTTCAATGCCAAGCATAATTTTAACAGTCGTACTCTTTCCGGCACCATTTGGTCCAATATAGCCAATGATTTCGCCTTTTTTCACTTGTAGCGAAACTCCATTTAAGACGGACTTTGGACCATAACTCTTTTTTAAATCATTAATTTCTACTATGATATTTTCCATCCCTAAACCCCATTTCCGAATGTTATCTGCTTTTCTTCTATATTTTAGTGTACATGAACTCCTTTGCTTACTGAAGCAAGAATGGAAAAATTTCCATGACGGAATTTCTATTTTTATTTGATCTGCATACTTAGAGTACAAAAAACAAAAACGGCACATTGAGCAGGTGATCCACCGTTTGATGTACCGTTTTTCGCGTAAAACGCATTTCGTCTATCATGTCCAAATCTAGTTAGTGATCGTTAACAACATAAGACAAGGGGCTGCAGTGCGATATTTTTAAAATAGATATGGAGAGTTTTCTATCATCCCAAACCAACTTTTCGTCCTTATATAGAAGGTTGTGAACGATTATAGAAAACTACTTAGTTTTGTTTCTCTTTTACCCAAACCTTAAACACCAGGGAACCAATCGGGTGAGTGAATGATGGCATTCCATAGTGGATCGGGAATGACTAGTTCTTTTTGTTTTTGTTTGTTGAGTTCTGTAACGATCTCGTTTTCTTTTTCCTCTGCTACTTTTTGAACCCAATCCGGATCTATAATGATTTCCCGGCCCAGCGCCAATAATGGAACACCTGTTTCAAAGGCTTTACGAGCATCGTCGGCGGTGTAAATGGAACCGACGCCAATCAATGGCACACGACTCTGGATGGTTTCAAGTAAATAGTGGATTCGCGTTTTATTAAGATCTTCCACTCCTCTTCTAGGTTTTGAAAAGAAATCGGATAATGAAACATGCAAGTAATCTAGACCTTTGTCTGCTAACCTATCCACTAGTTTGAGTGTATCTCCCATCGTAATCCCAGGAGTCTCCGGTTCCTCTGGGGAAAATCGATATCCGACGATAAATGGTGAGGTTGTGTGTTTCTTTACCACCTTTTTAACTTCAGTGACAATGGCAAGTGGAAAGGTCATTCGTTTTTCCAAACTACCGCCAAATCGATCTTCGCGCTGATTTGAATGGGGAGAGAAGAATTGCTGAATTAAATATCCATTTGCTCCGTGAATTTCAACTCCGTCGTAGCCTGCTTCAATTGCACGTCGTGTCGTTTCTCCGAAAGCGTGAATCATTTCTTCCACTTCTGATTCGCTTAGTGCTCTCGGTTTGATTTCTGATTCTTTCGTTGAATCCTCGCTTTTTTCTGCGGGTACATCACTTGCACTAACAATCTCTCCATTTGGCACTAAATGGGGTGGACACATTCTTCCGCCATGAAAGATTTGCAATATCGCTTTAGCCCCTTGTTCTTTAATGGCCGTTGCTAACTGTTTTAAGCTAGGGATCATATCATCATGATCACCTGCGAACTCGCCAGGAAAGCCTTGTCCGTTTGGGGTGACATAGGTACAAGCGGTAATCACCATACTGACTCCGCTTGACCGACGTGCATAATAGCTGATCTCTGAATCTGAAACAGTTCCATCCGGATTGGATGAGAAGTTGGTCATTGGTGCCATTACGATTCGATTTTTTAATTCTACTCCATTGGGAAGGGTAAAAGGTGATAGCATTAATTGATTGTTTGAATTCATCCTGTGAATCCCCCTTATGATGTGTAAGCTAGAAACTTTAAAAATTTCATATTATATATCCTTTACAAAGCAACCTCGATTATGAAAGAAAAAATGAACGGTTCACATGCATTCGGCTTCGAAACAGAGGAGGCATCTTCGGTGTTTCGTAAATGGCATTGATCAGTTAATAACGCATGCTCGTTTAAGTTTTTGCTTAATGATTTAAAGAAGTACCTTATTCGATCCAAATGGGAAAAGTCAGGAAAACAATTTTAAATCAATTCAATGTTTTTCTGGAATAATGTTATAGTTTCAATATAGAACATTTTAATGGATAAAGGAGTGCATGATGATGGCAAACTCAAAAGTAGTTTCAATTTGGCGGTATCCTGTCAAGTCGATGATGGGGGAAGAGATGAATGCATGTGATGTCACATTAAAAGGATTGCTCGGAGACCGTGCATATGCCCTCGTTGATACAACAACAGGAAAACTTGCTAATGCCAAAAATCCGAAAAAATGGCCGAATATGTTTGATTATCGTGCTTCATTTGTAGACCCTGAACAAATGACGGACATTCGAATTACTTTTCCAGATGGATCCATGGGAATAAGCAATGAGGAAGATATAAATGAAAGACTTTCTTCTAGTTTTAATCGATCTGTAAATTTAGTGACACCTTCATCAAGCGACATCCAATTTGAAGAATATATTCCGGATTTGGATGTGATGAAAAACAAAGATTCGGTTGTTTCTTGCACGACACCAAATGGAACTTTTTTTGATGCAGCGATGGTTCATCTTATAACAACTGCTACGATCAATCAACTTCGAACGTTAACACCTGAAAGTCGAATTGAAGTACGACGCTTCAGACCGAATATTGTTGTGGATGTCCCAGAGGCTAAAGGATTTATTGAAAATGAATGGGTTGGAAAGCGGATTCGCATTGGAGAAGAAATGATTCTAGAAATTGAACAGCCAACTGTCCGATGTATTATGACAACCTTGCCACAAAGTGATCTTCCAAAGGATACGAATGTACTGCGCACTGCCGTAAAACAAAATAGTGGTGCAATCGGTGTCTATGCTAAAGTCATTCAAGAAGGCCGCATTAGGAGAGGAGACACCATTAAATTTGTGTAAGTAGAGAAATGAAAGCGATTCCAATAACCTATATTGGAAAACGAGAGTTCTTGTGTTTCATAGATGATATACATAAATTATGGGGTCAGTTCTGAGTCTGTTAAAATATTGACGCAGCGAGGAACTGATCTTAATTTCTGAAACAGAGGGGGACGATTCCGTCACTTCATCCATGATAGTGATCAGTAGGAAATCGTGCACCCGTTTTAGCTCTTGTTTAACTTTTAAAAGGATTACTGTTATTCTATTAATATAGTGAAAAGTGAGGGGCACAACGAAAGGAACCGTCCTCTGTTTCATTTAAGAAAAATTTAAGAATTAGTTAAGAGGATTTTTAGGCCATTGATGTAGGATGAAGTTATCAAGAGATAGAATGAAAGGGAGATAGGAAATTGAATGTTAAGAAATATTTTGTACTATTAGTAATGATTATAACGATCGGTTTAGTTGGTTGTGGTTCAGATACGCCATCAACTACAGGGGAATTACAATTTGAGAATCCGCTCAATATTCCGCCTCTTCTCGAACCGACAATCGATGAGGATGGAACAAAGAACTTTACTTTAACGATGCAAAAAGGAACAACTGAATTTTTCCCGGGAAAACAAACGAATACATGGGGAATTAACGGGTCTTATCTTGGACCTACGATACGAGTTTCGAAAGGGGACCAAGTATCCTTTGATGTCATCAATGATTTAGGAGAGACTTCAACTCTGCATTGGCATGGGATGCACCTTCCGGCAGAAATGGATGGCGGACCTCACCAAATGATCGAAGCAGGAGAGACGTGGTCCCCCCATTGGACCATCAACCAGCCAGCTGCCACGACTTGGTATCATCCGCATCTCCATGGGAAAACAGGTCTTCATGTTTACCGTGGTTTAGCAGGGATGTTTATTATTGATGATGAGGATTCAAGTCAATTGCCTTCACAATATGGGGTCAATGATATTCCCCTCGTCATTCAAGACAAGTTATTTACAGAGGATGGGCAATTCGATGAAAATCTTGATGTGGAACCTTTTGGCTTAATGGGTGATCAAATTCTTGTAAACGGAACGGTAGACCCTTATCTAGAGGTAACGGAAACCGAAATTCGTTTTCGTCTATTAAACGGTTCAAATGCGAGAGCCTATCATTTTGGCTTTGATGATGGAAGAAGTTTCAAAGTGATCGCCAATGATGCAGGATTATTGCAGGAGCCAGTGGAAGTAGACCGTCTTATGCTTAGTCCTGGGGAGCGAGCAGAGATTATTGTCGGTTTTGAGCCTGGCGATGAAACAATTCTTCGTAGTTTTGCAGGGGAAAACGGAATAGATAATGGTGAATTTGAATTCATCAAAATCGTTGCTGCAGACGATCTGAAAGAATCAACGACAATTCCTGATGTCATCTCAACGAACGAGCCGATTGAAGCACCGGAAAACGCAAAGACTCGAACCTTTACTTTGACGACAGAAGCAAAGATAAATGGGAAAGAGATGGATATGAATCGAATTGATGAAGTCGTTACGGCCAATACAACCGAAATTTGGGAAATTATCAATCTTGGCTGGGATCACAACTTTCATATTCATGATTCGGCATTTCAGATTATCGATATTGATGGCGAATTACCCCCACCACATGAAAGCGGTCGAAAAGATACGGTCTTTATTCCAGCCGGTTCAACCGTTCGTTTGGCAGTGAAATTCGGAGAGTATACAGGTATGAAGTACCCACTCATGTATCATTGTCATTTACTGCTTCATGAGGATCAAGGGATGATGGGGCAATTTGTCATCGTTGAACCAGGAACAGAGGAAAGTGTGCCAGAGTACCTTTCTGATGAAGCACATCATGAACATCATTAATGAGAGGCCCAATTTATGGGCCTTTTTCATTTTTTATATAAAGAGGTACTATACAGGAAGGAATTCTATAATTGGACGGTGAAAAGTATGTCGATTAAAAAGCGTTTATTGTTATCTAACATCTGTATGATTATTATTCCTGTTCTCTCTTTTCTTCTCATTGATATCCTTCTAGTCTATTTCATAACGGTTGCTTTGAACGGCTCTCTTAGAGAGAATCTAAACTTATTTTTAACGTTACGTTTAGTAGGTTTATTAATTGTCCTTGTTGTAACGAATGGTTTATTAACGTATTTTGTTTCAAAAAGTATCATTGTGCCGATTCAACAATTAGCAAGTGGGGCGAAAGAAATTGCCCAAGGAAACCTTGATTTTTCTATTAAAGTCACAGGGAAAGATGAAATTAGCCAATTAGCAGAAAACTTTGAGATTATGCGGAAGAAATTAAAGGAAACCGAAGATCTGAATCGGCAATATGAAGAGAATCGAAAAGAACTAATTGCAAGCATTTCCCATGATTTAAAAACACCGATTACCTCTATTAAAGGGTATGTGAATGGGATGAGAGATGGGGTCGCCAACACACCTGAAAAAATGGAGCGTTATATTGATACGGTTGCGAATAAAGCATCACAATTGGATCAATTAATCGATGAACTTTTCCTTTATTCAAAACTAAGCTTAAATAAAGTTCCCTTTTACAATGAGACGATGGATTTACATGCTTATTTCCAGGACTATATTGAAGAGTTGCGTTTCGATTTAGCAGAAAAAAGGGGAGAGGTCGGCTTATATGTAAAAGAAGGTGAAAGCTTTAAAGTAAGGGCAGATCGAAATCAGTTAAATCGTGTCATTAATAATGTCGTTCAAAATAGTTTAAAGTATACCGACAAGGAAAAACCAGAAATCAATGTTCATCTTTCTCATGATGGTGGTCAAGTAAAGGTCCAAATTACAGATAATGGAAGTGGAATTAATAGAGAGAACCTTAGCCGAATCTTTGAACAATTTTATCGTGGAGATGTCTCAAGGAACTCAGCAACGGGTGGAAGTGGCATCGGACTGGCCATTGTAAAGGAAATTATTGAAGGGCATGGGGGAACAGTCTGGGCAGAAAGTGAGGAAGGGATGGGAACAAGTATATTCTTTACTCTTCCAAGAGCAGGTGATGAGAAATGACAAAAATATTAATTATCGAAGATGAATGGGCGATTGCAGAACTGGAACGGGATTATCTTGAAGTAAATGGGTTCCACTGTGAGATTGTCACGACTGGAAATGAAGGGTTACAAAGGGCTATCGATGAAGAGTTTGATTTAATTCTACTTGATTTAATGTTGCCTGGGATGGATGGGTTTCAGATATGCGAAGAGATTCGCAAAGCGAAGGACATCCCTATCTTAATGGTAACCGCTAGGAAGGAAGATATTGATCTCATTCGCGGATTTAACCGTGGAGCTGATGATTATATCGAAAAACCTTTCAATCCGAATGAATTAGTGGCCCGTGTCAAAGCCCATTTAGCCCGTTATCATCGTCTTGTGAATCGAGATGAGCCGAAGCAGGAAATTCTTGTCAGGGGGTTACTCATTGATCAAGGATCGCATCGAGTTTTTATAAACGGAGCGGAAAAAGTTTTCACGGCGAAGGAGTTTGATTTATTGACGTTCTTAGCAACCCATCCAAATCAGGTGTTCAGTAAAGAGGATCTCTTTGAAAGAATATGGGGAATGGATTCGGCTGCAGACACGTCAACCGTAACCGTCCATATTCGAAAAATAAGAGAAAAAGTAGAAGAGAATCCAGCAAAACCAGAATTTATCGAAACGATTTGGGGAGTAGGCTATCGTTTTAAATAATGGGGAGAAGAAGTCCATGGGGCTTCTTTTTTTATGGGCTAAACCTTACACGCTTAAGAAATATTTAAGAATTCAATAAGAGTCTGTTTAGAAATGCTTAGTACACTAGATTTAGAGAGAAGAGGGGGATACAGTTTGGAAAAACGAAAGCTATCAACAATGAATAAAGCAGGAAGAATCATATTTTTACTATTAATCGGGATGTTTTTCTTATCAGTCCTTTTGCAAATATTTTTCGCAGGATTAGCCATTTTTGTGAATCCAACCCATTGGATGGCACATAAATCATTTGTCCATTTATTCGGATTTAATATTCCTGTATTTTTACTTTTACTCGCCTATATTGGAAAGCTGCCTAAGTGGGCTTATGGGTATGTATTCTGTTTGATGTTAGGGGTGTTTACTATGTATTTTACAGCAAACTTTACAAATATCATTCGTTGGGTTGGTGCTCTTCACCCGGTATTTTCCATCTTTTTATTGTTTATTTCTTATTTAACGTTAAAGAAAACAATCATTCTCGTTTTTAGGGAAAAGAAAGGGGAAGTTTAAATGAAAATATTTATTGCCATGATTGTCGGTTTAATCGGTGGTTTTATATTGGGTATCGCGTTATCAAGTTTTATTGGAGTAATCGGAGTAGCGGTTTTTGACAAACCGATGGGAATAAAATATTTGCCTTATTTGACTTCATTCCTATGTGCAATTGTTGTACCCATGATTGAATATAAGCGGTCGAAAGCGTGAAACAGAGGGGACGGTTCAATTTGGGCCGTCCCCTCTGTTTCAATACGATTTAACCAACTCATATTTCATGTTTTGATGGTTATATTGATAATGTTGAAACAGGCTAGCGGGAGTGGGTTCACTTGTTAATAGAGCGTAATAGAGGTCCTTTCCTCCGCGATCGAAATCAATCATCCCATTCTGTTGAAAATATTCTTTTGTAAGAGGGTTACTTAGTCTATATGTGTGAACTCCATGCCAGACCTCTTGATATCCCTTCGGCGTATAGCGGACGACGTAATGATACGTTTGCCAAATTCCCGTTCCGCCGGCTCCACCGGTGACAACAAGAACTTGATTATACCCTAAGATTCCAAGCATTTTGATCCCTTCAACGACCATGTCTTTCTCATAAACAGGTTGGTAATAATTGCCGTTTTTTTCATAGAGTACAAGGATTCCATTGTTGTTGTCCATGTTGAAAAAGGCCCCAATTTGTTCACTTTGATACGGTTTCATATTCAATTTAAACATGTTGATTTCTTCCCGTTTAACTAACTCGGGGTATCGAAATTTTCTTCGAATGGAATGAAATAACCAATCTGGAATGAGGCGAGGTTGATTTCGGTGAAAACCATTGTGACGACGATCATTGGATCGATGAATCGATGGTTGATAGGCCTGTGTGCCTAAATTAAACCAGTGTGGTGCTCGTATAAAATATGGATGATCTATATTTTTGAACATTATGATTGCCTCCATTTATTCACATAGGTAGATTCTTCAGAAGTAAAACGAACCAAACCAATCTAAAATATGTGGGAGTTCACGATAATATTCGTTGATAAACATCGCTCTATTTCGCATGACAGCAGGCCTACCGAACTACTCTTACTCTATCAATATCATTTAAAGACAAATCTGAAAGAACGCCAGGAGCATGTTTTGCACATTTTTCCAACAAGAGAAGGAATCCCATTTTTTGAATAGACGCTTTATGGCTCTTCATTTAATGATTGGTCCAAATAGGGACCTATAGATCCAAACCATATAAGAATAATAGAACGATATAAAATAGAATGAGAAGGATTCCAAGCAATGCGTTTTGTTTAAGAATAAAGGTAATAACATATTAGTCATATAAAATATGTTATTACCTTTATTAATTTTAGTCTCGATAAAAAAATTTAACGTTCTGCGTTGCGATTACTATCAATTATAAAATGTACTGTTTGTTTAAATTGCAAGATTATTCAATCATGGGGAATCTTATTAAATAAATTATTTTGTTTATTTTCTTGTTTAATTTGTGAAGCTTCCTATCTGATTTTCGTTAAGTATGTTAATCAATTCTTTATGGGTAAGCGGTTGGGAATGGTCCATTAATTCATAACCTAAACCACCGTCCGGTTCAATGGTTGCGGTTTTTAAATCAGATATGTACGAAATGCCTTTTTGACGTAGCTTCATTTCTAGTTGTTCAGTTGTCATTCGTAATTTTTTTAGATTACTCTCTACTATATTCCCATTACGGATAACAACGGTTGCGTAACCGGTTAAATATCGTTGTATACTTTTAACCTTTAATTGAAAGTATTGAGCCGTAATTAAAAAAAAGACAAAAAATGTTAAAATAACGATAACCTGCCAGAATTGATTTTCTTTAATCGCATGCCCCATGGTAGTTCCTATCGCTAAGATAATGACTAACTCAAGACCTGTCATTTTTGAGATTGATTTTTTCCCAGCAACCCTAAGTAGAAGGGTGCTAATCACTAGTAAAACGAATGCTTCCCATATAAATGTTAAATTCATTTATTCACCTCAAATGACTTATTATTCTGATGGAACCAGATATACTATGTTTAAAAGGTGGTATTATTTTATGGATTTTCCTACAATACATACAAATTTTTGGGATGCTGTGATCGCTGTCCCTAGTGTAATGATCATTACACAGATACTCAAGGTAGTCCTAAGAGTACAAAAAAAGTTTGTACCCACATTAGCAATTATAATAGGATTAGTGTTCTCTGTTTTAATAAGCCATAGGGAAGACTTAGTAGCTGGAATTTTCATGGGATGGTTTTATGGTTATTCAGCGATCGGGAGCTATGCTTCGTTAAAGACGATGATGATTGCCTTTTTAAAGAAGAAAAAGTACAAGTATGCAGGAGAAGGAAGTTGATTTATTCGTTTTTATATACTTAATTTAATGTTCCAGCGTCCACATTGTATCACAAAGATTGAATTTGAATGTAATCGTACTAAATGGGGATAATAGATTTAAACATAATACAGGGATGATAACATGATTTTTATCTATAATGATTATGCGGGAACTCACACAACTTCTTTAGCTGCAGCTTATCATCTAAAAAAATTACCGACTGATCGACAGTTGACTAGAGAAGAAATATTAAATGTTGACTATTTTAACAAGTTAACAAGGGCTGATTTTGGTAAAATTATTTTTCATGGCATCGATGAGGATGGGAATTCTGTTTATACGATCGGACGTAAAAACTCAAAATTGGTTATTCCTGCATTAAAAGATCTAAGCCTGCTATTTCAAGAAAAGTATCAGATTCAGGATAAAATTATTTTTTCTAATACTTCACCCACTGTTCCATTTGCTTTATCAATGGGGGGGCTTTTTTCTAGAGGATTAAAAATTGATTTCATTGGTGTACCGTTACTCATTATAGGTGCGAAGCAATGTTGTCTCGACATTCTTAGACTCGTTGAAAATACAAAACGGGTAGCAAAATCAACAAATGAAAGAATTGTTATATTGGATAATAAAAATATGAAATAACATAAAAGTCTGACACCAGTCTGCTATAAACGAAATATAAGTCCGATAAATTTTTTGTGGTGAAGAAATTTAAATAACTTAATCACTGGAAAGAAATTATGAAAAAACAAAAAAGCACCTGTCAGGCTATGATTTTTCTAAATGGTTGAATAATGTCCATACAAAACAAACAGATTTTTGGATAAAAGATGTATCAAGTAAAGCAGTTAAACAGTCTTTCATGAATGGAGATCGAGCTTCTAAGAATTTCTTCAAAGCTTTAGCAAAGTTTCCAATATTCAAAAAGAAGAAAAATCAAGGTGTGAAAGCTTATTTTCCGAAGAATAACAAGACAGACTTGTTAGTACAACGTCATCGAATCAAAATTCCGACACTTGGATGGGTTCAATTAAAAGAATATGGCTACATTCCCTCGAATGTAAAAGTAACTAGTTGCACAGTATCCCAAAAAGCAGAACGATATTATGCTTCTGTTTTATGTGAAGTTGAAACAAAAAGCCATATGCAGATTAATACACATGATGGAATTGGCATTGATCTAGGAATTAAAGATTTTGCTGTGTGTAGTCATCACAAAGCCTTTGAAAATGTCAATAAGACACAAAAGGTAAGGAAATTAGAAAAGAAATTAAAACGACAACAACGCAAGTTAAGTCGTAGTTATGAACAAAATAAAAATCGAAAGAGAGGTGAGTTCTGCGCTAAAAATAGGCAGAAGCAACTTGTAAAAGTTCAAAAACTGCACGCTAGACTAACCAATATCCGACATGAATATGTTCGATCTGTGGTGAATCCGTTGGTGAAAACCAAGCCAACATCTATCACAATCGAAGATTTAAACGTAAAAGGCATGTTAAAAAATCGACATCTATCAAAAGCAGTGGCCGGGCAGAACTTTTATTACTTTAAAGAATGGCTCAGGGCTAAGTGTAAGCAGTATGGCATTGAACTAAGAAAAGTAGATCGCTTCTATCCGTCTTCTAAGTTATGTTCTTGCTGTGGCTATAAAAAAGTCCAACTAAGCTTATCAGAGCGGATCTTTAGATGTGATACTTGTGATGCAGAATTAGATCGGGATTTCAATGCCAGTTTAAATCTAAAACAGGCAACTGAATATACAGTATTAACCTAACTAGTCTGTATATATGTAGGGTGGGCTACATCCGAATTTACGCTTGTGGAGTGTTATACCAACTGTAGTAGCGGGCTTTTGGCAAGACAGGACACGCAGAAGCAAGAAACTGTCTAGCGTAGACGTATGAGTACATTTGTCTATGTTTTTAGTAGCTTATTTTTAATACGATTACGGTTTCTGATGCGATCGCAATGGGGCATATAGATATGCAATATTCACTGATCTAAGTCCTTGCGACTTCATCGAAACGTTCTCCGACAATCGTTTGGACGGACTAGTTGCTATTGGCGGCTGTGACAAAAATATGCCAGGATGTATGATCGCTATCGGCCGTCTGAATATTCCTTCAGTCTTTGTCTACGGAGGAACGATCGCACCCGGTAAATTAAATGGAGAAGATATTGATATTGTGTCTGCTTTTGAAGCGGTCGGACAGTTTAATAAAGATCAAATTGATGAAGAACAACTAAAAATGGTCGAGTGTCATGCTTGCCCTGGTCCTGGTTCATGCGGGGGGATGTATACAGCGAACACAATGGCTTCAGCAATCGAAGCGATGGGGATGAGCCTTCCAGGAAATTCGTCCAACCCTGCCGTTACCGATTTAAAAAGGAATGATTGCTATGAGGCAGGTCAAGCAGTCATTGAATTATTAAAAAGGGAAATTAATTACTTAAAATATATACAAAGAAGGCATTTGAAAATGCAATTACCGTTGTCATGGCTCTCGGAGGATCAACAAATGCGATCCTTCACTTGCTCGCAATGGCTCATTCGATCGATGTCCCGCTTGACTTAGATGATTTTGAGCGAATTCGTGTAAAGGTTCCGCTTATCGCTGACTTAAAGCCGAGTGGAAAATATGTGATGCAAAACCTTCATGAAGTTGGTGGTACCCCTGCTGTCATGAAAGTTTTGCTTCAAGCTGGCTTGCTTCACGGAGACTGCCTTACGGTTACAGGGAAAACAGTAGCCGAAAATCTTGCCGACGTTCCCGATATGAAAGAGGATCAAGATGTGGTTCGACCTTTATCCGATCCAATCCGTAAAACTGCTTCACTTGTCGTATTACGAGGCAATCTGGCTTCTGATGGGGCTATCCGCTAAAATGAGCCGATTAAAAATAAGCAAGTTTACCGGTCCGGCAACCGTAAAAACCCTCTTATTTCATTTTTTTGAACATAATTCCAGTTCTGTTGTTGAATACTACAGGTACTATATGAAGTTTTGCGCTAGGTTAGGTGAAGAGATGTTTAAAAAGAGGAAAGGTAAACAACAACCTCCGAAAAGCTATGAAACGGAAGAAACAACAATAAGACAAGTATTCCAAAAGGCAAAGAAATCAAGCGATTTTACAACGGTTTCATTATCAGAAGGAACTGATTCGTTACAAATCAGTTTTTATAAAACATTGATTGATTCAAACCTCCTGCAAAATTCGGTCTTGCCGTTGTTAAAAGAAAAGATTTCTGTAATAAAGGAACTTTCCGATGTAAAGAATCTAATTCCAATCGATGATATTAAAATCACTACAGATCACGTTGAGGTTGAAAAAGCTCTTCATGATGGAATGGCTGTTATCTATTTTAAAGATAAAAAAGAGGAATACGCCCTCCTTAATATTAGTAATCCGAGGTTAGGTCAACGGGAAACAAATGATACAGAAAATGAATTTAGTGTGATTGGACCAAAAGTGGGGTTTATTGAGGACCTTTCCACGAACCTTCATATGATTAGAGAGCATTTAAAAACTCCAGATCTCATTTTCGAAGAGCTGACCGTTGATACAAGAGCGAGGACGAAGGTAGTTCTCGCATACTTAGATGGGGTGACCAATCCGGAATATGTAAATACGGCAAGACAGCGGCTTCGAGAACTAGATATCGATGTCACCTTTGACAATACACAACTGGAACAATTGATCTCAGACAATACAAGGTCACCCTTTCCTACCTTTATTACAACAGAGCGAGTCGACAGAACAATAGGTTCACTTATACAAGGTCAGGTTGTCCTAATTAGTGATAAATCCTCCTATGCTATCATTGGACCGGCAACATTGATGGAGTTTTTTTCCAACCCGGAGGATTTTTATCTTCCGTCGATTATTGCATCGTTTTTTAAACTGATTCGGATTTTTGGGATGTTGTTTTCAATTTTTGCGACTTCCTTTTATGTCGCAATATTAACTTTTCATTTTGAAGTGATCCCGAAGGATTTATTAGGTCCGATTATCTTTTCGCGGGCGAATGTTCCGTTTCCGCCTGTCCTTGAGGTGTTATTTTTAGAGGTTACCATTGACTTACTTCGAGAAGCAGGGGCAAGGCTGCCATCAAAAATTGGACAAACCCTTGGAATTGTTGGGGCGATCGTCATTGGTCAGGCAACGGTTGAAGCGGCCCTTACGAGTACGATTTTGCTTATTATTGTCGCACTTGCAGCGCTGTCTTCCTTTACAACACCGATTTATAAAATGTCCAGTGCGGTACGAATATTGCGATATCCATTTATCCTGTTCGCAAGCATTTGGGGAGGCCTAGGGATTTATGTAGGGGTCCTCTTGTTAATCGTACATTTAGCACGACTAAAATCATTAGGAGTTCCATATCTAGTCCCGCTTTATCCTTATCGAAAGGGTGGAGTTGCTGGTTCTTTTATAAGGCCCAATTTTATGAAAACTGACAAGCGTCCTTGGTATTTGAGAGTTTTAAGTGTAAAGAGATATTCACCGGTTTCAGATAAGGACCCGGAAGAAGGTCTTAATACTGAATAATGATACGATGAGGGCTGGATAAATATGAAAAGAAAACATGTTTTGTTCTTGCTACTCCTTTGTATGGTCGTTCTTTTTGGCTGCACAAGAACGAGTATCATCGATAAAATTAGCATTATTCATGTCTTTGGATTTGATCTAGCAAAAAATGGTGAATTAATCGGAACGGCATTAATTCCTGATTACACCGCAACCAACGATGGTGATGAGAGTTCAATATTTAGAAGCAACAGCCCAAACAGGTAGTTTAATCGTATCAAAAATGGCGGCACAAACGAGTACTCCTATTGAATTAGCAAAAATTAGAGTTTTAGTATTCGGGAAAGATTATGCGGAAGCGGGATTGGAGATACGGTAAAACGGCTGATCATGACCCCTGAGGTGGGAACGAGCATTCATATCGCTGCATCTACTGAATCTGCTAGAAAAACGTTGAAAACATTTAAAAAGGAGAAAACATTTACTTTATCGGAACGGATACAACAAAATATAGAATATCAGGCACTGCCTAAAATGAACCTTCATATTTTTTTAAATCATTTCTACGGTGAAGGAATGGATGCTTACATTCCGATGCTAGCCATCGATGACATGGACCGTATTAAGGTCGAAGGGCTAGGGGTATTAAAGGGTGATCAATTAAAGCTTCATTTAAATCCGGAACAAACTACTTTATTTTCATTTATTAAAGACCATCGTTATGAAAAAAAATACAAAATTGATCTTGATAGCGGGAAAGGCCGAAATGAAATTATCATTGCTAATGCCTATCAAAGTAAAAAAAAGTGGGATTGGGATCAAAAGAAGGAGAAATTAACACTTGATTTACAATTACAAATGGGTCTAACTCAGTATCCGGATCGATTTCATCTGGATAATCCGGAAGACTTAAGAGAAATAAGAAAAGTCATTACAGATGATATAGAAACAGGAATGAAGGACTTGATCGCAACCTTGCAAAAAAATGAAGTCGATCCGATTGGTATTGGGAATATCGTGCGATCAAAGGATACGACTTGGGAGGTGGAATCCTTTTATAAGAAATATCCTGACTTGCCGATCGATGTAAACTTGAAAGTTGAAATTATACATTCTGGCCTTGAAGGCTAATTTTTTAGGGTGATGATGATGAACTCAATCGTGAAAGAAAATAAATTGGTGTCGCCCTACTTTCTGCTCTTTCTTGTACATTCTACACAAACAGGGATCTTTGTTTTATCCTTTCAAACAAAGATCATTAAAGGGGCAGGCCATAATTCATGGCTTTCTGTTTTAGCATTAGGCTTGATCATGCATGTGATCTTTTTGATGATGCTAACGATTTTAAAGCAATCAAGTGCTGGGGATATCGTCTCCTTTCATAAGGAAGTTTTTGGAAAAGTACTTGGTGGTTTATTAAATATCCTCTTGGCGGCTTATTTTTCGGTTTCTAGTTTATATGTTTTATTTACCTATATTGACCTTCTTCAAGTTTGGGTATTTCATGGGATCGCTAGCTGGGAATTCTCTTTGCTTTTTTCTGTGCTTATTTTTTATATTGTTGCGGGTGGATTTAGGATTGTAACGGCCATTGCTTACTGGGGAGTCATTATTCCTAGTATCCTGTTTCTTGCCATCTTCTATTTACTTGATTATGTTGAGTATTCCTATCTCCAACCTATCTTTCAACATGGATTGAAAGATCATTTCATTTCTGCGAAAGAAGCAGTGCCGCTGTATTTAGGGTTTGAGACTGTACTTGTTTTCTTTCCATTTATTAAAAATAGAGAAAAAGCTTCCAAATGGGGGCACTTCGGATTATTATTAACAACATTGGTTTATACAGTCATTACGATCATGACATTCATTTTTTATTCGTTAGGAAAGCTGGAACAGTTAACATGGCCTACTTTGACGATGATTAAAATTATTCAGTTTCCATTTATCGAGCGATTTGAGTTTATTTTTATTTTTACATGGCTTTTAGTACTGATGCCTGTCATTTGCATCTATCTGTGGTCAGCGATTCGATCGCTTAAATTGACCATTCCGAAGATAAAAGCGACGTATCTATTAATCGGTTTACTCGTCATTTTTCATTTTGTAAACAGCGAATTAATCGAAATCCAATTTTCACAACTTTGGTTTAAAATCTACTCTTATTCTGGATCAATCTTTCTTTTTTTCTACATTCCATTCCTCTTTGTAATTGCGGTTGTGAGGAAGAAACTCAAAGCAAAATAAGAGGGTTCCAGAAATATATCTATTTTCTGAAAGGTAAACAAGTGTAATAAAATGGGAGAGTTACTTCAGATGCTTGACCTATACAAACTTTTAATCGGAACATATTGTATTGGTGTAGGGGCCGCTGCAATACGATTGAAAGAAGGGGCAAGGTGTCTGGAAATAGTGGATACGGAAGTGGGTTTGTTTTAATCGTAGTATTGTTTATCTTATTAATCATTGTTGGAGCAGTATATTAGTAAAACCATTTAATCATTCGTAAATAAGAAAAGAGCAGTACTAACGTTAAAAACGCTAATGCTGCTCTTTTTATTTATATTGAAAAAAATGTGTTATTGTGGTAAATTTATATAGATATACATTGTTTTAGTTCAGTTTAAATATATTATCCCTATTATAATTATACAATGTAATTATCGTATTCGTCAACCCTTTTATTATCTTTTTATAAGGAGTGTATGCTATGAATTCAAAATTTCAGCAGGAGCAAAACCGTGTGGATCGTGTTATTGAGACGATTACGGAGGAAATTAATAAGCTAGATAAAGAAACGACCAAGCGAAAGAACGAAGTGATTCATATCCGTAAGCACTTTTGGGATGAAGTCAAAGTGAATACAGACTCGTTTGATGATTATCTCGAGACCATTATTGGTTTGCGTCAGGAGGCTCAAGCTTTGGCTGTCAACGAAAGCAGTCATAGACACGCATCCAAACGTTTATCTACGCTGCGCCGAATGAAGGAGAACCCGTACTTTGGTAAAATTGATTTTATAGAAGAGGGGAATTCAACAGGGGAAGAAATCTATATTGGAATTTCCTCCCTTAGTGATGAGAGTAAAGAAAATTTCCTGATTTACGACTGGAGGGCCCCAGTTTCGAGTGTTTACTACGATTATCAGCCAGGTCCAGCTAAATATGTAACTCCTGGAGGAACCATCCACGGCGTTTTGGAGAAAAAATGGCAATATCTTATTCGAGGCGGTGTTCTCCAATCCATGTTCGATACAAGTCTCACCATTGGAGACGAGATTTTACAACAGGTTCTTGGCAAAGGTACAGACAAACAAATGCAAAGTATTGTGGCAACCATTCAACAGGATCAAAACCTAATTATCCGCCATGATTACGGGAGGCTGCTTATTGTTCATGGTGCAGCAGGAAGCGGAAAAACATCTGCTGCTTTACAGCGAATCGCTTATTTACTCTACAAATATCGGAATCGTATTAATGCTGATCAAATTATTCTTTTTTCACCTAATTCTATGTTTAGCAGTTACGTATCTAATGTGCTGCCGGAACTTGGTGAAGAGAATATGCAACAGGTCACTTTTCAAGAATACTTAGATCACCGTTTGAGTAAAGAGTTTTATGTTGAAAATCCCTATGAGCAATTAGAATATGTTTTAACAGAAATGAAGTCTCATGGTTATCAATCAAGGCTTGCAAGTATCCGCTTTAAAGCATCTGCCCGCTTTTTTGAGGCGATTCAATCTTATAGACTATCTCTAGAATCATCAGGCATGCTCTTTAAGGACATCATCTTTAGGGGGAAACGAATCGTTACGGCACAACAAATCGCGGAACGGTTTTACAGTCATGATACTTTATTACGCTTCCATAATCGACTTGAAAATTTGAAGGATTGGCTGTTGAAAAAAATAAAAGAGCTCCAAAAAGTCGAAAGGACAAAACTGTGGGTACAGGACGAAATCGAGTTGCTTAGCAACGAGGATTACCATAAGGCACACAGATACTTAGCCGAAAAACGAGGATTTAAAAAAGAAGATATTGCCGACTATGAAATGGAGCCAGAAGCACTTGCCCGCTTAATTGTTGCTCAAAAGTTAAAGCCGGTACGAAAACAAATCCGAGCATTTCAGTTTATCGACTTTAAGGGGATATACAAGCAGATTTTTGGCGAACCGATGCAGATCAACGGTTGGATTGAAGGGGAGATAGCGACGGAATGGGAGGCTATTTGCCAAACGACATTGGAAATGTTAGATGAAGATACGCTATTTTATGAAGATGCAACACCGTTTTTACTGCTGAAAGAGCAGATCTTAGGCTTTCAGACAAACCGTTCGATCAAACACATCGTTGTAGATGAGGCTCAAGATTATTCACCTTTCCAGTTTGAGTTTTTAAAACGATTGTTTCCAGCAGCAAGAATGACCGTCCTCGGCGACTTTAATCAGGCGATATTCGCTCATTCCAGTGAAAAGGTTGATTTCAACTTCCTTACAGGCCTATACGGTCCGGATGAAACGGAGATGATCAACTTGGTACGCAGCTACAGATCGACTAAACCGATTATCGAATTTACTAGAAGTCTCGTTCCAAACGGGGAAAAAATTATCCCATTTGAACGCAATGGGGAACGGCCTGTTCTGACACAACTAAGTGATCACAGTGAACTGCACGACACCATCATTTCTAAAGTTGAAGTGTTACGAGGCCTTGGTTACCATAGCATTGCGATTATTTGCAAATCCGCAGACGAAAGCAAAAGGGCATTCGAAGCTCTTTCTGACATCCATGAATTGAAACTTTTAAAAAGCAATTCACTTGAATATGAACAAGGAGTTGTTGTCGTCCCATCTTATTTGTCCAAAGGGATCGAATTTGATGCGGTCATCATTTATGATGCATCAGAAAATACTTACGATGATGAGAGCGTGCGCAGACTTTTCTACACGGCTTGTACGAGAGCGATGCATGAATTGCAGCTATATAGTGTAGGTGAACCAAGCCCGTTTTTAAAAGAGGCCTTACTGGAAGGTCTTATAGAAGCATAAAGATGCTTATCGTTGGGAAGCGCTGAAATACAGATGTTACAATGGGGGTGGTGGAGATCTTTAGCATCACCCCACTTTCCTTTCAGTTAATAACAGAATTTTGAAGCGACTTTTAATGAATAAGGGGGAATTCGTATGCAATGTGGAGCAGAATGCTTTTTAGTTGAAATCGAAGTCAATGGAGAAAAACGAACGAAAGAGGTAACAGCAAGGACTCCTGCTGCAGCCAGAAAAACGATTCGCAATGAATATGGTGAAAAAATTCAAATTCTAACCGTTAAACGGGGAAAGATAAACAACACATTCCACTCCTAAAACAGGGAACGAGTCCCCTATTTTAGGAGTGGATCATTTGATTCAACCATTCCTTCTTCGCTTGTACCTTTTCCATCGTATCCAAGGAGTAACTTTTGTCTACCTGACTTCCAAATGCTACAGGGATTACAGAATAAAATTGATTGGACAAGTCTATGACATCACGCCCTCCATGATGGATGCTTCTGTTCTATTTCAGTCAGGATGCCAACCCCTCTATGAAGCTGGATCTCTGATAGTTTCCCTAATGGGGTGTTGATAGATAGAGTGGGGGATTGAGGGTCGGGATGGTTGAGCTTGCTTGGATCGGTAAGTTCCAACGGTAAGTGGGAATATTGGTCCCAGTCTTCCTCGACCAAAATTAATTCATATCCTTTTTTGCGTTTAGCGATGAGTGTTGTATCAAATGCTTGTTTTGCTTCGGAACGAGATTGAAAATACCGTTCGTGTCTTCTCGGAGGACTCCCTGTCCGACCGTAATGAATATAAATTCGGTAAGGACATTCTCCTTCGCCTTCTTGAAATTCCATCATATAAAATTTGTTAGAGTTTGTTTGAATTCGAACATAATTAAGGATCACTCGTTGTTCTATATACTTTACTGAAAAAGAGGAGTCATCCTTCTTTTGAAGAGAAAATGCTTTTGTCATAAAAATCCTTCCATTGTTAACATTTCTTTGCTGTAATTCTGCTTCCTTTTGGCCCTCAATAAAAGGCTATTTAGATACCTGAAAACTTTTGATACTCTTGCTCAATCCTTGAAGACACTTTGTATCTTAATACCGTTTTTAATTTACTTGGGTCTACTCTTCTGAAATCGGATAAATAAATTTCCCTATGTTGTAGCGCTGTTCTTTCGAGTCCATGATCTACAGCAAATTCATCCATGATTTTGAAACTTTCGGGTTCGTCATCATAAGGACCAATATGGAGCATTTGCAAGGATAAGCCATCTTCCATTACATCAAATGCCACGTCGTCTAGAAAAGGATGAGGTTTCTTTTTTCGCACATGTTCAAAAGCTCTTTGTACGATCTCATCTGTTACGAATTCAGGCTGTCTAATCATGATCGTATAGATGAACTCATCTTTATTCAGTGTTTTTTCTTTCCTGCCTTCATCTGATAAATCCCAAATTCCTTCTAAAGGATAGACTGTATATTCAAAATATCCTTCTGGAGTGAAGCCTTGCTTTCGGCATCATTCTAACTGCATAAGCCAATGAGTAGAGAACCCCTATTTTCTCCGCGAATTCTTCCCCATTTGGATTTCCTTTTCCCTTAATCATGAAAAACTTTTGTTCCGGGACTGTAACCAACTCCGGTCTTTGCTTTGGTAAATATAATTTTTTCTCTTGTTTTCTCCATTCATACTTCATCTGTCATTCCTCGTTTCACGAAAATGGCTTCCCTTTATTATACTAATTTTGGCAGGGATAAACCAAGTTGAAATAGGAATCACATTGTTTGAAATATAGACTTTAAAAAATTAAAAAATCATCAAGTTGCCCTCATTTTTTATAACCTTCAACATATACTGTACCATAACAGAAAGCGGAACGAAAAATGTGTTATAAAAAGGAGAGGATTTTTGTGGCAAAGAGTATAGTAAAAAAACCTAGTGCAGCAGCTGAGAAGTATTGTCCTGAATGTGGGCAAAAATATAAAGAAAAGGTTGTGTCACAATTATTGGAATGTGACCGCTGCTTAGCGAAGAAGACGGAATCGTGAAACAGGGGGAGAGATCCTTTAAAGTCAAACTAAATTTTTATATGAAAAACGGCACAACTAGCAGTCTTTGAATTGCTAGTTGTGCCGTTTTGTGTTTCGGTGTCATCTTGCCGAAATACTTTTATGTACCAGAGAAGTTCGCTAAAACACTTTAACGAGTTAGGTCTCATGCTAATATGAATTAGTTTTAAAGGATGACGATTCTATTGACTTTAGTTCGTAGATGTAACATACCACTTTTTTGGTACACTTTGATGCTTTAAATAGACATGGATAATAAAGTGATTGGAGATTGTATAAATCACCCATTTATGCAACAAAGTAGTTACAAAATGAAACAATGAAACACTAAACGTGAAACGTTGAAACGTTATGTTTGGAAATAAGAAGAAAGTAGGTTATTAAAAAAATGGTGTATGGAACGCAATTATATATTCTTTCTTCTATTTAAAATCAAGCTTTAAAAGAAAAGAATTAATAAATATTGTTATAACTAAATAAATTATGACAAGTTGGCACGCTACTTGCATTATATAAGAGTAGAAATATTCCCATAATAAAAAAATGCTTTTTATAAAATAGGAGGAAATCGATGATGGAAAAAATAATGGTTGTGGGTGCAGGAGTGATGGGAAAAGGAATTGCATATGCCTGTGCAATATCAGGATATCAAGTATATTTGAATGATATTAATCAAGAAGTATTGGAAAAAGCAAAAAAAGAGATTTATATCTTAATGGAAAGAAGTTTCCTAAAAGGTTTTCTGACAAAGGAACAATTAGAGCAATCGAAAGAAAATCTATCGATTGAAAAAGATTTAGAAAAAGCGGGCAGGGAAGTAGATTTGGTTATTGAGGCAGTGCTTAGAAAGAATGGACATTAAGGCCGAATTGTTTAAAAGGCTTGATAAAATTTGTCCGAAAGAAACCATTCTAGCAACGAATACATCTACGATGAGTCCTACTGAATTGGGTGCTCAAACATCCAGACCAGATAAAGTCGTTGCCATGCATTTCTTTAATCCCGTTCATAAGATGAAGTTAATTGAAATCATTCGAGGCTTGGAAACGTCTGATGAAACCATTAATAAGGTAAAAGAAGTTACGGATCGAATTAAATAAGGAAGCAGTTGAAGTAAATGAATTTCCTGGCTTTGTTACTTCACGAATGAATTGTTTGATAGGAAATGAAGCGATGAATATGTTGATGGAAGGTGTTGCTTCTGCGGAAGATATTGATAAAGCCATTAAATTAGGACTTAATCACCCAATGGGACCACTGGAGCTGGCAGATTTAGTTGGGCTTGATACTCGTCTAAGAAATATGGAATACCTCTATCAAACGCTCGGTGAAAAATATCGACCAAGTCCACTGTTGGTGAAATATGTAAAGGCTGGACGTATTGGTAAAAAGAATGGAAAAGGGTTTTACCAATATTCTTGAGGAGAAGAAGATGAATGAAGACATATCAAAATCTATTAATCAAATAGTAACGATGGAATTTTGTTATTAACGATTAATCGACCTGAATACCGGAATGCATTAAATAAAGAAACTCTAGCAGACTTACAAGATGTTTTTGAACATGTTGAGAACGATGATTCGATCAAAGTAATCATTCTGCAAGGAGCGGGTGAAAAATCATTTGCTGCTGGGGCAGATATTCAACAACTGTATGAAAGGTCGATGCTTGAGGCGCTTGTTCCAGGAATGCAAGGACTTTATAAAAAAATTGAACAATGCAGTAAAGTGACGATTGCTGCTGTAAACGGCTTTGCTCTTGGTGGAGGATGTGAACTTGCCCTTTCTTGTGATATTCGTGTTGCAACACCAAAGGCAAAGTTCGGTTTGCCAGAATTAAATTTAGGTATTATCCCAGGGGCTGGAGGAACGCAACGACTTGCTAGAATCATCGGAAAGGGTAGAGCACTTGATATGGTTCTTACTGGAAAAATCATCGATGGAATCGAAGCAGAAAGAATTGGACTCGTTTCTTATTTAGCAGATATCGAACAGGTAGAAACAAAAGCGAGAAAGGTAGCTATGGAAGTCATGAAAAAAGGGCCAATTGCGATCAAACTAGCAAAACTAGCTATTCATAAAGGTTTTGATATAGATCTTGAAACGGCAATGTTAATTGAAAAGCTTTGTCAGACGATCAGTTTTGGAACAGAGGATAAATCTGAAGGAATGTTAGCATTTTTAGAAAAAAGGACTGCCGAATTTGGAAATCACTAAAGGAGTGGAAATCATTGGACTTTACTTTGCTAAATGACATTGAAACATTAAAGAAACAGGTACAAACATTTGTAACCGAAGAAGTAGAACCTTATGCATCGATTATTGAAGAAACAGATCAGATTCCAGAAAATATTATTCGTAAGTCCAAAGAGTTGGGGTTGTTTGGATTAAGTATTCCAAAGGAGTATGGTGGGCTTGGATTAAATATGGTTGGCAAATGTGCCATTTATGAAGAGTTGGGAAAAACACACAATGGATTTACAACTTTGATTGGGGCCCATACAGGGATTGGTTCTGTTGGAATCGTTGAATTAGGCAATGAAGAACAAAAGAAAAGGTATTTGCCTAAAATGGCATCTGGAGAATGGATTAGTGCTTTTGCCTTAACAGAGCCTAATGCTGGTTCCCAAGCATCTGCAATTAGTACAACTGCCATTCGAAAAGGGAATAAATATGTATTGAATGGATTTAAACATTATATTACTAACGCTCCGGAGGCGCATGTTTTCACCATTATGGCCGTAACGGATTCCTCTAAAGGAGCAAAGGGAATTACAGCATTTCTAGTTGAGAAGGATTTTCCGGGCTTCCGATTAGGAAAAATAGAAGAAAAGATGGGACTTAGAGGTTCTCACTCTGGTGAAATTATTTTGGAAAACGTGGAAGTTCCAGAAGAAAATATATTAGGAGAAATTGGACAAGGATATATCAATTCTCTGAAAATATTAACCAATAGTCGTGCAGGTCTTGCGGCAAGAAATTTAGGATCATGTATCAAGCTTCTTGACTATTCTGTCTGTCACGCAAAAGAGCGTGAACAATTCGGACAACCATTAATTGAACTTCAAGCTATTCAACATATGCTCTCGGAAATGAGTATGCAAATTGAACTGCTCCGTTCGATGATTTATCGTGTGGCATGGATGACAGATCAAAAGATGCGTGTCATAAAAGAAGCGGCGATTGCTAAATTATATGCTTCAGAAGTTTATAACAAAATAGCTGATATGGCTGTGCAAATTCATGGTGGAAAAGGATATATGAAAGGATATCCAATTGAAAGATTTTACCGTGATGCGCGAATTACCAAAATATATGAAGGGACATCTGAAATTCAGCGCAATATTATTGCTGGTGAGCTAAAACGAGAACAATCATTAGTGGAGGTAAGATCGTGAAAGAAGTCTATATCGTTGACTCTGTCAGAACAGCCATTGGCCGTATAGGAGGAACGCTAATAGATACGACCGTCGATATCTTGGCGGAAAAAGTGATTCGTGAGGTTTTAAATCGAACTTCTAGTGAAATTGAAGTCGGTGAAGTGATTCTTGGGCAGGCCAAACAAAGTGCAGATGCCTCCAATCTTGCTCGGATCGCAGCTTTAAAAGCAGGTCTTCCAGAAGATGTGACAGGCTATACTGTCCATCGGCAATGCGGGTCTGGCCTGCAAGCCATCATGAATGCGGATATGCAATTAAAATTAGGTTACTCTGATGTGATTATTGCTGGTGGAGCTGAGAGCATGAGCACTGCCCCGTATTATATTCGAAATGCCAGATTTGGACTTGGGGCAGGAAATGCGCTTATTTTAGATCCAAATACAGAGAGTCAGCCATGCTCACAGCCTATTGAGATATATGGAAGTCTAACAATGGGGATGACAGCTGAAAATTTAGCTGACAAATACCAAATATCGCGCACCGAGCAGGATGAATTTGCTTTCCGAAGTCAGGAACTAGCGCATGCTACAATCAACCGCGGTCGCTTTCATAATGAAATTGTGCCGTTGGAAATAAAAAGTCGCAAAGAAAAGATTATTTTTGAAGTGGATGAACACCCTCGTGAAACATCAATGGAACAGTTGAGCCGTCTAAAGCCTGTTTTTAAAGAAAATGGTTCAGTGACAGCAGGAAATGCCAGTGGCCGAAATGATGGTGCATCAGTCTTATTAATGATGAATGAAGATAAGATGAATGAATATGGGCTTGTACCTAAAGCGAAGGTGATTGCTCATGCGGTTAGCGGTGTATCACCAAATATTATGGGGATTGGTCCCGTTTACTCAACGTTAAAAGCGTTGAAACAAGCGGGAATGACAATAAAAGATATAGGATTGATTGAATTAAACGAAGCGTTTGCTTCACAAGCTCTTGCTGTGATCAGAGAAACAGATATGGAAATTGAAAAGGTAAATGTGAATGGTGGAGCGATTGCGCTATGGACATCCAATTGGGGCTACAGGTGCGATCTTAATGACAAAGCTTCTCCATGAAATGGAAAGAAGTGATGTGAAATATGGATTAGTCACATTATGTATTGCTGGAGGGCAAGGAATTACAGCAATTGTTGAAAATTTACAATGTTAAAATTGAGCTATTTTTCTTTAATGATAAACAATTGTTAAATGTAAGGGATTACAATGAAACAAAAAACGTTTCAAATAATTGAACATTGAACACTACATGAAACAAAAAATGAAACACTGAAACAAATGAAGCCGTTTTTTGCGAAACATTGCTTGATTTATAAGGAAAACAATGTTGGCACGATAATTGCATGATTACTTTATATATACAAAAATATGGTAAAGCTGGAGGTGGAAGGTGTGCAAGCACTTTCAGGAGTTAAAGTTATTGATCTTACCCATGTTTTGTCAGGACCGTATTGTACGATGAATTTGGGGGATATGGGAGCAGAAGTGATTAAAATAGAACAATATCCGCATGGGGATACGATCCGAACAATGCCGCCTCATCGTAACGGTGAGAGCTATGGTTTTTCCATGATTAATCGTAATAAGAAAGGAATGCGATTAAATCTGGCAAATGAAAAAGCGAAGGAAATCGTTTATAAGTTAGTTGAAGACGCAGAAATATTTATTGAGAATTTCCGACCAGGTGTAGCTAAAAAACTAGGTGTTGACTATGAAACAATTAAAAAAATTAACCCTGAAATCATTTATTGTTCCATATCAGGGTATGGTCAAACGGGCCCATATAGCCATAAAGGTGGGTTTGATATTATGGCACAAGGAATGTCGGGGATCATGAGCATGACAGGTGAAGAAGGCGGTAAACCGGTTAAAGTGGGTGTTCCAATCCATGATATTGGAGCTGGTGTTACAGCACTATATCATATTCTGTTTGCATATATTCATAAATTGAGAACAGGAAAAGGTCAATATATTGACGTTTCACTTCTAGAATCGGCTTTAGTATGGACGGTTTGGGAAGCCGCTGCCTATTTTGGTTCAAAGATTGTTCCAGAACCTACGGGAACGGCTCATCGTCGAATGGCTCCGTATCAAGGTTATCGAACAAAGACAGGCTATATTTTAGTTGGAGCAGCCAATCAAAAGCTATGGGTGTGTTTCTGTCAAAATGTTATCAATCGACCGGAATGGATTGACGATCCACGATATAAAAATGGGCGAGAAAGAGTCAAATATATAAAAGAATTAGAGCAGAAAATTGAAGAAATCTTTATCGAGGAACCATCTGAATATTGGATTGAAAAATTGGAGGAAAATGGGATTCCTTGTAGTTATATTAAAAAGTATGATGAAGTCATGAACGATGAACATATTTTAGAAAGAGACATGATTCTAGAATATGAACACCCGGTAGCGGGCCCACTTAAAACCTTGGGATTTCCTGCCAAGTTA
Organism: uncultured Bacillaceae bacterium; assembly: GCA_963787345.1. Classification (GTDB taxonomy): domain Bacteria; phylum Bacillota; class Bacilli; order Bacillales; family Cytobacillaceae; genus Bacillus_BD. The sequence goes on along the minus strand of CAWBCW010000005.1, from coordinate 283,143 downwards.
TCTGAAACTCCAGCCCAAATTAGAATGCCGGCTCCGACGTTAGGGCAACATACCGAAGAGATCTTGTCAGAATTAAATTATACGTCAGAACAAATTGAAGACATGAAAAAAGAACAAATTATATAAACAAAATTTTGAATATTCAATCAAATATGTAGAACTCGATAGAATTCGCTGATATAATATTTTAGTATTCTGAAAATACTATCATAGTATTTTTTTGTAAGATAGTGTAAGTGTTTTCATAGTTTTAAACTATAAAAAATGTGGGAAAGGGGAAACGATATGAAAGTCTCAAAATTAATCTTAATAAGCTTACTAGTATGTTTTGCAGCCATTTTAACTGCTTGTGGAGGAACGACGACGAGTGCATCAAAAGGAGAAAAAAATGACGGTGAATTCGTCCCGACTAAACAGATTGATATGATTGTTGGTTATGCGGCTGGTGGAGGTGGAGATTTAACAGCAAGAACAGCTACTAAAGTCTTAACTCAAGATGGAATTGTAGATGAAACGATCGTAGTAAGTAATATGCCTGGAGCTAGTGGATCCCTTGCATTATTGGAATTGAAAAAAAGAAAAGGGGATGAACACGTCATCATTCAGGTGCCGAATATTGCAGAACCGCTTTGGCAAGAAGGAAAAATCAATGCTGAGTTTTCGGATTATACTCCTATTGCCCAAGTTGCAACGGAACCAATGATTATTACAGTAGGAAAGAATTCTCCTTATCAAACGATTGAAGAATTTTTAAAAGGGTTGAAAAAGGATCCAAGTAAAATTGTTATTAGTACTTCTAGTTCGATTGACGGTGGGGAGCCATTTAGATGGAATTCGATTAAAGAGGCTTATGGAATAGAAAAAGAACTAAATATAATGACTACTGGTGGACAAGCTGAAAGTTTTCAAAATTTATTAGGTGGACATTCTGATGCTGGAATGCTTACACAATCTCTATTAAAAGGAAATGTTGAAAATGGTAGTTTAAGACCACTCGTTGTCTTAGGGGATGAACGTCTAGAATCATATCCAGACGTACCAACATTAAAAGAAATTGGCTATGATGTCACTTATTATCGAACACGCGGTTTCTGGGCAGCGGGTGATATTTCACCAGCAGCAGTAAAGTATTGGGAAGATACATTTAAACAACTAACTGAATCAGAAGGATGGAAAAAGTTTTCAGAGGACCAAGGCATGCTGAATGAGTTTAAAGATAGTGAAGCCTATAAAGCAGCCATTTTAGAGGAAGCACCTCAATATCAAGATTATTTGAAAAAAATAAAGTAATAAGCAATGAAGTGTACGGTGGAATGCAAAGGAATTGATTTGCTTTGCATTCCACTAATAAATATCGTCGGGGGGGAGAAGTTTGTTAGTTCAACGAATATTTATCGCTTTCCTATTTGTATTAAGCACAGTGTTTTTTATAGCATCTTTTAATCTATCAATGACGGTAACAGGTGGATTACTAGGAGCTGGTTTTTTTCCTAGAGTAATATCAATTATTATAATGATTATGACCTTTATCTATTTTTTATCCACTTTTCGTAATAACAATGAAAATCAAGGAACACCTAAACCGATCGATAAACAAAAAGTGAAAGTGCAACTTATATTTTGTCTATCATTGATTGTCACGTTGTTATTAATTAGTGTATTAGGAATGTTAGTAAGTTTAGGGTTATTTATGATAACGATTTTAAAACTTTTTGAAAAGATGTCTTGGCGCCGTTCTATTATTTTCTCTGCTGCCATGATGATTCTCATACAGATTGTATTTGTTCAATGGTTAGGTTTAGTAATGCCAACCGGAATATTCTATTAAGGGGGGAAAGACCGTGGGATTTGAATCTTTGTTAGATGGGTTTCAATTAATTACTTTTAATACTTTCGTATGGTGTTTAGTAGGTGTTTTTGTTGGAATGCTTGCGGGAACGTTACCAGGGATAGGGCCTTCCTCAGGGATCGCGATTCTATTACCATTAACCTTTGAATTAGGTGCATTAAATGCCTTAGTGATGATGATGAGTATTTATTTAGGTGCTATGTACGGGGGACGAATTAGCTCGATCTTAGTAAATGTTCCCGGTGAACCATCAGCTGTTGTAGCAACATTTGACGGCTATCCAATGACAAAGCAAGGAAAAGCTGGCTTTGCTCTGACATTAAGTGCGATCGCTTCCTTTATTGGCGGTGTTATCGGTTTTATAGGTTTGGCCTTTCTAACTGCACCGATTGCAAAAAGTGCGTTATCATTTGGACCTCCTGAATATTTTGCTTTAATGGCATTTGCATTAGTTGCGACAAGCGGCTTAATCGAGAAAAAACCATTTAAAGCGATTTTATCAACCTTAATTGGGTTGCTTATCGCGACAATCGGTCTTGATAATGTAACAGGTGAGCCAAGATTAACATTTGGTTTGTTAGGATTATGGGAAGGTATTGATTTCATTGTTGTTGCTATTGGAATCTTTGGACTTTCAGAAGTTTTATCTCGATTGGATAATGGTTCTGAAATGGATGGACTAGATACGAAACTTAATTTTAAATCTTTATTTCCAAAGGCTAAGTGAAGTGCTTAGCGATAAATGGGCAATGCTCAGGGGATCGCTTATTGGCTTCTTAGTAGGAGTATTACCAGGAGCTGGAGCAACGGTAGCCGCTTTCTTATCCTATAGTGCTGAGAAAAAACTATCTAAAAACCCAGAAAACTTTGGTAAAGGAGAATCTAAAGGGTTAAGTGCACCGGAATCTGCTTCCACGGCTGCAGTTGGAGGGGCACTTATTCCGACACTTAAGCTTAGGTGTTCCTGGTTCATCAACAACTGCAATCCTATTAGGTGGATTAATGATGGTAGGTTTACAGCCTGGTCCATTAATGTTTCAGGAATCAGGTGATATTGTTACCGGAGCTTTAGTGGTATTTTTCCTTGCTAATATTTTACTATTAATCTTAAATACAGCCTGCGTTCCCGTCTTTTCTTATTTAGTAAGAAAGCTTGATCCTTATATGGTTCCTGTTATCACTGTATTTTGTTTTCTAGGCGTTTATTTAATGAACTTCAGTCTTTTTGAAGTAGGGGTTATGTTTATCTTTGGCTACTTTGGTTATTTTATGAACAAATGTGGGATTCCTTTTGCTCCATTAATTCTTGCTGTTATTTTAGGCCCAATGATGGAAAAAAGCTTGCGTCAAACATTATCTTCTACGGGTAATGATTATAGTGTATTTTTCACGCGTCCAATTTCAGCAACTCTGATCATCGTTACAATTGTTATTTTGTTATTGCCAATAATCAGAATGATTATATCTAAACGTAAGACGAGTGAAGATAAAAACATTAACCTATAGTTTAATAGATCTTATTAATAGAAGGGGGAGGGCATCGTGGGGTTTCTATCGATCGATCCAAGCAAACAAAGTAAAAAAGAAAATTATAAATTTTTAATTGGCAGTGTATTGCCACGACCAACATCATTGGTGACTTCTAAAAATAATTCTGGATTAATCAATGCTGCTCCATTTAGTTTTTTTAATGTCGTTTGTAGTGATCCACCGATGATCGGGATTAATGTTGCAAGAAAGCCTGGAGGAATTCGAAAAGATACCTCTTTGAATATCTCTCAAAATAAGGAATTTGTCGTTCATATTGTTGATCAACAAAATGTTGAATTAGCGACAAAAGCAGCGACTGAATTTCCACCTAATTATAGTGAAGTAGAGGAAATTGGATTTACTCTTGAAGAAAGTCATTATATTTCTGTGCCACGTATTAAAGAAGCAAAAATCCAAATGGAATGCAAAGTAAGTCAAATCATCGAAATTTCGAACAAGGACGGAGAGTCTAGTTCAGATTTTATTATTGGAGAAGTGGTATGTTTTCATATTGATGAAACCTTATATCATGAAGGAAGAATCGATCTATTAAAATTAGCTCCGGTAGGCCGGTTAGCCGGTTTTAATTATACAACAGTAGCAAATGATATTACGATACCCCGTACGAAATTCGAAGAGTTTCTTGAGAAAAAGGAAAGTCAAAACATTTAAGGGGGAAGAGTATGAGAAACTACCTGTATCTTGAAAAAAAAGATGAAATTGGCACAATCTATATCAATCGTCCGGAAAAGAAAAATGCGTTTAATAAAAATATGTGGGAAACTCTTATTCAATTGTTGGAGAAAGCTGACCAAGATTCAGAGATCAAAGTCCTTGTTATTAGAGGTGTAGATTCAACAGCTTTTATTTCTGGTGCTGATATCAGTGAGTTTCAAGAATTTAAAACTGGAGAGGAAAGAGCAGAAATCAACGAGAGATACACGGCACGAGCTCTGGAAATTCTAAAGCAATTTCGGAAACCAACGATCGCGATGATTCAAAAATATTGTATAGGCGCAGGTTGTGGAGTCGCTACAGCATGTGATTTTAGGTTTACTGATGATAAGGGGGTATTTGCGATTACTCCCGCTAAGATTGGACTTGTTTATTCATTAAGTTCGACTAAACAATTAATTGACTTAGTTGGAAGCGCAAATGGAAAATATTTATTGATGTCAGGAGAAAGAGTTGATGCGAATCAGGCTGCGGAAATGGGACTTGTTCATCAAGTGTTTTCTTCTGAAGAGGTAGAAAAAGAAACCTATCATTTTGCCAATCTTCTCACTTCTCGGTCGCAATCTAGTTTACGAGGGATGAAACGAATGATCCAGTTGATTACAGATGGAATTGTTGAGGACAATGAAGAAACGAAACGATTAGTAATGGAATCCTATACGTCTCAGGATCATAAAGAAGGGGTAGTGGCATTTCTTGAAAAAAGAAAACCTGAATTCAGCTTCTCATAGAGTTGAATTAGAAATAAGGGGTGAATTCGAATGAAAGGGATTGTCGTTACCAAGTTTGGGGCATCAGATGGATTAATGTATAAGGAATTACCAACTCCAACTATTTCGGATCAAGAAGTTTTAATTCGGGTCGATGCTACAAGTGTTAATTTTGCTGATATTAAAGCACGTAGAGGAGAACATCATGGAGGTCAAACACCACCATATATTCCAGGGATCGATTTAATGGGGATCATTGAAAAGCTAGGTTCCAATGTTAAGAGCTTTCAAATTGGTCAACGCGTAATCGCCTTTCCAACAGGAGGTTCCTATGCTCAATATGCAATTGCAAATGAGGTGTTAACCTTTCCAATTTCGGACCATCTTGATTCGATCCAGGCTGCGGCCAGTCCGACTGTTTCTTTTACGACCTATAATCTTTTAGTAGAAATCGCAAACATACAAATGGGAGAAACCGTTCTAATCCATTCAGCAGCTGGTGGAATTGGCACGACAGCAAGTCAAATGGCGAAAATTCTCGGTGCGAAGAAAGTGATTGGAACGGTTAGTAGCGATGAAAAAATACCAATTTCTAAAGCGATGGGTGCTGATGAAGTAATAAACTATCATAAAGAAGATTTACAGATCGGATCTTAGAGGTAACGAATGGGAAAGGAGTAGACGTTATTCTTGATCCAATCGGCGGTGATACCTTTACTAAAAGCGTGAAATGTTTAGCGAGTTTTGGAAGAATCGTGAACTTCGGTAACTCTTCTGGGCAACCGGGAACTATTGAAACAACTAAACTACATGCAAGCTGTCGCTCGGTACTAGGGTATAGTTTCGGTACAATGAAGAAGTATCGGCCTGAACGAATTGCCAAGACAGCGGAAAAGGTAATACCTCTTCTTGAAAGTGGAAAAATAAAGCTACATATCGGAGAGAAATTCCCGCTTTATGAAGCAAAAAAAGCTCAGGAACTTATGGAAAATAGAAAAAGTCAAGGAAAAATAATATTACTTCCATTTGATGATTAGGATGAATGTTTCTCTCTACTAAATCGTGAAAGAAAGAGCTCGATCTTATTAAAAGAACGAGCTCTGATCACAAAGGTAAATACTAATTATCTAAGAAACTATTACTTTGTTCTGAAAATAAACTAATTTAAGTTGTAATGTTTCAATTTTCTCCATAACGTCGTTCTGCTCATTCCAAGGAGTTCTGCAGCTATACTTCTATTTCCATTTGATTGCTGTAGAGCCTTTTTTATTTGCGAAATTTCGCTGAAGGTATTTTCTGGATTTTTGTTTTTTGCAGGTTCTTGAATTTGATTATTTTGAGATAAAGTGTTAGGCGTAAGGGAGCTTTGGAGCAATTTTGTGATTCGATCATGTGATAGGATTTCGTCCTGACATAATACGATGAAACGTTCAGCAAAATTTTCAAGTTCTCTTATATTTCCCTTCCAATCATTTTGCTCGAATATAAGTAAATCTTGATCCGAAAGAGCCTGGTTTAAACGTTCTTCTTTCCGAATGAAATAGCGAAATAGCTCAATGATGTCTTTTTTTCGCTGACGAAGTGGTGGTATAAATAGCTGCAACACATTCAAACGATAATATAAGTCTTCACGGAATGTACCATCTTTGACACATTCTAGTAGATCTTTATTGGATGCTGCAATAATTCGAACATCGACAGGGACCACTTGATCGCCACCAATACGCATGATTTCTTTTTCCTGTAAGACACGAAGAAGTCTTGTCTGTAAATGCAATGGTAATTCACTTATTTCGTCTAAAAAAATGGTTCCTCCATGGGCTAATTCAAACTTTCCAGGTTTACCGCCTTTTTGTGCACCTGTAAAGGAACCTTCTTCATATCCAAATAATTCACTATCTAGCAGGCTTTCAGGAATGGCGGCACAGTTTAAAGCGACAAAAGAATTGAACGAGCGATTGCTAGATTGATGGATACTTTGAGCGAATAATTCTTTTCCGGTTCCAGATTCTCCTTGAATCAGAACAGAAGCATTTGATTGGCTATATTTTTTTGCCTGTAAAATGGTTTGTTGAATGGATTCACTTGATCCGATAATATCATCAAAAGTATAATTTGCCGTCAATGGTTTTCTTGATATCTTTTTTCGAATCTTTTGTTCGGTTTGTTGAAGAGTGGCAATATCATCAAATACGATCATGTATCCCATATTATCACCACTCAAAATAACAGGGACGATATCGGCTGTGAATTTTCTTGTATTGTATTCGAAAACAGTATTATAGGCTGGTTGCTTAATGGTTGATAATGAACCCTGTAATTCTTGCATAAGCGTAGGAATGATGGTTTTGATTTCTTTCCCCATGGTTTGATTACTCTTTATCCCAAGTAGTCCCTCGGCAGAATGGTTGACGACTTTTATTTTAAAACGAGTGTCCGTTGAAATAATCCCGCTGCGGTTCATATCAACAATCGTTTTAAAAAGAACGGATTTTCCCATTTCATTCCGATATGATTTAAGTAAATTTAATGCGTTGTTTGTGGCATCTTTCATTGACTGATAGGTATAATAACAAAAAGCGTTAAATTCTTTTTGAGAAGCTTCTTCATAAAACCAGCTTCCACTAATCACGTCACGTATTCCTTGCTCCTTTAACTGATCCATAATTTCAAAAGCCTCATCACGATCGTTAAATGAGATCTGTCGAATATTGGTTTTAAGTAAATGTGATATCCTTGTTAGGGCCCTGATATTTTCCCGATAGTTTACAACGACGACTTCATCCGAATTAATTTTTTGAATTTGATCAAATATATCAAATCCAGATAACCTTACAGGAATGACAAAATTGCTTAAGGATTGTTTTAATAATAATGCACTCCGGTCACCACTTACAATAATCGTAGCGGGTTCAAATAGCGTTTGTAAGGATTGTATTAATTCTTTTGAAAACGTAAATTGGTGAGGGAATTCTTCCACTTCAACACTAACCCAATGTGGGATGTCAATATCATTCAAGACTTCTTTCGCCATTTTGGAAAAATGGGAATGCCCTACGTAAACAATTTTTGTTTGCATTGGTATCACCCTTTATTAGAGATCATTTTTTGAAAACTATATCAGGAAATTTATATAAATAATTAATGTTTACTATTATTATAGTTGAATTTTTACTGAATTGTCTATAATAATCTAAATATTCCGAAGTTAATTATAAATATGTATAGAAGTTCTTTTTATACAACATGTTAAATAGAGGGATTGGTGCCTTATGATTTTTTGGTTCGTAATGGTCATTACTTTTGGTTTTCAAACCATTCTCAACCTGACACGACCGATTGTATCCTTAAATGCTGCTGAGTTAGGTGCATCTACTCTTGAAATAGGCTTATTAACCGCTTCTTTTGCTTTGCTACCATTAATCTTTGCAATTCAAGCGGGGAAAGTTGCAGATGGAATAGGAGATCGATTGCCCATATTATTTGGATTGATTGGAATGTCAATAGGTTTAGCGTTTCCATATTTCTTTCAAACGCTTTGGGCTTTTTTCGTAAGTCAATTCATCGTTGGGATTGCAAATGTATTTTTAGTTGTATCATTGCAAAATATTTTAGGACATATTTCGACTAGTGAAAATCGAGATCAATACTATAGCATGTTTGGGATGGCAGTAGCATTGGGGGTATTAGTAGGACCTGTTTTAGGAGGGTATGTTGCCGAACATTACTCTTATAGTTTTGTTTTTTTAGTTTCAATTTTTGTTAGCTTTATTCCGATTCTTTTCTCTTTTAAGATTCCGGTAATTCTAAAAAGAGAAAAGGTTGTAAAGGGTACTCTGCTCTCTTCTATTGGTTTATTAAAAAATCCAATATTAAAGCAAGCTTTAATATCCAGCGCTCTCGTTTTATATTCAAGAGATATCTTTGTCGCATATTTTCCTCTGTTTGCAAAAGAGCATGGGATTTCCGATTCAAATATTGGATGGATCATCGCTGTTCAAGGGATTGCGATGATGATCATTCGATTTACGTTACCTATGGCTACGAAAACTTTTGGTCAAAATAAAGTATTAATCTTATCCATCGTTTTGGCAGGATTTTCGTTTCTATGCATGCCATTTACAGACCATCCATTTTTGTTAGGGCTGTTTAGTTTTATCATGGGTATAGGTTTAGGGTGTGGACAACCGATATCCATGTCAATAACCTATAGCGTATCTCCAAAATCCAGAACAGGAGAAATTCTCGGACTTAGACTCTCTACAAATAGACTATCTCAATTAATTGCTCCTATATTTTTCGGAATCATTGGATCATGGATGGGAATTCTATCAGTATTTATTGTCAGTGCGACGTTTTTATTAGGTGGGAGTGTTTATTTAGGTTCTTCTAAAAAGAGTGTCGATCAAAATGAACATTTTACTTCATAAACTAAGGGACAATATGTGGCATTTGAATATCTATCATTTTAATAAAAGGGCCTTCTCATTGAAAGAAGGCCCTTTTATTGAATAATGAGGATATACATTTTTTATAAATTCTGTAATTCATTTTCAAGTTGTTTAATTTCTTCTTCATCTCTTCATTATCAAGATTTTTCGCGAATTTATCCAATTTTGCGTCGATGCCACTTTCCTTCTTCGAAATTTCTTCTTTCATTTGCAGTTTTCTTTTTTCTGTATCCATATTCTTTTCTTGTTTTGTAGCTTTTTAATTTTTTGTTCATATTGTTCAATTTGTTTATTTATGGATTCTACTGATAATGTTTTAGGTTCGGTGAAAAAGGGATCATTTAATAATGAAAAATCATTTTTTCTAAAAAAGGAACTTGTTTCTTGGAAAAATTGTTGAATATGATCATGAAACTGCTTAAATTCGGTTTCAATATTTGGAATCAATTTGTTTTTGGCAGTTAACTCATTCCATGTTTGATTAAATGTTTTTTGCTCTTTATTTTATGCTGCTTCTTCTAGTTTTTTTCGGAAACGATCAAAAAGCTTTTTTATCAATCGCATTGGTTAAAAAGCAGTATAAAGCACCATTTGGGCTTTCATCTCCAATTCCTTTTGACCATCTAACATCAATTTGAAGAAGTTTTTATTAGGTCATATGAATAGCTTAACTTTGACTATATTTGACCCTTTAACCAAATGAAATTGTCCTCCTATTTAAATTATTTTGATAAACTTTTTAATAGTTGTGGAAATTTTAACGGTATATTAAAAAATGCCTTCTAAATTTATAGAGGGCATTTTTTATTTAATCTTTTTTGACTAACAGGAACTTTTACTTAGAAATCAAGTAACGACCATATTGAGCAGCTAAGTGTGCCAGATATGCTGGCTGCGCGCAAATCTTCGAATCGTTCTTTTTTTGTTCATCCCCTGTAAAAGTAGAAATAAGCAGATCTTGTATATCAACTTATAAAAAAGGTTTATAGATAACATTGAATTACCATAAATTTTACTATATTGAAAAATTTTAAAATATCAGTGGAAATCCTTTTTGATCTGTTATATAATTTATTCAAATAACAATTATGTTATATAACAATAACTCTATTAGCTGAATCTGGAGGTGTAATGATTATACTTACCGCTGTTACATGCAATGAAAGGTACAGGAGGTGCTGAAGGGAAAATAATTATAAATCTAGCAAAAGTATTATCAAGATAAACGCTATTAAATCACTAGGGTGTAAAGTGCTAGATTAGAAAGTTTATGGATGGGATAGTAAGTGAGATGGTGAAGGGGTATTTTTCATAATATTTAGTTTCGACTTAAGAAAACCTAGTTAATAAGATGTTCTTGAACTTTATGAAGTTATGAAGAAGAGGATAGGGGACTCTTCTGTGGGGTAATTAGTAATGGGGGATTCATTCATAAAAATTAGCAAACATCCTAAAAATAAGGAGGGGTTTTTAATGCAAGAGCAGAAATTGGAAAGAGGATTGAAAAATAGGCACGTACAGCTAATTGCTATTGGGGGAGCAATTGGAACAGGTCTGTTTTTAGGAGCGGGGAAGTCGATACACTTAGCGGGACCATCGATTTTATTTGCCTATTTGATTACAGGTGTTATTCTCTTTTTTATCATGCGTGCTCTAGGGGAACTGCTCATAAGTAATTTAGGCTATCATTCTTTCGTTGACTTTGTAAGAGACTATTTAGGAGAAATGCCTGCATTTATAACAGGTTGGACGTACTGGTTTTGCTGGATCTCGCTTGCGATGGCTGACTTAACGGCAGTTGGTCTTTATTTCCAATATTGGTTTCCGAGTGTGCCGCAATGGGTGCCAGGATTAATGTGTCTTGCAGTTCTAGTCGTTATGAATCTAGCAACGGTTAAGCTCTTTGGGGAAATGGAATTCTGGTTTGCGTTAATTAAAGTTATTGCTATTTTAACCCTAATTGTAACGGGTATCTTTTTGATTATCACTGGATTTTCCACGAATTCAGGACCAGCGAGTTTTTCAAATTTATGGAGCCATGGCGGGATGTTTCCGAATGGGATCACCGGCTTTGTTCTCTCATTTCAGATGGTCGTATTCGCTTTTGTTGGAATTGAACTAGTAGGACTTACTGCAGGTGAAACGGAAAATCCTACGAAAGTAATTCCACAAGCAATCAATAACATTCCGGTTCGAATTCTCATTTTCTATATTGGTGCCCTGATTGTCATTATGAGTGTATATCCATGGAATTCAATCGTGCCAACTGAAAGTCCATTCGTTCAAGTCTTTTCGGCAATGGGAATTGTTGCAGCAGCTAGTATTATCAACTTTGTTGTTCTAACATCTGCTGCATCAGCTGGTAATAGTGCGATGTTTAGTACAAGCCGGATGGTATATTCTCTTGCGAAGGAGAAAAATGCACCGGAAAAAATGGCAAATTTGAACAAGAATAAAGTTCCTGCCAATGCATTATTATTCTCAACTGCGGTTGTATTAATTTCAACGGTTCTAAACTATATCATGCCAGAGGGAGTATTTACACTCATTACGAGTATTTCGACGATCTGTTTCATATTCATTTGGGCGATTACGGTTATCTGCCATATGAAATATCGTAAAACAAGACCAGAATTAGCAAAAGCAAATACATTTAAAATGCCGTTATATCCAATTGCAAATTACTTAATTCTAGCATTTCTAGCATTTGTTATTGTTATTCTAGCTTTTGCGGAAGATACGCGTATTGCCCTGTTTGTAACGCCTGTTTGGTTTATAATGCTAATTGCTATTTATAAGTTCCGAAAAAAGAAGATCAATCACAGTAAACATGAACCGCAGGTAATACAGTTTAAAGAAAGTTGATAAACAGTCTAGGGGCATATGGATATAATGATATTTCTTTTGTGAAATAATAAAAAGGGGAAGGTGCTAGTGTTTCAACACACATAAGTACCTTCCCCTTGTTTCGGTGTAAAACGAAGAAAGCGAATGGACAAGCATGATTTAACGGATAAAAAAGTACATTCTTCGTAATTTGTTGTTTATTTTATCCTTATTGTAGGAATAATAAAATAAACAATTCGAGCTAAGGAGAGTGTAACAATGAGTAGAACATGCAGTAGTTGTCAATCAGAAAATATTTATATTGAACAAGAAGCATTTGATGAGGAGTATAGTGTCCAGCTATATGTTTGTGAAAGTTGTGGGATAAGCGGCACTAAGTTAGATTATTATGAAGAGAAGTCCTGATGGTAGGGGCTTTTTTTTAGCCCCATATTTTAAAAATGAATAACACTAAATACACACTAGTAAAGACAGGTATGAACTGACCTCTTGACGAATGATGGAGGTGAAGTTCGAACCTGTCTTTTTCTCTTTAATTTTCTATTCTAACTCATAAAAACCGCAAACGACATGTCCGACTGCTTTTGCTGCCACTAGAAGAGAATCTTCATCGATATCAAATTTAGGATGATGATTAAAATAAGGTTTCTCCACTCCTTTTGGTGTACAACCAATGAAAAAGTAGCAGGAAGGGAACTTTTCAGCATAGTAGGCAAAGTCTTCAGATGGCGACAATGCCGGCCATTCTTTGACTTCTTTAATGTCTGGATCATTTGCATTGTTAAGATATTCCGCAACCTTTGCAGTTAGTTCAGGATCATTATATAAAGGTGGGTAATCATTTTCATATGTTAGCTCGCAAGTTACACCAAATTCTTCTTCGAGTCCTTTTGCAAGGCGCTTTATTTCTTTTTCAATTATTGCTTTTGTTTCAAGGGTCATATAACGAATATCGCCTTCAAGTTCTACGCTGTCTTTAATGACATTGAATGTTCCTTTTCCATCAAAAGAACCAATGGTAATAACCCCAATATCAAAAGGATTTAATCGACGGCTAATAACCGTTTGAACAGCTGTAACAAAATGAGCGCCCGCCACAATCGCATCATTGGCTAGATGTGGGGAGGAACCATGTCCGCCTGTTCCTTGAACTTTCAATTTCATATAAGCTCTGCCGTTAAATGTATATCCTGAGTGGTACCCAACCATTCCAGCGGGACCCATTGGCAAGAGGTGGATGCCAAATACATGATCTAAATCATCAAGTGCACCGGATTCTACGATACTTTTTGCTCCGCCTGGCGGTACTTCTTCCGCGTGCTGATGAATAATTTTGATGGTGCCTGGAATTTCATCTTTTAGTTGAATGAGGCAGTCCGCTAACACGAGTAAGTAGGCAGTATGGCCATCATGTGCACAAGCATGCATAACTCCTTCATTTTTTGATTTAAAAGGGACATCCGCTTCTTCAATAATAGGGAGTGCATCAAAGTCAGCACGCAAGCCAATGTTTTTTCCGGGCTTTCCACCTTTAATGGTCACGATAATTCCGTATCCGTTTCCTACATTCGATTGAACTTCTACGTCTTTGCCTTTGTAAAAATCTACTATATATTGAGCTGTTTTTTCTTCTTCAAAAGAAAGCTCAGGATTTTCGTGTAGATATCTGCGAATTTCAATAATTTCCTCTTTTCGAGACTCTAGCATTTCCATTAATTTGCTTTTCATCAACGATCATCCCTTCAGTATTTTTTATGAAAGGCGAAGAAGGTTCCGCCTTTCACTCATTTTTCCTTTTCGAGCTGTTGCCTATTCTGCAATCGGTTATTTTGTATTAAGCTGGTTTTTTCTCAACAGCAGGTAAGGTTTTACCAGCATTACTTGGTACTAAAAAGATGACGGATAAGACCGAAAGGACACCGAAAATGACGTTTACGATAATTCCAACGGAGGCTGCTGCTTCAAGATTTCCATTAGCGGCAATTGCCCCATATGCTGTTGCTGAAATTGCGACACCAAATGCACTGCCAAGTGAGCTCGCCATTTTATAAACCCCAGCTGCTTCCCCAACTTTGTCAGAAGGTGCATTTGATACAGATGTATCTGTAGAAGGTGTTGCATAAAGCCCTAGTCCTAGTCCGAATAAAGCAAAACCAATAAAAACGACAACGGTATAAGTAAAGCCTGGCAGGAATGTTAAGCCCATCATTGCCACACCAATTGTTGTAATAATACCGCCCCAAACCATCGGTAATTTTGCTCCAACTCTTTGGAGAATTTTCTCACCAACACGAATCATTGCTAGTACAACGACTAAATAACCTAAAGATAACATCCCTGATTGTAAAGAGTTGAAACCTCGTCCTACTTGTACGTACGTGTTTGTTACGATGAGAGCGCCTGCTATGGCATTAAGGAGGAAGTTGGAAACAGTCGCACCCGTATATGCTTTATTTTTAAATACAGAAAAATCGACCAAAACAACTTCTCGACCTTTTTCAAATTTAACAAATGTAATTAAGCCAATAATGGTAATGGCTAGAGCCGCAAGTGACTTAATATTTGTCCAGCCCCAGTCTGCTCCGTAAGTAATAAATAAGTTTAATGCGATCATGGTTACAATAAAAATGCCTAAACCTGTATAATCAAATCTAAATTTACCTGATGATGGTTGTTTACTTTCCGGCGTGTCTTTTAATAAAAATAATCCGATTACTGCAAAGATAATCGAGAAAATGAAAATCCATCTCCAACCTAGTGATGTTGCAATGGCACCACCTGCGAATGAAGCAAAACCTGAACCACCCCAAGAACCAATTGACCAGAAGCTTAGAGCGCGTTGACGATCTGCGCCTTCAAAATATGCTTTAATCAAAGCAATGGTTGATGGCATGATAAACGCAGCAGAAACCCCTTGAATAATCCGTCCGATAATTAACAATGCTGCACCTTGAGCTAATACGAGACAAAGGGAGCCGATAATACTCAAAATAAATCCGATAACGGCAATTTTTTTACGTCCAACTTTATCGGCAAGGCCACCTGCAGCAACAATAAATAATCCTGAGAATAACGCAGCTAAACTAATAGCGACATTCAATGTTCCGAGTGAAACCCCTAAATCTTCTTGTACTGCCGGCACCACATTGACCATAGCTTGTGCAAATAGCCAGAATGTAATGACACCGAATACAATTCCTATGATCATTTTATTTGTACCTTTATAACTAGTTTCCATAATTAACCTCCTCATCATTTACTAAAACTAACTGTATGACTATTATTGTCGTTTTCTTTGTTAATCATTTACGATAAATACAATTAATAAATGGATATTTGTATGAATAAAGAAAATAAACGTCCAAAGGTACGATGGACTGTCCTTCTATATCAATAGGAAATCTTTCAAATAATACTGGGTATACACCTAGCCAGAATTAGATCTCCAACATAAATTATTAAAAGGGAGCAAATGTTTTCTTCAAATAATCATTTAGGGAGAGTCTGAAATTGGAGTTAGATTTTACTGTGTATATTAGAGAGTCTGCTGTTATCTTAGTACCTGTGCTATTTTTTATCGGTCTCTTTTTAAGGCAAACACCCTTATATTCCAACTTGGAGCCACGCTTGGATTCAATTATTATTTGCAGTTATTGCTTGCCTGCTATATTACGGTTTTATGATTCAATCCGTTGTCCAAGGAGTACTCGTTACTGGTGCGGCTGTCATCTCGAATGGAGTTATTCGAAAATACGATAAGCGGCGTAAACTTCTTTAAAAATAATCGTCAAGATGATGAGGAAGAAGTGACCATATAGTAAAATAGGAGGGAGGGTTTGTGGGAAAGCAATAACCATCCCTCTTGTTTATATTTTCAAAATATTGCTTGTGTTTTGGATAAATGGATGTTAGGATCAATAACAATATAAATAATAGCGATAACTTCTTATCCAGAGTGGTAGAGGGACAGGCCCTATGAAACCCGGCAACCATCAAGTCAATATTTTGGCTTGAACGGTGCTAATTCCTGCAAAGGTGGTAACCTTTGAAAGATGAGAGAAGAATGTATGTAACGATACAAACCTCTCTTTTTTTCACAAAGAGAGGTTTTTTTAACTTCAATCGGATAGAAGATTATCGCTCAAAAGGGGCGAAATGAAATGGAAAAAGCAGTATTTGGAGCAAGTGAATTTTTTAGTCAAAAAGCGTTTAAGACAAGTTTTCGAGGCGTTGAAAATGTACAAATCGGTCATATCAGGAGGAAAGGACTGGATATAGTGGAGATTTGGTTTAATCCCTGGAAAGTTTCATACAAGGAATTATTAGATTTATTCTTTGATTTGCATGACCCAACGACGAAAGAAGGTCAAACCTTTTATAATCAATCCTTTGTTTTCTTTTCTGATCAAAACCAATATTCACTAGCTAAACAAAAGAAAGGGGAGTTAAAACAGCTTTTTCAAGATAGAGTCGTCACAAAAATTACGCCCGCATTCCAACAAATTAAAGATTTGGAAGAGTTAGTATTTTTATTGTAAGAATTGGGGTGTCAGACGCCTTCTAGAAAATGGAAGGTGTCGATGTCTCTATATTTTGAAATCAAAAAAAGCGATCCACTTTAGGAATCGACTAATATCAAATTCGCTCGCCGAATTTGCGTCCGGATTTTTATCGAGCTTGCTCGATAAATTTATCCGCCGGAGGCTTTAACTTCATTGGGCTAAAGGTTAACCCCTACTGAATTGATAAAAGCTTGCATTCATCTCGCCACTTATAGAAGTGGGAGACTTCTGTACCTGTCGCAAGCTTTCGGTACAAAATCATTTGCTGAAGGAAGTTAAACTATGTAAATTTACCTCGAATACATTTAAAAAGAATACAATCACGATTAAGGATAATCCCCATGCTAACAATGGACGTTTATGATGAATATACAGCATAACAAAAAGAATAATATCAAACAAAAATGACCACCACATGTTCCAGCCGTTGTAGTGCCCGATCAAATCGAAAGCATAAAGTCCTAGAATTTCTGTGATAACATAAAGTAGCACCCAAAAGGCAATGTAGAAAACCTGTTTTATTCTCTTTTTGGGGAAGTGTGTTAAGTAGACAATAACGGTTACAGGATATACCGTTACCATAATCCATAAATTCGCCATTGTATGATTCGGAAATAACCAGTTTGGGTTATAACTCCATGTTGGGTTACTATACGTAAAAATATTATACAATAGATCACCAATAATCAGGAAAAGGATTGTTGGATAATATTTCTCTAAGTTTCTCCAATCTCCTAATTTCAAACTAAGAACGATGCATAGGATTCCAAAGCTAACCATTCAATCAGAACCTTTCTAAATATTCATCCGTTATAATTTCCGGATTTAACTGCCTTTGCCGATGAAACTCCTCCTTTATGGTTTTGACTATAGTGAATATTAAAATAATTAACAGTGAGAAAAATCACACAAAGCTTTATTTTCGATCGCAACTTCCGCTAAGTAACGTCAAATTTCTAGTGAATAGTCATTAAAACAACAAGTTCAGTCATAATTCTCTGATTTTTCGATGAAATATGAAACCTTTTCTCAAGTTCATTCGTAGTACAAGGAGGAGGTGTAATTAAATGAAGAAATACATGATCTTTATCGCTAGTTTTGCGTTATTTTATGGTTTGTTTCAAATCGTATCAGGTCTCGTTCTCACCGCCTTTTATACACCGAACCCGATGATGATGAATCCCGCTTTAAGTAATGAAGTTGCTTTTGGAAACCTAGAAACTTTTCCGATGATCATCCTACTGTTAATTGCAACATTAGCGTACTTCTTTACTCAAAAGGTAACGACAACTAAACTGAAAAGAATTTTTATTAAAAAATAGAAAGAAGTGCTCGGCACCATCCAGTTTGGAAGGTGTCGGGTACTTTTTTCTTATTATATGAAATGTGATTGGTGTGAATAGTTTTAAATCGATTTCAACTTAAAGGAAATTTATAAGCATATAAGAAATATATATAATATTGGTGCATTTATCATGCAATCGATATCCCATAACTATTTTAAAAGCCTTAAAGTTAAAGGAGGCCGTTATGAATTCTTTAGTCAATGAAAAGTTGAATGAAACACGAGAAAATCTAATCGAGGAAATTTCTGCATTAAAAAATAATTTATTCAATGCAAAACCTGATAGGGAGAAGTGGAGTATCGCACAAGTTTGTCATCATTTAGCATTAGTAGAACTGGCAACGATCAAAGCCATTCATTGGGGATTACGACAGAAGGAAAATCAGGATAATGATCGAAAAAACCTTCATTCTATATTAGATCGGACGAAAAAAATTCAAGCCCCAAAAATAGTTGACCCGTCAGAAGAGCCTTTCGAAGTTAAGCAAATGATTCATCTTTTAAATGAATCAAGACAAAAGCTTCTTAAAACGATTCTTTCAATAGAAGATCCATCGGTATTGAAGAAAAAGTCAGTCGATCATCCCGCTTTTGGTGCATTGCCTTTAGATCAGTGGATTGAATTTGTTCCTTTGCATGAAAAGCGACATATTAAACAAATTGAAGAAATAAAATCTTCATTCCATAACTGAAAGAAGGGGTTTTGTAAGGGAATTTGTTAAATATTCAAAAATGTAAGGAGCTATAAAATGAATAAATGGATTCGGATCGCTGAAATCTTGCTAGGAATTATTTTTTTAGCAGCAGGCTTAAATGGATATGTTGTCTTGTTTGGGTTTGAAGCCTTCGCACCGACTAGTCCAGCCGCCATGGAGTTTTTAGGCGATGGCTATTTCTTGGCATTGGAAAAGGGAGTAGAAATCATAGCAGGTATATTATTGCTTATTGGCAGATTTGTTCCACTTGTATTAATGGTACTAGCAAGCATTATCATTAATATTTTAGCTTTTCATATTTTTGTAGATTCAGAGTTACTTTTATTAGCAATATTTATCGTAATATTAGAAGGAATATTAATAGGGTACTACAAGGATCATTTCAAAAGTCTATTAGAAAGTAAGCCAAAATGAAACAAGGGAGGTTCTTGAGTTTCAAATTGAAACCAAGATCCGTCCCTGTATATTATCCTTTCAGCCATCTTGCCTCAAATTGTGCAGCCGGCAGTGGTTTGCTGATGCCAAAGCCTTGGCCATAGTCGCAGTTGATTTCGGAGAGGAATTGGTATTCTTCATTCCCTTCTATTCCCTCAGCTGTGACTTTAAGGTCTAGTTGCCCGGCGACGGTTATAATGGTTTTGACAATCGCCTTATTATCTTTGTTAAGCATCATATCAATGACAAAGGACTTATCAATTTTTAAGGAATCAAGTGGATATTTTTTCAAATAGCTAAGCGAAGAATATCCTGTTCCAAAATCATCCATTGCGATGCTGACTCCAAGATTCTTTAACGCATGCAATTTTTTCGTCATCATATCTGCATCATACATAGCAATGCTTTCTGTCACTTCTAGAACGAGGGATGCGGCATCCAATTCACTATTCTCTATGGTATTTCTTACGATGGGAACAAACATCGGATCTAGTAATTGCTTCACGGACACATTCACGCTGATTTTAATTGGTTTATGACCTGCTTTTTGCCAGCGAACATTTTGGTCGATCGCTCGTTGAAGTACCCACTTACCAATGGGAATAATCATCCCAGTCTCCTCCGCAACGGAAATAAATTCATCTGGTGATACTCTACCGAGGGTTTCATTCTCCCAACGCAGCAAGGCTTCGACCGCAATGACTTCATTCGTTTTTAGATCCATGATTGGCTGGTAATGAAGTTCGAATTCTTCTTGTTCGAGAGCGGTTCGCAATTGTGTTTCAATCATCATATTTCGATAAAAATGATATTGCATTTCCTTCGTGAACAATTTGTAGTTATTTTTTCCTTTGTCCTTTACAAAGTACATCGCCGTATCAGCATGTTTGATTAACGTTTTAGCATCTTCGCCATCTTTTGGAAAAATACTAATTCCAATACTCGGGGTCACGAAAAATTCATTTTCTTCAACAACAAAACCAGACTTAAATACCTCTAAAACTTCCTTTGCAAAGGCTTCACTCATTTTTTCATCATGGCAGGGAAGTAAAATCGTAAATTCATCTCCACCCAATCGATAAACTCCTGATATGTTACAGCTTCTTCTCGAAAGTAAATTTTCTAATCGGTGTGAAACTTCAATTAATAAAAGATCTCCAACATCGTGGCCAAGTGTATCATTTATATATTTAAACCGATCCAAATCAATAAACATAATCGTATTTTGATGCTTATTCGATTTCGATTGTTGGAGTAAGCGGGTTAAATCATCATTGAACATTCTACGGTTTGGAAGTCCTGTTAAAGCATCATGATTGGCTTGATGTTTGATTTCGTCTTCATGCTGCTTTCGTTCCGTAATGTCAGTTGAAACGGCAAGAACCATTTCAGAATCATCCATCGTAATCGGAATTTTGGAAGTTTGTACCCATAATACTTCCCCGGAAATCGCCGTAATGGATTCCTCTTTAACCAAGCGTTTATCGCAGTCATTTAACATCCATTTCTCCCGATCGCTGTTCTCCCTCACATTTTGCTGGAGGAGATTAATGTCATCGTCTGTTTTTCCGATCATCTCTTCCGAAGAGATTCCCATAATCAATGCATAAGATTGATTGACAAGCGTATAGCGTCCATGTTGATCCTGAGCATAAATGTAATTTGGGTTTAAATTAATCACATCGCTTAAAAACTGTCGTTGATCATAGAGTTTTTGGTTCATTTCTCCAACAATTTGCAGATGTAGTTTACTTAATAAAATCAAAACTGAAATAGCAAAGATCAAGACTGTAATCGCACTTGGGTACAATCTAGATTCTGGAAACATAATTAACATGCCCGATTAAATAGCTAATTGATGTAAAGATATTGTAATTCAGTAAAAAGGAACGCATACTCTTAGCTGGTACATCTTTACTAATTAAAAGGCATATGACCCATGCAGAAAATAAATAGAACAATGTTCGAGTTATAAATCCATGAAAGCTCACCGTTTATGGGAAAGTAAAATTCACTGTTTCCAATTTGAACGAGTTTAAGCCCTTTGATTCCTTTATCACTCCATCCAATCAAGTAAACAAATAAAGAATAAGCATAAACAAGGCGAAGTGTCTTTCGGTTTACAAGTGTACTCCACCGTTTTTTCAATTCATCGGATAATTCCCCTTGAACGATGGTATAGCCGATATGAAAAATTGTAGGTGTTACCATGATCGATCCAAATCGAAACAGTCTGAAGAAGAATTCAGTTGTCTCTTTACTCAATAAATCTTTAGCGTACAAAAACGTAACATCTAGTTGCCAAAAAGATGACACTAGAAGAAAGAGAAAAATTACTTTTGATAATTGACTGTTTTTGAATAAAACAAGTATCGCAATTCCAGTACAAAAGGGAATACTTGATATTAATAATAGAAAAAGAAAAAACATAAAAAGTGCTCCTCCTATGCACTTGTTAGTAATAAACAAGCATTATTTCCGCTATATCCATGGTTGGTAATGCATACCGAATCAACCTCTACATGTTTCGTTTCATAAACAATCGGTACGTCTTCAAATCCACGGCCATCTGTCTTGATGGTAGGAGGGATAAAACCATATTCCATTGAGAGCAATGACGCAATGGTTTGAATAGCACCCATTGCACCGAATGCATGACCAATCATCCCTTTTATCGATGTAATCGGCACATGATCTCCAAATGTTTCCTTCAAAATAAAACGCTCGATTTCATCATTCGTATCAATTCCGAGTGCCTGACTATTTACATAGCATGGCTTCGTATTTCCAACAGCTTCTTGAAAAACATGAAGCATATGTTTACCTGATGTATCTGACTTCAATATTCCTTGTGCTTCATTTCTGGAAACAACTCGTTCATTTTTCCTAAGAATCTTCTGTCCGCGTTCTTCAGCCGCTTGTTTTCGTCTCCAATACGAGTACACCGGCTCCTTCTGATAAAACAAATCCATGTGTTCATTCGAGAAAGGGAACGCCTGCTTTGCTAATACACGTTTCATTAGAAAGAGATCTTAACTTTTTAAATCCATTAATAGTCCATTGACCTAGATGGGGCATCTGTACCTCCAACAATACAGGCATCGCACTTCCCTGTCTCAATCATAAGTTTTCCCATTAGATACGGCATCTAAACTGGCTGTGCATCCTGTTGTTAAGGTAAAAGAGGGTCCACAAGAACCAATGGCTTGTGCAATACATTCAGAAAGGGTGTGAGTATCCACCCATGAAACCCCTTGGATGGGAAACTTTCTCAAATTAAATGCAATCTCTAGAGTTATCCTCAATTTCACTAATGGCCCCTATAGAAGTGCCCTATAATGACGGCGATTCGATGGGGATCATAAGATATAAACGTTTGACATGTCTCATCAGCATCGAGTGCAGCGGCAATAGCCATTCGTGCAGACCGCGAATGGCGTTTGTAATTTTTGCCATTGATTTCGAGAAAGTCATCATGAATGATCCCTGCAACAATGGGATCACTTTGTTGATTGTTTAATAGACTTTGAGTACATATACCCTTTTCCAGTACTTCTAAAAAACTAGATTTATCCTTAATACCTGGAGCTTTAATCCCGAATCCAGTAATGACGATATCGTCCAATTTATTAACACCTACACTTTTTCGACTTTATTCTATTATAAACAACAAAATTAGCTTAAAAATGAGCTTTTTATCATAGTTCTAATATCACGTACAAAAGAGGTGGACGATTTTTGTTTCATATTTACAAAGAAATTATATGGGAAAAATAAAATAGTCACGAAGTGTTCACAAAACGGATGGGTTTGTGGTATATTTATAGTGTTAATAGAATTAATCTAAAAGTAATAGAAAAATCATTGATGAAGTGCACCATTACGTTGTATCTTTATCCTGGTTTTCTAGTTCTGATTTTGGCGGGATGGATTTCTAGTATTTTACAATGCTTAGACATTACCCCACCATAAGCGGGATCTTTGTAATTATTTATACAAAGGCCTGTTTTATGGTGGGGTTTTATATGCTGTAAAAATTAGAGTTCATAACTATATATTTTCAAATGGAAGCGTTTAAAGAAATGATTAGTATCTTATAAAAGTAAAAGATCGTGAATAAGGACGAAATGAATGGAAGGTAAAGAGTCGTTATTCGCACTTAGTAGAGGATGTACGCTCGTATAAATGTTCTTCTCTATAAAATAATTTATTATTTTAACATATAAAATTGATCTAAAAAGATTAGTGTTTAGTTTTTTGAATAGGGGGAATTTACATGACGGATTTAATGAACATTTTAGACAAAGCAAAGGCTTTGGATAAAGCGAATTCATCGGAAATGGTGAGTGTTCACATTAATGGGACAACACATACGATAGAAAAAGGAACACGAATCTTAGATTATCTTCTTTCACAGGACATTCAGCATCCACATATTTGTTATTCAGAAGTGCTTGGCCCTGTGCAAAGCTGTGACACCTGTATGTGTGAAGTAGATGGAAACATTATGCGTGCCTGTTCAACGGTCGTAGAAGATGGAATGGATATTCTTACCTCTTCTGAACTGGCCAAAAAATCACAAGAAGAAGCAATGGATCGAATTCTAGAAAATCATCTATTATATTGTACTGTTTGTGATAATAACAATGGAGATTGCCGTGTCCATAATACAGTAGAGATGATGGGAGTCGAGCATCAAACACGTCCACATCGCTCGAAAGGGTATGAAGTGGATCTGTCCAATCCATTTTATCGCTATGATGCAGATCAATGTATTTTATGTGGTCGCTGTGTTGAGGTTTGTCAAGACTTACAAGTGAACGAAACATTAACGATCGATTGGGAAAGTGAACAGCCTCGCGTACTATGGGATGGCGGGAAAAGCATTAATGATTCCTCCTGTGTATCCTGTGGACAGTGTGTCACTGTTTGTCCTTGTAATGCCTTAATGGAAAAATCAATGCTTGGTGAAGCTGGATTTATGACAAAGATGGACGATGAGTTACTAACTCCAATGATTGATCTTGTAAAAGCAGTAGAACCTGATTATCAAACGATTTTAGCTGTTTCAGAAGCGGAAGCAGCAATGCGTGATACAAAGATTAAAAAGACAAAAACAGTTTGTACGTTCTGTGGTGTTGGTTGTACATTTGAGGTTTGGACAAAAGATCGTCATATTTTAAAAATTCAGCCGACTGAAAATGCACCGGTAAACAGTGTATCTACATGTGTTAAAGGTAAATTCGGCTGGGATTTCGTTAACTCACAAGAACGGATTACAACGCCATTAATCCGTAAAGGCGATGAATTTGTAGAAGCAACTTGGGACGAGGCATTAAATCTTGTTGCAGAGAAATTGGGTGGCATTAAAGACACTTACGGAAGTGATGCATTAGGATTTATTTCTTCTTCAAAAATAACAAACGAAGAAAACTATTTAGTGCAAAAACTTTCTCGTCAAGTATTTGGAACAAACAACGTCGATAACTGTTCACGTTATTGCCAATCACCAGCTTCTTGGGGCTTACAGCAAACAGGTGGAATTGGAGGAGACTCTGGAACTCTTGAAGACATTGCTGGCGCAGGACTTGTCATTCTTGTTGGCTGTGCTCCGGCAGAAGGACACCCTGTATTTGCTACACGCATAAAGCGCGCGCAAAAATTACATGGCCAAAAGTTAATTACCGTTGATGTACGTAGACATGAAATGGGCGATCGTGCTGATTTATTCCTTCGTCCAAAACAAGGTACGGACTATGTATGGTTATCTGCTGTTACAAAGTACATGATTGATCAAGGATGGCATGATAATGATTTTATTCAACAGCATGTACATCACTATAATGAATTCATGAAAATGGTTGAGCCATATACGCTTGAAGAAGCAGAGAAAATCACAGGAATTTCTCAAGAGAACATTATCAAAATGGCAGAAATGATTCGTGATGCAGATGGCACAGCGATTTGTTGGGGAATGGGCGTAACACAAAACATTGCAGGCTCTCATACATCTGTAGCGATTGCTAACTTACTTCTTGCTACAGGTAACATGATGCGTAAAAATGCTGGTGCATTCCCATTACGTGGACATAACAACGTACAAGGTGCATCAGACATGGGAACAATGCCTAATATTTTCCCAGGATATCAACAAGTAGCAAACGATGAAGTTCGTGCAAAATTTGAGAAGGCTTGGGGTGTAACTATTCCTGCAGAACCAGGTTTAGATAACATTCAAATGCTTGAACAAATTGATAAAGGCAATTTTAAAGGCATGTATATTGTTGGTGAGGATATGGCCTGGGTGGATGCCGACTCCAACCATACACAAGATATGCTTGCAAAGTTAGATTTCCTTGTTGTTCAAGAGATCTTCTTCTCCACAACAGCTGAATTTGCAGATGTAATTTTACCAGGAGTCCCTTCATTAGAAAAAGAAGGAACCTTTACAAATACAGAGCGTCGTGTTCAACGTTTATACCAAGCTCTAGATGAAACAGGCGATAGCAAGCAAGACTGGTGGATTCTTCAACAAGTTGCGAACCGCATGGGCTTCAACTGGAATTATGCGGGACCAAGTGAAATCTTTGATGAAATGGCAAGTTTAACACCGTTCTTCTCACAATGTAACTATGATGTCCTTGAGGGCTGGAATAGCTTCTGTTGGGGATCTCAAGATGGAACGGATACACCAGTATTATTCTTGGATGGCTTTAACTTCCCAGATAAGAAAGCTCGTTTCGGATTATTTGACTATGTACCACCTGTGGAATTCCCAGATGAATATGACCTATCTCTTAATAATGGTCGTTTACTTGAGCACTTCCACGAAGGAAACTTAACTCATAAATCAGACGGGCTGCAATATAAGTTCCCTAAAGTATTTGTTGAAGTATCTCCTGAGCTTGCAAAAGAGCGTGGGGTGAAAGATGGATCGATTGTCCGTCTTGTATCGCCATACGGCAGAATTAAAGTTCCGGTTCTTGTAACCGATCGTGTAAAAGGCAACACAGTGTACGTACCAATGCACTCCGCAAGCCATGAGAGTGCTGTTAACTTACTGACAGGTAATGGCTTCGACGTTGTAACGAATACACCTGCTTATAAGCAAGCGAAGGTCCGCATGGAGATTATTGAGGAAGATGGAGAAAATCCACTACCAAAATACAATCACCGTTATGCGACACGTACTCCGCAAATGGGGCTTGAGATTTACCGTAAGTGGGAACGTGGCGATTATACGCCGATTTCAAATGTAAACGAACATGTACAACCTGGTGCATTTGACAGGAGGAATGCGTAATGGCAAAGCCAATTAGAGCGATTAAAAGAATTGAACTAACTGAAGAGCAAAAAGAGAAACAATCGTTGGAGAGTCTACTAACAGAGGTAGCGCAAAACAAAGATACCTTGCTAGAAACACTCCAACTGTTACAGGAGTTACACAACAGTGGGATATTAGATGCAGTGAACAGTCTTGTTAAAACAAAAGAAGAAGTAGCTAAAATTGCTGTTGGTCAACTAACACGCGAACCGGTTACAAATCTGATTAACAATGCGATGGCTGCAGGCGGAGCTTTAACGCAGCTAGACCCTGAAACGACGAAAAGGCTAATGGGCAGCGTTTCAAAAGGATTAGAAAAAGCAGAACAAGGGCTTCAATCGAATACAGAAACGGGAGTATTTGATCTTGTGAAAGCATTGAAGGACCCTGATATGAACCGAGCGATAACATTCGGGATGAATCTCCTTAAAGGTGTCGGTGAAGGGTTGAAAGAATAAAACAGGAACATTGGGGTAATTCCATTCGTACTCTAGAGAAAGAATGGAATTCCCTTATATCGTTGAAACTAAAGGTACAATAACAATGAAGGAGGAGTATATGATGGCAAGAAATTTAGAGCACGAATTTAGTATGCTTGTTCGAGAAATTAGAAAAGAGTATGTTGGAAACGGACCGAAAGAAATTAATACTCGCTTCGTTGGAAACTGGGCCATTAGTGAAATGAAAGGGAATTTGACCAATGTTGAAAAATTTATGATTACTTCTGAACAAGGCAAGCAAATGGTTCATCAGGCTCGGACGAAAATGGTAAAGGAAATCTATGATCGGCCAGAAGTAGTTGAGAAGTTTGAGGATTTAATTGGAGCAAGGGTGCTTCGTCTTTTTTCAGATATTAATATTGAGCGCGATGTCGCGATGACGGTTTTTGTTTTCGATGGATCGGTTGATTTGAAAGCAAGGTAAAAGAACAGGGGGAGAAGGAGAAATGAGTCAGGAAATGCTTGTAACGAATCAAGTGTTACGCTATGAAAACGGGATAGTTTCACTTGTGGAGGATTCAATCGTTACCGAGTATCCGATTACGATTATTTTAAATGGCCAAGAATTCGCAACCCTTGTATGCAGTCCAGAACATATTGAGGAGCTCGTAGTTGGATTTTTAGCGTCAGAGGGAATTATTAGTCGTTATGAGGATATTAAGGAAATTCAAGTTATTGAATTAACAGGAAAAGCGATTGTTACAACACATCGAATCAATAAACTGAATGAATTAACTCACTCCAAGAGATATGTAACCTCCTGTTGTGGAAAAAGCCGTCAAAGTTTTTACTTTTATAATGATGCTAGGACAGTAAAGCCGATTGAAACGAAAAATAAGGTCGTTTCAATAGACGATTGCTTCCGCCTAATGGAAACGATGCAGAATTCCTCTAGTATTTTTCAAGATACGGGTGGCGTTCACAATGCAGCATTATGCGATAAAGATGGGATTGTTGTCGCTAGAACGGATATTGGCAGGCATAATGCCTTAGATAAAATCTATGGCTACTGTCTACAGCATTCGATTCCAATGGATGATAAAGTCATCGTCTTTAGTGGACGAATTTCATCAGAAGTATTAATCAAAGTAGCAAAAATTAAATGCAGTATTGTTCTGTCAAAATCTGCCCCAACTGAACTCTCTTTGCGTCTAGCAAATGAACTCGGGATTACAGCTGTTGGCTTTATCCGGAACAATGCATTAAATGTATATACAAATCCAGAACGTATTATTGGATTAGAAGGCTTTAAACCGCAACTGCAGGACGTTACTTGCGCTTTAAACTAATAAAAGGGGTAAACACCATTCCATTTGGATGGTGTTTTTTGCACCTTTTCTCGATTATTTAACTGCAAATGAGTTATATTTAAAACAGGGAGACGGCGGCTCTTGTTTATTAAACAACAAACAAGCACAATCAATTCTCGCATTTTTTAAAAAATGGAAGAGATACAACAGTGATTTCTCGTCTGATTAGATTGGTCCGTTGAAGGTCATTCGTATTAAAATGAAAAAGGGGTGAGCGGGTTGGAGAAAGTTCATTTGGAAGAACAGGGTATCCATATCATATGTCCAGCGGATTGTGAGAATGCACCGAAGAAAAGGGTTCTATTGGAACTCATAAAGGCGTTTGCACTTATCGATATCTCTTATATATCTGAATTCACTACTAAAGATATTAAATGGGAGATCGTAAATGATATGACCGTTCAAGGCCAAGAAAAGGTAGTTGAAGTGTTAGAAAAGAGAACCACTTCAAAAGTAGTAGAAATCGAACTATTAAACACTATTACGCACGGAAAAACAGCATCTGTTAACGGGATTGTAAAATTTGAAGACAAGCGTATTTACGCTTTTTGTCATGTGTATACTTTTGTCAGTGCAGGGAAAAACACAGTAAAAGATATAACATCCTATGTAATCAACATGGATTAGTATTGTGATTACATAGGAAGAAATGAAATGTAGGAGTGTAACAATGACAAAAATAAATCAAAAAATCGTGCCGCATTTATGGTTTGACAAGGAAGCAAAAGAAGCAGCTGAGTTTTATACATCCATATTTCCAAACTCAAAAATTACGAATGTAACCACATTTCACGATACACCTTCTGGCGACTCTGAATCTGTCTCATTTGAACTTTTCGGCCAGAAGTTCTCAGCAATCAGTGCCGGTCCCTATTTCAAATTTAATCCGTCGATGTCTCTCATGGTTCACTTTGACCCATCACAACAAAAGGACGTTAAAGGAAAAATGACCGAGATTTGGAGTAAATTATCTGAAGGTGGCACAGAGTTAATGCCCCTTGACCAATATCCGTTCAGTGAGCAGTATGGCTGGATTCAAGATAAATACGGTTTATCTTGGCAATTAATCCTTACCAATCAAGAAGCTGAAAGAAAGCCTCCATTAGTGCCATCCTTGTTATTTGTCGGAGATCAATATGGAAACGCGGAAGAGGCGATTCATTTTTATACATCCACATTCAAAAGTGCAAAGCAGGGAGCGATTGCCCGCTATCCGAAAGGCATGGAACCTGACAAAGAAGGAACGATTATGTACGCTGATTTTAGTTTAGAAAATCAGTGGTTTGTTGCAATGGATAGCGCACACGAGCATAAATTTAGTTTTAATGAGGCTATTTCATTTATGGTGTATTGCGATACACAAGAAGAGATTGATTACCATTGGGATAAGCTTTCGGCCGTTCCTGAAGCAGAGCAATGCGGTTGGCTGAAAGATCAGTTTGGTATATCTTGGCAGATTGTCCCAAGTGAAATGGACGAGATGATGAGCAAAGGCACACCAGAGCAACTTGAGCGCGTCACTAAAGCCTTTCTAAAAATGAAGAAATTTGACCTCGCGGAATTACGGAAAGCATACGAGGGAGAATAGAAAACCTTGCCTGAATTAGTGAAGGATCATTGCTCACACTAACGATAAAGACAGGTGATTGGATCTTTTGTTTATCAATTTAAAACAAAAAATCTGACCACCTGTTTCATTTAATACCAAGAATAAACTCTATTTATAGATACTAACCTGACCTTGCCATTTTTTTTAATCTCTCAAATGAAATCAAATTTAATAAATTTATTTTATGTTCTTTTCCGATGCTCATGACCTTACCAAAAAAAGTACCTAAGAATTCTTCCCAAATATAGCCATATTGTGGTTTGGAAGCTGGTGTTTCTTTGAGCGAAAGAATGGTCTTCCGAATGGCATAATCTAAATGTGCAAGTGCCTCTTTTAGATGAAGGATAACCTCATCTTCCTTTTGTTCCATATGCTCTCTCCTTAATGAACGATGTACCTTAATTTATTGAAAAATTCGGTTCGAACGATCATTTTCCATGGGTTCGCTTTCAACGTGATCAATAAACATTTCTTTATCTAAACTTTTTCTCATTCGTTCGAACTTTACCTCAGCAACCATGTCCTCTATGCCTTCTTTTGTGGATACAGCTAAGTATTTCATTTGCCTTCTTAAGTCATAGGCAAGTGGACGGAGTGTGTCCTTAATGACAGGATAAAGTGCCGTTGTGACAATGGCTAAAGCCGATCCGACCAAAATCCCTTGTATATTTCTTCTAATCATCGATAATCCTCCTGTAAAAATGATGTGATGTCCGTTTAAGCGGCAGATAATGAAGCTTGAGAAATTGAATGATGTGAGATCCATGATTTTAATAGTGGTTTTGCCAATAGTGCTGATGCCATCGCTACTAAAAGGATCGGGATCCACAACCCTAGTGGTAGTGGTGCAGTCTTAAATATTCCAGAAAGTGCTGGAATATAAACGACACTTAACAGGGTTAACCAGGATACTCCTAAAGCACCGATTAAGAAACGGTCTTTTTTCAAGTCATGTAATGTTTCTTTTGAGCCTTGTTGTCTCCATGAGAAGGTTTGGACGAGCTGCCCCGATACTAATGAAGCAAATGCGACTGTACGTGCTGTTGCCAGTGGTAGTCCCATCCCTAAAGCCCAAGTAAATAATCCCAATGAGCCTGCACCTAATATCGCTCCACGCGTAATGACCTGTTTATATAGTCGACCATCAATAATTTCCTGACGATTCGTTTCCTTCATATTTTTGCCTGGATTAACGGCAAGAACCATAGCAGGCAGCGCATCGGTTAGCATATTCATCAATAGAATTTGAACTGGAATAATCGGCAAAGGCATTCCTGCCATTACTGCCACAGCTGAGACGAGGATCTCCGCTAGATTCCCACTTAACAAACATCCAATTGCTTTTCGAATATTGCCGATAATCGTTCTTCCTTCTTTTACCCCGTCAACAATCGATCCAAAATGATCTTCCTTTAAGACCATATCGGCTGATTCTTTTGTGACTTGTGTTCCCGTTCGTCCCATAGCGATGCCGATATCTGCTTTTTTTATGGCTGGTGAATCATTCACCCCATCCCCAGTCATGGCGACAATATGTCCTTTTTCCTGAAAAGCTTTCACAATTCGAAGCTTATGCTCAGGTGTCACTCTTGCAAAAATGGCTACATCTTCAACTAAGGATTTTAACTCCGCATCAGAAAGAAGATCCAGCTCTTGTCCTGTTAGTGCTTTCTTTTGATCATCATCAATGCCGATTTGTTTTGCAATTGCACAGGCAGTTAACGGATGATCGCCTGTAATAATGACTGGTTTGATTCCAAGCCTCATCGCTTCTGCAATGCTCTTTTCTACTTCCGGTTTAGGTGGATCGATCATACCGACCATTCCAACAAAAATCAGCCCTTGATCAACATTCTCCATAGAACCATTAAAACAACCTAACTCACGGTAAGCAAATCCTAAGACCCTTAAGGCTTGATTAGCTAAAGAATCATTTTTTGTCATGAGTTGTTGGCGAACCTCATTGGTTAATGGATATTGTTTTCCATTGCTTTGATAGTGCGTACAATGCTGTAAAAGCTTTTCAACTGAACCTTTTGACATCACATAACATTGGTCTTCCTTTGCTCCGTCATGACAAACGACAGACATCTTTCCACTAATGGAATCAAACGGAATCTCCCCGGCTCGTTTCCAGTTCTTGTAATGATCCTTTTGTTTTCCACTTTTAGCTGCAAGCGTCAACAACGCTCCTTCGGTTGGATCACCTTTCACATTCCAATAACCATCCTCCTGAAAAACTTCAGCATCATTACAATGGATAGCGATGGATAATAGCTGATCGACATCTTTTGAAGTTTCTTCATCTAGATCAACAATCATTCCGTTTGGATCGTATCCATCACCAGTCGTTTCTAATTCATGATTCCATGTCACTACTTTTTTCACAGTCATCTCATTCTTTGTTAAAGTACCTGTTTTATCAGAACAAATGACAGTCGTTCGTCCCAACGTTTCTAAAGCAGACAATTTACGAACCAATGCCTGTTTGTTAGCCATGCGGAAAATTCCCGCAGTTAGCGCAATGGTAATGGTAATCGGTAATCCTTCAGGAATCGCTGATGCTGTTAACGCAACAGACGTTGTAATCATCTCGGTAATCGGAATCCCTCTTAATAATCCTGTTACAAACACAACACCTCCAATAACCAAGGCGGCTTTCATAAATCTTTTGCTAATTTTGGTTACCTGTTTTTGGAGAGGAGTAGAATGATCTTCATCTTCTGTTAATAGAGCTAATAAATCCCCCATTTCCGTATTTTTGCCTGTTCCAACGACAACGGCTTGACATTTTCCCCTTGTTACATCGGTACCCATGTAAAGCATATTGGTTCGATCACTGATCGGCGTTTGATCATTTACAATCTCTTCTTTCTTTGCAACAGGAAGGGATTCTCCCGTTAAGGCTGATTCGTTCACTTCTAAATTCCACGCTTGTAAAATGCGTAAATCGGCTGGAATCCGTCTCCTGATTCCAACTCTACGATATCACCAGGAACTATGGTATCGGCCTCGATTTCCAATAATTTGCCGTCACGCACAATACGGCAGCTTGGAGGAACGAACTGGCTCATCGTTTCGACCGCTCGTCCAGCTTTTCTTTCTTGAAAAGTACCAATTCCTGCATTGAGCAATAAAATAGAACCCATGATCAGTCCATCAAATAAATGTCCTGTAAAAGCACTTAACAGAGCCGTTGCTGCTAAAACTTGAGTCGTAAATTCTCTAAACTGTCCGAAATAGGTTTTCAACCAATGAGGGCGGGTTTTGCCAATCAATTGATTTTTCCCATATTGTTGAACAGCCTGCTTTACTTGCGCCTCTGAAAGACCGTTATAGGCTTTAACTTGATAAAAATGGAGGATTTCTTCTTTGGTTTTCGTGTGCCACGGGACTTTATCCTTATTCTCCAACGCATTTGTTCGCTGGTCTCGTGTAGGAGAAAACCTTTTTTCTGTCCATTGTTTTGCTTTTGCGATAAAGGATAGAGAAAGAGCATCCCCGATTAAATTAATAAGTGGTGCACTTATCATCATCGGAACGGCCATCACAGATCCGACCACATTCCAAATTCTTGTGAGAAGCATGTTTCTCTTTATGATTTTTCGTAAATCTTTCCCATTCTTTAATGTTGTGGCAATCCTGTTTAGTTGACTCACTGTACAGGATGGATAAAAAGAAGTCACTTTATTTTTCATGGTTCTGGTATCTTTTACCACGACTAGTACTTCTTCTCGGTCATTTATTCCGATGTCTTGATAGGAAGCGTACATGATTCCATAATGATGTAATTCCTTTTGAATCTTAGCATGATCGGAAATAGCATCATTTTGAACAAATGAGAATGTTAATCCGCTGAAACGATCTAAAATGGAAACGAACGGTTTACGAATCGCCCCATTTTCAAACAACAATGAGTCTGATTCGAATACAACATATTTCGTTTTTGCTAATTGATGGACAGACCCATTTTTCGGGATCGCTTGATTGTGTTCCTTTGCAACATGTTCTGCCTGCTTCCAGGCATATTCGGTAGAAGCTAGAATCGGCCTTGGATTAGCCGCTAAAAGAATTCCTAAAGAAATAAGGGGATTTCGTGTAACGGCAAATGCTACCGCAGCCCCGATAAACCCCATTTTGGATGATCTTCGGCTATATGCCTCGATTTCTTCAGAAACGAATTCTTGATCCATTAATACTTGATCAACTGATTTCGCCCTTTTCCAGTTTAAATACTGTAACAGGCTCAAACTTGCCAGTACAATCAGATTTTCCCTTACTAAGGCAAGGGTTAAAGCACTTGCTGTCAAAAGAAAATCTACATGTAACCATTTGTTTTTTTTCGATACGTTCTTCAGTCGTTTCTTTAAAAATGAGTATCCTGTTCCAACCGACAAAGCAGCCGCTATATAAAACGGGATTGGATGTCTGGCAAGAATCGAACGACCGAATAATAATTGCTTGATTCCTAACACACCTAAACCTGTTACAGATAGAGCCAAGGGGAGTGGTACAGGATTTTCATCAGGCGCCCGTGCCCATTTACACTTAGGAACATAGCCTAACATGGATCCTACCACTTGCTGTCTCTCAGTCGTAAAGGCATGACTTTGAGGAGTTTCACTTGTAGCAGCAACATATTGACTGCTGTCTGCTTCGGATTCTTCATACGTTTGATCATTTTCTTCATCTAACGAAGGTATTCCATAAACTTCTTTGATTAATGTTTCTTCAAATTTGGAAATCAGATAACATAATTCATTAAGTGGAAACCTATTTTCATCGAAGTGTAATAAAATTTTTCCAGTAATGATGTTTGTTTTAATAAATTGAATCCCGTCTATAGCAGAAAAAAACTCCTCAAACTTTTGCCCGGTTTCAGGATTGTTTTTTAATCCGTAGAGTTCCATCCTCAATCTTCCTGATATCACATGGAAGGATCTATTCTTTATTTCTAATTCCATGCCTGTAAGACCTCCTGAATGCTAGACACCCTTTTTTGAATGAAAGTTTAAAACTTATTCTTAACATTTCCCATAAATCTATTCAAAATTATTTACGTTAAGTTTACAAAACGTAAATAAATCAGGATAATTTCAAATGGTTTTGGAAAAGATTAAATTATCTTCATTATTGTAGGAGGTCTTATTGTGTTTAAACGTCTGCTTAGCAGTCCGCTCGGAATTGCATTTACAGCTGCTGCCCTTGTATTAACGATTTCTCCGGAGGCCAGGGATGGAACTAGAAAATTAATCGTAAAAGGGACAGCTGCACTGCTTTCCGTAGGAGATCAAGTAAAACAATTAACCATTGGAGCAAGACAAGAAATCGGACACTTAGTCGAAGAGGCGAGAGAAGAAAAGGAGCAATTGTCTGTTCCAGATTTTTCAGAAATGGTGAAAAACGTAGGAGAATCGACGAAAACAAAGGTCAATCAGGTCTTTAATGATATGAAAATGAATGTAGGAGAGACTAGCCATTTCGCACATAGTATGGAAATGGGGGAAGAACTATCTGGTGAGTTTAAGGAAGAGTTCATGGATGAAATTGCGGCATCTCCTAAAAAGGCAAGAAAAAGTAATATGATGAAAAATAAAGTGGTCATTACGCCAGAGGTTCAAAATGTATTAAGTGATCAAGCGATTAATTCCGTTATTGGAAAGCCTCCAATAAATAAATAACGTAGAGAAGAAAAACCGGATCGAATTGCAGCCCGGTTTTTTTCTTGTGTAATGGGAAGGGATCTTTGACTAATCTTAGAGGATGATTCTCCCTTATACTAGGTAGTCAATTTTGGTTTTTCTTCATGTTGCAATGCATATGGGTCAAATGACTCTTTAAATAAAACTTGACCTACTTGCGAACCAGCATAATGACCAATTCTACTGCCGATCATACTTCCGAGGATGGCACCAATAAAGGTTCCCACTCCAGGTAATAAGGATGTACCAAGGATCGAGCCATATTCAATACCAGCCATAACTCCAATCCCACCGGTAATATTTTTGGAAGTATTAACCGCGTACTCCTTTTTATTCATCTGGCCTGAAGTCATGACACGTGTATCTTCAAACTGAGAGATTGCTCCTGATAACACACCAGCCCATATAGAA
The DNA here is from genome assembly GCA_963787345.1 of uncultured Bacillaceae bacterium. Classification (GTDB taxonomy): domain Bacteria; phylum Bacillota; class Bacilli; order Bacillales; family Cytobacillaceae; genus Bacillus_BD. Next base: position 247,107 of record CAWBCW010000005.1, on the reverse strand, counting down.
CCTGCTTTAAACATGGATAAAACCTCCTTTTTTGATAGTATAACCAATTTTTATTTACTCAAATACGCATAGTCTATATACAACAAATGAGAAAGTTGGTTCTACTTTGGACTGATTTTTCTTTTTATATCAATTAAAAGGTATATAGAAAGAGCGGCAGCGAATATAGCAACTGTTTGGAAAATGAAATAGTAATAACGGAAGGCCTGACCCTAAAAAGTCAGGCTTTTTCATTTTTTAAGGATCCTTTGTTAATCATTTTTTCTGAGATTTTGGACATCCTCTTTATATATAGACTACTAAGGAGGAAAGACGATGACAAAAGAAAATGTAGACCATCCGGAAGTTAAGAATTTTGAAGTTGAACAAATACATGGTGACCACCCTATGCATAAGAGACATGAATTCATTTTTACGGTTGATGGGGATGAGTTTAAAGGTCATTTTCATGATGATGAAATTAAATGGATGCATCCATATCCGAAACAAATAATAGGTGAGGAAAAAGAAGCGAAAATCGAAAACAAAATTCGCGAATTGTTGGGGCAACATGGGATTTCCAGTTTGGTTGATGACATGGAAATTAAGCAAGCGTTTGAAGACCGACCACACGAGCGCCACCAAGTCATTTTTAATGTTCAAGGGCACGAGTTCAAAGGGTTTATACACGAAGGAGAAATCCATTGGTTTCATCCTCATCCACAACAAATTCTAAATGAAGAGCATGTTGAAGCAATTGAAACAGAGATTCATGAAAAAAGAGAGGATCTTTCTTAAAGGGGATAGGTCTAGGAATTGACAGTCTACAAAGTTAAGGGAATCATACCGCTGACTTATAGGGAATGTAGTGTTTTTAAATTGAACTATAATCATTAAAATGCCAAAAATCACGACGTTCGAACAAAAAAAGCAGTGATTCTTTAGCATATTTAATAGACCTAGGGAAATGAATACCGTTTGGGAGGTGTTAGGATGTTTGAAAATATTGAAGTAGAGAAGATATTTGAAGATCAAATTCATGAACGTCATAAGTTTAAGGTAAACATTCAAGGGGATGAATATAATGGAATTCTTCATAATGGAGAAGTTCAATGGTTTCATCCACAACCGAGAAATAAAATAGAAGATGAGCATGTTGATGGTGTTGAATCTTCCATCCACGAATTTATTATGAATAACGTAGAGGGTTAAAAGGAACGTGCTACAGATTTACTTTTGTGATAAAAGAAGGGCAGATACGACAAAGAGTCATATTTCCGGGTAAAAGTTAAAGAGAATAATCAAGCTACTGAGATCAAATCGAGTAAATTCAGAGTGAAAATAAAAGAAAACCGACTCTTCCTTTCAAAAATTTGGCAGCAGGGTCGGCTTTTTTTATTAGAATTTTATCAAAAACTAAAAATTCATTAGGTTTTCAGTGGCTACGTCCAGAAGGCTGTGCCGGTCACCATCTTTTCATCATGTCGTACTTGGATCGCCCCCCATGTTTTAAGCCCTTTTAACAGAATCAGACTAACAACATTCAAGAATATATCCTCAGTATTTTGCAGTGAATTTGACAATAATAAATAGTAACAAATGAAGTTGGGAGTTCAACATGAAATCAAAAAGAAAACAATTCGTTGGTATTTTAATGATAAGCGGTCTACTTGGAATGAGTGCTTGTTCGATGGCAGATAATCGTTCCGAAACAGACCAAACCATTAGTGAACGTGAAGCAACCGAAATTGCCTTAAAGGCATTAAAGGGTGGTGTAGTAACGAATAGTCATCTAGATGAAACGGAGGGAGGTACTAAATACGAAGTCAACATTTTAAAAGGAGATAAAAATTACGAAGTGGATGTTGATTCAATAACAGGTAAGGTTTTAGAAATGAATGAAAGTAGTATTCTAAATACGGGTAATCTCGGTAACGGCAAAGATCAACTTAAAAATGTTTCTCCAAAAATTACTTCACAAGAAGCAAGAGAAATAGCGTTAGATCGGGTAAGAGGTACCATAACTGAATTAGATTTTGATACCTATAATAATCGCTTAGTTTATGATATCGAGATAAGTTCGGCTTATCATCGGGAAGTAAAGGTTCAAGTAGATGCAATGAACGGAGAAGTATTGCAAGTTGAAGAGTTGAACGTAAAATAATCCTTATCTATTACAAAAGTGGGAATTTTTATTAAGAGGCTTCTCGAACAAGGAGGATGCATGTAAAAGCGAATAAAGAGTAACATAAAAAGCATCTCTTTTTTATAAGAGACGCTTTTTATGTTGGAAAAAGATTCCTTACAAATTAGGTAATACCTTTTTTGCTGCTAAGAATACCCATGTAACTAAAACAAAAGGCAAGGTTAAGGCAGGGAGTCCATATGGTAAAAGAAATGTGCTAATTCCTGCCGCGAGGGGTACGGTTAAGCAAGCGGCGAATATACCTGATAAGATTGAAAAACGCTTATGTTCATGATTAAAAACCACAGATACCGCAATAATCGTTAAAATGGCGTTATAACCATAAAGTCCCATAACAATTAAAGAATGTTCCCCTCCTAAAAAATAGGCGATAATGATAGCCGCGACATTGCCAATGACTGCATAAAATCCTATCTTTTTCCCTGCCAAAAATATAGCAAAATAAATAATGATTCCTGAAATGGCTTCATCTAGAAAAAATACTTGTCCTATTCCATTAAAGATTACGTCCAATAAATTAATTTTTCCCTCGATATTTAGTTCCCAGTGTGTTAAATTTTGAGGTTCTAGTTCAGAAGTTAATCTAATCCCTTTCAATTTGTAAGAAGCAAGCAGAATAAACCATGTCAAAATAATAAAAGGAAAAGTAAGAATTGGAATTTCAGTTTTTTTCATAAAATGCATCATCATTGCTGTGAAAATGGCAGCGATGGCTGATCCAACTAATGCAATGATCCACATAAAAGGACCACTTAAGAATAATGCCAGTGCCATTCCCGTCAACACCGAATTATATCCAAATAACCCTCGATTGATCGTATTTTCATCCGCACCGCCCAATTTCCCCACGAAAGTACCGATAATCGCAGATGCCAGAGCGATGATCCCTAAGTAATAAGAAGAAACAGTTACGGCTATGAGGATAATAAAACCAGTAATGGCATTTTCAATCAATACGACTTGAGAAATCCCTCTAAGAGATGCTGCTATGAAAGTAAAGAACTTCCCATCCATTACCGATGTTCGATTGTCTGTTTCCATAGATCATTAGCTCCTTTTTTCATTACAAACCTTTTTGTTTTTTAAAATATAGAATTTTTAATATTTTTTGTAAATAAAAGTTTCAAGAAGTACCCATTAAGCTTAGTTTGCAAAATTATAGATCAAAATATTTACATGAAATGAATTCATAAGTTGAAATTTAATTCGATGCAAACATCATTTAAATCTTCCATTATAGGATTAGATTTCCTATTTTTGGTCATGCTTTATATGGTGAGATCATTTTAATCAATTTATTCAAAATTTAAGGAGGTTTTACCATGCAATTAATACCACGAGAGATCGACAAGCTCATGATTGTGGTAGCCGCAGACCTTGCCAAACGGCGTAAAGAAAGAGGATTAAAATTAAACTATCCAGAAGCTGTTGCCATGATTACCTATGAAGTATTAGAAGGTGCCCGGGATGGAAAAACCGTTGCGGAATTGATGGAATACGGAACAACCATTTTATCACGAGAAGATGTGATGGAAGGGATTCCAGAAATACTTGATGATATTCAAGTAGAAGCCACTTTTCCTGATGGAACAAAACTAGTTACTGTACATAGTCCAATCAAATAATAAATCGATAGGAGAATATGTAAATGCAACCAGGACAATTATTTTTAAAAGAGGAAGACATTGTTATTAATGATGGAAGGACTGTAATAAAAGTAACTGTCATCAATACAGGAGATCGTCCTGTTCAGGTAGGTTCACATTATCATTTTTACGAAGTGAATGAAGCCCTTCAATTCAATCGAGATGAAGCATTAGGACAACGTCTTAATATTCCGGCAGGGGCGGCTGTTCGTTTCGAACCTGGCGATGAAAAAGAAATCGAACTTACACCTTACGCTGGTGAACGCCGTGTGTATGGTTTTAATAATAAAGTGGATGGATCAGTAGAAAAGGGGGATAACAAATGAGTTTCAGGATGTCAAGAAAGCAATACGCTCAAATGTATGGTCCTACTACAGGAGATTCGATTCGTTTAGCAGATACAGACATCATCATTAGAGTAGAGAAAGATCACACCGTCTATGGTGATGAGGTTGTCTTTGGCGGCGGCAAGGTGATCCGTGATGGAATGGGGATGCATCCTCTAGCGACTAGAGGTGATGGAATCGCAGATGTTGTGATTACAAATGCAGTTATCCTAGACTACACGGGTATTTATAAAGCGGATATTGGAATTCGTGATGGGAAAATTGCCGGAATTGGCAAGGCTGGAAACCCGCTAATCATGGATAAAGTGGATATTATTATCGGAGCAGGCACCGAAATTATTGCAGGTGAAGGGATGATTGTGACTGCCGGAGGAATTGACACCCATGTTCACTTTATTAATCCAGAACAGGTTAGAACCGCATTATCTGCTGGACTGACTACTTTAATTGGGGGAGGAACAGGCCCTGCTGCAGGTTCAAAAGCAACTACGGTAACCCCAGGGGAATGGCATATGCATCGAATGCTCGAAGCAGCTGAAGGATTGCCAATTAACGTTGGATTTACAGGAAAAGGACATGCTGCTACGAAAGAACCGCTTGCAGAACAGGTTCGTGCAGGTGCGATTGGATTGAAAGTTCATGAAGACTGGGGAGCAACTCCTTCATCCCTCGACCATGCATTAAGTGTAGCGGAAGAGTACGATGTACAGGTTGCCCTTCACGCAGACACCTTAAATGAATCCGGATTCGTAGAAAATACCATGGCAGCTCTTAAAGATCGGGTTATTCATATGTATCATACGGAAGGTGCAGGCGGTGGTCATGCTCCAGATTTAATTAAATCTGCTGGTTATATGAATGTTCTGCCATCTTCTACAAACCCAACATTACCATATACGGTTAATACCATCGATGAACATTTAGATATGTTAATGGTGTGTCACCATTTAAATCCATCGATTCCGGAAGATCTAGCTTTTGCTGATTCGCGGATTAGACGGGAAACCATCGCGGCAGAGGATATTCTTCAGGATATGGGTGTATTCAGTATGGTGAGCTCCGATTCACAAGCAATGGGCCGGGTAGGTGAAGTCATTTTACGTGCATGGCAAGTAGCGGACAAAATGAAAAAGCAAAGAGGCATCATGGAGGGAGACCAAGAACTAGCTGATAATAACCGAGCGAAACGTTTTGTTGCCAAATATACGATTAATCCTGCCATCACTCATGGTATTTCTGAATACGTTGGTTCGATTGAGGTAGGGAAAATTGCCGATCTCGTGATTTGGAATCCAGCCTTTTTCGGTGTAAAGCCTGAAATGGTTCTAAAAAATGGCTTTGCTGTAGAAGGGTTGATGGGTGATTCTAATGCATCCATTCCAACACCACAGCCAATCATTTCTCGTCCGATGTATGGACAGATAGGAAAAGGATTATCCAGTGCAAATATTACGTTTATTTCTCAAGCAGCTTTTGACGAAAAAGTGCATGAAAAATTAGGATTACAAAAAATCATTCTTCCGGTTCGCGGCATTCGGAAGTTAACGAAAAAGGATATGAAACTGAATTCTGAAACTCCTGAAATAACTGTTGATCCGCAAACCTATGAAGTAAAAGTAAACGGTGAATTAATTACATGTGACCCCGTTGATCGGGTACCGATGGGACAGCGATATTTTCTATTCTGAGGTGAAAAAGATTGATAGTGGAGCAAATTGTAACAAATATTGAAAACATGGAAAAAGCAGAAGTTAACAAAAGGCATATGGAAAAAGTTCACCTTGAAAGTGCGGATTTAGTGAAACGAATTCAACGAGTGACGACCGATCATGGCAAAGAAATCGGGATCCGTTTAAAAGAACCGCGTGATCTTGTTGCGGGTGATGTCCTATTTATGGATGATCATAATTTAATCGTGATTGATGTTCGATCAGATGATTTATTAGTGATCCAACCGCGCAGTTTGAAAGAGATGGGAACAATCGCCCATCAATTAGGGAATCGCCACTTGCCCGCTCAATTTGAAGATGATGTGATGCTTGTTCAGTATGATTATCTCGTAGAAGAATTGCTTCAAGACTTAGAGATTCCTTTCAAACGGGAAGACAGAAAGGTCAAACAGGCATTTCGCCATATAGGACATAGCCATGAATAAAAATATTTTATCCTTATTCCAACTATGCGATTCAAATTTTCCTACAGGGGCATTTAGTCATTCATACGGTCTTGAAAGCTATATTCAAGAAAATAAAGTTCATGATCGAGCAACTTTTTTACAATGGCTTCATGCGTATGTATACGAGCAGCTCATCTATTCAGATGGGCTTGCTTCTCGCCTTGTCTATGAAGCATTAGAAGAAGATGAGTTCCAAAAAGTGTGGAAAATAGACCGTATGCTGACGGTGCAAAATTTACCCCGTGAAACAAGAGAAGGAACACAAAGAATGGGTGAACGAATGCTAACCCTTATGGAATCTCTTTATGATATTCCTGTTCTTACGGAATATCACGATCGGATCAATAAAAAGCAATCATTCGGACACCCAGCGATTGTTTTTACGATGATCGGTCATCATCTAGAGATTCCAATGTCAACAACCATTTTGTATTATTTATATTCGACCGTCTCAACTCTCGTTCAAAATGCGGTTCGGGCGATTCCTTTAGGGCAGACAGCTGGTCAGAAGACGATTCAAGAATTTAATGAAGCTTTAATTGGAGCTACAGAAAAAATTTTGAATTTAAATGAAGAGGATTTTGGCGTTGTTTCTCCAGGATTGGAATTATCTCAAATGAACCACGAACGTGTGAATATTCGGATTTTTATGTCGTGAGAAAAGGAAGTGTAAGTAATGGAACCAATTAGAATTGGTGTAGGAGGACCTGTTGGTGCAGGAAAAACGATGTTAGTTGAAAAATTAACTCGCCACTTGCAAGATGAGATTAGTATGGCTGCAGTGACAAATGATATTTATACAAAAGAAGATGCAAAATTTTTAATCAATCATGGGGTACTTCCTGCCGATCGCATCATTGGCGTTGAAACAGGTGGATGTCCGCATACGGCCATACGTGAAGATGCTTCGATGAATTTTGCTGCGATTGATGAATTAAAAGCAAGACATCCAGATGTTGAACTGATCTTTGTCGAAAGTGGTGGAGATAACCTAGCGGCAACGTTCAGCCCTGAACTTGTTGATTTTTCGATCTATATTATCGACGTGGCTCAAGGGGAAAAAATCCCTCGTAAAGGTGGACAAGGAATGATTAAATCGGATTTATTTATCATCAATAAAACCGATTTAGCTCCTTTCGTTGGAGCGAGCTTGGATGTAATGGAGTCAGATACGAAGGTTTTTCGCGGGGATAAACCATTTGTTTTTACAAATTTAAAAGATAACTCAGGTCTTGATCAAGTCATTGACTGGATTAAGAAAAATGCGCTATTAAAAGGATTGGAGTAAGATGAAGGATTGGACAGGAGTTTTGCGTTTAGGTGCAGAGGAAAGAAATGGGAGAACTGTAGCAAAGGATGTATATTTCCAAGGGGCATTTAAAGTGATGCGTCCCATCTATCACGATGAATCTGGCCAAGCCTGTTATTATTTGTTAAACCCAGGCGGTGGATATTTAGACGGTGATCGCTATCAAATGAAAGTAGTATTAGAAAAACAAGCGAAACTCACCTTAACGACTCAATCCGCAACAAAAATATATAAGACACCTCGGACCCAAGCTTATCAAGAAGTAGAATTTAATCTAAAAGAGGGCAGTTATCTAGAATATATCCCCGATCCGCTTATCGGTTACCAAGATGCACGGTATAAACAAAAAACGGTGATACATATGGAAAAAGGATGCACCCTTTTTTACTCAGATATCATCACCTCTGGATGGTCCCCTAATGGAGATAAGTTCAGTTACGATCAGCTTCAACTTTTAAATGAAATCTATATGGATCAGGAGCTGGTCGTCTATGATCATATAAAATTAAGTCCAGCTACACAAGAGATGAGGGGTCTAGGTTTACTAGAAGGCTATTCTCATTTAGGATCGATGATTGTCATTAATGAGAAAATCGATCATGAGTTTCTGGATCGTTTATATCAAGGGATTTCCAACGATCTAAAGGAATGTAAAGTCGGTTTATCCCTACTGCCGGTCCCAGGATTTACCGTACGTATACTGGGAAATACAACACAAAACATAGAAAATATCATTTCTCATTTTCACCAAATGATTAGTCAAGAATGCTTTAACAAAAAAACGAGTTTTTTAAGAAAATATTAGAATTAGACACCCAGCGATTATGGTTATTGCTGGGTTTCAACTAGTGGGGAGAATATGTTTTTTCAAAAAGAACACCCTTCTTCTTCAAGAAAGGTGCTCTATTATGAATCATTTTATATGAAATCTTTAGTACAAAGCATTAACTTTGCATTCTTTCGTGAACTTTTTCTTCTATATTGGTTAAACGATCATCCTCAAGCTTTTGTTGAGGATGAGGATGAAACCAAGTAATCTCTCCATGATGATAAATTCCTTTGAACGTATTTCCTGCAAAATTTAATGAGAATTGATCTCTTTCATGAACTTGGCCTTCAAACATCTTATTTTCCGTATCAAAATGATTAAGCGTAGATAATTCATTCTGCATTCTTTCGTGAACTTTTTCTTCCATATTGGCTACATGCTCTTCCTCAAGGTTTTGTTGGGGGTGAGGATGAAACCAGGTAATTTCTCCGTTATGATAAATCCCTTTGTAATGATTACCTTTAAAATCTAATGAAAACTGATCTCTTTCATGAACTTGGCCTTCAAACAATTTTATTTCTATATTAAAATTCTTAATCAAGATAAACAACCTCCTAATTTTCTATGTTTATGTTAATGTCTTTTTCGTGTTTGTGTCTCATCTCTAGTTAAAAGAATAGCCTTTTAATATTAGAAAACCTTAATAGAAACATTAGAATTTGATGAGAATTCCAGTATAAGAGGTACTACTAGCAAAACATTGGTTTCCCCTAGTTAGATTTTAATAAGAATAATTGTTACATATAAACATAGAATTTGATGTATAGGCGGCGACACAAAATATTAAAATCGTGTTACTGACTTGTAAATATTTAAAAGAAAGGCGGCTGCAGGATGCAAGATACCTCTTTAAAACGATTCGGTGTTTCAATGGAAGGGAATTTACTCAGGAAGTATGATCTTCTCGTCAAACAAAAAGGATATGAAAATCGTTCGGAAGCGGTTCGAGATCTTATCCGTGATGCACTTGTTCAAGAGTCATGGGAAGAACTATGAACAAAATGTTGCGGGGAGTATTCTTTTATTCTATAACCATCATCAACGAAATCTACTTGAAGAAATGACAAATATTCAGCATGATCTGCATGATTTAATCATTGCTACGACCCATTTCCATTTAGATCACGAGAGTTGTCTTGAATTGATCGTTGTGAAAGGAAAAGCAAAAGAGATTCAGCAACTCAGCAATAAGTTGACAAGTTTAAAAGGAGTTACATATGGAAAGTTTACCGTGGCACCTGTAGAACAAGTTTGAATCACCTAACTAAATGAGAGTGAATGAAAGGGAGTTTGATTGGATGGAGAAAAAATCGTATTAAACTGATCGTTTTAGTTATGGTTCTTTTTTCATTGATTTTAGCAGGTTGTACATCTTCCGACTCCAGTGAAAACGAGTGTTGAAAACGAAAATGAAAAGGAAATTGAAAATATAAAAAAGGATGAACTCGTGCTTTCCGTTGGAGGGGAGCCCGATACTGGGTTTGATCCAACGACTGGTTGGGGACGGTATGGTTCACCGTTATTCCAAAGTACATTATTCAAAAGGGATCATGATCTGAATGTTGTTAATGATCTTGGTACAAATTACGAAGTGAGCGAGGACGGAAAGGTTTGGAGCTGTTCAAATACGCGATGATGTAATTTTTCAGACGGAAACCCATTAACAGCCGATGATGTTGCATTCACATTTGAAACGGCTTTAAATAATGGATCTGTTGTTGACTTAAATGTTTTGGAGAAAGTGGAAGCAGTCGATGAAACGACTGTAAAATTTACACTTAAGGAAGCACAATCAACATTTATTGACTCTTTAATTGCAACAGGAATTGTCCCGAAACATGCCTATGGAAAAAAATATGCAGAAAATCCAATCGGCTCAGGTCCTTATCAATTTGTTCAGTGGGATAAAGGACAGCAGCTGATTGTAGAGGTCAATCCTAAATATTATGGGAAAAAACCATCTTTCAAGAAAATCACCTTTTTATTTTTAAGTGAGGATGCCGGATTTGCTGCTGCGAAAGCAGGAGAAGTGGATGTTGCAGCGATTCCAGCTTCGTTTAGCAAGCAAGCAGTATCTGGCATGGTGTTAGAATCAGTAAAAACCGTCGATAACCGTGGCATGGTGTTTCCATACGTGAAATCAGGAACAGCAACAGAAGAGGGGATACCGATTGGAAATGATGTGACAGCAGATCCAGCGATTCGTCATGCGATTAATATTGCTGTGGATAGACAAGCGTTAATTGATGGGGTTTAGAAGGGCATGGATCGAAAGCTTACACGTCTGTTGATGGTTTGCCATGGTGGAACCAAGAGACTGTTTTTGAAGATGGGGATGTAGATAGGGCAAAACATTATTGAAGGATGCTGGCTGGGTGGATACAGATGGGGATGGAATAGTGGAAAAAGGCTCCTTGAAAGCAGAGTTTCGTTTATATTATCCAGCTAATGATTTAATCAGACAATCCCTTGCGATTTCGGTTGCAGATATGATGAAACCTCTAGGGATTAATATTATAGCAGAGGGAGCCAGCTGGGATGTGATCCACCAGAAGAAACATTCAAATGCTGTCCTATTTGGCTGGGGAAATCACAGCCCTCATGAAATGTACAATCTTTATAGCAGTGAACATGCCGGCATTGACTTCAATAACGCAGGCTTTTATCAAAATGAAAAAGTAGACGAATATTTAGAAAAGGCTTTAACGGCAAAAGATTCGACAGAGGCTCTTGAGTATTGGAAAAAAGCGCAATGGGATGGAACGACCGGCTTAAGTGTAAAAGGAGATGCACCGTGGGCGTGGCTCGTGAACATTGACCATTTGTATTTAGTAAAAGAAGGACTTCATATTGGCAAACAAGGAATCCACCCGCATGGTCACGGTTGGCCTGTAACAAACAATATTGAAGAGTGGAAATGGGCTGAGTAAGGTGGAAAAATAAGAGATATAAAAGGCTCTAGATTTTTTCTTTTATTGAAAACGATAAGAATGGCAACTTTATTAGTTGCCATTTGCTTTATTTCCTTTTTATTAGTTAAGAATTCTCCGATCGATCCCATTGAGGCATATATCGGTGCGGATATGTTAAATGTCGGGCAAGAGCAAAGGGAGAGAATTGCACAGTATTGGGGATTGAATCAACCGCTCATGGTGCAGTTCTGGAATTGGGGTTCTGCACTTCTTACAGGTGACTTAGGTACATCGATGATTTTTCGCCGTCCGGTCTCAGAAGTGATTAGTGAACGTTTTTTTCATTCTCTTGCTTTAATGCTGACGGCATGGTCTTTATCAGGCATCATCGGTTTTCTAATGGGTGTGCTGGCAGCGATGAAAAAAAACACATGGGTGGATCGTGTCATTAAGTGGTACTGTTACACGCTTGCTTCTACGCCAACTTTTTGGATGGGGCTTCTTGTGCTCATCGTTTTTGCAGTATGGCTTGGCTGGTTTCCAATTGGACTCGGTGTTCCAACGGGAGTTCTTGCTGAAGATGTCACCTTAATCGATCGAATCACTCACCTTATTCTTCCAGCCCTTACCCTTAGTATTGTTGGAGTTGCCAATGTTGCCTTGCATACACGACAAAAGTTGATCGATGTACTCTCTAGTGACTATGTGCTATTCGCAAGGGCGAGAGGAGAACGTGGTTTCGCTTTGTTTTGGAGGCACGGATTGCGAAATATCCTTTTACCTGCTGTGACCTTACAATTTGCTTCTTTCAGTGAACTATTTGGCGGGGCTGTGTTAGCCGAGCAAGTATTTTCTTACCCCGGTCTTGGGCAGGCGACAGTGGAGGCAGGTCTGCGTGGAGATGTTCCGCTTCTATTAGGAATTATTATCTTTAGTACGTTATTTGTTTTTGTTGGAAATGTACTTGCTGATGTCACTTACCACTTCGTTGATCCAAGAACGAGAAAGGAGGTTTAAGATGACTACACTTATCAAAGAAAATAAGCGGAGGAATTTTTCCTTGAATCGAAGGATGAGGATCAGTCTTGTCCTCCTAATGACCGTTGTTTTATTAACGGTTGCAGCAAGCAGTATTTTGCTTGATAAAGAAGGGTTGGCAACGAATCTGCTACAGCGAAATGCTTCGCCATCTCTCGAACATTTCTTCGGTACGGATTGGTTAGGTAGAGATATGTTTACGCGAACGATGATGGGACTTGCGTTAAGTATCGGAGTAGGGTTGATAGGCGCCATAGGCAGTACGTTTATCGCTCTTATTCTTGGTATCGCTTCAGCAACAATGGGAAAAGCGGCAGACCGTTTTATTTCATGGTTGATTGATCTTTTTCTTAGTGTGCCGCATCTTGTCACTCTTATTCTCATTTCCTTTACGTTAGGAGGAGGGTTTAAGGGGATTGTTCTTGGAATTGCCTTAACCCATTGGCCGAGTCTTGCTCGTGTGATTCGTGTAGAGGTTATGCAAATTCGTTCAGCACCTTTTATCCAAGTTTCCGGAAAAATGGGGAAATCCCATTTGTGGATCGCCCGGCATCATATTTTTCCGCATGTTATCCCACAACTGCTAGTCGGATTTTTGCTCTTATTTCCACATGCGATTTTACATGAAGCGGCCATTACCTTTTTGGGCTTAGGGCTCTCTCCACATCAACCAGCTATCGGGATTATTCTGTCCGAATCGATGCGCTATTTGTCTTCGGGCATGTGGTGGTTGGCTTTTTTTCCAGGACTTTGTTTGCTTCTTGTTGTCCGGACATTTGATGTGATTGGAGAAAACATTAGAAAGCTGATCGAACCTGCTAGAGAATTCGATTAAGAAAAAAGATTATGTTTTAATTTGATCAGACTAGTGCTGTGAGGAGAGTATAAATGTCAATTCTTAAAGTGGAAAATTTATCGATATCCTTTACACCCGATACAAGCGGTAAAAAGCAGAACAACCATCAAGTGATCTCAAGTTTAACGATGACGCTTGAAGCGGGTGAAATCCTAGCGGTTGTGGGAGCAAGTGGTTCGGGAAAAAGCTTGCTTGCTCATGCCATTCTCGGCATCCTTCCAAGTCATGCAAATGTCAGTGGAACGATTAAATATGAAGGCGAAGCCCTTTCCGATAAAAAACAAGCAGCACTTCGCGGGAAGGTAATGGCTCTTGTCCCTCAATCGGTTAATTTTTTAGATCCTCTTATGCGGGTCGGGAAGCAAGTTCGTACCTCTGTTAAAGAAGGAGATCGCATGGCAGTACAAAGAGAGGTGTTTGAGCGTTATCGCTTAAGTGAAGAAGTTGATAGTATGTATCCCTTTCAATTATCTGGAGGGATGGCAAGACGTGTACTTCTGTCAACGGCAATGGTGAGCGGCGCAAAAGTTATCATTGCCGATGAGCCCACTCCGGGCCTTGACGAAGCGGTTAGTAAAGAAGCATTAAATCACTTTAGACAGTTTGCCGACGATGGGTGTGCAGTCATGCTCATCACCCATGATATTGAATCGGCTTTAACTGTTGCCGATAAGATTGCTGTTTTTTATGCAGGAACGATCGTCGAAATTGCCCCTGCAGAGCATTTTTCTGGCAGGGGTGAAGCATTAAGGCACCCCTACAGTAAGGCGCTATGGAGAGCATTGCCCCAAAATGATTTTATTCCAGTTCCGGGTTTACAGCCGCATCCAAGTGCGCTGCCATCTGGATGTTTATTTGAACCGCGCTGTGAAAAAGCAACTTCGGAATGCGGAAAAGCACAACCGATCATGCGCAATCTTCGAGATGGAATGGTGAGGTGTATTCATGCGACTTGAAGCGACTGACATCGGCTTTCAATATGGGAATGGACCATGGCTGTTTCAAGGGGTTGAATTTACGTTAAGCCCGGGTGAAATTGTTGGTCTTACAGGCCCAAGTGGACGAGGGAAAACAACGCTTTGCCAAATATTAGCAGGTCTTGTGCAACCTCTTGAGGGCAAAGTGACGATCGGCGGCGAGGGATGGCCGAAGAATAAATATCATCCCGTACAATTGGTTTTTCAACATCCAGAAAAAGCAGTAAACCCAAGATGGAAGATGGAAAAGATTCTCAACGAGGGATGGAGTCCTGATCAAGAGCTGCTAGCTATGTTAGGAATCCAGCAGGAATGGTTGAGGCGTTGGCCCCATGAGCTGTCAGGCGGAGAACTGCAACGGTTTTGTGTCGCTCGAGCCTTGGGGCCGAGTACGCGTTTTTTAATTGCTGATGAAATGACAACGATGCTTGATGCCATCACACAGGCCCAAATCTGGAATTCAGTTCTTGAAATCGTCAAGGAGAGAGAGATGGGGATGGTTGTTGTCAGTCATGAAGAGAAGCTGATTAAAAGACTTTGTCATCGAGTAGTTGAGTTAACGTGAGTGCTATAAATCAATCTCTCAGAAGTAGCCCTTCATACAATTCATTTTGGTGTCATTCGAATAAAATTATTAATGCCACACATGATATAAAGGGAAAAATAAAGTCCCAGACATAAATCAGGTATCATTAGGAGGGCAAGAAAATATGGATGACATCAAAGAAAAAAAGCAAAATTTTGCTGGAAACTATCAAGGGGTTGCAAATGACAGAAAAAATAAGATTGAGGAATTAAAACAGGAAAATAAATTAGATGAAGAATCGGAGTACTACGCACGAATTTTCCTAGAATTATAGGGAAAAAAGGGGGTTCTATTACAAGAACCTCCTTTTTGGTTAACTTCAATTTTGAATTTTAATTCACAGAACTTTCACAAATGATGGCGTTTACATTAGGGGTTATGGTGTATAATAAAGATGTAGAAAAGATAAAGAAATTCTACAAAAGACTTAACACTTTTGGAGGCTCAACCATATAGTGTTCGTTTCGTAAAACGACATTTCTTTACAATCTCTATCTATCGAATATTAATTTGTTGAGATTGAAAATGGTGAGTAAAAAAATGAATGAAAGGGAGGAATTCAAAAGGATCGAAGACTCGTTATTTAGCTTGTAAGATTTGTGATTAGATGATGATTTAATAACTGAAAGTGTAAAAGCTGCATTCCACATTTATAAAAACGAAGCAAGCTTGTAAAGATCTTACCAGTAGTAAAAGTTATAGCGAATGAAAAGTTTGTAAAAGGGCCAAACGATTTATTAGTTGTAGCAACTGAAAAATCTTTTCTAAAGCAAGTTGCATAAAAGTAAAACCATTGAAAAAAATTTAAAACGCTGAAAATGTTGATTAGTGAATGTTGTAGTAAAAAATCACAAAAAATACGTTAAACAATAACTTCGAACCAAAAATCAAAGGACCAACAATAGTGAATCAATATTTATTGTAGGCAGTTGATTGGAATTCTCAGAACCTGAATTCAATTAATTTATTTAAAGAAGAAACCAATAGTTGGATCTAAAAGTAACAGATTGCGAAATAAACACATATTGGCTGAGAAGCTAAAATAAGTGAGGAAATCTCATTTCGGTAATTAAGGTGTTCGCAAATCAGCTGATGATGGTTGGGTCTCCAAAAGTGTTAACTAAAGAAGCCTTAGAAAAAAGGCTTCTTTTTTTGTATTCTAATGAAGGCTGTTTCAGAATTTGAATGGATATGTAAATGTTTAATTAGGCAGAAGGGGAGGGATGGAGAAAAGGCCGCTTTTCCATCGCAAGAAAAAGGATTAATTAAATAATCTTTTTCGCGGACGGTTGAAGAGCTTGATATATAACTGTCTATCCCTTGAACGGAAGAATCGAATTCCGATGAATTTTAAGGGTGTGAACACTTCTCTCATTTCAATTAAAGGCACCTTTATGCACTCCTTTTTAGACTATCTATAGTTTCGAATATTCTAAATATTATTATACTATAAATAATCAAAAAATTTGTCTTTTTTGCACTAAATGAATAGGTAAAACCTATAAATTCTTTTTTCTTATAAATGAAGCGCATCTAATATTTAGAGAAGAAACGTAAGGTAATCAAGAAATAGAATGATCTTGAGGGCATGAATGCAGGTTGATTTTCATACGATATTATGGAGGTGGAAAAATGGCAAGAGTGGCTTATCGAAGTTCAGATGTGGATTTAATGGCAAGGATGATGAGAGCGGAAGCTGAGGGCGAAGGAAAACAAGGAATGCTATATGTTGGAAATGTAATCGTTAACCGTGTTGTGGCAGAATGTACTGACTTTAAAGATTTGAGAACCATTGAACAAGTCATTTTTCATGTGCAAGGAGGAAATTACTCTTTTGAAGCGGTTCAAAAAGGCAATGTGTTTTATCAAAGAGCAAGAGAATCTGAAAGAAGATTAGCAAGAAGGAATTTGGAACATTGGAGAGATCACCCAGCGAAATATGCTCTTTGGTACTTTAATCCATATGGTCCGTGCCCTCCAACATGGTACGATCAGCCTCATACAGGTCAATTTAAACAACATTGTTTTTATGAACCAACACCTGGAACATGTGATAGTGTATATAGGGGATGACAAATTTGCTATATGAGCATGGATAAAAAATGGCCATTAACGATATGGAAATATAGAATGGAACGCTTGGATTTTTCCAAGCGTTTTTGTTTTAAAGAAATTTCTTGTTTTATACTAACATGCCTAAATGTTTTTCGAAGTAAACGCCTTCAACTTCAGGAATTTCCGCTAGTGAGGCATCTTTAATGGATGCTGTTAGGAAATTTACGGCTAGCCGTACAGATTCTTCTACGCTCTCTCCACGCAATAATCCTCCCATAATCACAGATGAAAATAAATCACCCGTACCGGAATAGCTTTTTCCATTGTAGGGAATCGCATGATAAAAGGTCTTGCTGCCGTTCAAATACATATTTCCGATCGATTGTTTATCGCGATCTGAAGAAGGTGGATTAATTCCGGTGATAATCACCTTTGCACCAGTTTCCTGCTGTAACACGTTTCCAGCTTCTTCAATCGCTTGTTGATAGTCCTTTTCATTGGAATAGCTATGTAATTTTTCGTAAGAAAACCCTGTTAATAAACAGCATTCCGTCACATTTGGGGTAATGATATCTGCCCGCTTCACGAGTTCCCTCATTAATATTACCAATTCATCGCTAAAAATTTTATACACTTCTCCTGAATCTCCCATTACGGGATCAACGAGTAAAAGGGGATCATTCGTATAAAATCTGTCTAAAAACTGAAAAATATTATGTATTTGCTCTTCACCAGTAACGAACCCAGTAATAATTCCGTTAAAGGATGCATTGAGTTTGCTCCATTCCTCTGTAAAATAGTTCATTTTAGATGTAAAGTCTTCCATAAAATAACTTTGATAACCGGTTTGTGCAGTAAGGATCGCTGTCGGAAGAGGACAGGCCTGTACCCCCATTACGGATAGCACCGGAATCGCAGCGGTTAGCGAACATTTTCCAAATGATGATAGATCTTGTATGACTGCAACTTTTTTCATTATACCCTCCAAAAAATCATATCCACCTTAAACTTCATTTATTTTATCACAAATCAAGAAAGTGGGGAATCTTAAGAAGTAACCTAAATATGGACTGATTTTCTATTAAATAATGGCACTTTTATATAAACCATTCTAATGATAGAATCATAAAAAAACAACAAGGAAGGTTACGAATATGCAGAATATGGAAAACACACAAAGTTATGCAAAGACAGGCCAAAAAACGTTTGATTTAATTATGACAGCTATGTTAGTTGCCCTTGTTTTTTTATCGACATTCTTTTTAAATATTAAACTACCCATTTCTGTAAATGGTGGTTTGATTCATTTAGGAACGGCTATGCTGTTTATTGCATCCATATTATTTGGTCCTAAAAAGGGTGCCCTTGCTGGCGCAATCGGGATGGGCTTGTTTGATTTAATGGGTGGTTGGTTGATTTGGGCCCCAATTACGATCGTCGCACGTGGCTTGCAAGGATACATCGTAGGTAAAATCTCTTGGTCAAATGGACGTAAAGGCAGCAGCATTGCTTTCAATATTCTAGCAACTGTTGTTTCAACGCCAATTATGATAGCGGTTTATTATATTGGTGAAGTTATCCTCTACGGTAATTGGATTGTTCCTTTAACTTCAATCCCTGGAGATTTGCTTCAAAGTGTAATCGGTATACTCATTGCCATTCCGGTTTGCGTTGCGTTGAAGAAAGTCTCTTATTTTAAATAAGAAAAAAGTGGATGGTGCCTCCTACCATCCACTTTTTGTAATTTCATATATTAGTGAGGTTTAGTAAAATCTCAGAAATGTTCCCAAACCTTTCTTGACATCTTTTAAAATTAGTAGTAATATTTTTTAACAAATAAATGAATAGAGGATTTCTATAACTATACGATTATTTTAGCAACTAGTTAATGATTTTTCTTTGGCTCGTTGAAAAGGTAACTCTATATTTAAGATCCAAAAAGATAAAAGGTAAACGAGAGCAAAACGATCCCTTTTTCAATTAAATAGTAAGGTAGACTTATAAAAGCCTTTAATGGCTAGTAGATAGTAAACCGACAATGTTCAATGGTGAATAGATGAATTTTCTATTCAATCGTTGAAGTTGTCGGTTTTTTGTTTTTTCAAAATGAGAAAGGAAGTTGGAATTATGATCCTACATAAAGAATCATTACCATAGCCGAAAACAAGATAAAATGACGAAATGGATGCCTTTAAATCGATGGGAGGGAGTAAGATGACCCTTTTCCTGCCTATATTATTTTTTACCGCTCTCATTATTTCTTTGATTAGCTCTATTATTCTTTTAAATCCAAAAGTCCCTTTGAACTATGTTCGAATTCACATAGGGGTGGTTTCGCTTCCCCCGATTCTTGCACTGACCGCTCTTGTTTTTCAACATGACCAGCTCATATGGGGACCTTGGCGTTTTAATTCTTTAACTCTGCTGTTGGCTGTTTTTGTACTGACAATGGGACTGATTGTACAACGTTACTCTATCCATTATTTACTGGGTGATCGCTCTTATCGAAAATATTTTTCTCTATTAACACTCACCACGGTTGCAGGTTCTCTAGCCTGGCTCAGTGATGATCTTCGTCTGCTTATTATTTGTTGGGGGACAACGCTTCTCGGGTTGACGTTGATGATCTTATTAAAAAAAGAATGGCCGGTCGCAAGGCGTGCTGCTTCTTTTATGGGACGTTTGTTTATCATGAGTTGGCTTCTCTTCCTAATCGTAATTCTCTGGGTTTCTGAGGCAACAGGGCATTGGCAGTTGTCACGGCTGATGGCTGAAAATAGTCTAATAGGCTTAGAGTCATGGGAAGAGACTTCTATCAATCTCTTACTAATCTTATCTGTTGTGATTCCTGCAGCTCAATGGCCTTTCCAGCGTTGGTTATTAGACTCAGTCGTGGCTCCAACACCCGTTTCAGCCATTATGCATGCAGGGATTGTGAATGCTGGGGGCATCATCTTAACTTTTTTTACCCCTATATTTAACGGAGGTTTTGCACAGGTCGTTTTGCTGATTTTGTCAGGTGTTTCGATCTTAATCGGGACTGGGATTATGCTGGTCCAGGTTGATTATAAACGGCAGTTGGTAGGTTCAACGATTGCACAGATGGGGTTTATGTTGATTCAGTGTGCGCTAGGTGCCTATGTAGCGGCTATCATTCATGCGGTTTTACACGGTCTATTTAAATCGACCCTCTTTTTACAGGCAGGGTCTGCGATTCAACAGGATGCCCCAGTCAAGAAGTCAAATAAGTCGTTTTCATTTGCGGGGATATATTCTGGTATCGTTTTAGGAATTTTAGCAGCGATAGGGTATTGGTTAACTTCTACAGATGAGGGTTATCGATTGATTAGTGCCATCATTCTAGGCTGTTCAGTAACGTATGCTTGGAATCAACTGGTAGCTTTTGGATACGGGCGTGTTGGTCGTATAGCAGGTTTTTCAATCTTTTTAGGAGGAGCGGTTATGTATGGTCTCGTTCATTCGGGTTTTCATAGTCTGTTACATGAAACCGTTGCGACCGAAATGCAACCTTCCACTCTTGTAGTGATAGCTGTTTTGTTTATCTTATTGGCCGGAAGTGGTATCGGTTTATGGTTAATCCGAAATCCGTCTTCAAAATATTTTTCAATTGTTTATTTATGGCTTGTACATTTAGGGGAACCCCATTCTGATGTGGTAGAGAGCCATCCAAACTATTTAACGCAAACATTGTCCAAAGGAGGTAATGAAGGATGAATACAGTATTATCCTTAACCCATTCATTCGATATTGAAAATAAAGTAAATCACTTTGATCTTCATGCTAAAAAAATGGTGGAGACAGCGAGCAAAGTGATTGTGCCGATAGGACCGATCACGGCGTTTGCGGCAAGGCATCCATGGGAAAAAATGGAACAGCAACCATTTGAACAGGTTGCTCGCTTTTTAAAAGACATGAATGATGTCGATATTTATCCAAATGATGCTTTAATCAAATCCGCCTTGGACCGTGGTGAAATTAAGGAGGAATTGATAGAATTCGAGCTCCAAAAATGGATTGATAAACAAAATCTTGAATTATCACGAGATGTGGCACTAAAATACTGCAGGGCGGCACTACGGTGGGATGAAGCATCTTTGGAAGGAGTATCTTTCCCACAATTAAAAAACATGAAAAAGAAATTAAATCGTTATATGCCAAACACGACTGAAAAAGGAATCGTACGAACATCCAGTCAGCTATTAGAAGCTCAAGGGAGAACAATGGCGGCGAAGGATCTCAATGCCCAGGTGATCAAGTGGTGTAAACTATATTTAGATGAAACTCAGGCAGTTTGGTCGATGCCAAACCGCGAAGATGGGTTCTATCAATCATGGAAGCGAATTGTTCCCTATAACCCAACAATAAACCCTTCAATACGCAAAAGATTACGTGATTTACCAAATGAGGCAGAACAGGCTCTGGAAGAGGTATTAATCGCTTTAGAAATTCCTTATGCAGACATTATAGAATATCTGGAAGCCCATCTACTTGCCCTACCAGGTTGGGCGGGAATGATGCTATGGCGTTCGCAGCAATCTGTTGAGGATAAAGATCTATTAATTGATTATTTGGCGGTTCGGCTTTCAATGGAGTGGGCTTTGGTTCAACCCTATTTGCCATTAACGCAACAACAAGTGGAGAATAGAGTACCTTTAGAACAACTGTTAGCAAATTGGTTTCATTGGGGAAAAATGCCCGTTGCCGCTTGGTCTCAACTTTCTGCAGCTGAAATAGAAGCCCGATTGACACTCTCTTATCGGTTTGATCAAACTCTCCGCAGTCGCCTTTGGTTGGAAGCATGGGAAAAAACGTATGAAGATCATTTGAAGAAAAAGATTACAGCCAATCTACATCATAAAGAAGAACAGGTGGATCCGGCTCCACTCGCGCAGTTTGTCTTTTGTATTGATGTCCGTTCAGAGCCCTTTCGTCGTAAACTTGAAGCGGTAGGTCCAATTGAAACATTTGGCACAGCTGGTTTTTTTGGATTGCCGATTGAAACATGCGAGCTTGAGAGTGAACATCGTCACCCATCCTTGCCAGTGATGTATAAACCACAAATGTCAGTGAAAGAATTTACAAGAGATCCTGAATTGGTTCGCTATCAACAGCGTAAAACAACGTTATCTGCAACAAGTAAGACGTTTAAGGGGATGAAACATCATATGCTTGCCAGCTTAATGTTGCCCGAAGTGAGCGGACCTTGGCTCACGTTCCAGGCGTTGGCACGAAGCTTTATTCCACGAAAGACAGGATCTCTTTTTCGAAAAGCCCGAGCAAACTGGCTAGATCAACCTTCGACAGAATTGTCACTGAGTAACACTGAACCAATGGATACAGAATTACCACTTGGTTTTTCTGAAAAGGAAAAAGCTTTCTACGCAAGTCAAGCTTTGCAAATGATGGGATTAACAGAGGATTTTGCCCCTTTAGTCGTGATTTGCGGACACGGTAGTCATAGCACCAATAATCCATATGCATCCTCACTCGATTGTGGTGCGTGTGGGGGAGCATCCAGTCAATTTAATGCACGGGTTTTAGCTTCTTTATGTAATCTTCCTGAAGTAAGGCAGGCGCTTAAATTGGAGGGAATTATAATTCCAGAAGATACAGTTTTTATAGCGGCTGAGCATATCACCTCAAGGGATGAATTACGTCCGATCTATGTCCCGGATCTTTCAGAGAACGCGCAGGAGGCGTATAATCAAATTCGCGAAGTTTTACCTAAAGTTAGAGAAGAAGCTAGTACGGAGCGGGTAATGCAACTACCTAATATTGGCTATACTGGAAAGAATCCAACAAATGAGGCTGAACGATTCTCTGAAGATTGGAGCGAGATCCGGCCGGAATGGGGGCTTGCCTGTAATGCTGCTTTTATTATCGGAGAACGTGAGCTCACGCGAGATTGTCAGTTGGAGGGAAGAGCTTTTCTCCATAATTATGACTGGCAGAAGGATCAAAATGGTGCAACACTAGCCAACATTATCAAGGGTCCGGCTACAGTTACCCAATGGATTAACCTGCAATACTATGCCTCCACAGTTGCACCACATTATTATGGGAGCGGAAATAAAGCCACTCAAACTGTGACATCGGGTATTGGGGTGATGCAGGGGAATGCCAGTGATTTATTATCGGGTCTTCCATGGCAATCGGTGATGAGTTCTGATCATGAATTTTATCATAGCCCAATCCGATTGTTAGTGTTGATTCAGGCACCTAAAAGATCGATCGAAAAGCTTTTAAAACAGGATCATGCCTTTCATCAAAAAGTTCGGAACGGATGGATTCGGCTTGCATCTATTGATGATTCGGGAAATTGGGTAAGTTGGTCTTAACCATGGTTTTATAGTAGGCGAATTGGTTTGGTAAATTATATGAGGAAAAGGGAAAGTGAATGATATGGAGAAAACAAAAGGTTCAATGGAGGCTGAAATCAGTCAGACTTTAACACA
This sequence comes from uncultured Bacillaceae bacterium, assembly GCA_963787345.1. Classification (GTDB taxonomy): domain Bacteria; phylum Bacillota; class Bacilli; order Bacillales; family Cytobacillaceae; genus Bacillus_BD. The sequence continues at coordinate 223,715 of CAWBCW010000005.1, read as the reverse complement.
TTGGGAGAAAAATTATCTAGGAAGGGGTTCGGTATCTGTTAAATCTGACATTTTACGAGATATGATTATTGTCAGCTTGCGTGGAATCTTAACGCCGGCTGAATATTCAGTATGTAAAGATAAAGACGGGTTATTATCGGTTAAAGAAAATCGGAATAGTTTAGTGGAATCAGGCGTAGACGAATTAAAAGAGATTATTCACACAATAACAGGTTTTGAGATCTTGAGTTTTTATACGGATCTAAGTACACAAACCGGAGAACGAATCATGGTTTTTAAACTCTCAGGAAATTTGCAACAGGAATTAGCTTGAAGGAGAGGGACGGTATCTCCGTCTCAAAATGGTTTCTATCAACTATAAATAACAATTCTTTTAGTCTTATAGATTGGTAATATTTAGGGGAAACATAACAACAGTCCCCCAAGTTTCTTAGTAAGGGAGAGCTTTATGTCTTTAGCAGAGAATAAAAGGGTACTATTCGTCGTGAGAATGGAACAGGAATTAGATTATGAATATATATTACAAAAATATCACATACGTTCAGAGGAAGTTTCCGTTATAGAAAGTCATGAAATAAATAGAATTCACCCTTTTGGTGATTTAATGAGGGATATTCTTAAACAAGTGTATGTTAAGAATATTGAAGAAGTTTTTATCGTTAAAAACAAAGGGGAACGAAAAAATGATTTAGATCTGCTCAGGAAAATGGAGAAAAATCTTGAACTGGGAAAAGGCATTTCTACCTTAAATTATCTTTTTGACCATTGTATGGCAGAATTTTCGGACAGAACGGTAAAGGAATGGCTTGTAGGAAACGAAGAGATACTAGAAGCTGAACAGAGTGTAGTAGAAATCATTTGTTCTCATCCATTAATGCCGGATTCTATAAAAGTAAAACAGGTGGATGGTTCATGTGCTTTATTGTGAAACAGAGGGATGGTTCGATACACTGAAAAAGTCTATTTTTAAAAAACAAGAAGGCAATTACCTACTATATGTAGATAAATGCCTTCTTCTGTTTGCTGTATATTAATGAAAAATATACTTGTTGTTGGAAGCGATAACTTTTTCAATAGTCTCGGATGGTTCCTCCGTTTCACTTATGAGTTCAGTATTTAAGTCTTGTAAATGGATGATTGCTAGTGAAACGTAAAAATCGTTCTCGACTTCATGTTCTATTTTCTTTTAAGTACACTTTCACTTCCGGTGGAGTGTAGGAATGAAATTGATCAAGCAATCCTTGTGGTTCTACATCGACAAGCGCCATAGTACGAAACTTTTCATCCATAAATTGCTCATTGGCCATTTTATCAAATAACGTGATGAGCGGATCGAAATAGTGATTAATATTTAAAAATCCGATCGGTTTTTGATGAAGACCCAATTGAGCCCATGTGAAAATTTCAAAAAACTCTTCTAATGTTCCTGGTCCGCCAGGCAAGGCCATAAATCCATCCGCTAAATCACTCATTTTTGCTTTTCTTTCATGCATCGAACCGACAATAATTAAATCTGTTAAATTCTTATGCGATCTCTCTCTATCATCTAGAAAATCGGGCATCACTCCAATGACTTCTCCACCTGTTTCTAATACAGCATCTGCCACTGCACCCATCATTCCTACACTTGATCCACCATAAATTAATTGGATTTTCCGTTTTGCCAGTTCTTGGCCTAACTTTTTTGCTCCTTCTATATAAACATCAGATGCACCTGTACGTGATCCACAAAAAACAGCAAGACTTTTCACAAAATTCCCCCCTAAAAACACCATACTTTATCATATACTATTTTTTGACAAGATCATATTGCTACTCCATTTTTGCTGTTAAATGATTTTCCGATTCGATGGTATTGGAAATGGCTGCTAGTAAACTGTCTTCATCTGAATCATGGCCAATCTCCCAAACCATCATCCCACCAAAACCATGATCGAGAGCAAGTGTTGTTTTCTTTCTAACCGTTTCTTCTCCATTGTAATAATAGTTCATGCCATCAATGCTCACGGTATCTTTATCAGCGTTTTCTGGATTGTTTTTGATAATCGTATCATACGAAATTTGTTTACTCTTAGGATCTTCTGGCTGTGCATAAAAGGGTACGCCCAACACGAGCTTTTCTTTCGATAGTTGATGTTTGTCAAACAATGCAGACCAATAGTTTACGATGTTTTCATTATAAGAGTAAGGGGATAAGTTAGCAGCATTATATTCCCCATCCCACTGACCATCGTAAGCCATGATGTTGACGTGATCGACATACTGGAACATTGATGGTTCATAGATGACATGATGAAGTTCAGTTCCTGCAACACTATGGATTTTTGCATTAACTGCAATTGAAAGCTCTTTGTCTTTAAGGTGCAATCTTTCGCTTAATTCTTTCATGAAAGCGGTAAGGTTCCTAGCATCTTCATGTGAACGCGGATGTTCAAAGTCAATATCGATCCCATCAAGATTCTCACTTTCTACCATTTTTACTAGTTCATTTACTAGGTTGGTTCTTGCATTCTGATGACGAATCGCCTCTTTAAAATAGTGATACGATTCACCGCCATGAAGATGATACCAACCGCCAACCGCTAACATCACTTTCGAGCCTTGTTTGTGTGCTAAATCAACGGTTGTTCTCAAGTTACTTAAAGCTAAATCCCCAGACATAAGAAGCTGTCCATCGGCTGTCGGGTGAGCAAAAGAAAAAATAATATGAGTTAAATGGGAATAGTCAACCGTTTGTGGATCTCGAAAATCTTGAATATAACCAACTAATACTTTGTCCTTTTCTATTATATGATTATCTTTATTATTCTCGTTATCTATTTTCTTCTTTGTTGTTTTCGGTGCTTTATCTTCTATCACAGACAAATTTCTTTGTTGATGATTTGAAAAGAATATCCCCGAATAAAATCCTCCTATAAATGTGACGAAGACCAACAATGTTAGGAGGAGCTTCTGTTTTTTCATTGATATTTTCCTCCCTTGTATACTTTCTTTAAATCTTAACAAAAAAGTAGCTAGAAAAGGGATGGAAATATAAGGAATGAAACCATTAGGACTTTACGTGAAATTATTAAAAGTTTACTAGAAAATTAAACGATATTTACAATTGTTTTATATAGTTAAATGGTAATCTGTTTCTGCTTTAATTTAGAGTAAGAGATCCATTACAGAACATCAACTAAACGAGAAACTCGAGGTACAACAGAGGGGGAAGAAGCATGAAGAAAAAATGGATGATGACATTATTCATCGGTTTATTGATGATGTTCGTGGCTGCCTGTGGAAATAGTACAACATCATCAGAAGGTTCTAAGGAATCTACTAATAATGCAGGAGAAGAAACTGAAAATAGTGATGCAAAGGTAGAAGGAACATTAAGCTTCTATACATCACAGCCTGATGCAGATGCGACGAAATTAGTAGAAGGGTTCAATGAAAAATATCCAGATGTAGAAGTTGAAACCTTCCGTTCTGGTACAGAAGAAGTTATTTCGAAAATTCAAGCTGAAAAATTGGCTGGTGATGTACAAGCTGACGTACTGTTAGTTGCAGATGCGGTTACATTTGAAAGTCTTAAAGAGGAAGACATGCTTGCAGCTTATGAATCGAAAGAAGCGGGAGGCATTCCTTCTGAATTTATAGATCCAGATGGTACTTATTATGGAACAAAAGTAATGGCAACGGGTATTGCGGTAAATACTGAAAATGTGAAAGAATTACCAACAAGCTGGGACATTCTTACAAATGAAGAGTCTAAAGGTAAAATCATTATGCCAAGTCCGTTATATTCTGGTGCAGCCGCTTATAACCTTGGTGTATTAACTCGTCAGGATGATTTTGGCTGGGAATTCTATGAAAACATTCAAGATAATGAAGTACAAGTGACAAAAGGAAATGGTGATGTATTAAAGGGTGTAGCAGGTGGAGAAAAGGATTATGGAATGATCGTTGATTATCTTGTTGCCCGTGCTGCACAAGAAGGTTCTCCAGTTGCATTTGTTTATCCAACAGAAGGAGTTCCTGTTATTACAGAACCAATTGGAATCATGAATGGTACAGACAATGAAGCCGCTGCAAGAGCATTTGTTGATTTTGTCTTATCTGAAGAAGGCCAACAATTAGCAGCTGAACTTGGCTATTCACCAATCCGTAAAGGAGTAGAAGCTCCAGAAGGATTAAAAACAATTGAAGACTTAAAGGTTATTTCTGCTGATATGAAAGAACTTTATGGAGCTAGAGAAGATGATAAAAAGCAATTTGAAGGAATTAATGCACAATAATTTAGTAATGGCAACGAAGGAAGTGGACATATGACTCCACAGCATCTACAAACTGAAAGGAAAACGAGGAAGCCATTCTCGTTTTCCTTTTCTTCATTATTTAGAAGCTGGTATGGATTTTTAGGATTTTTACTTATTGTATTTCTATTTTTATTACCGATTATCCGATTGGTCTGGTTAAGCATTTCCTCGGAAACTGGAATAAGTTTGGCTATGTATGAAGAAGTTTTATCAGACCCGGTAACATGGAAGACCATTCAAAACACAATTATCATTACGATCATAAGTACTTTGATTTCTATAGTACTAGGTGTTCTAATGGCATGGATCATGGCCTATGTCAATATTAGGGGAAAAAAGTGGCTTCAATTATTAATCTTTATGCCCTTTATCATCCCATCCTATATTACAACACTTGCTTGGGTTCAATTTCTTGGAAAAAATGGTCCGATTCAAGCTGTTTTTGAGCTTTTATCCATCGAGGCTCCAAAATTGAACTTATATAGTATGGAAGGCATTATTTTTATGTTAGGAATCACTCATTTTCCGCTCGTCTATTTATTAAGCGTTTCTATTTTTCGTAAAATACCAAGAGAACTGCAAGAGGCTGGAAAAGTAGGCGGGGCATCGAATAAGACAATTTTTCGAAAAATTATTTTCCCAATGGCTCTACCTGGAATTGCGGGGGGAGGGTTACTCGCTTTTTTATCCAGTTTAGATAATTTTGGTATCCCAGCATTTCTAGGAATCCCTGCCAATATTCGAGTACTCAGTACTTATATTTATGAACAGATTATTGGATATGGACCAAGTGCCTTTGCGAGAGCATCTGCCCTGTCTGTTATCCTCGGTATCATTGCCATCATCGGAACGATTGTTCAGTGGGTGGTTGTAAGAAAAAGCAAAGTGAATGAAACGTCTAAAATCGATATGGAACCAAGGTATTTTCTATCGAAAGGTAAACGTTTGGTTGTAGAATTTTTTCTATGGGTATTTATTCTTGTCACGGGATTTATTCCGTTTTTGACAATGGGGGCGACGTCCTTCATAAAAGCCTATGGGTTATCCCTTAAATGGGAAAATCTATCATTAAAAAATTATCAATTCTTATTTGAAGACCAAAAAGTAATGAACGCTGTTAATAACAGTTTAGTGCTAGCGTTTGTTACATTGATATGCTGCCTTATCTTAGGAACAGTGATTGCATATGTTCGCTTTAAAAACCCCTCATTTTTTATAAGGTTAACAGAAGTGTTTGTTACCATTCCTTATGCGCTTCCGGGGACAGTATTTGCCCTTTCCATGATTTTAATGTGGCTGCAACCCATTCCAGGCTGGCAACCAGGGGTTTATGGCACGATTTGGATTTTACTCATCGCTTATGTCACTCGCTTTACGATTCTTCAAGTGCGTGGCAGCGCGGCAGCATTTTCGCAATTAGATCCGACGATGGAAGAAGCCGCAAGAGTGTCTGGAGCAGGAATGTGGGTGAAATGGCGGAAAATCCTGATGCCCTTACTATTACCGGGTGTAATGGGAGGTGCCATTCTTGTGTTTTTGACTGCATTAACGGAATTAACCGTTTCAAGCCTGCTTTGGTCAAGTGGATCTGAAACGATTGGCGTTGTGATTTTTAGCTATGAACAGGGTGGGTTTAGTACCTATTCAACAGCTTTTTCAAGCATGATTGTACTAGCGATTCTTTTAGCTGGGATTCTTTATATGACTGTAAATAAAATGTGGGAAAAACGGGTGATCAAAAAAGATGATACAACTTCAAGGAATTAGTAAGCACTACGGCGATTTCACAGCCTTAAAAAATATTAATCTTCAATTACAAGAAAATGAATTTGTCGCCATCCTTGGTCCCTCAGGCTGTGGGAAAACAACTCTATTAAAGCTCTTAGCGGGTTTTATGGAGCCATCAGGGGGGAGCATCTTGTTAGACGGCCAAGTCATGGCATCTGCAAAAACATTAGTTCCACCTGAAAAAAGGAATATAAGCATGGTATTCCAGTCCCATGCGCTTTGGCCGCATATGACCGTTGAGGAACATATCTATTTTCCTCTTAAACACCATCATTTTGGGAAAATACTTGATAAAACAGCCCAAGCAGAAGTTGTAACCGAAGTTTTGGAAATGGTGGGATTGGAAAGTTTGAGGCATCGTTTTCCGTCTGAACTTTCAGGGGGGCAAAAGCAAAGGGTCTCACTTGCTAGAGCGATTGCACCGAAACCTCGGTTGTTATTGATGGATGAGCCACTAAGTGCACTAGATGCAGAGCTGCGGATGGAAATGCGTAAAGAAATTCAGCGGATTCATCGTCAACTAGGGACGACCATTGTATTTGTGACCCATGATCAAGACGAGGCATTGGCAATGGCTGATCGAATTGTCGTGATGAATCATGGTGAAATTGAACAAGTAGATAAGCCGGAAATTCTGTATAGTCAACCGAAATCCATTTTCGTCTCCAAGTTTGTTGGAAAGAGTAACGTGATAAAAGGGAATTGGATGTCAGATGAAATCTTTATTCCAGACCAATTTCCAAACGTGGTTTGGAAGGATATCGGGATTCCCTCAGAATTAAAAGAACAGCACGTTTTTCCTGTCAGACCTGAACAATGGATCATAGGGGATGCTGATCCGAATGAAATTACTGGTAAAGTCGTCTTTTCCCAATTTCAAGGGAACGAAATTCACTATAGCATTTTAGTCAATGACAGAACAGTATCTGTTACAACATCTGCAATGCAGAAACGATACAGATCGGAAGAAAAGGTAAGTTTAAAGATTTTAGGAGCGAGAAGTGAAGCGATACTAATATGAAAGCTGAAGAAGGATTGCTAGCATGCTTATTTTTGGTTAGAGAGTAAAAGAGCAATAGATGGGATTCGCGCCACCTAGTCTGCAAAAGCAATAACGCAGAGGGTCTAACTTAAATTTTTAAGTACTATAAAAAGAAAGCAGCATAGGCCTCATTTAGGGACTATGCTGCTTTTAATTATTAAATTACTGCTATGTCGCTGAAGGGCTTCTTCTGTTACGTTGATATTATTTGTGGGAAAAGTTAACTCTTACGATCCCCTTATTGATTGGATGCCTTAATAGCTTCCTGCAATTGCATTTTCTTTTTTCGACGCTGCTTAATTAAGTTCTCTAATGTTCCAGATCCCATGATTACACCAGTGACGATTAGTAAAAATCCCATTAAGTGAGCTAGTTTAATGCTCTCCTGAAGAAACAATGCAGCCCCAACGACCGAAAATAAGGTATTTAAATTCAGAAAAATAGAGGCTGTAGCTGCTCCAACGCGACCAATCGCATAGTTATAAATCATTTGTCCAAAACCAGTCGATAAAACCGCTGAAAGGAAAAATGCTACCCAAACGGAAGAAAAGCCTTCTGTAAATGCTACTAAACCGGTTGGTTCCATTTTTAAACTAACCGTAAAAAGGAAAATAGCAGCAAAAATTAGCATATAGGCGGTTAACAGTACCGAGTCCATCGTTTTTGATGCTTTATTAATTAAAATAAATCCAAAGGCTTGAATAAAGATGGAAAGAAATATTCCAAAGTCTCCAATGTTAATCCCCTGTAATTGTCCACTGCCAAAAAGAACAGTTAGCGTAACTCCTACACTGCCTAAAATAAAGCCGGTTGCGGCGATGGGGGTCGGTCTCTTTTTAAAAAAGATCATTGACAGTAATACCGTTAATAGCGGCCCCATCCCTAAAATTAACCCTGCATTTGTAGCAGAAGTTTGCGTTAATCCCATCGATAAGAAAAAGTGGTGTCCGACAATACTCGTTAAGGAACCGCCAATCATATAACCCCATTCGTTTTTATGTGGAAGACGAATCCGATGCGTCAATCCAAGAATGAGAAAGACCGTCACCGCAGCCACGAAAAGTCGAAAGGCTGTGGCGGTTATAGGTGGAACTTGATCCACAATGATTTTTACAAAAGATACATTAAATCCCCATATCACCATATTTACAATTAAGATTAAATAAACTTTCATTGTACTCATATTCCGCTATCAATTCCTTCCTCTAATCCACAATGTCCATTTTATCACCATTTAAGTTTTATGAGTGTAAAAATGATTTGGATAAATATTTATGAAGGAACTTTAGCATGGTTTATCATTAAAGATACTTATAGGTTTTTTTAGATAAGAACTGAATAACCTTGAAAGAGGCCTTGAGCTATTTCCTCAAAACCTATTTCAAGGTTATCCTCTTAGCGGCTATATTTTAATCATCGTTTTTTTGATTTAAAGCTTCCTCGATTCAAATGAACTTACAATTTTTCAATATTTACAAAGGTATCGTAAAACGCATCGTTTTTAAAAATAGATTCTTGATTACTTGAAACGTTGTGATGCCCAGGTGTTAGTTCGTTAATAATAACATCTGATTCAGGATACCAACCTTGATAGATCATGACAATATCTTTTGGAACTTGTTTGCTAAATATGACTTTAATCTCAATACAAGCTTGCATATTGTAAACCTTTATAATATCTCCATTTGTAATACCTAAATCTGTAGCCGCTTTTGGATGGATAACTGCAACTGCTTCTTTTTCATCAGAAAGATTTAAAAAATGAAATTGAGAGTTAAACGCATATGGATGATGAGGAGTGATGAGCCAAAAAGGAAAATCTTTTGATGGTAACTTCTCCATTATTGGATTGAAAATCTTACTTTTTTTAGCTGTACTAGAGTAATGCTGATTTACAGCAGTATTATGAAACGCTACTGTCATACGTCTATCTCTCAAATCTGATACGTTTTTAATCGAGTAACGATGAAAGATCCCATTGTTAAATTGGGCATTTAGATATTCCTCTTCCGAAGAATAAATAGGAAAAGTACATCGTGATGGCATTTGCTGATTAAGCCTTTTCGCTAATTCTGTCATTATCCACCACTCACTTCTACTTCCATAATATGGAGATATGGCCTTTTCATTTAGTGCTATTTCTCCATGCCACCAGCTTACAACAATATCCATTTCTTCAAAATGGGTAGTGGTTGGCAGGATAAGATTGGACATTTGTGCTGTTGTTGTCATGAACTGATCTACCGTTACAACAAATGGAATATCCATTAAAGAGCGCTCAACTGATCTCGAATCGGGTTCTTGAGTCAATGGGTTGGCACATGAAACCCATAACATGTTAACAGGTGGTTCTCCTATCTGCTTGCTATTATTTATATTCATGATTCGATTTGCACCTAATAATTTTTCAGGAGCTTGATTATTAAAAATCATCGTGTCATTTTCTCTAAAATAAATCCCACCGCCGATTTTCCCAATATCTCCATGGAGGGTAGCTAATTGTTCAATTGAACGAATGGTTTGTCGGAAGTTAGAATGTTTTTGAAGCCCTGTACCGATAACATATGAAACGGGCTTGGCATCCGTAAGCCAGGACAACAAAAGGTTGAAAGCCTCTTTAGGTACATCACAATTCATTAAATATTCTTCCGTATCTATTTCATTTAAGCAATGAATGATCTCATTGTTATTATCGATTTCTAAAAAACTTTTATCATATGCATTCTTTTCGATCAAATGTTTCATTAATAGACTTGCGAACGCTCCATCTGTACTAGGCCGTAATTGGATATATAAATCTGCTAACTCAGCTGTTTGAGTATAAAGGGGATCAATGACGACAAACTTTGTACCTCTTACTTTTGCTTCTATTAAATAAGGGATGAGATGAATATTGGTTGCAGCTGGGTTCGCTCCCCAAATAATAATCATGGAGGCTTCTTTGATGCCGGCAAGGCTAGGTTCATTTATAGCTTCCTTATCAGATTCAATGGCATTTAGTCTTGAAAATAAAGATGAGGAGCTAAACATTTTTGTTGTTTCTCCTAACGTTGAAAAGAAGTCATCTGTTACATAGTGATGTACGCCAATATTTCCAGAACCTTTAAATAAGGCAAAAGGAAGAAAGCTGCCAAAATGATGATGAATATTCAACAACTCGTTAATAATAAGTTGATAAGCCATTTCCCATGTTATCTGAATAAATTTCCCCGATCCTTTTACTCTTTGATAGTAAGGATACTTTAAGCGTTCCTTGTGGTTATTTTTTTCGGCATAAGAAAATCCTTTTGCACAAAGTTTTCCCTTTGTATAAGGGTGACTGATATCTCCTGTAATATGGTGAATCGAGTCATTTTCTATATGAGAAATAAATGTGCATGAACTTGGACAATTTCTAGGACAGACATTCCTATATATTCTTGCTGAATGAAGATTCATTCATATTCTCCTCGTATATTTTAATCGTATAAGGATATTTTAGCAGAGTTCCAATCAAAAGGGTTGTTTAATGTCACTTCCTATTTATCGAGGCGAATGGGATTATATTTGTGCCCGATATCACTGTCACAAGCCACAATAAATGTAAAGATATAAAGAGTACAGTAGAGTTAGGAAACCTACTGTACTTATCTACTAAATAGAGATAATGAATTACGAATATTTTAGAAAGAAGGAATTGCTTCATGACTTCTCATTTAGTATTTTCTATTGATCTTAATAGATGTATCAATTGTAAAACTTGTGAAATGGCCTGTAATGACTTTTATGGATTGATGGGGATCCATCGTAGAAATGTCGTGACGATTGAATCGGATGTAGACGAACCTCCATTGCATATTTCCATTTCTTGTAATCATTGTGTTAACCCTGTTTGTGTGTATGTTTGCCCTGAGAATAACTTTGAAGTACGTGAAGACGGAATTGTTGTTCATCATTCGAGTCGCTGCAAAGGGTGTACGCGATGCATTGAAGCATGTCCCTTCGACGCTTTAAAGTTAAATCCAAAAACCAATCGAGCCGATAAATGTAATTTTTGTGTGGATCGGATTGAACAAGGCTTACGGTCAGTATGTGTAGAAAATTGCATAACTAGTGCGCTAAGCATCATGAAAGTATCTTCAGACGAAATTAAGTCTAATAACTTCCAAGATGCAGATGTGCCCATTGTTGCCTATACAAGACCTTCTATTAATATAATAAAAAAACAAAAGGGGCATATTTTTTTGAGGGAAGGATGATAGATAAAAATGAGAGCCGTATTTCAGGACGTTTTATTTCATATTCCGCTCTATCAACTTACTTTTTTAACACCATTGCCAAGGGGAGAAACTTATTTTGAGAACGTTTCAACTGTCATTCCTGAACAGTGGCTTGATCGTCCAACTTTGCTTCTTCTGGATAATGAAGAGGAATGTTTAAAGCTAAGCAATAAAAAGTGCGTTAATCAATTGATTCAAGATTCGAATCTCATTGGAATGATCATTTGTCAACAACATGATAGGTTCATTCAAGAAGATTGCCTCACTCTGTTGTCTGAATGTAGAGTACCGATCATTCGAGCAGAGGAATCTATCTCTATTTCTGAAATTCTTAATTTTGGGAAGCGGTATCATGCCTTTAGCAGGATGAGTATGGAGTTAAATGGCTTTATGAATAAAGGATTTATGAATATCGCTGCTGACCTTTCTGCAGCTTTAGAAACACCCTTTCTCTTTTTTGATGAAAATAACCAACTCCTTTGGCAAATTGGTTTTCAAGAAGAGATTGAAAAAACATTGCAGTGGCTGAAAGAAAGTGGGCAGTACAATAGGAAGACAAACAATCCTACTCTTTATTTATCAGAACAACCCCTTGCTGTAGAGGAAGAAGCTCCTTATGAAAGGTACAACATGAATATCGCAGGACAAGTCCAACTAACTTTAGTTGTGAATGCAAATTTAGAAGAATGGCAGAGGATGTTCATTGATAAATTTATTGGATTGTCAGCGCTTTATTTTCAAACAGATGAAATCATTCGGGATCAACAGGAAAAAATGAAAGAGCATTTTATTTATGATTTACTCTATCACAAGTTTGAGTCGAAAAAGGTTCTAGTCAAACAAGCAAAAGCATGGGGATGGAACTTGGATAAGCCACATCATTTATTTGTGATTGATGTTGCTTTGTCTGGTGAATGGACGCTTCATTTAGAGTGGATGGATGAGATGATTGCTTATTTAGAGAGTGATTTATCACACTTTAATGAGGAAATCATTCTTTTTCCTTTTCAGGATCAGATTGTTGTTCTCTTGAAAGATGATGAAAATCGTACACCAAGTAAAAGAAAAAGTTTTGTATTTGAAATCGCTGCAACAATTGAAAAGGACCTTTCGAGTCATTGGACAGATTGCCAATTTCATGTAGGGATCGGGAGATGGTATCAAGATAGCGTGAATCTCAATAAAAGTTATCAGGAAGCCAAAATGGCTTTACAATTTGGCAAAGTGTGGTTGGAAAATAATCATGTTTTTCATATTCATGATTTGGGTATATTTAATCTCATTATTCATTTACATAAGGAGATGTTATATGACTTTTGTGAAGAATATCTATCAACTTTAATTGAAAGCGATGAGAGGCTAGGGAAAGAATATATAAAAACCCTTAAAGCCTATTTTCAGTATCAAGCCAATATTAATGAAGTATCAGACTCCCTATACATTCATCCGAATACATTAAGAAATCCACTTAAAAAGATTGAAGACATGACGGGCGTGTATCTTCAAAATAACGTGGATTTTTTGAATTTAATGGTCGCTGTTAAAATTCATTATTCTATGTCTTTTTAGAAGAACATTCTTATTTGTGCCGTTCTTTTTATTTCGAAATAGATTCATGCTTTGGATTGCAGTGTGTAAGTATGTCTGCTTTGTGACGGAACTTTTACGATAAAACTCTTTGTTAAATGATAAAAACAATCGAGGTTCACTGTTTGTTCACTGTTTATCCAATTTTTATTCAAATTTTACGATATAAACGTACGAAGATACTGTGAAATATGCACATTTTTACAATCAAAAGTGTAGAGGAACCCACACTCCTCATTTTGGATAGTTCGTACTAGAATGAAGTTGTAAGAGAAAATAACTCGAATTCAGAAGAAACATCTCAACGTTAATATGCTCTACTAATCGTATCTTTACATACGGGAATGGAAATGGAGTGAGAATCAAAATGACGATATCAAGAAGAAATTTTATAAAGGCTGGTGCAGCTGGAACAACAGCACTAGGACTCTCAGGTTCTCTTTTTTCAAAGAAATGGTTTCAGACAGCTGATGCCAAAGGTGAACCTATTGAAAAACTTGCCTACACTTACCATACAACCAACTGTGGTGGACGATGTGCCTTTGAATGTACCGTGAGAGAAGGCAAATTTGTGAAACTTGTTCCAAACAATTGGACAGATAAACGATTTTCAACCGTTTGTTTAAAAGGACTGAGCGAATTAGAAAGGATTTATAGTCCAGATCGTCTGAAAACCCCATTAAAACGTGTTGGTGAAAGAGGAGAAGGAAAATTTGTTTCGATCACATGGGATGAAGCACTTACAACCATTGCTGACAAACTAAAAGAGTTAAAAAGTAAACATGGTGGTGAATCGATTCTATTTAGCTGCTCAACAACAGTCGAATATGCTTATCCATTCCTGCCATCCTTGCTAGGTGCACAATTTGCGATTGAAAGTGGAATTGATATAGGTTTAGCGAATGGTTTGGAAGAATGTATCGGTGGACAGGCCTATGGGTATGTACAGAACGAAACATCAGACTGGGTGAATTCAAGTACTATTATCCTTTTAGGATGTAATACCCTTGAAACTTCACTCACTGATTCAAAGTTCTTTTTTAAAGCAAAAGAGGCTGGAGCGAAAATTATCTCGATTGATCCTACCTTTACAACAACGGCGTCTAAATCGGATCAATGGATTGCGATAAAGCCTGGTACAGATGCAGCATTGTTACTTGGAATGATAACCCTTATCTTAGAAAATAATTGGTATGATCACGCTTACCTAGTGAAAAATACTTCTTCACCATTTTTAGTCAGACAAGATAATCAGCAATTACTAAGAGTAAATGACGCTGAAGAAGGTGGAGAAAATAATCCATTCCTTGTTTGGGATGAGAACAGTAATTCTGCAAAGGCTTACAATGCAGAAGGTGTTAAGGCGAAATTAGAAGGTGAGTTTACGGTTAATGGGGTAAAAGTAAAAACCGTATTTACTTCACTAAAAGAAAACCAAAAGCCATATACCCTTAAATGGGCTGCAGAAAAAACAGAAATTGATGAGAATACGATTTTTGAATTAACGAAAGATTATGCGACTCGTGGCCCAGCTGTTCTTGGATGGGGATTTGGCGGTGGTGATAAGTATACGAATGCAGATATTACAGGTCATTCAGGAGCGATCCTTGGTGCCTTAACAGGTAATATTGGACGGGTTGGCGGCGCCGTTGGCAATGCTTTATTCCATGGTACATCATGGGGGGCGACTCTTGGTACATGGGAGCTGCCGCCACAGTTTAAAGCGACACCGCTTGAGATGACAACACCGGATATGCGTGAAAAACCAAACTCTGTAAAAGCGGTTATTAACATTGGCAATACTTTACAACAGCATTTTGCTAATTTGAGTAAAACAATTGATTGGATTAATTCATTAGACTTTGTTGTGACCATTGATCCTTTCCATAACCCAAGTGTTAATTTCTCTGATATCGTTCTTCCTGCATGCACAAGCTTTGAGAGTGAATACGATATCGTGAATATGCAAGTCAACCGTTCTCATGTTCTTCTTTCACAGAAAGTCATTGAGCCTTTACACGAAAGTAAGTCTGACTTTCAAATTGAAAAAGAATTGGCACAAAAACTTGGGCTTGCACATTATTTACCTAAGACACCGGAGGAATATCAAAGAGCACGCTTGAATTCAGATGATCCAGTATTAAAAGGAATTACCATTGAAAGCCTTCTCAAGAATAACTGTATTGAGCGTTTAAAGGTACCAGAGGAGCCTTACCGTGGATTTATGAATCAAAAGTATAAAACACCATCTAAGAAAATGGAACTTTATCATGAAAAATTAGCAGAAGACCACCAAGCACTACCGAACTTTGAAGAAGCGGGAGAGGCTTCATCTGACAATCCATTAAGGAAAAAATATCCTCTGCTATTTAGCCAGGCACATACGAAATATCG
The DNA here is from genome assembly GCA_963787345.1 of uncultured Bacillaceae bacterium. GTDB lineage: Bacteria > Bacillota > Bacilli > Bacillales > Cytobacillaceae > Bacillus_BD. The sequence goes on along the minus strand of CAWBCW010000005.1, from coordinate 208,344 downwards.
TGTTCATTCACAATTTACCAATGCGAAATGGATTAACCAAATCGATCCAGGTCCACGATTGGAAATGAATCCAAAGGATGCAAAAGGCAGAGATATAAAAAATGGTGATATCGTAGAAGTATTTAATGATCGAGGTAGTTTTAAGGCTAATTGTAAATTAACAGAATCTCTTAGACCAGGGCAGATACGATTATATGAAGGTTGGTGGACGAAGCATATGGAAGGGGGAAACCTTCAAAATGTCACAAATGACAAATTGAATCCTCGTCAGTATAAGTTGCGATACGGTCCCGTAATTCCATTTAATGATACGTTAGTTGAAGTGAAGAAAATTTAGGGGTGATGTTATGACTAAGCTAGGAATGGTTATTGATTTAAATAAATGTATTGGCTGTCATACTTGTGTAAATGCTTGTAAAATGCAAAATAATGTCCCGATGGGAATGCTATGGAATCGAGTTCTTTCCGAAGGTTCCGAGGAAATTGATGGAGTACAAGGAGTTTATCCGGATCTCGAGAAGAAATATATCCCTGTTGCCTGTCAGCACTGTGAAAATGCCGCCTGTGTAAAGGTATGTCCAGTCGAGGCAACTTACAAAGACGAAGATGGTCGAGTTCTCATTGACTATAATCGCTGTATTGGCTGTCGTTATTGTATGGCCGCTTGTCCTTATAATGTTCGTGTTTTCAATTGGGAAGAGGCGATTCGCCACCCTGGATTTAATTATGGAGATCATAATGTACCTGTCCGACCTGTCGGAGTTGTTGAAAAATGCTCCATGTGTCAAGAAAGGACCGATGATGGGTTGGATCCGATGTGTGTAGTCTGCTGCCCGGCAGAGGCAAGAATTTTCGGCGATTTAGATGATCCTGACAGTGAACCATCCCGATTAATTCGGGAAAAGAACGGAGATACCCTTTTAAAAGAAAAAGGTACAAAACCACAAGTCTACTATTTGGGTTTATGATTGGAGGGAACTATCAAATGAGTCGAAATCTATCTATTTGGATTGGAACCGTTAGTATCTTAAGTTTAGCGGGGTTCGTTGCATTAGGTTATCAACTTGTAAATGGACTCGGTGTAACAGGGATGAACAATGCGACCTCATGGGGTCTTTACATTATTATGTTTATGTTTTTTGTCGGATTATCTGCCGGTGGATTAATTGTTTCTTCATCGGCTACCGTATTCAATATCCCATCCTTTAAAGTTGTCGCAAAGCCGGCTACAATTCTTTCAACAGTCTGTATTGTGATAGCCGCCGCGTTTATCATGATTGACTTAGGAAGTCCGTTTCGATTTCTTAATCTATTGTTACATCCTCAATTCAAGTCACCTTTAATGTGGGATGTTGTGGTAGTTAGTCTTTATTTATTGGTTAATGTAATTTATCTGTATTTAATGACTCGGAAGGAGCCAAGTCAAAAGGCTTTAGCTGTTATGTCTAGAATTGCGTTACCTGTTGCTATTCTTGTTCACTCCGTAACAGCTTGGGTATTTGGACTGCAAGTTGCTCGTGCAGGATGGCATAGTGCGATCATGGCACCTTTATTCGTAGCGTCTGCTTTAGACTCAGGACTTGCCCTTCTACTTATTGTTCTTGTGCTTTTGAAAAAGTTAAATGTATTTACTGTCGAGAAAAAGCTGATTACTACTTTAGCAGGCCTTTTAGTAACTTGTGTGGCAGTCGATGCTTATCTTGTATTCTCTGAAGTCTTGACGATGTACTATCCTCGGGAAGAATCTATGATGCTCGTGTTAAATGAAATGCTGAAAGGATCAATGGCTCCATATTTCTGGGGAGAAGTAATCTTAGGATTTGTGATTCCATTAGCGATTTTACTATTTAAAAAGAATCGCGAAAAAACGAGCTTGGTGATTTTCTCATCTGTATTAATTATTCTAGGTGTATTCTTTAAACGGGTATGGCTTCTATTAACTTCATTTATTTATCCGAACGTAGCAGGAGCACCAGGAATCACTTTGGGGGCTTATACGCCGAGTGACAGTCCGAATGTGTTCCCAGACTTTTGGACGCTTCATGGACAATATGCACCGTCATTTATTGAACTAACCATTGCGGTTGGAATGATCGCATTTGGAGCGCTGCTCTTTACGATCCTTTCACGTCTGATTCTTATCGATCGGAAGAAGAAGTCAAAACCTACAGATTTAATGCAGCTTGAGGGTACGAAAGCTGCTCAATAGAGGGGATGAAAGGTTATGAATGAATCTTGGAATGAAATATGGAGCTTGCGGACATTCCTTGTATGAGTTTTTTGCAAATAGTTTGCTAGAGCCTATACAGGGACCAAATAAAATCTCTTTTACAAAGAAATTTTGGGGAGAGTTTCCGGTAGAATGTGCGAATCCACAGATGGAGTCCGGATTACACCAACTGCTAAATTGTTCATCCAACCTAGAGGTTCTTTCCGAGGAAGAGGCAAAAGAGCTTGTCATGGTCGAGTACACAGAACTCTTTATTGGGCCAGGACTTCCGAAAGCACCGCCTTGGGAATCTTTATATCGAACGAATGAGAAGATATACTTTGGATGGACCACATACCAAATAAAACAATTGTTAAACGCAAATGGTTTGGAAAGTAAAAGAAAAGATTCACAGCCTGAAGATCATATCGGCCTTGAGCTCATGTTACTTTCCATTTTAAGTAATCGATTACCAGCATTAGAACGAGATCAACAACTTTCTGGGATAAGAGAGCAAATTTCATTTATTGATGAACATTTGCTTTCCTGGATTCCTGAACTATGCAGAGATGCAAAAGAAAATGGTACCATTGGATTTTATGGCGGCCTCATCGAACTGATATGGGGAATTCTCATATGGGATCGGGAACTCATGCAGGAATTTATTGATAGCAGTGAAAATGTTGCTGTTCCAAGTATTTAACTTCATTCAGCAAATGTTTTGTACCGAAAGCTTGCGACAGGGATTAAGTCTCCCATTTCTATAAGTGGTGAGATGAATGCAGGGTTTTGTCAATTCATTAAGCGTTCAAACCCCGGCTGAATGAAGTTGAAGCCTCCGGGCGAGTCTTTAGATTTTTTAAGGTAATTTCTTGAGCGAGCTCAGAGATTGTATCCGGATGCAAATTCGACGGGCGAATTTGATATACAATAAATGAACTAAAAATAGGTGGTGGCTTATTATGGCTTTATTTAGTAAGTGGGTAGAGAGTTTAGATTATGAATATGAAATATTGTCTTCCTGTACTCGTCATAAAAGCCATCATTCTAATTGTGCAAAATGTATTGGTGCCTGTGAAAAGAGCGCTATTTCAATAACGAATGGAAAGCCAGTAATAGATGTTCACGAATGTGTACAGTGTGGAGAATGTATGGCAGCATGCCCTGTTCAAGCTGTTGCAGGCATTCTTCCGAAAAGGAAAATAAAACAAAATTGCCTAATCATATCCGATAGTCAATTTCCAACAACGACAGAGTTGCTGATTCTTCATAAAAAAGGCGTTAAATCCATTACTTTTGAAGATGAATCCTTCATCCAAGATTGGATGCATCGGATTGAACAAGTAAATGGAATGCTTAAGGAACTAGGGGAATCCCCATTCTTGATTTCGACTGATTCCGTTGGGGATGAAGAAGTTTGTTCAAGAAGAGAATTTTTTTCTCTGTGGAAAAAAGAAAGCAAATTTTTAATGAAGCAAATGGCACCTGCTAAGTGGCGGTTTAATCATGAGGCATTAGATTTACGACAGTATTATACAGACTTTCAATTTATCAACATAACGATCGATATTGAAAAATGTACACTTTGTACGGTTTGTGAGAGAATTTGTAACCCAAAATGTTTCTCGATGCAAGAGGATTGCTTTTCTCTTTCACTAGAGGAATGCACTTCTTGTGGATTGTGTGCAGATATTTGTCCGGAGCAGGCAATTATAATCGAAGATAAAATCGTGAAAACAAAAGAAATAGACTTGTTTATTTATGAGAAGGAGTGCAAATCTTGTCAGCACTCTTTTAAAACACTTCGTGAATACGATGAAGTCTGTACACCCTGTACAAAATTGAATCAATTATTACAGAAAGGAGAGCAGATAGGATGATATCTAATATTGGAATTCCAGGTTTAATTTTAATTTTAGTTCTTGCGCTGATTATTTTTGGACCGAAAAAATTGCCAGAACTAGGACGTGCGGTTGGTCAAACCTTAAAAGAATTTAAGAATTCTACTCAGGATTTAATGATTGATGAAGATGAAAAAAGTGAAAAAATAGGCAAGTGACAGGTTCTGCCCTATTTATTCAACAAGAGAATGGTGTAACTAGAAACTAGGTGAGATCTGACTTTCATGGAATTCATTTTATCATCATTTAAGTTTTATGAGAGTAAAAAGGATTTGGATAAATATTTACGAATGATTTTAGCATTGTCTATCATTAAAGCTACTTATTAGGCTTCTTAGATAGGAACTGAATAACCTTGAAAAAGGCCTTGAGATATTTCCTCAAGACCTTTTTCAAGGTTATCCTTTCTAATTTATAATCCCTTTTCTCAAAAGCTCCGAGACAGCATGTGCTCGATTTTTCGCTCCAAGCTTATCAATAGCAGTTTTAACATATTGCTTAATCGTAAATTCACTTAGCTCCATTGTTACTGCCATTTCCTTATTACTTTCACCCCATGAAATTCTTTTCATAACCTCTAATTCTCTTCTACTTAAAAGGGATGTGTTGTTTGGATCAGTAGATCTCTCAAACGCTTTACCGATTAGTTTTCCATATTGGGACAAAGAAGAAAGAAAACTTTCATCAAAGGAAGGGTTGTCCTTGAATTCTGTACTACATATATATCCGATCACAACTGAATCCATGAGAATCGGTGTTACCATCATAGAAGTGATATTGGAAGAAATAATATATTTGCTGTTAGTTTGGAGTAAATAGTCGATTCCGCAGCAATATTTAGCTTTTCTCTCTTGTATAGCTGAATAGATAATAGGAAGCGAACGGACATCGTCTCTCATTTCCCGAATATATATTAAACCAGAGGAGGTAACAGCTAATATACCTTCTGCCAAATAGCCTAATGGTGAATATCGGAATAAATAACCATCTAAGACAGGAAAGGAATCCATATAGATTTCAAGAATCTTAAACAATTGTTCTTCATGACTAGAAATAGATTCTAAAACTTTGACGTTATTTTGTAGGGTATTTAAAGAGATCAAAAAACCACTCCTTTTGAGGGATATAATAGATAGAAAATTAGGAATACTTAAATTATAAAACAAATGGTAGCATTTAGATAGAGATTTGACGCTATTTATAGCCTTACTTTGTTTTCATTATTTTTTATGACAACGTTTCCAATTTGTATTGGATGCGTTTATCACGAAAGCATGACAATTTGTTTAATTAGGGATAAAGAACAATCGAATGCAATAGAAAAGGAGATGAAGTGTTTGGAAAAAGTAATGATGTCGGCACAAGAAAGGGTTAACGAGTTTTTATCTTCAACGAGAAAAATGTTTATTAATGGAGAATGGGTATCATCTCTTTCAGGAAAAGCCTATGAAACGATTAATCCAGCAAATGGGCAAGTTATTGGAAAAATCTATGAGGGAAGCAAAGAAGATGTTGACTTAGCTGTACGAGCCGCAAGAGCCGCATTTAAGGGCCCATGGTCTAGCTGCTCCCCCGCACAGCGTTCTAGTTTATTGAATAAATTGGCTGATTTAATTGAAGAGCATGTGGATGAGTTAACCTATATTGAAACCATTGATTTTGGAAGTATTGAAAGTTTATCACGCCATGGATGGGTGTTAGGTGCTGCAGAACATATCCGCTATTATGCTGGCTGGGCGACCAAATTAAATGGAGAGACGATGTCCTTAACAACAGGCGGGAATGTCCATGCCTTTACGAAGCGGGAGCCTGTCGGTGTTTGTGGACAAATTACTTCCTGGAATTTTCCGTTGCTTGGTGCTTGTTGGAAATTGGCAGCACCACTTGCGGCAGGAAATACGGTTGTTTTAAAACCATCTCAACAAACATCTTTAAGTACTCTATATTTAGGTCAATTGATTAAAGAAGCAGGATTTCCGGATGGAGTTGTCAATATTGTAACAGGCCCAGGTGGAACGATTGGGGAAGCGATCACAAGTCACCCGGATATTGACAAGATTGCATTTACAGGATCTACATCCGTCGGAAAGGGAATTATGCGTAAAGCCGCAGATACATTGAAGAAAATTACGCTCGAGTTAGGAGGGAAATCTCCTAATATCATTTTTGCCGACGCCGACTTAGATAAAGCCATTCAAGGTGCCTTTATGGGAATATTTATGAACCAAGGACAAGTATGTGCTGCTGGTTCGCGTGTCTATGTAGAAAGAGAGATTTATCAAGAAGTAACCGATCGATTAGTAGAAATGGCCAAAAATATGAAAGTGGGTGATCCGTTCGACCCGACATCAGAAATGGGTCCGTTAGTGTCAAAGGATCAGTTGGATCGGGTAAAAAATTATATTGAGATTGCGAAAAAAGAAGGCGGGAGAATTCTAGTTGGAGGCCAAACTCCGAGTGACAGCAATTTAGCTGATGGTTATTATTTTGAGCCGACCATTATCGCCGACCTTGATGAAAATTGTACTGCCGTAAAAGAAGAAATCTTTGGACCTGTTCTCTGTATTTTACCATTTGATGACATTGATGAGGTCATTAAGCGGGGAAATTTAACGGAATATGGATTAGCGGCAGGTGTATATACGAAAGATGTCAATAAAATTTATAAAATCGTCAACGAATTGGAAGCGGGAACAATCTGGGTGAATGGCTATATGAATAGTAACGCTGCAGTACCACTCGCTGGATTTAAACAAAGTGGCATTGGAGCAGAGATGGGATATCCTGGCATAGAAGCCTACACGAAAACAAAAAGTGTCACAATTGATTTCAATTAAATAGCCAAATAGGGGAGGGAAAAAATATGAAAGCATTAGTTGTTGAAGATGTTAAAAAAATGGTAGTAAAAGATGTCCCAGATCCAATAATTGACGAAAATGGTGTACTTGTTAAAGTGCAAGCCAATGGAGTTTGTCGCAGTGATTGGCATGTTTGGGCAGGTGATATGCCGATTACACAAGGAGTTATGGGACATGAACTAAGTGGAGTGATAGAGGAAGTAGGAAAAAATATAACCAATTTCAAAAGAGGCGATCGTGTCATCGTTCCATTTTCTGGTAGTGAAGGAACTTGCCCGTACTGTCAGCAAGGACACACCCATTTATGTGATTCATTCTTAGTTCCTGGTATAGCCTATTCAGGCGGTTATGGAGAATATGTTGCAGTTCCATTAGGTGATCGTAATGTAGTCCATTTACCAGAGGAAGTAAGCTTTACCGATGGAGCAGCGCTTGGATGCCGATTTATGACAGCGTTTGAAGGAATTGTTGGCAAGATTAAAGTCCAGCCCGGAGAATGGGTTGTTGTCTATGGATGTGGCGGTGTAGGGTTATCTGCCATCAATGTGGCGACTGCTGTCGGGGCAAATGTAATTGGGGTCGACATTAATGAAAATAACCTAAGTCTGGCTCGAAAAATGGGGGCTGTTTATACTGTTAATAGTAGAGAAGTAGATCCCGTTGAAGCAGTAAAGGAACTAACAAAAGGTGGTGCAAATGTTTCTATTGACGCACTCGGAATCAGTCAAACATGTGTGAATGCGATTAATAGTTTAAGAAAGAAAGGCCGTCACTTACAAATTGGGGTGACAACGAAAGCAGAAGCAGGATTTATTTCCTTACCAATTGACCAAATGGTCGTAAATGAAATTAAATTTGAAACGACCCTAGGAATGCCTGCACACCGTTTTCACTCAATGCTTCCACTCGTAGCACAGGGAAAATTGAGCCCAGGTAAAATGGTAAACCGAGAAGTGTCCCTTTCAGAAGTAAATTCTATCTTTGAAGATATGAGTAACTTTGCTACAACAGGTACATTTATCGTTACAAATTTTTCTTAATGAAACACGAGTAAAAAACGGGGCGGTTCAAGACTTAGGCTAATAAGAAAGAACCGCCTCTATATTTCAAAGAATCGTATCCATTTCAACTAAATCTCTTGGTGTAATAATCGCTAATGGTTTTTCTGATTGACTTCCTGTAGCTGTAATGATGGTTGCTTCAAGTCTATGGTTTTTTTGATGATAATCCTCAAAGATTTCCTCCACCTCAAACATATCAGACTCTTTGCTAACAAATTCTACAGGGCGTACCTTGCTCATTCCATATAAATCTTTTATTCTAATATGTTCGAGATTAATCGTTTTATCTGAAAGGTTTTGTGCGAGCCACTGAATGATAGACTCTGCCGTTAATAGCCATTTATAGCCGCTTTGGTTGTAAATGGGAAAAATCGAGTATGGTTTTGTTTTGATGACATGTAAAACGTCTAATAGTTTGGAGTTTTCATCATAGTAAAAGACCGGCTTCGATCCAACCAACAGGACATTTTTCGGCTGATAAACGGATGCGGCAATTTTTTCAATCTGATCGACTACTTTTACATGAGGCTCAGCAATATAAAAGCCTTTTCCAACTTTTTCATGTACAATGGAATTCCGTAATCGAGCAAACATTTTTAAATCATAATAGTTTTTTCGAATCAGTGAATGCTGCGGAAACCCATTCTTCAATAAATCTGTGAACCTATCAGAACGTGCTCCCTTAATATTTCTTCTCAACCAACGATGAATCTGGTTAAAAGCGACTTCAAATCGCTCCGAAAGATCCTTTTCTACTACTGTTGACATTTCCTTACTTCCCCCAAAAGTTTTTAAAATAGAATCCCTTATGTGTAACAAAAAAGAAACCATACTAAAACGCTAAATTTCAACTAATATGAATATTTTAGCAAAGGGATGAAATAGGTTCAATTAATATCATTTAATACGATGATAGAGGGTTTGTTTTCTTAGGGGAAGCTTGATTATGGAAAAAGGGGTATATAACAAATAGAAAGCAGGTAATATAAAAATATTTTAGGTAAAATAGAGGTATTCATAGAGGTCTATATTTTAAGGAGGAAATAGATTGAACTGTTTCATTGTCATGCAAGGTGACACCTATCAAGAAGAAAAACAACTAGGACTCATTTGGTCGCCAATAAAAGATAAAGGAGGGAATGTGCCTCACTCTTGGTTGAGGATGACTGAAGTCAAAGAGGGAGATCGTATTTTTCATTATGTGAAGGGAAATATTGTGGCGTTGAGTATTGTATTGGACGATTGTCGTACGGGTGAGAAGCCATCTCCGCTGCAACATCATGATGGTTTGAACGATGAAAGTTATGTCATAAATCTTACATACCATGAATTAGACACTCCCGTGAATATTCGTGATCAATTTCATGAACTATCCGCTTTATTACCAATTAAATATTCTCCTTTTCAGGAAGATGCGAATGGAAACTCTGGGTATCTTTATCCATGTAATGAGGAACTTGCGATTAAATTACTTGAGCTTATTAGTGAATCTAACATCTATTGGACTAGTGAAGAACAATTAGAATTTGCGATCGATGCCATAAAAGCAACGGAACACCATACATTAATTCCCTTAATTGCAGAAACAGAGTTGGAAGTGAAAACAAAAACTCGTCTTGGCCAGCAAAGGTTCCGAAAAAACTTGTTGCCATTGTGGGAAGGAAAATGTGCACTATGCGGAATCAATTTATCCGATTTATTAATCGCTAGTTATGCTAAACCTTGGAAGGACAGTAGCGGTGAAGAACGATTAGATCCGTATAATGGGGTACTGCTTTGTCGAAATCATGCTGCTCTTTTTGCAAAAGGGTTTATTAGCTTTAATGGACAAGGGAAACTAGCTATTTCAACGGAAATCAATGAGAATCATTATGAGATGTATCGATTAGAGCGAGACTTAAAGATACGTATTCATCTTGAAAACAAGAGGTTTTTTAAGTGGCATAAGCGTAATATTTTTAAGTCATATGACTTGGAAGGGCCTGAACTCGATTAAAACTTCTCGTTCTTTTCTTTATTTATGAGAAAACCTCCTGCTGTCTTTTAGATAAGAAAATGTAATAGATGTAACAAAACTGAAATAATCATACCAATATTTTTGCAATGAAAAAAGAAAAACAAAATGGTTTAATTTAGAAGACAAGAGAAGACAGCAAGGAGGATTTATACATGAAGAAAAAAATCGGTACAGTTTTAATGGGTTCAGCATTAACATTATCATTACTATTTCCGTCTGCATCACTAGCGGCCAGCACATACAAAGTAGTTCCAGGAGACACACTTTGGAAAATCGCTGTAAAGACAACGACAGGAATCGATGAAATTATTAGAGCAAACCCACAGGTTTCAAATATCAACATGATTTACCCTGGACAGCAACTTAATGTTCCAACAAAGGAAAGCTTCACAGTTGAACAAGAAGTGGTGCAACTAGTGAATCAAGAGAGAGCGAAACAAGGTCTAAAAGCATTAAAGTATGATTGGGAGCTTGCTAGAGTAGCAGAAGACAAGTCTCAAGATATGCGTGACAAAAATTATTTTAGCCACACAAGCCCAACTTATGGATCTCCATTTGACATGATGAGAGCTTATGGAATTCGTTACAAAGCAGCAGGGGAAAACATTGCGATGGGGCAGCGTTCAGCACAAGAAGTAGTCAATGCGTGGATGAACAGTACTGGTCACAGAGCAAACATTATGAGTACTAGTTTCACTCACATCGGTGTTGGTTATGTCGAGGATGGCCATTACTGGACGCAAATGTTTATAAGCAAATAATAACTAGCATATTAACAGGCCCAAACTCTTCTAGTAAGAGATTGAGGCCTGTTTTTATGTAAAGATAGTATCCATCCTATATTTTGCATAGGGAAGTCCTTTACATAAATATGTTTTTTAAATAATTTAACTTATTAATATATTATATAAAAAAGGTAAAATAGTGATAGAATGAAAGAGTTATGATTAGAACGGGAGGAATTTTTTTGAGTAATCGACTATGGACGAAAGATTACATCTCAGTCTGTTTAACTACTTTATTGATATTTTTAAATTATTATTATTTGCTTGTGACGATTCCGGTTTATTTAATTCAGGATTTACAAGGGAATACGGGGCAAGCTGGCTTATTGGTAGCTGTTTTTTATATTGCAGCCATTCTGATTCGTTTCGTGGCAGGGCAATGGATTGAATCTTTTGGAATTCGAAAGGTATTTCTCGTTTCACTGATTCTTTATCTAGGTGCCGCTTTTATGTATTTTTTTGCAACTTCGTTAATTAGTTTATTGATTTTACGGGTGATTCATGGGATCGGATTCGGAATGATCACCACTTCATTGGGAACGATTGTAGCGACCATCATCCCTAATAGCAGAAAAGGGGAAGGTATGGGATACTATGGACTCATGATGAATGTTTCGATGGCATTAGGCCCATTTGTCGGGTTATTCGCCATGAACCTATGGGGATCAACGGTTATGTTTGTGATTAGTGCAGTTAGTGTTGTAATCGGAGCGTTTACAGGACTATTAATCTCTCTACCGAAAGGAGAGAAAATAGCCGCCATAAAGGAAACAGAACCGAAGAAAAAAGGCTTAAAGATCAAAGACCTTATCGAAGTATCTGCATTGCGAATTTCTCTAGTCAGCTTCTTTTTTGCGCTTGTTTATTCATCGATCGTTTCGTTTGTATCCGTATATGCAGAGGAACGTCAATTGACAGAAGTAGCTAGCTATTTCTTTATTGTTTATGTGATTGTCCTTTTAATCTCAAGACCATTTACGGGGAAATGGTTTGATCAGTACGGTGCGAATGTCATCATGATTCCATCTATTATCAGCTTTGCAATCGGAATGTTTTTATTAAGTCAAGCGAGCAGTGCATTTATCTTCTTATTATCAGCAGCTTTCATTGGTCTTGGCTGGGGAACAATTTTTCCAACAGCACAGACGGTGGCCGTACAAATTGCCCCATCTAACAAGAGGGGACTGGCCACAGCTACTTATTTGTCAACGATGGATTCCGGACTTGCGATTGGATCTGTAATCGTTGGAATTCTTAGTACACAAATTGGATATATTTCCTTATATTTTTACAGTTCCATTTTTGTGCTTGCAGGACTGATTATTTATCACTTCTTACATGGAAGGGTAAGCCGTAGCGCTAGAGAACTAGCGAATGAACAGGTATTTAAGTCAAGTTGAATAAATCGCTTAAAAAGGATGTTTAATAGGGGAGGCACTCTCCTTTTGAACATCCTTTTTTCTTGCTATATTGGCATATACTCTCCAATCTTTTAAATCTATTAAAATTTATCAAGATATAATGGAGAGAGCAGGGGGTAAATCATGAATACAAATACAAATAAACAACTAGAGAAAGCTTTAAGTAGTGTTATGACAAGAGTAAAGGAAGATCAGAAGAAAAAAGAGGAACAGCAATATAAGAAAAACTGGAGTGAGATTAAGATCCCTTTTTCCCTCATAGAAGGTCTAAATAAATTAACAAAATCTGAACTCGATGATATAAGGAAGAGTCTTCAAATAAAAGGCGCAAGTGGCCTGAAAAAAGCAGATCTTATCGACTTATTACATTTAAAAATTCCGGAACTTCTTGAAGAGATCGTCCTTCAATGGGATGAGGACCGTTACAATATTCTAAAGAAAATAGCTCTTAATGACGGTTATATTCTTGCTCCTGACTTAGAATCTAGTCAAATTGAATACTTTCGTAAGCAAGGCTTAATCTATACCGGAACGTTCGAAGGAAATAAGGTTGTGGCAATCCCGAATGAACTCATCGAATCGGTATTGTTGTTAGAGGAAGACGCTCATGTAAAAACAATTATACATAGAAATACAGAGTGGATTAAGCTTACGAACGGTTTACTATTTTATTATGGAATCTTAAGTGAAACAGAACTAATAAAAATGATCGAAGTTCATACAAAAGAATCGTTGGATTTACAGGAGTTCCTTCCAATTATTGAGGAGGTTAATTCTTATTTAAAGGGATATAAAAGGGATGATGAAGGCTACTCGAATGTGAGAGTGCTTGATTCGAAGAGAGTGAAACAAGAACAAGAAAAAAGAAAGTATATTCCCTATTATCCTTTTACGAAACAACAGCTTCTCAAAGCAGGGGAACTTGGATTTATCGAAAGAAACCATAGTTACGAAAGATTTGTAAACTACTTAATCCAACATTATGAAATTAATCGAGAAAAAGCGGAACGATTTGTAGAAGTATGCGTGTATGCGACTAAAAACGGTGAAGGTCCGAATCATATTTTAAAATATTTAGATGGCATTTTTGAAATCAAAAGTTTAGAAGTCAATCAGGCTTTTAGAGAACATGTTTATGATTTGATGAATCATACGAGAGAATGGTTTCTCAAAGGCTATACTGCAACGGAGTTAAGTAAAGAGGATCGGTCTTTATTACGGAAACTACCAAGTATGATGAAACCACATCGTATTGGAAAAAAAGTTATAAAAGTTGGTCGAAATGACCCATGTCCATGCGGGAGCGGGAAGAAATATAAAAAGTGTTGCGAGAGATGATCTATTTGTTCTCTTAATATGAACATGTAGGCGGAATAGAGTAAATTCCTTTACCGCTTACATGTTTTAGTTTTGCAATGAAATGGTTTAACCTACATAATAAAGCCATTGGAATCTGTACTTTTTAGCGAATATATGAATAGATCAAGGAGGTTACAACAGTTGAAAACACGAGTAACGGAGATTTTTGGTATTCAATATCCAATTGTACAAGGAGGGCTTGCATACCTTGCTTATGCAGAGCTTGCAGCAGCAGTTTCGAATGCAGGTGGATTGGGGCAAATTACGGCGGCCACTCTACATACTCCTGAAAGACTAAGGGAAGAAATTAATAAAGTTCGCAGCCTTACAAAAAAGCCGTTTGGGGTTAATTTTGCGATTTCTCAACATGATGGAAATTATCAAGATATGCTTCAAGTGGCGATTGAAGAAAAAGTACCTGCTATTTCAATTACAGGAGGGAATCCAACCCCTGTTTTTGAAAAATTAAGAGGCCATGATATTCGCACGCTTGTCCTTGTTTCTGGTGTCCGCCAGGCGCAAAAAGCTGAGGAGCTTGGAGCGGATGCCGTGATGGCTGTTGGTCAAGAAGGCGGCGGTCATCTAGGTCGTGAAGATATCGGTACAATGGTTCTCATTCCCCGTGTGGTCGATTCTATATCGATTCCCGTATTAGCAAGTGGTGGAATCGGCGACGGCCGTGGGTTATTGGCTGCTTTCTCCCTTGGAGCAGAAGGAATTGAAATGGGAACTCGGTTTATCGCTACGAAGGAATGTGTTCATGCAAATGACAAATACAAAGAGGCCATCCTTGAAGCGAAAGAAACTGATACCGTGATTATTAAACGAACATTAGGAGCACCCGGAAGAGTTCTAAAAAACGATTATTCATTGGATATTATCGAACGTGAACAGAACGGTGAAACATATGAAGACTTGAAAGACATCATTAGCGGAAAGGCTAATTGCCGGTACATTTATGATGGCAACGAGGGAGAGGGCTTTGCCTGGGCAGGACAAGTCGTCGGGCTTATCAAAAATGTTCCGACTGTACAAGAATTATTTGATGAGATGATGTTAACAGCTGAAAAAGGATTGAAACGGATGAATCATCTTTTTGAGGGGTGATCTGTAGTGGCTTTGCTTAAGAATGAGCCGGAGATCGGACAGGATCGGGAAAAGGTCGTAAAAGGCTTTGGATTTGGAAGATGGAAAGGTCGCCCAAAGAAGTCCGAATAAATCAAGGACACTGATAAGGCCAGGAAAAAAACATCAAAAGGAGAACAAAATGCAGTTTGATTATTATATAGGAATCGATTATTCAGGAAGAGGGGAGCCGAATCGACGGACAACAGGGATCCAAGTCGTTGAAATGGACAGAGATGGACAAGTTAAACGAATTTCTCCTGACGGGAGTCAAGGCCGAACCTTCAGCTGGTCCCGCCGTAATGTTTATGACTATTTAAAAAATCGATTATCCGTTCAAAAGCATAAAATGATCATTGGAATCGATCATTGTCTCTCTTTTCCTATTGCCTATTTTGAACAGCAGGGTTTACAGAATTGGGATGAGTTTCTCAACCACTTTCAGGCATTATGGAATACGAAGGAAGAAATGGTTAGGGTTTGCAAAGACAGGGCAGACTCTTATCCGAATCAAACGGAATTACGTCTAACCGAGACCTTTACGGCGTCTGCGAAAAGTGCTTGGAATTTTGAACAAAAGACGGGAACAGTAGCCTACTCTACACATGCAGGATTGCCGTGGATTTATGAATTGCGTCGATTATTTCGAGATGACCTGCATATTTGGCCTTATGATGGATGGAATCCAGGTTCAGAGAAAAGTGTCTTGGCTGAAATCTATCCGTCGCTTCTATATAAGCGATTTCGGCAATTTGATGCCGACTTTCCTTTGGACTGGCCTCGCGATGCTCAAGATGCCTATGTCGTTGCTGCATGGTTAAGAGAACGGACCCTCAACGAAACAATAGAACGTTATTTTGAAGTATCTACTCTTACAGAGCAGGAGAAACAATTGGCTTTACAATATGAAGGCTGGATCTTAGGGGTTTGTTAATAATAAATGGAAGGTGCTTAGCACCTTCCATTTATAGAGGAATTATTCAATCCGTGGGTCGATTTCTTCACCGGTTTTGATGTTTATCACTTTTACAGGATTTTTTGGAGCAGGGATCGCTTTGCTTTCTGGCGGTGTTATGTTGTTTTCCACCCAATCAACAAGCAGTTGGAACGCCTGATGAGCATAAGGCAAGATCGGCTGCAGTTTTTTCTCGGAATCGGTCGCTAAATACCAAACTAGACCGTCGACATGATTTCCATTTTCAATCGTATATAGCCGATGGAGATCTTGTTTTCCTGCTTTCTTTACAAGATCTTGATATCCTTCTGCGTGAATCGATGGGAAAATTAATGCGTCAAGGGAGCCAGTAATGCTGATTAGTGGGACTTCGATATCGCCAGTGTTAGCAATGGCACTGATCTTTTCCTTTACTTCCATTGGCCTTTCGCTGTACTGATAGTTTTCAAAAATATGATCATATGTGCGTTCTCTAACCGCATCAACAAAATTTAAATAGTTTTGCCATGGAATTCGGTCAGGGGCTTTCGGATCAAAATGATCACGATAAATATTTAAAGTGATAAACCAATAAATCTGATCATAATAAGTCCATAATTTTTCTGACCCTTTTGGCATTCCAGCTTCGTATAAAGCTTTGATTGCTTCTTCCTTTTCTTTTCCCGACCAATAGAGGGCCTGTTCTGCATGGTTGACGACTGAAGTAAGGGAACTTATGAGATTAGGTGTGTTTTCAGACCAGAGAACTCCTTCCCAATCGACTCCTCCATCAAATAAACGGGGTTCCCCTGTTTTTTCCGGACTATCGTGTTCGAGCGCATATCGAACGACATAACCGCCATTGGAAATTCCAATAGCATAAGTTGGAATTTTATGAGTATCATCTATTAATTTACTCGCTTGATTAGAAGAATCTAAAGGGCTAATGAGCTGTTCTGGAAAATATTCACATAAATATTCTTGTGCTGCTTTTGTGATTTGACGGAAGCGAGTATGCCATTCTGCGACGGTGTCATTCTCTTCAACAAGTGCATTTTTAGCCTTCGCCAAAGGGTCATCCGGGTCATCATATCCTTGAGTCCCTTTATCGATCGCAGCGTACGCATAGCCTTTTTCAAGAACAAAGTCACTAAATAATAGATCGTTAGAGGTTTCATTTCGAGTTGCTGGGATTCCTGAAATAACGAGCTTTCCGTTCCACTTATCTGGGACACGAATAACAAACTGAGCATCATCAAATGCTCCTGTTACTTGAACTCCGGTTATGTATGCGGGTTGATACATTTGATGCCATCCTGTTTTTTGGGTGGCTTCCCCCCAAAAGATGGGTGCTAATCCTTCATTGCCAAAAAGTTTTGCTTGTGCTAATTGATCTGGGTTTGCGGTTGTCAGCCAATTTTGATTTGAACCATCGAAATAGGTTTGGATGACATTACGAGCTTCTGGTATTATGGACTTTTTATGATTTGTAGGTTTGGAATTTCCTCCTAGATTGGAATCTAATGAAGAGAAATACGTCGAAGGCAAAGGAATCGGAAAGAATTTATTCAGTGTAACTCACTCCATTCTTTACATAGATAATCTAATTATACTCTGACTATTCTGTATAATAATGAGACTTTAGTCATGAAACATTGAAGAATACACGAAGATTTTTGAAGATTCACTGAACGAAAGGGAATTATTGAGATCGATCAAAAAAGTCGGTTTGTTAAAGCTGAGAATTCTCTTTTAAGCGATTTAAAATGACGTTGTTATGAATTAATGTTATACTAAAGAAGCAATTATAACTTCATCCATTTTTATAGGTGGAGGATGAATGCCAAAAGGCTTTTCTTATTCAGTGGGTAAATATTATCAACTCAATTTTCATGATGGGAGGTTCTTCCTTTGAATAAAATTTTAAAACAGGTCTTCATGTGGTTTAGTGCTTTAACAGCTGCAGCAGGTATTTTAGGTGTATTCTTTTTACTTGACTTACCGTTATTTATGAGATTAATTTGCCTAGCGTTAATATTATATTTTGGTTACGATGCGATTACAGAGCTTAAAAAGCGTAAAAATGAAGGGTTAGAAGGCTAAATTAAATTCACTCATCGAATTTGTGTCCGGATACTCTTAAAAAAACCGAGACATCCGCCGGAATCTCTAACCTCCTTCTGAAGGAAGTTGAAAAAGGTGCAAGCTGCCTTCAAGAAGGGGGAGGCTTGTACCTTTATTTTATTACCTTAAGATGGCCGTAAGATTTATGCTTTTTAGCCGCTGTCCTATTTTGGTGAGGCTCCTCTTCGCTTTTATAAATGTAATTAATATCTCCGTATAAAGAGTTCGCAAGTATTAATAACCCCGATTTATAAGATTCTATTAACTTCTTCATTTATATAACTTCCTTTTCCTGTATTTCTTCGGTCTATAAGTCTATAAGTATGTATTCCTTAACGAAATATGAAAACGCTTTATGTATACTAATACATTTATATTTTCCAGATGATAAGTATCCTTATGAGCAGTTCTTGGTTATTTAATAGAAAAATAAGGGTCTTTCTTAATCCGCTAAAACAAAGTTAATTAATAGGTGATAACCATTATATTGTAATAGAATATAATTAATAGTAGTAGATGTTGAAAAAGTAAGGAGTTGAAAATGGAGATGTTGTTAAGGGATGCTAGAGACGAGGAACGGGACGTAATAAATAAACTAAAGCTAAATGCTTATGAAGAACATGCTCATAAAATCCAGGAGAGATCATTGGGATGTTCTAAAAAATTCAATTCTTTCTGATGCTGATCTTCAGGAAAATGTGATCCGTTTAGTAGCAGAAATCGATGGGGGAATCGTTGGGAGTGTGGCTTTATTTCCTGCAAAGATGGATGCCTATAAAGGTTTAATCGATGAGCAACAGGATTATCCTGAAATCCGCATGCTGGCCGTTTCTAAAGAAGCCCGTGGTAAGGGAGTAGCGAAAGCTTTAGTAAATGAATGTATTCAAAGGGCAAAAGCGAAAGGACATCGCTATATTGGATTACATACAGCAGATTTTATGGAAAATGCGCTTGTGTTATATAGTCGACTTGGGTTTGAACGCTTGCCGCAATATGACTTCGAACCATCCGATGATGGAGTCGTTGTAAAGGCATTTCGATTAAAAATTTGATAATATCAGAGTTAAGATCAAACTTTAGTATGGAAAAGAAGGATTACTATGTAAGTGAAAGGACTGAGATCGTGACAACAACGACTAATGAAACACAATTATTACAAAAATTAATCTCTTATCGACGAGAGCTACACGAACACCCAGAACTTTCAATGAAAGAATTCGAAACAACCGATAGAATCCGCCGTTGGCTTCAAGAAGAAGGAATCACAATTATAGACCTTCCTATTGAAGTAGGTGTCGTTGCAGAAATCCAAGGTGCTAAACCTGGTCCTACGATTGCCTTAAGAGCAGATATTGACGCACTTCCTATCACTGAAGCGACGGATTTGCCATTCATATCTAAAAACGAGGGAATTATGCATGCCTGTGGACATGACTTTCATACATCGTCTATTTTGGGGGCGGCGATTCTTCTGCAGGAACGTCGCGATGAATTAGAAGGAACTGTTAGAATCATATTCCAACCAGCAGAGGAAAATTCCCAAGGAGCAGAATATGTGGTAAATGCAGGTGCTTTAGATGGGGTTGAAGCTATTTTCGGCATGCATAACAAACCTGAGTTGCCTGTAGGAACCATTGGCGTCCGTGAAGGGGCGTTAATGGCGAGTGTGGATCGGTTTGAATTGGATGTCATTGGCATCGGCGGACATGCTGGGGTTCCAAACAATAGTATCGATCCGATCGTCATTGCCAGTCAAATTATTACAGGCTTCCAAACGATCATCAGCCGTAATCTTAGTGCATTCGATAATGCCGTTATCAGTGTTACGCAAATCCACGCGGGTAATACATGGAATGTTATCCCTGAAAAGGCGGTCCTTGAAGGAACGGTTAGAACCTTCCAAGAGGAAGTGCGTGTGTCCATCCCGCAATTAATGAAGCGGACGGCAGAAGGGATCGCAAGTTCATTCGGGGCAAAAGTTGATTTTCGTTGGTACCCATATTGCCCAGTTGTCAATAATGACTCTGGCCTAACGAAAGTGGTGACAGAGGCCGCCACTGAACTAGGTTATACAGTGGTTCCAGCAGATCAAAGTGCAGGTGGAGAAGACTTTGCTTATTATCAAACAAAAATTCCTGGATTTTTTGTTTGGATGGGTGTGGACGGACCAAAAGAATGGCACCATCCTTCTTTTACCTTAAAAGAAGATGCCCTGCTCATTGCCGCTGACTATTTTTCTCATCTAGCGATTAAAGTATTAAAGGAATGGTAATATAATGGAGTGCCGGGAGCTGTCTAAACAGGGCAGTTACTGGCGCTCTTCTTTTTATTATCTATGTTGATTAACTAAAATTTGATTCCCACCAGGTTCTTCGATTGTAAAATAAGCCAGGCCTTCTGTTGGTTCATCGGCCTCTATAGTCAATTCTATCCCTTTAGCTTTAAGTTGTTTTTGTAGTTCACGAACATCGGTAAACAATTTGAGATTTTTAGCATTTTCATTCCAACCGAGATTAAATGTGAGAATGTTCTTGTCGAATATACGTTGAAATAAACCGATTTTGAATAATATCTCCGCCAAAAATTTCAAATCCGACGTGTTCGTAAAGCCCCTTTGCTTTATGAATGTCCTTCACGTTTGAACTTACGGAAAATGCGCCTAGCTTCAAATTAATTCCCCTTTTTAACGAATTTGGCCAGAAGTCCCCTCCTTTAAGGAAAGAAGTGAGTAGGTGGGGGAGGTTCATTACTCTTATCCATAAACAACATTCACAATTAAGGTATAGACACCATTCAGAAACTGGGTGAATTCTCGTTCCTTTTTATTTAGCAAGGTACCAATATCCTAACAGGTGTAAAAGTTAAGAAAAGGAATTTTGAATGTTCTTTAAGATTTCGTAAGTTTTCCTTTTTAGTTAAAGCGGTATGATAAATTAGACAGGGAGAAACCACATGTCATACATACTTTATAGAAAAGGGAGAAGGTTTAAATGAGAAAAATAAAATGGAAAAAACCGGCCACTACGCTTCTATCCTTAAGTTTAGCAGTAAGTATTGTCGTACCAACCCTGTCATCGCCTGCTGAAGCAGCAACCAATACTTCAACCCTCCTTATTTCGGAATATATTGAGGGGAGCAGTTATAATAAAGCGATAGAGCTATATAATGGAACAGGTAAAGATGTCGATTTATCAAATTACTCTCTCGAATTATATTCAAACGGAGCTTCTGCTTCTTCACAAACATTGAAACTATCGGGCACATTGAAGAATAACGATACTTATGTTTTGTACCATAATCAAGCTAACGATGATATTAAAAGTAAAGGGGACTTAGCGAACTCCACAGTCATAAATTTTAACGGTGACGATGCCATTGTTTTAAAGAAAGATCATACTGTGATTGATTCAATTGGACAAGCTGGAACTCGTGTTGAAAACTTAAAAGATATTACATTAATTAGGAACAATGAAATTACAACTGGTGATACGAACATTTACGATCATTTTGATCCCGCAACTGAATGGACGGCATTACCTAAAGATGATTCATCAAATTTAGGAATACATGGTACTACAACTGAAAATCCAGAGGAACCTGAAAACCCTGTAGATATCATTTCAATTGAGGATGCTCGTTCAAAGCCTTTAGGGGAAACCGTAACGATTAAAGGAATCGTAGCTGCTAACTTAAAAAATACGATACAAGTTCAAGATGCTTCCGCAGGGATAGCGGTTCGCCCGGCGAATTTAGACGCGTCTGTTGGGGACGAAGTAATATTGACCGGAAAGTTATCAGACTACAACGGTTTACTTCAATTAGATGGAACCGTGATTGTTGAAAAAACAGAAGATGTTGGCGTGCCCGTTCCTAAAGTCGTCACAGGTGTAGAAGTGTCAGAAGCTAATGAATCTCAGCTCGTAACAGCTAAAGGTCTGCAAATTTTATCAGTCGATTCCGGCAGTTCATGGGCGAATTACACGGTAACAGACGGTACAATTCAATTCATCGTTCGTGATGAAAGAAATGTACTTGGTTTAGAGGTTGGAAAATCCTATGATTCGATTACGGGAATTGTACAGCAATTTTATGAGGATTATCAGATTGTTCCTCGCTCTCAAGCCGATATTATTGAAGATGAATCCATTGTTCAACCTGTATTAGCATCAGCTGAAGCTGGGAATATCGCGAAAGGAACTAACGTAACTTTAACATCCAACACTCCTGGTGCAACCATTTATTATACAATCGATGGTACGGAACCAACTACTAAAAGTAGCATTTATCAGGAACCGATTGTGATTGATAAAGATATGATCGTAAAAGCAATAGCTGTTAAAGAAGGGCTTACAAATAGTAAAACAGCAGCCTATGAATATAAGGTTTATGACGCAGAAGAAGGTTTACAGATTCATCATATTCAAGGGGCTTCACACTATAGTCCAATGACTGGAGAGGCCGTTTCAGATATTGAAGGAATTGTTACATATGAATATAAAATTGGAAGCGGGAACTACTTCCATATGCAAACTCCTGATGACAAAAAAGATGAAAATCCAAAAACATCTGAAGGAATCGTTGTCTATACAGGTAATAAGACAGCCGATGTGGAAGTGGGTGACCTTGTCGTTGTAGATGGAACGGTTGATGAGTTCCATATTGATGGCTATTATGATACAAAAAGAGAAACTGATTTACCGGTTACGCAAATCAATGCCCGTGATGATCGAGGTGGAAATGTAACGATAGTAAAAACAGACCAACCACTTCCAGAACCAATTAAAATCGATGACCTTCTGCCAACAGACGTGATTGATAACGATGGTTTTGCCGAATTTGATCCTGAAGAAGATGCAATTGACTTCTGGGAAAGCATCGAAGGGATGCTTGTTGAAACCGGTGATCTGAAAGCAGTAGCCCCTCAGGAGCATGGAGATCTGATTACCGTGTTAGAAGGCAGAGAAACAGATACAATTCATGGCGGTGTTTTATTAACGGAAGATAATAAAAATGCCGATCGAATTCAATTCAAACTTTATGACAATAATGAAGCAAGAGAATTTGAAGTAGCAACAGGCGATAAATTCTCTGGTCCAATCACTGGTGTGGTCAACTATGGTTTCCAAAACTATAAGATCTATACAGACTACGAAGTCATGAAAGAAAAACATAGAGTCGGCGACGCAAAGCCTGAAAAAACGGAAATTGTATTCGATAAGCAAAAATTGACGATTGCTTCTTATAATTTAGAGAACTTCTCGAATAACAAAAATCAAACATCTGATGACAAGGCTCAGAAACTAGCAAGGGCCTTTGCGAAAGATATGCAAGACCCTGATATTATCGGGGTAACAGAGGTGCAGGATAATAACGGAAGCATTGCTGGAAACTCTGCAGCAAATGAAAGTTATGAAAGATTAATCACTGAAATTGAAAAAGCCGGTGGCGTTAAGTATGAATATGTAAATATTGATCCGGTGAATAATGCAGACGGCGGAGCACCGAATGCGAATATCCGTGTCGGATTCCTTTACAATCCAGATCGGGTGAAATTAACAAAAGGGATGCCACATGGGGATGCAACGACAGCTGTTGGCTATGAAAAAGGTAAACTAACGCTTAATCCAGGGCGTATTGATCCAAATAATGAAGCCTTTAAAAGTAGTCGTAAACCGTTGGCAGCACAATTTGACTTCCGTGGGGAAAGTGTCGTTGTAATTGTGAATCACTGGAATTCAAAATCAGGAGACACCCCTTTGTTTGGATCAACACAACCAGCTGCCTATGGAAGTGAAGTCCAACGACTTAAAATTGCTAATGTAGTGAATGATTTTATCGAGGAGGTTGTAACCGAAGATCCAGGAGCTAATATCGTTTCGGTAGGTGACTTTAATGATTTTCAATTTTCCGAGGCATTGAAAATTCATGAAGGTAAACACATGACTAATATGATTAACACAGTCGATAAATCGGATCGTTACACCTATCTTTTCCAAGGGAACTCACAAGTGCTAGATCATATTTTAGTGTCTAATCATTTAGCAGACAGTACAAAAACGGATATTCTTCATATCAATGCAGATTTTACAGATATGGCTGGTCGAGCAAGTGACCATGATCCGGTACTTGTACAAGTTGATTTAAAAGATAAAAAGCATAAGAAGGCGAAAAAGGTTAAGAAATAGTTAAATTTTAATATAAGGATAAATTCTCTTAAAAAGAACATAGAGTGCATCTATGTTCTTTTTTGCAGGTGGTTAGCTAGTTTTAAAAGATAGTATAAAGGATGTCACTCGTTATATAAATTAGAGATGCAATGAAGAGGTTAAATCTGCTATTATGATTATAGTAAAAATGAAAAAAATCATCTTTTTTGATAAATAATTACACAAAAATAAAAAAATATTTTTTTATTTTTTTATTTATATATAGTGAAAATGGGATAGAATACTATTCTATTAACATAATTGTAATTAACAAAACTATGATTATTATGTATTTTTGATAAAAAATATTTATTCCTAAATAATAAATTAGCTGTATTTAACTGGATTTAAAATATTCAGAATATTATTTACAACTAACTTATTATGTGATAACTTATATCTACAGTCATATAACACAAAATTCAGATTTTATATTTTTGTGTTATACCAAATTAAAAATAAGGGAGAGAGATTACTTTGATTATTCATAACGAGGAAACTTATACACGTAATGAAATGGAAACGCTTCAGCTTAAGAGGTTAAAAGACACGGTAGAGAGGGTTTATAATAAAGTTCCCTTTTATCAAAATGAGTTTAAACAGAGGAACTTGTCTCCTGAGAGCATCCAAAATATCGATGATTTGCAGAAGCTTCCTTTCACTGTAAAAAAGAACCTAAGGGATCACTATCCATATGGATTGTTTGCAACTGATATGAAGGACATCGTTCGAATTCATGCTTCATCAGGTACGAGTGGAAAACCAACGACGGTAGCTTATACAAAGACTGATATTGATAACTGGGCAGATATCGTTGCCCGTGCAATTGCGGTTGCTGGAGGCGAGCCAGAAGGAATTTTCCATAATGCCTATGGATATGGACTGTTTACAGGTGGATTAGGGCTTCATTATGGCGCAGAAAGACTTGGAATGGCAACCGTTCCTATTTCAGGAGGAAATACGGACCGCCAAATAACAGTTATAGAAGATTATAAGCCAAACGTTATTGCGGGAACTCCTTCTTATATATTAAAAGTGGGAGAAGAATTAAATGCGCAAGGGTTTGATACGAGAAATACTTCATTGAAGTTTGGAATTTTCGGTGCAGAACCATGGTCAGAAGAAATGAGAAAATTACTAGAAGAAACATATAATATTAAAGCATGTGATATATACGGATTAAGTGAAGTGATGGGACCGGGAATTGCGATTGAATGTCATGAGGCGCAAGATGGCTTACATATTGCGGAAGACCATTTTATTGTAGAAGTGATTAACCCAGATACATTGGAACGAGTTCCAGATGGAGAAGAAGGCGAATTGGTTTTCACAAGTTTAACGAAGGAAGCGTTTCCTGTTATACGATATAGAACAGGTGACATTGCCTCTATTACGAGAGAAAAGTGTAAATGCGGGAGAACCACAACGAGAATGTCACGAGTCAAAGGGCGAATTGATGATATGTTAATTGTTCGTGGAGTGAATGTATTTCCATCAGAGATTGAGCATTACTTAATTCAACTTGATGAATTAGCGCCGCATTACCAAGTTCACCTGAAAAGAGATAACAACCTTGATAATGTTGAACTTCATGTAGAAATTTCAGAAAGTACTTTTGTGCAAATAAACCGTAATATGAATCATGAGTTTATTTCAGCGATAAGAAAAACCGTTCAACATTCAATGAAGAGTCATTGTTTAATAAGTATGAACGTAAAAGTATTACCACCAGGAAGTATTCCAAGATCGGAAGGAAAAGCGGTTCGTGTGATTGATCGGAGAAACGAAGTTGTATCAATATAAAAGATAGTTGATAGTGATTAACCAAATTGCATTAACAAAATTCAGAATCTTATTAATATACAAAAATCAATAAATGAAAATGGCGTAACTTGATCGTAGAGTTATGCCATTTTTTATGAATATGGGGCTTCCTAAGTCGTGAAAAAAGGAGCGATGAAATGTCAGTTTTTCAAATTCATCGAGGTTGGATCATTTTACTCATAACGGTCTTAAATGGGTTTGCTTGTTTAGGTTTAGCCCGATTCTCTTTTGGAGTGATCCTCCCTTTTATGATAGAAGGATTATCGTTAACCTATTCAGAAGCAGGACTGATTGCCTCTGCATTGTTTTTTGGTTATTTGGCTAGTGCTTTTTTTGTAGGAAAGTTTATTGGAATTTATCGGGAAAAGAAAGTAATTATTGCTTCATTAATTTTAACGGCAATAGGGATGTTACTTAGTGTATTTGCCAATCAATTTTGGATTGCTTACATCGCTTGTTTTATTATGGGGGTTGGCTCTGGTGCGGGGAATATTACATCTGTTGGATTGGTAGGCAAATGGTTTGCTGTTTCACATCGGGGCAGAGCACTGGGAATTACGAATTCAGGCTCAGGATTAGGGATGATTTTTAGTGGCTTTATCGTACCCATTCTAATGGTTTGGAATGTAGATGGCTGGAGAATGAGTTGGCTTGTCTTAGCGCTCTGTGTCTTATTGATTTTATTCATTAATCTCTTCTTCCTTATTGATGATCCTTCAATGATCAATGTGAAACCGATTGGAAACGATGTCGGGCCGTCTAAACAAAAGGAGAATCATGCTTTAATTGAAAATGTTTATCGAGATAAAAGCATTCTATTGATTGGTTTGACTTATTTTGCATGGGGGTTCTCTTATCTTATTTTCTCCACTTTCTTTGTTGATTTTTTAATGATCGATGCAAAACTTGAAATGGATGTGGCAGGTAAGTTTTTTGCGCTTGCTGGTATCGTAAGTGTAGTTAGTGGATTTATTTGGGGAAGGTTATCCGATCGTATCGGCAGAATGCTTACTTTATTTCTTGTATATCTCACCCAAACGTTAGTCTTAGTTTTATTTGCGGTTACAACCGATCCTGCACTCCTTATGATCGAAACGATTCTATATGCCTTAACCTTATGGGCAGTGCCTACAGTGATCGTAGCTGCAGTAAGTGATATTACAGTCTCCCTTAAGTCTCCATTGGCGATTGGGTATATTACACTCTTTTTTGGTATCGGACAATGGTTTTCTCCTATGATTACGGGCCCGGTAGTTGAACACTTTAGTTATGGTATTGCCTTTTGTTTATCTGCTTTCGTCTGTGGTTTAGGCAGTATCGGATGCTTCTATTTACATTTTTCCTTACGAAATAGAAATAAATTTAAAGTAAATGCTAATTTTCAAGAAATCACGACAAAATAGTTTGAAAGGGAGAGAAGGATTATCATATAACACAAAATGATAAAATTTAATAAACTTGTTATATGAAATGAGGAATATAGAAAATAAAAGATGAATATCAATCAAATAACAGCGGATAAACCCTTGTTAAATAAGCTTTTTGTAAATATTAGTTTTGAAAATAAAAAATTATCAGAAAATGGTTGCAATTCATATAACAGTAAACTATAATAACATTATAAACCTGTTACATAAAAAGAAGGAGGCAATGAAAAAATGATTAAGATGTCCTCAGTTATTGAAGAGTCAGAAAAATTAGAACTGTTCATTCAAAAGATTGAAAATGGTGAGAAGATCGAAGCAGATGACTGGATGCCTGAAGAATATAGAATTGCACTCATCAAATTAATCTCGATGCATGGAATTAGTGAAATTATGGGAGCATTACCAGAAAAAGAGTGGGTTCCGAAAGCACCATCGCTTCACCGTAAACTTGGCATTATGGCAAAGGTTCAAGATGAAATGGGCCACGGCCAATTATTATTACGGGTAGCAGAAGATTTATTAAAACCATACGGAAAAAACCGCGGAGACTTAATGCAAGATTTATTCAAGGGAGATTTAAAGTTCCATAATGTTTTCCATATGGAAACAAAATCTTGGGGAGATGCGGGGTTAATCGGTTGGTTAGTTGATGGGGCGGCAATTATCACACAAACGAATATGCTAGGCGCATCATATGGTCCATATGCAAGAGCCTTACAACGAATCTGTGCAGAAGAAGTGTTCCATGCTCATCATGGGGAAGCGATCATCATGGCATTGGCTGAAGGAACAGACGAACAAAAGGAAATGGTTCAAGATGCTTTGAATCGTTGGTGGCCAGCACTATTGATGTTCTTTGGTCCTGCAAGTAGTTCAACGACTGGAGCATCGAAACAAGATGTAACGATTAAATACAAGATTCGTACAAAATCAAACGAAGAATTGCGACAAGACTTCTTTACAAAATATATCCCAAGAATTCAATCACTAGGTCTAACGATTCCGGATTCAACGATTCGCTTTGATGAAGAAAACCAAACATGGATTTATCAGCAGCCGGATTGGAATGAATTTAAGCAAATTATTAAAAATAAAGGTCCACGCTCACAAGCTAGACTTAAACTTAGACGGACGTCCTATGAGAATAATGCCTGGGTTCGTGATGCATTAGCGGCAGTGGTGAAATAAAGAAAAGGAGGAGGAAGGAAAATGGGAAAAGATAATAAAACGTTTTACCAAGAATTTGAAGTATTTAGTAAACGTACACCTGCAGCGTCATTTCAACACCAATTCAGTCTTTTAGCACCAAATGAAGAAATGGCAATCGTCATGGCACAAGAAAATTTCATGAGAAGAGAACCAGTGGCAGATATTTGGGTTGTTAACCGCACGAATATACGGGGGTTGAATCCAGAGGAAAAAACAATTCTAAACCGTCTAGATAACAAGAACTATCGGACTACAAAAGGATATGGATATTTAAAGGCAAAATGGCGTCATTACGAACAAAAAATGTTTGATGAAAAAGAAATCTTGTCTTGGGGAGAGGAGAAAAGTCAATGAGTGAGAATGTAAATCTAGTAAATAAAGAGGCAGTTATTAATCTACTTTACCAACTAGCGGATGATGATTTTTTCTATGCCTACCGCAACTCCGAATGGCTCGGCCTAGCACCGCATATTGAAGAAGATGTTGCTTCCTCTTCGATTAGCCAAGACAGTATGGGGCATGCAGCGATGTTTTATAAACTGCTTGAGGAATTAGGAGAAGGGGATGCGGATGCTTTAGCACATGCCCGTACTTGGAGAGAAAGAAAGAATTGTATTTTAGTAGAAAGAGTGAATGGACCGGGTAATTATATGGAAGATCCCGAGTATGATTGGGCCTATGCGGTCGTTCGGAACTATCTTTATACATCAGTGAAAAAAGTCAAAATTCAATCACTCAAACAAAGCTCCTATCAACCTCTTGCAGATGTTGCGATAAAAGTTGATATGGAATTATATTATCACTTGCTTCACTGGAAAACTTGGTTTGTACAACTATTAAGCTCGACAGATGAGGCAAAAGAACGAATGAAAGCAGCCTTTGAGAAAGTGATCAATGATTTTTCCGATGTCTTTTCATTCGGTGCTGAAGCGGAACAAATTTTTGCTGCTAGTTTAATTGAAGACGAAAGCGTTTTAAGAGAAAAGTGGACGGAAGCAATTGGACCTGTATTAGAATCCGTTGGTTTAAAATGTCCTAGTTATTTTAGTAAAGGAAATCTAAATGGAAGAAATGGCGAGCATACAATCGAACTTGAGGAAGCACTATCCACACTAGCTGGGGTATATAATTTAAATCCTGCGGCTGCCTGGTAAATATAAGAAAAGAGGTGTGAATGATGATAACACCAATTCAAATAAGAAAAGATGATGTGCTAGAAGTATTGGCAACTGTTAAAGATCCCGAGATCGATACAGTGAGCATCATTGATTTAGGAATGGTTGAAAAAGTTACCATTGAAGATGCGAAGGTGAAGGTAGAAGTATTGCCAACCTTTGTCGGGTGTCCTGCTTTAGAATTGATTCGAGAGAATGTTGAAAAGGCAGTTATTGAGTTAGAAGGTGTGGAGGAGGCGATTGTGGAGTTTATAAACACTCCTCCATGGACTTCCGATCGAGTTACTAAACAAGGGATGCAAGGATTAAAGGAATTTGGAATTGCTCCACCACCAACGCATTTTAAAGATGATGGTTCTTGGCATGTAGATTGCCCATATTGCGGATCTACCTATGTCACGCTCGATAATCTTTTTGGCCCAACCGCATGCCGAAGTATTCTATATTGTAAAAGTTGTAAAAATCCATTTGAAGCGATGAAGTTGATTGCAAATACATTATAAAAAATTATAAAAGAGGGATGAACTCATGGTAAAGCTAATTGCATTTTATAAACAACCAGAAAATAAAGAAGCGTTTGATGAGCATTATTTTAATGTGCATGTACCCATCACAGAAAAAATCCCTGGTTTACGCGAAATGAAAGTAACAAAAGGAACGGGTTCACCAATGGGTGGAGAAGCAAAATACTACTTAATCTGTGAAATGTACTACGATAGCATGGACGATTTAAAAACAGGATTAAAATCTCCTGAAGGAAAAGCATCAAGCAAGGATGTGATGAGTTTCGCAGGTGACATCGTTTCCTTTATGATTGGTGAGGACGTAGAATGAATGGCTTCCAATATATTGAAAGATATATAGAGGATGGAGTAGGAGTTATCAAACTTAATCGTCCTAAGCAGTTAAATGCATTAAACAGGAAAATGATTAGAGAAATCATTACGGCTCTTGAAGAGTTTGATCGAAATGATGAGGTCATTACGATTCTAGTAACAGGAAATGGCCGAGCGTTTTCTGCAGGAGCCGATATTGATGAAATGGCTGAAAATGATTCAATTCAAATGGAGTTATTAAATCAATTTGCAGACTGGGATCGAATTCCTCTTATCAAAAAACCTTTAATTGGGGCTGTGAAAGGATTTGTGTTTGGTGGTGGTTTTGAGTTGGCATTAAGCCTAGATATCTTGATCGCTGCTAGTGGGACACAGTTTTCATTTCCAGAAGTCCAATTAGGCGTGATGCCAGGAGCAGGCGGTACCCAGCGACTAACAAAAATCGTCGGACGGGCTAAAGCATTGGAATGGATTTGGACCGGGGATCGGATCCCTGATGAAACGGCTTTAGAATATGGAATTATTAACAGAATCGTTTCTGAAGAATTATTAATGGAAGAAAGTATGAAATTTGCGAAAAAATTAGCGAATCAGCCTCCTTTATCCTTAAGACTGATTAAAGACTCCATTAATAAAGCGGTAGATTATTCCTTATATGAAGGGATGCAATACGAACGGAAAAATTTCTATTTACTGTTCTCATCCCAGGATCAAAAAGAAGGAATGCAGGCTTTTATCGAAAGAAGAAAAGCCGAATTTAAAGGGAAATAAGGAGGTGCTCTCTTATGTATGAAACCATTCAATACACGATAATAGATGGAGTAGCAACAATTACATTATCTCGACCAGATAAATTGAATGCCTTTAATCGTACGATGATCCGCGAAATCACAGCGGCCGTGAAAGAAGCAGGAAGAGACGAAGGCGTAAGATGTCTTGTCTTCACTGGGGAAGGCCGAGGATTTTGTTCAGGCCAAGACTTAGCGGATGTCGATGAAAACATGGACCATGGCCAAGTGCTTCGCGAGCAATACGGTCCGATGATGAAACAAATTATGAGCCTGGAAAAACCAGTTGTCGCAGCTGTTAATGGTGTAGCGGCTGGAGCAGGATTTAGTCTTGCTTTAGCCTGCGATTTCAGGCTGGCTTCCGAAAAATCAAGCTTTGTAAATGCTTTTATTCATATAGGTTTAATCCCTGATTCTGGGAATCTTTATTTCTTGCAAAACTTGATTGGCTATTCAAAAGCAGCCGAGCTTTCCATATTAGGAGAAAAAGTTTCAGCAAATAAAGCCTTGGAGTTAGGTCTTGTTACAAAGGTAGTTCCAACCGAATCATGGGATGAAGAAACGAATCGAATTTACGGAATATTTAGCTAAATTACCGACGAAGGCAGTTGGTTTGATTAAACGAAATTTAAAACAAGCGAATTCCCTTTCATTTGAAAATTATTTAGAAGCAGAAGCACAAGGACAAAGAATTGCAGGTTTAACGGAAGATCATCAAGAAGGTGTCCAAGCCTTTATTGAAAAAAGAAAACCGGTATTCATTGGCAACTAAATCAGAAACTAGAAGGAGTGCATGAAGATGTCAACTATCCAACAATCGACTACAGAGGAAAAAACAATGAAGAGAGATTTCTATCATTTAATTATAAACGGTCAAAAAGTAGAAAGCAGTGATGGGGGAACGATCAAAGCGTATAATCCAGCTACTGGAGAACTAATTGCAGAAGTAGCGAAAGCAACAAAAGAAGATGCGGAGAAAGCGGTTCAAGCAGCGCGTAATGCGTTTGATTATGGAAAATGGAAAAAGTTCCCGGTCAACAAACGTTCACGGGTGTTAAATAAAATAGCTTCGATTATGCGTTCACGTTTTAATGAATTAGTAGAATTAGAGATCTTAGATACAGGGAAAAGTTTGGAAACTGCCCAAGGTCAAGTAAACCAAGCAATTGAAGACTTTGAGTTTTACGCTGGTGCCATTGTAGCACATGGAGGCCGCGTTAATCCGATGCCTGGACAATTCCATAACTATACAGAAAAAGAACCAGTAGGTGTATGCGCACAAATTATTCCTTGGAACTATCCATTAATGATGGCCGCATGGAAAATCGCACCTGCTATTGCGGTAGGATGTTCAGTTATCGTAAAACCAGCTTCCTTAACACCATTAACAGCCATTATTTTAGGTGAAATTTGTTTAGAGGCTGGAGTTCCAGAAGGTGTTGTCAACATTGTTCCGGGATCAGGTTCTGAAGTTGGAAACTATTTAGTAGAACATGAGCAAGTAGATAAAGTAGCATTTACAGGCTCTACTCCAATTGGAAAAGACATTATGGCTCGAGCGTCACAAACATTAAAGCGTGTTACGTTAGAGCTTGGCGGAAAATCTCCGAACCTCGTATTTGCAGATGCAGACATTGACGCAGCTGTTGACGGTTCACTATATGGAATTTTCTATAATACAGGACAATCTTGTGAAGCCCGTTCCCGTTTATATGTACATGAGGATATTTATGATGAATTTGTAAGCAAATTCGTGGAAAAAACAAAGAAAATCAAACTCGGCGATCCATTTGATAAAGGAACTCATGTAGGGGCAATTATTGATCAGAACCAAGTTGACGTGATTGATGGTTATGTAAAATCAGCGATTGAGGATGGAGCAGAGATTTTAGCAGGAGGAAAACCGGCTGTTGTTGAAGGGTTTGAGAACGGCTACTGGTATGAGCCAACGGTTATTGCCAATGTCAATCATGATATGAAAGTAGTAAAAGAAGAAATCTTTGGCCCGGTTGTCGTTGTCATGAAGTTTAAAGATGAAAAAGAAGCGATTCGATTAGCGAATGATACGGAGTTCGGTTTAGGATCAGCGATTTGGACGAAAGATGGAGCTCGTGCACAACGAGTAGCTGGACAAATTCAAGCGGGAATTGTGATGGTTAACTGCCCATTCTCGGCAATGCCAGGAACTCCATTTGGCGGCTATAAGCAGTCAGGTTTCGGAAGAGAATTATGTATTGAAACATTAGATCTTTATTCAGAAACAAAGAGCATTGTTTCTTACTATGGAAGTCGACCAATCAATCCACTAGGTATTTAAATCTATTAAAAGAGTGGAGTACAAGTCAGTCCAGCATAATAGGGAGATTTGTACTCCTTTACATAAACGAAAAAGGGGAGAGGGTGAAGTGATGATTCAAAATATTGTCGTTATCGGATCAGGTGTAATGGGAAGAGGAATTGCTTATGTGGCAGCAACAGGAGGCTTTCGAGTCAGCTTACATGATACAAATGAGGCTGCATTAAAAAATGCTCAAGAGGAACTTTATAAAATATTTGACAAGGGATTATCCCGCGGAAAAATAACGGCAGATGAAGTTGTGGCTGCAAAGGAAAATCTTTTGTTCGTCCCTCAATTGGAAGAGATTGCAAGAGTAGCTGACCTTGTGATCGAAGCGGTTCCGGAAAAGGCTGAGATCAAACAGGCGGTATTCCAGTCTCTCGAAAAATATGTCCCCGAACATTGTTTATTCGCCACGAATACTTCGACCATGAGTCCGACAGAAATCGGATCTTATGGAAATCGTCCTGAAAAAACCATCGCCATGCATTTCTTTAATCCTGTTCATAGAATGCCGCTTGTAGAAATTGTTCGCGGGCTAGAAACAAGTGATGAAACGGCAGAGGTTGTACGAAAAGTGGCAGAGCAAATGGGAAAAGAAACCGTAGTGATTAATGAATTCCCGGGGTTTGTGACAAGCCGTATCTCTTGTTTAGTTGGAAATGAAGCTTTTTATATGTTGCAGGAAGGTCTTGGGACACCGGAAGAAATTGATAAAGCGATTAAATTAGGATTGAATTACCCAATGGGTCCATTTGAATTAGTCGATCTTGTTGGCTTGGATGCCCGCTTAAATAATTTAAAATATTTGCATGAAAAGTTAGGAGAAAAATATCGACCTGCTCCATTACTTGAACAATATGTAAAAGCAGGACGTCTTGGACGGAAATCAGGTAAAGGGGTTTATGATTACACAGAGAAAGAAAAAGAGGTGCTGTCAAAATGAAAGAAGTCGTAATCGTAGATGCAGTCCGTACACCTATTGGAAGATATAAAGGTGCGTTAAAAAGCGTCCGCCCCGATGATTTGGGAGCGATTGTGATTAAAGCTTTAGTGGATCGAAATCCGAACCTTCCAGCTGATGAAATTGAAGAAGTGGTGTTTGGAAATGCAAACCAAGCTGGTGAAGATAATCGAAATGTCGCAAGAATGTCTGCGCTTCTTGCAGGGCTTCCGATTTCAGTAGGAGGAACAACTGTTAACCGTTTATGCGGATCAGGTCTCGATGCGGTCATGTATGCAGCAAGGGCGATCGCGATTGGAGAAGGAGATATATTTATTGCTGGTGGTACAGAAAGTATGACGCGTGCACCATTTGTAATGGGAAAACCTGAAATCGATTATCCACGTGGCTCAATGGAATTGCAAGACACGACGATTGGATGGAGATTTACAAATCCTGCTTTAGAAAAAATGTATGGATCGGAAACGATGCCGAAAACAGCGGAAAATGTAGCACAAGACTATAAAATTTCACGCGAAGCGCAAGATCAATTCGCTTTCGAAAGTCAGCAACGAGCTAAAAAGGCGATGGAGGAAAATCGCTTTGAGAATGAAATCGTGCCAGTCATTGTTAAAGATCGTAAAGGCAATGAAACGGTTATCGATAAAGATGAACATCCACGTCCAGATTCGACACTAGAAAAGTTAGGTAAATTAAGACCGATTTTTGAGGGTGGAACGGTCACAGCAGGGAATGCATCTGGTGTAAATGATGGTGCTTCGGCTTTATTACTGATGAGCGCGGAGAAGGCAAAGGAATTAAACTTGAAACCACTAGCAAAATATGTAGTTGGTGCTACTGCTGGATTGGAACCGAGGGTTATGGGGCTAGGACCGATTTTTGCCTCACGAAAAGCATTACAAAGAGCGAATCTATCATCCCAAGATTTAGGCTTGGTTGAATTAAATGAAGCTTTTGCATCGCAATCGCTGGAGTGCATTCGTCAATTAGAGCTTGACACATCGAAGGTCAATGTAAATGGAGGAGCGATTGCATTTGGACATCCGCTTGGTGCGAGCGGCGCCAGAATTTTAACGACTTTAATCCATGAAATGAAAAAAAGAGATGTTCAATATGGCTTAGCCACAATGTGTATTGGCGTCGGTCAAGGGATTGCCGCTATCGTTGAAAATATTACTGATTAATCTATGAAAATACCTTTATTTGACTAGATGTCAGTAAAGGTATTTTTGTACATTTGAAGAATACCTATTAATAATTTCACTTTCAAGAGGGGAGCTTTAGAGAAATGTCAAAAGTATTATATCGTGTGGAGGATCACATTGCATTGGTGACAATCAATCGTCCCGAAGTACTTAATTGTTTTGATTATGAAACATTGCATCATTTAGGTGAAGTAGTTGAACAAATTGGATTAGATTCAGAGGTTCGAGCTGTTATTTTTACAGGAGCGGGTGAAAAAGCATTTAGTGCAGGTGCTGACTTAAAGGAGCGTAAAACCCTTTCACAACAAGAAGTCCGAAGAAATGTTAAGGCAATTCGAGATGTTTTTAATGCGATTGCAGAACTTCCCCAACCAACGATTGCAGCTGTAAATGGCTACGCATTTGGCGGCGGTTTCGAATTAATCTTAGCTTGTGACTTTTCGATTGCCGTTCCGGAAGCGAAAGTGGGGCTGACAGAGACAAGTTGGGCGATCATCCCAGGTGCAGGAGGAACGCAGCGTCTGCCACGGTTAATTGGTGAAATGAAGGCGAAGGAACTTATTTTTACAGCTAAAAAGCTGACTGCAGGGGAAGCGCTCGACTGGGGAATATTAACGAGGGTTGTCAGTAATGAAAACGTTGTAGAAGCAAGTAAAGATTTTGCAGGAGAAATGTTAAAGAATGGCCCGATTGCTTTAAGACAAGCAAAGTATGCGATCGTGAATGGAATGAATGTGGATATCCAGACAGGTTTAAGGATTGAATCGAAAGCATATGAATTAACGATTCCAACGGAAGATCGAATAGAGGCTCTAAATGCATTTAGTGAAAAGAGGAAGCCGGTCTTTAAAGGGAAATAGGTTGCAAGTCTATCAGAAAATTCGGTATTATAAAGAGAACACGGTAGTGCTTGTTGATGAAATGAAGTTTGACTGATTGCTTCATTTTTCGATCTACAAGGGGGCGAACATACAGAAAAGAGTGATAGCTATATGAGTAAGACACAATCGATGATTCTGACCATATATGGTGATTACATTAGCCATTATGGAAATAAAATTTGGATTGGGAGTTTAATCCAATTGCTTAAGGTATTTGGCCACAATGAACAAGCTGTTCGTGTGGCAGTATCACGAATGATGAAGCAAGGGTTACTTCAATCTGAAAAAAAGGGAAATAAAAGCTATTACAAACTGACGGAAAGAGGCGTTAGCCGTATCAATGAGGCGGCAAAAAGGATTTATAAGCTAGATCCTCATGAATGGGATGAAAAATGGAGAATCATTATGTATAACATCCCTGAAGAAATGAGACAAGTTCGTGATGATTTCAGAAAAGAATTGCAATGGAGCGGATTTGGCAACTTGTCAAATGGTTGTTGGATCTCTCCTAATAATTTTGAAAAAGAAATTAATTTCTTAATTAGTAAATATAAAATTGAAGAATATGTACAGCTGTTTCTTTCCAAACACATAGGGCCGCAAGCTGATTTTCATCTAATAGAAAAATGTTGGCCTTTACAAGAAATAGAAGAAAAGTATGATCAATTTATCGATACCTACAGTAAAAAATTCATCATCGATCAAAGTGTAATTGGAAGCGGACAAATGACGGATGAAGAGTGTTTTATGAGAAGGGCGAATTTGGTTCATGAATATCGGAAGTTTCTATTTATTGATCCTTTTCTTCCTAAAGAATTGTTACCAGAACGGTGGAGCGGAAATCATGCCGCGTTATTATTTAATCAATATTATAAAATGCTTGCGGAACGAGCGAGCCGTTTCTTTGAAGATGTTTTTCAGGAAGAAAATGATTTAGGAAAGAAAGATAAGGATTATAATGCTGAAGAGTATCCATTGATGAGTGAAATTGGAGAGTCGTACAAATAAACGACGAAAAATACGGTAGGAAAGGCACCACGAACTTCATTCTAGAGTTCGTGGTTGCCACCTTCCAATATTATAGATTATTTAAGAATTTTATTATAGTCATAGCTTTTTTCAACGTATGTATCAATGGACAATTGGATGAGTTCAAGATCTTTGTCCGTGATTTCTCGTATCACCTTACCTGGTGAGCCTACGACGAGAGAACGGGGAGGGATGACTTTACCAGATGGAATCAATGTGTTTGCACCGATGATACACTCTTCGCCAATTACCGCTCCGTCTAAAATGGTGGATCCCATTCCGATGATGGATCTCTTTTTAATGGTACAGCCGTGAAGAATGACATTATGACCGACTGTCACTTCGTCTTCTACAATCACTGGTGAACCTTCATATAAATGAATGGTTGAATTATCTTGAATGCTGCATCGATCACCAATGACAATCGAGTCTTCATCACCGCGAAGTACGGCATTGAACCAAATGGATGTTTCTTTTCCAACTACAACATCACCAACTAAATAGGATCCAGGAGCTAAAAATGAGGTTTCATGTACAATAGGTTCTTTTTTATTAAAGGGAATAAGCATGATAAAATCTCCTTCTAATTTTTTGAATTTTCATATCATTATAACATAACCGATTGGAATTGATAAGGTGGGATTTGACATGAACTCCGTATGTGAACAATTAACAATAAAGTACCCAATTATTCAAGGCGGGATGGGAAATATTAGCCATGCGAGCTTAACTGCGGCGGTTTCAGAAGCTGGAGGACTAGGTACGATTGGCTGTGGAACGATGAAGCCGTCAGAAGTAGAAGCAATTATTATCGAAACGAAAGAGAAGACAAGTCAACCGTTTGCAATTAATATCCCGTTAACGGTGAATCCTTTTGCATCTGATTTAATCAGGTTAGCGATCGAGCATCAACTCCCAGTTGTATCTCTTTCAGCAGGGAATCCTGCACCTTTTATTCCACTTCTTCATGAGAATGGAATAAAAGTTATCGCAGTCGTTGCTTCTGTGAAACATGCCGAAAAAGCAGAAGCTGCTGGAGCCGATATTCTCGTTGCGGAAGGATACGAAGCTGCTGGAATTAACTCAAGTCTTGAATTAACGACTTTTACGTTGATTCCACAGATTACAAATGCTGTTTCGATTCCTGTAATTGCCGCAGGCGGAGTCGGTGATGGAAAAGGACTTGCAGCTGCTTTCATGCTTGGTGCAAGTGGTGTACAAATGGGGACCCGTTTCATTGCAACGAAAGAAGCCCAGTTGCACGATAAATATAAAGAAAAGATTCTTCAGGCAAATGGAACAGACACAAAGATTGTTGGCCGGTCCGTTGGTCGTGTGAGGAGAGTCTTGAAATCAGATTATGTTGATAGGATCTTACAAGCCGAAAGTGCTGGCCTTAGTTTAGAAGAATTTAATGAGATGACTTCTGAAGATTATCATATTAAAGGAGCTATTATGGGAGACTTTGAAACTGGCTATATTAACAGCGGCCAAGTCGCAGGACTGATTCAGTCTATTCCAACCGTGAGGGAGCTTATTGAAAATATGATGGAAGAAGCAAAAGAGCAAATTGAAATAGTAAGCGGGAACTTCAATAAAATAATTATTTCTTAGGTCGATTAATCTTGCAAAGGGAAAGGTGGGAGTTTCGATTGATTACAACTTTAACAGAACAAGAGATTCATGAAAAATATTATCAGGAAATCTATAAAGTTTTTGAACAGGAACCGTATGCACAATTTCTTGGAATAAAATTAAATGAGCTTGGTTTAGGAACAGCAACAGCGGAATTAGAGATTAAGGATCATATGTTAAATTCACACGGTACCGTTCATGGAGCGATTATCTTTGCATTAGCTGACTATGTATTTGCAGCGGCCTGTAATTCTTATGGGAAAACAGCCGTTGGATTATCAACGACTGTTAACTTTA
Source organism: uncultured Bacillaceae bacterium (assembly GCA_963787345.1). GTDB lineage: Bacteria > Bacillota > Bacilli > Bacillales > Cytobacillaceae > Bacillus_BD. The sequence goes on along the minus strand of CAWBCW010000005.1, from coordinate 168,736 downwards.
TGGCAGCTGGGATGAAGGGTTCTACGATTAAGGCGATTGCGGTAGAAGAAAAGAAAAATAATCGGACATCATGGTACAAAATTCGAATTGAAAGTGAAGGCGAACTATTAGCCACAATGGAAGCATTGGCATATCGGAAAAATAATTATTTTATATCAATAGATGAATAGTCAAATAAAATTATTCGAAAGTGACAGAAGCCAGCAATTATTTGGCATTTTCTGTCACTTATTTTATTGCTTTTTATAAAAAATAAAAAATTCCACTAATTTAGTCGATTTCTCATTGACTCTGAGCTCATTTTAGGTAAACATAAGTATATATTTTATTTTTCTTGGAGGCTGCTATGAAATACATAAGTACACGTGGAAACGTAAACAAAATTGGTTTTATTGATACGGTTTTAATGGGATTGGCAACAGATGGAGGGCTATTAGTTCCTGAGACAGTTCCGCAAATTTCTAAAGAGAAGCTTGAGGCGATGTCGAAGTTATCTTATCAAGAATTAGCATACGAAATTATTTCTTATTATGTAGATGGGGAAATTCCAGAAAACGAATTGAAGGAATTAATTGACAAAAGTTATGGAACTTTCCGTTCTCCTGAGGTTACTCCAGTAGTAAAGTTGAAAGATAATATGTATGTGCTCGAGTTATTCCATGGTCCAACCTTTGCTTTTAAAGATGTGGCACTGCAATTTTTAGGAAATTTATATTCCTATATTGCAAAGAAAACAGGAGAAACGATCAATATTCTAGGGGCAACTTCTGGAGATACAGGTGCATCTGCGATTGAAGGGGTAAGAGGAAAAGAAGGAATTCGAATTTGTATTTTGCATCCACATGGAAAAGTAAGTAAGGTGCAAGAGCTGCAAATGACAACAGTTGATGATGAAAGTGTCTTAAACTTAGCGATTGAAGGTACGTTTGATGATGGTCAGCGAATCATTAAGGAAATTTTTGCTGACTTGGATTTCAAAAATAAATATCACCTTCGTGCAATTAATTCGATTAACTTTGCCCGGATTTTAGCGCAAACAGTGTATTACTTCTATGCATATTTCCAAGTAGCAAAAGAGCGTGACATTAAGAGCTTGAATTTCAGTGTACCAACTGGAAACTTCGGAGATATTTTTGCCGGCTATTTAGCGAAAAGAATGGGTCTTCCTGTTGGAAAGCTGATTGTGGCTACAAATGAAAATAATATTCTCGAACGTTTTATAAAAGAGGGTGTTTATCAGCCTGGCGAGTTCCATAGCACATACAGTCCATCAATGGATATTCAGGTGGCCAGCAACTTTGAACGCTACTTATACTATCTGGTGAATGAGGATTCTAGTGCGGCAGCAACCTTAATGGAGCAATTTAAATCAGACGGAAACATCACAGTGAATGAAGAGCAATTACGTCAAGTACAAGCAGATTTTGCAGCATATGGTGTTCAAGGTGAAGAGTGTCTGAAAACGATTAGTGAATACTATAAAGAAGCCCAGTATTTATTAGATCCGCATACTTCTTGTGGGGTTGCAGCTTACGAAGCATGTAATGAGGAGGGAGAAGTTTGTGTCACTCTTTCAACGGCTCATCCTGCTAAATTTAATGAAGCCATTGAACGTTGCGATATTGAACAAACATATCCTGAACAAATCAAAGCTTTATTCGATAAACCACAATCCGTAGAAGTGGTTGCAGCATCTAATGATGAAATTTGTCAAAAGTTAGAAAAACATTTTCAATCTGCACATTAACCTATAAAGTGCTAAGTACCTTTGAACTGCACCCCAATTGTTAGACATACAATTGGGGTGTGTTTTTGTGTCCAAATTGACTACTGAAGAAAAATGACAAGCTGTTACTCGCTATATTCATGAAATTGCAAAGTTTACAGGTACCGTACATCAAGTTTTACTAAGATAGGTAAAACCATTTGAAAGTAATAGTGAAAAACCTTTCGTAAAATTCCATCGGCTTTTTTTACCTCAGAGGTAAGTTTTATCCCCCGCCTTTTATTTTACTTTTTTGCACCATTAGATGACTAACACTGCCGAGAAGCTCTTTGAATCCACTTAACTTCCACCTACAATCATAATAATTAAAGTTTAATTTATAGGCTTCTAGTGAATAAACTCGAAATATTAGGTATATTCAGAATTAATTACACGAAAGTGTTGGTAATTGTAAAATATTCAGAATATAATAAATACAACATTTACTAGATTATAGCGCTGAACTTTTTCTAGTTAAAATTGCTAAATATTTTTCCTTTACGAAAAATAGGAGGGGGATGCTGTTGTCACGCTTAGAAGAATTTCGCGACATTGTAGATTCTATTCATAACGTATGGGAGCGTGGAAAGAGAGTAGCAATCGTCATGCTTATTGGAGTGAATGGTTCAGCCTACAGACTCCCAGGAACAAAAATGTTGATGGCTGAAGATATGGAAATGGTTGGAACGATTAGTGGTGGATGTTTAGAGGGGGATATATTTGCTTATGCAGAAAAAGCAATAAAAGAGGGAACCCCTATTCTTAAAAACTATGATTTAGATGAAAATGAAATATGGGGTCTTGGAATTGGTTGTAAAGGTTCACTAGAAATATTTATACTACCTATTCATGAGAATGAATCGTTTTGGGAGTTAACAAAGCGCCAAATTCAACGTGAAGAAGAGTTTTGTTTGATTACAGAAATTCCGTCAGGTACAAAAGCGCTCGTTTCAAAGAATGGAGATATCATTTCTGATGTGAAAGAGTTGCCTTCTTATGTGCATGAAAAGGGATGCGCTAGAATCAATTCCCAAACTCGTGCAGAAATCATTGAATATAGCGGAAAAAGATATGTCCTAGATGTGATTCGACCTCCACAGAAATTAGTAGTAGCCGGAGCTGGGAAAGATGCAATTCCAGTTGTTGATTTAGCAGCAAAGGCAGGCTTCCAAGTGACGGTTTTAGACCCGCGGGCTGATTTTAATAAGAAGCGATATTTTCCTAATGCCCAGCATTTAGTTAAGGATCCAGAGGATCTTATGCCAAATGATATGGATGATCGATGGTGGGTTATTATGAATCACCTTCAACATCGAGATGAATCTGCTTTACAATTGGCTCTTAGAAGTAATCCGAAATATATCGGCGTTTTAGGGCCTGTTTCAAGAACGCAAGAAATGCTAGATAATATAGGGGCAGACCCTAGTGTTCTGGATCAGATTTATTCACCAGTCGGACTTGACATTGGTGGAGAAACGATGGAAGAAGTCGCCATAAGCATCGTATCTGAATTATTGGCTGTTCGTAATCAAGGCACAGGAAAGCCGTTAAAAGGAAAAGTGAAAATTCATGCCTAGGATTGGAGCAGTGATCCTGGCAGCAGGAATGTCAAGGAGGATGGGACAACCGAAACTCCTACTGCCGTTACAGAAAAAACCACTTTTTCGTTATCCGCTTGAACTCGCGATAAGGAACAATTTAAACCCGATTACGCTAATTGGTGGTCAATATACAAATGTTTTCCGAGAAACAACAAAAGATTTAACCGAAATTAATATCATTGAAAATCCCAATTTCAAGAGTGGAATGGCTTCATCCTTAAAATTAGGCATCGAGCAAATGCTTCAACGAACCGACGCCGCTTTAATTTTCTTAGGCGATCAGCCATTTGTTCCTGACTCGGTTATTCATTCTATGATCGAAACGTTTGAAAAAGAAAAGTCAAGTGGAATCAATGTTATTCGTCCACAATACAAGAATGCGTTGGGACACCCAATTTTAATTCATAAAAATCTCTATCAAGCATTTCTTCAAGTAGAAGGTGATCAAGGTGGCAAGGAAATTATTAAAAAATATCAATCCTCTACCAGGATTCTTTCCTTCGACTGTGCTGAATGGGGAATGGATTTCGATACGATCGAAGAGTATGAACTTGGTAAGACCCTTTATTCTAGTATGAATATGAAATAATTTTCATATCAGTTAATCAGAATAAAAATAGACTATCTCTTAAAATATTAGAATATTTACGATCAAGTAATATAGTGAGTGGAATCGATGTATAACATTGTATACATGTATGCAATGTAATGCATTTATTAGAATAGCAGTAATATTATTTTTATAAAGCCGTTAAAATATGAATAAACACCTATCGTGAAACATGCGAAAAAATTTGGGGGAAAACTTTTTATGTGGGTAATCACAATCTTTACAAAGTCTGAAACAATTAGGATGCTCGAGTTTGAAGAGGAAAAGGAAGCAAGACAGGCTTTCAAGGAAATTGAAGGTTGTAAGATTTTAACCGAATTAGTTGATATTAATGAGACTGCTGAAACAGTTAGTTAACGCTTGTGTTTTTGAAGGTTTCTTATACATTTACGTGCAAAGTATGTTAAAAAATGAAATCTAGGTTTCCCTAAAGGAAAGGGTGTCATATACTTCTAGATTCTGAAAGTGCATGACCCCCTAAATTGTTCAAACATTTCAAATGAATTCTTCCCAATTTCTTTATATCGTAACAAAAAAACAGACTGATCTCAGTGTATACACTAAATATCAGTCTGTTAAATTCTGTCTAAGGAAGTTCTTGTTCCTGTTGTAATTCGACCTCTTGAGGCTTTGCTCGATAAACGATAAAGGCTAAGATCACCGCAAAGATGGAGATAACAAAAGCAGTAAAATAGACGAACTCTACTCCAGCAATCATGGCTTCATTTATCGTTCCAGCAGCATCAGGAGTGGCGGATTGATTTAAATATTGATTCTTACGTGCATTTAATAGACTAATAAACACAGATACGCCTATAGCTCCAGCAACTGGCTGCAAGGTTGTCATGACCGATGTTCCATGAGGATACAAGCGTTTCGGAAGTTGATTGAGTCCGTTTGTTTCTGCTGGCATCATGATCGCTGAAACACTAATCATGATTAAAATATATCCAACAATGATTACCCAACTGCTAGTATCTGCATTGAGTCGGCTCATCATGAACATGGTGCCGGCTAATACGATCGAGGCAGGAACCATTAGTACTCTCGGACCGAATTTATCAAATAGATGTCCCATTGCGGGAGACATCATTCCGTTCAAAATACTTCCTGGTAAAAGGAGAAGTCCAGCTGTTGCAGCGGATAAAGCCAATGGACCTTGCATGTAAATGGGCAAAATGATTTCAGATGAAAACATCGTCATGATGATAATTACAAACATGAGAATCCCATGGGTAAACATCGGATACTTAAAAACTCTTAAATCCATGACAGGATCTTCCAACTTAAATTGCCTCAAAGCAAATAAAACAATACCCACTACCCCAAGAATAATAAAAATATACGCTTTCGGACTCAGAAAACCGGCTTCTTCGGAACCTACTGAACTAAATCCATAAACAATGGATCCAAAACCAATTGTTGAATAAACGAGCGACAGAACATCGACTTTGGGTTTTGTTACTTCTGTGACATTGATTAAATATTTAAAAGCAAAGCCTATAGAAAAAAGAGCAAAGGGAATAACGAAAATAAATAAGAAGCGCCACCCAAAATATTCAACGATCACACCTGAAAGTGTAGGCCCAATGGCAGGTGCGAACATAATGACAAGTCCAACTAACCCCATAACTTTTCCACGTCGATGTGGTGGGAATATGAGTAAAAAAACATTGAAAATAACGGGCATCAATAAGCCGGTCCCAGCTGCCTGAATAAGTCTCCCAACTAATAGAAGAGGAAAATTGGGAGCCATCGCACAGATAGTTGTTCCAATGGTAAAAATAATCATCGTTCCTAAAAACAACTGTCTAGTCGTAAACCATTGTAGTAATAAAGCTGAAGCAGGAATCACAACACCCATGACTAACATAAAGCCAGTTGCCATCCATTGAACTGTTGTGAGTGAAACACTAAATTCTTCCATTAATGTGGTTAAGGCAATGTTTAGCAAAGTTTCATTTAATATCGCAAAAAAAGCACCGATGATTAAACTGATCATAATCGGCCTAACTTTAAATTGAGGATCGTCTGCTAAATATTCGTATGTAGGTGTATCATTTTCTTTCATAAATTAGCTCCTTTTAAATAACCTTTTAATAGTAAAAACCTAAATAATACCGCTAAAGAAGAATATACGATTTTATGATGAAAGTCTATAGTTTATTGAATAATTTTATAGAAAGTTAACGATAATGAAGAAGGTTGCAGAAGATGTAAAGAGAAATACATAGAAGAGGTCTAAATTTAGGAGGAAAGCATGGGAAGATTAATTCATTTTGAAATACATGTAAATGATATGGAACGGGCAAAGGCATTTTATGGGGATGTTTTCGGATGGAGATTTGAGGATTATAGTGAATATGCCGGAATGCCTTATTTTGGAGCGGTTACTGGTGATGAAGGAGTACTTGGAATCAACGGAGCTTTGATGCAGCGCCAAGGTCCTCCACCAGAGCCGAAACAAGCTTTGAGTGGCTATGTTTGTACCATGCAAGTGGAAGATTACGATCCAACTGAAGCGAAAATTTTAGAATATGGCGGGACCGTTGCTCTTCCAAAACATGCTTTGCCTGGGATGGCATGGCAAGGATATTATTTGGATCCAGAAGGAAATATTTTTGGGATTCATCAAGCTGATAAGAATGCCAAATAACAAAACTTATTGGAGTGCCAGTTATCTTCTATTTCTATTGAAGGTATCTGGCACTTTGTTTGGCTTTTATTTCAGCACTTTCATATTTTTGACGGTAACGTAGATTTCTAACATATCTTCTAATCAGTTGAAGTCGGCGTTCAGAAGGGATTCTAATTTTTTGATTCGTTTTTTCAATATGTTTGGATGAACGTATAATTGTTCAGCCTTATAAATATGTGGATCGCTTATTGTGTGAGGGTATTTGCTATACGAAGAGTATTTGATTGAAGTATTAGTGAAACCGAACCCTGCTACGGGAAGAGTTTGTAAGTGCGCAGAAATAGGATAAGAGAATAGAAAAGCGTTAGGTAACTTTCGTTATGGAAGGGACTGGCGCTTTTTTAATCTCTTATTAAGATTGTTCTAGTTTTGTAAATGAATTTATTGGAAAAACCCCATTTTATTAAGAAAATGTTGGGTTTTTCTTTGTTTTTGGCTTCGTTTTGTTGTTTTTGATTTTGAATTTCGTAAAAAATGTTGTCTTTTTACATATTGAAAAATAGCCGACTATTAGTGATTTACATACTGATTAAACGTTTACAAGTATTCATTAAAAGTTTTATGAAAAAGGAATTCTATGAGGCAATCATACGAATTAATCTTTATTTACAAAATGATTACTATTCAAAGATGATTGATTAATATTTGGTATGTATATTTGAAATGTGAAACAAACACAAAACAAACATGAAACAAATATAAAGCAAACGATTAACATGTCGATCAATAAAAACTAAAAGAATTTTTTACTATGGGGGAGAGGCAGTGGCTAGAATTGAGTTGAAACATCTATTTAAAGATTATGTAGATGGTGTTCATGCCGTAACAGATTTTGATTTAACAATCGATAATGAAGAGTTTATTGTTTTAGTCGGGCCATCCGGTTGTGGAAAATCGACCACATTAAGGATGATTGCCGGTTTGGAAGATATCACTTCAGGTGAAATATATATCGACGGAAAAAAACAAAGTAACTTACATCCGAAAGATCGGGATATTGCGATGGTGTTTCAAAACTATGCATTGTATCCGCATATGAATGTTTATGACAATATGGCCTTTGGTTTGAAAATGCGAAAAGCATCAAAAGAAGAAATTGACAAACGAGTCAAAAATGCCGCAAGAATACTCGATATTGAAAAATTACTAGATCGCAAGCCAAAAGAATTATCTGGCGGTCAAAGACAAAGGGTCGCACTCGGAAGAGCAATTGTCCGTGAAGCAAAAGTATTCCTAATGGACGAGCCGTTATCGAACTTAGATGCCAAGCTGAGATTCCAAACACGAGCGGAAATTACGAAGCTTCACCGAAATTTAAAAGCAACCACCATCTATGTTACTCATGATCAAACAGAGGCAATGTCGATGGCTTCAAGAATTGTCGTCATGAAAGACGGACTTATTCAACAAATTGGTACACCGAAGGAAATTTATTCGAAACCAGCCAATGTATTTGTTGGAAAATTTATTGGTTCTCCAGCTATGAACTTCATCGATACTTTCGTAAGTAATAGTGAAGTCCAGGTAGGGGACAAAAAATTTGCATTACCTCCAACCGTACAAGAAAAGTTAGCAGTGAAAGGTTACAGCAATAAAGCAATGCTTATGGGCATTCGTCCTGAAGACTTACAATTAGTCCATGAAGAAAAGAAAGATCTTATCTTACAAGTAGAAGTAGAAATTTCTGAGTTAATGGGTGCAGAAACGTTAGTTTATTTTAAATTAAATGGTGAAAATATCATTTCTAAGATTAATAGTATGGATCAATATGAGACAGGTCAAAAAATCCAATTAGGAATCAACTTCGATAAAATCCATTTCTTTGATAAGGAAACTGAGCTGCGGATAGCAACGAACGTTGAAATTCAATCGGACCAGAAACAAGAAAAGGGTTGCCTGACGGCATGAGAACCCAACTTTTTCAACAAGAATTTAAAATCAATCCATCTGCACACCAAGCACATCTCATTTATCGAGTCTATGTACCTGAAAATCTAGCAGAATTGGAGATTCAATTCCAATATGGTCCAATTGTCGAAAAGAATCAACAAATGATTCGGAACGCCGTTATTCGTGAAGGATTACTTGAAACCATCATTGATGAGAATACGACCGTTAGAAATTTACTAACCGTCTCGGTAAATGAACGACAAAATTTTCGTGGAGCCCATCATTTTTTCTCGGAAAACCAGAATATTAGGATTAGTGAGGAACATGCAACAGAGGGGTTTATTCCTGGAAAAATCAATGAAGGCCATTGGGAATTTATTATTAGCTGCCATGGAGTTTTTTCGGAAGAAGTGAATGGCAGGATTGAAGTGATTGGGATATCAAACATGGAGCAGCAACAAAGGGAAGAGGTAATTCCATTTAGGGGACTTTTAATCGAGCCAATTAAGAAAGACCGCGATCGGAAAGCCCAGCATGAACGATTCCATATTAAGCGAGTTGAACTTCATAGCCATACGAATCATAGTGATGCACCTCAAACAACAGAAGAGTTATTAACTCAGGCAGAAAAGGAAAACATCGATTGGTTAGCGATCACAGATCATAATACGGTTACAGCTTTCCTTGAGGCTGAAAGAGAAAATCATTTTCATCGGAAGATAAAGCTGCAAAGTGGAATCGAATATACGACCTTTTATGGACACTTTTTAGTCCATGGACCGATTAAAGATATTCTAGTGGACTGGACCTTATTCTCAAAGGACAACATGAATGAATATCTTGAGAAACTAAAAGAAAAAAAGGTTTATATTACGATTGCCCACCCCTATGATACCGGCAATCCATTCTGTACAGGGTGTCGTTGGGAGTATATGCTGGAAAATTTGAAGTTTGTCGATGCGATCGAGGTTTGGAATGGGACAAATCCTCAGCGCTCTTTATCCAATGAAGATGCTTTCTATCAATGGACGAGGCTTCTGAAACAAGGGTATGAAATCTCAGCTTCAAGCGGCAGGGATTGGCATCGACTTTATCCCGATGAAGCAATTGCTTATACATATATCCTTTTACGAGAGGATGAAACAGAAGAAGAGCGGTTAGAGGCCTTGAAATTAGGAAGGACTTACATCTCTATCCGTCCGCAAATCGATTTTACAATAAATGAGTTTTATATATTAGGAGATCGAGTAAAGGATTCAACAGATGAACTACATGCATCTATTTTACTAAATCAACTTAAAGGTGGAGATCAGCTCCGTCTGTACTCGCAACATGATCTTATATTTGAAAAAGCCTTTACAGATGAAATGCAATGGGAGGAGAACATTTCAATCCAAAATGATGGATATTCCTTACTAAGAGTAGAAGTATGGAATAAAGAAAATGAAAGAATCGCCTTTACGAATCCGATTTATATCGGATAAATAATAGAAAAGGAGGGAAAACATGGGTTTAGAAAATATGGTGGTTCATAATGGAGTATTAAAGTCAAAGAAGGAATTAGAAATCCATTATAATCCTGTCAAAGAAAGCGTTTGGACAAAAATGAAAGAACATAAAGTATTTTATATCATGTTACTTCCTTGTCTTGTTTTCTTTCTCATTTTTTCATATTGGCCGATGGCAGGCCTCGTATTAGCTTTTAAAGAATATGGCTTTAACACGGGGATTTTTGGAGGAGATTGGGTCGGGCTTCGATATTTTGAGCAGTTCTTTAGTGATCCAAGAAGTTGGTTATATGTAAAGAATACCCTCATCATCAGTATTCTGAAATTATTTGTTTATTTGCCATTTCCAATTATTTTAGCATTGATGCTCAATGAGGTACAAAATAATAAGTTACGGGGAGTTTTTCAAAGCATCACTTATTTACCTTATTTCATCTCTTGGGTAGTGGTCGTTGGGTTGATGAACAAACTACTTGCACCGAATACAGGGATGATTAATGGAGTGATCCAGTCATTTGGTGGAGATGGAAGTAAGTTCTTCATGATGGAAGAAGCTTTATTTTATCCACTCGTATTTATCAGTTATCTTTGGAAAAGTATTGGCTGGGATTCAATCATTTACTTTTCTGCGATTGTGGCGATTGTGCCGACATTATATGAAGCAGCTTCGATTGACGGAGCAGGAAAGATGCGTCAAATCTGGCATGTAACCTTACCAGGAATCTCAGCGACAATCATTATTTTATTCATTTTATCTTTAGGAAGTATTTTATCATCTGGCTTTGATCAAATCTATTTAATGCAAAATCCAGGCAATGCCGATGTTTCCGAGTCCATTGACACGTACATTGTCCGAACAGGATTACAAGGCGGGCAATTTGGTTATGCGACGGCAATTGGATTAATGCAAGGGATTGCAGGTTTAATCATTACGATTATTGTTAATAAAATTACGAGTAAAAAATTCGGAACTTCACTTTGGTAAAAACAGGAGGAAACCAAGTTATGAAATCATCATTTAAGAGGATATTAACTCTATTTTTAGTTGCAATTGCGGTCTTTGTAGCAGTTGGTTGTTCAGATAAGAAAGCGACAATTAATACAGAAAAACCAGAAGGGGCACCAGATACATGGATTGCTGATCGTACAATTACAGGGCTCATTTTCCAGTCAGCAAATGATGCATCTGTTGATATGAACCCTGAAATACAAGAATACATCAAAGAAAGAACGGGAATTACATTAGAGCTTCAAACTGTTACAAATGATAGTTCAACTGAAGCGTTAGCAGCAGGACTAGCAGCAGGAGACTTACCGGACTTTACTGCATTCTATTTAAATAATTCAGGTCGTCCAGAAATGTCTTTATTATTAAAAGCAGCAAATGAAGGAATGTTCCATGATTTAACACCATTAATGAAAGATACAGAAGTTTACTCTAAATATTTAGATAAAGATTACTTACCAGCAGATACACGCGATAACATCATGTTCCGTGAAGAATGGGATGGAGCATCTTATTTAGTGCATATGGCAATTAACCGTAATGGTGGAGATGTAGGACGTCCAACAGTTGGCGGACTTTATATTAAAAAGGAAATTGTTGATGCTTTAGGAATTGATCCGCTTGAAATCAACACTTCACAAGAGTTAAATGACTTAGCTGTTAAAATTAAAGAGGGTAACTTTGTTGATGAGAACGGAAAACCAATTACAGTAGTTGGACCAACAGCATGGGGTGGTTCTGACCGTGAATGGTTATACAACGACCTTGTATGGACAGGCGTAAGCGGTGAAAAGTTCATGAAAGATGAAAAAGGACAGATTCTACATGAAGCACAAACAGAATACGGGATTGAACGTGTAAAATTCGTTCATGAATTATTAGCCCAAGGATTAATGACTCCAGAGTATTACACAATGGAAGAGAACCGTGCAAAAGAAGGAATCGTCAATGGTTCATTTGCGATCGTTTCTGATATGCATAACTATATGCCAGAAAATAAAGATATGACGTATATTCCTCTTGGACCGATTGAACGTGTTGATGGTACAAATGAAATGGTGATCTCTTATAAATCAGGTTATGCAGGCTGGGCGATTCCTTCTACAACTGAAATGCCAGAACATGTGATGCAATTTGCTGACTGGTTAGCAAGTGAAGAAGGAAAAAGACTATATTTCTACGGTCTTGAAGGAAGAGATTATGAGTTAGATGAAAATGGAAAGCCAGTGATCAAACAAGAAGTACTTGATTTATTAGAATCTAATCCAGAAGAAGCTAAAAAGCTTGGTTTCCGTGGGGTTCGTGCTTATTGGGGTGAGCATTTAGCTTACACTGATATGGACAATCTTGCAGACTTTGGTGAAATTAACTACGGAGACTCTGTATCTGGCGAAAATACGAACGCAGCTACTCAAATTCTCGATTTATATAAATATGATGAAAAACTTGAGAATGCTAGAGTCGTAGATGGAATGACAGTTCAATCTTTCTTGTATGAATTTGAAGGGGACAACGGTCAGTTAACAACTGCGTTAGAACGTTACAATGAAGATGTTCAACGTGCTTACTATGCTAAATCAATCGAAGATGCACAAAAAATCTTAGACGAATCTCGTCAAAACCTTGAAAAGAATGGTCTAGCTGAATTCCTTGAACTTGTACAACAAAAAGAGGCTGAAGGCATAACGATCAAATATTAATAAGAGAATAGCAGTTTAGAAGAAAAGAGAATACATTCCTCCTCCATTCCTACCTGGAATGGGGGAGGAACTTAATGAATAGCAATAATCAAACTTACTTTGTAAGGAGAATCGTTATATGAGTAATAGCATGGCAGGCTCAAAATGGTTGAAGACCTTGAACATTGCGTTAGTTGTATTATTTTGTTTAGCTATTATTCTGCCATTTATGCATGTATTAGCCATTTCATTTAATAGTGGGATTGATGCACAAAAAGGTGGGATTACCTTTTGGCCAAGAGAATGGTCGATTGAAAACTATTTAGAAGTTTTTAAACAAGGGAATTTATTAAATGGTCTCTGGATCTCCATCTTTAGAACGGTTGTTGGAACCGTGATAGGTGTAGTGTTAATGTCCATGGCGGCTTACGCAATGACAATTAAAACTCTACCTGGAAGAAAGCAAATTATTATCTTTGTATTTTTTACGATGCTTTTTAGTGGTGGAACAGTTCCTTATTATCTTGTGTTAAACGAATTAAATTTAACGAATACGATTTGGGTGTATATCATCCCAAGTTTATACAGTGTAACGAATATTTTATTACTGCGTACTTCATTTAATCAGCTGCCATTTTCTGTGATTGAAGCGGCAAGAATTGATGGATGCAGTGAATTCAAGATTTTTAGAAGTATTGTTATACCAATGAGCAAACCGGTAATTGCAACGATTTCTCTTTTCACAGCAGTTGGTCACTGGAATGATTGGTATTCCGGTTCGTTCTTTGTAAGAGATGCGTCTTTAAAACCATTAGCAACTCTTTTACAAGAAATGCTAACGAGACAAGCGGCACTATCTGATATTTTACTGCGAAATTCAGGATCAATGGCCTATGCACAGCTTGACAAAATTACCGTTACGGGGGACTCATTGCAAATGGCGACGATTATTATTGTCATGCTGCCAATGGTTGCGATTTATCCTTTCATTCAAAAGTATTTTGTAAAAGGGATTACGGTTGGCTCAATTAAAGAATAAATTACATGAGGTGAATACGATGAAGCTAAAAATGAGAGAAGATGGGACATTTAAAATCGTACAATTAACAGACTTGCATATCGGTTCAATTCCCCATCATGAAGATGATTATAAAACGTTTCAATTAATTGACAAAGCTTTTGAAAAATTGGATGCCGATTTAGTTGTGATAACAGGGGACTTAATTTGGAGCGATGGTGTTCCAAATGCAGATCAAGTATTCACAGAACTATTAGAGCGCATCAACAAGCATAATGTTCCTGTTGCAATTACGTATGGAAATCATGATGCAGAGGATGAATTTGTGCGTTCAGATATGAGAAAAATGGAAAAGGTTTTAGAAAGCTTCGTTGAAAAGAAAAATTCATTTATTGTTGATGACCGTGAGAGCTATACGGTTGAAATTTATGATACAAGTGGAGAAAGCATTCAACATGTTCTTTATGTCATGGATTCCGGAGGGGATGCACCACTTCCAGTTGGGACTTATGATTGGATTCAACCAGAACAAGTAAATTGGTTCCGTGATGTTTCTAAACAGTACAAGCATGACTGTGGAAATAAAACAGATTTGATTTTTATGCATATCCCATTACCTGAATACTGGCAGGCATCACAAAATATCCTTTCAGGGGAGTGCAATGAAACGAATGATACGATTTCAGCACCGTATATCAATACAGGATTATTTGCCTCTGCTTATATGAATGGTCAAGTTGCGGCTGTCTTTTGTGGTCATGACCATGATAATAATTTTGTCGGAGAACATCATGGGATTAAGTTAGTCTATGGACAAGTGAGTGGTTATCAGTGTTATGGGGATCTGGAAAGAGGTGCTAGAATCATCGAACTAACAGCAGATGGCTTGGAGACGAAGACGATTGTCGAAAGTGAGTTCTAATTCGGGATTACGATTAGAACATACCCAGAATATCCCCCGTTTTCAAGTACTGTTCTTTCCAATATTAATTGAACAACTTTTCGGGATGTTGCTTGGGAACATCGATGTACTGATGCTTAGTCAGTATAGCGATGCTGCCGTTGCTGCAGTGGGAATGGCGAATCAATTCATGACGGTTGGACTGATGGTACTAGGCATTGTTTCATTAGGAAGTTCGGTCCAGCTCCTGCAACTAGTGAGCTCAACGAGACACGGGTATTTAAGATCGGTCATTAAACATTCGATTTATTTAAATGTGATCATTTCCTTCCTTTTATCTCTTTTATTTCTTTTGTTTGGAAGAACAATCTTAACTTGGATTCAAACGCCCGCCGTTTTGCTTGACGACGCTTATCTTTATCTAGTTATTGCTGGTGCCAGCCTTATTTTTCAATCGGTAATGACGAGTATGAGCACCGTGTTTCAGAGTTTTGCCCTTGTAAAAGTGGTCATGATGATTTCGATTTTAACAAATATCATCAATATTATCGGGAATTATATCGTTATTTTATCTCCATGGGATTTTCTGGGAATTGGGATTGCTGGGGTGGCAAATTCCACATTAATCGCCCGCTTTATCGGAGCCGCACTATTTATCATTTGTTTTATGAGATTTTTGCCGCAGTATCGGGATTCTTTTGAAAATATGAAGCTTGAAAAAAGAACCGTAAAGTCAATTATGAAACTAGGCTTTCCGTCTGCAATGGAAAATGTTTCGTATACGACATCACAAATGATTATAACTGGAATTATTGCAACCTTTGGAGCACAGATGATCACCTCAAAAATTTATACCCAAAATATTACAGCGATTATCTTTACATTAGCGGCTGCGATTTCTCGTGTCAATCAAATCATTGTTGGACGTTATATCGGTATGGATCAAAAAGGCAAAGCGAAAGGCTATACAAAAAGAATCATGTTCCGTTCGGTTTGGGTAGGAGCAATAACTTCGTTTCTGTTAGCTTTATCAGCATCCTTTATTATCGGTTTATTCACAGACGATCCATTTATTAGACAGACGGTTCTTCAGTTAATTTGGTTAAGTATTTTGCTTGAGCCGGGACGAATGGTCAATGAAATATTAATCGGAGCGCTGAATACAGCAGGGGATGTCAAGTTTCCAACGTATATCAGTATTTTATTTACCTTTTTATTTACGGTTCCGATGAGTTTTTTCATTGGAGTGTATCTTGGATATGGTCTCATAGGAGTGTGGATTGTATTTATTTTAGACGAATGGGCACGTGCGTTTATCATGTATAAACGTTGGACCAATGAGTCATGGCAGCATATCCAAGTAATTGAACAAGAAAGAATGTAGGGAGTGGAACGGATTTTGAAAAAAGATGGTCATACACATACAGAATTTTGCCCGCATGGTTCAGGAGAAGAGGCAGAGCTTTTTATCCAGAAGGCCATTACTCTAGGATTTACCGAATATAGCATTACGGAACATAGTCCACTACCGGTTAGTTTTATGGAACAGGCATCAGGAGCACCTGAGGCGATTGAAACAGGTGGGATGAAGAGGAATGATGTCGAGGCTTATTTACGGAAAATGCATTTTTTGAAAAGTAAGTACAAGAGTGAAATAAGGATTAATGTCGGCTTTGAAATCGATTATTTACCTGGATTTGAAGACTGGACGATTGATTTTCTAAATGAGTATGGAAAACAAATTGATGATAGCATTTTGTCACTGCATTTCCAAAATGGAAAGGGTGGATTCCGCTCGATTGATTATAGTCCAGACGATTTTTCAGAAGGTCTTATCAACTTTTATGGAAGTTTCCAAAAAGTCCAGGAGAATTATTTTTCCACTTATTTACAAATGATAGAATCAGATTTAGGTCGATATAAGCCAAAACGGATGGGACATTTAACGTTATGCCAAAAGTTTCAAACCTATTTTGAAACGGAACAGACAGGGATTAGCGCAGGATCATCGATTTTAATCGATCGCATTTTAAGTAAAGTAAAAGAGAAAAGTTATGAATTAGACTTTAATACAGCGGGTTTATTTAAAGAGTATTGCCAGGACACGTATCCGCCGGTTGATATTATGCAACGGGTGAAGGAAAGAAAAATTCCATTTGTTTATGGATCGGATTCTCACTCTATTGCAGATGTGGGCAGGGGTTATGAAGTATATGCCGAAGAAGTGAACATTTGCAGGGGTAAAGTAATGAATTTATAGAAACATTTCTGTGTAGGAAATGACAATAGAGAGGGTAGGGAAGGTTATGCAGCAGTTCAATGAGAAGTTAAATCGTTTCGGAGAATGGATTATTCGTTTAGTTGTGTTAAATATCCTTTGGGTCGGCTTTAGTGTGGCGGGCCTTGGTATCTTGGGGATTTTTCCAGCAACTAGCGCTTTATTTTCTGTTTTACGAAAATGGATGGTAGACCAAAAACAGGTTAAGATGGTCTCTGAATTCACGCATTATTATAAGAAGGATTTTTGGAAAAGTAATGGACTGGGCTATTTCTTCTCTGTATTGGCAATGGTGATTCTGATCGATTATCAATTTATAACGACCATTGCAAATGTTGGCATGCTTGCGCTTGGATACGTTCTGATCGTTATGTTAGCTTTCTCTTTATTGTCATTATGTGTTCTATTTCCGATTTACTCCCATTATCAACTATCTTTCTTTCAATATGTTAAAAATATAATCTTATTCCCATTGACTCATCTCGTATCAATGATCGTTATGTTGGCATCATTATTCATCATTCAATTTATTTTCAGCGAAGTACCTGGCTTTATCTTATTTATCGGAATTAGTTTTCCAGCGTTTGTAATCATGAGAATTGTTTTGCCTTGTTTTCAAGGGAAGCAACTTTCGCTTAGTGGATTTAGTAAACTATTTAAAAAGTCAAAAGAAGAAAGTATGTATTATTAAAGTAGTTGCTGAGAATTAAGTTTGTTGGAATATCACCTATAATAAGCTTTATTGGTATATTTATAGAGAAGGAAAATGTTACCGTGTGGAGGTATGCTAAAATGAACAAGGATGAGCGGCATGCGTTTATTTTAGAGAGTTTACAGTTGGATCGAAAAGTACTTGTCATTGATTTGGCTAAAACCCTTGATGTAACACCTGAAACGATTCGTAGAGATTTAGCTGAGCTCGAGATGAATGAACAGTTATCTCGTGTTCATGGTGGGGCTGTCCCATTTGTTCCTACTCAAAAAGAGATGGTCTATGAAAAGAAAATGTCTTTGCATCTTGAGGAAAAAAAGAAAATAGCAAAAGCAGCTGCTGGACTGATTCAGGACGGAGATACGATTGCCGTTGATGTTGGATCGACGACAGTACATATTGCGGATATGATTGAAAATGTACAAGGGTTAACAGTCGTGACAAATTCGTTAAGTGCAGCCTGCCGGTTTAATTTAGCGATTGAAGAGAAACGAATGACTGGTCAAGTGATTATGCTTCCGGGTGTGACCAATCCTGAACAGGCATCTGTGAGAGGTACCTATACAGTAGAATTTTTACGTCGTTTTCGATTCAATCTTGCCTTTATTTCATGTGGCGGTGTAACGAAAGAGGCAGTATTTGATTTTGACATGGATGAATCGCTTGTATCAGAGTCGATGATTCAATATAGCCAAGAAGCAATTTTATTAACAGATTCATGGAAGTTAAATAAAAAATCTTTATTCGAAATTTGTCCGATATCAAACATTTCAAAAATTATTTGTGAAGAAGAAAAACCACAAGGTTGGGATGAGGGTGGATATGAATGGTTGAAAGTCCCTAATACGGCTCAAAACGAAAGTGTAAAGATTTAATAGATAAAGAAAAAGTGCTAGGAACTTTTAAAAGGAAGGTTCCTAGCACTTTTCGTTATTTATTAGTTACGAATCATGTAATCAAATGCACCTAGTGCGGCTGTTGCACCAGATCCCATCGAGATGATGATTTGTTTATAAGCACTATCGGTACAGTCTCCAGCAGCGAATACACCAGGAATGCTCGTTTGACCACGTTTGTCAACGACGATCTCACCCATTCTTGTAAGTTCAAGTGTGTCACCTAACCATTCTGTATTTGGAACGAGACCGATTTGAACGAATACACCTTCTAATTCAATATGATGAATTTCCTCTGTTGCGCGATCTTGGTAGGAAATTCCATTTACTTTATCTGTACCAGTGATTTCAGTTGTAGCTGCATTTTTGATCACTGTTACATTTGACAGGCTGTTTAGACGATCTTGAAGAACAGAGTCTGCTTTTAATTCTGGAGCAAATTCAATTACTGTTACATGTTTGACGATGCCTGCTAAATCAATCGCTGCTTCGATACCGGAGTTCCCCCCGCCAATAACAGCAACACGTTTTCCTTCAAATAAAGGTCCATCACAGTGAGGGCAGTAAGCTACTCCTTTGTTCTTAAATTCCGCTTCACCAGGAACATTGACATTTCTCCAGCGAGCACCTGTTGAAAGGATAACGGATTTACCTTTTAGTACGCCGCCGTTTTCTAGTTCAACTTCAATTAAGTCTTTCTTTTCTAAACGAACGACACGCTGTGAATCCATCACATCAACGTCGTATTCTTTTACATGTTCTTCAAGGCTTGCCGCAAGCTTCGGGCCTTCTGTATGTTTTACAGAGATAAAGTTTTCGATGCTGAGGGTATCAAGAACCTGACCGCCAAAGCGTTCAGCAACAATCCCTGTGCGAATGCCTTTACGTGCTGCATATACAGCTGCACTTGCTCCTGCGGGGCCTCCACCAACGACAAGAACGTCGAATGGATCTTTTTCAGTAAAGACAGATGCATCAGGGCCGCTACCTAATTTAGCAAGAATTTGTTCAAGGGACATACGGCCGCTTTCAAAGAACTCTCCATTTAAGTAAACAGAAGGTACCGCCAATACATTTTTACTTTCAACTTCTTCTTTAAATGCGGCTCCATCAATCATCGAATGTGTAATTCCAGGGTTAAGGACGCTCATCACGTTCAGAGCTTGGACAACATCTGGACAGTTTTGACAGCTTAGGCTAACATAAGTTTCAAAGTGATATTCACCTTTAATGTTTTTGATTTGTTCGATTAATCTCTCGTCTACTTTAGGTGCTCTTCCGCTTACTTGTAAAAGAGCTAATACAAGCGATGTAAATTCATGACCGAGCGGGAGACCAGAGAATGTAACTCCTGTGTCTTCACCGACACGGTTGACACTAAAGCTCGGTGTTCTTTCAAGTTCGACTTTTTCGACTTTAATATGTGAAGACATCGAAGCAAGTTCATTCACAAGTTCTGTCATATCTTTTGATAAATCATCTGAACCTGTGCTCACTTTTAAAACGATGTCGCCTTCCATTAATTGAAGATATTGATTTAATTGTTCTTTAATGTTTGCATCTAATACCATACTGTTTTCCTCCTTAAACTTTTCCTACAACTATAAATATAAACATAAAAACGAATGAAAATAAATATCATTTGTTTTTAGTTATTATTTCTTAAATAGAATAATTCTAATTACAAACTTATTATTATATAAATCTGTTTATATGTCAACGGAAATGGTTTATTTTATTTTAAATAATTACTTTTAAGTTATTTATAATTACTTTTTCAATTAGTTTAATCATTTCTCAATTATTTTAATTTATTCAGCCCAGTAAAGATGGAATCGTAGATCATAGTAAGGCAGGTATATAAAAGGACTAGGGTGCTAGGTGCCTTCCAGTTTATGGAAGAGATCTAGCGCTTTTAATTTTTTTATGTTCCTTAATCTCAACAACTTTTAAATAATTTGTAATTATCATATAATAGTAGATATATATTTCGCTACACTTGTAATACAATAGTTATAACAAGACAGCAAGGGGTGTTTTTACTAGGTCGTCCTTTGGCTTGGTAGGAGTTTCAGCGGGAGAATCGGCATCATCTCTTTCTGTAAATCTAAAGAGAAAAGGTTGATATAGATGAGCAACAGAGAAACGAAGACTGATATAATTTTAATTGGGGCCGGAATCATGAGTGCCACCTTGGGAACACTTTTGAAAGAATTATTGCCGGATCGAAACATAACTGTGTTTGAGAAGCTCTCCGAAGCAGGGGAGGAAAGTTCGAATGAGTGGAATAATGCCGGAACTGGGCATGCGGCACTTTGTGAATTGAACTACACAGTTGAGAAACCAGAAGGAAGCTTAGACATTAGCAAAGCGATCCGAATTAATGAACAGTTTCAAGTTTCGATGCAATTTTGGTCTTATCTAGTTAAAAACAAGCTGATTCAAAATCCACAAGATTTTATTATGCCATTGCCGCATATGAGCATGGTACATGGGGAAAAAGATATTGATTTTTTAAAGAAACGTTTTAAAGCGTTATCAAGCAATCCATTGTTTCACGGGATGGAGTTTTCTGATGATCCGGAAACATTAAAGGATTGGATTCCATTGATTATGGAAAATCGGACAACAAAAGATCCGATTGCTGCTACCAAAATTGATGAAGGGACAGATGTTAATTTTGGTGCACTTACACGTATGTTATTCCAACATCTGAAACGAAAGAAAGTGGATGTCCATTATCAGCATTGTGTCCAAGATATCAAAAAGAATCGTGAAGGTTTATGGGAGCTGAAAGTCAAAGATCTTAATAGCGGCAATATCGAAACCCATAGAGCAAAATTTGTTTTTGTCGGAGCAGGAGGGGGCAGTCTGCATTTATTGCAGAAATCTGGTATTTCTGAAGGGAAGCATATCGGCGGGTTTCCTGTAAGCGGCATTTTTCTGGTATGTAATAATCCAAAGGTTGTCGACAGACACCATGCCAAAGTATATGGAAAGGCCAAAGTAGGGGCACCGCCAATGTCGGTTCCACATCTAGACACTCGTTTTATCGATCATAAGAAATCATTGCTGTTTGGTCCATTTGCCGGCTTCTCGCCTAAATTTTTGAAAAAGGGTTCTAATCTCGATTTGTTGACTTCTGTTAAACCGAATAACCTTTTAACGATGCTTGCTGCAGGGGCAAAGAACATGGCCTTGACTAAATATCTAATCGGGCAATTAATGCTTTCAAAAGAGCAGCGGATGGAAGAGTTACGTGAGTTTATTCCGGATGCCAAATCAGAGGATTGGGATTTAATTGTAGCAGGACAACGGGTACAGGTAATTAAGGATACAGAAACAGGGGGAAGAGGTACACTTCAATTTGGAACAGAAGTGATAACCTCTGCGGACGGCTCAATTGCAGCGTTACTCGGTGCTTCTCCGGGTGCATCTACCGCTGTTCACGTGATGCTGGATGTGATTACAAAATGCTTCCCTGAATATATGATGGAGTTTGATTCGAAAATAAAAGAAATGATTCCTTCATATGGGATTTCCTTAATGGAAAACCCGGAAATGTTAAATAAAATAAAAACGACGACCGCACAGACATTGGGTCTTATTGAAAAAGACCATGTTCATAACTAAACGAAGGCACCTTCCCAGTTCTGGAAGGTGCCTGATACTCACTAATTTCGGATTAAATAATCAAATGCTCCTAAGGCAGCAGTAGCTCCTGAGCCCATAGAAATAATGATTTGTTTGTATTTCGAGTTCGTACAATCTCCAGCAGCAAAGACACCTGGAATACTTGTAGAACCGCTAAGGTCAACGATAATTTCACCGTGTTTATTTAATTCTACTGTGTCCGTTAACCACTCGGTATTTGGAATAGTGCCAATTTGGACAAAAACACCCGCTAGTTCAATATGATGTTTTTCTCCTGATTGGGAATCGGTATAAGAAATACCGTTTACTTTATCAGTACCTGTAATTTCATCAATTTGTGCATGCTCGATTACAGTTACGTTTGAAAGGCTGAGAAGACGATCATGTAATACTGGATCTGCCTTTACGACTGAACGCGCCAATAACGTGACATGTTTAACGATTCCTGCTAAATCAATGGCTGCTTCTACCCCTGAATTTCCGCCTCCAATAACGGCCACATGTTTTCCAGAAAATAACGGTCCATCACAGTGGGCACAGTAGGCAATTCCTTTATTTCTAAACTCGGCTTCACCTGGAACATTAGCATTACGCCAGCGGGCACCGGTTGAAAGGATAACTGTTTTACTTTTGAGAACAGCACCATTTTCCAATTCAACTTCAATATAGTCTTTTTTCTCAATTCGTTTGGCACGTTGCAGGTTCATGATGTCTACATCATATTGTTTCACATGTTCTTCGAGTGTGGAAGCAAGCTTAGGACCTTCTGTATAATTGACGGTAATTAAGTTTTCAATCCCGACTGTATCTAAGACTTGTCCACCAAAACGATCGGCAACGACTCCGGTACGGATGCCTTTACGCGCTGAATAAATCGCGGCACTTGCACCTGCAGGGCCTCCGCCAACAACGAGTACATCGAATGGGTCTTTATTAGCAAATTCAGAAGCATCAGGACCGCTTCCAAGTTTGGAAAGGATTTCTTCTAAAGACATACGTCCACTTTCAAAGAATTCACCATTTAAGTGTACAGTTGGAACAGCCATGATTTTCTTCGCTTCCACTTCTTCTTTAAAGGCTGCACCATCAATCATTGTATGTTTAATATTAGGATTGATCAAACTCATTACATTCAAGGCTTGTACAACATCAGGACAGTTATGACAGCTTAAGCTCGCATACGTTTCAAATACATATTCACCTTTTAGGTTTTTGATTTGAGAGATGACTTTTTCATCTACCTTTGGAGCACGGCCGCTTACTTGTAATAAAGCGAGTACTAATGAAGTAAACTCATGTCCAAGGGGAATTCCAGCAAAGGTAATGCCTGTGTCTTCACCTGGACGATTTATACTAAAGCTAGGTGTTCTTTCTAATGAAGTTTTCTCTACTTTTATATTGGCTGACATGGCTGACAACTCATCAACTAAAGCAGTCATTTCGTTTGATACTTTATCATTGTCGACGCTTAATTTGATATGTACTTCGCCTTCCATTAATTGTAAGTATTGGGATAATTGGGATTTAATTTCTGCATCTAACATCATGTTTTTACTCCTCCTTTTTCTTTTTAAAAAACAAGACATAGCATGTGCATACTAATATTATACTATTTAAAGCGCTTGATTGACGTGGATAAATTGTGAAGATATTAGGATACTTTTGAGATCAGTTTAAAGTGATTACTTATTTATAATTATTATTAATATAAATTAATTATAATATGAGAGTTCCATCTTGTCAACTGCGTAAGAAATTATTATAGATAGTTCCTGGTGTGCCAGAGTGTTATTCTTATAAGAGAGGAGGGTTATAATGAAATTAAGTATATTAGATCAGTCACCAATCGTCTCAAATCAAAGTGCGAGAGAGGCACTGGAGGAATCTGTGAAATTGGCTCAGACAGGTGAACAATTGGGGTATACACGTTACTGGATTGCAGAACATCATAATTTATCAGGGCTGGCTTGTCCCGCACCGGAAGTGATGTTAAGTTATATTGGCGCTGTAACGAAGCGAATTCGAATCGGCTCAGGAGCGGTTTTATTGCCGCATTATAAGCCGTATAAAGTGGCAGAGCTTTTTCATATGCTGGCGACGCTATTTCCTAACCGCATCGACATCGGAATCGGACGGGCACCAGGAGGTTCAGCCGAAGCGACAAATGCTTTATCAGATAACTTTCTGCAGCAAGTATGGAAAATGCCTCAATTAGTCGATGATTTGCTTCATTTTCTACATAATGATTTTCCTTCCGATCATGAGTTTTCCAAAGTAAAAGCATCTCCAATCCCAGAAACCCCACCGGAGCTATGGCTGTTGGGAACAAGTAAAAAAAGTGCACGATTGGCAGCGGAAAAGGGGTTGGCTTATGCTTTCGGACAGTTTATGAGTGATCAGGATGGAAGAGCGATTATTCAAGAATATAAAGATTGCTTTGAACCGGGGAAATCAGGGGAGAAGCCGCATGTCATTTTAGCTGTTTCTGCTATTTGTGCAGAAACAAACGAAAAAGCGGAAGAACTTGCATTGTGTCCGCTTATTTGGTCCTTACAAAAGGAAAAAGGAGAAGGTGGGCGGGGGATTCCATCTATTCAAGAAGCAAAGAACTATGATCTTGATTCTAAAGATCAAGCGACAATCTCGAGGATGAAACAAAAAATGATCATTGGAAATCCCCAGACCGTGAAACAAAAATTAGAAGAATTAGCTGCATTTTATCAAGCGGATGAGATCATGATCGTAACGATTACCGGTTCATCAACAGATCGATTCAAGTCTTATGAATTAATTGCAGAAGAAATGTTCTAGTAATGCAAATTCCCTCCAATTTCTGGATGGTGCCAGTGCACCTTGCGGAAATTGGAAGATACCTGCCATTGGAAATCTAATTTCGTTCGATCACTTTCTTGCCTCGATAAAAAACAACTTTAATCTTTTCAGGCTCTTTAATTCCATCTTTTCCGGAAACATGGCATCCAATTTTCTTCCCCAGGTCATGATAACTAGACACGATTTCGAATAATTCCGATACACTTGCAATCGAAATAGCATTTTTTCTATTAGCTTTTCCAGCCATCGAATGACCATCTTTATAGGCAATGAAAAAAGGATCCTCCGGTAAGGAGATCCTTTTAGCTGCTTATTGAATGAAAGAAACCTAACTGTTTAATATAACTTTTGTTGAGGTATTCATTTACCTACCTGATTTGAAATTATTTTAAACTTTAAGCTGTTCTTCAATTACTTCTTCTCCGATTCCAATATATTCAACCTTTTTCTTAGGTATGTACACACGGTAGGTTACAATTCCAGCCTCAGCAATCTCTTTTAAAAAATCTAAAAAGGGAAGAGAGATGTTAGCGATTGCCTCCAGTACCTTATTTCTATTAAAGTTATCTGAGATAACTTGGCTTACTTGGGGATCGGTTTTAAACTCCGAATGGACTCCTTTATAAGTGGCTTGACCAGTAGCGACTTCTATTTCGTATTCATTTATCCCCCTTTGAGACAATTCATTTAAGAATTCGGAAAAGTTAATTACTCCGTTACTTCTTCTTCGAATTATTTCTTGAAATTCACCTTCTGTTAATTTATTAGTCATTATTGGTACCTCCAATTAGAACTTTCAATCCTAACCCTGCATAATAATTCTAACCTTTTTGACACTTCTTATTCAGCAATGCTTTTTCAAGAATCTGGCCCTTTAGTTGAACAAAGTCCCAAAGTATTACATGAATATTTTGATTGGTGTCAGGCCTTCCAAAAAATTGGAAGGCCTGACATCTGTTCATTATTCCATTTCAAGTTTGAATTCGGCATGATCTCCGATAACATGTGGAACTCCAATGCTGATGTAGAGAGATTGGTTATGAAAATAGGAATAAACTCCGTACGGATTGTCTTTCATCGTTGGTAAGTCCGCTTGCTGTAAGGCGGTGATAAGTTCGGATTGATCCATTCTGTTCAAATGCTCTTTTACTTCATCGGTTAATTCCTTATTAGAAGCTTGCGGGTTTTCCCTGTCTATATAAGGAGCGGCCTTAAACCTTTTAATAAAGTGATCGTCAATCGTGACGATATCAGATAATCTTATTTTTTCTCCGCTATATAGATTTATGTTTGTTGTAAATAGTAAGTGACTCGGATACATGCCGCCTTCTACACTATAATATCCTGTATAGACAACACTGAATGTATCTTGTGTATCCATCACTGTATATTCCATATCTAGGGTTGCTTCATCATCTTCATATTGATTAACAAATTGTTGAACCTCATTTTCCAGTAATTCATTTGTTTGCTTTTCTATCGTTTTATTTTTCATTCCTGAGAGTTGTGGATAATGAATGGTAAGGTTTCCGTTTTGATAAGTCGTTTTATTTAGTACATAAGAGATGGTTTCTTCTTCATTTTCAACTTCAAGCTCTTTCTCTTCCCTTGTCGGTGATTCCTGCTCATCCAAAGGAGCCGGTACCTTTTCAGGTTCATCTACAGGAACCTCCGCTGATTCATTCACTTTTTCATTAGTACAGCCTGTGGCAAATAGAAAAATACTAACAATGACAAGCCATAACAAACGTTGAACTCTCAATGAACTTCTCATTCATGAAACAAATCCCTTCATTAATAAAGTAAAAGCCACTTAAACTATATGAATGATTTCTAGTTTAATGTAAGAGTTGTAAAGGAAAATTTTCGCCTTTCGTGTCTCTTTCATTCTGAGTTAAGCAAACAGTTGTTTCTTTTTCCAATTACCCCATTTAAAGTATGAAAATGAGAAGATGCTGCTAATGATAAAACTAATCCCGATACCTAAGGCAATGCCGTTTTCACCGCTAATGGCTGAACATAAATAGGTAAGTGGAAAGCGAAGTACCCAAAAGGAAAGGATGTTCAAAATTAATACTTGATACATCGCCCCTGAGCCGCGGACAATGCCATTTAGAATAAAATTAAGACCGATAAACGGATAGAAAAACGCGATGATTTTTAAATAATTGGCACCAAATGTAACTGCTTGTTCCTCTCTAATAAACAATCGAGTTAACGGTGTGGCCAATAAAAACACTAGAAGGGCAATGCCAAGCATAATAATAAAGTTGAATAAAGCCCCATAAATCGCGATTTC
Organism: uncultured Bacillaceae bacterium; assembly: GCA_963787345.1. GTDB lineage: Bacteria > Bacillota > Bacilli > Bacillales > Cytobacillaceae > Bacillus_BD. The sequence goes on along the minus strand of CAWBCW010000005.1, from coordinate 141,389 downwards.
GCGTACACGATCCCAGCGGTTTGCGCCAATATTTTGTCCAGCCATGCTGTTCACCGCTGTTCCTAATGCCATCGCAGGAAGGGTGATCAAGCTATCAATTCGTTGAGAAGCTCCAAAACCAGCCACAACTGCTCCGCCAAAAGAATTCACAACGGTCATAATCGCTGTAATCCCAGCAAAAATCACCGTCATTTGCAGTCCGGATGGGATTCCAAGTTTGAGGATCAAACTTACTTCTTTCCATTTTGGTAAAGCTGGCAAAGTAAATGGGATAATTTTACGCCTTAATGTATACAAAAGCCCGAGAAAGAAGGCAATTCCCTGTGACAAGACGGTTGCAAGCGCAGCCCCCTCAATGCCCCAATTAAAAACGGAAATAAAGACAGGATCCAATATTGTATTTAATACAGCGGCGATCATCACAAATCTTAATGGGGTTTTACTATCTCCTAAAGCCCTTAATACCGTTGAGATGAAGTTGTAGCCCATTAAAAATAAAATGCCGAGAAAGTTAATTTGTAAATAGGCTTTCGCATCGTTCAAAATGTCAACAGGCGTATTCATGAGAACTAAAATTTGATGTGAAAAAAGATAACCGCCGATCCCAACAAGAATGGACAGCAAGCCTAGAACCACGACAAAGGCATTTAAATAGGCTTTCATTCCACTTTGATCAGCTTTTCCTTTTTGTTGCGACAAAATGGTTAATGCCGCATTATTAATTCCAATAATAAAAGACAAAACCGTGATCACTACGGTTGATGAGATCGTAACGGCACCAAGAGCATTTGCTCCTAATAAGTTTCCCACCCATAGGCTGTCGATAAATTGATATGAGACTTGTAATAAATTAGTCAACATGATTGGCCCAGAGAAAAAGAATAATTGTTGCATCACGTTGCCTTTTGTAAAATTCTGAACCGCCAAAGAAATAATCCTCCTTGTCCTAATGATAAGTAGCCCTTATCGTATTCTATCAGACTATGGAAGAATCTTTAAATTGAAAAGGACATTCCAAGCTAGTTTTAGAAGGGATTGAAGAGTTAGAAGATCTTAAATAGGGGGCGATATAAGACAAGGATTCTATCTAGAGAGACCACAAATCTTAGAAGGTGATCATAAATAATGGGGGATGGTTGGCACTAAAATAAAGGAAATTTGTGTTTGTTTGTCGAAAGATTATAGTATAGGCAAGAGTTCAAATATCTTGTGAAAGTTTGAACCAGCCTAATCAAATATGAGGCGGAGTGATAACATGGTAAGACAAATCATAGTACCTGTTGATGAATCTATACATTCTCATCGTGCGTTACAGTATGCATGTAAAGTAGCAAAAGAAGCGGATGTACATCTTGTTGTGGTGAATGTCCAACCAAGCTATGATAAATCACCAAATTTTCATCAATTTGTCTCAAAAGTAGAAATTCAACAATATATACAAGAAACAGGTGCGGAAATTTTAGAAAAAGCCATTCAAGCAATAGATGACAAAGATATTGAGATCGAAAAAATCATTTGTACAGGAATTCCAAAAGTAGAAATTACAAAAATAGCAAAAGAACGAGACGCATCGAGTATTATTATGGGAACACGCGGCTATGGAGCCGTTAAAAGTGCGTTCATCGGCAGTGTAAGTTTAGGTGTACTACAACTAGCTCCGTGTCCCGTCACATTGGTTCCTTAATCTAAAGAAGTGCCAGGCGTCTTTCTGAGAAGGAAGATACCTGGCATCTGTTATATCTTCGCTAGTCTACAACGATATACCCAATCATTGGACCATTTTGTTCAAGAGTATGATGGGCGGTACAGATCAACCGATAAGTTCCTTCCTTGTCAAAACGGACGGTCAGCTCCGTTTCTTCGCCTTTTTGAACGACTCCTTTATAATCTGTTCCTTCAATATAAAAGGGATGTTCTTTGCCGTTTACTCCATAAATCTTAATAGTAATATCTTGCCCTTTTGGAACGACAATTGTACCTGGATCCCAGCGGTAAGATTCAATTTCCTTTCCATCTTCGGTTTTTGAAGAGAATTCACTTGTCACCATATTAAAGATATAAGGATCTGTTGAACTTTCAGTGAATCCACTCGTCGGTATAGACTCAGACTGACTCAAAAACCATGCCCCTAAAAACAAAATGGGGATAGCTGGTAAAATAAAAATCCCAAGTAAACGAGTTCTACTATTGGATTTCATGTAATCCCTCCCGTGATAGCTTGTTTGTAGAGTATATGAGGGAAGGGAGGGGAACTTGTCTAAAAGGTGGAGAAAGCTCGGAATAAAAAAAAGCAACGGCTAGTCAGCCGTTGCTTTGTATATCTTACATTCACTTTTTATTATATTTTTAAAAGGTATACGTCCCTTAGATGTCGAATTAAAAGCTAGTTTCCATTACGATTCTTTCGTAGGCGAATTCATAGGTGTTTTCAAGAGTATGATCATTCATCTGTTCTAATTGGCTTACATCTCCACCGAAATAATTAACCAAAAATTCAATCATATTCTCACGCTCTTGAATTGTCGTCACTTTGAATCATCCCCTTTAACTTGATATATAACATATCTCTATGTTATTAACTATTATATAACAGTTAAACATAAAAATCCACTGTATTAATAAAAAAGATTAAATATTCTAATAATATAGGTTGGCTATTGATGATTAATAACTCACCAATGATGATAGAATAAATTTGAGGTGAATAAAATTGAAAAAAAGAATTGGATGTTTACATGTCCATCATTCTAATATTGATTATATTGAAAAATCCCTATCTTATTACAATGTGGAGCTAATTCATTTTGTGGACCCAGGGTTAATGGATCGAGTTACATTTGATAAGGGGTTTGAAGCGGCGGCGGCCAATCAAAAAGTGAAGGAACAAATCGAGTGGATTGCTAAATGCCAAGTGGATGCCATTCTAATTACATGTACTCACTACATAGCCCTTTTAAAGGAAGAGATTCTTTCTATATCCGTGCCGATTATTAAAATTGATGAACCTTTCTTTGAATCCGTTCTTCAAGTTCAACACCCGCAGACGATTCTTTTTTCAAATCCAGCAACCGTTGAAGGAACGATGCAGAGGTTGAATGAATACGCTCGAAACCATGGGAAGACAGAAGGGGAGATTGAGGTTCGAATTCTTGAAAATACATTTGAATTTTTTATGAGGGGATTAAAAGAAGAATACGATCAAGCCATCGCTCATGCACTTAAACAAATTGTTCAGACAGAAACTCGTGTCCTTTCTGTTGCTCAATTATCAATGGTAGAAGGTGCGCGACAAGTTGAACAAGAAACAGGGCAATCGATTATGAATCCGTTAGACTCATTAATCTCATCTCTTGTTCATCAATTAAATCTTGAATAGAAAAATAATAGAAAGAAGGTTCCCGTATATGAAACGGGAACCTTCCTGTTGTTTGAAAAAAATGGTAACTTACTTAATGAAGCTTAAAGCAATTTTAAGATTTTCTTCATATAGGTTGAAGAATGCTTGTTGAGTAGATTTAATTTGAGTTTTAAAATCTTCTCTAACTTTTTGTTGTTGTTCAAAACTGCTTTGAATGTTTTGTTTGAATTGTTCTTGAGATTGGTTTAGTAAATTTAGGCCTTCTTTATAAGGCTTTAATGTAATTTCTTGTACTTGGTTTGTTACAGTATCAACTTGTGCATAGAATTGATCAACTGCGTTACCTACAGATGGACCATATAGAGCTTGAAGATTTGATTTCGTTGTTTCACGAAGGTTTTCATAAATCTTTTTTTGTTCTTCTTCGATTTGAGTAAGGTCAAAATTGAAAATATTCCATGTGCCATTTTTGTTATCTAAAGCTTGTAAGAATAGATTTTCAAATTCAGTTTGAGCAGCAAATGCTTTGTCTACGCCTTCTGACCATGTATTTAATAGTGATTCGTTAAGGTTTGCTACAACCTCAGAATTTTTTACTTCACGTTTTTTTGTTACCTCTGTTACAACGATTGTTCCTTTTGTAGTTTCTGGATTTTTTGTAGTTTGTGCCATGTTAATAAATTCCTCCTAATAAAATAATAATTTAAAAAGATTTTGTATTGAAAACTTCTATGAAACGAGAAGTTTTACATTTCTCTTTGATGGATGTTTTTTATGTGAGACTTAATCAAATAAGTCTATATGTGTAATTTACACCTAAATGAGGAAAATGTAAAGTGATTTATCTGAAATTTACTAATAATTTATTTTTTAGCAAAATAATAGCGGGTAAAAGCACATTTTATGTAAAGGAAATCATCTCATGTTAAGATAGTTTTTAACTTCATTCATCAGAAATTTCCCGCTTCTATAAGTGGTGAGATGAATGCCAAAGGTTATTTAATTCAGTAGGGGTTGACTCTTAGCTGAATGAAGTTAAAGCCTCCGGCGGATGCCACAGACTTTCATGGGCGCAAATTCGCCGAGGCGAATTTGATCAAATAAATATAAGAGGTGGGACAATGAAAATTACATCGATTGAACCAACACCAAGTCCGAATACGATGAAAATTAATTTGGATGAAGAGCTTCCGATGGGGAAAAGCAATAATTATAAAAAGGATTCAAAAGAAGGAGCTCCTAACGTCGTTCAAGAAATTCTTGAGATTGAAGGAGTTAAAGGTGTTTATCATGTCGCTGATTTTTTAGCCATTGAGCGAAATGCCAAATTTGACTGGCGCGAAATTTTATCGTTAGTGAGAAAAGCCTTTGGTCAGGAAGAAGAGAATGAAGGGGAGCAAGGTCGTAAAGTCGATGACCACTTTGGTGAGATTAAGGCCAGCGTGCATATGTATAAAGGGGTACCCGTACAAATTAAGTTAACTGATGGGACTGTGGAGAAACGCTATGCCTTACCAGAGGCTTTTGCTAAAGCTGCTCTTGAGGTGCAAGGACCGAATGATAACCTCGTCATGGTTCGAAAGTGGAAGGACTATGGTGTTCGTTATGGTGAGATGGACGGAATCGGAGCGGAAATGAAAGAGGAATTAATGGCAGCTTATCCACTTGAAAGGCTCGAGGAAATTATCAGTGCGGCCAAAAATCCGACGATTCAACAAACTGGAAAGCAACGAAGAAAAGTTACCATCACTGACTTTAAGGATACAGATTGGCGAATTAGATATGGGTTGCTCGAACAAATGCCAGATCCATCTGTAGACGACTTACCATTGCTTGATCAAGCCTTAAAAGATGACAAAGCCTCGATTCGGCGCCTTGCAACCGTCTATTTAGGAATGATTGAAGACAAGAAGGTATTACCACTTTTATATCAAGCATTAAAGGATAAGAGTGTCACGGTAAGAAGAACGGCAGGAGATTGCTTGTCTGATTTAGGGTATCCAGAAGCGATGGAGGCGATGCTTGAATCTTTAAAAGATGACAACAAACTCGTCCGCTGGCGAGCAGCGATGTTTTTATATGAAGCAGGGGATGAAAGAGCGCTATCTGGCTTGAAAGCAGCCCAACAAGATCCTGAATTTGAAGTGAGCCTTCAAGTAAAACTAGCAATTGCCCGGATTGAAGGTGGAGAGGAAGCCAAAGGTTCTGTGTGGAAGCAGATGACTGAGGCTCGGAAAAAATAAAAAAAGCGCCAGGCATCTTCCCGTTTCTGAAATATGCCTGGCGCTTTATTATTTAACTTACAATCCGATAATACACTCTTGCTGTAAGAGAATAAATAATCGCATAAAAAACTGCAAAGGTGAGAATGGTTCCACCGGTTGTGAGGACATACAAAGTTACATTGGAAAGATTGAATAAAGAAAGCAGTTTGGTAATCACTTTAAAAGCAAATGCAATATGAATAACCGCTGTGACGAGTGGCAAGTAAAAGACCATTAAGACTTGACTACGAATCGACTTTTTAACTTCGGCTTTACTTAATCCAACTTTTTGCATGATTTCAAAGCGATGTTTATCATCAAAGCCTTCAGAAATCTGTTTGTAGTAAATAATTAGCACAGTCGCCATGATGAATAAGGCACCAAGGAAAATGCCGAGGAAGAATAGACCGCCATATAGGGCATAAAAGCTCTCTTTCGACTCTGCTACCCCTTCGGCGATTCCGTCTGTGCCGACTTCTTTCATTTTATTTCCAATCTTATGGGTAAGAGCGATTTCCGCTTCTGCCGCACCTTCTGTGTCAAAGCCGTAATAGTAGGATAAATCGGTAAAATCTTCAGGGGTTTGGTTCATAAAACCATTTATCTTTTCGATCGCATGTTCCGACACCACAAGGCTATAAGTATTCATAAGCATGGTAGGGGCAAGTCTATCTGTGAAAAAATACTCTAATTGATCCTCAATTTGAAATTCATGTCCAGAGATTTCTATGGTGTTCTGTGGAATTGCTCCCCGATAAATATATAGCAGTACTTCATCTTCTGCTAATACAACGGATTTATTTTCGATCCGGTTATATTCACTTAAAGGAATGATATTTAATACAGCTAAATCATCCATAGACACGTTATCAGGTGAACTTTTTGAAAAAGAATGGCCATTCTGTCGGGCTGGAAATGCGGTATATCGATAATGAATGGCATTTTCCATTTTAAGATGATGATTTTTCGCTTCCTCTACGAGAATTCCCTCTAATTTTTTCGATTCTTCCTCCGAAACATTTTGAGCTGTTATCGAGATATCCCTTGGGTAACGTGTTCGGAGTTGATCCTCCATCCCGATATATAAGGCGATGGTCGTTGACAGCATGACAAGGACAGCTGTTGATAGAACACAAATACTGGCTAACCCGGTTGCATTTTGCTTCATCCTGTAGATCATTCCGGAAACGTTGATAAAATGGTTCGTTTTATAATAAAAATTCTTATTCTTTCTCAGTATTTTTAAGAGGGCAATCGTTCCGGCTGTGAACAAGGCGTAAGTCCCAATAATGACAAGAATAACGGCTATGAAAAATAATTCCAATGCACTTAAAGGCGATTCGGTCGTTAGTGCAATATAATAACCGCTACCAAGGGAGAGGACCCCGATAATAGTTAAAATCCATTTTGTTTTTGGTTCTTTCTCACCTGTTTGCCCACCCTTAATTAATTCAATCGGTTTGGACAGATGTATTTGTCGCAAATTGTTCAGCAAGGTTAAAGCAAAGATGAGCGCAAATAGGATGATAGTGGCACGAACTGATTCCCAAGATGGATAAAAGCCTAAGGGTACTTCGAAATTTATCAGATTGAGCAGCAATAAAAACATTAATTTGCTCCCGGTTATTCCCGTTACTAAGCCAACAATCAAACTAACAATGAAAACAAAGAAGGCCTCCCAAATCATGATCCTGGCAATATGCTTTTTCTCCATCCCTAGGATATTAAATAATCCAAACTCTTTTTTTCTCCTTTTGATAAGAAAACTGTTCGTATAAAAAAGAAAAATTACTGAAAAAATAGCAATCACATACGTACCAAATCCTAATAAGTTTTTCATAGAGGTACCGCCTGACATTCCGTCCAAGCCCTCGTTCACAGAGATAAAATGAAGGATGTAATACATCACAATTGTACCAATACAGGTCAAAATATAGGGGTAATACGTTTTGCTATTTTTATTGACATTGGTAAGTGCCAGTTTCGCATAAAAGAATTTACGCATGGCTGACACCACCTGTTGCAATAATGTTTAACGTGTCGGAAATTTTTTGAAACATGTCTTGATTTGACATCGAGCCTCGATATAACTGATGAAAAACAACTCCGTCTTTTATAAACAGAACTCGACTGGCATGACTGGCAGCTTTCGTACTATGAGTAACCATTAAGATCGTCTGACCTTCTTGGTTAATTGATGAAAATAAACGAAGTAATTCATCAGAAGACCTAGAATCCAAAGCACCCGTTGGTTCATCAGCTAAAATCAGCTGTGGATTTGTAATAAGAGCCCTTGCTACTGCGGTACGCTGCTTCTGGCCACCTGACACTTCATAAGGAAACTTTTGCAGAATGTCACTGATCCCAAGTTTTTCGGCAATAGGCTGAAGGGCACGATTCATCATATCGTAAGTTTTGCCTGAGAGGACAAGCGGTAAAAAGATATTGTCTTGGATAGAAAAAGTATCTAGCAGGTTAAAATCTTGGAATACGAAACCAAGGTTTTCACGGCGGAACATCGAAATTTCCTTTTCCTTAATCGAAACAATGCTTTTGCCATTCAATAGAACTTCACCACTTGTTGGCTTGTCAAGTGCTGCCAATATATTAAGCAATGTTGTTTTTCCAGAGCCAGACTCTCCCATAATTGCCACATATTCACCTTTTTCTACAGAAAAAGTGACATCAGCTAACGCCTGAACTTGATTTCCTCCAAACCTTGAAGTATAAATCTTTTTCAAATTTTTCACATCTAACATCAGCATGGTTATAACCCCCGTCGTAAATTGTTAAGCTCAGTATAGCAAAACGAGGAAAGTGGCCGACATCGCTTTGGCTTACATTTCCTCGTTGTAAACTAACAATTTTGTAAGATTGGGGGATTGTTACGTTACTCAAAACGGATATTCTTTGTCGCTAACGAGATGAATACTTTCGTTCCTTTTCCAACCTGTGACTCAATCTCAATCGTGTGTGATAACTTCGTCAAAATTTGTTTACAAAGAAATAAGCCGATCCCTGTTGACTTTTTATCGGCACGTCCATTATATCCTGTATAGCCTTTTTCAAACACACGTGGCAGGTCTTCCTTTGCAATTCCAATTCCCGTATCCTCAATCACAAGCGTTGTTTCTTTAGAGGAATCCATATAAATAGAGATGGTTCCATGATGACTGTATTTGATGGCGTTTGACAATAGCTGTTCAATGACAAAGACAAGCCATTTCTCATCGGTCAAGACATCTACACATAAGTCTTTATATTGAAGTTTAATCTTTTTCCGAATAAACATTTTGGCATATTTTCGCACCGCTTGTTTGACGATATCATCAAGGCTGTATCTTTGTAACACAAGATCAGATGTTGTTTGGTCAAGGCGGAGGTATTGGAGGACCATCTCGACATATTGGTTGATTTTAAACAACTCCATCGAAAGTTCAGCATTTTTTTCGTTTTCTTCTGTTTGGATAAGTAGATTCATCGCCGCAATCGGTGTCTTAATTTGATGGGCCCATAAGGTAAAGTAGTCCATCATATCGGTTTGAATTTCATCAGCCTTAGAAACGGTTTGCATTTTATCATCATGAAGCAATTTGATTAAGGCTTGATAATCTTGCTCAATCAGTCCTCTGGGCGTGGGCAACTCTTCAATGCTTACCATAATTTTATCTTGCAAATCGGTTAATAAGTGGTGACGTTTAACATATTGAATAAAATCAATGATTCCAAACATAAAACCCAAATAGAGGCATAGGACAAGGGCATATAGCAATGGCTCTAATGGAACTCGATAAAGGAAAAAGGTAATCAAGAAGATCCCAGAAAAAGAACTGAAGAGAAAGAGGAGAAGCTTACGATTTTTTATATAGAGAAGGAACAGTTTTATGTATTTCTTCATGCTCAATCCACCAAATAGCCCATTCCTTTTTTCGTTTTAATCATGTCAGTTAGTCCCAGTTCAACCAATTTTTTTCGTAACCGATTAATATTAACGGTCAGAGTATTATCATCAATAAAGCTATTTGTTTCCCAAAGCCTAGCCATCATCACATCCCTAGAAACGGTTTTTCCTTTGTTTTCTAAAAGGATATGGAGGATTTTGTAATCGTTCTTTGATAGTTCTAATTTTTTTCCATTCTAAGTTAATGTGGAGTCACTCGTATTTAGAATGGCGCCTTTATGTTCAATTAGATGAGATTGCCCAGTAAAATCATAAGTCCGGCGCAATAGGGCCTGTACCTTAGAGGTTAGGACATTCAGATCAAAGGGTTTAGCGATAAAATCATCTCCGCCCATGTTAATCGCCATCACAATATTCATATTATCTGAGGCAGATGAGATAAAAATAATCGGAACTTGGGAAATCCTTCGAATCTCCGTACACCAATGATAGCCATTGAAAAAGGGCAAAGAGATATCCAATAGAATTAACTGGGGATCAAAGGAAACAAATTCACTTAATATGTTCTGGAAATCTTCCGCACACTGTACTTCATAGCCCCATGATGCTAAGTGGTTCATCATCGTTTTAGCAATAACCGAATCATCTTCAATGATAAGAATTTTATACATAAGTTCACTTCTTTCTTCTGTCTCTATTTTTACTATTATATCATGAAAAACGCCTGTCGCCTTCCAATTTATGGAAGGTAACAGGCGTTCTTTTTTAAAGAAGTGTTAGAAAGACCTCTCTAAACTTTTCACGATCTTCTGCTGTGAATGGTTTGGGGCCTTTTGTTCGTTTGCCGCTTTTTCGAGCCATCGCACTAAAATAACGGGTTTGTAACAATTGGTCAATGTTTTCATTTGTATAAATGAATCCTTTGTGGTGAAGAACTTTACATCCTTTTGCCAATCCGAGTGAGGCAAGCCCATAATCTTGCGTCACGATGAGATCCCCAGATTGGGCTAACTGCATGATTCGGTAATCCGCAGCGTCTGCTCCAGAATCAACATAAACGGTTTCTACGCCAACTGGTTTCTCAGCATTCGAATAGTGGGAAAAGCTCGTTACGAGGGTAACGGGAATTTTGGCTTTTGTCCCTTCTGCAATAATAATATCTTTAACTGGACAGGCATCTGCATCCACATAAATTTTCATGCTATCTCTCCTGATCATAAGTTAAATTGATGATAAATGGCTAAGGATTGTTTTGTCAAATGAATACCAATAATGGTCGGTCATTATCGAGTGCCGTTATTTTATATGTAACTGCTCACATTTGACCTCATTCACGATAAGTCTCACATTCTTTCTATAAGTAGTGAGATGAATGCAAGCCTGTATCAATTCTGTGTGATTTACCCCTCAGCTGAATGAAGTTAAAATCTGGGCACAAATTCGCCGAGGCGGATTTGATCATAGTCAAAAAATAGGCAAAGCACCTAATTTTTATCCCAACATATATTAACTTCTGTGAGAACAAATGAGGAGGAAGACAGCAATGAGTAAAAATCAAGAACTGACAATGACGAACGGTGACCAATACAAAGAAGGCCAAGGTTTTAAAGTGATTGAGGTTAATGTATCATGCTCAACCGAAAGTTTATATGCTGTGTGTACCCCGGTTAGAATTAAAGAGCAGGGTAATTTATGGGGGAGATAAGGAACTGTGGGCTGCGTTTGACAATAAAAAGAAAAAAAGTGCTAGGTATCTTCCAGAAATTGGAGGATGCCTGCACTTTTTAAAGTTATTCATTCACTGATGTAAATTCATGAACCCATACTTGCATTTGTGGAAGCCATGGCATTCCGGGGTGGAACGATAGAATTGCTTGTTTGTAATCTTCAACTGAATCATAGCCTTCTTGTCGTGCGTCTTGATCCGTTAATTCGCCTAACGATTGGCGATAGACCTTATTTACGACAAACTTCTTCCCCTTTAACTCCATAATCTCCCCTGGATCCGCATATCTTCCATTTCGTCTCGTTGCTGTTTTTTTACCAGCTAATACTTTTTCAACATCCCAATCCACTGTAACAAGACGTTCAATGGAGCATGTTTTTGGTGGTAACTCATGGTTGTCTATTTGTTTGCTCATTTCTTCAACATCCTTTCTTTTGTAAAGAACTTTAAATGGCTGTGTTTTACATAGCTGTTGATCTCATGTTTGTCTTCAACATTAAATTTAACAGAGCCTATTAAAAAAGTGAAGGTTAGCAGACGATTAAATTATATATCCTACACACCATTATAGAATTATCAAGGGAAAAGTGCTAATACCAACTATTTAAAGTCCACTTTTATTAAGCCGCAGTTCTACGGAATGGAAGGCGTCTCATTTTTCCTTTCAAAATAGCCGTATATCTTTTATACTAGTATATTGTGAGTTGAATTTGAACAAAAAGGTTATAGATGATCTTTATAAGATAAATGATTATTCGTTTTTTATTAGGAGGAACAAGAATTGACGATGACAAGAGGAGAAACAATGGTTGCTGAAATCAACCGTTTAGATGAAAAAGGATCAGGACAGGCTGTCGTTTGGCGTGTAAATGAAGAAGGAATTCGGAAGAAGTTAAAACTTACGATTCCGCAAACGTTACCTGGTGAAAAGGTGAGGGTAACGGTTGATCAGCCAGAACGAAAAAGACGAAAAGCCTTACCGGAGGAAATTCTCGAAGCTCACCCTGAGAGAACAGCTTCGCCATGTCCGCATTTTGATAAATGTGGCGGCTGTGTTTGGCAGCATTTGACTTATGAAGGACAATTACAACAGAAAACAAGTCACGTGAGAAGCGCAGTCGAATCACAAGGATTTGATCCTAATCTAGTTCGCGATACCATTGGAATGGACGATCCATGGCATTATCGCAATAAGATGGAGTTTACTTTTGGACAGGATGGTTCGATGGGACTTCATGAACAAGGGAATTTCCGTAAAATCATTTCACTTGAAACGTGTTTAATTGCTGGAAAAGAAATGGTAACGGCAGCCATGGAAGTTGCCGATTGGGCGAAACACTACGAGTTGCCAGGGTATAACAAAGATGCTCATGAGGGGCTGCTTCGTCATTTAATGGTTAGACAATCGTTCGCTACAGGTGAAATTATGTTGGCTTTATTTGCGACAGAGGGTCCAGTTGCTCATCTAGAAGAAGCAGCGAAAGATTTGATCTCACGTATTACAAGCAAATTTCCACAAGTAAAAAGCTTATTATGGATGGAAAATACGGATTGGGCAGATCGAACACAATCAGAAAAAACACACGTTCTAGCGGGAAGAGACTACATTTATGATGAAATGGATGGTTACCGTTTCCGTGTTTGGTTTGACACATTTTTTCAAACCAATCCAACTCAGGCACAAAAGTTAGTTGATTTAGCCGTTGAAATGGGTGAACCAAAGAAATCAGAAAAAATGATCGACCTATTCTGTGGAGTAGGTACGTTCTCTTTACCTTTTGCAAGTCGAGTAGGAGAATTGGTCGGAATTGAAATTGTGGAAACATCGATCGAATCTGCTAAACGTAATGCAAAAGATAATGGGATCGAAAATGCTTCATTTTTAGCAAAAGATGCGAGAAAAGGCTTTGACCAAGTCATCGAAGAGTTTGGAAAACCGGAATTTTTACTTCTTGACCCACCACGTTCAGGTGCAGGCGGGAAAGTGATGAGAAGAATTGGCCGGGCCCAACCAGAACGAATTGTCTATGTTTCGTGTAATCCAGATACGTTTGTGACAGATATTAAAGAACTAGAACCATTTGGCTATGAACTACAAGCCGTGCAGCCAGTGGACCTATTTCCTCATACCGTCCACGTAGAAGTCGTTTCTCTGTTAACAAAGAAATGTGACTAACCAATAAAAGTTTACCAATTAGAAAACGTTTTTCGTCTCCGTTTAATTAATGAAGGGATTGAGAGTTCAGTGAATTTTAGTTCATGGGCTCTCAGTCCTTTTTTTGTTGGGGGATTAAACTTTTTAGAAATTTAGCAATTATTACGGTAAAACGTGATACATTAATTAGAACAGGAAATTTTTCCATTTACTAGGTAAACAGTTTCGATAAAATGGTTAGATCATGATACTGTCATCTCAGTTTTTATATTAGGTTAATGGACTATCTTTGATTATTCGTCATAATGTTTGTAACTTGATGATTTTGTACAATTGGACATTTCTTTAGGGAAAAGAGACATGAAGAAAACAATTCTAATAATCTTGATTTTTACATTAAGTCTCATATTGTTAGGCTGTAATTTGATAGAAGAACAAAAAGCAAAAAGTATTACCAAAAATTATTATACTGCTCTTATAGATGAAGATTACGAAAAGGCATTTAAACAACTGTATTTATATGATTATAGGGATGATAAGCACCCTACAGATGGCACGATTTTAAGCGAAGAAGAAGCAAAAGATTTTTATATGCAGAAGATTAAATATTTAAAAGGAAAAGGTTATAAACTGAATGGTTTTGAAATTGAAAATATTAGATATGAAGACGGTCATACATTTTTTCTCGAAATTATACTTGATGTTGAGCAAAAAGGAGAAAGATTCGAACGGTCTGAAACAGTAGATATTTGGGAAGGAAAAGTATGGATTATCGAGGAAGATGATCTTTTTGTAAAGTATCGTGATGGGAAAATGAATTTTGATTTAGAACAAGCAATACAGGAAGAAGGAGGCTTAACTTTCTTATTAAACTATGGATTTTTTGAGAAGGAAATAGAAGATATTATCAACCACTGATAAATTATAACGGCAGGGGGGAGCCCAATGAGTGACATATTCTCAATAATTGCTTGTATAGGAGTAGTCATCCTTTTTGTGTCCAAACATAGAGAGGCTCTCGTAAAACTTAATAAAATACAAAAAATAGGTGTTTTGATCTCCTTTATTATGACTACACTCATCGCTGGATTTTGTATTTATTATGGCAGTTCATTCTTAATGGAACGTTTCCAAAATGGATTTCTTATATTAATTATTCGCTTAGCAGTACTCATGATTACATTGTGGTTTGCTATATTCGTTTTAAATCGTATATTGCAAAAAGTCACAAAAGGGATTTTTCCGAAAATAACATAGTCTGGATTATGAAAAAATGCGTTTCTGCTATGAGTGGAGATGTTTTTTTTTGCTAACAGCTAAAATAAAGTGAGACCAATCTATTCGATGATTCGTAGATAAGTAGTAAAACATATTTTTAGGAGGGATGACCATGAAAGTTTTATACCCTTTGCTTTTGCTTGTAGGTTTATCTTTTTCGGCAGGGTGTGAAAATAATCAAGAAAATACGATGGTTCTTTTAGATGAAAAGATTAAAGAAATTAACATATCCAAATCAAATGGAATTGGTGACATGAATCAAGAGATTATTCTTTCCTTCGACGATAAAGAATCAATTAAGGTGTTTGAAAAAGTGATAAGAACCGCAGTTAAACAGCAGTCAAATGTTGATGAAACAAAACCTGATTATGATGTCATGGTTGAATATGAAGGGGGACTACCTACTCATGCCATTCATTTATGGTTAGGAGAGGAAGATGAAAAAAGCACCCTCATGTATATGGTAGGGGAAGGAGAAACTTACTTAACATCGTCAAAGTCTACAGATCAGCTAAGGGAATTAATACTCTCGAAATAATAAGACAAGGCTAATTAGATTGAGGTGGAAACGCATGGACTGCTGTTGTGATAGTGGAAAAACAAATGATTTGAAAATAGAAGGAGATGTTGGAGCAGATCCGATTTGGTGTAATAGATGTGGTTGCAACCTCGACATAGAAGATGCTTCGATTTCAAATGAATTGGCAGAAGAGCTATCATCTTGGGCAACAAAGTATGGAGAATGGTTTGATTGGGATATAGATAAATTGCTTCCTAATAGGATTGAACTGGAAGATACATTTAATTAAGTGGGAATAGTCCTAACTGAAAAGGTAAGGGAAGAACTTGGTCATCAATATAAAATACGATACTCCTTATCAACGAGTGCGCGATACTATGCTCAAAACGATGCTTCTATGAAGGATGAAAGGGTGACTTTAAGACTTAATAAGAAACCAAAAATAAAAAGAACGAACTTACTAAATCCAGATGATATTTGGAACGCTGTTATTTCTGTACTGACTGAGTATGACTATTCAACTGAAAATAAAGTAGCTTATGAAGCGGTTACTGTTTTTCAATACTACTCTGAAATGGAAAGTGGGGGGCATGAAGGTTTGTTAAGGTGGCACTCAGATCATATAGAAGCAGTAGGCATCACCCGTTACTTGGAAGAACTAATTGGTGTTCTTGAGAAAATAGATGCTCATGAGTATGCAATAATTGAGAAAAAGTATGGAACAGAAATGTGGAGCTTGTACGTTGCCTTAGAAAATGACGAGATTGATGAAAAGGAATTTTATAGCGTGATTAAAAAAGCCGACAATGAATATTATCATCTCAATGAAAAACTGGGGAAATTGTTAGAAACGTATTTCGTAATGATTTATGCGGATTTAATTGAAGTTGAGTAATGAAAAGGGTTGATTCCTATAGAGCTTTTAGAATTGTATTATAAAAAATATACAAATACCGTAAAGGCATCAGATTATGTAGAGTGGGCAAATGGCTATTTATACATGGATATGCTTGAAATAAAAAAGTTAGCCAGTATGAGTGAGCCATTAAATCTATTTGAAATCCAAGAAATGTTTGATTATGCGATGAAAGCAATGCAACGAGACGTCCCTTCTGAAGAACTTTGCTTAAACTATCATATAAAGCACCTACATTCGCAATTATTAATGCCTAATGAGAAGGCGGGTTTAATTGTAAGAGAGCTATACAAATGTACAATCGACTATGACTTATTTGAAGAACAGATGAATTGGCAAGAAATCAGTGATGCAATAGATGATTTTCAATATGGGGATAATCAACATCGCTATACGCAGGACAAGATCGATGAAATGATTATCACACATGCACGTAAGTTATGGCATACGAAAATAAGCAATATTACCTTTAAAGAAATAATTGGACAAAAAGTGACAGCCATTGATTCAGAAGTTCATTTCATTATTGAACTGGAAAAAGGGGCAATGATTATTGAATGTCCTTGGCGAATTCGGGATACAGGTGGAATCTTGTTAGGGGAAACGGATATTCAATCGAATCAGAAGGAATGGAAATCAATCGGAGAGTTATTGATTGGTAAAACAATTGAAGATGTTCAGTTATTAGAACAATGCCCACTTCTGATTGTACAATTTGGCAATATCTTTTTAGATGTATTTCATGCGAGCTCCTTCTTTGATGGATGGACTTTAACTGATAATGAAGATTTCTATATATTTTCAATGCATGGTGGAAGCATTGCGTAAATGCAATTAGGATTCCAGTCATGCATTAAAAGTATGAGGATTAATGATTAAATGCTTAAAAAAGGACAGAGATCGATTGGAGACAAGAAACAATGGAATTAAGAGACTATATAAATACTAATTTCCCTGGCCTTATTTTGAAGCCAAGTCTTTATTATCAGTGGAATAAAAGTATTCATTTTGATTTAGCTAAGGGACTGTATCAATTGAAAGAGGAGACTGACGAGCTAAATCCTGACTATTTTAATACCGTCTATGATCAAGCCATCTCACTTTTTAATGATCTTTTCTCAGATGAAGATAAAATTCTTTTGGTTACGAATATTTATCAGTATAAGGATTACAGAAGAAGTAGTAAAAGGAAAATCAAGGTCTATAGCCATTACATAAAAAACAAAGATGTTCGGTTTCATTTAAAGCAGGAAACGCTACCCTATATGTTTGATGACGAAGAAGATGCTGACGAAATGTGTACTACTCAGTTCTCGTTAGAATGTCGCAAACAAGATATTGAGTATCCTTTGCTAATAAAGGCAATTTGCAATCAGGACTTCCCTCTACTAAAGCCAAGGTTACATAACCCTTATGGTTCATATGAGCCAGACGTATTTTTTATTAATGTAACAAGAGATGTGATCTTTTACATTTATGATGATCGAGGCTGTGAAGTGATTGGGAGCGATATTGAAAAAATTCGCCCATTATATGAGAAGTATGCTGATTGGATTGATGAATATAGTCGTGAAGAAATTGATAACCATTTTAAATAAAAGGAGAGATTGATTATTGAATTCTTGGAGAATAACAAAATATGATCCAGTAAATAGGGATACTGATGGGAATTATCTCGACCTTGAAGAATGGACTTGTTTTTCAGAGGTTGGGACAAAGGTTAGTATGGAGGAATATCAAATAACGGAGGAAAAGTATCTTCAATGCCATCACTGCATTTATGGCTGAAATGGGTTTAAATAGACTCTATGTAAATGCTTTGGAACAATGGTCTGACGAGGTTAAAAATCAAAATGCTAATGAATTCCTAACAAAGATTTGGATAGGGAAAGCTGTGACTGTACAGGAAGTTCGAGAGTTATCCAAATTGGCATTACGGAATGCCATTTGGTGTAAATTAGGCATTAAAAAGCAATTCTTTGTTCACTTTGGGTACGATTATTATATGTACGTTGGGGCGAGTGAAGACTGTACGGAAGCCAAAGAGGTTGTTAAGGAAACTGGATTGTTTATTGAGGACTTTAAATCTCCTTATCTAACGAATTAATGAAAAGTGGTGGAGGGTATTAATGGAGAAAACACAAGTAATAGTGTATTTTAGTATGTTTGCAGATGAATTTCCATTGGATGCTGTAACAAAACAATTGGGTATCGAACCCACGGAAAGTTATAAAAAAGGTGACATCATAAAGAAAATATCTCCTACAGAAAATCATGTAAGAAGTTATACTCGTTGGAAGCTAAGTACAGGTTATCAAGAGTCATTGGATGTAGGCGAGCAAATGGATATGATTATCGATCAAATTGGCGATAAGTCAGCGATTATTAATGACCTAAAAAAGCAATTTGAATTAGATTGCCGGTTTACCATTGTCATCATAATGAACAATGGCTATACACCTGGATTATATTTAGATCAATCCATAATCGCATTTGCAAATAGTATCAATGCTGATTTTGATATTGATTTGTACGCAAACCCTTATGATGAAACAGATGAATAAGTGAGGAACGGACAAAAATAAGCAGTCTTTACCTTATAAGATGAAATCAACAATGAATTTTATAAAGTTACAGTAAAGTAGGTGTCTTTTTGGAAAATAGCATGGACTTAGTAACATTGCTTAGAAGCAAAAAAATAAAAGTGACCGAAATAGACAAATGGGGAACGTATTTGAGGAAACGATGGGAAGACCATTTTGCCAATCATCTTAGCGATCAAGAAAAGAAATCAATTTATCTTCATGGCGAGGATTGGTACAGTGGCTATTTATGGCACATA
Organism: uncultured Bacillaceae bacterium; assembly: GCA_963787345.1. GTDB lineage: Bacteria > Bacillota > Bacilli > Bacillales > Cytobacillaceae > Bacillus_BD. The sequence continues at coordinate 122,429 of CAWBCW010000005.1, read as the reverse complement.
TTTAGTTACAAAAAGAGGGATTGTTTACAGGGTGAACAAGCTGATATAGCTTTTAATCAAGAGTCAAAAAAGTTCTGTTATGTTTTTTATCAACATTCTGATGATGCGTTTATCCTTGAAAATGCTTCGTCATTAAATGTAAATGATTTTTTAAATGAAGAAGATGTGTACGTAGTAGATAAGGAATTTAACTGGACTTATGTAAAAACGCACGAAACGGGCTGGTGTGGGCCGTACTTTTGCCAAAAATAGAATGAATGGAGGAGCAATCTAAATTGCGTTATTTTAAGTTTCTTTTTTATGAATTTATATTATTTGGCTTGATAATAATAGTGAACTATTTTTACGATATTAATCTTGGCCCACCGTTTACAAAAGTTGATGTAATAGCAAGTATTATATGTCTACCTATTATTGGATATTTTTTATTTTTGCTATTTAAGTTATTTAAAAGATTCGATAACATTTTATTAAAAAATAAGATAATACTTTCTATCCCTACTTTTATTATAACAGCATTAGTTATTGGAATTATATTTTCGAATTTTGGTATACAGTGATAGTGGCTGTACTGCCCTGTCTAATTAAGCAACAGGTTAGTGTGACAATACGAATTGAAACAATGGGATGGTAAAATGAAGTTCCATTTGTAATTAGTTCAGTTTTTGCTTTAGCTGAAATGTTTATGTCCCAGCCTCATGTATAGTAATTGTGATACTAGGTATCAGGTATATAACCAAATATAAAGGAATTGGTGTGTCAATTTAAAAACCAAAATTGGCAGTTAAATGGTTGGTATTCAAGCCGAACTTATAAATGTGGTTTTTCATTCGAAATTTTAAAATGATTGATCACCAACATTACTGATTGGTGGGGAAACTGTACATGAATAATCAAGTATATTTCAAATCAGAAAATTATACAGGAGATCATCTGCATGTAGGAAATTGGAAAAACGAGTTCCAGCCATTAATCGAAGGGATTGCCTGGGTAAGGCAGGATGGTTCCATGGATTTATTTTTTGATGAATTTGAACATGAAAGTGAAATTCAAGACCTGTTCCTAAGTAGAGGGCTGTTTTACGAAAAGTTCAAGGGTGGATATATAGGAACGATAAAAGAGAATGAAGAAGCATATAATATGTTTCAAAAATGGGTTGATGAAGTCTTGTATCCTTACCGAATGGGAGGAAAATAAATGAAATCAACCAAGATTAGTATATTGAAAAGTCGCTTGTATTAGCCTACAAACCAATTCGTTGTCGTGGATGCGGAGCAAAGCATTATATAAAGTCTAGCTCGAGAATCATCATAAGTTTATTATCAGTATTCCCCATTATTTTATTTTTTTCAATTATCGTACCTGTTTTTTCTTTATCAATTACATCCGCTATTTTAATAGGAGTTATCTTAGCCTTTATTATTTGGGGCTTCTTTCCCTTTATAGCAAAATATGAAAAAGATAATGATAATTGAACTAAAGGATTTAGGAATTAAGAAAGTGATTATTACTAGGTGGTGTCTCATATGGACAATAAAACAAAATCAATTATTGGATTAATTGGAAGTGCTTTAATATGTCTTTTTGGGGTATATCGTTTATTAGTAGAATTACCTGCTGCTACAAATCTACTGATTATTCCCATAGTATTTGCTGTTACAGGTTTTATTGGAGTTATTGGGAGTTTGCTTAAATTGAATAAAAATAAATAGACCTTTTCACTGATTGGAGAAAAGTATAATGAGGAAAAGAATTATTACCATTGTAGCTTTAGAACAAGGCTATCAGCATCGGAATAAATGTTAGGGGGCGATTCATTGATCTATGAAGCAAAAACCCAAACATTCTTAATGCAGTTATTAGTTGCGTTGGGAATAGTGGGGATGATTAGTACAAAAGGTATAACAGGTATGGATGTCATCCTTATTATAGGGATATTAGTTCTCCTTAGCCTCCATTACAAATTTCAAATTAGCGAAAAGTCTTTAAGTTATCAAATATTTTTACTTTCCATTCCTCTTTATAAAAAGGAGATAGTTCCTAAGCAAATAATTGAGATAAAGTTTATACGAGTTGGTTGGATGAAAAAAGGTGCAATTGTTCGGACGAAAAAAGGTTTTAATATTCGAGTCATTTATTTCAATCCTGAAACTGTATGTGTTGATTTAGAACACTTCGCCAATGAAAACAGCGTTACAGTAAATAAAACCAGAGATTACAAGATTTTAGAAAGATAAATGAAAGAGTTGTCGCGAATAAAATCACCTATATTCATGAAATGACTACAGCATAAAAAGAGGTGGTGTTTCGATGGCAATAGATTTTGATTTTATAATTAATGTCACAGCCGTAGTTACTAGAGTTTTAGCATGGGGTTTCCTTATATTCTTAGTTTATCGTGTATATAAAAAGCAAACGGTAAGGCCGAAAGTATGGAAGGTTCTAATTATCATGTTTGTCGGGCTTTTCTCCTTTTCTATTAAATGGAATATGTTCGATACGATGTTAAAGATTCCGATTTTACCTCTCGGTGTATGGATCTTGTACTTTTTCCTTAGAAGAAAGGATAAACGTTGGCAGGCTTATCGATTTTTTGCTTGGTTGGGATTTTGGTCGAATTTTCTTTTCTTGTCATCAACTTTAATAGCTATACCAATTCATCATGTTATTTATCCTAAAGATGAACCATCTACGTATATCTCAAACGTTGAAGATGCCTACATTATGAATATTCATCCATCCGCAAGTGATCGTTCGTTAAATAAAAAAAGCCTGCTGAAGCAACTCGATACATTGAAACAAGAAATGATTATTAGTGACGAGTGGTACGAAGATACATACATAAATTCTGAATCTAACCAGAGGAATGAACGATTTCCTTATCTACTTGCGGGAGCTTCATCAAAATGGGGAAGCGGTCTCCATACAATCGTTTATATTGAAAACGACGGTAAAGGAATTTTAATATCAACACCACAAGAGCAACTTTATTTTCGCTCCGAAGATTCGCTTATAGAGGGGGTGGAATAAAAGTGGCGACGAAGAGGTTATGGACATTAGTGGGGTTAGTTATCTTCATTATACTGTCATCAGTAATCATATATTGGTTTTATTTTTCGAAGCCTACTATTTTTCCAACAAATGAACAATTAGTTAAAGAGATAAATAGTGTTTTTCCAGAAGCGGCTGCAAGTGTCATTCAAGACACTATTCCTATAGATGAACACCATTCATTAGTGCCTTTTATTTCAGATAAAGGGGATTACAGCTTAAGCTATTGGGTATGGAAGAAAGATAAATGGCAGGCTGAATCTATTCATACAAACGGCAGTCCGATGGTATGGAAGATTGATAGAGATGATCCCTCATCGTTTTATTTCGTTTGGAATATTCATCCTGATGATCAATTGAGCTCTATTCACTTTTATTTAATTAGAGACCGAGGATACTATATCACAGAAGGGGTTGAACATTACTACCCAAGAGTACAAATGGATACGAATGTCTCACTTCAAGAAAAAACTTATGGAGTGCTGCGACTCCCTGATGATTGGATAGAATTTATGGATTCATTCATGAAAGTAGAAAGGGTCAAACAACCTGATTCATTTTTCAACGATCTCATCTCCGAACAATACATATCTTTTGGTTGGATTCCTTATAATCAAAGGGATAAAGAAGCCTTTCCAGAACGTTCTGTGAATGGAAGCGGCTATTCATATGAGGATTTGGAGCATGTGATGATATTGGATAAAGCGGATATTGAGCTTCCAAAGTAACTTTTATGAAATCCGCAAGACTAACAGGGAAAGTGACAGGCCATTTAGACCAATAGATGGGGATACATACTTCGAGTATCGGCTAAGGCAGCAGATAGACAAGGGTGTTATTTGAAGGCGATGTTTTTTTAAAGTGTGAGGTTGCAAAGGGCTGAAGGGGGCATTCGAATGAATAAATGGTTTTTGCCTTTTATCGTTTTGATAGGAATAAGTTTAGCTGGATGTTCAGAAAGTGAGATTTCGACAAATGAGATGACTGGAAACAAGCCACCTATAGCTATGATTAAAATTGGAAACGAAACCTATACAACGAAACTTGGTTCATACTGTTGGAAAAGGCAGAAGGAAAGCACCTGCGTTGATACTGTTGGACCAATTGAACTGTTAGAGAACGAGAATCCTATCCAAGTAAAAGCTAGTGAAGAAGTGGCGTTTGAGATGGATTATGAACCAAAGCCCAATGAATTTCATGTACTTCAAATAAACAGGAACAAGGAAACGGAGGTAGTAGTGGAAGTTAACCATTTTACTGCACCTACGGAAAAAGGAATTTATTATTATTCATACGGTGTGTGGTGGATGGACAAAAAGGAGGCTAATGTATCAAATGGTGATGCATTTTATGCCTTTGTTTTAGAAGTGAGATGAATGTTTGCAAACGAAATTAAATAACGGAGGATACGATGATAAGAAGTAAAGTGGCACTCATTAGTTCAATTGTTATTTTAAGTATATGTATGTATTTATATTTCCCGTTTCCTAATAACGTAATGTTGGAAGCACGTTCCACATTCATGTCGTTTCCAATCCGCAATCATGATGGGGTGATTCCTCTTGGTATAATTGGGTCTGTTTTGTTTATAATCGCCATGATTTTACTTGTCATTGGCATAAAAAAACATTACTTTCGGACAATTATAATCGTTGTAATCATATATGCAATTTTACCAAATCTTCTAATTACAATATACCAAGAAACGTTAGCAAGAGGCATTACAGCCATTTCATACGATGGTAATGGCAATTGCAATTTTGAGTATGTGAGCGAAGACTTATTAAATGGGGAATGTAATTTTGTGTTACAGAATCGAAGTAGTAAAGATGTGTTATTCCAATTAGAATTTTTGGATTCCTATTTCATGGAAGATGGGGTACGAATGGAATCACTTATGAATTTAGCTGGTCCATATAAGATTACGATAAAAGCAAATCGTAAAAAGTCTATCGACTTGAAGGAATTGCTTGATTTATCCGATGTTCCTAAACATATTGAGGGAGGAACATCGAATAATATTCATTTTAAGTTAATTGATGGGGAGAAAACACGCACTTTATAGAAGGGGTTTTTCTTTACTTAAATAGAAAGATTGCAACTTTTGAATAAACGTAATGTTGACTTTAAAAATATGGGTAGAAGGAGACAATTCATTGAGAAAAATATTACTTTTGTTAATGGTGACAACAGCTATTTTAGTAGCTTGTAATACATCAACTTTAAGTATAAGTGAACTTGATATTGTTCCAAGCAATGTACAAGATAAAGTTGATTCAAACTATGAGTTGCAATTAATTTATGAAGAAAAAGATATTGCTTATATTATTTACCAATCAAAGGGAGAGATTATCGCTGATCTTGAAACGCAAGGTAACATATTAAAAGTAAAGTTTGATGAAGCGAATAAACAAGACGATGCAATCGAACAACATGTTTATAAATTAACATTAGATCCAGAACACGAAGTTCTTGATGTTTTGATTAATGGAAAATCTAAACCCTTTGATAATGTGTTAAGTTTATAATTGTTTTTCTTGACCTCATTGAAATTTCACAAATAATTGAATGGAATTTTGGGAGCGGATGTATGGAGAAGACGAACGTAAAGGCTTATTTACCTATTGAAGATTCTACAAATAAATGAGCCCAACAGAGGAGTAAATACAACTTAGTAGAATTGATTTAAGTAAAAGGAATGATCGTTTAACATACAGGGGGTGTTTAAGTGAATGATAGCAAAGAAACTCCTGAACAAAAAAGAGAGAGATTAAGACAAGAAGAATTGAAAAGAAATCCAACAGGCAGTATGAATGATGCACTTAATAGAGCAAGGAGCGGTAGTCTTGCAGATTTGGTAGGGAGATTAGGTTGGAAAGGCACAGGGATACTACTCCTTGTAATAATAGCTGGAGTTATAATTACTTCAATCTTTTTTATGTGATAGTGCGTTTCTGTAATAAGCAGAACACTTCTTCACGAATGAAGGAATGAATCAAATTGTTTTTTTGAAGGATGGAAAAGTAGTTTGTTATTTGTATGGATCCCCTGACAATAATGGACATGGTCTATATTTTATTAGTAGAAACTAAACGAGTGCAGCATTTGCTTCTGTGCTAAGTGCCGAGGATAATTTAGCTTTTCAAGTGGTAAGAAGTGATGGAGTTATATATTTAAGGAAAATGGATTTTTTAGAGGTACAGAAAGTATCTAGTTAATAACTTTCCTTGTAAAAATAAATATTTCCGATTTTCAATACAGAGCCAGAAATTTCTTGGTTTCCTCAACAGGAGCCCGGGACTTTTCAAGTCTTTCTCCATAAAAGATCAATACAAACTCAGACTGGATCCAATAGTGGTTCAGTCCTTTTCTTTCGGAAGTCGGGCGTTAATAATTTTTCTGAAAATAAAATAATTTATTCTAATGAATGGGAAACCTAATATCATCAAACAGCATAATGGAGGATTTTAAAATGATGAGAAATGGTTTCAGAAACCTTTTATTAATTTCAAGTATGATAGTTCTACTTTTCGGGTTGCCTATTTCTCCGTATAAAGCCATGTCAAAGGAGGTCATTAAAGGAGAGGAATTTCACAACTTCCTCTGAAGTTAATAGGGACAATCCTCTTTATAGAAAAATTCAGACGTATAGTGAACAGCATAAAATAGAGCCGATTGATGCAAAAGTCGATAGAGTATGGAAAGCAATCCCGGGTTATAATGGGTTGAGTGTGGATATTGAAACGAGTTATAAAAAGATGAAGAAAAGTGGAGAGTTTGATGAAAGCAAGGTTATTTTTAAGGAAGTACCACCGAATATTCATTTAGATGATTTAGCCCCTGAGCCGATTTATAGGGGGAATTCGCAAAAATCTATGGTAGCCTTTTTAATCAATGTTGCCTGGGGAAACGAATATATTCCAGGAATCCTTAAAGTTTTAAGTGATCACCAAACAAAGGCAACGTTTTTTTTCGATGGAAGTTGGGTTAAAAAGAATCCTGATCTAGCCAAGATGATTAAGGATGCTGGTCACGAAATTGGCAACCACGCTTATAGTCATCCTGATCTCCAACAGCGCTCCGAGACCCAAACGATGGAAGAGTTGAAAAAGACGAATGATGTTATAAAAGAAACTCTAGGTATAACTCCAAAGTGGTTTGCCCCGCCAAGCGGAAGTTTTAATAAGATAACGATTCAGGTTGCTAACCAATTAGATATGAAAACCATTCTATGGACAGTCGATACGGTTGACTGGCGAAAACCTGCCACCTCGGAAATGGTAAGAAGGGTCGTTTCAAAAGTAGAGAGTGGATCAATGGTTCTGATGCACCCTACAAAACCAACAGCTGAAGGGTTGGAAACCATGATAAAGGATATTAGAGCAAAAGGATATAAGCTCGGTACTGTCAGTGAACTTATGAGCGAAAAGCGTGTAAATTAATTAGTCGGGCAGAAAGAAAAAATAGATATTGAAAAGCTGTTCGAAAAAGGATTTCATAAAATAATTGAAACAGGCACTGTTTATAATTAAGAAAATGAAGCGATGAAATTTGCAGGTCATGCGGAATTAACGGTTTCAAAGGTTCAATTCTCTGATAATGTTAACCATCAAATCCAGATGGTTTTTATACTTACTATGAAAATGCAGGTGAAGGAAAGACTTATTTACAAATCACAGGAACATTTAAAAATTTAGGAACTGACAACATAGATGTTGTTTGGGATGATACAGTCGATTTTTCTGTTAAATATCAGGATAAATATAATTATACTGGGTTTCTTCTTTTAGAAGAAGGTGATGGAAGTGATTTTGAGATTGCTGTGGAGGTTGTTCTTTTGGATATAGCCACCTTCCATTATCTCATTACCGTTCCTAATGAAGTTGAAAGCGGAGACGGGTCATTAGACTTAATGATTTCTTATGAAGATCAAGAATACAAAATGAATATTCGTTAATAAAAAAACAGCCTCTAATTGAATTGGAGGCTGTTTTTCCTGTTCAATCTGATCTTTAAAGTCATTATAAAGAGACTTGGATGTTAGGATGCAACTTTTATTCTTTTACTGAACCTCTTGGCATTGAAATACCGAGGTTCCAGGAGCCATAATTTCGTTTGTATCCAAGAATACAAACACTCCTTGACAGCATCAGAACGTTCACGAAGACTCATTCTCCTCTGAGAATGTTTGTGCGAAGCACCTTCGCTTAAAGGAAGATGGTGAACCATCTCATCCACAATATAGTACCTATATTCGAATGGATCGACCATTTAGGCTAAAGCCTACCGAAAATTTATCCCGTGTCTAAAGACGGGCTGTGCCCTGCACGGGCGTTCTTTTCGGAGAAATCGTAAAGAGGGGAGGTATGAACTGGGGAGAAACTAAACATCAGTTGTATCTCAATAATTCCATTAATATATTTTAAAGAAAAATCTACTAGTCCCCTAATATTATATTTTTGATTCTCTTATAAATATGAAATACCACTTGAACCTCCAGTTACTGAAGGCTTTATAATGAATATATACTTGAGATGGGAGGGGTTCTGATGGATAATCAAAAGCTGTTTTCCATTGGGGAGTTTTCAAAAAAGACAGGAATCTCCATTCGTAATTTACGTTATTATGATGAAATTGGTTTGTTGGTACCTGGGAAGCCCCCACATCAGGGCATCGTATTTATAGTTATAAAGATATTGTAACCCTGCAAAAAAACCTTAGCTTGAAATTTTTAGGTTACAGCTTAGATAAAATCGATGAATTGCTGCATAAATCAAGCTTTACTGTTGATTTGAATGAAACATTATCTCTCCATTTAAAAGCCTTAGAAGAGGAAAAAGACCTAATAGAAAAATCAATGAATACAATAAAGAGAGTTATCCGTTTACTGAAAGAAGAAGGGGAAGTAGATAGCGATTTATTGTTCAGTCTTATTCATGGTCTGCCTAGAGAAAATATACAAAAGGAATGGATGGAACGTCATAAGTTAACAGATGTTGTAGAAGTGTTGTCAAAGAAATCAGTAGAAGAGAGCATAGATTTAGATACAACCTTTGTTCAATTGTCTAAAAGAGTAAAACAATTATATGGAAAACCAATAGGGGATACAGAAGTGCAAGAGCTGGAAGACATGACCCCTTCTCCTTTTACTGAAAGTGAACAGCAATGGCTTATTCAAGCGATCAATTATTATATGGAGCAGCCAGAAATTAAATAGAAATCGGGTTCCAAATAATAAGCCTTTGACTAATAAGAAGAACAGGGGGCGGTTTGTTTGATTAATAAAGAAACGGAAAAGTTGATAACAAGAGAACTAAATAATGCTAAGAAAGCAAGTATACTTCTTGGTGTAGTAACAAAAGATAAAAAAATTGTTACTGGGACTGTTTATGATGATCATGATGGTGTTGAAATAGGCGATTCTGTATTTGAAATTGGATCAGTAACAAAAATCTTTACGAGCTTACTATTATCAAAGTTAGTTTTAAACTTTACCGTAGATTTAGATCAACCAATATCCTCATATAAACCAGAGTATAGACGGGCATTATCCTATAATGGAAAGGAAGTAACATTCCGTCATTTATCGACCCATCTTTCAGGTCTCCCAAGGGAAAATATGAAAAAAATACGTCAACGGATGAAAGAGCATAAAGGTGAAAAAGACAATCCATATAAATACTTTACACACGAAGATTTCAATCAATTTTTTATTGACTTTGATTTAAAAAGAGAAATTGGTGAAAAATGGAGGTATTCCAATATAGCTGTAGGTTTATTAGGAAACACGCTAGCCGAAATATTAGGAGTTACTTATGAAGAAGCGATTACATCACAAATTTTGGAACCATTGGATATGTGGGATACCTTTATAACAGGGAACACAGAACAAGCTCAACGTTATGTGAAAGCGTATAATAAAAAAGGGAAGGAAATCCCACCACTTTTGTTACCAGCTATGAATGGTGCGGGTGCATTAAAAAGTACAGTACATGATATGCTCAAGCTTTTGGAATATCAAATGAATATCCGAGACAATCCATTAAAAGAAGAAATTGAATTTACTCATAGAATACATTCAAAAACACAGTGGAAAGACTTTAATATGGGGCTAGGCTGGATTATTGAGCAGAAGAAATGGAGCAGTTTTCCAATTATCTATCATACTGGAGGAACGAAGGGATTTCATACGTATTGTGGCTTTATTAAAGAAAGACAAATGGGTATTGTTATTTGTTCGACTATCCAAATAAGACCATTAAGGTTAATTAAAATGTTATTAAGCCTTACTGGAACAGTAAATGAGGATATTGCAAAATCAATTTTTAACAATCGTATGAATAAATGATCTAAGCAAAAGTGGAAGAAAAGGAGATGCTTTATTTTAACAGCCAACAGTAGAATACAGGTTGGGACGGGATCGGTGTAAGTAATATAGAATAGTGAGCCTTTCTTTCTGGAGAGGCTCTTTCATACATTTAGATTATTATCCTGTTAAAATGAATTCAACCCAAATGTATCCTCTTCATTTACATACCCTACATAGGTATGGTAAAATATAATTAAGTGAGGAGGTTAAGTTAATGGAACATAAAGAGAATGAAGTTGCTTGTCATACAGAAGGTACAGAGCCTTGCCGTAAAAGTCATCATCCGGAGCGTGTAAAGAAGGATTTAACGACTCGATTAAATCGGATTGAAGGTCAAATTCGCGGGATTAACGGAATGATTGATAGAGACGTTTATTGTGATGACGTGATCACGCAAATTTCTGCAACACAATCTGCTTTAAATAGTGTGGCCAAAATTCTTTTGGAAGGCCATCTAAAGGGCTGTGTAGTAGACCGCCTTTCAGAAGGTGATGATGAGGTTTTAGATGAATTAGTAGTAACCATTCAAAAGCTAATGAAAAAATAAAAAATTTTCAACAAAATATACCCCTTATAGGTATAAGGAAGGTGGGAAGATCATGAGTACAGCAGCAAAAGAAGCTAGTGAAGTGAAAGAAACGAGTATTGGAATTACAGGAATGACTTGTGCCGCCTGCTCTGCTCGCATAGAAAAAGTCATAAATAAAATGGATGGTGTACACCAAGCATCTGTCAATTTGGCACTTGAAAAGTCATCAATTCAGTATGACCCGTCGAAACTGAACCAAGCTGATTTTGAAAAGAAAATCGAAGCACTTGGCTATGGGGTTGTGAAACAAAAAGCGGAGTTCGATATTACAGGAATGACTTGTGCAGCTTGTTCAACTCGGGTCGAAAAAGTGTTAAATAAGATGGAAGGTGTTGCGGTTGCCAATGTTAACTTAGCGCTGGAAAAGGCAACGGTCGAATTTAATCCTGCAGAGTTGACGATTGCTGATATTATCGCGAAGGTAGAAAAGCTTGGTTACGGTGCGCATCAACAGCAAGAGGAACAAGAACAAGTAGACTACCGTGAAAAGCATATTAAAGATCAACAACGTAAATTCATTATTTCAGCGATTTTATCATTGCCATTATTGTGGACAATGGCTGCACATTTTTCTTTTACATCGTTCCTATATGTACCAGACATCTTAATGAATCCATGGTTCCAAATGTTATTGGCGACACCTGTACAATTTATTGTCGGGAAACAGTTTTATGTAGGGGCTTATAAAGCACTTCGCAATGGGAGTGCAAACATGGATGTACTCGTTGCGATGGGGACTTCAGCAGCGTATTTTTATAGCGTGTATCAAGCGATTATAACAGCTGGAACAGGCCATACTCCACATCTATACTTCGAAACGAGTGTAGTCTTAATCACTCTTATTTTATTAGGTAAATTATTTGAAGCAAGAGCGAAAGGCCGTTCATCAGAAGCGATCAAAAAATTAATGGGACTACAAGCAAAGACAGCGATTGTTGTCCGTGATGGCGCGGAAAAGGAAATACCGCTAGAAGAGGTCGTTATCGGTGACATGATTTTAGTAAAGCCTGGTGAAAAAATCCCTGTTGATGGAGAGGTAGCGGAAGGAACAAGTGCTGTTGATGAATCGATGTTAACAGGTGAGAGTATCCCGGTCGATAAAAATGCGGGTGACGTCTTATACGGGTCAACGATTAACAAAAATGGTTTCATCAAAATGATAGCAACAAAAGTTGGTCGTGACACAGCATTAGCACAAATTATTAAAGTGGTGGAAAACGCGCAAGGTTCGAAAGCGCCTATTCAACGTATGGCGGATAAAATTTCAGGTATTTTCGTTCCAATTGTTGTAGGAATTGCTTTTCTTTCATTTTTAGTATGGATCATTTGGATTCAGCCTGGTGAAGTTACTCCGGCACTTGAAGTGTTAATTGCTGTACTTGTCATCGCTTGTCCTTGTGCTCTAGGGCTCGCAACACCAACCTCCATTATGGCTGGTTCAGGTCGCGCAGCGGAATTTGGGATCTTATTCAAAGGCGGCGAACATTTGGAGCAAACCCAGGGGATCGATACAGTGGTAGTTGATAAAACAGGTACAGTCACACATGGGAAACCTGTACTAACGGATGTTTTAGTGGCAGATGGTCAAGATGAAGAGAAGTTTTTGTCATTGCTAGGGGCAGTCGAAAGACAATCTGAGCACCCATTGGCAGAAGCTATTGTTCAAGGGATCAGGGAAAAAGGGATCGAACTAAGTGATGTTCAATTTTTCGAAAACATTCCTGGATTTGGGGTACATGCGACAGTTTCAGGCGAAGAGATTGTTATTGGTACACGGAAGTTAATGCAAAGATATGGAATTAGTATCGAGTCCGTTCTTCCTGCAATGGAAGAATTAGAGCGAAATGGGAAAACAGCTATGCTAGTTGGAATGAATGGACAATATGCAGGGCTAGTTGCCGTAGCCGATACGATTAAAGAGACATCTCTGGAAGCAATACGTCGATTACAGGAAATGGACATCAAAGTGATTATGATGACAGGGGATAATGAGCGTACAGCCCGAACGATTGGGAAAGAGGTAGGCGTTGATGCTGTTATTGCGGAAGTACTTCCTGAAGGAAAAGCAGAAGAAGTGAAAAAACTGCAGCAAGAGGGCAAAAAAGTGGCAATGGTTGGCGACGGGATCAATGATGCGCCAGCACTTGCTACAGCGGATATTGGGATGGCCATTGGTACAGGAACAGATGTTGCAATGGAAGCCGCAGATATCACCTTAATTCGCGGTGACTTAAACAGCATTGCTGATGCGATATTAATGAGTCGAAAAACAATGCAGAATATTAAGCAAAACCTATTTTGGGCATTTGCCTATAATATCATTGGGATTCCAATTGCTGCAGCAGGACTCCTTGCACCATGGGTGGCAGGAGCAGCAATGGCATTTAGTTCCGTGTCTGTCGTACTGAATGCATTGCGTTTACAAAGGGTTAAATTACATTAACTTCATTCAGCAAATGTTTTTGTACCGAAAGCTTGCGACAGGGATTAAGTCTCCCACTTCTATAAGTAGTGAGATGAATGCCAAGATTTTAACAATTCAGTGGGGGGTCAACCCCCGGCTGAATGCAGTTAAAGCTCCGACGGAAGCCACAGATTTTAAAAGGAAAGAATACCTCAGCAAGCTCGATAAAATCTGGGTGCAACTACGCCAAGGCATATTTGATTTGAAACAAGGGAGCGGGTTGCCGTTCCCTTTAATTTTCAATTTTTACTATCAATCGCAAGTCACACTTTCTTGAAAAGTTTGTTATCCTTTATTTTATTTTTCTAAGCATCTCGATTAATTTTGGATGGCTTTGCCATAGATGCAAATGTTGATCGACATAAATAACGGCTTCGGACTCGTCTCCTAGTTGATATCCGCTCGGTAGAAATTCAGGAATATTTTTATTGCCTAATAAATAAGGGGGTATAAATCGGTTTTGCAGCTTTGCTTTTTGCAGTAGTTGTTTCGCTTTTATCGTCGCACCGTTTTTAAAGAATTCGATAAGTACACGATTATAGGCACCATTCGCACTCGTCGGTTCATTGAATTGATTTAATAGCGCTTCTGCTTTATTTATTAATCCTAATTCCAAATAGGCTGTAAATAATTCATAACGAACACCTTGATTGTCATTTGGATTTAATTCCAAGAGTTCCTCATATTGTTTAATTGCCTCTTCTAGACGACCGGATTCTTGTAAGACTACGGCATAATTATATTGCGCCCTCATAAAGGGACGGGTATGAACCATTCCCCAGAAACTTCCCTTATTTTCAGAGAAAAAGTCTGGGCCAAGTTCTTTTAGCCCAACATTCATTCCGGTTAATAAGAGCTGCTCTTTTTTTAGAGGATTAAATTCAAACTCTGCTAAAATCGAATATGCATCCGGACTGTTCGGATATAATTTTAAAGCCTGTTCTGCTAATTCCTTTCGCTTATTGTCGTGAGATTCGTAAGCATCGAATAATAAATCTTGGGCTTTCTCTTTATTTGTTAACTTCTTTTTTGGAGCATCGGATTTATGTAATCGTTGATTGATAAAGTGATTTATTTCCTCAATAGAGTCGAAGTCTTGATTTTCCATATCCCTCTCTAATTTTAGAAGTTCTCGTTCCATCGCTATGCTTGAATGGACGAAAGGATTTTCAAGATCATTTGACAGATGCTTCATCATCTTCAAAGAATCCATCCTCGACAATATCGTTTTCAATTTGATCAAGCTTTTTCTCTAGGTCCTCAATTTCTTCTTTTAGTACTTTTTCCATATCCCTATATCTTGCTGATAAACTACTGCTAGAAATATTAAATTCCTTGGCCAGTTGATTTTGAGTAACATATTCTCCAAAAGGAATGAACCGATCAACTAAGTAAATTAGCGCAGCAGCATAAACGCTTGTTTTGATTATTTTCGGATTTTTTCTTGAACAATATTGATACCAAAGATGAACCCCTAATTTGATGATCACCTCATCATGAAAATCCTCTATGTATTCCTTAAATTCTTGTGCTACTTCAAAGTGTTTTGGAGACATCCAATCAAGATCTTCTATATTGGGTTCTGGTCCAAACATAAAAAGATGGAGGACTTCAGGGTAATACAAGGATAAGTAGTCAATTGGATCAGTTTCGTCACTTTCTTCAAATAATTGAATTACTGCTTCTTTAAGTGGTTCGGTTAGACTTGCAGGTAAATCAATAAAAGATGGAAAGAAAATAGAATGTTCGCCGGCTGGAAGGATGATACCGATCGCAATTCCGCCCGTTTCAACGTTATGATCTTGATCTAGTACCTTTACTTTATAGATTTCGTCTGTAAATAAATCATTTAAGGTTAACAGTTGATTTTCATCTTGACTTTGAATGATGGCAACAGTAGGTTTCCCATGTTTCCATGAAAGTAAAATATCTTTAACCCTTTGACGAGTCCATTTCGATCGATTATGATCAATATATTCTTCTAGAATCGTTTTGTCGTTTACATTAATAGAGGTGATAAACCAAGATACGGTGAAAAAGTGAACCATTTCAAGAGCATCTTCAGGAATGACTAATTCTTCTAATCGATCAGCCAAAAAGTCACTCATTTCCTCGCCATGCATATCGAGGGAATAATTGATAATATCAGCCTGTAATTTGCTTAGTTCATTATCTAAAAGAAGTTCTAAGGAAATGACGTTGCTTTTTCCACAGCATATCTTGTATTTTTTCCCGCTCCCACAAGGACATAAGTCATTTCTACCTACTTTTTTCAATGTTTTTCATCCTCTATTTATTTATTTTATTGTTAATTTTCTTTTAACTATTATACAATTATATTAACGAGAATTGAAGTGTGTGAAGTATGAACTATAAGATTTGCTTGGATTTGAAACCAAGAGAATTGAAATACTTTCCATGCAACCTATCGTTATCTCTTTTAAAGGGAAACTATTTTATCAGGCTTAACGGGAAGTAAGACCTGCTGATGGAAGTTTCACTTTATCGAAGCAGACAAGAGGGGACATTGCGTCATCCTGCATTACAGACATGAAAGGAATTGGATTTATGGGAAACGTAACGATTGAACAGAAATTAACATTTGAATCTTCACTTATGCATGGAGTAGCGAAAGAATTTGAAACGCTTAGTGGATATGAAGTGACCGTTATTGGTGAAGCGGTTGTAGATACGATTTATCAATTAGAGCCAGAAAGTGTGGCGCTTTATCTTTTCCTGCCAAATCAGGCGGATGCAGGAAATAATAGCAGTACAGTGGAAGAATTAACAAATAAAGGTCTTTTTACATTTAAAGAAAATAAAACATTTGGTCATGGCACAGTATCAATAGGAACTGGAATGGTGTTAAATAAGGAGATTACTATTTTTATCGGCCAAGAACCGGTTGAAGAATTTGTTCAACAAGCTTTTGAGATGGATATCTTGCTTGCAACATACACAGTAGGGAATGGTTTGTCTATTCCTTCGCAAGAAGTTGAAAAAGCAATCAATACGAAGACCATTTCCTATTACTCTAAAAGAGTCGTCACCGATGAATCTTCGCAGCCAATTATCACTTATAAGCAACCAACGGATGTTCAAATGATACGCATCTTAAAAGCGACAGGCCGTTATCAATGTGGATTAAATCCCATTTATGCCCGTCCAAGTGATGTTTTTAGAGATCATCCATTCGGTGAATTAAAATTCATGGATATTCGCACAGCAGAAAGTGGAAAAGAAACGGTTATTTCTGAGCTAGGCAATTTATTGGCACTTGAAGTTCCTGAATATAAAAAATCAATTCTTAACATCTTGAATGATTTATTGATTGAAATCGGCTACAGTTTCCATGAACTGAAGAAAATGAGGGTTACCCTTCATGGCTATAATCATGGATTCGAAGTGACTTTAATTTCTGATGATCATCCTGTTCTAAAATCTGAAAACGGTACTCTTGACGCTGAATCAATTGAAAAAGTGAGGAGTCTAATTTAAGAGAACACAGGAGTGGAGAAGTGACGAATACAGCAAAAAACTCGTTATCATCTTGACGAGTTTTTTGTTTTGAAACTTAGAGATAGATTTAATGGAAGAGGGGATTTGGTTGGAAAAGTTGTCAAAATCAAAAACGATGCTAGGAATTGCTTTTGTCGTGTTAACATGGGGGTTTGTTTGGCCTATTTATAAAATAGCCTTAAATTACACCCCTCCTTTTATTTTTGCGGGCATGAGAACACTGCTAGGGGGAATCTTGTTAAGTCTTGTTCTGCTTCCGAAATGGAAAGAAATACAATGGAAAAAAACATGGCATATCTATGTAATCTCTGCCTTTTTTAATATTATGATTTTTAATGGTGTGCAAACGTACGGGTTGCAATACTTGCCTTCTGGATTATTTTCGGTCATCGTTTATTTACAGCCTGTGTTAGTAGCTTTGCTTGCATGGCTTTGGTTGAAGGAATCATTAACTCTTTTGAAAATTGTCGGGATGATCATTGGTTTTCTTGGAGTTTTTGCGGTTAGTTTTGATGGGATATCTGGACAAGTCTCCTTTTATGGTATTCTATTAGCTTTCATTACTGGTCTAGGATGGGCGATTGGAACCGTTTTTGTAAAGAAAACAAGCGGGTTGGTCAATGGTCTCTGGCTTGTAGCGATCCAAAATATAATAGGTGGGATTGTATTAAGCGGCATTGGACTCAATGTAGAAACTGTGTCAAGCATTCAATGGAATCTACCATTCGTATCAATTCTATTATTTGGAGCATTGCTAGGGGTAACAGGGGCTACGGCTGTTTACAATAAACTCATGCGCTCCGGTGAATCTAGTAAGGTGAGTTCGTTCACCTTCCTTGTTCCGCTGATTGCCGTCTTGCTTGGAACCATTTTCTTACAAGAACCTTTTACGATCTCACTTCTAGTCGGATTAGTCCTTATTTTGCTTAGCATTTATTTGATTAATCGAAAGCCTTCATCCAAGGTGGAGAAATCAGAAGACTATCAACTTCAAGAGCAGAAGTCGATTCATTTATAGACGAGCAGGCTAGGCATCACCTCATTTGTAAAGCTTCCAAAAAAGTGGATGGTGCCTAGCGTCTTGATAAGAAAACTAGTAAAGGTAAGTTCTATTTATATTGAACTAGCATACTCTATATTAAATACATTTAATCGACTATTAGGGAGGCAGTTCTAATGAAACTATTAAAAATGAAAAAAAGATTGTTAGGGGATAAGCGTATTGGCCGGCTTAGTCATCTGATTAATGATGAATATGAGCAAAAGCTTTCTAAACTGTCGCTTTCATGTGAAATGAGCAAATCAGAAATGACCGATTATTTGTTAAGAATTGCTTTGGACTCGCCTAATGTAGTTGAGTGGCTTCAAGATCAATATAATAAAGTGGAAGACTATCGAGTTCGTCCGCTAAAAATTAATAACAAAATACATTACTAATCATCTCTCGGTTCGTTAACCGGGGGATTTTTCTTTTTTAAAAAAGGAAACTAGGCGAGTACACACTTTTTACTGTACAAGTTGATTTATCGTGTCGAATGAATAAGATGTGGGGGATGAAGGAAGAAGGAGTGTGTCTTATCATGTATCCGTATCAATACTATCCCTACAATCCAAATGAATATGTATATTACGATCATGCAAGTCCTTATCAATATGAGGATTATTACGATGATGAACGACTATTTGGCCAATTTTCTCCGTTTCCTGGGGGCCCTCCGCAGGGACCACCACAAGGCCCTCCACAAGGAGGACCGCCTGGAACTCAGGGGCCTCAATCTGGGCCGCCAAGTGCTCCGCCACCAACATTTGTCCCTACACAAACACAACAACAAGTAAGTACCTTTGCCGTGGATCCAGGGAGCATTAGAGGCTGTCTATTTAGAAATACGTATGTGTGGCAAAGAAATGGTGAGCAATATTGGTTCTTTCCGATCTTTGTGGGCCGTACATCTGTTTCCGGATGGAGATGGAATGGCTTTAGATGGATGTATTTTGGAGTAAGTCTGCGACAAATTGAATCGTTTACTTGTTTTTAACGTCCTTATAACACCTGAGGGTCAATTTCAAGTCTGCAAAAGAGCAATGCAGACTTGAAATTGGACTTTTTAACTTAACTCTATTACTATTACATACTTTCAATTGTCTCGATTTTTTCTAATACAAGGTTATAGGCTTTTTCAAAAAGAGTAGGGTCTGGGTCTTCTCCTTTTTTCTTCGGTACGTCAAATTCATGAAGTAGTAAATGATGTTTTGGTTCTACATCGTGTTTAGCTAAAGAATGCTTACAACAAGCTAATGGACATCCATCAATGGCAATAATATCCCTTCCTGATTTTGCTGTTTTTACAAGTGGCTTTACATCCCCGCCTATACCAGCAATACAAGACATTTCGGCAATTTGTTGGCGATCCATTTTAATAGCAATCATATTAGCTGTTTGTGCCGCAGATGAACAACCCGAACACGAATAAACTAAAGGAAGTTTTGTTTTTGACATGATTTACTCTCCTTTCTTATCTTTAGAGGGATAAATATGTATATAATAATCCTCTTTAATGATTAACCCAGTGATTAAAATCACACGATACTAGAAGTTATCCATAAACTAGGAACTTAGATCAACATAAATAGGTTCAGTCCTACCAGTTTGTTATAACAACAAAGTGGGGGACTGAACCTATTATTTATTCCAATTTTCATTGGATGTTTTAAGTTTATTTTTTATTTGGAGATGGGGAGGATTCAGGTGATGTTACGCTGTCGTAGAAATTGACATATTTATCCCGATCTTCCGTATTTCGATAAGCCATCGCAACACGTGGATGTTCATTAAGGATACCTGAAATCATGTAAGGGATGATGTAACCCCATTCCCATTTTTGACGCATGTCGACCATATGCTTTTCAATGACACCAAGAACGGGCTTGATTTCATAGCTTGTTTTTGGAATATAGCTAACGAGAAGTTCAGTATGACAGTTCCCTGCTGCACGTCCCATTCCATACACAGATGAATCCAGGAATGTAACTCCATTGTTTAATGCAGAAAGTGTATTAGCAAAGGCTAATTGCAAGTTATTATGTGTATGGATCCCAAGTTGTTTGTTAGGAAGCATTTCTTTGAACTTTTTCACTTGATGCGCGATATCTGATGGATCTAAACTACCAAAGGAATCAACAATATAAACGACATCTACCGGACTTTTATTGACCATGTCAAAGGCTTTAATCAGTTGATGTTCGGGTACACTTGACAAGGCCATAATATTTAATGTCGTTTCATAGCCTAAGTCATGGAACATTTGCACAAGCTCCAAGCCTTTATCTACTTCACGTGCATAACAAGCCACACGAATCATGTCTAAAATACTTTCTTCACGCGGAAGGATATCATCAGGATCAACACGACCGATATCAACAAGTGCTGATAGCTTCGTGAATTTTTTTTCAGGAATAATCTCTTTAAGGAATTGATCATCTAGAAATCTCCATGGATTAGGCTCCGTTGCATTAAGAAGCTTAGCAGAGTTTTTATAACCGATTTCCATATATTCAACGCCTGCTTCACTAAGACCATTATATAAGTCTTGTACAAACTCGACGCTAAAATCCCAATTATTAACTAAACCTCCATCACGAATCGTACAATCTAAAATTTTAATATTTTTTTCCATGGATGTAACTTCCTTTCTATTTTTCATAGTCATATTTTGTACCCATTATTCTTCGGATACAAATTCGACGGGCGAATTTAATTATCTTTTCTAATATAATAACCATAGATATTAAAATAATCAATGAATTTAAAACATTTGATTTATTAATCGTTAATAAATGAACAATTGAATCAGTTTCGATTATAGGATAGAAATTTATCATAATCCAACAATCTATCTTTGTCTAGGAAGATGATGAGAGATTAAAATTTAAAACTAGGACTTTGAGGATAGGGTAAACTTCACTAATATTGTTCGATAATTTACAAAAAATTATTAAAAATTAACATTATTAAAGTAAATTAGTATTATGAGTATTTAGTCATTAACCCAATTATACCTTATATTTAAATTAGAGACTGATAAGAATAAATAAACACCATGTTCAATTGAACATGGTGTTTTAGCCTAACTTTCTCTTATAGTATTCATTTTGTAGCGGTAGTTTTCCATTGCAAAGAGTGTTCTTCGGCTTCCCGAGAACATAACCCTGCCCATAATGGACACCGAGTTTTTGTAAAAAATCAAGTTCGGAGACGCTTTCAATCCCCTCAGCAATCACAATGGTATCTGTTTGCCCTGCAAATTCCAATAATAATTCTACTAAATTCTGTTGTTCAGGATGTTTTTCAATATTTCGTATGAGTGATTTATCGAGTTTAATAAATTCCGGTTTTACACTTACTAGCGTTTTTAAACTATTGTATCCTGTTCCTGCATCATCTACAGCAATGCGAAAACCCTGTAATCGATAATGGTCAATAAGTTGATCAAAGTGTGCGATATTCGTAGTTGCTTCCTTTTCTGTCAGTTCTAACACAATTTGATAAGGAGAGATTTGATACTTTTGTAATACTTCGACGGTTAAACCGTTTCGGAATTTAGGATCCATGAGTACTTGAGGCAGTATATTTAAGAAAATTAGCTGATCTTTATGATTTTGATGTAGTCGGACTTGTTCAGAGAAATTCTCGAGCGAATGATTACGTATTAAACCTTCTGCTAAAAAGATATCTTTACTTTTTCCAACGTATTCATAGAATGAATCTGTTGTAGGAAATTGAATCGAATTAACAGGGCGGTTTAAGCTTTCAAAGCCAATGGTATATCCTTCATTTAAAGAGACGATCGGTTGAAAAAAAGTGTTTATTTTTCTCTTTTGAATAATCTCTTTTAATTCTATTTTCTTATTGTATTCTTTGTAAAGAGTCTCTTTTTTCAGTATATAGAAATTCAAGAAAATGGACGAAATGAGCGATTTTTTTATGAAACATTATGCCACCTGTTTTTATATTATTTTGAAATGCAAAGAAGAACGATATACCTCTTATTATATGCTATTCCGATATATCAAAAGCTAAGGTGATGTAAAGTTTGTGTAAAAATGATCAAATTCTACTGAAACAAAGGATAAATTAAAAGTTAAAACGTCTTTTATTTGTAAGAATTTTCTATATAATGAATTTAGGCAGAAGCATGACGATGTCAAATTTATAAAAAAGGGAGGTAATACATTCAATGTCTAATGATCATGAGGTTACGACAAATAAAACAGAGCAAAGTGACGTGAAAATCAAAGTCGAAAGGAAAGAGGGAGAGCCAACTTCAGCTTTTAAAGGAGCGTCTTGGGCAGCACTAGTTGCAGGTGCTGGAGCTTATCTTATTGGATTGTTTAATGCAGCGATGGAACTAAACGAAAAAGGATATTACTTTGCGGTATTAGTATTCGGTCTTTATTCAGCGATTTCTTTACAAAAATCAGTAAGAGACAAGGAAGAAGGAATACCTGTTACGAGTATTTATTATGGGATTAGTTGGTTTGCACTTATTGTCTCGATTTCATTAATGGGTATCGGATTATTCAATGCAGGAAGTATTGTCTTAAGTGAAAAGGGATTTTTCGGCATGGCATTTATTCTTAGCTTATTCGCAAGTGTAACTGTTCAGAAGAATATTAGAGATACAAAGAGGGCAAGAGAAAACGATTGAGTGATTTTCTGCGAAGATCATCTATACGTAAAGAGGAAATAGATAAGCCCCCAGATCAGTTAAGAAATTAACGTAGCGGGGGAGCTTATCTATTATTTGGCAGGTTAATACTAAAACACGTACCTTTCCCTAATTCGCTGCTTACATCAATGGTACCGTCCATTCCTTTAATAATGCTATAAGAAACCATCAATCCAAGGCCAGTACCTTTTTCTTTCGTTGTAAAATAAGGTTGGCCAAGACGATTAATTTGTTCTTGTGACATCCCCACACCTTGGTCACTTATATCAATTTTAACTGAATCGTTGAAATTAGATAAGTGAATATGAAGTTTTCCGCCACTATCCTGCATCGACTCAATTCCATTTTTCAAGACATTAATTAAACATTGTTGAAATTTTTTTCTTTCACCGGTAATAATAAATTGATCTCGTGTTTGATCGCTTATCGTTTGCTCTAACTCAACCCCGTTCATTGTAGCTAAAGGAGAAATCACATTGATCGCTTGCTGCAGCTCATCCATAATATGAATTTCTTCATTTTTTTCTATAGCCGGTTTTGCAAAGGTTAAATAATCATTAATGATATCAGTTGCTCGGTCTAGTTCTTTTAAGGCAATATTAACAAATTCTCCTCTTTTTTCAGGAGAAATATCATCTGATAATAATTGAACAAAACCTCTGCTTACAGTAAGTGGATTTCGAACCTCATGTGAAATACTAGCCGCTAAATGGCTAACCATTTGTAATTTTTCTGCCTTTATCAAGTTTTGCAGGAGACTTGAGTAAGTACGAATTCCTTCCCATAAGATCGTTGAAATGATAATTCCAACAATGTTAATACTATAAAATTGAATGAGAAAAAAACCTGATAAATATTCTGAGTAAAAGGCAGCTTCCAATATTTGAGAAATGGTCAGCCCTATGATCAATACAGTCGCTGAGAGTATAATTTTTTGCTTTAAATTCATTTTTAGAAAAGACTTTGAAAGGAGACAAACAATAATACCAATCAAAATAATTACGGCAGATGCGGTATAAAATCCAGAACCTCCTAATAAGTAGCGAATTAAAAGAGCAGTACTTATTTGGAGAAATCCTAGTTTATATCCGCCGTATAGTCCTCCTAGAATAAATGGGATAAAACGTAAATCCCAAATGTTATCTTCATTTGCATATAACGGAAATGCCATACACAAGATAAGAGTAATAATCGGGAATAAAGCAATTTTCCAACTACTTAATTCTTTTGCTCGATACGCATAGGCTTGTTATGTATATGATTTGTAAGGTGCTGAGAGCAAGTAAAATAAATAGAAAGCTGATCAGTAAATCTTTCGTTGCAATATCCATAAGTAATCGTATCCTTAATTTTTATTGAAAAGCAGATTCATAGTAAAATGATATCAATTTCTAATCTATTACGCTAGTACTAATAGAGATAAATAACGAAGGAAAAGGAGTGGAAAATATGATTCAACCGAGTATTGAACAAATTCGTATCGGAATGCCGCAAACATTTGGTCAAAAAGGGGCAGACGACCCAATGGAACGAGAGTGGATAAGCGGCATTGTGAAGCATGCTGTGACAGATAAAATTTGGGCAAGCAAAACGAAACTTGAAGGAGATGGACAGGCTGATCTTAAACATCACGGTGGAGTGGAGAAGGCCATATTTGTTTATCCTGTTGCCCATTATCCTTACTGGCAAAAAATGCTGAAAAGGACTGACTTTACGATCGGAGCATTCGGTGAAAACTTGGCTATACGTGACTTAACTGAAAATGATGTGTGTATCGGTGATGCTTTCCAAATAGGGGAAGTGATTGTACAAGTCTCACAGCCAAGACAGCCGTGCTGGAAACCTGCACGAAGATGGAAACAGAAAGATTTAAGCCTAAAAGTACAGCAGCAAGGGAAGACTGGGTGGTATTTTCGGGTATTGAAAGAAGGATACATCCAAGCTGGTGATTCTCTTCAACTATTAGAAAGGCCATATCCCCAATGGACCGTCTCTGCCTGTAATGACGTTATCCATAATGAAAAGTTGGATTTGGAACGATCTGCGAGCCTGGCAGCTTGTGAACTTCTTGCATCAAGCTGGCGAGAGACGTTAAAGAAAAGAGGACAAGGTGAGGCAAAAGAGAATGTTCACAACCGACTTATTGGTCCAAATGAATAGGCTAGAACCGAAAAGAGCCAAGGTATCTCCCTGGCTCTTTTTATTAAGGTTTAAGCTAACATCATTTTTTCAAGTTGGAGTGGCTCAATATAGGTATCACCCTTATATACGCGCATATTTCCACCAGAGATCTCATCAATTAAAATGATTTCATTCGTATTTGCGTCACGTCCAAATTCTAATTTGATGTCGTACAGAGTAAGTTCTTTTTTCGCAAGCTCTGAACCGACAAATTTTGAGATTTCGATCGTGCGTTTTTTTAATACTTCATATTCTTCCAATGTTAAAATCCCTAACATATTTAAGGCATCCGCAGAAATTGGAGGGTCTTGGCGCTCATCATCTTTTATTGTTACTTCAACAAAAGCATCTAAGTCTTGTCCTTCTTTAACATAGGCACCGTAGCGGCGTAAGAAACTTCCGACTGCTTTAAATCGGCAAATGACCTCTAAACCGTTGCCAAACATCGTTGCAGGTTTAACTTTCAACGTTGATTTATCAAAGTCAGCATCTACGTAGTGCGTTGGAACGCCTTGTTCATTTAATTTAGAGTAGAAATAAGAGGTGAGACGTAATCCGGCAAGCCCCGCTCCTTCAATAGTTAGCCCCACTGTGTTCGCACCTGGATCAAATACGCCGTTTTCCCCTGTAACATCATCTTTAAATTTAAGTAAATAATGACCGTCTTCTAATTTGTATACATCTTTCGTTTTACCCTTATAAACTAATTCCATAACGAACCCTCCACTGTCATAAATATAAAATCATTATACACGAATATTAAAATAGAATATAGATGAAATTGTTCGTTGTTTAATAAAAGTATTACAACTTCTCAATGAATGGTGCCTGACACCTTGCTTATTTATTTTAACCAAATGGAAAATATAATATGATAGTTAAATCTTAAAACCATTTTGACAACTAAAGCAATAAATCATCATTGGGTTATAAAAAGAGGCGTAACTCTAAATTAAGAGATGCGCCTCATCTTACTTTATGGAATTTCGCTTTCAAAATTGAATTTAATCGTTTAATGCAGAAGGTTGAGTTTGTTTATCGGCTGACTTCTTTTCCCAAACAAACGTCAAGAAGAAGCAACCTAGTAATACGATGGCGCCAAATGTGAAGGGAATGTTCATATGCCAATCAAATAAAGTACCGGCTAATGCAGGACCGAACATGCTTCCTAAACTCATATAGGCATTATTCATGCCTGCAGCGTATCCTTGTTCATTGCCTGCTGTTTTTGAAATTAACGTATTAACAGCTGGGCGGATTAATGTGGTTGCGGTAGTGAATAGGGTTGTGATAAATAAAATCAGGTAATATTCACTAACAAATAATAGTCCATAAAGACTAATCGCAGCAACAAGTAAGCCGAATAAGATAATCTTCATCTCACCAAACAGATTAAATAATTTATTGATTGCAAACCCTTGGACAATCACACCGACAAAGCCGCCAAGGGTCATAATAATCGCAATGTCACTTGGTGTGTAATCAAATTGATAAGTTAAGTACATCGTCAAAGTCGACTGGAAATTAGCAATTCCAAATGAAAATACAAACACAACGATTAATAAAACAAAATAGCTTGTTTTAAAAGAGCGGGCCATTTGTTTAAATAGGTTGTCTCCCTTTGTAAAAAGCTCACTAATCACTGGCTTTACAGATGGAAGAACGAAGTAAGAGATAATTCCGGCTGCGATTGTTACAGCACCTGCAAAATAGAAAGGGAATTTCAAACTCACATTTGATAAAAAGCCGCCAATTCCAGGTCCAATCATAAATCCAAGAGAAATAGCTGCTCCAATCCAACCCATGGCTTTTCCTCGTTCTTGCTTTGTAGTTATATCGGCAACATAGGCCATTACAGGAGGGACGATAAAGGCTGAACCGACTCCGGTAAAGAAACGGCTGACATAAAGCATCCATAGTTCGGTGGAAAGGCCCATGGTGATTTGTGAAAGGCCATTAACGAAAAGTCCAAAAATGATTAAGTTCTTACGTCCATAACGATCAGATAAATTTCCAGCAACAGGAGAAAAAATAAATTGAGCAAAAGACATTAATGCAATGATAAAACCTAATGCTTGTCCCGCTGCTCCAAACGTTTTTAGGTAGGCGGGCATGATCGGAATGACAAGTCCAACTCCACTAAAGGTGA
Organism: uncultured Bacillaceae bacterium; assembly: GCA_963787345.1. Lineage (GTDB taxonomy): Bacteria > Bacillota > Bacilli > Bacillales > Cytobacillaceae > Bacillus_BD. Next base: position 95,381 of record CAWBCW010000005.1, on the reverse strand, counting down.
GGAACATGCTGAAAATTAACATAAACATTGCTAATTTTTTTGAGAATTTCATAGACATATCTCTTTTCAGTATATAATTAATTTCTGAACAACATCTAATTATAGCTTTGATTAACTTGTTAAACAAACAAAAAGAAAGAGACGATTTATTTAAAAAATTTTTTTATTTAATTATTTAATTTATAAAGATATTTTATGGTTTGGTGAGTGTTAATATAGACCGAAAAACTAGTATACAAGACAAAGAATTACAGGAAGATTCCCAATGAAATAAGGTTTTAGTACAATAATGATAGTTTCTAATATTATTATTTTTCTAAAACTGTAAGCGCTTTTAATTAATGTTTGACAATTTCTGCTATCATGTATATTCTAATCATATAGACAAAACTAATAGAATATTGCGGATGAAAATTGTGGGAGAGTGCATTGTAAAGGCCACCGAAGGAGCAAGTTCCAAAAAGACCCTTGGAACAAAACTCTCAGGTAGATAGAACCACAATAGGACGCAACTCTGGAGAGCTCGTAAAACGACACCAAAGGGGAAAATCCAATGTTATTATTGGGTAAATCTCTCAGGTAAAAGGACAGAGAAGGGGATCGATGCTGCGGCTACCCTTTTCTGTCCTTTTTTGTGTTCAAATTTTTTAATACATAAATAGACAATGTGAAATAAAAGTTAATCTATTTTTCATGAAAATGTAGTTAAGCAGCAAGATAAAACTGTGAGCGCTGTAATAGATATTGCAGGTTCTCTTCGCTCAAAAACACATACATCTTTTTGGGAGGTGAGGAAACGCTAACATATGAATTCATTATTGCAGATTTTGATAATGAATAAAGAGGTCAAACATCAAAGGATTATGTGAACTGAAAATTTTATCTACGAAATCTTAACTGGAGGTTGTAATTATGAGTACAGAAACTGAATTAAAGCGAACACCGCTTTTTGAAACATATAAAAAACATGGCGCGAAGGTCATTGATTTTGGCGGCTGGGCACTTCCAGTACAGTTCTCTAGCATCTTAGAAGAACATGAAGCCGTTCGTACTGCTGCGGGACTTTTTGACGTATCCCATATGGGTGAATTTATTGTTGAAGGAAAAGACGCGGAAAGCTTCATTAATAGCATTGGTACAAACGATATTACAACGATACATATCAATCAAGCTCAGTATACAGCCCTATGTTATCCAGAAGGCGGCACTGTAGATGATTTAATTATTTATAAATTAGCAGATGAAAAATACTTATTTGTACCGAATGCAGCTAACATTGATAAAGATTATGAGTGGATCACACAACATGTAAAAGGCGATGTAACGATTCAGAATATTTCACCAGAAGTGGGACAGCTTGCGATCCAAGGTCCAAAGGCAGAATCGATCCTGCAAAAGCTAACAGACGTTAATCTTCCAGAAATTAAATTTTACCAGTTTGCGCAAGATGCTACAGTTGCTGGAATTGACAACGTACTTATCTCCCGTACAGGTTACACAGGAGAAGATGGTTTCGAACTTTACTTAGCTGCTGACAAGACGGCAGAGCTTTGGGATAAACTCCTAGAAGCGGGTGAAGACGAAGGCATCAAACCATGTGGGTTAGGTGCACGTGATACTCTTCGTCTAGAAGCACGACTTAATCTATATGGCCAAGAGTTTACAAACGATATTACTCCTCTTGAAGCAGGCATTGGTTTTGCGGTTAAAGTCACTAAAGAAGACGACTTTATCGGAAAAGAAGCTCTTGCGAAGCAAAAAGAAGAAGGCCTTAAACGCAGAGTCGTTGGAATTGAATTAACAGGAAGAGGAATTCCTCGTACTGGTTATAAAGTTTTCTCAGCTGGTGAAGAGGAAATTGGTGAGGTTACATCTGGAACTCAATCACCAACATTAAAGAAAAGCATCGGTCTTGCGTTATTATCTGTAGAACACGCAAAAATAGGAACGGAAATAAAAGTTCAAGTTCGAAATAAGTTGATTGATGCGGTTGTTGTAAAAACTCCATTCTATAAAAGAGGTTAGTCCATGTAAGGCAGGCACTTCAAGCGCATTAACGCATTTGAAACGCTCACCTTACAATTAATTAATATAAATGCATATATTATATAGCGAAGGGAAGAAAAAATAATGGCAAATTTACTATATAGCAAGGATCATGAGTGGGTACTACAATTAGAAGGAAATCGTGTACGTGTAGGGATTTCTGATTATGCACAAAACTCATTAGGAGATATCGTCTTTGTTGAAAACCCTGAAGAAGGCGATGACGTAACAGCAAATGAAACAATGGGATCAATCGAGTCCGTTAAAGCGGTTTCTGATTTAGTTTCACCTGTTTCAGGTTCTGTTGTACTTGTAAATGAAGAATTAGAAGATTCACCACAAACAGTGAACGAACAACCGCTTGAGGCAGGTTGGTTAGTTGAAGTTGAATTGTCAGACGCAGAAGAATTGAAATCACTTATGAGTGAGGATGAGTACCTAGCATTTGTAAAAGAAGGAGAGGAATAAGATGACAAATACTTATAGATACCTTCCTAGTACAGAACAAGATAAAAAGGAAATGCTCGATTTTCTAGGAATGTCTTCTATCGAAGAATTATTTGCAGACATTCCATCTGAGCTTCGTTTAAAAGGGGAATTAAACATTCCTGAAGCAGATTCAGAGCCTGTATTAATGAAGAAAATGAATAGAATGGCTGGCCGTAACGTAAATGCGGATCAATATCCGATGTTTTTAGGGGCTGGTACGTACGATCATTACATTCCAAGTGTAGTAGATGCAATGATTTCACGTTCAGAATTCTATACGGCTTATACTCCTTATCAACCAGAAATCAGCCAAGGGGAATTACAAGCGATTTTTGAATTCCAAACAATGGTTGCGGAATTAACTGGAATGGATTTAGCTAACTCATCGATGTATGACGGCTTTACCTCTCTTGCAGAAGCAGCGTCTCTAGCCGTTGCTTCAACGAGACGTTCAAAAGTATTAATTTCGAAAGGGGTTCACCCAGAATCACGTTCGATTTTAACGACTGTTGCAAAAGGTCAAAACTATGAAATGGAAGAAGTAAGTCTTGCTTCTGATGTAACGGATTTAGAGCAATTAAAATCACAAATCGACAAAGACACAGCAGCTGTAATTGTTCAATATCCAAACTTCTTTGGATCCATCGAAGATTTAGCTGAAATTAAAAAGATTGCAAGTGAAAATAAAGCGATGCTTGTTGTGAGTTCGAACCCGCTTGCTTTAGCACTTCTACAATCACCAGGTAAACTTGGAGCTGACATTGTTGTCGGTGATATGCAGCCACTTGGAGTTTCAATGAACTTCGGCGGCCCGCACTGCGGATATTTTGCCGTGAATAAAAAGTTAATGCGTAAAATTCCTGGACGTATTGTTGGTCAAACGCAAGATGATAATGGCAAACGTGGATTTGTATTAACGTTACAAGCACGTGAACAGCACATCCGTCGTGATAAAGCAACATCCAACATTTGTTCGAACCAAGCATTAAATGCGCTTGCATCTTCTATTTGTATGTCAGCACTTGGTAAAAATGGAGTTCGTGAAATGTCCATGCAAAATATTGAGAAAGCAGATTACACGGCTAAAGCTCTTCAAAGCAAAGGATTTAACGTGTTGAATCAATCAGCCTTCTTTAATGAATTTGTTGTAGAACTTCCACGCCCAGTGAAAGAAATCAATGAAAAGCTTCTTGAAAAAGGCTTCATTGGCGGGTATGACTTAGGTGTCGATTATGGTTATGAAAATCAAATGCTGATTGCCGTAACAGAACAACGTTCAAAAGAAGAGATTGATCAATTTGTAGAAGCATTGGAGGCGATTGTAAATGGCTGAGTATAATGATCTAATTTTTGAAGTTAGCCGTCCAGGACGTGTAGGCTACAGCCTTCCAAAGAGTGATGTGGACAGCGTTAACTTAGAAGATAAATTTCCAAAACATTTAATTCGTGACGAAGCAGCAGAACTTCCGGAAGTAGCTGAACTTGATCTTGTGCGTCACTATACAGCACTTTCAAATAAAAACCATGGAATCGACAACGGATTTTATCCACTTGGTTCTTGCACAATGAAATACAATCCGAAAATTAATGAAGTGGTGGCTCGTCTTGCTGGATTTAGCCGTATTCATCCATATCAGCCAACTGAAACCGTACAAGGTGCACTTGAGCTTATGTATAACCTGCAAGAAGAATTAGCGGTTATTACAGGAATGGATGCTGTTACATTACAACCTGCGGCAGGTGCTCAAGGGGAATGGACCGGCTTAATGATGGTTAGAGCGTATCATGAACAAAAAGGTGAAAACAGAACGAAAGTACTTGTTCCAGACTCTGCACACGGGACGAACCCTGCGAGTGCAACTGTAGCTGGTTATGATACGATCACAATTCCATCCAACGAAAATGGATTAGTTGACTTAGAAGAACTAAAGAAACATGTTGACAGTGATACTGCTGCATTAATGTTAACAAATCCTAATACACTTGGATTGTTTGAAAAAGAAATTAAAGAAATCGCTGAAGTCGTTCATGAAGCTGGCGGATTGCTTTACTATGATGGAGCAAACTCCAATGCGATTTTAGGAAAAACAACACCAGGAGACATGGGCTTTGATGTTGTTCACTTAAATCTTCATAAAACATTCACAGGTCCACATGGTGGTGGAGGCCCAGGTTCTGGCCCAGTTGGAGTGAAGGAAATCTTAATTCCTCATTTACCAGTACCGCGTGTTGAAAAAGATGGCGATAAATATATCTTAAATTCAGATTACCCGTTATCAATTGGCCGTGTTAAAGGATATTATGGAAACTTCGGCATTAACGTTCGTGCCTACACTTATATTCGTACAATGGGGAATATTGGATTACGTGAAGTATCTGAGGGCGCTGTTCTTCATGCGAATTACCTTCGCAAAAGACTTGAGCCGTATTTTGACTCTCCATATACACAACTTTGTAAGCATGAGTTTGTGCTATCTGGCTCAAGACAGAAGAAACTCGGCGTTCGTACGCTCGATATGGCAAAACGTCTGTTAGACTTTGGCTACCATCCGCCTACAATCTACTTCCCATTAAATGTGGAAGAGTGCATAATGATTGAACCGACAGAAACAGAGTCAAAAGAAACAATGGATGCATTCGCAGATGTAATGATTCAAATTGCGAAAGAAGTAGAAGAAAATCCAGAAGTTGTCTTAGATGCACCACATACAACAATCATCGGTCGTTTGGATGAAGTACAGGCAGCAAGAAATCCTATTTTGCGCTATACAAAAGAAGTAAGCAAAGAATCTGTAGAAGCTTAAAAGGAGATACCAAGAATGAAGGTATACTTTCCTTCATTCTTGGTCCCATCATTTAAATATATAGATATATTTTGAGGAGGAACTGCAAATGTCACAACAGTATGATGTAGTCATTGTTGGTGGAGGACCAGGGGGATACGTAGCAGCTATTCGTGCATCACAGTTAGGATTAAAAACAGCAGTAGTAGAAAAGAATAAATTAGGCGGAACATGCCTTCATGCTGGTTGTATCCCATCAAAAGCTTTATTAAGAAGTGCGGAAATCTACGTTAACACTAAAAATGCTGAAGAGTTCGGAGTTATTGCCCCTGAGGTTAGTCTTAACTTCCTAAAAGTTCAGCAACGCAAAGAGGAAACACAGGATCGATTATTAAAAGGCATCGAGCATTTGATGAAACAAGGAAAGATCGATGTTTATGATGGATTAGGCAGTCTGTTAAATGCGAATGCTGTGTCAGTAAAGTTAAGTAGTGGGGAAGAAACGTTACTTAATACAAAAAATGTAATCATTGCGACTGGTTCTCGTCCAAGAAGCCTTCCAGGTCTTGATATAGATGGTCAATTTGTGATGACTTCAGATGAAGCATTGCAAATGGAAGAACTACCAGAATCAATTATTATTGTTGGTGGCGGCGTTATTGGAATGGAATGGGCATCGCTCCTTCATGATTTTGGAACGAAAGTAACTGTTATTGAATTTGCAGATCGGATCTTGCCTACAGAAGATAAAGAAGTTTCAAAAGAAATCCAACGTCTAATGAAGAAAAAAGGCATTAAAATCGTAACAAAAGCAAAAGTATTGCCTGATACATTAGAAAAAGGTGATGGTGTATCCATTAAAGCAGAACAAAAAGGAAAAGAAGTAGCTTATTCTGCTGATAAAGTCTTAGTATCTGTCGGAAGGCAACCGCTTTCAGATGGTATTGGCCTTGAAAATACTGCTGTTGAGTTAGATCGTGGTTTTATCAAAACAGATGAGTATTATTTAACAAATGAACCAAATGTATATGCGATCGGTGACGTAATTGGCGGATTACAACTTGCACACGTTGCTTCACATGAAGGAATCATTGCGGTTGAAAAAATTGCTGGTCAAACACCTAAAACACTTGATCCTAACCTTGTATCAAAGTGTGTATACTCTAGTCCAGAAGTTGCGAGTGTCGGTTTAACAGAAGACCAAGCAAAAGAACAAGGCTATGAAGTGAAAATCGGTAAATTCCCGTTCCGTGCGATTGGAAAAGCTCTTGTACTCGGGGAACAAGATGGATTTGTAAAGTTTGTTGCAGATGCAAAAACAAATAAATTACTAGGTGCACATATGGTGGGACCACATGTAACAGATATGATTACTGAAGCTGCCCTTGCTCAAGTATTAGATGCAACATCTATGGATATTGCTCATATGATTCACCCTCACCCAGCATTAAATGAAGTTATTGGTGAAGCCGCATTAGCAGTTGACGGCTTAGCTATTCATGCATAAATCGTTAATCTAACAATTATTTGATAGGTTCGAATTAAAACTTATAATTATATGATACTCATTTACGGTTAGTCTATTTATAAATTATAAAAAATGTATTGAAATGGGAGGCAACATCATGAAAACGGACGTACAAATTGCACAAGAAGCAGAATTAAAACCAATTAGCGGGATTGCTGAATCATTAGGAATTACTGAAGATGAAATAGAATTATACGGAAAATATAAAGCAAAAGTTTCATTAGATGTATTAAATCGTCTAGAAGACAAGCCTGACGGAAAGTTAATACTTGTTACAGCGATTAACCCAACACCTGCTGGTGAAGGAAAAACAACTATGAACGTTGGACTATCTATGGGTCTAAATAAAATCGGTAAGAAAACAATTACAGCACTTCGTGAGCCATCACTAGGACCTGTATTTGGTGTAAAAGGTGGAGCTGCTGGAGGCGGTTATGCTCAAGTAGTTCCAATGGAAGATATTAACCTACACTTTACAGGTGACTTCCATGCAATTACATCTGCACACAACTTACTTGCAGCAATATTAGATAACCATTTACATCAAGGAAATGCTCTAGACATTGATCCTAAGAAAGTTGTTTGGAGACGAGTACTTGACATGAACGACCGTTCTCTTAGAAATGTAATTGTTGGTTTAGGTGGAAAGCCTGACGGATTCGTAAGACAAACTGGATTTGATATTACTGTTGCATCTGAAATCATGGCTATCCTTTGCTTAGCAACAAGTGTGGCTGACCTTAAAGATCGCCTATCTAGAATGGTTGTTGCTTATAATAAATCAGGAGAAGCAGTAACAGCAGGTCAGTTAGAAGCAACAGGCGCAATGGCATTATTATTAAAGGATGCGATCATGCCAAACCTTGTTCAAACAGTTGAAAATACACCTGCATTTATTCACGGTGGCCCATTTGCTAACATTGCTCATGGTTGTAACTCTGTTATGGCAACAAGAGTTGGCCTAAAACTAGCTGATTATGTTGTAACAGAAGCTGGATTTGGTGCAGACCTTGGTGCAGAGAAATTCTTTGATATTAAAGCTCGTTATGCAGGATTAAATCCAAGTGCAGCTGTTATCGTTGCAACAATCAGAGCTCTTAAAATGAACGGTGGAGTGCCTAAAACAGAACTTGCTTCTGAAAACCTACAAGCACTTGAAGATGGAATTGCAAACATTGAAAGACATATTGAAAATATCAATAAATTTGGCGTTCCTGCTGTAGTAGCAATTAATAAATTCCCAACAGATACAGATGCAGAAATTAACTTATTACAAGAAAAATTATCTGCTAAAGGTGTCGACGTTGTACTTGCTGAAGTATTCACTAAAGGTGGAGAAGGTGCGATTGAATTAGCGAATAAAGTGGTTGAAATTACTGAAACAAAACCATCTAACTTTGCTCCTCTTTATGATGTGGATGCTGCAATTGAAGAAAAAATCAATACAATCGCTACTGAAATCTACCGTGCAGATGGTGTTGACTTTACTGCAGCAGCGAAGAAACAAATTAAAGAAATTGCTGATCTTGGTTTAGATAAATTACCAATTTGTATGGCAAAAACTCAATATTCATTCTCAGATGACCCTAAATTATTAGGTGCACCAACTGGCTTTAACATCACTGTAAGAGAAGTTAAAGTAAACGCAGGTGCTGGCTTTATCGTAGCATTAACTGGATCAATTATGACAATGCCTGGTCTTCCTAAAGTTCCTGCTGCAAACGGTATGGATATTACAGAAAGTGGAGAGATTGTCGGACTCTCATAAGGAGGCTTTTAACAACATGGGTGAAAGATTAGCTGGAAAACCAGTCGTAGAATCACTTAGAGAAAACATATTATCAAGAGTAGAAAAATTGAACGGAAATGGCGTGACTCCAACCCTATTATTAATCAGGGTTGGAGCCCGCGAAGATGACCTTTCTTATGAAAGAAGCATCTTAAAAAACTGTGAACGTCTAAACATTAAATGCAATGTCTTAGAACTTCCTGTAACAGTTACGATGGATGAATTAAAAGACGTTTTTGAAAAGGGAAACAAGGATAAAGATGTTCATGGAATTATGATTTTCAGACCATTACCAGATCACCTTGATCCAGAAGTTGTTCGTAATTTAATTGATCCGGCAAAAGATATTGACTGTATGTCTCCGATTAACTTACAAAAAGTTTTCGAAGGAAACAGCACAGGCTTTGCTCCATGTACACCTAAAGCGGTAATCGAAGTGCTTAAACATTACGATATTCCTTTAAAAGGTGCAAATGTAGCAGTTGCAGGCCGTAGTTTAGTAGTAGGAAAACCATTAGCAATGCTGCTATTAGATGAAAATGCAACGGTTACGGTTTGTCATTCTAGAACAAATGACATGCCTGGTGTCACTGCAAAAGCAGATATCGTAGTAGCAGCGATTGGTAAAGCGAAGTTTATGGGTAAAGAGTACTTCAGTGATAATCAAATTGTTATTGATGTAGGAATTAATGATGATGGAAATGGTAAAATATGTGGGGATGTCGATTATGATGAAGTGATCGATCATGTTAAAGCTCTTACACCTCCTACAGGTGGAGTAGGACTTATCACAACTACGATTTTATTGGAACATATCGTTAAGGCTTGTGAAAATTCTATCAATTCTAATAAAGATGCGATCTTAGCATAAACTCACACAACATGTTAATAAGGAAGGTATTGAGGTTTTTAGATACCTTCCTTTTCTTAAGATTCATTTACAGGAGGTATCATTATGCTTGATAAAAGTTGTAATCAATTTTTAGATGAACTTGCTTCTAAAGCACCCGTACCAGGTGGTGGAGGCGCATGCGCTTATGCTGGCGCACTAGGAATGGCCCTTGGAAGCATGGTTGGAAACTTAACCGTTGGGAAAAAGAAATATAAAGATGTCGAAGAGGATATCATTGAATTACTTAAAAAGTCAGAAGCTATCATCGAAAAATTCAAAGGTCTAGTAAGTAAAGACGCAGAAGTCTTTTATCCGTTATCACAGGCATATGGATTGCCTTCATCAACGGAAGAAGAGAAACAAAAAAAAGAGGAGGTATTACAAGAAGCTCTTGTTGAAGCAACGAATGTACCTCTAGAAATTGCTAAATTATGCTTAGAAGCAATCCTTTTACATGAGGAATATGCTAAAAAAGGCTCTCGAATTGTCATCAGTGATGTTGGAGTAGGGGTAATCTTCTGTAAAGCAGCCCTTCAAGGAGCTAAGTTAAACGTATTAATTAATACAAATATGTTAAAAGATCAAGAATTCAAAACGAGGGTAGAAAAAGAGTTGTTCGAAATTGAAAAGGTCGGATTAGCAAAGGCTGATGAGATCTATAAAGAAGTTGAACAAAGATTTACTAAGTAGAATGCCTGATCGTATACATATCGTAAACCCGCTTAATAATTGTTATCTAGCGGGTACCATGATAAATACAATTGTTCATTTTTGTACAAACTGGAAATTGCGAGAGTAAAAAGTTGATGGAAAGACCTTGCTGAAAACCAGTTATACATTATTAATTACGATATGTGAAAAATGTACAAACTAGATATATAATAATTATTGAGTGGGGGATTTTGTGATGCGATTAGATGGAAAAGTAGCGATTGTTACTGGAGGAACATTTGGAATTGGTGAAAGCACAGTACGCTTATTTGCTAAAGAAGGTGCTAAAGTTGTTATCGCAGCTCGTAATATTGAAAAAGGTATAAAATTAGTAGATGACATTAAAGCAGATGGCGGAGAAGCTCATTTCGTAAAGACAGATGTTTCACAGGAAGATAGCGTTAAAAATCTTGTGAAAGAAACCGTTAATAAGTATGGGAAATTGGATATCTTGTTTGCTAATGCAGGTGTAGGTGAAATGCAAGATCTAGATTGTTGTACGCTAGATGAATGGAACCATACTATTAGCGTAGACCTTACTGGCGTATTCCTTTGCAACAAACATGCAATTCCAGAAATGGAGAAAGTTGGAAACGGCTCTATTATCAACTGTGCCTCTATTCTAGGACATGTTGGTCAAATGTCTGTTTCTGCTTATGCAGCAGCAAAGGGCGGAGTGGTGAATATGACTCGTGCGGCGGCTGTTACGTATGCAAACAGAGGAATTAGAGTGAATGCAGTATGTCCTGGATATATTGATACGCCTATATTAGAAAATACTCCAAAAGAAGTAATTGATGGATTAATATCCTTAGTTCCACAGAGACGCCTAGGAAAACCTGAAGAAGTAGCTAATGCAGTATTATTCCTTGCAAGTGATGAATCATCCTTTGTTACAGGAGCAAACTTATTAGTAGATGGTGGATATACTGCACAATAATCATAGACTACAAGAGTTAATAATTGTTTTACCTCTATCATCACAACTATTTTTATAATAAGAACATTAAACAACTGCCTGCTTTCGCTGGTGGTTGTTTTTATTTTACCCTTTTTCATCCTCCACTTCTATCAGTGGAGGATGGATGCAAATAGTACTTTGATTCAGTGGGGGGTTCAAACCCGGCTGAATGAAGTTAATAGTCTCCAGAGAATGTCTCGGATTTTTTAAGGGAAATTCGACGGACGAATTTGATTTTAAATATTATACGAAATACGAGAGAGATTAGTTATCAAAATGATTTGTTTTCCCTTAAGGAAGTAATCTATTTTCACAAAAATGGTTAATGTTCATTCTAGAAAAAAAGGTTGGATTATATATATAATTGTAGTCCTATTTTATATCCATAGTTTGTAAGCGGTTACTTAATTCGGAGGAGGGAAAGCAATGTTAAGTATGATTGGTTTAGTAGGGGGGTTAATCATTCTAATCGTTTTAACAATGAGAGGAATGAACCTTCTGATCGCAGGCCCATTAAGTGCCTTATTTGTTGCTGTTTTGAGTGGGATGCCGTTATTTCCACAATTAGCTGCTGAAGGGGAAGTGAACTTTGTTGGAAATTACATGACAGGATTTACAGGCTTTGTGACCTCCTGGTATCTCATGTTCTTACTTGGAGCCATTTTCGGAAAAGTCATGGAGGACAGTGGGGCAGCAAGCAGTGTATCGCAATGGATTGTTAGCAAGCTCGGGATGAAGCAAGCAGTGTTAGCGATTGTTATTGCTTGTGCAGTTTTAACATATGGTGGAGTCAGTTTGTTTGTTGTGGCATTCTGTGTGTATCCAATGGCTTTAAGTTTATTTAAACAGGCAGATCTCCCGCGTCGCTTTATTCCGGGGGCATTGGCTTTTGGTTCCGTAACCTTTACGATGACATCCGCAGGTTCACCGGAAATTCAAAACTGGATTCCTATTGAATTTTTAGGGACCACTCCTTATGCCGGCTGGGAAGTTAGTTTAATTGTGGCACTCTTTATGATGATTTTTGGGTATTGGTGGCTAAAACGGATGATTTCAAAAGCGGTTGCCAAAGGCGAGCGTTTTGTTCCTAGAGAGAATGACCCCATCACAGAAAATCGTGAGCTGCCAAATCCAATCATCAGTTTAATCCCTTTACTCGTTGTACTATTGATTTCGTTTATTTTCCACCGTTCTTTACAACAATCCGCCTTAATTATCGCGCTATTAGGAGGAGTTATTGCGACATACATTTTCAACCGCAAGTATTTTCAATCTTTCTGGAATGCGGTCTCTGAAGGTACGATGGGAGCTCTTATTGCTATTGCGAATACCGCTGCGGTAGTCGGTTTTGGTGGGGTTGCTAAAGCAGTTCCTGCCTTTGAAACGGCAGTAAGTGCCATGACGAACATTCCGGGAAGTCCCTTAATTGGGGGAGCTATTGCAGTTAGTGTGATTGCGGGAATGACAGGGTCTTCATCCGGAGGTCAGGCGATTGCTTTGCCACTTCTTGCTCCACATTATATGGATATGGGTGTCAATACGGAAGCGTTACACCGTGTTGTTTCAATCTCGTCAGGAGCTCTTGATTCACTTCCACATAATGGATACGTTGTTACAACAATCAAAGGGATTTGTGGAGAATCACATCAAGAGGCCTATAATGCAGTGGGTGCCTTAACGGTTATTGTCCCTGCACTCGGAACCATCTTAGCGATTATTTTGTTCTCATTTGGATTAGGAATTTAATCCAAACTCTAAATTTTTCGGCATAAAAGGTGAATGTTAAAGGATAAGCAATCCCATTGATATCATAGGAGCTATGCAAAAGTAGGGTTTATCCCGTGATAACAGTCAGTAAGACCTCTATCTCAAGACATAATATACAGTAATAAAGTAATGAATATAGATAGGTGGGTGATCACCTGCCCGTAAAGATCCAGAAAATAAACAAAGACTATATACTTCCTATGGTAAGGTTTATGTGACCAGCATCTTGTGGTCTTAGGCTTTCGATCAGTGGGGATGAAGAAAACCCCCTACTGATGGAAGAAGTTTCACTTTATCATTGCTATACCGATCTAAAATCTTATTTCTTTGGTTTCAGTTGCATTCATTGAGCTTGTTTATTTTTAGTCTTCAGTGATCGATGGAGATAAACAAGCTTTTTTCGTTTTTCGTACAACGAATATTGTTATATTTAGAAACGAAAAGGTATTTTCTTGGAATTTGTATAATAATACATAATAATAGAGTGTGAATGATAGTTTTTATATGAATTGTAAACGTTAACAAAGGGAATTATTGGGGGTGGTATTTCAAATGGAGCTTTTATCAAGACAACAACTTGAAAAAACGATGGATGTTTTATCTAACAAGCAGAAGGAATTTCTTGAAAGGAGATTAAAGATTAGAAGAAAAAGTCAATGGCTTCAAATTCTAGCAAACTATAAAAGTGTCAATGTTACAGATGGTATGAGTCTGGAAGAAATTGAAGATAAAATTGATGATTGGATTCTGATTGATTGCTTGGATGGAGGATATAAAAAGAGGCCTTATAAGTGTGATTGTGGACAACGCCTCCGTTTTCAATATATTATTCAGAATAAGAAGGAGGGGGAGGTTCGGAAACTTGGGGAACATTGTTTTGAGAAATACCTGTCCCTGCCGGCTTCGATCCTAAAGGATGTAAAAAGTGGATTGTATACGATCAACTTAGAAAGAGATGAAATTTTAACGAAGCTGCATAAAAAAATGTTTTTTCCACTTTCCAACTATCTATATCTGAATATACCTCAAGAAATGATCGAGCAATTTGAGATTGGTCTTCCTTTAACAGATAGTCAAATTCGTCTAGTAGAGAAGATCAACGTGAGTTATGAAGAAGAAAAAAGACTCTCTCGCATTTTTGATCGTTTAAGTATTAATCAAAAAGCTTATGTTTCGAAAATGAATCAGAGAGACAGACGAGAATTGCTGCTGACTTTGGAGGATGGTGTGATTGCAGATTTAATTCCTGATGAAGATCTTCCATACTCTGATGAATCGATTAAGAAGCATATCGAACTAGAATTGCCATTCCTAAAAAAGCAGCAGGAAAGCATAAAGGAGTTCAAAATAAACAGTAGAAGGAAAAATTTTCTTAGTGGTTTAACAGAGGAACAGACGAATTGGTTTTCTACATTTTCAAACGATGAACAAGAAGAAATAATAGAGAAATACAATGCCCCTGTTTTTTACTCACGAAAACAATTAAAGGCCTTATCCATAAGCGAGGAAATTATTAAACAAGTACAATATAATTTCCCATTGTTAAAGAGACACTTGTCGGAAATACAATTGGCTAAGCTAAAGATGAATGAATCTAGAAATGGTTCTTCCCATATTAGTTTTGGCATCTTAATGAACCGGCATTTAGAGACATTGAGAGCCGTTCGTGAAAAGGAAAATCAGATTCCAGCAGGGTTACAAGAGGACTGGATAATCATTCAGGAGCTTACACGAGATTTACAAGATGGAAAGAAATTTAATTATGAGCAGTTTAAATTGTTACTGGGGAAGTTAATCATCTCGCTCCAAGTAGAGGGTGATCCATATTTGTAAAAAAGTACCGGTACCACCCCATACTTGGAAGTTGTTTAGCAATAGAAATATTTAGGCAGAAGGAGTATAGACATGGAAATCACAAAAATTTACGAGAAAGTAGAACATAGCAACCATTCTTTAAGTCCAAAATATTCGATTCTTATCCCCCTTGTAGAAGTAGGGGATGAAACACATGTTTTATTTGAAGTACGCTCTATGAATCTGCGTAGAAATCCGGGACAAATCTGTTTCCCCGGCGGTAAAATCGAAAGAGAGGATCTCGATCCACAGGATAGTGCGGTACGAGAAACAATGGAAGAATTAGGTATTCATGAGCATAATATTGAAAACGTTATTCCGTTGGAAACAATTGTCTCGTCTCAGAATCATGTCATCTATTTATTTATTGGTAAAATTACAGATATTACTAGAATGCAGCCAAATGAAGAGGAAGTAGGAGAGGTGTTTACGGTCCCCTTGCAATATTTATTAAAAAATAAGCCGATAACATCACGTATTCATTATAAAGTCGTACCAGAAGAGGGGTTTCCCTATGATTTAATTGGTGGGAAAGAGTATAAATGGTCAGAGCGTTATAGTGAGCACTATTTTTATCAATATGATGGAAAAGTCATTTGGGGCTTAACAGCAAGGGTATTGACATACTTTTTATCCATACTGGAAGATAATTGTAATTAGGAAAAAATCATATTGGACAGTCAATCGGACTGTCCTTATTAATCTTCTAATTTTTCCATTTTCAAAACTCTTTTCAATCGGAATCGCATAGCCGATGGATTCTGTCGTTGATTTTGCGTATACAACCCCAACAACATTCCCATTGGAACTAATGACTGGACTTCCGCTATTTCCTTTATAGATAGGTGCAGAGATTAGGAGGTTACCATCGCTCTTAGAACCTTCCAATATCTTGCCTTCGTTGACAATTTGATTATGGAGCATAGGATTTCCTATGACATATACCGGATCCCCTGTGCGCCATACATCAGGCTTACTTAGGCTGAGAAAAGGTAACTCTTTCCCTTCAACTTTTAATATCGCTGCATCAAGTAGATCATCAAAATCTAGGAGGGTTGCATGAAAGATTTCTCCGTCTGAGAAAACAACGGTAATGGGATTCATTTCATCGATTACATGGTAATTAGTAACAATAAGTCCGGTTTCTGAAATGTTAAAACCAGTTCCTTTAGAATGCATATCTTGAATGGTTACAACTGCTTCTTTATAGGCTTGAATGTCACCCTGTTTTGATAACTCTGTTGATTTTTGTAAAAACGAAAGGGAAGATAGATTGAAAAGCTGCGGCCACATTTGAATCGCACTGATAAACATCGCAAGTGAAAGACAAATAGCGATAATTCTCATGATTATTGACTTTCGTTTTCGCATTTGGTTTTTTAACTGCAATTCTTCTTCACTTGGATAAAAATCCTCCAGTGCGGGCTCCTCAAATTGATTTTCATTTTGATTCTCATTTCGATTATCATTAAAATGGTTCATTAAGAAGATTCCCCTTATACGATTCATCAGATAGTATGTATTAACGTCTCTTATCCATAATAGGTGAAAAAGCTATACATAGTAAAGCAGAATACAAGCAAAAGTTATGGTTTTACTAAGTTTGCATAATAAAATTATCGCTAACCCTTAAGTTGCAAAGGGGGATTATTCCTGTCCTATTGAAGGCATATCATGTGTAAAATATAGTCTTCTCCCGTATAATAATGAAAGATTTATTAAACAGGAGGTAATTCGATGCATATTGAAATGTGGACAGATTTTGCTTGCCCATTTTGCTATATTGGGAAACGACGTCTGGAGGACGCGATTAAGCAAATAGACCATCCAATTGAAGTGACATATCGTTGCTATGAATTGGATCCAACGATGAAAAAAGATGTTCAAGAAAATATGTACGAAAGTTTAGCGAAGAAATACGGCATGGGTATAGAACAAGCGAAAGCAAATATAGAGAATGTCGTAAGGATGGCAAAAGAAGTTGGATTAGATTTTCAGATGGATACGTTAATTTTGACGAATACTTTTGATGCCCATCGCTTAACAATGTATGCGAAAACAAAAGGCCTGATGAAAGAGATAGTCGAACGAATTTTGTATGCTTATTTTACTGAATCCAAACATATTGGGGACTATGAAACACTTACAGAATTGGCTGTCGAAGTCGGTCTCAATAGGGAAGAAGTTCAAAATATGCTTGCAAGCGACGAGATGGCTGATGTTGTTCGGAATGATGTGCAAATGGCGAAGCAGTATGGTGTTACAGGTGTACCATTTTTCCTTATTAATCAAAAGTATACGCTAACTGGTGCACAACCAACCGAGACATTTGTACAAGCATTGAAACAAGTAATTGCAGAAGAAAAGCTTGTCACATTAAATAGTGAAGATGGACTTAATTGTGATGAAAATGGCTGTGAAATACCAGAAAAATAGAAAAGGTCCAGGGCCCTCCATTTTATGGAAGGTCCTGGAACCGCTTAAATTAGTTCAACATCGACCCATTTGCGGACACTGTTGATAAACCATATTTTTTGACAATTCTTTAAGTCTGCCACGGTTAATTCCTTTTCTTGAATTTTTCCCTCTTCTAATAATTCTTCACGATAGGTACCTGCGAGTAAACCGCTTTTGACAGGCGGTGTAAAATACATTCCGTCCATTTCCAAGACCAAATTACCATTCGTAAACTCGGTCAATTCTTGATCCTCATTCCAAATAAGTACATCAAATACATCGGGGTGTTTCTTTTGGAAGTAAGAATAGACCGCTCTGTTTGTCGTTTTATGATATAAAAATGGATTATCTTTATTAATGGGTTCATCACTTAGTGTGACTTGTAACGGCCTAGTTGGCTGTCCGATCGGTTGAGCCTCTACAGTGATTTCTCCATTTTTGTCTAACAGGGAACGAACTTTAAATTCACCCTGTTGATTTTGATTAGCAAAATCATGTAAAATTCGATCGGCATCGTCTAAACGAAAAGAGAAGCCAAAGTACTTTGCTGAGTTTTCAAGACGTTTGAGATGTTTATGGAGTAGGAAATACTCTCCATCTTTTAATAAAAGGCTCTCTAGCAATTGAAAGGCAGGGGTCTCTTTCTTCAGTACATTTGCTTTTGTAAGGACTTCATCATACTCGCCTTCAGCAGTAGAATCCCATGTAATTCCGCCACCAACTCCATATGTTGCCATTCCTGATTGTTGATCAATGATCACTGTTCGGATAGGCACATTAAAAATGGCTTCGCGGTTTGGTGTAATATAACCGATAGTTCCACAATACACTTCACGAGGTGTATTCTCTAAGTTAGCAATAATATTCATTGTGCTGATTTTTGGTGCACCTGTAATCGATCCGCATGGAAACAAAGCTTTAAAAATATCAAACAATGGGGTATTAGCTGCTATTTTTGCCTCAATTGTTGATGTCATTTGATGAACGGTTGGGTACTGTTCAATCTCAAATAATTTTGGGACATGAACAGTGCCTGTCTCTGCGATTATGCCTAAGTCATTTCGGAGCAAATCAACGATCATGACATTTTCAGCACGATTTTTTTCCGAGTGATAAAGCCAATTCGCATTTGCCTCATCTTCTGCAAATGAATTTCCTCTTTTAATCGTTCCTTTCATCGGACGAGTTGTAATGTGCTGATCTTTTAAATGGAAAAATAATTCTGGAGAAGCAGACAATATACGATGATCACCTGTATTAATATAAGCACAATAATCTGAGGTTTGTGCTTTCTTTAAATCCTCAAAAAAAGCGATATCATCACCTTGGAAATTAGAATGGAGACGAATCGTATAGTTTGTCTGATAAGTATCTCCGTCTTCAATGGATTGTTTAATGGAGTTGATACATGATTCATACTCATCCATGTCAACTGATGGTTTCCAATCGGCCATCGTATAGCTGCCCTCGCTACTTAATGACAAATGTTCCGGTTCTGAAAAGATTCCAAACCATAATAAGGGCATTTTTTGTTCATTTCTAACCGTATAAGCTTGATCAAATGCTGGTGCGCATTCATAGGATAAAAACCCAGCAGCATAATAGCCCTCGTCTATCGCATTCTGAATGAGTTGAAAGCAAGGCAAGACCTCTTCAATTGTATGAGCAGTAATCAATTGAATGGGATTTTGAAAGGTAAGCGGCTTGATTTCACCTGTACTAGTGGCAAATTCAAAAGATAATAGTGGTTCTCTTTGATTTCGTTTTGTTTTCATTTTTATGTACCTCTGTTTAGGATCTTGATTTATTTGTTGAAAAAGTTTTGTATCATATTTAGTCCATTTTCAGTCAAGATAGCTTCAGGGTGGAATTGAACGCCTTCCACGTTGAACTCTTTATGTCGGATCGCCATGATATCTCCATCTTCACTTTTTGCACTAATTTCGAGACAGTCAGGCAGAGTCTCTTCATCTACAACTAATGAATGATATCTTGTCACTTGCAACGGTGATGGTATTTCATGAAAAATTTGTGTTTGGTCGTGATCTATTTGAGAAATTTTCCCATGCATAGGTTGGCTTGCCTTTCTGACAATGCCGCCAAAGGCTTGAGCGATAATTTGATGCCCTAAGCATACTCCCAAAATGGGGATTCTTTGATAAAACGTATTGACAACATCTAAGCAGATTCCCGCTGTATTAGGGTTTCCAGGTCCAGGAGAAATAAGCAAATGATCTGGTTTTAAGTTTTCAATGTTTTCTATCGTAACTTGGTCATTTCGAAGAACAATAACTTCCTCGCCAATTTTTTGAACATATTGAACTAAGTTAAATGTAAATGAATCATAGTTATCTATTAATAAAATCAATTTAATGACTGCTCCATTTCTTTATTGTTTTATCCTATTGAATAAAATTATTATAGAATAACGTATAGATAATTGCTAGTACCTGTTTTTTCGCTGAAAAAAGCAATTCATCTTTCAAGTTGCGGAAGGTGGCCCGCACGCTTTAAGTAGCTGTACTTTTTCGGTTATCTTCTTTAAGTTGATTACGGCCCATTTTTCGAAAGGCTGGAAAGGCGATCCCGACAAGGATAATGATCACACCTATCCATTGGTATAGTGTGACAGGTTCTTTTAAGATAACAGTTGACATGAATACGGCTGTTGGAAGTTCAGAAGCACTTAAAATATTTCCTAGAGCACTCCCAACTTTTGGCATTCCGATATTAAATAATAATGGTGGTAAAAGGGATCCAAAGAATGCAAAATAAAGTGAGAATGGAAGCAGCCCTTCGGTAAGAGAACCATTTACTAAAAAAGTTGGTGGTAAGAAAATAAAGATGAAAAGGGCGCCACCCGTACACATAATCGCGCTTTTCTTGATCGGGTGTACAGGAATGCTGGATTTGCCGCTTATATAGATAAAAGAAGCAAAGGATAATCCAGATAATAGTCCCCAACCGATACCAGCCCATGACATCGTGATCGTGTTCCCTAATAAATTAGAAGCAAGTACTGAGCCAATGAGAATGATTACCGTGGCTATTATATTTTGGCTTGTTGGTTTCTTTCGATCAAAAAGATATTGCAATATAATTCCTATCCATGTAAATTGCAATAATAAAATAATTGCTAACGAAGCATTAACATATTGAAGAGATTGATTATAAAAAATTCCTGTAGCTCCCATAGGGATTCCGCTAACAAGCAAAATCAACCATTGTTTAAAAGAGAGATGACGCCATTTACGCATAATGATTGTAGCAATCCAAAGCATAACGGCTCCAAAAAAGTATTGAGATCCAGTGACATCATTTACACTGTATCCTTCGTTGTATGCGATTTTAACAAAGGTTGAAATCATACCATAAGAACAACCTCCGATAAATACGAGCAATGCATATCTCCAAAGTCCCATACAAACCCTCCTTGCAGTCATAATAAAAGCCACTCATCTTTTAAAAAGAGGAGTGGCGAAAAAGTTGTTATAAACTCAAAAATCCACTTGTTACAAATCCACTTGTAACTTTTAACTTTCTTCAGCAGAAATTTACACTGAACAATACTAATTATATAATGAAAAAGAAAATTGTAAACCACCATATTCCAATTTGGGCGTCAAGGACCTGCCAAAAATAGGAGGATTAAAAGGTGAAGAGGGTATAAAATGAATTAGAAACTCGAAAGTTAGTAGTAAACGATTTAGCAAACACATTTCCTTTTGGAGGTTACCCCAATGAGTCGAATCGAAAAGCTCGAAATGAGAAAGGTGGAACCAAAACATCTAAAGCAATTTAATGAACTTTTGCGTTATGTCTTTCAAGTGACCAATAAAGATTTACAACGAGTTGGTTGGGAGGCGAGGGAAATTGCATTAGCCAAATTGCCTGTCCTTCAACAAGCGGAAGTATTAGGGTGGTTTGACGGTGAAAAGTTAATTTCTCAATTAGCTGTTTATCCTTTTAAGGTCAATATTTTTGGGGAAATTTTTGAAATGGGTGGACTGACAGGGGTTGGCACATATCCTGAATTTGCCAATATGGGACTTATGAAGAAATTATTGAAATATGCTTTAAAGGATATGAAAGAGAGAAAGCAATCCATTTCTTATTTATACCCCTACTCGCTACCTTTTTATCGTCGGAAGGGCTGGGAAATTATTTCTGATAAAATGACGTTTGAAATCAGAGATTTTCAGCTCCCGCAACTGAAAAAGGTGTCGGGTTATATAGAGAGATTACATACGGAGCATCAGGACATCCGGAAGGTTTATCATCGCTTTTCAATGGGGCAACATGCGGCTATGATTCGAAATGAATTGGCCTGGGATGAATATTGGAGATGGGATTTGGATGAATTAACCGCAGCTGTGTATTATGATCGTGACCGTGAACCCCAAGGATATTTATTATACTGGATTTCAAAAGATGTGTTGCATATTAAGGATAAGATTTATTTACATCAAGAAGCCCGAAATGGACTTTGGAGTTTTATTAGTGCCCATTTTTCCATGGTAACGAGAGTAGTAGGGAATACATTTACAGATGAACCATTAGCATTTTGGTTAGATGATGGAGACATTAAAGAGACGATAGCCCCTTATTATATGGCTAGAATCATCGATGCGGAGCAGTTTATTTCCCAATATCCTTTTAAGGCAATGGATTCTGAAACTGAGATCACTATTGAATTAGATGATCCGATGGCAGACTGGAACAAAGGAATTTTCACTTTACATGTCTCTAAGACAGGGGAAGGTAAGCTTTCACCAAGTACAAACCAACCGGAGGTTTCTTTAGATATCCAGACTTTGACTACGATGTTACTAAGTTATAAAAGACCTCCTTATCTAGCTGAGATTGGACGATTAAACGGTGACGAGAAACTAGTGCAGCGATTAGAAAGTATCATTAAGCGGGATACCCCTTATTTTTCAGATTACTTTTAAGCGAGAAAAGTGCAAGGCAAAATCCAGTTGGATAATGCTTAGCACTTTTTTAATGTTGTTTTTCTTATTTTTAAGTATAATTAGGTTATTAGATTATGAGGAATGGTGAAAATTAAGGTGAAAAAATTAACCATAGATTTGTTAGTTAATAAATTCTCATTAAAAGTATTAGTTGGGGAGAACCAACTGCTAAGAAAAATAACACAGGCAAGATCTCATCGTCCAGGATTGGAATTTGTCGGTCATTTTGACTTTTTTCCGACGGAACGAGTTCAAATTTTAGGAATTAAAGAAGTGACCTATCTGCATAAATTAAGTCATGAGGAACGTAAAGCGCGAATTGGAAATATCGTTCAATACCATCCGCCATGTTTCATTGTTACAGCTGGTGAAGAGGGACTCACTTATTTGACTCAACATTGCAGAGAACATAATATCCCTTTGCTATTAACGAATAAACCTACAAACACGACTGACTTTATGGCAAAACTTGATGCATTTATGATTAAAGAATTAGCGCCTCAAATTGCGGTACATGGAGTTTGTGTCAATGTATATGGGATTGGCATTTTAATTCGAGGCGACTCAGGCGTTGGAAAAAGTGAAACCGCTCACACCTTAATTGGAAGGGGGCATCGTTTAGTTGCTGACGATATTGTCGTATTAAAAAAGTTGAGTACTCAAACACTGCTAGGGACTCATGATGAGAAAACGAAGGAATTTTTAGCCCTGCGCAGCATCGGTTTGTTAAATGTCGTTCGTTCGTATGGACAAAAGGCTTTTCAAAATGAAACACGTATTGCTCTTGAAATACTTTTAACAAAATGGGAGAAAAATGCTCTGTATAATGATTTAGAACAAGAGCCGAAATACACAGATTATCTAGGAGTCAAAATTCCATCAATGGAAATTCAACTTCAACCTGGACGCGATGTAGCCGGACTCATCGAGGCAGCTGCGAATAATTGGTTTTTAAGACAACAGGGATACAGTGCAGCAGAAGACTTCTATAGTCGACTGGAAGCTGAATTTGAGAAAATTTAAAACAATGAATTTACAAGAATCGGAAGGTATCAGGCGGCCAAATTATCAAATAGTTGATGCGCATATTCATTTAGATCAATATAAAAATAGTGAAATAGAGCGTATGGTGAAAGACACCGACGAAATTGACGGGCTGTTAACCGTTTCAACTAATCTCCAGTCATGTAAACGTAATCTCCACCTATCAAAAACGTATGAGAAGGTAAAACCAGCCTTTGGCTACCATCCTGAGCAAAATCTGCCAACCGATGATGAAATGAATTCTCTTACGGAATGGATGTTTAAGCATCTAGAAGACATGATTGCAATTGGAGAAGTTGGTTTGCCTTATTATTTAAGACAAAGCGGGGATGTCTCTCAATACCAGTATGGTCAGTACATTGAGTTACTTGAGGTATTTATACAATTAGCTAAAAGATGGCAAAAGCCGATTATTCTTCACGCAGTCTATGATGATGCTTCGCTTGTATGCGACCTTTTGGAAAAGTATTCTGTCTCAAACGCCCATTTCCATTGGTTTAAGGGGGATGACCTGACAATTGCTCGTATGGTGGAAAACGGTTATTTTATATCTGTGACACCTGAAATTGTTTATAAGGAAAAAATTCAAAAGTTAGTTAATAGTTATCCTCTCGAGCAAATGATGGTTGAAACAGACGGTCCGTGGCCATTTGAAGGCCCATTTGCAGGGAAAATGACTCATCCCCGTATGATGTGGCATTCGATTGCGATGATTGCTGAAATGAAAAGGTTTACTACAATTGAAGCTGCGAAGATAATTCGTGAAAATACTCTGAGTCTTTATGGAATATAGGTCATCCTAAAGAAGCTGTAAGGCGCCTGGCACCTTACAGTTAATTCCCTGCTCCTCGATATTTTTTCACACCTGTATTCCAAAGGAAGACGGAAAGACTGAAGACCAAGATTCCCATTACAGGTGTTAAGAAGGCGTATCCATACCATTCCTCTTTATTTAAAAAATAAGAGGCAGGATAGACTCCTACAAAGGCAAAGGGTAATATCCACGTTAACACAAAGCGAATCGCTTTATGATAAATATCAACAGGATACCTGCCATAGTTTGAAATGTTATACATCATTGGCATAATATCGGTTCGGCTGTCAGACCAAAAGCCGATGGAAGCAAGGGAAATAAAAACTCCCCCATAAATCAACATGCCACCCAATACCATAAGGATGAAAATGAAGACATCATATGCGGTAAAGGTTATTCCAAGCTCTGTTCCCGCATAGCTCATGACGAGAATCCCTGTAATGACTCCAAATAACGATTCTAACTCCATCCGTTCCATAATAATTTGAAAAAGACTATGAACGGGACGGGTTAAGACTCGATCCATTTCACCCTTAACGATATAGCGTTCATTAAAATCCCAAATGTTAAAAAAGGAAGAAAACAATGCATAGGGGACAAGGAAAAAACCGTAAATAAAAATGATCTCTTCTCGGCTCCAGCCCCCTAACAACCCTGTATGACCAAACACAACAAGGATAAAAATTAAATTAACCCCCTGTGATAATAAGTCGGATAAGATTTCAATCACTGAATCAACTCGATAGGTTAACCTTGTTTTTAAATATTGAGAGGCGTATTGAAAAAATAGAGAAAAATAATGCATATGTCAGCCTCCTTGTACGATCAATTGTTTTTTCGCCAGTACCCACAATAATTTAATTGGAATGAGCAATAGGACCGACCATATGATTTGTAAGAACAAAGCCTGATAAATCTCACTGCCGGCAAATCCCTCTGTAAAAATCATACTAGGTACATAGCTGATGGCTTGAAATGGTAAAAACTGCATGACATTTTGCGCCCAAAGTGGATAGAATGAAATAGGCAACAACAGTCCGGAGAACAAATCGATCACAACTCGTTTGGCCCGGATTAATCCTGTATTATTAAAGAAAAAGAATGTCATAATTCCGGTAAGTAAGTTAATTTGTGTGTTCACAATAAAACTAAACAGTAAGGAAATAAAGAAAAGCACCCATGTCGCCAAGCTAGCCGAAAAGGTGATTGGAAAAATGAACGCTACAATAATCATGCCTGGGACAGAGAAGAACAATAGGCGAAAGATTCCTTCTCCAAGAGCCTGCATCGTTTTCATCCCCAGATAGTTGTAGGGGCGAATCATTTCAATCGCGACTTTTCCGTCTTGAATTTCTGCTGCGATTTCCCGGTCTATATTATTAAAATAAAAAGCTCTTGCCATCCAGGCAATCGCAATGTAAGTCGTCATTTGCAGCACAGATAACCCTTGTATTTCCGTTTTATCCCCATAAATCGCCGACCATAAAAAATAATACGCCCCGATATTTATGCTATAAATTAAAATTCCGCTATAATAGTTTGTTCGGTAGGCAAGCATCATTAAAAACCGGATTCGGATCATTTCCCAGTACATGCTCATGATATAGCCATTCCCTCTTCATAAATCTTACGAACGATTTCTTCTGTAGACACTTCATTTACCTTTACATTTTGAATCGGATTTCGTTGAATAACATCACTGATGAACTTGGATAGAAGCTGCTCGTCTCCTTGGATGACAGCGAGCCATGTCGTTTCATCTTTTTGCTGCCAATGGACTTTTTCAGCTTTTGGCAATCCATCAATCGAAACAGCAGTTAAAAATTCAAATTGTACTTGTTTACCTTCGACTGCTTGTGTTTGCAGTTGATTCAATTTTCCGTCAAAAATAATTTTTCCTTCGTCTAATAATACAACCCGCTCACATAGTGCTTCGATATCCGTCAAATCATGCGTTGTTAATAGAATCGTTGTTTTATATTGTTCATTGATTTCCTTTAAAAAGTTACGAATCTTTAATTTTACTAACACATCAAGGCCAATGGTCGGTTCATCTAGAAAGAGGAGAGGTGGATTATGAACAAGTGCTGCAGCTAATTCGCAGCGCATTCGTTGTCCTAAAGAGAGCTTTCTTACTGGTTTATCTAACAAAGGACCAATATCTAATGTTTCAATCACATGGCCCATATGGCGGTCGTACTCTTCGTCAGAAACCCGATATACTTTTTTCAATAATCGAAACGACTCTTGAACGGCAATATCCCACCATAATTGGGAACGCTGCCCAAAAACAACCCCAATCGTACGTACGAAATCCTCCCGTTGTTTATGAGGATTCATCCCATTCACCCGGATTAATCCGGATGTTGGTGTCAGAATACCAGTTAACATTTTAATTGTAGTCGATTTTCCAGCTCCATTTTCTCCAATGTAGCCGATCATTTCACCTTGCTTAACACTTAAAGAAATATCATCAACTGCCGCATGAATATTATAATTCCTCGTAAACAAGTCGCGAAAAGCTCCAGTTAATCCGGACCGACTTGAATACGCTTTAAATTCTTTTCGTAAATTTTGAACCTCAATTACATTCATGTAAATCCCCCTAATCTAGGGTGCAAGGTATCTTCCAGCTCCTACTCCTAGAAAAAATGCCCAGCATCCAAAAAATCCAATGATAACCAAATATTTATTTTAACGTGACAAATGGGATCGAGCAAGCGTAGTGCACATATATTGACATAGTGTCTGGTATTTCCAGTTTCTGGATGGTGTCCAATACCGTTCATATGTTACAATAGAATTAATAGATTATTCTGAAGGTTGGAGGTGGAAAGATGTTAAGTTTTGAACAAAAAAAATCTATTTTTCGTACTTATGAAGATTTAGTAGAGAAGCAACTTAGTAATCAACGAATTAATTATGAATACCCCAAAAGCCAGCAAAGAGGGAAAGTCCTCGCAACACAACTACATCCTAATGGGAATGGGTACGTAACCGGAAAATATATGAATTCCGAGACAGTCAAAGAAAAGGGGTACAAATTAGATTCAAGAGGTTGGATTAATATTAAGGAATTTTCAGAAAGTGAATTACATGAAGTCATTGTATTAACAATGCTATCTATGAATCAATCAAAACCCATTGTCAGAAAAAAACTACTCATTACCGAAAATTATTCTCCTCAAAGGATTGTCGCTCAACGTATTCCCGAAAAATTAGTACGATCTTGTCTATCTAACTGGTTAGGTTATGGGGATCTTAAGGCGCCTACTTGGTTTTTGGAGATGGAAGAAGCTGGAGATGAAATATGGGGAAAACAAGCAAAAACTTTAGAAGAAAGTTTGAAGCTTCGTTCAAATTTTCACCTGCAGATGGATTTACGTCACGTCTGGGAAGAGTTATATCAAATTCCTATGGAAACTTGTAAGGGGGCAAAGATTTGGGAATATATGGCTGCCTATTTACTAGAGTTTTCAGGGGAAAATGCAACAACAGACAGAATTGATCACTTTCTTTACCAGAAAAAAATGTTAGGCAGAGAGAGAGCTAATCATTTTATTGCTAAGTTTCGACCACTGCCTAAAAAAATGAAGTCAAGTATTGAACCCTATCAATCGATTTGGGGCAAAGTCGAATCTTATGAAGAGGAAATTGAGGCGGATCGAATCGACCTTATAAAAGAAAATCTTTTCAATCACGATAATGTTAAGTTGTTAATTACATATGAAAGGGACTTAACTGAAAAGCTGCTTCAATCATTTTCCGATCGCGTTAAAAAAATAAGTATATGGCAATTGAATCGTGAAAAATATAGTTTGTATCAAATCAAACTATCAGATGAGCGAAATGTTCTCCTTCTATCAACTCCGTTCTTTTCCGAGGAACAGAGCAGCTATAAAGGAATCAAAGATGGTATAAAACGTTTGAATCGCATAAAAACATGGGCTTTATAGAAGGAAGAGGTGCCCGACACCATCCAGTTTGGATGATGCCGGGCACCTCTTAAGTTTTCACCAAGTTACAATCATCATTAAAGCCAATAAAATCATCATATAGTTTACAGAATAAAAGAAAGTGGCATTGGCCCATTTTGCATTATTTTTCGTATTGAGGCCACGGATCGAGAGGACAAACCAACCAAGATTCATTAATGTAGATAACACGAGAAATACAGGACCTAAAGACCAAAGGAAAAATGGTAATGGAAGTAGGCAGGCAACATAGACGAAGATTTGCCGCTTTGTTACATCAAATCCATATAGAACTGGAAGCATTGCTGCTCCAGCGCGTTTATAATCATCAAAACGTCTCATTGCAATCGAGTAGGTATGAGGCATTTGCCAAATAAAAATGATCACTGCAACCGTAATGGGGACGATATGATTTCCAGGTGTTAAAGCTGTCCAGCCAATAAGGGGTGTAACTGCTCCTGAAACCGCTCCGATAATTGTGTTTATTGCATATTTACGCTTTGACCAAAATGTATATAGGACAACATAGGTAAACCAGCCGATCAACGAATAAATAAACGCTTCCATTGTTGTTTGGTATAAAAAGACAAAACCAATTAGCGTGAAGAAGATTCCCATCAATAATACGGTCTTAAGTGAAAAACTTCCTGTCACAGTTGGGCGTTTTTTCGTTCGCTCCATTGCTTGATCTAAATCAACTTCATACCAGTTATTAAGAATAAGTGCTCCAGAAATAACAAGTACACTTCCGATCATCGTATTTAAAAACAAGCCAAGTTCGTCAAATAGGCTAGTATTGGTAAAGGATAATGCCAGCCAAAATCCTACAAGGACAGGAAATGCATTTGCGATTAACACAAAGCCCTTTAGTAAATAAATAAAATCCAAGATTATTGTTTTTATCGTTTTATTATTCTCGTTATAAATGTTTGTATTTACCTGTTCATTGTATGAAACAGAACTTTGTTTATTCATTTTCTAGTCTCCTCTACGCATCAAACTAGTAAAAAACTTCTCTCGTTTACTATTTAAATAGTTTACACCTTTAATAACATTATAATGGTATTAAAAATATTTTTCCATCCCTAAGTTTAACATTTAAGGAATACCGTTTTTTAACCCTAAGCTTCATTATATTTGATATACTAAAATAGTAAATGTTTTAGCTTTTGTATAACGTAGTGAAGCAAAGGGATGGCTGCTAATATCGTTTGTGAAAAATGTTAATTCTTGAATAGGAGCCGTAATTTCATTATGATAAAAATAGAGATTGGAATTAATGGGGTATAATGAAAGTGAATATGAATGTCAATCTCGTTAGAAGTTCCCGTTACGAATCTAATGTAATTGCATAACAGTGAGGAGTTGTTTATAAACATTGCTACCGACGATAAGTTTTTCGCAATTAGAAGAGACATTAAAAAATGAAGAGATTCCTTTAAAGCAAGAACCAGTTGTGGATGATCCAACATTATTATTGGAAAGAGAAGTTCGTTTGACTCCTGAGTTTTATTTCAAGCAGCTAAGAGCCCTAGGGACGATGTTATCTGTTGAGGAATGGGAGAATGTACCATCCTTTAAATTACGTTGGTTTAACACAAATTCAGAATTACCTTTAAAACGGTTTGTATTGTACTACAATCAGAAAAAAAAGGTCTTAAAAAAGAAATATGTGTATAAAGGACGGGTTCCATTAGTTGAACAAAAGGAGAATATTTCCAAACAGGCTTTATTATCTGCCATTAAACGATCCGATTCCACCATCATAGGAGAAGGATTTAGGGAAATATAATAAAGACTAAAGGGTGTAAATCATCTTCCAGTAACTGGAGGAGACTTACACCCTTGTTTTTTCATTAATTAATATACATCACGTAAATAGCGGCCTTGTTTTTTCAAGTCATTTAAATGTGCTTCTGCATCTTCGTGACTCATATTGCCTTCTTTTTCGATAAGGTCAATAAGGGCAGCTTGGACGTCTTTTGCCATTCGTTCTTTATCACCGCAAACATAGAAGTAAGCCCCGTTTGACAGCCATTCGAATAGTTCCTTGCTGTTTTCTGTCATTTTATGTTGAACATATACTTTCTTGTCCGTGTCGCGAGAGAATGCTGTATCTAATTTAGTGATCACACCGTCTTTTTGATATTGTTCCAATTCGTCTTGGTAAAGGAAATCAGTAGCGGCATGTTGATCTCCGAAAAATAGCCAAGTTCTGCCTGTCCCTTTATTTACTGCACGTTCTTCGATAAATGAGCGGAAAGGTGCAATTCCTGTTCCAGGACCTACCATGATAATATCCGTATCCGTTGATTGCGGAAGATGGAAGTGCTTGTTTGGCTGAATATATACTAGAACTGTGCCGCCTTCTTCAATACGTTCTGCTACTTGAACAGAAGCAACTCCTTCTCGGTCACGTCCATGTGAATGATAACGCACAGCGCCAATAGTTAAATGGACTTCATCTGGATGTGCAGCCATACTGCTTGCAATTGAATAAAGGCGCGCTGGCATTTTTCTAAGCAAACCAACAATGTCTTGGGCTGTTCCATTCCACGGTCCAAAATCACGCAGTAAATCAAGTAAATCACGACCATACATATATTCTTTTAGTTGGTCAGCATTCTCATCTGCTGCAAGCTTTTGAATTTCTTCGTTGTTAGTAAGTCCGGCAGCCTGCTTAATGATTTTTTTATTTAATAAAGTTATTTCGAAATAGTCTGTTAACGCTTTCACGAGTGGAAGTGTTTCTCCCTGTTTGTTGATCGTGACAACTGTTTCTGCATCCCAATTCATTTCTTCAAGAATGGATGCTACTAGTTTCGGACTGTTTTCAGGCACTAAACCTAAAGCATCGCCAGGAATATAAGATAGACCAGAGTCTTTTAAAGATAATTCTAGATGTCTTGTTTCTTTGCTAGAGCCAGTCCCATTTAAATTTATATTTTTAAGAACTGTTGCCGGGAATGGGTTCGTTCTTGAATAAATAGTTTCTTTATTGATTTTTTCTTTGTCCATAATCTTTTGCATAAAAGCTTCACCTCAAAATTGATATAAATATACATAAATATAGGATAACATATGATTTTGAAAACGGGTACATTTTTTTCTGAAATATTTCTAAATTGCTTTTATGAAAAGTTCGGTCTCATTTTAAAATGATACGGTGAACAGAAATAATAGATTTGTTTCTCTATCCTTTACTTTGCGCAAGTAAGATCAAAATGATTAATCTATTATAGAAGCTTAACAAGCCTTTTTAGAATTTTTATTTCTTTTCCATTTTTGAATCGATATAATGAGGATATAAAGGTAAATGCTCAACTTGAAATCATGTGGGGGTTAATTTGTTGAATCAATATGAATTAGGTAATACGAAAATATTTACTTTGAATTCAAATAAAGAACTTGCAGCTGAGATTACGGAACTAATGAACTGTGAGTTAGGAAAATGTACAATTTCTCGCTTTAGTGATGGTGAAATCCAAATTCACGTTGGAGAAAGCGTTCGAGGGAAGGAGATATTTCTCATTCAATCGACTTCTGATCCGATTAATGAGAATCTGATGGAGTTGCTGATTTTAATTGATGCGTTAAAAAGGGCATCTGCAGGCACGATCAATTGTTTAATTCCGTACTTTGGA
The DNA here is from genome assembly GCA_963787345.1 of uncultured Bacillaceae bacterium. Taxonomy (GTDB): domain Bacteria; phylum Bacillota; class Bacilli; order Bacillales; family Cytobacillaceae; genus Bacillus_BD. The sequence continues at coordinate 63,655 of CAWBCW010000005.1, read as the reverse complement.
TATGCGAGACAAGACCGTAAAGCTCGTTCACGTGAACCGATTACGGCAAAATTAGTAGCGAACCTTTTAGAAAAAGCAGGAGCAAACCGGGTCATCACGATGGATCTCCATTCAGCACAACTACAAGGATTCTTTAATATTCCACTTGAACATTTAACGGGGATTCCGATTCTTTCGGAATATTATCGAAAAAAAGATCTAAAAGATGTTGTTGTCGTTGCACCGCATAATGGAAGTATCGGTAGAGCCAGAAAAATGGCGAATCTATTAGATGCTCCACTTGCGCTTGTTGATAAAAGACAAGAAGAAGATAGTGACACATTTAATGTAATAGGAGATGTGCAAGGAAGAAATGTCATAATTATTGATGATTTAATTGACACAGGTATGACTATTTCTTTAGCTGCTAAAGCATTAGCAGAGAATGGTGCTAAAACTATCTATGCGGCTTGTACACATGCAGTTTTTACAGGAGAATTTAGAATGAGGATCGAATCGTCACCAATCCATGAGTTGGTTATTACGAATACGATCCAATTACCTCAAGACAAACAGCTAAAAAAATTAAAAACGTTATCGATTGCTCCTTTATTAGTTGAAGCGATTGATCGTATTCATAATCATAAGACGATTAGTCCATTGCTTGAATAGTGAGTTTTTTCTAATTGAACCCTAGTTTAATGGCAGAGTTTTCTACTTTTGATGAAGGTCGCTGAACGCCTATAAATTTTATCATATGACTCCATTGTGATAGTATATTTAACATAAAGAGACAGGGGGTAAACGTAATGACATTAGCTAATTTTGAGGAAAACTTACATAAATATGCCAAACTCTTAGTGGCAAAAGGGATTAACGTGCAAAAAGGTGACTGGGTGAAAATGACGATTAACGTTGACCAAGCACCGTTAGCGAGATTTATTACGAAAGAGGCGTATGCTTTAGGAGCAGAAAAAGTGATTGTAAAATGGTCTGATGATGAGATGACAAAATTAAATTATCAGTATCAGCCAGAAGAAGTGTTAACAAATATTCCAGAATATGAAGTTCAAGAATCAGAAGATCATGTTTTAAATCATCGTGTAAGCCGACTTTCGATTATCTCTAGTGACCCAGGGCTATTAAATGAGATCGAACCTGGAAAAGTAGCGGCTTATCAAAAAGCAGCAGGGAAGATGTTCAAGGCACAGCGGGTTGCCACTCAAAATGATGATATAAAATGGACTGTTGCAGCAGCTGCTGGAGCGGGTTGGGCAGCTACAGTATTTCCTAACTTAGCAACTTCAGAGGAACAAGTAGATGCTCTATGGGATCAAATTTTTAAAACTTGCCGTGTTTATGAAGAAGACCCAATTGCAGCATGGGATGAACATATCCAAACGTTGAAAGAAAAAGCAGCGAAATTAAATGAGATTCAATTTGATGCCTTGCATTATACAGCGCCTGGTACAGATTTAACACTTGGCTTACCAAAGAACCATATTTGGGCAGCAGCTCAGAGCCATAACCCAAAAGGGGAAGAGTTTGTGGCCAATATGCCAACGGAAGAAGTGTTTACAGCTCCTGATACTCGTCGAATGGAGGGAGTGGTTCGTAGTACGAAGCCACTTAGCTATGCTGGAACATTAATTGAAGGCATTGAAGTTCATTTTAAAGATGGGAAAATAACAGATATTTTAGCTGAAAAAGGCGATGAAGCAATAAAAAAATTGGTGTTTGACAATGAAGGTGGAACGGGGTTAGGGGAAGTTGCTTTAGTGCCAGATCCTTCACCTATTTCGCAATCAGGGATTATTTTCTTTAATACTTTATTTGATGAGAATGCATCTAACCATTTGGCAATCGGATCAAGCTATCCGACAACCATTCAAGGTGGAACAGAAATGAGCGAAGCTGAATTACAGCAACATGGGATGAATACCGGAACGGTCCATGTCGATTTTATGATTGGTTCTGATCAAATGAACATTGACGGCATCAAACAAGATGGTACAATTGTTCCGATCTTCCGTAACGGAGACTGGGCGATTTAAATTCAATCAACTTTATTAGAAGAGGTGGTTCCTAATACAAGGGAGCCATCTTTTTTTGCGAAAATTTCTATGAAGACCTGATAATTATTATAAAATATTCACTATTCGGAAAAGTGTTTCGTATAGAGCAAATAATCCCTTTTTTAATTATGTTGAACTTGATAAAATAAAACCTGAACCATAAAAAGGTTCAGGTTTTATTTTTATCATCCACTATTCTTAAGTTTATACTTTTGCCGTTGCTAACGTTAAGAGTCTTTCTTTTATTTCATTTGGATTTATGTGTTTTTGTGCGACATTTGTTTCCATCGCAGCAGTTGCCACTGCTGAAGCTACATGAGCAGCCACTCTTGGATCAAATGGATTTGGAATCACATAATCTGGATTTAATTCTGAATCTGAAACAAGTCCTGCAATCGCATGGACAGCAGCGATCTTCATTTCCTCATTGATTTCTGTTGCACGAACATCTAAGGCCCCACGGAAGATTCCAGGGAATGCTAGAACATTGTTTACCTGATTCGGGAAGTCAGAGCGGCCTGTACCAATGACAGCTGCACCAGCTTCTTTTGCTTCTGGAGGCATGATTTCTGGTACTGGATTAGCCATCGCAAAGATAATGGCATCTCGATTCATCGTACGCACCATATCTTGCGTAACTGCACCTGCAGCCGACACACCAACAAATACATCGGCTCCGACCAATGCATCCGCTAACGAACCCTGTTTTTGTGCTTTATTCGTAATTTTTGCAATTTGTTCTTTAAAAGGATTCATTCCTTCTGAACGGCCATTATAGATGATTCCTTTTGTATCGCATATTAGAACATCTTTTACACCCATTTGCAGCAATAATTTTGTAATGGCTACACCTGCTGAGCCAGCACCATTTGCTACAACGGTAATATCCTCGATATTTTTGTCAACAATTTTTAGAGCATTGAGAAGCCCTGCAGCTGTTACAATTGCAGTTCCATGTTGATCATCATGGAAAATGGGAATATTACAGATCTTTTTCAAACGATCTTCAATTTCGAAACATTGCGGTGCTGCAATATCTTCTAGATTTACTCCCCCAAAAGTCGGTTCTAATAATCTTACGGTCTCAACGATTTTGTCTGGATCTGTTGTATCTAAGCAAATAGGGAAGGCATCAACATCTGCAAAGGATTTAAACAATAAAGCTTTACCTTCCATAACCGGCATGGCAGCTTTAGGTCCGATATTCCCTAAACCAAGTACAGCTGTCCCATTTGTCACAACCGCTACTAAATTCCCCTTCATCGTGTAATCATAGACTTTTTGCTCTTCTTGATAAATATCCTTACATGGTTCTGCGACACCTGGAGAATAGGCTAAACTTAAATCTTTTGAGTTTTGTACAGATACTTTTGAATAAACACCTAATTTTCCACGGTTTTCTTTATGCATTTTCAATGCTTCTTCTCGTAATGTTGACATGTAATTAATTTCTCTCCTCTTTGTAATCTATATTGTCGTATATTCATATATTACTACAAATATTTTGAAAAATAAAACATTTTAAATATTTAAAAAATTAAAGATGATATTGACACAAAAAAAAGATAGATTTCTAAACGAATTTTAAGTAAAAATGACTTTTATCATCATTCAAAAATGTATGGCTGCTCCTCCTTATTAATTATCTGCTAATAATGGTATTATGATAAAAATTTTCTAAAAATGGAATACCTTCTGCAAAATTAGTCAAAAAATTACAAAATATTATAATGAATATTGAATTGATTAGAAATAGAAAGGGTTTACATAAAGTGCTATTAAATTGGACAAGAATTAATTATTGTCATTATTTACTATATCGATTAAAATTAACCGATATAGTAAAGGTGGTAGATGATGAAAAAACGTAGAGGATTTATACAGTTAGCTATATTGCAATTGCTAGGAGAAGAGGCCATGCATGGTTATCAAATTATGAAGCAATTAGAAGAGCGGTCATCTGGGGCTTATCGTGCAAGTGCGGGTACCATTTATCCAGCACTCCAAGATCTTCTTGATAACAAAATGATTTATTTACTAGATGAGACAGATAAAAAAGTATATGCCCTTAACGAAAACGGGGTAAAACGATTAACGGAATACGCTGAAAAAGAGGAGAGGGATTTCTGGCTTGAATGGAAGGAAAGACAAACATGGAGGAATACCAAAGAATCTGTTCAATTAAAAGAGGCTCTTCGTATCTGGGAAGATGAACTCCGAAAAATGATTAGAGGTATTCATAAAAAGCCAGACCAGACTGCCAAATTGGTTCATTTTATTGAAGAATCAACAGAACGTTTAAAAAAAGAATTTAAGTAACAAAGGGGAAAATTTCATGAACTCCGTGAAGAAATTACTTCATTACATAAAACCGTATCAATGGGTTGCTATCCTTGGACCGCTTCTTATGTGTCTTGAAGTGGCGATGGATTTAGTGCAGCCAACAATTATGCAAAAAATGATCGATGTGGGGATCGCCAATGGGGACCAAGCATATGTGATTAAATTTGGCTTTTTCATGCTCTTATCTGCTTTTATCGGTTTAATTGGAGGTGCAGGAAGTTCGGTATATGCAGCTAAAGCTGCTGTTCATTTTTCAACGGATATACGCCGTGATCTTTTTAAAAAAATGATCCGGTTTTCAAATCAAAATACCAACTCTTACAGCTCCGGTAAATTGATCACGATTGTTACGAATGATATTTCATCAATACAATCGGCGGTAATTATGACTTTGCGGGTATTTGTACGTGGGCCCTTATTATTTATTGGTTCGGTCATTATTGTCTGGATGACAGCTCGTGAATTATTTCCAATTTTACTCGTTTCAATTCCTATTCTAATCTTATTGATCTTTTTCTTCTCCAAAAAAACAGGAGACCTCTTTTCACTCGTTCAAAAGGCGATGGATCAGGTAAATACGAAGGTTCAAGAAACGTTATCAGGGATTCGAGTCATCAAAGCTTTCGACCGTCAAGATTATGAGAAGGAACAATTTAAGAAAGTCAATGAATTACTGACAAAGCGGAACTTAACTGCAGAACAGGTTATTTTTACACTCATGCCGATTATGATGTTTGTGGTGAATATTGGAATCGCAGCAGGCATTTGGATGGGTGCGATTAAAGTTAATGAAGGTTCAATTCAAGTTGGTACGATATTAGCGTTTATTAATTATTTAAATATAATGATGAACGGACTAATTTCAAGCAGTCATGTTCTCATGGTGATTGCTCGTGCCTTTCCGTCAGCCGAACGAATTGTCCAAGTTTTGGAAACACCTATTGGGATTACCGAGTCAGAACAGCCAATTAAGAAGGAGATTTTCGGAAATGTCGAATTTAAAGATGTGTATTTCAGCTATAGCAAAAATGGAGAATACGTGCTTAATAGTATAAACTTTAAGGCGAAAGCAGGGGAAACCATTGGAATTATTGGTCCGACTGGAAGTGGAAAGTCTACATTAATGAAATTATTACCGCGGCTTTATGACCCTGATTCTGGAAATATCCTGATTGAGGGAAGAAGTATTAAAGATTATTCCCTTCAAGGTCTTCGTGCATCCATCGGGTTTGTCCCGCAAAAAGCACTTCTTTTTTCTGGAAGCATTGAGGGAAATCTACGCTATGGAAAAAAAGATGCAACAGAAGATGAACTGAAAGCAGCCTCAGAAGCATCAGCAGCTAGTGAATTTATTTATCGATTAGAAGATGGATTCTCGCATGACCTTGTACAAGGAGCGGCAAATTTATCTGGTGGGCAGAAACAACGTTTATCAATGGCCCGGGCATTTATTAGAAAGCCAAAGATCCTCATTCTTGATGATTCTACTTCTGCCATTGATGCCATCTCGGAGGCAACAGTACAAAGGGCATTGAAGAAATCCTATCCTCAGGCGACAGTTTTTATCATTTCATCAAAAATCTCATCGATTATTGATGCAGATAAAATATTGGTCATGGAGGATGGAAAAATCGTGTCGAGCGGTACACATGAAGATTTGTTGAATACAAGTAAGCTATATCAGGATATTTACTTGTCACAAGCCGGAAGGAAGGTGTCTTCCAATGAGTAAACCAGCACCGAACGTGATGGGCAGAGCGCGCGGTCCAAGGATGGGAGGACCGGTCGAAAAGCCAAAGGATCGTAAAGGAACGTTGAGAAGAATTTGGCGTTATTTGAAAAATGAGAGGGCTGCTCTATTTGCTTCTGTTCTATTTGTCATAATATCGACGTTACTGGGACTTATAGCTCCTTATTTAATCGGAGTTATTATTGATGACTATATTATTCCAAAAGATATACAGGGAACATTTCGACTTGTCGTTATGCTTGGTATGATCTACACAGCGGTTGCCTTGTTCACATGGTTGCAAACTTTTATGATGGTTCGGGTGTCGTTGCGTACGATTCAACATTTACGGAAAGATTTATTTGATAAATTTCAATCTTTATCATTACGATTTTTTGATAAACATACTCATGGTGATATGATGAGTCGGGTAACGAACGATATCGATAGTCTAAACAGTGCACTTAGTCAAAGTGTCGTTCAAATCTTTTCAACAATATTAATGACAACAGGCGTGACGATCGCAATGTTTTCACTTAACTGGATTTTGGCGGTTGTGACATTGTTAATTATTCCAATGATGATTTATACGACGAAAAAAATCATTAAATATAGCAGCAGTTATTTTATTAAAAGACAAAGAGATTTAGGGGAACTCAATGGATTTGTCGAAGAGTCGATATCAGGAAATGAAGTCATTACTTTGTTCGGAAAAGAAGAAGAAAGTGATCGGGAATTTTCAGAAGTTAATGAGAGGTTGCGTTATTCAGCGATGAGTGCCGATATGGTATCGGGCTTTGTCGGTCCAATCAATAACTTTATCAACAACTTAGGTCTTGGATTGGTGATTGGAGTTGGTTCTGTTATGGCGGTTCAGGGGATGACAACCGTCGGGGTCATTGCTGCATTTGTGACGTATTCCCGCCAATTCTTTCGACCGATTAACCAACTTTCCAGTCTATTAAATATGTTTCAATCGGCTATCGCAGGAGCGGAGCGAGTATTTGAAGTGATGGATGAGACACCGGATATTGTTGATAAGCAGGAATCGATTGCAGTTAACTCTTTTAAAGGAAATGTAGAGTTTTCTCAAGTTCACTTTAGTTATGAACAGGATAAGCCGATATTAAAAAATATTGATTTTCAAGTGAAAGCAGGAGAGAAGATCGCTCTTGTTGGTCCAACCGGATCAGGTAAAACGACGATTATCAATCTATTATCACGATTTTATGACGTAACAAGTGGGGAAATCAAAATCGATGGGATCAAGATTACCGATTATAAAGTAAGAGATTTGCGAAAAAAAATCGGGATCGTGCTTCAAGATACGTTTTTGTTTACAGGAAGTATTATGGAAAATATTCGTTATGGCCGTTTAGATGCAACCGATGAAGAAGTCATCAAGGCTGCTAAGATGGCTTCTGCTCATCCGTTTATTAAGCATTTGCCAGAGGGGTATGAAACCTTGATCACATCAGGCGGGATGAATTTAAGTCAAGGGCAGCGGCAACTGCTCGCGATTGCAAGGGCTATTCTTGCAGAATCAGATATTCTCATTTTGGATGAAGCCACTTCAAGCATTGATACAAGAACGGAGATCGAAATTCAACGTGGACTGAACCATCTGCTGGAAGGTCGGACAAGTTTTGTGATTGCGCATCGGCTTAAAACGATTGAAAATGCAGACCAGATTCTTGTAATCGATAAAGGTGAAATTATCGAAAAAGGGACACATGAAGAACTGCTTCTAAAGAAAGGGTTCTATGCCCGCATGTATGAAAGTCAGTTTAAACTGGGGGAAGAATCACTTGTATTGATGAAAGAATCCTTTGATTAATGGGAGTTTGTATCGAATTGGTGAACAGTTGTGAAAGATGATTTATTCTATCTAAGAAAAGGTTATAATGTAGTTAGATCATATACTATCATAATATAATAATGGAGGGTTTCAATGACTTTTGAAATAATGGGATTTGAAATCAACATTACAGGGAAATTGATTGTAAAAGCAGTTCTTTTTCTAATTATTACTGCTGCACTTTGTTTCTTAGCGTTCAGTGGTGGCAGGTCAACTTTAACAACAAGTGAAGAAGTGTGTACGCAAAATGCAATCGCTGCAGGTGTAGAACCATTCGGTTGCGATGGACCGTAACAAAAAAGCTCGTAGTCACGAGCTTTTTTGTTTTCCCATATAATAATTTTTTCTTTAATTTAATTATTTTTCACTCGTTATTTTAAGCGGTATCAAGGTCTTTATTCTTTTTAAGATAATTTGATAAAGCTCCATTATACTTGTGCCGCGTCTTACAGGGATTTGGTTTCAATTCATCATTATCACGTGGTAACGCCGAATAAAGATATTGATCTTTTTTGGCGTAATCACTTTTTTCGAACACGCCGGCTACTAAGTTTTCAAAATATGGGAGCCGCTTTTGAATGGATTGTATTGATCTGTGTTTGAGGTCAGGAATTGTTCGATGAATATACTCTGCTACTTCTAATGTTACACCATCAATTGATTTGGTGAGCATTAATTTTTGACGATACAGTGGAATCATTTTCACTAAATGACTTTCTTCTTGTTTTGTCCAATAACCCGCCATATATAACACCTCTCATTATTTTCACACTTATAATATTCAACATACATCATTCATTTTCCTTTAATTTTAAAGTTATCAAATAAATATTTATTGCCGCTTCATTCATAATCCAATCCAAAAGGTGGATGAATGACGAAAAATCCTATATAATAAATAAGCTAGATAGTTAATTTATTTATTAGCCTTATAAGACTCCTTATATTTAGTTACCTAGATAACTATTCTTCACCAAATGAAAATATATTCGGACATTTACATAAAAATAGTTACCTAGGTAACTATTAAACTTCATTTAGAAAAAGCCTCCGGCGGAGATGTGCGATTTTCAAAGGGAGTTTATCGGGCAAGCTGGATAAACTCCCAGCGCAAATTCACCGAGGTAAATTTTATCTTCGGGGGTATATTTTGATGGGACTTTCATTTTTCCACTATCAATTACAATTTTCGCGTTCATTTACAAAAAAACTGAATGAACACTTAGCTGCAGTTGGACTTTATCAGTCACAATGGCTCATTGTATATTACTTAAAAAATTATGAAGCATCAACATTGGTTGAGATAAGCCGATATTTAAATGTTGAAAAACCAACCATTTCACGCACGGTTAATCGGTTAGAGAGCAGCGGTCTGATCAAAAGAATCCCTACTACTGATAAGCGGGAACGGAAAATTACACTTACCGAAAAAGGAAATGCCGTTTACCAAAAGGCGATAGAAGTGGTAGAGGCATTTGAGCAGGAGTTAATTAAAGGGATCTCTGATGAAGAGAGGGAGATTGCCTTACGGACGATTATGACTTTAAGGAAAAAATTAACATAAAGGAGCGGAATGATGAATCAAAAACCTAATTTATGGACGAAAGACTTTTTAATGGTTTCGTTATCTAATTTTCTATTGTTTATTTCATTCTATATTTTAATGGTTACATTAGCGGTATATTCGATTGAGAGATTTCACGCCTCCCAAAGTATGGCTGGTCTGGCTTCGAGTATATTTGTACTCGGGGCTGTGCTTGTTCGACCGATGGCAGGTAAAATGATTAATCGGATCGGTAAAAAGAAATTATTATTGATTGGTCTAAGTATGTTTTTTGTATTTATGCTGTTATACTTTCCAATCAATAGTTTGCCCCTATTATTACTCGTTCGTTTTATTCACGGCTTTGCTTTTGGAATTGGAACAACCGCAACAGGAACGATTGCTGCTGATATTATTCCAATGTCACGACGTGGAGAAGGAATGGGATATTTTGCAACTAGTACGAACTTGGCAATGGCAATCGGTCCATTTTTAGGATTATGGATCAGTCAACAATATGATCATATGATGATTTTTATTGTGACAACGATTCTATCGATTATCGCTGTTGTGGCTACTTTATTTTTAGAAGTATCAAAGATGGAAGTTGTGAAACATCCGATATCTTCCGGGAATCAATTTCGATTAAGTGATTATTTCGAGAAAAGTACGTTGCCAATTGCAATGCTTGTGATGGTTTTTGGTTTTGTTTATTCAAGTATTTTATCATTCATTAGCAGTTATGCGGAAGAAATTCAATTAGTGGATGCAGCAAGCTTTTTCTTTGTTATGTATGCCGCTTTTCTTTTGATTTCTCGACCTTTTACAGGGAAACTATTTGATTTGAAAGGTGAGAATAAAGTAATCTATCCTTCTTTAGCTTTATTTGCAGTCGGTTTATTTATTTTGAGTCAAACCCAAAATGGAATTAGCTTGCTTATTGCTGGAGCAGTCATCGGTGTGGGTTTCGGGACATTTCAATCAAGCGCTCAAACCATTGCTGTGAACCTAGCCCCAAGTAGTCGGATAGGCTTAGCAACTTCAACTTATTTTATGTTTTATGATTTGGGCATCGGAATTGGTCCTTTTATTCTCGGCTTTGTCTTGCCTTTTACTGGATTTAGAGGCATGTACGTCGGAATGACTGTCATTGCGATAATCGGAATTCTCATTTACTATTTCGTGCATGGGAAGAAAGCTGCTGCTGTTCAAAAAGAACTAGAACATACAAACGAATTACAGGCTGAACATTATTAGTTTTTAGTCAAAAATAGGAAGGACGAATCATTTGTTTTGATAAAAAACGGATGTTTCGTCCTTGTTTTTATTACAAAGAAATATTAAAGAAATTGTTTAATATAAATAATAGAGTATAGTATTTTTTGAATCTAGTAAATACATAAACGTAACAGGGGTGATGATTTATGATTGAAATGGAGAAAGCAAAAATATTGGCTGAAAGTATTGATGGTTTTGTAAAATATGTACAAAAAAGCAATCATGAAAAGAACCATCATCTATCAAATCTTGATAAATTATTTCGCTTAAAACTTATCGTCGAGGAATACAAACTTCATATTATTGCATCTGAACTTTTTAGAATTAACCGCTTTGAATACGATGAAAAATATACAAATTTTCTCATCGATAATTTTAGGAAAGCGATTGACATTATTGGGGAGTATATCGATCAAAATCAGGATGACCTATTCATTTTTACTGCTCGGTTATATGTACTTAGATTAATTTTGGATGCATATAACGAAATGTAATAAGAGAAGCAACGAGCTCAATGAGAAACGGGTTCTCAAAGTTTATCGAGAACCCGTTTCTTTGTGTAAAGTTTTTCGGTTAAAACTCCTCGTATGTAGCGGGATCTTGGTTATTTATCCGACCATCTGGGCGAGTTAGTCCGGAAATTTGGTTCATTTCAACTTCATCTAGGAAAAAGTCGAAAATCGAGATGTTCTCAAGTTGTCTAATGGACGAAGCCGATTTAGGAATTGAAATGGCTCCTAATTGATAATGCCAACGCAAAATGACTTGTGAGATCGACTTGTTATGGCGCTGGGCAATCCCTGCAATGGTATCATTTTGTAAAAGTTCCGAGGCACGTGCTAATGGACTCCAAGATTCGGTCGTTATTCCGTGATCCTCATTCCATTTTCTCTGTTGGGCTTGATTAAAGAAGGGGTGTAATTCTATTTGATTGACGCTGGGAATCACGCCTGTTTCCTTTTCGAGTCGTTCAATATGTTCTGGTAAGAAATTACAAACTCCAATCGAACGAATTAATCCCCATTTTTTTGCGTCAATTAAGGCTTGCCATGCTTCTACATATGTATCTTGTCTAGGTAGAGGCCAGTGGATAAGGTATAAATCATAGTAATCGAGATTTGCCCGGTATAATGATTCTTGTATTGTCGTTACTGCTTTGTCATACGTTTGATAGCGTCCAGGCAATTTAGAAGTAATTCTTAATTGATCTCTTGGCACGGAACTTCGTCGAACCGCTTCTCCTACCGTTCCCTCATTTTCATAATTATAAGCTGAATCAATAAGGCGGTACCCCATATGTAAGGCACTTACAATTGATTGAGCGCCTGCACTTCCTTTTAATAAATAGGAACCCAAACCAACAACAGGTAGTGTTAATCCATCATTTAAGGTAATTTCTGGTATACTCATTATTTTTATTACTCCTTTCTTGTAGCTTAAGGTTAGCATAATATAGAAAAAATTTCATTTAGGCTAAAGTAATTGCTATTCCTGTCTTCAATCAGTAGTGACAACGATTAAAGGGAGGGAATATCAAAGTGTTATAAAAAAAATATTGAATAAACGCATAGTTCATAAGATTATTTCAATCAGAAAAGCTATTGTTATTTAGGGTTTTAATAGACTATAATTTTAATTGTTATAAACATTATAAAATTTCAAAAAACTTTTATTATTATCTTAAAAGATAGTTTTGGAGGGGTGAATATAAAAGGGGTATTGACAGTTTGTAATTAATTTTCAAAATATTCAAAAACAGAAAACGGAATAGGGGATGTAAAATGGCAAAAGTAAATCCAACAAAAATCATCGGAGAGAGTAAGTTTAATAAGTTTCATTTATTATTATTTATTTGGAGCTTCATGATTATTTTATTTGATGGGTATGATTTATCCGTGTATGGGACAGCCCTTCCACTTATTATGGAAGAGTGGGGACTAGATTCAGTAGTAGCAGGTACGATGGGAAGTTATGGACTATTTGGAATGATGTTTGGAGCTATTATTTTTGGAATTCTAGCAGACCGTATTGGTAGAAAGAAAGTTATTATAATTAACGTATTTCTTTTTAGCTTATTTACATTTTTATGTGGGGTCGCTGAAACTGCAACAGCATTTTCAATTTATCGTTTTATTGCTGGATTAGGACTTGGCGGAATTATGCCTAATGTTGCTGCATTAGTTATGGACTACGCTCCAAATTCTATGAAAATTAGATTAGTATCTCTTACACTAGTAAGTTTTGCGGTTGGGGGAGCTCTTGCACCAACAGTTGGTGTGTTTATCATTGAATCATTCGGTTGGTCATCTGTTTTCTTTGTAGCAGGTCTTCCAATCCTGGCGTTACCGCTTATGATAAAACAACTTCCAGAATCAACAAGTTATCTTATTCGCACTGGGAAAAAGGAACAATTATTAAAAACGCTTGCTAAAGTAAATCCTAATTATACTTTTAATATTAATGATGAAATTGAAGAAGTAAAAGTAACACAAACAAAGGCACCTGTAGTAGGATTATTCAAAGAAAATCGTGCATTAAGTACAATTATGTTCTGGGTTGCGTTCTTCTGTGCTTTGTTAATGGTATACGGATTAAATACTTGGTTGCCTAAGTTAATGATTCAGGCAGGCTATGGATTAAATTCTAGTTTAACATTCTTAATTGCTCTTCAAGGTGGAGCTGTAATTGGAATTCTTGCTCTTAGTAATCTATGTGAAAAATACGGTTCTAAAAAGGTATTGGTACCGACTTATATTGCAGGAACCATTGCGTTAACGTTACTTGGATTTGGTGGAAATCAAATTGTTATCTTTTTATTAGTAGCTATTGCTGGTGCCGCAACAACTGGTACGCAAGTATTGATTCAAGCCTATGCAACAGGATTCTATCCCGCAGAAATAAGATCTACAGGAATTGGGGTTGCTTCTGGTGTAGGACGTTTAGGCGGAATGCTAGGACCGATACTTGGAGGTTTCTTATTAACTATGGCGTTTCCAAATTATGTAAACTTTATGGTATTTGCAATTGCAGGACTCATTGCTGCCATTTCAATATCCTTAATTGGAGACAAATATTCAGCACGTCAAATGACATCTTCTCAAAGTGAAGACGCAATTGGAAGTAAAGAAATTGCTACATCAGCTGAATAAAAGTAGTAGTTAAGTAAAGTAAAGATCATTCAGTTATTTCTTATAAATGCTATCTAATAAAATAAGGGTGCTTCTACTGTTGGGAGATTAAAACCATAGTAGAAGCACTTTTTATTTATTCACAAACCTAATATTTCATCCCCTGCACCAGACTTTATTGTCCATCTGCTCCGTTAGGCGTTACTCTGCGTACATGATCATCTTCAAAGTTATTAGCTCTGCTCTTATTAACTTTATCGTTTAATAGCCCTTTTTGATCTACTTCTGGTGAAGGGGTTTGCTTTTTCTTTGTCATTTTTGAATTCCTCCTAAATAATTCTTCTTACCATGATAGTATTTCTCATTTTATAAAAGGTTTTGGTGGTAGTTTTTAGAAAATAAAAGGATTTTACTTAAACCGTTTATGAGTAAAATGTAGTATAATGTAAAAAAGTTATATTACTGGAACAATTAGGACTATTTCAATAAAGTGTTTTTGTTATTTGTATTTCAGCAGATAAAGGGGAATTATATTAATGATTGAAAGTCTTTTTTCAACTTTACTAGGAGTTATCGTACCGCTGACCTTACCGGTTGTCGCTGGTGCGCTTCTTAGTCGTTATAAACAATTAGAAATAAAACCGCTCTTAACTCTAGTTTTATACTATTTAACACCTGCTTTAATTTTTCATACATTAATGAATGCTGAAGTGTCTAGTCAAGATGTATACTTAACTTTTGGGTTTTCTATTTCTAACTTGCTGCTTCTTTGGGCAGCAGCCAACCTTCTTGGAAAGATATTGAAAATGAAGGCAAATGATATTGCGGCCTTAACCTTAGTTTCCGCTTTTACAAACAGTGTAAACTATGGGATTCCGCTGACTTTACTTGCCTTTGGACAGCTGGGACTTGATAAAGCTTCTGTTTATGTTGTTCTCCAAATGGTGATCGTCAATACGATTGGCGTTTATTTTGCGGCACGTTCTCATTTTTCGATAAAAGGTGCGATAAAATCTGTCTTCTCGCTTCCTGCCATTTATGCTGCAATCGCTGCTTTGTTATTGCGGTTCATGGGTACTACGTTACCTGAGGGGATTTCTAGTGGAATTGCGATGATTGCTGATTCATATTCTCCCGTTGTTTTGGCGATTTTAGGGATTCAAATGATGACTGTAAAAACGGATAAATTGGAAAGCAATGCACAAACCACTTTTTGGATCGGTATGGGGATGAGATTACTCGTTGCGCCTTTAATTGCTTTAGCAACTTTATCACTTTTAAATATTGATGGCATCTTACATTCGGTTCTATTTGTCTTAGCGTGTATGCCAGTAGCGGTTAATGCCGGAATTCTAGCTCAGAAATTTGATGCTTCTCCAAAAATTGTGACGAAGTGTATCCTTTGGACAACGTTGATTTCTTTTTTCTTGCTGCCATTCATCATTGTGATGGTTCAATAGAGAATAAATGCCAAGGTCCATTTTATGAAAGGACCTTGGCATTTATTTGTTCGTAAATATTTTTGACCAAATCTTCAGAAGTTTCACCTTCTACAATGGTTCCTTCGACAACCCCAAATAATTTAAGGTCACATTTCTTACACCTCTTTAAACAGCCGTATCCGATTACATGTAAATTCGGGTCCTGTTCGAGAGCTTCTTTGGCTGGGCGAGAACCATTTTCTAGGTTAATTTCACAAAACCAGACTTTTGAATTTGTCATTTTGTAACACCTCCGTTATGTTAAGGTCGCTTGCATTTTGTTCTCTCTATTAAAAAATAACATTATCACTATAGTTATATTTATATTAAAATATTAAGTATAATTTCTCAATGTTATTGTCTCAAAATATTTTCTATTATGAAGAGTAGGGCGGTAATTTTTCCGTTTTTTCAACAAAAAAAGAAGCTGAGCTCTAAATTCAACTTCTTGCTTTGTTTATTATAGGGGGAGTCAGCCATATTTAATTATGGCAATAAATAGAGTACGGAGAAAAAGTGACAAACCGTTCCACCTAATACAAAAAGATGCCAAACGGCGTGATGGTGTTTAAAAAGTCTCCACATATAAAATACAGCCCCAAATGTATATAACAATCCGCCAACAATTAATAAAAGCAAGCTTGTTGGGTGAAGATTCGCTGATAACTCAGGCCAAACAAATACAATTAACCAGCCCATTACGACATAAAGGATCGTAGATGGAAGTAAAAACTTCTTGACGAAAAAAGACTTAAAGATTGTTCCGCCGACTGCAAGTCCCCATACAATTCCAAATAATGTCCATCCAACAGTGCCTTGAACGGCCACTAATAAATAGGGAGTGTATGAACCGGCAATGAAGAAATAGATGGAAGAGTGATCCATAATTTCAAAGAAATCTTTTGCCTTTCCAGGTCGTAAGGAATGCAAGAGTGTGGAAGATGTATATAAAAGTAACATTGTCACACCGAATAATGTAAAGCTGACTACGTGCCAAGCATTGCCATAGATAGCCGCTAAAACAATCAAAATCACGAGTGCTGCAACGCTTAAAAGAACGCCAATGCCATGTGTAATCGAGTTAGATAGTTCCTCTTCTTTTGAAAAAACATGTGTATTTGCCAATTAAATGACCTCCTTTCATTCTATCGGATTACATAATAATGAAACCATGTGACCACGAATATTCATTATTATATTGTTTCTAAAAGTTCTTTACTAGTGATGAATGTAATATCCCAACCGATAATATGATTCACAAAAAGGGAGTGTTAAAGGTATAATGTATATAATCTGAAGAAGTTATTATAAAAACAAGAGGGGAAGGGATCTTTTTGAAGGATCAATTTATACATATAATGGAATATGATCATTGGGCCAACATAAAACTATTAGAATATATTGACCAATTATCGAATGATATTTTTCATAAACCGATGAACAGCGTATTTCCAACAATTGCTGAAACATTTTATCATATTTTTAGGGCTCATCGGATTTGGTTTAATCGCTCAATACCGGAACTAGATATAGATGAGAGTTTGACTGCATTCGATTCCATTGAGCATGCAAAACATAGTTTTATTGAACTACATGCTGTTCTGATCGATGCAATCCATCAACATTATGAAAACTTAGATGAAATTGTTTATCAAAGTCCAAAGGGAGCGACATTTCAGAATAACTTCGATGAGATTGTTTACCATTTAGTGAATCATGGTACCTATCATCGGGGAAATATTGCATCAATGATTAGAGAATGCGGTCTTAAGGGAACATCAACAGATTATATTCAATATTTGCGAGATGTACCAAAAAGCTTAAAAGTATGAGTTATGACTTTAAAACCTAGTATGGAAAAATTGGCTAACCTCCTCAAATAAGCTTCTTATTCGATAGAATATCCAGCGTAGAGAAAGTAGAGCCATTGATTTTTCCGCAGAAAAAAGGACAGATTGATCTCTGTCCTTAATTTGCTATATTCGTATTTCTTGTAATTAGTAATTTAGAAGAAATTAATCGTTTTCTGACAAGAATACCCACCCATGAAGCAATCACTGCTTTTACGATGCCAACAATAATAAATGGCGTGAATCCACTTGCGAAAGCGGCAGTCCAAGATAAATCGACTGAAATCTTTAACCATGCTGTTCCAAAGAAAAGGGTAATAAACATACCAAGAATATTAGCAATAAGAGCATTTTTTAAGGTGAATCCCAACTTTTCCATAAATAATCCCATGAAGAATGCTTGAGGGATAAAGCCGATTAAAAATCCGCCTGTTGGTCCAATCAACTTTGAAACACCTGCTCCGAACTCGGCAAACACCGGAACGCCAGCACATCCAATGATTAAATATAAAATAACGGCTAATGTTCCATTTCTAGCTCCCAAAATTGTTGCCGCAAGTCCAATCGCTAATGTTTGACCAGTAATGGGAACGAGTGGCAGAGGAATCGTTATTTGTGCTAAAACCCCAATGATTGCAGCAAATAACGCAATCATAATCATCGATCTTAATTTTATTTGATCTTTACTCATCTAATCACCTTTCCTAATGTTAACTTGTTATGTAAATCAGTTTACATTTAAACTATAAAGATAACGTTCTGTTCTGTCAATGTCTTTTAATAGATAATTTTGTTTTTTTATTTTCAATCACAACTTTACGATTTTATAATGGTTGCTAGATGAACAATTATGAAAGTGATATATTATTGAGTAGCTCAAATAAATATTCATGAGTTAAGTCAATAGGGTTGATTTCATAATTTTTTAAAGGTGGGTTTTAACATGAAGCTTTACGTGGATCTATTCATCGCCTTTTTTCGGTCAGGTATATTCGGATTTGGCGGCGGGCCATCTGCCATTCCGCTCGTGCATAAAGAAGTAGTAGGCACGTATAAATGGATGGATGATGAACAATTTAGTAATATATTGGCATTAGGGAATACGTTGCCAGGCCCGATTAACACAAAGATGGCTGGCTATATTGGCTATCGAGTAGGCGGGATACGAGGCTTAATTACAGCGTTAATTGCTGCCGTATTACCAACGGTTCTTTTAATGCTGGCTTTATTAACTTCTTTTAACCAATACAAACATCATCCAAGTGTTCAAGGCATGACCCATGCGGTTGTTCCGATCGTTGGGGTTATGATGGGAGTTTTAACGTGGGGGTTTTTAAAAAAGGCAAAGATTGGGTTAGGTTGGAAAAATGCGATGATTCTTCTTGGCGTAAGTTTTTTAACAATTATTGTACTGAAAATTCATCCTGGTGCAGTTATAGGTGTGTTGCTTGCAGGGGCTCTTATTTTACCAGTAAAGAGAAGGGAAGAAACTGAGAATCGATGATCTATTTTCAACTATTTCTAGCCTTTTTAATTCCTGGGATTGTAGGGTACGGGGGAGGTCCAGCCTCCATTCCGTTGATTGAGTATGAGGTGGTTAACCGCTATGGATGGATGACGACAAGCCAATTTAGTGAAGTACTCGCATTAGGCAATAGCTTACCGGGACCCATTGCGACAAAAATGGCCGGGTATATCGGGTTTGAAGTCGGAGGAGTCTTGGGATCTATTGTAGCGCTGTTTGCTATTGTGGCTCCATCACTCGTATTAATGGTTGTGCTATTAAGTATTCTTTATCGTTATAAAAACTCACCTAAAGTAAAGAGATTATCAAAAGTGGTTTTGCCTGCAGTGGCGATTTTAATGGGCTCTCTAACCGTTGATTTTTTCTATGAATCTTTTCAATTAAACGGATTATGGGAAACGGTGTTTATTGCGATTATTACGTTATTCTTTTTAGAAAAATGGAAAGTTCATCCTGCCTTTGTCATAATCGGAGGCTTGGTTTTCGGAGCAATTTTTTTAACTTAAACTTAAATTCAAGTCACAAGTCCTTCATTAATTAAAATGGAAGAGGTTGATTCATTTATTTCAGCCTCTTTTAAATCAGAATCAAAGTGTTTTTTCACTGTTTAACCCATCGATTGAATAACTTGCTGTAATCTCCGCATCTATGGAATGGGGTACAGAACAATGTTTATCTTTAGATAGATAAATTGCACGCTCTAACATTTCGTTTGGTAATTCTCCTTTAAGTTTATATGACTAAACCGTTGTGGATGTTGTTCTGCATGATCACCTTATACATTCATCGCAAAAGAGGTCATTATATTAAGGATTAATATAATATCAATTCCTGTGCATCCAGCCAATTCATATATGTGGGTCTGGCACCGGAGTTATTTCCTCCAATATCTTCAGCAGCGTCCATCCTAATTTCTTGCTCTGATATCGTCATTCCTGAGAATGTCAGATTTTTTGACCAATTTATGTTTGCTTTCATACAATCTACTCTTTTTATTGGTATTTTAGCAAAAGGATTGTAAAGTAAATTTAAAGGTTTGTTCGATAAAATTTAACGAGAATTATGTTAAAAGGCACTTTACGTTTTATATAAACCTGTTATAATCCATTTGTAAGTAAATACGTCATAAAAAAAGGTGGTTTCATTTAACATGGCGAAACATTGCAGGTATGTTGTTAATGCTGTCGGAAAAGGTGGAGAAACATACTATACTCAATTTGATGAT
Source organism: uncultured Bacillaceae bacterium (assembly GCA_963787345.1). Taxonomy (GTDB): domain Bacteria; phylum Bacillota; class Bacilli; order Bacillales; family Cytobacillaceae; genus Bacillus_BD. The sequence goes on along the minus strand of CAWBCW010000005.1, from coordinate 43,641 downwards.
AAGCAAGAATTAACAAACTGGATAACAGATCGTAAAGATAAACTAGTCATGGAAGAATTGAAAATCATCGATAAAAATCGTCTCTCATTAAGTAAATGGCTGCGATTTAAGATATGAAAAGAATGAATAGGATTTTTTGTAAAAGGTGTCATTCCCACAAGTAACATTAAGGTTATTGTGGAAATGACACCTTTATTCATACATACCGGAGGGAGGTAAATGATGTTTCCAATTGTACTGTTTGATGGTGATTGTCATTTTTGTGATGTGAGTGTACGATTTATCATTGAACATGATCGGAAAGAAATCTTTTATTTTGCACCATTGCAAAGTCAACTAGCGAAGACATTACTCGAAAAGCATCAGCTTCCGGGGGATGTGAATAGTCTTGTCGTAATTGAAAAAGATCAGGCCTCCATAAAAGCCTCAGCTATACTAAGAATCTGTCGTCAGCTCCATGGATTTTGGAAGATATTCTATATTTTTAATGTAGTTCCGAAGCGGTTATTAGATCCACTCTATGACTTTATCGCTCACAATCGTTACAAATGGTTTGGTGAGAAAAATCATTGTGAGATCTACCCTGAACATATTCGAAAGCGATTTTTATCGGACTAATTGAACGGTCACAATAAACCGTTCTTTTTTTATAGTCAAAAGAGATGGTTTTATCATTTAAATGCAATTATTATCATTTGTAAGTTGTAAATGATAATAATACAAGAGGTTAAAGATGTGTAAAATTAAGTAGAAAGATCGGAATATAATAGGAGTACAAGTCTTGATACGAAAAGGTTTATAAATATATTAAATAAGTATATTAAAATAGAATCATATATTTTGCATCTGAAAAATAATTATGATATTGTAATTATTATAGTTTGTGATTTTCCTAGAAGGAAAGGGTTGGTAAATAGTATGGAAAATAAAAATAATTTAAATAAAAATGATTCTCAATCCAAAAAAATGACAACAGCTTTCGGTGCTCCGGTAGCAAACGATGATGATAGCAGAACAGCAGGGAAACGTGGTCCTTTAGTGATGGAAGACATTTGGCTTCTTGAAAAATTAGCGCACTTTGATCGTGAAGTTATTCCTGAAAGACGTATGCATGCTAAAGGATCAGGTGCATATGGTACGTTTACAGTAACAAATGACATTACACAATATACAAAAGCAAAGATTTTCTCTCAAGTAGGGAAGAAAACCGAAATGTTTATTCGGTTTTCAACGGTTGCTGGAGAACGTGGGGCAGCAGATGCAGAGCGTGATATCCGCGGAACCGCAATGAAGTTCTATACTGAAGAAGGAAACTGGGATCTTGTCGGGAATAATACGCCCGTATTCTTCTTTAGAGATCCGAAAAGATTCCCAGATTTAAACCATGTTGTTAAGCGTGACCCGAGAACGAATATGCATAATCCTCAAGCAAACTGGGATTTCTGGTCATCGCTGCCCGAAGCTTTACACCAAGTAACGATCACGATGAGTGATCGTGGGATTCCAGTAAGTTATCGTAATATGCATATGTTCGGCAGCCATACTTACAGCCTAATCAACGCCAATAACGAACGTGTCTGGGTGAAATTCCATTTTGTTACCCAACAAGGAATTAAGAACTTAACAGATCAAGAGGCCGGAGAACTAATCGGCCAAGATCGGGAAAGCCATCAAAGAGATTTATTCGAAGCGATTGAAAAGAAAGATTTCCCTAAATGGAAAATGTATATTCAAGTGATGACTGAAGAACAAGCTTCGAATCATCCTTATAATCCATTTGATTTAACAAAAGTATGGTACAAAAAAGACTTCCCTCTTATCGAAGTAGGGGAAGTTGAATTAAACCGCAACCCTGATAACTATTTTGCTGAAGTCGAACAGGCTGCATTTGCACCGACAAATCATGTACCTGGAATCGGCTTCTCACCTGATCGAATGCTGCAAGGCCGTTTGTTTTCATACGGAGACGCTCAACGTTATCGTTTAGGGGTTAACTATTGGCAAATTCCAGTTAACTATCCGAAAGGCGTGAAAAACTTCCATCCATACCATCGTGATGGAGCGATGAGAATTATGAACCCTTCAGAAGGAAGTGTATCATACTCTCCTAATAGCTATGGAGAATGGCAGGATTCAAAAGAACATCAAGAACCAGCTTTAGATCCTACAGGTGGCACTGATTTCTATAATTTCCGTGATGATGATGATAACTATTATGAACAACCAGGAAAACTGTTTAGATTGATGACAAGCGAAGAACAACAAAGGTTATTTGATAATACTGCAGGCAACATGCAGGGAACGACGAAAGAAGTTCAATTAAGACATATTAACAATTGCTACAAAGCAGATCCATCCTATGGAGAAGGAGTAGCTAAAGCTCTTGGAATTGACTTAAGTGATATCGATGCAGCTGCTTCAAAAACGGAATAATAAGTTGAAATTAAAACTCCCTTGAAATTGAGATAAGGGAGTTTTTTCTATGGAACGAGTGAAAAGTAAATCGTTATTTCCATTTATTAAGTGGTATATGGCGCCTCTATTTGGGAATGATAAATCAGTATGATTATTCTAGGAGGATGAAAGATGACTGAATCTTTATATGATCAGCTCGGTGGAGAAGCAGCAATTTCTAAAGTGGTTGATTATTTTTATGAATTGGTATTGAAGGATGATAGTGTTAATTCTTATTTTAAAGAGACGGATATGGAGAAACAACGCAGCCATCAGACGAAGTTTATTAGCTTTGCTCTAGGCGGACCCAACCAATATTCAGGAAAGTCGATGGCAAAGGCTCATGAAGGAATGAATTTACAGGAAGTACATTTCCAAGCGATCGTCAAACATCTACATGAGGCACTTGCGCATTTTGGTGTTTCAGAAAGGGATATTGATACCGCTTTAACAAAAGTGGCGTCACTGAAAGATGATATTTTACAAAAATAATCAGTATATAGAAAAAGCGACCTTGTTTAATCATTTAAACGCAGGTCGCTTTTTCTATTGCCTTAAGATTTGAAATATTACATAATAGAGGAGGAATAAAACGGGGGGAATACAAATGGTACAAGCTTTAAAAAAGGAATTTGAATTTATTCGTCAAAGATTGTTTGAAAGTATTGAGGAGACCACAGCAGAAGTATTTGAAGTTCAACCAGGGGGATTTAACAATACAATTCATTGGCATGTTGGTCATATTTTAACAATTTCGGAGAATTTTTTATTAGCTGGGGATAAACAGATTCCAGAGCATTACAATCGATTATTTTGGGCTGGAACAAAACCTTCCGATTGGCAAGGAGACGTTCCAAGCGTTGAAACTCTTTTAAGTCAATTAAAAAATCAATTAAAAAGAATTCAAGAAATCCCAGACGATCACTTTCTAGAGCAGCTTCCTGAGCCAAGGCTCGGGGCGGAAACATTTGGTGAGTTAGTAAGTTTTACTGCTTTTCATGAATCGTTCCACTACGGGCAAATTCATACTATGAAAAGACTGATTAATCATTCGCTTATTCAGTCTTAAGTTTTTGGTAGTGATAATCGAGAGTGCTAATCTAAATTTGTTTATTTTTACAAAATAAAGCTGAAATTCACAAGATTGAATTTCAGCTTTTAACTTCCTTCAGCAAATGTTTTTGTACGATAGTACAGAAGTTTTCCACATCTATAAGTGTTGATATGAATGCAAATTTTTATCAATTCCGTGGATCAACCCCAGGCTGAATGAAGTGGGGCTTCCGGCGGGTGACTCGGATTTTTTTATGGTAATCTCTCGAGCGAGCTCGAGAAAAATCCATATGCAAATTCGACGAGCGAGTTTGATATTATGATGATGGACTAACTTCTTGTTTGTGTTCAATAGAGCTTCCCTCTATAGAATGTGGCGTTTCCTCACCATCATCATCTTCTTTATTCAGCTCCATATCCGGTAAAGAAGTTGTAGTTTCAACCTCATTACTTGATTTTTGTTCTAAAGTGGAATAATCGACTTGATCTTCTACTTCTTTTTCAATCTCATTTTCATCATTCTCCACATTTATTTCATCATATGTAGTTGTTTGTGTGTTTTTTAATAGGGAGAAACCAAACCAGGTAAAGGCAAGGCCTAACAGTGCTTGAGGGACGAGCGGACTGTATAAGATGAACTCGCTCATTTGAGCATTGAAAGCGATCGCAGAACCGATTAATAGAAGGGATGAGGCTCCTTTTGACAAACTTCCTTTAAACAGGGAGATCACGGCAAAAAGAAAAAAACAAATTTGGAGAAAATAATTGGACACTTCAACACCGTATGAGACAGATTGAAACCCTGTTTCTAATAGTTCGGGAACACTTCTTCTTAAATCTGGTGCTGCAAATGTAAGAAACCACTTGTACCCAAGCCATTGAAACATTCCAAGAGAAAGAAGTAAGAAGCTAAAAAATCCTAAACTGCCTGTTTGGCGATATTGAAAAAGATATAGGCCGATAACACCAAATGTAATAAAAGCCCAGCCAACATGATCAAAGTAAGTGGCTACAAAGGAAGTTGGATCTAAATAAAACCAAAATTGAAAGAAAGCAATTAATAATCCACCAATAAGTGAGCATAATCCAAAAAGACGAAGCAAGCTCTTATGTTCCATATTTGTCACCTCTTACTTTTATTCAATAGTAGATTGTATGCTAATGTTGGACATTCCATGAATAGCAAACGTCATTATTGAAATATTTTCGTAATGGAGGTAAAAAGTTTGCAAAATCCCTCTGTCTAGTCAATAATTTAATATGAAAAGAAGAGGAGGTATGATGAATGAGTGAATTAGTGAAGAAACAATTTGAACTGGCTCGAGGAGATATTTTCAAGGATTTAGAAGGTGTATCACCTGAAGTTTTTGACATTCAGCCAAAAGGGTTGTCTAATACCGTTCATTGGCAATTAGGACATATTTTATTTGTTGCTGAACAATTCTTATTTGGTGCAAATGGACAACTGCCAGCCCAATATAATGAATACTTCGGTTACGGGTCAAGACCTTCAGCATGGAAAGAAGGCGTTCCGAGTGTTGAAGAAATTGTTAAACAATTAAAAAGCCAGCTTGAACGCATTAAAGGCATTTCAATAGAATCATTTCAGAATCAATTGCCAGAACCGGTTTTAGGGAATCATACATATGGAGAATTGGTTTATTTCACAGCTTATCATGAATTAACACATGCTGGACAAATTCATACCATTTTAAGAGCAGCTCAAGCATAATAAATAAAAAATTCCATTTAACGACATGCTAGATGGAATTTTTTATCACTAAAGTTATTTAACTATAAAGGTCACATTCGACCCGATTTTATAATAGCAATTAAGATAAATAGAAACATCGAAGTAGCAACAATCGAACCGATTTCAACCGCAGGAAATTCCCATAATAAGTTTTTTTGTCCAATAATCGACGTTCCGATGATGAGACCAACCATTAAGATACTAAAGGACAAAAGAATAATACTAAAAGCAAGTCGATTACTGATTCGGTCCATTCTCTGCATAAAATCTTTCATTTCTGTAATACTCATTTCAAAATGCAATTTTCCATGCTGAATGGTATCGGTTAAGTCTTTTAAATTTTTGGGGATTTTGGCAATGACTTGCGCATTTTCAACGATGTCACTCCAGGAACTCTTTAATACATTTTTCGGCTCGAATCGTTTACGGATTAATTTTTCTCCGAACGGTTTAATGGTGTCGACGATACTGAGATCCGGATCTAGTTCACTTACAATTGACTCAATGAGGAAAAGGTTCTTCCCTAGATTGGATAAATCAGCAGGTATTTGGATTTGATGCTGATAAATCAGACTAAGAAGCTCCTTTAACGCTTCTCCAATGCTAATCTGACTTAATGGAACATCTGAATACTTCATGACAAACTGATCCACATCATTGTATAACCCATTTGTATCAGCAGTGTTGGAATGAAGCCCCATATTAGTGATCGTTTTCAGTAACCCCTTCGTATTCCCATTCTGCAAGTGAATTACTAATGAAGCAAAATGAAATTTCGTATCGTCACTTAAGCGGCCAACCATGCCAAAATCGATATAAGAAACTCTGTTACCTGGTAAAATATAAATATTCCCAGGATGTGGATCACCATGGAAAAAGCCTTCCATTAAAATTTGCTGGAGCATCGAATTCGTGATCCGGTCAGCAATGATTTTAAGGTTATATCCTTCTTCTTGAAGCCTGCTTATATGATTTACTTTAATGCCTTCAATAAAATCCATCGTCAATACTTTACTGCTTGTATAATCCCAATAAATTTTCGGAATGACCACGTCAGGATGATTGGAAAATTGCTTTGCTATCCGCTCAGCATTTCTTCCTTCTGTTTGATAGTCTAATTCAGCACGTAAAGAATGGGCAAACTCGGAAATAATTTTGCGAATTTTAAAAGTCTTCGCCCAAGACAGATTTGCTTCCATTAAACGTGCGACATCATCGAGAATTTCTAGATCTGTATCGATTGTGGTTCTGATGTCAGGCCTCTGAACTTTGATTGCTACATGTTCACCCGTTTTTAATATGGCATGATGCACTTGACCAATGGATGCTGAAGCAATGGATGATTCGTTAAATTCCCGAAATAAATTCTCTAATTTTTCCCCTAATTCCATTTCAACAATTTCACGCACTTTATTAGAAGAAAAACAAGACACTTGATCTTGAAGCTTTTCTAGTTCCTCCGCAATTTCTGATGGGACTAGGTCACGCCGGGTACTGGCGATTTGTCCTAACTTAATAAAAGTTGGACCTAATTCTTGTAGAACCTCCCGCAATTTAATTCCGATTGTTTGTTTGCTCATATGTTCCTTCGCGTCCCGTTCCTTAGGGAAAACCTGATTAGATAAGCCAATTCGATATACAAAGTAACTAAAGCCATTACGTAAAAAGGCATTTGTAATCTCTTGATAACGATGTCTATGTTTAAAACGAATGCCAAGCATATAATTTATGTCCTCCAACTATTGGGTCTTTTCTTATGTATAGTGTTTATGAGTAAAGCTTTATTATGATCTCACCATCTTATTTTACCTTATTTTTGATGGGAATGTAGGGATGTAACAAAACAGACATTATTTAAATCAGTGCTAGGGAAGCTTTAGAGAGGATTGAGTTGGAGAGTTTCAATTGATAATGATTATGAAAATAAAAAAGCTGTTGGATTCAACAGCTTTTAATCGTTTATGAACGTTGGATCATTGAACTGCTAAAGCTTTTCACTAGCTTCTGTAAATTCTTGTGACTTTCCCGTACTTTCATGGACTCCTCAATGATTTTTTGGAAGGTCTCTAAATCTCGATCAGATGCATTTAGGACAGATTTTGTTACACTTTCAGCCATTTGTTGTAATGTCACTTCTGTACTCATAAGAAAACCACCTTTCCACTCTAAAAATCGCTTATCTCTTAATAGTAATTAACGACAAATATAAATTTTCCTGCAAAAATCGTTCTAAAAATTTCTACAATAACTAACAGCATTATTGTGCATTAGTAATAATTCTACATATAATGGTTTGGTCTATATAGAAAATGAAGGATCATGTGCAAACTAATTGACAGAATTAACTAATATCGACTACGATAAAGACATAAGGATTAATACCGTCTGTATACTGTTTATGTGATAAAAGGCATTTCAATAAAGGTAAAGGGAGATATTAGGATGAATACTCAATTAAGCTGTCGGAATGCTAACGATTATTTGGATTTATATTTGCTTGCACAATCTTTAGGTGACAAAGACTGGCAAAATGAAATTATGAACAGTTTACATCAATGCTACGGGGATATGGGAAGGGAAGAATTATCTCAGGAAATTGAAAATCTGTGGAAAGAATATCGTCGTACCAATAGCATGATATTAGATCTTTATCGTTTATTAAAATCCAATCCTTCTGAAGAGAGAATTAAAAATCAAATTCATGTATTAAAACATAAACGTGCGACATTATATCGTCAGATTTACATGGAAGAAAAGGGGCTAGATTGATTATATTTTTTAGATTCCCATATAAGGTTAAATAAAACAGTAGTGCTCAAACGAGTGAACACTACTGTTTTTTGTTTATTTCTTCTTTTGCCATCTTAATTAGTTCTTGAACCATCCGGCCTCCTAATCGACCTCCTACTTTACCAGCTTGTTCTGAAGTTAGCTTTCCGTTATAGCCCTTTTTAAGTGGGACACCTACTTCATTTGCTGCTTCAAATTTCGCTTTATCTGGATGACTAACACCAGCCACTTTTGATTTTAATTCATCTAAGCCTTCCCTAGCCTGGGGAACTAGTATGTTATTTCGTTTTCTGCGTGCCATAAAAATCACCTCTTCTCATTATTATTTCCTCATTTAATATAATCATTCTATAGAAATTGTCGATAAATGTCATGTAATCTAAAAATTTAAATAATTTGTAAAAATCAATTGAATATTTTTAAAAGCACGTTATAATGTTAATAAATCGTTTTTTAAATAATTTAATAATTCGGGTAAATCGAATAACCAATAGGGTAATAACGGCTGTGAAAGGAGAAAGGATACTATGCTAGAAAAACAAAAAACGTTAGATGTAAATGGATTATTAGATTTGTACTTACTTGCTGAAAAGTTGGGTGATACAAAATGGCAGCAGGAAATCATTGAAAGATTAGAAAATCCGGATCAAGAAGTTGAGGAAGGTCATGAACAGAAACTACATAATCTCTGGCTTGAATATAAAAAAGTTAATGATCAAATTCTAGACCTTTATAGTCGATTAAAAGATAATACGACTGAAGAAGATCTATTTGGAAAAATTAATGCTTTAAAAGATAAACGATTGTCCCTCACACATGAAATTCATAAAGAAGAAAGAAAAGTAAAGCAATTAATCAATCAATCTTAAAATAAGGACAACCTCATCTCTAGGTTGTCCTTATTTGTATCCTATTTTATTTTTCCTTCCTGAATCTCCACACGAACGTCAACATTCCTTCATCAAGCATACATAGGTACATTCCATTCATATATTGTAAAAAAAGGATATGGAGGAAATGACAATGAAACCTTATGTTACCGAACCCCTAACTGATTTTGATGATGAAAAAAATAAACAAACCTTCCAAGAAGCATTATCATTTGTTCAATCACAATTAAGCAAGGAATATCCATTAATCATTGGTGGAGAAAAAATCATGACAGAGAATAGAATCACTGTGCAAAATCCAGCCAATAAAAAAGAAGTAATTGGGAGAGTATCGCTTGCGGATAAGGAAATAGCGGAAAAGGCGATGAAAAATGCTTTAACCACATTTCGGTCTTGGAAAAAGTGGCGGCCAGAACATCGGATTTCAATTGTTTTGCGTGCAGCGGCTATGTTGCGCCGTCGTAAACATGAATTTTCCGCCTATTTGGTAAAAGAAGCGGGGAAACCATGGGCAGAAGCGGATGCTGACACTGCTGAAGCTATTGACTTTTTGGAGTATTATGCTCGGCAAATGTACCGTTTAAAAGATGGAATTTCGATGGAACAACGAGACGGTGAATTTAATCAATTTCACTATATTCCGCTTGGCGTAGGGATTGTTATTTCCCCATTCAATTTTCCGCTTGCCATTATGGCGGGCACTACAATTGCAGCTGCCATAACAGGGAATACCGTATTATTAAAGCCGGCGAATACAACACCTGTAGTTGCCGCAAAATTTGTTGAACTTATGGAAGAAGCAGGGTTACCAGACGGTGTGATTAATTTTGTACCAGGCAACAGTGCGGATATTGGTGATTATTTAGTAGACCATCCACAAACCCGGTTTGTGTCTTTTACAGGCTCACGTGAAGTTGGCTGTCGGATTTATGAACGTGCTGCGAAAGTACAAAAAGGACAAAAATGGTTAAAGCGAGTCATTGCTGAAATGGGTGGCAAAGATACAGTTGTCGTCGATCGCTCTGCAGACATAGAAACAGCTGTAAATTCAATTGTTTATTCAGCGTTCGGCTTTTCTGGACAAAAATGTTCAGCGGGATCTCGTGCAGTGATCCACAAGGATATTTATGAGGAGGTTTTGCAAAAAGTAGTCGCAAAAACTCGGAGCTTAAACGTAGGAGATCCTGCTAATTCAGCGACCTATATCGGACCCGTCATAGATGAGGCATCCTACGAGAGAGTGATGAATTATATTGAGATCGGTAAGAACGAAGGGCGTATGTTGATAGGTGGACAAGGCGATGATTCTACAGGCTTCTTCATCGAACCAACGATTTTTGCAGATGTGGATGAAAATGCAAAGATCATGCAAGAAGAGATTTTCGGCCCTGTTTTAGCCATTTGTAAAGCAAAAGATTTCAATCATATGATGGCAATCGCTAATAATACGGACTATGGATTAACAGGTGCATTTATTTCCAATAATCGTGAACACATTGAACGTGCAAGGGAAGAATTTCATGTTGGAAATCTATACTTTAACAGTAAGTGTACAGGGGCTGTAGTAGGATACCAGCCATTTGGCGGGTTTAATATGTCTGGAACAGATTCAAAAGCTGGGGGTCCTGATTATTTAATTCTTCACATGCAAGCGAAGACTACATCAGAAAAACTGTAAATTATAAAGAGAGGAAGGTGAGACTGCAGCATCTTCTCATACTGAACGTCAAGGAAGGAGATTCATAATGATGAGTATAAATAAAAGCCTTAAAACTCAAAAAATAATTGCGAAAACAGAGCAATTCGGAGCGAATAACTATCACCCTCTACCAATTGTCATTGAAAAGGCAGAAGGGGTTTGGGTAGAAGATCCGGAGGGTAACCGTTATTTGGACATGCTTAGTGCTTATTCCGCGCTTAATCAAGGGCATTGCCATCCAAAAATCATTGGGGCTTTAAAAAATCAAGCGGATAAAGTGACTTTAACCTCAAGAGCTTTTCATAATGACCAACTAGGTCCATGGTATGAAAAAGTTTGCCAAATAACGAAGAAAAACATGGTTCTTCCAATGAATACAGGTGCTGAGGCTGTTGAAACGGCTCTTAAAGCTGCAAGAAGATGGGGCTATGACGTGAAAGGGATTAAGGAAGGAAAAGCAGAAATCATTGCTTGTATTGGAAACTTTCATGGACGGACATTAGGGACGGTTTCACTATCGTCTGAGGAAGAATATAAACGCGGGTTTGGACCGTTGCTTCCAGGAATCAAATTAGTTCCTTATGGAGATTTAGAAGCCTTACAATCTGCGATCACAGAGAATACAGCTGCTTTTATTGTTGAACCAATTCAGGGGGAAGCAGGAATTATCTTCCCGCCAGAAGGCTTCTTAAAAGCAGCTTCGGAATTATGTAAAAAAATGAATGTTCTATTGATTGCAGACGAAATTCAAGTTGGAATTGGACGAACGGGAAAAATGTTTGCCTGCGAATGGGAAAACGTAGAGCCAGATATTTATATTTTAGGAAAAGCACTTGGTGGCGGTGTATTACCAATTTCATGTGTAGCTGCTCATTCGAGTGTTTTAGGTGTCTTTAATCCAGGTTCCCATGGTTCAACTTTCGGTGGAAATCCGCTAGCCTGTGCGGTCTCCATAGCAGCCTTAGAAGTGATAGAAGAAGAAAACTTAGTACAGTGCTCTTTCGATCTAGGAAACTATTTCTTAAGCCAGCTAAAAACGATAAAAAATCCAATTGTTAAGGAAGTTAGAGGGAAAGGATTATTAATTGGTGTCGAATTAACAGAAGCTGCAAGGCCCTATTGTGAGGCTTTAAAAGAAGAAGGGTTATTATGTAAGGAAACCCATGAAACCGTTATCCGGTTAGCACCTCCGCTAACTATTTCGAAAGTAGAGTTGGATTGGGCTTTGAAAGAATTCATAAAGTTTTGGGGTAAATGATATTGCGGAATCATTGAGTCAATAAAAAACGGATTTAATCCAGTAAGGAATTAAATCCGTTTTTTTTAGATTAAAAATGAATCGTTTTTTCGACGTGGTCATCTTTCAACTTTAATTTATACTGATCAAATTCGACTTGAATTTGATCAGAAGGGGCTTTTTCGAGAAGACTTACAACGATAATTGCCATGAAAGCAAATAAGAATCCAGGAGCTAGTTCATAAAGCTCAAAAAGTCCTCCAGATAAGTTAGACCAAATAATAACAGTTAAAGCTCCAACAACGATCCCTGCAAATGCCCCATTTCTGGTCATTCGCTTCCAGAACAAACTTAAGATAATGACAGGACCAAAAGCGGCTCCGAATCCGGCCCAAGCGTAACTGACAAGTTCTAATACTTTACTGTTTGGATCATATCCTAGAAAGATCGCAATAATCGCGATGCCGAGAACAGCAATTCTTCCAACAATCATTTCTTCCTTTACAGAAGCGTTTCTTCTAAAAAGAGATTTATAAAAGTCGTTTGCTAGTGCACTAGAGGCTACAATTAATTGTGAGTCTACAGTACTCATGATTGCTGAAAGAATCGCTGCGAGCAGGAAACCTGCTACCCAAGGATTAAAGAGTATTTGCGAAAACATGATAAAAACCGTTTCCGAATTTTCTAATGGTGCATCAGCAAAGTAGGCGATTCCGGCAAATCCAACAAATACAGCACCAAATAATGATAGAATCATCCAAACCATCCCGATCAACCGGGCTTTTGGAACTTCCCTTGTTGATTTAATCCCCATAAACCGAACGATGATATGTGGCTGTCCGAAGTACCCAAGTCCCCAGGCTAATAAGGAAATGACCCCAATGGCAGTGGCTCCTGAATAAACATCTAGATGGGAAACATCAATATTTCCGACCTTTTGAATAGTTTCATTCCAACCGCCAAGCTCATAAACCGCAGCAGTTGGTATGATGATTAAGGCGAGAAACATCAGAATCCCTTGAATAAAGTCAGTCCAGCTCGCTGCAAGAAATCCACCAAAAAGGGTGTAGGAAAGAATAACAGCTGCACCAACCCATAAGGCTATTTGATAATCCATCCCAAATGAGTTTTCAAGGAGGATGGCTCCGCCGACCAAGACTGGAAGAAGTATAGAATGTAAAGAATAAGAGAATAACAATAGCTGAAACAATTTTTAACATTTTTGAACGATCATGGAAGCGACTTTCAAAAAAGTCAGGGACTGTAACAGAGTCACTGGCTACTTCTGTATAGACTCTTAATGGTTTTGCAACAAATTGCCAGTTCAGGTATGCACCAACAGAAAGCCCGATTGGAAGCCAAATCTCACTCATACCCCCGACATACATCGCTCCTGGAAGTCCAAGTAATAACCATCCGCTCATATCTGAAGCGCCGGCACTTAATGCTGCGACACCTCCTCCGAGGCTTCTGCCACCAAGTACATAATCGGTTAAATCTTTTGTTTTTCTAGCTGCATAAATCCCGATGAGTAACATTCCAATTAAATAAATAATAATTGAAGTTAACGTGGGGACATTAATATCCATTCTGATTCACCCTCTCCTTTTCGAATATAGATTGATTTTTTTTACTTTCTGTAAAATACGTAATGACAGACAACAATATTAACAGGGGCATTGGAATCAATAACCATGCCCAAGTCGCAGATGTTAATGTGAATTCCATGATTTCACCTCCTTTCAAAGCATTTAAATAGAATGATTATTTATATCGGGCTTAACGGGCAGCCAGACCACCGACTGAAAATTCTGATTACAATAAAAGAAGATAGGTGGCGGCGTAATTGCCCGTAAAGCTCCGAAATAATGAACATAAAATAAATGCGCCTGCGGAAACGTCTGTGTGACCAGCAAGCCACAGGCCTCGGGCTTTTCATCAGTGGGGGGATGAAAGACCCCACTGATGGAAGTTTCACTTTATTAACCAAGGTTTGAATTCCGATTAAATGGTTATTATTTGGTTTTTACCTCACTACTTATAGAAGTAGGAGATTTCTCTTACTGATGTTAAACCGTAATAAGAACTTTCGTTGACAAACAAAATCCTTGCTCTCAATGACAGTTCGTTCATAAGAGAAATGGTTAATTTTTTTGTTAATGTTTGTATTTCTTTTGAAGAGACATTGACAACCCCACAGCCAATTTCTCTCCCGGAAATATCGAGAATTCGAATGACTGAACCTTTATTAAATGGACCGTTAATATCCTGAATACCAGATAAGGTTAAATCAACATGGTCTTCAATCAACCGTTTTTTTGCCTTTTGATGGATGATGATTTCTCCTTCAGGATTGGAATGAAAAGCAATCCATTTTTTCTTTTGATTTAATATGATCTGTGGTTGTTCAATCTCAAAATAAGTACCTCTTGCTTTTCCAGATAGCGCCTTGGCAACAATTCCGTCTTTGCTGGCATTTCCTAAAAAGGTAGGAATTCCAGAGGCTAAGGCAATTTTGACCGCTTCGATTTTTGATCTCATGCCGCCTGTACCAACTGAACTTTCAGAATCACCTGCAACTGCTTCAATTTCAGGTGTGATTTTATTCACTTGTTCAATTAATTTAGCGTTCTTGTTTAATCCCGGATGATCATCGTACAAACCATCAATATCTGAAAGAATAATTAATTGATCAGCTTCAACAATGCTTGCAACTTTGGCAGAGAGGGTGTCGTTATCGCCGAATTTCAGACGATCAACGGTTACGGTGTCATTTTCATTGACTATGGGAATAATTCCTCTTTCCAATAGAACATTTAACGTATTACGAACATTTTTATAGCGATTTTCATCTAAGAAGTCGCTTTTTGTAATTAAGATTTGGGATGCAACATATCCGTTTGACATAAAAAGCTTCGAATAAGTTTCCATTAATAAGCCTTGGCCAATTGAAGCAGCTGCCTGTTTTTCTGATAATGCTGTAGGACGTTCAAGACATCCAAGTTTCCGATAGCCAGCAGCAACCGCACCAGAAGAGACGAGTACGACTTCATGGCCAGCATCTTTTAGAGGAACGACTTCATCTGCTAATTTTTCAAGTTTTCGATGACTGATTTCCCCGTGGTAACTCGTTAATGAACTGCTCCCAACTTTAATAACAATCCGCTTTTGCTCTTTGTCCGAGCTCATTTTATCACTCCTGTATTTTTCCAACTCCCAAAATTCAAAAATCTATTTAGAAGGTTATATTGAAAATAAGTAACGTTAATTATTTGAGATTAGATCGTTGATTTTTGTAATTCTTTACTTAAATCATTAGAACGCTGTGATGCTTGTTCGATCGCCTTTGTAATTGCTACGCCACCGTTATTTAATTCTAGGGCTTGGAGTCCAGCGGCAGTTGTTCCATTTGGTGATGTTACTTTTATTCTTAAAGATGAAGGATTCTCGCCCTGTTTTTTCACCATTTTCGCAGCCCCAAGAATCGTTTGTGCAATGATATCACGGGTGAGATATTGGGGTAACCCCGCTTCGATCCCGGCCTTTTCCATATGCTCCATTAAATAATAAATATAAGCAGGACCGCTCCCGGCGATTCCGGTAAATATATCCATATGCTTTTCTTCTATGATGTAGACCTCTCCAATACATTGCAGTAACTCTTTCGCAATGTTCATATTTTGCTCGGACGTATATTTTCCTGAGGATATGGCGGTGGCAGACTCACAAATCATGCTAGATGTATTTGGCATTACGCGAACGACCTGTTGTCCAGTCGCTGTAAGTTGCTCGATAAAGGAGGTAGTAATTCCAGCTAATACAGAAAGAACTAATTGATGTGACTGTATGGTTTGTTGAATGGAGTATAGGGCGTTTTCAACATCCTTTGGTTTCATGGCAAGAACAATGATATCTGCTTCTGCGATCTTTAGTTGTTCTTTAGGCAAAGCCTTAATGCCGTAGGTTGTTTCTAATTGTTCTAATCGGTTTTTATTGCTGTAATTCGATACTGTTATGTTAGTTCTTTTCATTTTATTGGCTTCAGTAATTCCTGAGATCATGGCCTCAGCCATCGACCCAGCTCCTAAAAATAAAATCTTCTTATTCGTTAACATGCAACCTCTCCTTTGTTCGTATGGTGTTCTATTTTTTCATAGTCCCTATACTAACAATGAAAAAACCTTTATTCAAGGAAAATTATGAACTTTATGAGTAATCGGCTCAATTAGTGAGCATGAAGGAAGAGATGGCTGTTCAGGCTACCAAAATTAACGTATAAGTCCGAAAATGAGGTCTCAGCCGGTTATTTTGTTAATAAATGGAACTTTTGAAATTGAAATTTGAAAGTCTAAAAAATGATAAAGTAAGGTCATTCATCTCTTTTTTTGGGGAGAGGGAGTAGTAAGAAATAAAAAAAGCATAAGAATAAATGATTCTCATGCTTTTGGTGTTTCTTTTAACACATCGTTAGAAATTCTTTCGATGATCCTTCTTTTTCGATAAAGCATCATTCCCGCTTCAGCAATATCATTGACAGCGGAGCGGTTTGAAAAAGCGCCAAACAGGATACCTGCTATTGGTACCATCTGAAATAGCTTTTTCCACCCTAATTGATCACGATAAGAATAGACGACTTCACGCCATCCTTGAATTTCTGAAATAACTTCTCTTTTTTGATCGTCAGAAGTACTGGTTAATTGCTTTAAAATGCTCTGCTTGCCGACAATATCAGCAGACACAAATTGCAAACACTTTACAATAAATAAACGTTCTTCTTTATCCTTTGGATCATAGCCGTAGCACATGGCAATATCTTGTAATGTTTTTAATTGCAACCCGAGCAGAAGAGGAATGTCGATTGTGATTGTAAATATACCGCCGATCCCTGTTCCGGCTCCTTGAACAGTTGCAACTTTTTTTCTCGTTTTTGTTAGTCCTATTACAGCTTCGTCCATTTTAGAAATGGGTAAAAGGGCTGCTTCTTCGATTGTATGTATTTGGTCATCAGGATAGTAAGTGGAAAGCGAAGAGGCGGAACTTAAATAATGGCCGCCTGTTTGAATATATTGGCCTAGTTCATCTAAGAAAACCCCTATTTTATTTTGGATAAAGTTAGGAGTGAGCTTATCAATCCATTTAAAAGGTAAGCGTCCTAGCTTTTCCCAAAACCAAAGGTCGCTCTGCTCCTTCTCCCAGACTTCTATTTTTTCTAACTCCTGTTTTAACCATATAGTCGATTCAATCATTATTTAAACTCCTCTTCAATTATTTGAATAACTCTTATACGAAAAGGTAAGGAAAAAGGATTCGTCTTTTTCATATAATCTTGGCACTGTATAAATTATATAGTAGGAAAGTGTTCTTACACTTATAGTGATAATTCTCATATTAAAGAGTTTGGCATTATTCTATAATTTTATGACATCAAGAATGGAAGCCCATTCATTGAGAATAAATGAAAAGTTTGGTGATAATATGCAACATGTCTTACATCCTCATGGAAAAAAGATTGATTATAATCAAAATCCATTTATTGTAATCTGGGAAGTGACAAGAGCCTGTGAATTAAAATGTATCCATTGTCGTGCAGATGCACAACCTTTACCAGACCCAAGAGAGCTTAGTCATGAAGAAGGAATGAAGCTTATTGATGAAATTTACGAAATGAACAATCCGATGCTCGTGTTTACTGGCGGAGATTGTATGTTAAGGGAAGATTTATTCCGCTTAGCGAAATATGCTGTGTCTAAAGGGATGCGTGTTTCCATGACTCCAAGTGCAACTCCGCATGTTACAAAAGAAAAGATGCTAAAGGCAAAAGAAGTTGGTCTTTCTCGCTGGGCTTTTAGTTTAGATGCACCGAATGCGGAAATACATGATTCATTTCGTGGAACACAAGGTTCCTTTGATTTAACCGTAGAAAAAATTAAACAACTTATTGAACTTGATATGCCATTACAAATTAACACGGTCATTTCACGATATAATTATGAATATTTAGAGGAAATGGCCATGTTGATAGAAGAATTGAACGTTTCAATGTGGTATGTATTTTTACTTGTGCCGACTGGAAGAGGGCAGATAGACGCCTGCATTTCTCCTGTAGAACACGAAAAGGTATTCAAATGGTTATATCAATTAAGTAAGACGGCTCCATTCGATATTAAAACAACAGCTGCTCAGCATTATCGCCGAGTTGTTTTACAAGAAAAAATGCGGGAGCATGTCATCGCTAAAGGAGAAATTCAATATCAGGACAGTATCACATCTGACATCGCATCTAAAAGGGATGGACTCAAACGGGCACCAAAAGGGGTAAATGATGGGAATGGCTTTTGTTTCATATCTCATATCGGTGACGTGATGCCAAGTGGGATGTTGCCGATTGTTGCAGGGAACGTCCGAGAAACCCCGCTTTCTGAAATCTACCGTGAATCCAAAGTATTTAAGGATCTACGACAGCCCCATCTGTATAAAGGAAAATGTGGAGTATGTGAATACAACGGAATTTGCGGAGGGTCTCGATCGAGAGCATATGCTGTAACAGGTGATTATATGGAAAGTGAACCATTCTGTGTTTACATTCCAGAAGTGTTGAGAAAAAAACATTAACATTGCTATTTTATCATAGTTTATAGTATGCTAACATTGAAAATAAACCTTTAGGGGGTATTATATCCATGTCAATGGCGTATGAAGAATATATGAAACAAATGGTTAAACCAATGCGTGAAGAACTTGTTCAATCTGGTTTTCAGGAGTTACTTTCACCGGAAGACGTAGAGCAATATATCGAAAATACTGAAGGCACGACACTGGTCGTTGTTAACTCCGTTTGCGGTTGTGCTGCTGGTTTAGCTCGTCCAGCGGCAAGCCATGCAGTTGCATCAAGTGAGAAAAAGCCAGATCATCTTGTAACTGTCTTCGCAGGACAAGAAAAAGAGGCTACTGCAAAAATGCGAGAATACTTTGGTGAGATTCCTCCATCATCTCCTTCAATGGCTTTATTAAAAGGGAAAGAAGTGGTTCACTTTATTCACCGTCATGATATTGAAGGACAATCATTGGAGAGCATTGTTAATAATTTACAAACTGCTTTTGCTGAAAACTGCTAAATAAGAAATAAAAATGACAAAAAGAGTGCGATAAGCACTCTTTTTTGTCATTTTTATATCATTATTTACGAACGATTTAAGAGATAAGGATTAATCGTTAGCCGCCAGCCAAACAAAATAGCCAAGCATTAATAAGCCTAATATCATAATTAGAAAGTCCATGTTCTCCAACCTCCTATTTAAATCCTTACTTTTTAATAAGGGAATTTTTACCGTTAAAAAAATATGAAACCGTTCGATATTTCATTCGTAGAATATTAGTATTCTATAGTACAATGAGTTTATACCTTTTTTAAAAAACATTAAAATTTAGGATTTAATCGTAGAAAGAGATGATGAAGTATGCCAAACTGGCTTCGAAAATCCCTGCTCGTTCTCGTTACGGTTGCCACATTTGGATTAATTACGCCGCAAACGTTATTAGCAGAATCTCCAAATGAGCACAAACAGCCGAAACGTGATCTCTATCAATCGAACGAACCGCCTATTGAAGAATATCCTTATGAAGATGAAGAGCGATCAGAGCGGGAACAATTTGTTCAAGACATGGTAAAACATGCGGAAGAAAACTCCTATTTAAAATTCGGAACTAGAATAAAGCCTGTCATTGAAGACGAGTTTAAAGAATTTATTTTACCAAATATCGAAAAAGTAATTTCTGGAGTTGCGCAAGAATTTCCAGAGGATGATTTAAGTCAATTAGTCATTAGTGAAATGCCCAGTGGTGGAACATCTGAAAGGATTTTCCATATTACCAATTTAGTAACAAAGCAAGATGTCATTCGTTTCCATGTACGAAGAGATCATCCGCCGCAAGAACCTTATGTATTTAACTTTCATTATCATCTTGCAAACGATCAATTTCAAAAACATCATGATTTAGGAGTTATTTCTTGGGATAAGAATACTCCTCCTAAATGGATGACATGATCGAAGCAGAAAAAAGAGAACAGGCTATTCTGTTCTCTTTTTTGTAGGGATTAAGTCTCTTGTTAGGAATCGTAATAATAACAAAAGACAAACTCCCATCGTATAATAGCCAACATAGGCGAAGATGATTAATAGGATCGAATGATGAACAGGTTTCGTAAAGGCTGTTAATAAGAGTGCCCAAAATAATAGATCGATGAGTAAAAAGTAACCCGATTGCAATAGCTCTGAAACCTCATTTAAATTGGTCTGCACCTCTTCGTCTAATCCTCTTTTAAACCTAAATCTCAAGCGGCTCACCCTTTACCCGAATGATGGGAATATCAAACCAACGATCGAAAGTAGTACGGAGGATTGAATATTATATTATCTATATGTATGAAAAGGGGAATGGGTACGCCCATTCACTGGATGTAAATAAGATGTGATTGGCACCGACAATCAGATGACCCGAATCCTTTGATCGGAAATACCCCACTTTCCTTTTTCCTTATTTTCTCAGCGAGAGCACACTCTCCTAATCTTTCATCATATGTTATAATTTTTGTAATCATTCCAGAAGGCCTGAGATAATCAAAATGCCAATGGAGTTTTTTATCAATTTGTATATGTCGGTGGATTCGATTAACGATATTTTTCTTTGCACTACCTACATAGATATATGTTCCTTTTCGAAAAAGATAGTCACCGAGTTTACCAACTTGAACGGTTTGATCTTCTGTTAACTGCAAATATATACAATAAAGTGTATGCTCACGATTAATAGATTCATAGATTTCTTCATTCATTTTGCAAGCCTCCTATGTACTTTAAAATAAAGGTGTCGATTTTATGAAAATTAGACAAGGCTCCTTCCTATTTCTCATTTTACTATCATTAATTTTAATGGGAAATTCACAAGCGGATAAAGACGGGGTCAAATTACTAAATCTATCTAAACATTCTCCGTTAAAAAATCAATTACAATTACATTCTCCTGAAGAGTTAAATCATATTATTGTTTTGCCGAAAAAAGAATTTGATGTGATAGAGGCATCTCATATCATTTCTCGAATTGACAGGCTTCCGCCATCTTTATTGTCTAAAATTCGAGAAAATCGAATTATCGTCAAATTATTTACAGGCAGGTTAACGGACAATCCAACAGCATCACATCTGGCTGGAGAAGTTCCACGTGGTTATGAACAAAATAAGACTTGGGATGACATCCCGGGTGTTGGCGGCGGCAAAACCGTTCTTGTAAAAATTGGTTACAGCCAGAAAGGGAGAGGACATGGTTCTGTAAATCTAGAGTTGCATGAATTAGCCCATTCGGTCGATCGGCATGTGTTTGAAGAAATTCGGCATCAAGAAACATTTTTAACGATTTGGAACTTAGAAAAGGAGAGCCTGTTTCCTAACAACGATTATTTATTAATCTATCCAGAAGAATATTTCGCCGAAGCATTTGCCTATTATTATTTTAAAGATTCATACCGAAATGAGTTAAGAAAATATGCGCCTTTAACGTATGAATATATTCAAAAATTAAAATAATATGAAGGAGATGGAAGGCAATTTTCTTTAGAAGAAGTCTCTCGCATATATAAATGTCGAGATGTATTCAAGGTTTTATCAATTTAGTAGGAGTTCAAACTCCGGCTGAATGAAGTTGAAGTCGTCGGCGGATGCCACGGATTTCTTAAAGGAAATTTATCGAGGCGAATTTGATTTTTGCTTGTTTCCAAATAATAGAATTAATCCTTTTTTATGCTAAAATGATAAGATAGTGACTTTGTCATGAAAATGGTGTGATGTTTTTTAAAAGGAGTGTTTAAAAGGTGCAGCATCCTGAGTATGAATATTTAAAGATGTGTCGCCATGTTCTTGATCATGGTAATCAAAAAGGAGATCGAACTGGAACAGGTACATTATCGGTTTTTGGCTATCAAATGAGATTTGATCTTCAGAAGGGATTTCCTTTATTGACGACAAAGAAAGTTCCGTTCCGCTTAGTTGCGAGTGAATTATTATGGTTTATTAAAGGCGATACGAATATTCGTTATTTATTAAAGCATGATAATAATATCTGGAATGAATGGGCCTTTAAAAACTGGGTTGAGAGTAATGAATATAAAGGACCGGATATGTCAGATTTTGGATTGCGCAGTCAAGAAGATGAAGCTTTTCGTAGGCAGTATGAAGATGAAATGGAAAAATTTAAGAAACAGATTTTAGAGGATGACAAATTTGCGGAAAAGTATGGTGAATTAGGTCCAGTTTATGGAAAACAGTGGCGTGCATGGGAAACGACAAATGGTGAGCCGATTGACCAGTTAAAGGATTTGATTCAACAAATTAAGACGAATCCGAATTCAAGACGGTTAATATTATCATCTTGGTCACCAGAATTCACACCGCAAATGGCATTGCCGCCTTGTCATACTTTGTTTCAATTTTATGTACATGACGGAAAGTTGAGTTGTCAGCTTTATCAACGCAGTGGTGATATTTTCTTAGGAGTTCCATTCAATATTGCTAGTTATGCACTATTAACTCATCTTATTGCGCATGAGTGTGGATTACAACCTGGTGAATTTGTTCATACGATAGGCGATGCCCATATTTATGCCAACCATATTAAGCAGGTTGAAACACAGGTGAAACGTGATCCAAGATCATTTCCAACTCTACATATTAACGAGAAGGTAGCATCGATCTTTGAGATTGAAATGGAAGATTTATCGATAGAAGGTTATGATCCACATCCACCAATTAAAGCACCTATTGCCGTATAATTAGTTGTGGAAATAATTAGGAGGAATTGTATGATATCATTTTTAGTAGCAATGGACCAAAATCGAGTAATTGGAAAAGACAATGCATTGCCATGGCATTTACCAGATGATTTAAAGTTTTTCAAAAGAGTAACAATGGGACATCCAATTGTAATGGGAAGAAAAACATATGAGTCGATCGGAAAGCCACTTCCTGGAAGGGAAAATATTATAATTACAAGAAATACAGAATATCAAGCCGATGGGTGTACTATTCTTCATTCTGTTGAAGAGTTACAAAAGTACCTCGATAAAAAAGAGGAAGAAGTCTTTATTATTGGTGGAGCCCAGCTTTTTAATGATACGTTTCCGATTGCGGATCGGCTTTATATTACTGAAATCCATCATGAATTTGAAGGGGATACATTTTTTCCGGAATTCCCAGAATCTGAATGGACCCTTACCTCAAAAGAGAAAGGGATTAAAGACGAAAAAAATCCTTACGACTATTACTATACGATTTATGATCGGAAGTAAAATAAAAAAGCAGCCGGAATCTCTTCTGGCTGCTTTCTCTTTATCTTTGGATGCGTAGGTAAGCAACACCTGATTTTGTAATATAGGTGTGAACGTCATCGAGAAGCATATATTCAATTACTGAATTTGCTTTTAAATCCTGCATATCTTCAACGGTAATTGAAGCCATTACTTCGATTAGCTGTTCTTTACTATATGGTTTCACTGGGTTTTCTTCTGAAAGGAAAATCCAATGAAAAGCTTTCTCTTTAGAAGAAAAATAACTCGCTTCTTTTATTACGTATTCTGGTTCTAAATCTACCATTTCTGCTACTAATTCTAATTCTTCAATTTTACCCATTTTATGTCCTCCCCTGTAGGTACTCGTTTTGTATAAACATATGCCCACTTCAAAGTTTATAATATTTAGTTTATTATTATTGTATCATAACATAAAATCATTTAAAAATGGTAACTTTTCATTATATTCAATGGTGAATGCTATTAATTTTTTCTATACATATAAAGGTTTATTGAAAAACGATCATTTCATGATATAATTTAATGATTAAAAGTTTGAATTGAATGAATTGAGGGTGAAGATATGGAACAAGAAGCTACAAAAAAGAAATGGTTGCAAGTGGAGGATATTCTGATTGCATACCAACATCTGAAAGATATCGTTACCCATACGCCATTACAAAAAAATGAACGACTATCGGAAAAATATGACTGTAATGTTTATTTAAAGAGAGAAGACTTACAAGTAGTTCGATCTTTTAAGTTACGCGGAGCCTATTATGCAATGAAAATGTTGCCTGAAGATAAGTTGGAAAACGGCGTTATTTGTGCAAGTGCAGGGAATCACGCACAAGGTGTTGCGTATGCATGCCGTAAATTGAAAATTAAAGGTAAAATTTTCATGCCTTCAACAACACCAAAACAAAAAATTCAATCGGTAGAAATGCATGGCCGTGAATATGTTGATATTGTATTAATTGGTGATACCTTTGACGAATCATTTAACAAAGCAGTGGTCTGTGCAGAAGATGAAGGCAGAACGTTTATCCATCCGTTTAATGATGAAAAGGTAATGGCTGGTCAAGGAACGATTGCAGTAGAAGTTCTGCAAGATTGTGAAGATAGTATTGATTATGTATTTGGCAGCATCGGTGGCGGTGGACTCATGTCAGGCATGAGCGCATATATGAGGAGTGTGTCACCTCATACGAAAATGATTGGTGTTGAACCGGCAGGGGCTCCCTCAATGAAAGCTTCTATTAAAAATCATGAAGTGACAGCTCTTGAGCATATTGACAGTTTTGTCGATGGTGCGGCAGTTGCCTGTGTAGGTGAAAAGACCTTTTCTATATTAGAAAAGTATTTAGAAGATATTATTGTTGTTCCTGAAGGTAAGGTTTGTTCTTCCATTTTAGAACTATACAATGAACATGCCATTGTAGCAGAACCAGCTGGAGCACTTACAGTAGCTGCACTTGATTTCTATAAAGAACAGATCAAAGGAAAAACAGTTGTACTCATCATCAGCGGCGGGAATAATGACATTGGCCGTATGCAAGATATGAAGGATCGTTCCTTACTTTATGAAGGGCTGTTGCATTACTTCATCGTTGATTTTCCACAACGTGCAGGCGCTTTGAGAGAATTCTTGAATGTATTAGGGCCAGATGACGATATTACTCGTTTTGAATATACAAAGAAGAATAATAAAGAAAATGGACCGGTTTTAATCGGAATTGAGTTAAAGCATAAAGAAGACTATGGTGATCTAACAGCAAGAATGATTGATAAAGGATTTAGATACACAGAGATCAATAACGACAGTCAATTGTTCAATTTACTAATTTAAAACCATAGTACATTATAAAGATAATATTAATTTGTGAATTTATTATTAAGAATGAACCGCTTTCCTCCCTGTAACCTATTTTTTGTAATATAATCAAATTAGGTAGATTGCACATATAGGGGGGGGATTATACATGTTATCAAATATCGGGATTCCAGGTTTGATTCTAATTCTTGTGTTGGCTCTAATTATATTCGGTCCTAAAAAGTTACCTGAAATTGGACGTGCGTTTGGGCAAACATTAAAGGAATTTAAGAAATCTACACGTGAACTTACAAGTGATGTTGTAGGTGAAGTGGAAGACATAAAGAAAGAAGTTAAAGAAGTGACTAAATAAGGTGTGAGAACTTTCTTGCACCTTTTTTATTGAATGGTGAAAAATACAGTACATTTTACTGTTACGGAGTATCTGCATTGAATCTTGATTCAATGAATATATTGGCAGGGGAAATGAATGGAAGATAAAGAGTTAAATGTCATTGATCATTTAGACGAACTAAGAACAAGACTCATCATCACACTAGCAGCATTTATTATCTTCTTTATTGTGGGTTTTATATTTGTAGAAGACATTTACAATTGGTTAGTAAGGGATTTGGAAGTTAAACTCATCGTGTTAGGTCCAAGTGATATTTTATGGGTTTATTTTATGCTTGCAGCTGTGATTGCTGTTGCAGGGACGATCCCTGTACTTGCCACACAAATTTGGTTGTTTATCAAACCTGCTCTTAAACCAATTGAAAGAAAAATATCTTTATCTTATATACCTGCACTCTTCATTCTTTTTATTGTCGGTTTATGTTTTGGCTATTTTGTCATTTTTCCAACCGTCATGGGCTTTTTAATTGAGCTTGGCGGGGATATGATGGTAACGAACTTTACGGCTGAGAAATATTTCCGCTTCATTTTTAATACAACCATTCCGTTTGGTGTGCTATTTGAATTGCCGGTTGTCATGATGTTCTTAACATCCTTAGGGATTATCAACCCATATGTACTAGCGAAAATTCGGAAATACGCCTATTTTGTATTGATTATTATAGCGATTTTAATTTCACCACCGGATCTTATGTCCGACTTTTTAGTAGCCGTACCACTTATCTTTTTATATGAAATTAGTGTGAGTTTTTCTAAAATTGTCTATAAACGCAAACTGAAAAAGGAAAAAGAAAGAGAGAAAGAATACGGATTAGATGATGAGATGGTTAAAGAATAATTGAAAAATGGAAGCAGGTTGAAACCAAAAATTCACCTGCTTCCATTTTTTTATTTATACAATAACTATTCATTCTTAAAATAAGTTATTTATAGAAATTTGTAAAAAATCTTCATGAAAGAAGGGATTCAATCAAAGTTTGTCGAAGAAAAAAGATATGATACATAGTGGAAATGAATACGAGCAAATGTAAAGGGAAATGGAGACAAAAAATGAGAGGCTTTCAGAGAAAATCTTTAATAAAAAATGTAATTACTTTAACAGTAGTTATTTCAATTTTAACGATTGTACCTACATTGTTTGTAAGCCATCTTTTTATGATGATGCTTTTGCAAAATTCAATCGACATAGAGGTACAGTCCGCTTTTAATCAAAAGTATTTATTTTTCTCCGTGGTTTTATTCTTCGTCATTAGCTTAGTTGTTTTTTTCGTTTTATGGAAGAGAGTTTGTTCGCATTTTAGATCCGATTGATCAATTGACCTATGGGTTTCAGGAGATTAGCAGTGGCAATTTTCACGTTAGGCTTCGTGTTCCCCCTTCGGAATTGGGAGACCTATGCAGTCGGTTTAATCGAATTACTGAGCAGCTCGCGATTCTTGCAGATAAGATCATTTCCACTACTGAGAAACTAGATAGTCCAGATCAGGGTGAAAGGATTCAATTGGATAATTTACAGGACGTATTTAAACAACTAGATATCATAATGGAAAAATCAATGGTCTATCGAGAGTTGCAACGGGCGGAAAAAATGAATGCAATCGGTCAATTAGCGGCATCCGTTGCCCATGAAATTAGAAATCCGATGACGGTTGTAAAGGGTTTTTTACAAATCTTCCTCTCAAAGGAACAAATGAGTGAAGAAGAGCGTATGTATATCCACTTAATGATTGAAGAAATGGATCGAGCGGAAACGATCATTAATGACTATCTTTCCTTAGCCAAACCAGATATGGAAAAAACAGCAAAGATTAATGGAAAAGAATTAGCAGAAAAGGCTCTCGACTTGATGACTTCTTATGCAAAAATGTCTAAAAATATTGTTATAATTACTCCTGTTTTAGAAAACGTAACCGTTAAAGGAACTAAAAATGAATTGCAGCAGGTGTTAATTAACATATTAAAAAATGGGGTTGAAGCTTTAAAAGAGGGTGGGGAACTTTCATTTAACCTTTTTCAAGAAGGAAATTATGGTGTTTTTGAAGTTACGGACACTGGCATTGGGATGACACAAGAAGAGGTTCAAAGACTTGGGACTGCGTTCTATTCCTTGAAAGAAAAGGGGACAGGAATGGGATTGACCGTATGTTATCAAATCATTGAAAGAATGCGTGGAAAGATTGAAGTAAAAAGCGAGAAAGGGATTGGAACGACTTTTAGAATCTATGTGCCAACATGTGATGAAACGTAAGCACCTCTTTTGAAAATTGGTTTTCTGTAGATGATCAAGGGATAATAATTGAAAGAAAATTGATATTCCAGTAGAATACCAGTAAGGGGTGAATATTGTGAAACTTCGAATTTCTTTCGTACATATGATCATGATTGTTTTGTTGTTATCCGCGTGCAGTACTTCTGCTATTAAAAATCCCTTGAATTATCCTGTTGAGGAATTTAATTATACGAACCACAAGGGAGAGGCTTTTGGACTTCAAGATTTAGAAGGTAAAGTTTGGCTTGCAAACTTTATTTTTACGAATTGCGCTGACGTTTGTCTGCCGATGACAGCCAACATGAAAATCCTGCAAGATAGGGTCAAAGAGGAAGGTATTGAAAATGTTCGGTTTGTTTCATTTAGTGTCGATCCGACCGTTGATAGTGCTGAAGCATTAATTGAATTCGGCAACATGTTTGGAGTCGATGATTCGAATTGGGATTTTCTAACAGGCTATTCACAAGAAACGATTGAACAATTTGTGTTAAACTCATTTAAAGCGATCGTTAAAAAGCCTGAATCCGGTGATCAAGTAATTCATGGGACGAGCTTTTATTTAATTGATGCTGAGGGGAATGTTATGAAAGATTATTCGGGTTTGGAAATGCCGACAGAGGATATTATAAAAGATATTAAAACACTACAGTAGGTCTTTTTTAAAAAGACCTTTTTCTTGTTTGATTTGGGGGTACGGATTTGAAATCATATAATTGGAAAAGATTATTTTATTTATTGTTAGGTTTAAATGTTGTGTTTGTTGTTTGTTTATTTATATTTTTCTTGTTTGTTATAAGCGGGGGCCAAGAAGCTTCAGATGTTCCCGAACCGCCGCTGCCAAAACAAGAAGCGGTATCGTTTCAAATTACAACGAATAAAGCGGATTTGAACAAAGTGATTCAATCTTATTTGGCGAAGGAGCAAAAAAACAACTTCACCTATCAAGTGATCGTAACAGATGAAGTGGAGTTTAATGGGAGAATCCCTATTTTACAAGAGGAAGTTGATGTCAAATTAACCTTTGATCCCATTGCACTCGAAAATGGGGATGTAGAGTTACGGCAAAAAAGTATGACGATCGGAAAATTTAGACTTCCTCCATCCATCGTGCTTCAATTTATTCAAAAAAATGGTTCACTTCCTCAGTGGGTTTTCGTCCAACCAAAGAATGAAAAAGTATATTTGTCCTTACAACATCTAAAACTAAAAAATGACTCCATGGTTGCTGTAAAGGAGATTAATTTAAAGGAAGACAAAATAATATTCTCTTTACAGATTCCAATTAAATAAAGAGGAAAGGGCATACAGACAAGGGATTGAAATTTCTGCTGTATGCCCTTTATTTATATACAATAATTGAAGAAATTTGAATCGTTGGTTGTGTTCCTGTGTTTGAATTTAAATTTTTATTAGAATAAACAAATGTTACTTCATGTTCTCCATTTGGCAAATGACTTTCAACATATAAAACGCGATATTTTTGAATGGGCCATTTCGTGGACAACGTACGAATAAACTTTTGATCAATCCATACATCGATATCCCCTTGTTTTTTCCCAACGAAAGCTTTAACGCCAAGATGATTGCCAGTAAATTGAAAAGAGATTGAGGCACCAGGGGTGTTTGTAGTAAACTCTCCATCTTTTGTTATAAATCCATTCACCATTTTTAGGGGATGAGAAATTTCCTTAAATGATGAGGAAGACGAGAGTTTGTGAATGACCTGATGATCGCCTTTTTTAGATTGGTCGAATTCTCTTTTTATTAGCTGAAAGATGGCATCTGCGTAGAGCTGATAACCTCTATGATTAGGATGAACAAAGTCCTTTGTTAGTTGCTTTGTAGTTAAATTGGATTTTTTAAAAGGCAGGCGCATGTCGATATGATTCGCTTCATATCTCATCGACAGTTCTTTTATTGTAGCTGCAAATGCTTCATCCGTTAAACAACTTTCAGTAATCGTAATTACTTCCGCATCCGGAAATGTTCGTTTGACCTTTTTTAAAAGAGAATTATAAAAATAGGCGAATTCGTTCGCCTTCATATATTTTCGGTCATTCTCTCCAAAGAGAATAAAAATTAAATCAACCGGATCCTTATTGGGAGCATGATGGAATAAATATAAACCTTCAAACGCAGTTGCACCACTTTGAACAATGGAATGTCTTGTTAAGGGAATTCGATAATTTGCTTTCATTAATTCTTCCCATTGATTAAACCAGGTCAATGCCGGGTTATCTACGCCTGCTCCACGTCCAATGCTATCGCCAATGATTAGGTAATGGATGTCTTTCTTTAATCTGATTTTTTCATATACATTTAGAGAGGTGCTTTTTGCTTCTTCTTCATTATTGAAAAAATAGAAAGTTGTAATGATTAGAGAAAAGGTCAAAAGTATCATAGCCATCTTTCTTTGCTTCTTTCTCAATCCAATTTCCTCCCGTTACATGTTGTTCATCACCTTTAGGATACCGAATTGACTTTATGAATATAACCAGTAATTTTGATTTGAACTAGGCATATGCACATTCAGGGACAAGTATCGTGACATATGTTGATAGGGAAGTACCTAATAAAAGGAGTGTTTAAACATGTACGGAGAAAATATGGCAAACATGGCAAACATGGCGAATATGGCAAATATGCCAAACATGCCCCATATGCCGACGATGACGAGTCCATATAGTTATGATTATGATAATTGCTACTATGGATACAGCTATCCAGTAGCTCCAGTAGCTCCAGTAGCATCCTGTGGGCGTCCCTATGGTGGATTTGCTCTTATCGTCGTGTTGTTTATCTTATTAATCATTATTGGAGCAACTTGCTACTGTAGATAAATAAAGTGCAAACTGAGGTGCCAGTCACCATCCAAAAAAATGGATGGTGACTGGCATCTTTATTTTATGAAAGAAATGGACCCTGCTCTCATATAATGATTAGTAGACTTTTAAGTTTTGGTGAATTTGATGATGGTTTTTACTTGAAATAACGGAGTGAGAAGATGAAGAATTCTTTTTTAATTAAACCGTTGTTAAGTGGACAATACCCCGTTGTTAAAGATGGAAAAGGAGTTTATTTATTTGATAAAGAAGGGAAACGATATTTAGATGCCAGCTCTGGAGCGGTTACGGCGAATATCGGTCATGGAGTAGAGGAAATTATTGATGCCATGATGGAACAAGCGGAGAAAGTTTCGTTTGTTTATCGTTCGCAATTTACGAGTGAAGCAGCAGAAGACTTAGCTGAAAAAATTGCTGAACTTGCACCTGGTGATTTAAACTGGAGCTTCTTTGTCAATAGTGGTTCCGAAGCAACGGAAACTGCGATGAAAATTGCCATTCAACATTGGCAGGAACAAGGAATAAAAACGAAAACTAAAGTTTTATCAAGATGGGTAAGTTATCATGGCATTACACTAGGGGCCTTATCTATGTCAGGTCATTCTAGCAGAAGAGAGCGCTTTGTCCCTCTTCTAGAAGATTTTCCAACCATTCATCCTCCTTACTGCTACCGATGTCCATTTAATAAAAAGCCTGAAAACTGTGGTTATCCTTGTGCAAATGAATTGGAAACCGCCATTGCCAGGATTGGTGCCGATCAAATTGCCGCTTTTATAGCTGAACCCATTATTGGGGCAGCAGGCGCCGCTATTACACCGCCACCTGACTACTACAAAATAATCAAAGAGATTTGCGAGCGTCATAACATTCTGTTTATTGCTGATGAAGTGATGACAGGATTTGGTAGAACAGGAACTTGGTTTGCTATCGAACAATGGAATGTCGTTCCTGATATTGTTGCTCTCGGGAAAGGGATGGGTGCTGGATATACAGCGATTGCCGCAACGCTTGTCAGTAATAAAGTAATGGAACCGATTATTAACGGATCCCAGTTGGTTATGAGTGGTCATACACTCAGCGCGAACCCTCAAAGCTGTGCCACCTCTTTAGCTGTCCTAGAATTTCTTGAACAAAATAAAATCATTCCAACAGTCTTCGAGAAGAGTCAAATCATCTTCTCATCTCTCCAAAAACTACAAAAACAGTTCTCCTTTATCGGGGATATACGTGGAAAAGGACTTTTAATTGGTGTTGAATTTGTGCAAAACCAACAAACAAAAGAACCTTATCCCCGCAATGCAACATTCACTCAAATGTTTATTAAAAAATCTTTTGAAAATGGCTTATTGCTGTATCCAGCTGGATCAGGATTAGATGGAATTCATGGGGATGCGATCATCATCTCACCGCCACTGACGATTACAGAAACAGAAATCGATGACTTAATTGAAAGACTGAGTGCAACTTGCAAAGATATGGATGAGGTACTTAAAAAAGGGGGCTAGAGACTTGTGGAAAACCCTTTTGGTAAAATAAAGAATTTAGACGATGTTATGAATTTTTTTCATGATGGGATGTCAATCATGTTCGGTGGATTTGGCGGTGTTGGTTCACCTCCATTACTGATCGATGGAATTATTGCGAAGAAACTACAGAGCTTGATATTAATTGGTAATGACACTGGTTTTCCAACGATTGGAATCGGAAAAGTGGTCAGTGGCGGTTATGTTGATAAAGTGATTGTTTCACATATTGGATCGAATCCAATCGCAGGTAGGTTGATGACAGAAGGCAAGTTAGAAGTAGAATTTTGCCCGCAAGGTACGTTAGCAGAGCGTATTAGGGCTGGGGGAGTAGGCATACCTGCGATATTAACAGATATCGGGATTGATAATGAGATGGTCACTGGGAATAAAGCGACCTATCAAATAAATGGTAAAACCTATTTAGTTGAAAGCGCTTTAACGGCGGATGTGTCCATTGTATATGCTAAAAAGGCTGATCCATTTGGGAACCTAATTTATGAAAAAAGCGCTCGTAATATGAATCCACTCGTTGCAATGGCAGGAAATTTGACCATTGCTGAGGTTGAGGAAATCGTTCCATTAGGAGAGTTGGATCCGGATGAAATTATGACACCTGGCGTGTTTGTTCATTCTATCGTTCCATCACAAGGAGTGAATTGGAAATGGGTTTGGGAATAGACGCACGGATTCAAATCGCTAAACGAGCAGCTGCTGAAATTAAAAATGGCATGGTAGTTAATTTAGGAATTGGGATTCCCTCGCTAGTTCCTAATTTTTTGAAAAAGGAACAGATGGTTATGTTTCACGCAGAGAATGGAATTGTAGGGATGGGGCCAACGCCTGAAAAAGGGGAAGAAGACGAAAACATTTGTAATGCTGGAGGACTTCCTGTAACGGTGATTCAAGGGGCGTCATATTGCGACAGTTCAATTGCTTTTGGCATGATCCGTAAAGGCATGATTGATATGACCATTCTTGGGGCTCTGCAGGTGAGTGAAAGAGGGGATTTGGCCAATTGGATTGTTCCTGGAAAGAAGGTGCCCGGCATGGGAGGGGCGATGGAGCTTGCACAGAAGGCGAAAAAGGTTGTCGTCGTAATGAATCATAATGATAAAAATGGTCATTCCAAAATTTTTAAAAATTGTACACTTCCACTCACGTCTGCTCGATGTGTCGATCTCATTATTACCGAATTAGCTGTTTTTCACGTGAATTCAGAAGGATTAACATTACGAGAGTATTTTTCAACAACGACAATTGAGGAAATTAAAGCGAGAACGGCGTGTTCATTTCAAGTCTATGAACATATTAAAAAAATCGAAGGATAGCTTGCTTCCTTCTTTAAGGGGGAAATATATTTGGATCAGAAAGAATCGGCGATTAAAACATGGCTAACGGAAAATCGTTTAAAAGGAATCCAGTTACTGCAACGGCTTGTTCAAGAGCGAAGTGTAAGAGGAGAAGAAAGCAAAGCTCAAGCGCTCATCATTGAAAAACTTCGGCGGATGGAGCTTACCCTTGATATTTGGGAAATTGGCAGTCCAGAGTTATTCAATCATCCTCTGTTTTCAAGTGATCGGAAAAATTTTTATGGCAACCCAAATGTGGTTGGTATCCTGAAGGGAACAGGAGGAGGGCGTTCGCTCATCTTAAATGGTCATATTGATGTAGTACCAGAAGGGGATCTCAGCGATTGGAAGGACGATCCATTTAGTGGTGTCATACGAGATGGTCGCCTCTATGGGCGGGGTTCAACGGACATGAAAGGAGGAACAGTCTCTCTGCTTTTAGCGATGGATGCGGTCAAAAGCTGTGGGATTAAGCTCAAAGGGGATGTTATTTTTCAAAGTGTCATTGAAGAAGAAAGCGGCGGTGCAGGCACACTTGCTGCGGTGCTCCGAGGTTATCGCTGTGACGGAGCCATTATTCCTGAGCCGTCAAGCATGAAGATTTTTCCTAAGCAGCAAGGCTCAATGTGGTTTCGCATTTCTGTAAAAGGCAGGTCTGCACACGGAGGTACACGTTATGAAGGAACGAGCGCCATTGAAAAAATGATGTTGGTGATTAATGAAATCCAGCAGTTAGAAAAAGAACGAAATGAACGAATTACAGATCCTTTATATGAGGGGGTTCCAATTCCAATTCCGATTAATGTTGGGAAAATCAAGAGTGGGCAATGGCCATCATCTGTGCCGGATTTAGCCTTTATTGAAGGGAGAATGGGAGTTGCTCCGAATGAATCACTTGAAAAAGCCAAAGAGGAAATGGATGCTTGTTTGGCTAGATTAAGAGAAAAAGATGAATGGTTTAAGCATCATCCCGTAAGAATCGAATGGTTTGGTGGAAATTGGCTGCCAGGAAATATGGATGTCAATCATCCGTTAATTCAATCGTTGTCCGATTCCTATCGTCAAGTAAAAGGAAGCCCTCCTGTCATTGAAGCGTCTCCGTGGGGAACAGATGGGGGAATTTTATCAACGATTGGAGATACGCCTGCCGTCGTGTTCGGTCCAGGTACGACGGAAGCTGCGCATGATAGCAATGAATATATTATTTTAGAAAATGTATTCCAAGCGGCTGAAATCATCGCAATGACGATTATCGATTGGTGTGAGATTGCAGATGAAAACCCTAACTTTTAGTATACTAAGCTAGACTGACCTGTAACTCAGGTCAGTCTAGCTTTAACTTCCTTCAGCGGAAGTATCCGACTTCTCTAAGTGGCGAGTTAAATGCAAAGTTTTAACAATTCAGTAGAGTTCAACTTCAGCTGAATGAAGTTAAAGCCTCTGGCGGATACCACAGATTTTCAAAAGTAGTTTTTCGAGCGAGCTCGAAAAAATCTGGGCGCAAATTCGCCGAGGCGAATTTGATAAAAAGGAGTGAGACGATGTCTGAAATCGCATATATTCAAAAAGTAAAAAGTGATTCTTATGAAATGGAGGTCTATATCGATCCGATTAATAAGCGATTAAGAATCGATGATTATCGAGGGAATGTAGAGGCTATCATTACAAGAGCCGAAGAGATAGCTGTTTCTTTACAGAAGGAAAAATTTATTTTCATCGCAAGACAAGAACATTTTCATATTCTGATACAACACGGCTTTCAATGTGAAGCAAAAGTGGATGGATTATTTCGTGGTTCAGATGCCTATTACTTTTCGAAATATTATCAAGAAGAGCGGAGAATTAGCAAGGATTGGTTAATGGAAGATGGAATTGTTCAAGCGGCGAAAAATACGACAGTCTCAGAGATAAAGATTCCAAAAACTTATCAATTGAAAAAGATGGAAAAGAGAGATGCAATTCACCTATCACGTTTATATCAACAAGTGTTCAAAGTTTATCCAACTCCATTAAATGATCCGGAATATATTAAGAAAACGATAGATGATGGAACAATTTATTATGGTTTTTTATATCATGGAGAATTAGTAAGTTGTGCGGCGGCAGAACCAAACCTTTTTTATTATCATGCAGAGTTAACGGATTGTGCAACGCTTCCTCAACACCGGAAATACGGTTTAATGAAAAAAGTCCTGCAAACATTAGAAGGTGAATGTAGACAACAAGGGATTTATTGTGCATTTTCGATTGCAAGGGCCCAGTCATTTGGTATGAATGCGGTTCTACACCAACTTGGCTATCATTACCGTGGTCGGCTAACCAATAATTGTTATATTTTTGACAAATTAGAAGATATGAATATGTGGGTGAAAGATTTATCTGAAGGATAGTAGGTATCGCCGAAAGTTTGGCTGACCTGCCAGCTTTTTGGCATATGATCAAATATGCCTTGGCGTATTTACGTCCAGATTTTATTGAGCATGCTCAATAAACTTCCTTTAAAAATCTGTGGCACCCGCCAGAGGCTTTAACTGCATTCAGGTGGGGGTTGAATTCTCACTGAATTATTAAAGTATTGGTATCTATCTTACTACTTGTAGAAGTGGGAGGTTTATACTGAACGAAGTGAGGTGATCATTGTGTCTATAGGCGGGTCTATTTCGAATGAGGTGTTAGCTGCCATTTTACAAAGCGTTGATGAAGGCATTCATGCAGTAAACCTTACAGGAGAGACGATTTATTACAATTCGATAGCGGCAGAGCACGATGGTTTGACCGTTGAAGAGGTAGCAGGGAAATCCATTTTGGATATTTTTCCCTCGCTGACAAGCGAATCTAGCACATTATTAAAAGTGATTAAAACAAAAGAGCCGATTTATAATCAGCAGCAATCCTATGTGAATTTACATGGAAAAAAGGTAGAAACAATTAATACAACGCTCCCAATCTTTATCAAAAAAGAACTGGTAGGAGCGGTTGAAATTGCTAAGGATTATACCCGTTTAAAAATGTTATCGGAAAAGTTAGTCGATATCCAGCAAAAAATGAAACAATCAAAAGGAAATTCAAAATTATCAACAAAAAAGAATGTTTTCTATCGGCTATCAGACTTAAAAACAATGAACCCTGCTTTTATAACGCTGAAAAGAAATGCCGTGAAATTGGCTAAATCAAATTCTCCAATGCTTGTCATTGGGGAAAGCGGTACAGGAAAGGAATTATTTGTACAAGGGGTTCATCATGCTTCATTAAGAACAAATGGACCGTTTATTGCGCAAAACTGTGCAGCGATTCCTGAATCATTGCTAGAAAGCTTATTATTTGGTACAGCGAAAGGCAGTTATACGGGAGCGGTGGATCGGCCGGGCTTATTTGAATTAGCGGATGGAGGCACATTATTTTTAGATGAAATCCATGCGATGCCGATTAATCTCCAAGCTAAGCTCCTTCGTGTGTTAGAGGATGGACTTGTAAGAAGAATAGGCAGCACGAGGACCGTGTTGACAAACGTTCGGGTGATTGGAGCAATGAACATCCCTCCCATTAAGGCATTAGAAGAAAAAAAGGTACGGCCCGATTTATTTTATCGCTTGAATGTCCTTATGTTTGAATTACCACCCCTTCGTGAACGAAAGGAAGATATCTTATTTTTGACTGACTATTTTATTAGCCATTACAATAATGAACTCGATAAATCCATTAAAGGAATTGACTCTAATGTGCAAAATCTGTTCCACGCCTATTCATGGCCAGGTAATGTTAGAGAGTTAAAACATGCGATTGAGTATATGATGAATGTTTGTGAAGCAAACATCCTAACAGAAGATACCTTACCGATTATGTTGAAAAAAGCTAAGACTTCCCCGCATGTTCTTGATGAAGATTTATCACTGCGTGAACAACTATCAAAATATGAAACTAGGTTGATCGAAAAGGCAATGAGAAAAGCAAATGGAAACATCCGCCAAGCAGCTAAATTATTGAAAATACCTCGTCAAACATTGCAATACAAGTTAAAGAAACAAGGTGCCGAATAATGAGCGGATCAATGGGAGTGACTTCGCTGATAGTTTATGGAAAATGATGCATATATCCCAAAGACGACGCATATCCGCGAGAAAATGACACATAATTCCCCAAAGAGACACATATTCAAACGTTTTGGCATGATACTCTCCTTTTATTAACTTGGCATGAAAATTGCATTAAATATAGTGTGTAGAATGCTAATGAAATTATAGGGGGAATCATGGTGAAACCATTTTTATATAAACCAAATAAACATTGGAAGGACATTGAATTATGGAAAGATGTAACAGAAGAGCAATGGAATGACTGGATTTGGCAATTAACGAATACAATCCGTTCATTAGAGGATTTAAAAAAAGTCATTACCTTAACACCTGAAGAAGAAGAAGGTGTTCGCATATCAACGAAAACGATTCCATTAAATATTACTCCGTATTATGCTTCACTTATGAATCCGGATGACCCGCGGTGTCCGATCCGAATGCAATCCGTTCCCATTTCAAAAGAAATCTATAAAACTAAATATGACCTAGAAGATCCACTTTATGAAGATGAAGATTCACCTGTTCCAGGACTTACCCATCGTTACCCAGACCGGGTGCTTTTCTTAGTGACCAATCAATGTTCGATGTATTGTCGTTATTGTACGAGACGACGATTCTCAGGTCAAATTGGCATGGGCGTTCCGAAAAAACAATTAGATGCAGCGATTGATTATATTCGCCAAACTCCTGTTGTCCGCGATGTTCTTATTTCTGGCGGAGACGGGCTGTTAATCAACGATCAGATTCTCGAATACATTTTAAAAAACCTTCGTTCAATTGATCATGTTGAAATCATTCGAATCGGAACGAGAGCCCCAGTTGTATTTCCGCAAAGAATTACCGAAAACCTCTGTAACATTCTGAAAAAATATCATCCCGTTTGGCTGAATACCCATTTTAATACGTCGATTGAAATTACTGAAGAATCAAAACAGGCCTGTGAGATGTTGGCCGATGCAGGAGTACCAGTTGGAAATCAATCCGTTATTTTAGCGGGAATCAATGACAGTGTTCCGATTATGAAGAAATTGATGCATGACCTCGTCAAAATCCGCGTTCGACCTTATTATATTTATCAGTGTGATATGTCAGAAGGGATCAGCCATTTTAGAGCTCCTGTTTCAAAGGGACTTGAAATTATCGAAGGCTTACGTGGACATACGAGTGGTTATGCAGTACCTACTGCATTTTTTAAAAGATGTATGAGAATTCCTTTAGTGGCAACATTAAATATAACATATAAGATAGCTAATTGGAATAAATTGTATGAATGGAGATTCATCAAATGATTACAAAAGCAACTAGAGAGATTAAACA
Source organism: uncultured Bacillaceae bacterium (assembly GCA_963787345.1). GTDB lineage: Bacteria > Bacillota > Bacilli > Bacillales > Cytobacillaceae > Bacillus_BD. The sequence continues at coordinate 4,823 of CAWBCW010000005.1, read as the reverse complement.
TGTGGCAATGTATTTACGTATATCACGTGAAAAGAAAGGATGAAAATGTTGAAACCTTGCTAATCATAGAAGCCTTTTAACTGAATTTGCTAAAGAAAATGGTTATTCATATGAACCATTTGGAGAAGTTGTCTCTGGAGGTTCTTCCGAATTAGAAGCAAGAACAAAATTACAGAGAACTTTTGGACAGGATTGAAGAATTTGATGCTATTTTAGTGGTTGAGTTATCTCGTTTGTCAAGTAATGGATTGATCGCCGAACAAGTTCTTCAGTATTGTGTGGATTATGATAAGCCAATCATAACACCAGTATATACGTATGATTTAGCGAATAATAATAATGATGTATTGACATATACGATTCTGGAAGTCTCATTGCTTCACATGAACATGCACTAATCGGAAAACGTAGTAAAAACAATAAAATACAGATGGCAAAGGCTGGTTTAGATGTTAGTGGTGAATGTTCCTTATGGATATAGAAGGAATCCTGAAACTAAAAAATTGGAGATATATGAACCTGAAGCAGAAGCAGTACGTTTAATTTTTAAACTTCATTCCCAAGGATTAGGAAGCTTTAAGATTCGTGACATTTTAAATGAGAAGGTGATTTATAAACCAGCACAGATCGAACTATTGGAACCTACCGTCTATTAAGCGGATTATTAGAAATGAAAAATATAAAGGGTGGAATTTTTTCAACGATAGGAAGCGTGTTAAAAAAAATGGGAAATGGGTATATGAAATAGTTGAAAAAATAGTTGTAAAAGATGCACATCCAGCAATTATACCTGAAAAAGAATGGGATTTAGCTAATAAGGATAGGGAAGAACGAGCAAAAAGAGCAGGTATGATACGCGAAAAGCCTGCTGTAAAAAGTGGAGTAACATCATTAAAGGATTTAATCATTTGTGGCTGCTGCGGCAGAAAGATGACTATTAGAAAAGATACAAAATGTGCGACTGGATACACTGTAAAGAAATGTGAATACCTAATGGATAATGGTGAAAAATGTAATAATAGCGGTATCAGATTAGTGCATATTGAAGAACAGGTTTTAGTTGATGTAATGAAGGAAAAGGAAGGGCTAGAAAGCTATTTGAAGTCTTTAGAATCTGACGATAATACAGAATATATGGATAGCCTTCATAAGCAACTAAAACAGTTGGAAAAACGCATTAAAAGTGCTGAAGCTGAAGATAAGAAGTTGATTGATTTAGCTTTAACTGGAATTTTTTCAACTGAAGAAATTAGGACTAAAAAGCAGGAAATAACGGATAAAATAAAACAGTTAAAAGATGAAAAGGAATCTTTACTGTATGAATTAGAAAAGCCACAAATAGAGGATATACAAGCGGTTTTGAAGGATAAAATAGCTATAATTGACACTCTGCCTTCTTTAGAAGCTGAAGCTTTGAATCAAGCACTTAAAACGATTATTAAACGTGTTACTTACACAAGGATTATTCCTGGGGATATTTTGAAGTTATCTACAAGGAATCCAGTTAGAAAATTTTACCCGTTTGAAATTGAAATAGAATACATTTAAACCGTTCCTAATCCACGGGAATGGTTTTTTTATAATGAATAAAACTGATATTTCATTGGATCAAACGAATAATGAAAAAAATATATATTAAATGGATGCAATAGTAATTTGGATAGGGCGTGATGCGGGTGCTTATTATCGAAGATTATATCGCTAAAAGGAAAAAAGAAGACAAATTGAATGAATATGATATAGATTCAAAATTGGATAATATGCAGATTTGTGTTAATTATGTATTTGAATATTTTAACCAATATCTCGATGACTCCCGTATGGATGAAAAAACAGCTTTGAACGTTGAACGCTTGGGGAAATATAGGAATCAACTGAATAAATATGAGTCAGAAATTCAAGAATGGTTAGTAAATATATATGATGATCATGATAAGCAAATTAATCGGTCAATCATTAATTTTCCAAAAAAAGATGAATTGTTTCTTCTATATAGCACCGATCAAGAGTTTCGAAGTGTTTCGTATGACTGTTATGCACAGTTGGCAAAGAAGAATCCTTTCTTGAAAGATCAAACCGAAATGCTTTTTCAATTTATAAAGGATCACCATCGAATAATTAGCGAACCCCCATCAGATAACACATCTATAAATATAACTGAAGAAATAAATGAGTGGGTAGAGAAAACTTGGAATAAACATCATGTTAATTTAATAGCCTTTGCATCAGATTATGTCTCCTGGTTTTTTGATAATAAGGAGAAATGGGATGTCAAACATAGAATTAAGAATAAAGATAGTTGGAGGAAATATGAATATGATTATAAACAGAAAAATAATCTATTCAATATAAATTTACTCTTTAAAAAAGTAAATAAACCTTTTTTGAGGGGGAAAAAGCAATATATTGAAATTATATTCATGTATTGTTGGTTGCATGAAATAGATGGAGATGTTGATTACTGGCAGGAGTATTTAAATAAGACTTTTCCATGAATTTCATAATGGTATTTAGTTAGGAAATGTAATGCAACAACTTTGTTAATTAGATGGTGAAATTTATTAAAGGCTTTTTTGAAAGGAGATGTACAATGGTAGTAATTTTAGGAAGTGTCTTTTCAGCTGTCATCATTTTTATTACTGTCTTTTATATGATGCAGGCATTTACAATTGCATATAAGAAGAATGAATTATCACTTCGGAGATTCATTATTTTTCCAACTACTTCAATTGTAATAGGTTTACTGTTTGCTTCCGTTATACCTGCTGGTTATCAAAAAGTAGTGGATTATATCCAAGAAAGACCTTCCCAACTGGAGGTCTTTCATCTCTTTATAAATCAACAATAAAAATTAACATAGTCTTTTTATTAAAAAATTCGCTATAAGTCAAACTTGTAAATTGCTTTTATCTTTGTTAGAAAATCAAAAGTTTCATGAAAATGAAAATTGTGCCATTTTGCCGAATGATGTAAAATGGGGGAAAAGACTGTGAGGGAATGGGATGACCATCACCGCAAAAGAAATAGTAGAACAAATTCATGACCTCAATAAAAATAGAGACGCATTCCACTCAATAAAAGGATATTTTTATCAATTTGAATTAACTTTACTCCACATTCTAGATGATGGAACTGGGGAAGATGCATTTGGGGATGCGGATTGCCAATCTAGCTATATGATTGAGAGAATTGAGGATTATGTTAAATATTTTGATAAAGATGAAAAAAGTTTTATTCGGGTTGCTCAAATTAAACATCATTCAAACAAAGAAGGACCATCAACCTATTATGATGCTGTTCTATTTCTTTATTATAATTATCTAAATTTTCTAGAACAGAATCTCCCTGACACGGAATATGTTGCAAGGATTTTCCATTATGATTTATCTGAGGAAAAAGGAAATATTAAGCCTATCTTAGACTCAGCATGGACGTCATATGAGAGGAAAAAAAAGAAGAAAGAAGAAGATGACGAAGAGAAAGAAAGAAAGACAGGTAAACCAGTCCCGCGTAGGGAAGATGTTTTGGATAAAATCTATAAGACTGGTTTAGACAGTGAAGATAATAGAGAAGCCTTTTCTACTATTGCAAAATTTATTAAAACCAAGAGACATGAGGATGTTACAGAAAGTCTAAAGAGTAAACTCAAAGAACGATACCAACATCTTTCAGCATTCAATAGTGATGAATTCTTGTATGTTGCTTAGTAAGTAAGTTAATAAGTGAAGGGGAAAATGGAAACGAAGTGACCTTAAAGGATTTAGATGTTTACTTTAACGGTGAAGTAGAACAATTAGAAAACTTCTATGCTCTAAAAATAACAGACTATGTAAAGGGAATAATTGATTCGAATATTATTGATGTCGATTTGAACCCATTGAGTAGAGGTGTTTATGATTTTTATAAAAAGATATATATAGATATTTCTTGTTTCATTGAGGAAAAATTTAAAATCAACGAGTACCGAAAATCATTTTTATTATCTACAAGCCCTAAAGAAATAAGAACGTTTGAAGCGAATACATTAGATGAATATATCGCTTTTACGGAAGCGAGCGTTGCTATTTCAGAATTTTTATCTAAGCTTTCCAAAATCATTTTTTATTATTTGGATTCTGGTGGAGAGGAATTTGATTTAGAAAAATGGTTTGAAATTAACGATCAGGGATGGTTATTTGAATACCAGGTGAACAAAGAGGGGTAGGGGTCATCACTGGAAGTTTTTATCAGATGTATTTTCCTCATTGCGTCATATTCTTCCGCGATTGAAGAAAGAAAAGTTAAGACCTGACGTTTGGTACGTTAAACATGATGATGATTATTTTAATGCATCTCAAAGTATGAAATATGAACATGATTATTCAGATGTTCCACTAGAAGGGGAGGAAGAACTTCAGCCTTACTTTTGTGACCCATCGGAAGATCATTTTCACATGCAGTGTCTGAGATGTTTATCGCTTAATAATTATTCTAAGTATCCTAAAATCCATGAAATATTTATCCATGGTTGTAGAGAGGAATGAGAAAGAGTTGAAAATAGATATAGTAAGTCAATTTCTAAAAGATCATGATTTTTTAGAAAAAGAGTATCTACGTACATGGTCAATTAGTAATGCCCAGGGAGAAAAAGAAGAAGAAATAAGTAGAAATATCCTCCCTTTTTCTAGAGTTTTTGTCGAGAAAAATTAAAAAGAAATTTACATCATCGAGAAAGAGTAGTTACTTTAGTGTTGAAGAAATTAATAAAATGGAAAATGATATCCTTGCTTTTATTCAATTTTTATCAAACAAAGAATCGATAAAATATAACATCAACTTATTGC
>CAWBCW010000004.1:0-41084 GCA_963787345.1 uncultured Bacillaceae bacterium | reverse complement strand
GACGGGCGAATCCAGTCTGTCGAAAACGGTGAGTATGGCCTGTCGAAAACGGTGAGTATGGCCTGTCGAAAATGGCGAGTATGAGTTGTCGGAAAAGTAGACTGATGTCATGTTCGACTATCGCGCACGCGTCATCGACGCCGAGCTGTCCGAGCGGCTGACGGCTGGCGCGGATTCACCATGACCCCGGCCGGACTGCGGCTGCTACAAGACCTACGCCGCCAACTCCTCCAACCACCCACACCGCTGCGCCCACCGGCCCGACCCGCCACCGAACAACCCGAAACCGTCGACGCCATCGCCTAACATCACGACCACGAAGGAACCCCCGCCGCCGAGTCTTTTACACCCCGACCGGGACGCGACCTTTGACGACAGTTTTGACGACAGTGTGAGTCGCTCATTAGTGCGACCCGCTCGCGCCGGGCTCGGCGCCGAACAAGCTGCTCGTCGAATCCAGCGCGTCGCGTTCGACTGCCTCGATCACCTCGACATAGGTGCTGGTGGTCACCGTGATGGAGCTGTTGACGACGGTTGAAAACCCGGCCAGTCGCGACGGTTGAAAAGTAGGCCACCCAATCAGATTGGAGGGGTGATCTCCTTGGAAGACTGGGCCTTGATCCGGCATCTTCACCGCAGCGAAGGTTTGTCGCAGCGAGCTATTGCAAGGCAACTGAGCATTGCGCGAGACACGGTGGCCAGTGCGTTGGCCAGCGACGGCCCGCCGAAGTACGAGCGGGAAGCGGTGGCCTCGGCGATCAACTCCGTCGAGCCACGGATCCGGGCGCTGCTGTCGACATATCCGCAGATGCCGGCGACGGTGATCGCCGAGCGGGTCGGGTGGACGGGTTCGATCTCATGGTTCCGGGAGCGGGTGCGGGCACTTCGCCCGGAGTACCTGCCCGCCGATCCGGTCGACCGCCTCGAGCATCCACCGGGACGGGTGATCCAGTGCGACCTGTGGTTCCCGGCACCCAAGATCGCGGTCGGATTCGGCCAGGAGGCGATGCTGCCGGTGCTGGTGATGGTGGCCGCGTTCTCCCGGTTCATCGCCGCGGTGATGCTGCCCTCGCGTCAGACCATGGATCTGGTGGCCGGAATGTGGCAGCTGCTCTCGGGCAGTTTCGGTGCGGTGCCGCACGAGTTGTGGTGGGACAACGAGGCCGGGATCGGACGCCGCGGTCGGTTGACCGATCCGGTGACAGCTCTGATGGGCACGCTGGGTTCGCGGCTGGTGCAACTCAAACCCTATGACCCCGAATCCAAGGGGATGGTGGAGCGAGCCAACCGGTATCTGGAGACCTCGTTCCTGCCCGGGCGCAGCTTCACCTCGCCGGAGGACTTCAACGATCAACTAAGGCAATGGCTTCCGACCGCGAACGATCGTCGGGTGCGGGTCTTGGATGGGCGTCCGGTCGACTTCCTCGATGGCGATCGAGCCCAGATGTTGACCCTGCCACCGGTGCCGCCGGTCACCCAGACGGTGACCTCGGTGCGGCTGGGGCGCGACTACCACCTGCGGGTGGCCGGCAACGATTACTCCGTCGACCCAGGTGCGATCGGCCAACTCGTCGACGTGACCACCACCCTGGCCCAGGTGACGGTGAGCCGGGCGGGGCGCCTGCTGGCGGTTCATGACCGCTGCTGGGCCGGGCGACAAACCCTCACCGACCCCGCCCACGTCGCGACCGCTGCGGCGTTGCGTCGACAGTTCCAAGTCGGGCCACCACCGGCGGCAGGTGATCATCTGGTGCGTGATCTGGCCGACTACGACCGCGCCTTCGGAGTCGACTTCAACGCTGGCACAGTCACTTCCGATGGTGAGGTGGCGTGAGCATGGCCGAGGATCCGATCAAAGACGTCCTGCACTACGCCCAAGCTCTCAAAGCGCCACGCATCCGCGACTCCGCTGCACGACTGGCCGAGCAAGCCCGTGACGCCAGCTGGACCCACGAAGAGTATCTCGCGGCGGTGCTCTCACGTGAGGTCGCCGCCCGCGAAGCCTCCGGAGCGGCGACCCGCATCCGATCAGCTGGGTTCCCGACCCGGAAGTCGTTGGAGGACTTCAATTTCGATCATCAACCCGCACTCAATCGGGACATGATCGCCCACCTGGGTACCGGTGCGTTTCTGGCTAAGGCTCGCAACGTGGTGCTGCTCGGCCCGCCCGGCACTGGCAAGACCCACCTCGCCGTCGGGTTGGCGATCAAGGCCGCCCAGGCCGGGCACCGCATCGCGTTCGCCACCGCCGTGGACTGGGTGGCTCGGCTCAAGGCCGCACACAACGCCGGGCGACTCCCGGCTGAGTTGGCCAAGCTGCGCCGGATCGGATTGCTCGTCGTCGACGAAGTCGGATACATCCCCTTCGAGCAAGACGCTGCGAACCTGTTCTTCCAACTGGTGTCCAGTCGCTACGAACACGCCTCGCTGATCCTGACCTCGAACTTGCCCTTCGCCCGTTGGGGCGACGTGTTCGGTGATCAAGTCGTCGCCGCAGCGATGATCGACCGCATCGTGCACCACGCCGACGTCCTGACCCTCAAAGGCTCCAGCTACCGACTCAAGGACACCGGAATCGACACCTTGCCCTCCGCACGCGCAGACAACACGGCACAATAACCATGACCACGTGGCCTACTTTTCAGCCGTCGCCCCTGGCCTAGGTTTGGACCGTCGTTAACAGGAGCATGGTGGATGATCTCGGAATCGACCAGCCCGCACGACCCGAAACTACGAGGCGACGTGAGGCGACACGAGGCGACACGAAGGCTTGTTAGAACTTTCGTTACTGATAATCAAGACTCCTCGCGTGGCTGTGGGGTGTGGCGTTTCATGTCATCGCCATACGCACCCTTCGAGCGGAGCGGCCCGGCGGCCGGAGGTTCCCGGTCCGCACCCCATGCGATGTATTTACCCTGAGAGCATGGCGCGAGCATACGAGCCGGGACCTCACGGCCGCCGAGAGAAGAGTCAGTCGGCCGTCAATCCGTTGCTTGAGCGGCCCTCAACTCCTGCTCGGCTCGATCCGTGGAGGTCAGCTTCTCGGCGGCGGCCAGGGCGATCCGCGTGCTCGTCTCGTGCATCGACAGGGGCCGCATGTGGTCCCATCCCTCGATCACCAGCCTCGGACTCTGGTCTTGGCCGCTGAACTCCTCCAGGAAATGACGGAGGGACTCACCTGTCGTGTGATCGACGAGAGGTACACGCGAGCTCAAGTGGAGATACACCGCCTGTGTACCGTGCGGAAGCTGCCCCAACTCCCGAATCACGTGGAACAGGTTGAAACACACAAGGGGACCATCCAAGTACAGGTGGTACGTGCCCTCATCCAATTCCCGTTGCGACACCGGATTGCGGAAGAGACTTAGGAAGCGGACGGCAAAATTCGGCTTGGCGAATTCCGAGCCGTTCCTCAGGGTGTGCCAGAGGCCCACGTACCACAGGTTCAGTAGCAACTCCAGGACGATGCCAGCGCCGATGCCGATGAGCAGGTCCGTCGTCAGGGTCACGAGCACTGTGGTGGAGAAGATGACGAACTGCTCGGTCCCAACCCGTGCGACCTTGAGCCAAAGCGCGGGCTTACACAGCTTGTAGCCGATGAAGACGAGGATGGCGGCCAGGACCGCCATCGGGACCATGTCGATCACGTAGCTACCGAGCAGCACGAACGTCAGCAGGAAGCAGGCGTTGTAGAAGTTGGCCCACTGGGTCCGGCCGCCTCCCAGGATATTCGCCGTGCTCTTGACTATGCCGGGGATGATGGTCAAGCCACCGAGCAGGCTCGATGCGCCGTTAGAAACGCCCATGGCCAGCAAGGTCTGGTCCGGGTCGGACCGGCGGCGATAGGGGTCGATCTTGTCCACCGCCGCGATGGTCGCCAGGGACTCGGTCGCGTCGATCAAGAGCAGGGTGACAACCAGGTAGGCCAGGGGGAGCCACAGTGCGGCATGGGAGAACGCCTCACCGAACTGGGGGAAGACGACCCCGTGCTCGAGCGAATCCGGCACGTTGATCAGGTGGGATTTGTCCAACTTCAGGATGAGTGTGCTGACGATCGTGCCGGCTATATGAGAACGAACCAAGTAAGTTATAAAATACGTATTGCTAATGACCACCGAAAATAATTAAACCGAAAGCCCATATGTTATCAAATGCTTTTAAGAAAATCATCACATAAGCCTGTAGCCCATCTTGATTAAGAGTGGCTAAAACATCCCATTCACTGGTTAAAATAAGCACAAAGATTAAATTCATGATGGCTATTCCTAATATACTTGTATAGATGAGTCGCAAATAAGCACTTAGCAATGCTAATCTTTTATGAAGAGGTTCAAAGTATACATATAACCCCCATGCCACCACAAGGTCACAAACGACAATGATTAGCCATCCGAAAATACCGGTTTTAAAAAGAACGTTTTCTGATAAAATGTTGTTAAAGGTTGTGCTTGCATCACCTGGCACAACGAGACTGCTGTAGACAAAACCGTATGAAAAACCTGCGGAAACCGCCATGATCAGTAGTGCAATACCTACAATGATCCCGTATTTTCGTGGATATGAAATTTCCTTTACAGCATTAACCATCATGCACTCTCCTTCTAAGATTTGCCTTTATTATACGGAGAAGGTTATAATTCGTCATTGACTTAAGGTAAGAGAAGAAAAAATACTGGAATTAGGATAAGAAAGTGGGGGGAATTGTGGAGACAATGATCATTGAAAAAGATATTAAGGTTTACTGTGTTACGGCAAACTCATTTCCAGAAGGTATTTTAACGGCACATAGAACGCTTCATTCAAAAATTCCTTTTTCAAAAGAAAGAAGATATTTTGGTTTATCCCGACCGGGAAACGGAAATTTTGAGATTGTGTATAAAGCAGCAGCGGAACAAATTGAAGATGACCTTAAAATGGATGATCAGCTTGATACATTTGTAATTGAAAAAGGTACATACAAATGCATAACGATTTCCAATTACATGAAAGATTCACAAAGTATATCGCAGGCGTTTCAGGAATTAATTGCGTTAGAAAATATCGATCCTAATGGCTATTGTTTAGAGTGGTATTATAATGAAGAAGACGTGAGATGTATGGTGAGGATGATCGATTAATGTGAAGTGCCAGGCATCTTCCATAAATTGGATGGTGCCTGGCGCTTTTATTTGGTGCTTTTATTTGTTACTTTGGATTTTGTGTAGAATATATCCAATTAAATCGAGGTTATTGTCAATAAAATTGAGTCGTTCATACGAAATCGTATACCATTCCGTATCATTGGACATGGAAGAAAACACATGTGTTAACATGGATGTGTATTGTTGGTAAAGTTGGGAAATAACAAAACTAATCCTCACAAAATGATTTTCTTTTTCGGTGATTTTTTCTATGTCCGTTAGTAACCATTCTGGGGCATTCTCGATTGCTTTACTGACTATTATTTCAAATTCTTTTTGGTCCATGGAAAAGACTCAACCTCCTATTGTTCAATAAGTTCTAGCTTTAGTCTATTATAGAAGAATAGTTTCCCTTTGTAAAATGAGACGTGAATTTATAAATTATGAAATGTATGAAATGATGGAGGTTTTGAAGAATCCTAACAATACCCTATTTGTTCAAAATCGTTTATAGGATATAATAAATGATAGCGATTTGCTAATTTATTTAAGGAGAATTACATAATGGAACTTAAATACACTGGAAAAACGAAAGATGTTTATGCACTTGAAGATGGAAGTTATTTATTGAAATTTAAAGATGATGTGACTGGTGTGGATGGTGTTTTTGATCCTGGTGCCAACACAGTAGGTTTGACAATTGAAGGTGCAGGTCGCGCTGGATTACGCTTAACAAAGTTCTTTTTTGAAAAATTAAATGAAAAAGGCATCCCAACTCATTATATTGATGCCAATATTGAAGAACAGACGATGACGGTTAAGCCTGCAGAAGTATTCGGAAAAGGTCTTGAAGTGATTTGCCGATATAAAGCCGTTGGGAGTTTTTTACGGAGATATGGTTTATACGCAGAAGAAGGGCAGTCACTCGATGCTTTCGTAGAGGTTACGATTAAAGACGATGACCGCGAAGATCCGCCGATTAGTGAGGATGCGTTAGATATGCTTGGTATTTTGACAAAAGAAGAATATAAAACATTAAAGTCACTCACTCAACAAATCGGAAATGTCGTGAAAGAAGAATTGGCTAAAAAAGGCATTGAATTATACGACATCAAATTTGAATTTGGAAGAGTCGGTACAGACAAGCACATCGCACTGATTGATGAAATCTCCGGTGGAAATATGCGTGCATATAAAGATGGAGAATATATCGAGCCACTAGCACTAGAAAAAATGTTTTTGTAGGAAACGGTTCTAAAGAGACGTGAAATCCTAATGAAAAAAGATAATCTGTACCCTATGATTATCTTTTTTCATTTTATACAATATTTTATTTCACTAAAAGCAACAATGTTTGAGAAAAGAGCCTTAAGAAATAAGCTTTAGTCCAACTGCCGCACATAAAACCATCGCAATAAAAGTAAGTCTCTTCCAATCTTTTGATTCTCCATAAAAAATCATTCCAATGAATGTCCCGCCAATGACGCCAATTCCTGTCCAAATCGCATAAGCGGTTCCCATCGGTAATAAATCGTAATGAATAACCTAGCAGTAAAAAACTTGACCCAAATCCTAATACTAGTAGGACAATCGTTTGCCAATTTCGCTTAACATGCAATTGATTCATCATCGCAACACCAAATGCTTCAAATAAACCTGCTATGATTAAAGAAACCCAAGCCATTAGGAATCAACTCCTTCCTCGCTTTTGTCAGTGACTAATTTCAAGCCCATAACACCTACTAGCAAGAGTAAAATGAATAGTATTTTTGCCCACTTAAATGGCTCGTCAAAGAAAAGAATTTCTGCGACTACTGTACCTGCTGTTCCCAATCCAACAAAAACAGCATAGACTGTACCAGCAGGAAGGACTTGTCCTGCTGTAATCATTAAGTAATTACTAACAATAAGAGTAATAATCGTTACAGTCCAAGTCCAAAAGTCATAGGAGTGGGCTAAGCCAATCACCCAGATGACTTCTAAAAAAGCAGCAATCAATACTTTAACCCAGTTCCGATTCATTAAAAAACACCTCCAAATTCATACATTCAAAACAAAAAAAGCCCAGAGAGAAAACTGAAATTCAGTTCCTCCCGGGCTTTTATCCCTCCGTGACACAGTTTTTTACTGTGAGCTTTCTTCTCGGTCCAGACCAATCAAAAATTGCGGAACCCTAGAAAACATTTTTAAAAATACAATTAATACTATTATACACAAATATAAAATGGATTCAAGATTAGGAAGGAATCAAAAAAATACCACTTTGCACCAGTTTCAAATGATTAGGCTATTTCCAGCTTAATTGAATTTATTCATGTTTACTGTACTATCGAAAAAATGATTGGTTGCAACGAATAGTAATCGAAAAAATGCACAACATATAATTGTTGTCAGATATTCTTTACGAATGGATGACAGCGTATAAAAAAACATCTATAAACTAGGAGGCATTAAGTATGAACAATGATATTATCGTCTATTCAACCCGTACTTGAAGTAACTGAGCAATGATGAAAGAATTCCTTGAGGCTCAAGGATTACCTTACAAAGAAGTAAAAGTACAGGAAGATGTTGATGCAGCTCAGAAACTACTTGAAGAAACTGGACAAATGGGTATGATAAAAGTAAATGATCAATGGGTTCTCGGCTTTGATCCTGAAAAAGTTAAGAAGCTTCTTAATTAAGTGTAATAGGGGATTGCTCTGACGTTTAACAATCCTTGTAATCCTTTTTGAATCATAAAATACCCACATACTCCTGTATGTGGGTTTGGTCATTTTAGTGAAGGATATGATTGATGCTATCTTTTAAATATTTTTAATAGTAACTTTTTAATGGACGAAGTTTTTTCAGTCTTTTTCTTATCAACACTTTCTGATTGTTGATAAGCTTGTTCACAAAAGATATATTGACTGTTGATTTCCACTTCATTTTGTTGCCTTTTTACATAATGATAGAGTCCATTATAGTTGAGTTCACGTGCCTTTACATTATCATTCAGGATGGTATCGAGACATTGTATGATCTCTTTTTCTTAATTGGGTCTGAAAAGATTGGGAAGAGGATTTCTATCCTTCGATCCATGTTGCGTGTCATCAAATCGGCTGAAGATAAATATACTTTTTGTTGCACCATGATGATGAAAATAATAAATTCTTGTATGCTCTAGAAATCGTCCAACGATGCTACGAACTTTAATATTTTCACTAAATCCTTCAATACCAGGTTTTAGACAACAAATTCCTCGTATAATTAAATCGATTTTGACATCCTGCCATCGATGCTTCGTAAAATTTCATAATGAGCTTTTTATCTGTAAGTGAATTCATTTTTGCAATCATATAACCATCACCATACTCTTGATGATATGCGATTTCCTTGTCGACTAATTCCATATATTCGTCGCGAATATCAGAAGGAGAAACGATGATATGATGATATTCGGGTTTCATCATATGACCACTTAAATAATTAAAATAGTTGGTCGCATCGATTCCAAATTTTTCATCGGATGTAATCAATCCCATATCACGTATACGTTTTCGCGGTTGAATCATTATAATTACCTGTCCCTAAATGGACGAAACGTTCAATAAGATCTTTCTTTTGTCGAACTACGAGGGCAATTTTACTATGTGTTTTTAAATGGTTCATGCCGTAAATCACATGACAGCCGGCATTTTCTAACTCTTTTGCCCACTCAACATTGTTTTGTTCATCAAATCGTGCTTTTAATTCAACAAGTACGGTGACTTCTTTTCCGTTTTCAGCAGCACGTTCTAACGCTTTCATAATAGGGGAATCCCCACTTACACGATAAAGGGTTTGTTTAATTGCAATCACATCTGGATCATCTGCTGCTTGTGATATAAAATCAACAATCGGCTGGAATGAATCATATGGATGATGGAAAAATAAATCTTGTTCCAGTGCAGCTTCAAAGATATTATGTTTGTCCAATCAGTTCTTTTGGTATTTGTGGTGTATATGGTTCATACATTAAATGATGATGTGTTTCTGTTAGCGCTTTATAAAAAGAAAATAAAAAGGTTAAGTCTAGTGGAGCTTGAATAAAATAGACTTCTTTATCCATCATTTCAAGTTCCTTAACTAAATAATCCACGATTCTTTGGTTGTAACTTGTAGTTTGTATTTCTAAACGGACCGTTGCACCCCGTTTGCGTGCTTTCAACACTTCTTCCATTTCGAGTAAAATATCTTCCGTATCCTCTTCATCGACGGTTAAATCGGAATTACGGGTAATTCGAAACGCAGTCACGGACTCAACATTAAAGCCATTAAATAAGGATTTAATAAAAAAGGAAATGACATCTTCGATTAATACAAATCGTCTTTGCGACGTTTTCGTTGGTAGTTCAATATAACGTTTCAGGACACTTGGAACTCCAACGATCGCTAATTTTGTTCTGATCGAACTGATATTACTAGCATTTTCATGGTCCCCAAGCACAACAAATAAATTAAGGGATTTATTTGATAGCATCGGGAATGGTCGATAAGCATCGATCGCTAATGGAGTTAGAGTTGGAAATATATATTCATCGAAATATTCTTTTAAATACGATAAGATCCTCTTCATCTGTAAGTTCAACCATTCGTATGAGTTTAACCCCTTCTTTTTCCAAAAGTGGGGTTAAGTGCTCTAAAAAAATATTATCATGTGTCTTCATAAGTTGATGTGTTTTTTCAGATATCGCCAGTAATTGTTCGGAGGGGGTCATACCTGATTTATTATCAGGTATAGTGAAGCCAGCTGCAACGTGATCAAACAATCTGGAAACACGTACCATAAAAAATTCATCTAAATTGGATGCGTAAATCGCAGAGAATTTGCATTTTTCAAGCAATGGATTTCGATCATCAACCGATTCTTCCAATACTCTTTTGTTAAAATCTAACCAACTTAATTCACGATTATAATAAAAAGAAGGATTAATTAATGGGGAAGAAGGATCATCCGGTACAATTTCACTTCTTGATGTATTCATCTATTTTTCATCTCCTATTCAATCATTTAGAAGTTTTAAGAATTAAAAACACGAACAATCTATCGAAATTGTCTGTTTATGTCGATTAATATTATATATTATAATTATATATTAAAATTATATAAAATTAATATGTTATATTTGTAAAATTTATGTAAATATGGAATTATTGCTTTTATTATAACATTATTAAAATAATTTTTCGATATTGCCGAGAAGCAGCTTATTTTGCCAACCGGTTAAAAGATCTAAATGCAGGAAAACTTGCCCCTGAACCTGATACCATCATTCAAGAAAATTTATTCTTCCTAAGAATTATGGCTGATCATGCAAAGTTTATCGGACATCTTTTAGATCCTTCTGAAAGAAAGCTAGTGGATCAAGCGAAGAATTTAGTCATGATTTTGATCAATTGGTGTTTCAAGCGATTGATTTAGATTCAATGCGTCCACAATCTGAAACAGTTCCAATGCTGGATCAATTTCTGGATCAAAACAGAGTTTCAGTTGTTTCATTAAGAGATTTTAAGAAAACAGCGAGAGAATTAATTGAGGCATGTCGGATTAAGAGTAATATTCATCCGCTTTTGGCAGACCATACATTTAGAGAAGCTGAAAGATTCCTAGAAATTATCGATATGTTTGAATCTCAACTTATGGGATCTAAACGGTAAATAAATCTTGTTCGCTATAATTTCTATGTATTTTTTCTACTAAACTAAGTATTTGAAAAGAGACAAGGCCCTAATGTTTTGGGCCTTGTCTCTTTATTGAGACTCTGGAATATCGAACAAATATCAAAATTCTCAAAGTCTATAAATGTAGTTAACTATTATTGATTACTTGCTCATAAATTGCTGTGTCCAATAATGACCGTATGAGCCGCCTTTTGCATATCCTACTCCGATGTGTGTAAAGTTTGGATCTAAAATGTTCTTTTTGTGACCTGGAGAGTTCATCCATGCCTGCATAACAGATTCTGCTGTTGTTTGACCTGCTGCGATGTTTTCACCTGCAGCTCTGTAGTTGATCCCGAATGATTTCATCATTTGGAATGGTGTACCATATATCGGGCTATTATGGGCAAAGTATCGATTGTCTCTCATATCTTCTGATTTGAATCGTGCTACACGAGCTAATTCCCAATCGGATATTAATGGCTTGAGACCAGCTTTTGCACGTTCAGTATTTACAAGGTTTACTACTTGTTGTTCAATAGATTGATAGTTATTACTTGGAATGTTTAATGATTGACCTGGGTAAATCATATTGATATTTTTTACTTGTGGATTTGCACTAATGAGTTCAGTAATCCCGACTTGATTTTTCACAGCGACTTTCCACACAGTATCTCCACTAACAACTTTATAAGTTCCAGCTCCAAATGCTACACTTGGTATAAGTAATGAAGCAGTTAATGCTAAGGGTAAAATAAGTTTTTTCAAAATAGAACCTCCGTACATATGTCTTTATTGATACAATTTAAGTATAAATCGAGAAAAAATTTAAGTATACAAGTAATTTCACCCAATTTGTGGGTAAAAAGATATGGTTCTATTTTCGTGTAATAGGGTTATTGAAAAAGGACATCATCCAATTTTTGGATGGTGCCTGGCACTTTTTTTCGCACTTTTTTCTTTTTGGTTTATTTTTTGCTTATTGTTGGAATAATAAGTAGAACCACCTGAATGAATGGAAGGAGAGGATGTCTAGTTATGAGTAAAAATTGTAATGGTTGTCAATCAACAAATATTTATATTGAGGAAGAGGTTTTTGAGGAGGATTATGTTCTTCAGCTTTATATTTGTGAAGGTTGTGGAGTAAGCAATACGAGATTTGAGTATTATGAAGAATAAAAAACAATGTAAAGCACCAGGCACCATCCAGAAAATGGATGGTGCCTGGTGCTTTTTTTGCACTTTTTTGATGTTCATTAATTTCGAATAAGGTAATCAAATGCACCAAGTGCGGCGGTCGCACCGGTTCCCATCGAAATAATAATCTGCTTATATTTACTATTCGTACAGTCTCCAGCAGCAAAGACTCCTGGAATACTTGTAGCACCGCTATTGTCGACTATAATTTCACCTTGTTTATTCAGTTCAAGCGTACCAGCTAGCCATTCTGTATTTGAAATTGTACCGATTTGTACAAATACACCTTGTAGTTCAACATGATGTTTTTCACCAGATTGACCATCTTCATAGGAAATACCGTTTACTTTGTCTGTTCCAGTAATTTCAGTAATTTGGGCATTCTCAATAATGTTTACATTTGGAATCGTTTTAACCCGTTCTTGTAGGACTGGGTCTGCTTTCATTGTCGAACGAACGAAAAGAGTCACTTGATTCACAATTCCTGCTAAATCAATCGCTGCTTCAACACCTGAGTTTCCGCCACCAATGACTCCCACATGTTTACCAGCAAATAATGGACCGTCACAGTGAGCGCAATAAGCAACGCCTTTATTTCTATATTCTTGTTCTCCAGGTACATTTGCATTGCGCCAGCGAGCACCCGTTGAAAGGATCACGGACTTGCTTTTGAGAACAGCACCGTTTTCTAATTCGACTTCAATAAGATCTTTCTTTTTAATTCCTTTTGCACGCTGTAAATTCATAATATCGACATCATACTGTTTCACATGTTCTTCAAGTGTTGCCGCAAGCTTAGGACCTTCTGTATAATCCACTGTAATTAAGTTTTCAATACCAACTGTGTCCAATACTTGACCACCAAAACGGTCAGCAACAATTCCAGTGCGAATTCCTTTACGAGCGGAATAGATTGCAGCACTTGCACCTGCAGGGCCACCACCAACAATAAGGACATCAAAAGGTTCTTTATTATCAAATTCAGAAGCATCTGGTCCGCTGCCAAGTTTGACTAGAATTTCTTCGATGGTCATCCGACCACTGCCAAAGGATTGTCCATTTAAATGAACAGTTGGTACCGCCATAATCTGTTTCGCATCAACTTCTTCTTTATAAACGGCTCCGTCAATCATCGTATGGGTAATGTTCGGGTTCAACAGACTCATGACGTTTAAAGCTTGAACAACATCCGGACAGTTATGACAACTTAAGCTGGCGTAGGTTTCAAAGCGATAGTCACCTTTAATGTTTTTAATTTGATCAACGACTTTTTGGTCAATTTTTGGTGCTCTGCCACTAACTTGTAATAAAGCAAGTACAAGTGAAGTGAATTCATGACCAAGGGGAATGCCGGCAAAAACAATTCCAGTGTCTTCACCAGGGCGATTGATGCTAAAACTAGGCGTACGATTTAATTCAGCTTTTTCTACCTTAATATTGGATGACATGGCTGCAATTTCTTCTAATAAACCAGTCATATCCTGTGAAACTTGGTCAGTTCCTACGCTTAATTTGATATGTACTTCGCCTTCCATTAGTTGTAGATATTGTTCTAATTGGGATTTGATTTCTGGATCTAATTTCATAAACGGTCGTCCTCCTTATTTTTTAAGAATCTAGTATTGTTATGCATATAGTTCCATTATAATATTCAAATATGTCAATTGACATCGATGATTGTGAACAACTTGTGAGGTTCTTCTCTTTAGTTGATCATATAAAATACAAATTACTTAATAATAATAATTCTAATTATATACTAATTATCATCTAATGTTCTGTTTTTGTCAATAATTTGCACTTTGTTATTTTAATTAGAATAATAAAGTTGTTGAAATGGAAAAAATGGTAGGTGCCTGGTACCTAATCAAGTATCTAATCTAATTGAACCTCTAGCCATTGACGGACACTATTAATAAACCAGATTTTATGGCTTGTTTTCAGATCATCAATCGTTAAAACTTTTTCATGAATTTTTCCTGTTGTTAGTAACTTTTCTCGAAAGGTGCCTGCTAATAAGCCACTTTCGATTGGTGGTGTCCAATATTGACCATCCATTTCCAAAACGATGTTCCCATTTGTAAATTCGGTGATTTCACGAGCTTCATTCCAAAGAAGTACATCGTATACATCGGTAAACTTCATTTGAAATTGGGTGTACATGTCTCTATTGGTTGTTTTGTGGTATAAAAAGGGATTGTCTTTATCCACAGGTTGATCTGCTAGTGTCACGACTAGTGGTTTTGTTGGTTCAGTTATTGGTTGCGCTTCTATCGACATATCGCCATTTTTATCTAATAGGAGTCGAACTTTTAACTTTCCATGTGAATGGTTCTGTGCACATTCATCCAAGGTTTTTTCGAATATATCTGCATCAAATTGAAAACCAAAGTATTGAGCGGAATTTTGCAGTCGTGTGGTATGTTCATCCTTTAAGAACCATTTTCCTTCATTTAAAAGGAAACTTTCCAGCAATTGAAATTCGGGACGGTTTGCTGTAAGTAAGCTAGCTTTTGTTAAAACTTCATCATATTCATCTTCAGACGTCGAATCCCATGTAATTCCTCCACCAACTCCATAAGTAGCGGCACCTGTTTGATGATCAATCATAACTGTTCTAATTGGAACATTAAAGATGGCTTCATGATCAGGAGTGATATAACCAATCGCCCCGCAATATACATCACGCGGAGACTTTTCCAAGTTTGCAATAATATCCATCGTGCTGATTTTTGGTGCACCTGTAATGGAGCCACAAGGGAATAGTGCTTTAAAAATGTCTATTAATTCGGTGTTTTTTTTCAGGTTAGCTGTGATTGTCGAAGTCATTTGATGAACGGTTGGGTAATGTTCAATTTCAAATAACTTAGGAACACGCACTGTGCCAGTTTCTGCGATGACTCCTACATCATTACGGAGCAAATCGACAATCATGACATTTTCAGCACGATTTTTTTCTGATTCATAAAGCCAGTTTGCTTTTTCTTGATCCTCGTCAAAGGTTTTTCCTCTCGCAACGGTTCCTTTCATCGGACGTGTTGTAATTTGATTTTCTTTTAAATGGAAAAAGAGTTCTGGTGAAGCCGAAATTATGCTGTGTTCTCCAGTATGAATATAGGCACAGTAATTCGAGCTTTGAGCTCTTTTCAGTTTCGTAAATAGTGAAAGATCATCACCTTGGAACTGTGAGTGTAACCGAATCGTATAGTTAGCCTGATAGGTATCACCATTTTCAATAGCCTGCTTGATCGCCATAATCGATGCTTGATATTCGGCAATACTAACAGACGAATTCCATTCAGCGAGATGATAGTCACCCGTACTGTTTAACACTTCGGGTTGCGGTTCTGAAAAAATTCCAAACCATAATAGTGGCATGGAGTGACCGTCATTCACTTTGAAGGCAGGATCAAATGCAGGGGCGCTTTCATAGGATAAAAATCCGGCTGCATAAAACCCTTTAGAAACGGCTTCCTGTATGAGTTGAAAGCACGGTAAAACCTCTTCGATACTATGAGCAATGATCACTTTATGCGGATGACGAAAGGTGAGTGGTTTGATTTCACCAGTTGATGAGCTAAATTCAAATGACAATAGTGGTTCTTTTTGTTTTACAGATTTATTTTCCATCATTAGATTAAGTTCCTTTGTATCATTTTAGTTTTTTGCTATGCGTCTTCAATAATTTTTTAACAGAGTCTAGTTTTGAAAGAAATTCCGTACCATTTTGAGACCATTTTCCGTCAAGATTGCTTCAGGGTGAAATTGAACAGCTTCCATTTTGTAGTTCTTATGGCGGATGGCCATGATTTCTCCATCATCACTTTTTGCACTAATCTCTAAACAATCAGGAAAAGTCGATTCATCAACCACTAAGGAATGATATCTTGTGACCTGAAAAGGTGAGGGGATATCCTTGAATATTTGCTTTTGATCATGGTTAATAAAAGAAGTTTTTCCATGCATCGGTTGTGTTGCTTTTCTGACTAATCCTCCGAAAGCTTGAGCAATGATCTGCTGTCCAAGACAGACTCCTAAAATAGGGATTTCTTGATAAAACGCTTTCACAACATCTAAGCAAATTCCTGCGGTGTCAGGATTTCCCGGACCTGGAGACAGAAGAATATAATCCGGTTTTTTTTCCCGGATGTCTTGCAATGAGACTTCATCATTTCGAAGAACTTCCACTTCCTCACCGATTTCCTGAATGTATTGAACTAAGTTGAATGTAAATGAGTCGTAGTTATCTATTACTAATATCAATTTAACGATTGTCTCCATTCATCAATATATTTTACTAAACCCCAATATTATATAAGAATAACAAATTATACGCTAGTTAATATTTTATAGTACAGCTTAAGTAAAAACAAACAACAGCCTGGCACTTTTTATGGGGGGCTGTTTATTACAAAATTTCTATTTTTACAAAAATATAACCTCTCCCAAATTCAAAGTTAATACTCCAAAGTTATTGTTTATTTAAAACAGGGAGGGAATCAAAGTGATGCTTAAGCGGAAAATGTTCCTGTTCATATTACTAGCTTTGTCCCTAATTAGTATTTCTGCTTGTGATACAAGACTAAAGCATGTCAATGCGGAAGATCCTTATATTTCGGTTCAGCTTTTAGGGATTAATGATTTTCATGGACAGTTGGAAGTTTATCGAACTGTTGAGGGGAAGGATGTCGGGGGAGGAGAATACCTAGCAGCTTATTTGAAAAAATATAAACAAGAAAATGAAAATACACTGCTTCTCCATGTAGGGGATTCGGTAGGAGCCAGTGCGCCGATTTCCGCTCTTCACCAGGATGAACCAACCATTGATTTTTTGAATAAGGTAGGATTTGATGTTGGCACTATTGGAAATCATGGGTTTGATGAAGGGTATGAAGAGCTAAACCGACTATTGTTTGGTGGGATTCATGAAAAAACAGGCTATTTTGCAGGAGCAGATTTTCCCCATACCGTTGCGAATGTGATTGACAAAGAAACGGGAAAATCAATTCTTCCACCCTATGTCATTAAAATGGTGAATGGAATTCCAATTGGATTTATTGGTGTTGTGACAACTGAAACGACCCAATTTGTTCTTCCTGATGGAATAGAGGGTCTGGAGTTTACCGATGAAGTTACTGCGATCAATAAGGCTGCGGAAGAATTGAAAGCAGAAGGGGTAAAAGCGATTGTTGTCCTTGCGCATAATTCGTTATCAACGAATAAAGATGGTTCCGATCCTTCAGGGGATGTCGCTGATTTTGCTTTAAGGGTAGATGATGAAATTGACATCATTTACGGCGCTCATAGTCATCAGTATGCAAATACGTTGATTGATGGGAAACTGATACTACAATCGTATTCAAATGGAACAGCCTTTTCAGCTGTTGATATTAAGATTGATTCTGAGACAGGTGATATTATAGATAAAAAAGCTACTATTATCAGAACCTATCATAAAGGAATACAACCGGATCCTGAAATAAAAGAAATGATCGATTCTTACCGAAAGCCCGTTGATCCTTACATTCAAAACGTAATAGGTCGTAGTAGCGGGAAGTTGTCGAGAAAGCAAATTGAAAGTGGAGAATCCAAGCTCGGAAATGTAATAGCCGATTCACTCCGTCACGAAATGGAAACAGATATTGCTTTTGTGTATCCAGGAGGAATTCGAGCGAATCTTAATAAAGGTGATATCACTTGGGGAGAAGTGTATACTGTATTTCCTTTTGACTATCATCTAGTAAAAATGAATATGACAGGTGAAAAAATAAAAGCAGTCTTAGAAGAACAATGGATGGGAAGTGAACCACGTATTCTACAAATTTCAGGTTTTCAGTATACACGGAATAATCAAGCACCAATTGGGAATCGGATTATAGAGTTATTGGACGAAAATGGTAATCCAATGGATGATAATAGAATATTTACAGTAGTGATGAATGAATTTTTAGCTGGAGGCGGAGATGGGTTTAGTGTTTTTCAGGGAGGGACGATAATCGAAGAGGGAACTACTGAACTAGATGCCCTGACGCAGTATATTCAAGGTCATGAGAGGGATCTTTTGGTTCCTGCGTTAAATAGAATTAATGTTAACTAACGAAGGGAGCCAGGCGCGATCCAGAATGGAACGTGCCTGGCTCCCTGTCAATTGTAAAAGAATTGATAAATAGTTTTGAGTATTCGTTAAGAGTTTATGGATTTTCCTTTTTTGATAGTAAAGAATGATAAATTAGACAGGAATATGAAGCTTTCATAATAAAAAAGTAATAGAAAAGAGGAGAAATGGGAATGAGCAAACGAAAATGGAAGAAGTCAATGAACACATTATTGTCTGTAGGTTTGGCCGTCAGCATTATTGTTCCAACGCTTTATACACCGGTACAAGCAGCTACACATACTTCAGATGTACTCATCTCTGAATATATCGAGGGAAGTAGTTTTAATAAAGCAATTGAGTTATACAATGGAACAGGTGCCGATATTAATTTGGCGAACTATTCTCTTGAGCTCTATTCAAATGGAGCACCATCAGCCTCCCAAACTTTGAAACTATCAGGTACGATAAAAAATGGTGAGACATATGTTTTATACCATAAAGATGCAAACGCAGACATCAAAAGTAAGGGAGATTTAGCAAATACTACGGTAATTAATTTTAACGGGGACGATGCGATTGCCCTAAAGAAAGATGGAGCTATCATTGATTCAATTGGACAAGCTGGAGCAAGAGTCAACAATATAGCAGATGTTACATTAGTAAGAAATAGCAATGTCTTAACTGGTGATAAAATTATCGATGATGCTTTTGAACCATCAGTTGAATGGACGGCATTGTCTAAAGATGATTCTTCAAACCTAGGAATCCATGGCTCGGCTTTTGAAAACCCTGATGATCCAGAACAAGGGCTGCAAATTCATCATTTACAAGGTGCTGGACACCAAAGTCCAATGGTAAATGAAAAAGTGGCTGATATTGAAGGAATCGTTACGTATGAATATAAAATTGGAAGTGGAAACTACTTCCATATGCAAACACCTGATGAATCAAAGGATAACGATCCTACGACATCAGAAGGAATCGTTGTTTATACAGGAAATCGGGATGCAAACGTTGAAATAGGAGACCTTGTTTCAGTAGATGGAACAGTAAATGAATTTCATATTGATGGCTACTATGATACAAAAACAGCTACAGACTTACCTGTCACACAAATCAATGCACGTGATGATCAAGGTGGAAACGTTAAGGTAAAAGCTTCAGATCAACCACTACCAGAGCCGGTTGTAATCGATGACAATCTTCCAAAAGAAGTGATTGATAACGATGGTTTTACAGAATTTGATCCAGAAGAAGATGCGATTGATTTCTGGGAAAGTATTGAAGGAATGCTTGTACAGGTAGGAAATGTAAAGGCAGTAGCTCCACAGGAACACGGTGATTTGATTACAGTGTTGGAGGATCGAGTAACAGATACGATTCATGGTGGTGTTTTATTAACAGAAGATGATGCTAACGCGGATCGAATCCAATTTAAACTTTTTGATAATCGTGATGCAAGAGAGTTTGAAGTAGCAACAGGAGATTCATTCAATGGCCCGATTACGGGAGTGGTGAACTACGGTTTCCAAAACTATAAAATTTATGCAGACTATGAAACAATGAAGGAAAAGCATGTAAAAGGAAATGCAAAGCCTGAGCAAACAACAATTGAATTCGATAAGCAAAAATTAACGATTGCTTCATATAACTTGGAAAACTTCTCTAATAACAGAAGTGAAACATCTGATGATAAAGCACAAAAACTAGCAAGAGCTTTTGCGAAAGATATGGAAAATCCTGATATCATTGGCGTAACAGAAGTTCAAGATAATAACGGTGCGAAGGCTGGTGACTCTGCAGCAAATGAAAGCTATGAAAGATTAATTGCTGAAATTGAAAAAGCAGGTGGAGTCAAATATGAGTATGTGAATATTGACCCTATCAATAATGCAGACGGTGGAGCACCAAATGCGAATATCCGTGTTGGATTCCTTTACAATCCAGATCGCGTTAAATTAACAAAAGGGATGCCACATGGAGATGCTACGACAGCTGTAGGCTATGAAAAAGGAAAACTGACGCTTAATCCAGGCCGAATTGATCCGACTAATGAAGCATTCAAAAATAGCCGTAAGCCTCTTGCCGCACAGTTTAACTTCCGTGGGGAAGATGTTGTCGTCATTGTGAATCATTGGAATTCGAAATCAGGTGATACACCATTGTTTGGTTCTACTCAACCACCTGTCTATGGTAGTGAGGTGCAACGTCATAAAATTGCCAATGTAGTAAACGACTTCATCGAAGAAGTTGTATCTGAAAATCCTGGTGCAAATATCGTATCAGTAGGAGACTTTAACGATTTTCAATTCTCTGAGACGCTGAAAATTCATGAAGGTGAGCATCTGACCAATATGATTAACACAGTGGATAAGGCCGATCGTTACACATACCTTTTCCAAGGAAATTCACAAGTACTTGATCATATTTTAGTATCGAATCACTTAGCAGACACTACAAAAACAGATATCCTTCATATTAATGCGGATTTCACAGATATGGCTGGAAGAGCAAGTGACCATGATCCTGTATTAGTGCAAATTGATGTGAAAGATAAAAAGCATAAAAAGGAAAAAGTGAATAATAGAAATAAATAATTTGTGTTATTGATTGGGAATTGTTCAAAGGTTAAAAAAAGACAGGTAACAGCCGTATTATCGGTTGATACCTGTCTTTTTATAAGGCTGAAACGAGACAAGAATCTTTTTCAAAACTCCTTTCAACAAAGTGAAATTTATAATAAGTTCATCGTCGAAATAAAGTTTTACTTAAAAGTTTCAATGCAATGATACTTAATTTCTGCCAAATCCAGCTATACAAAAGGGAAAATGCAAATGTTCCTAAAATAACCATACTATTAAAATCAGATGTGATAGATGGTCCTAGTATAGGAAAATGAAGACCATATAATAATAGGCTGATCCCAAGAGTCAAACAGAATGCTGCAAAGAGAATGACAAATAGGCTTCTTTTAAAATATTTAAGACCAATGCCTAAACTGAGTCCTAGTAAACCTGTTGTAAAGAGGAATACCAATACCTCACTTGGCTGGAATATGGTCAAAAGACATACGGTTATGATATAGGTCATCACACCGATTCGAAGGGATAACAGGCTAGCAAGCACAAGTGGACCTGTGCTCATCATGCTTAATATAAATCCTAGACCTGTGAAAATCCCCGCAGACTGAAAAATAACAGCTAATGAGCCTAATAGGGCACCACCAACAAGCTTGTTGGTCCTAGAATAACTGTCAATCGTTGTAGTTAACCCTTCTCCTGAAATAGTAGTATCTTTTCTGAAAAATAAACGCATTTGACACCTCCATTATAGGTAAATGCAGTGAGAAAGAAGATTATGCTAGAAATGTTCAAGTTAAACTGCCTTTTTCTAACTATCGGGAAGGAGTCATTTGACAAGATGTGCTATCCTTGCGAATATTCCTCAGTCCTTGTACTATTGGAGCCCTTCTAATCATATTCTTTTTAAGAAAATAATTAAAAGGAGTGTGAGATTCGTTGATAAAAGCTAAGGTTCGTTTACGTCCGATTGTCAATCGAATTAATTTACCGACTGTTTTGAAAACAACGATACTTCCAGGTGACTCGAGTCGAAAGATTATTTATCGCAACTCAAGTAGGAGAAATTTTTTACATCGGAAACGGAGAGGTTAGGACTTTTTTAGATATTCGCTCTTTGATTATAAAACTAGGTGCTTCGGGGTGGCTATGATGAGCGGGGATTGCTAGGACTAGCGTTTCATCCACAATTTTATTATAATGGTTTATTTTATCTGCATTATTCTGTAGCAGGTACACAAGGTCCAGGCGCTATCACCCAATCTTTTACTCCTGACCCGTGTGATCCCAACACGTTAAACTTAAAGTGGACTAACCGGGAAACGGAGTACGATCATATTGATACAGTAGAAGAGTGGATTTTACAGAATAATGGTCAACCTCAAAAACGTCGGACATTATTGAACGTAAGAAGACCATTTATGAATCATAATGGTGTGAATAGCTTAAATTTTTCACCTGAAACTGGCAAACTTGTTCTAACAACTGGAGATGGGGGTTCAGGTTATGATCCATTTAATTTAAGTCAGGATGACATGGAAATTGCGGGTAAAATCATTGAAATTGATGTAGGGAAAAATCAATCTAGTTCTATCCCGCCCGTAGTCACGCGTTTTGATGAACTTCCAGTACCCATACAGGAAACACTTACAGTAATCGCTAAAGGGGTACGTAATATAATTGGGATTTCCTATCAAAGATACTATAGTCAGTTTATTAAATATGTGGCAAATGTTGGACAGGAGTTAGTCGAATCGATTTTTTCATTTGTTCAATATAAACCCATTCCGGTGACTCAGTTAATTCAAGCTTCACGCATGAATGCTGTGCTCGACCAAGAGGGGTTTATTAATTTAGGCTGGCGCGGGTGGGAAGGAGATTTTCCTACTTCGGTTATAAGGGAATGCTCGACAAATTCGAATTTAGATGAGAAGAAGATTGCCTATTACACTGAAGCCCTAAATACTTCAGTACTCCGACTTCGCCCTTTAACGAGTTATTATCATAGTGATCAAAGGTCTGATAAGTTTGAAGGAATTGCACTTACTGGCGTTCAAGCCTATATGGGGAGCGGAATCCCTGCTTTAACGGGAAGTGTTGTGTTTACCGATTTTGCTCGTGGAAATGAATCTCAAACTCCCGCTAGAGGGGTTTTAGCATATACAAGGGTAAGGCAGGATGGTAAACAAAACGATTATCGTGTGATTGAAACCGATTATGATTTTGGATCCCAATCTGCTTATTATGTTAGTTTAGGAACGAATCTAGACCAATCTAGATTATATTTAGGGGTTCATGGTTCTTCGAATGTGACTGATTATAACCAAGGGACTGTTTTTGAAATCATTTCATAGAAGGTGCCTGACCTCCAATGCTATAGAGCAATGGAAGTCAGGCGCTGTTTTTTGCATTGGCGGACGCAAGCAGTTCCATACATTTTTGTTTATTAATCGTTTAATGTTGGAATAATAGATGAAGTCTGTTAGAAATTGGTTTTCTTTTGAAAAATGACTAAATTTTTACTGCACTAATTAATTGTATGATCAAATAAAAAGGAGACGGTGATTTGTCAAATTCAGAGAAGGACTTGAGAATACATAGTTCAGTCATTAGTGAGGGGAAAAACCGTACACCAAATCGTGCGATGTTACGAGCTGTTGGTTTTTCAGATGAAGATTTCCAGAAGCCAATGATTGGGATTGCCAGTACGTGGAGTGAGGTTACCCCTTGTAATGTACATATTGATAAGTTAGCGATTGAGGCAAAAAAAGGCGCGAAGGATGGGGGCGGTGCTCCGCTCATTTTTAATACGATTACGGTATCGGATGCTATTTCAATGGGGCATATTGGGATGCAATATTCTTTACCAAGTCGCGAGGTGATTGCTGATTCGATCGAAACCGTTGTAGGTGCCGAACGATTGGATGGAGTTGTGGCCATTGGAGGCTGTGATAAAAATATGCCTGGTTGTATGATCGCGATTGGGCGCTTGAATATTCCATCTGTATTTGTATACGGAGGAACGATTGCACCTGGGAAGTTAGACGGAAAAGATATTGATATTGTCTCTGCCTTTGAAGCGGTAGGAGAATATAATAAGGATAAAATTGATGAAGAACAATTAAAAAAGATTGAATGTCATGCCTGTCCAGGTGCAGGCTCCTGTGGGGGGATGTATACAGCAAATACGATGGCTTCCGCGATTGAAGCACTGGGTATGAGTCTACCAAGTAGTTCATCAAATCCAGCTGTTGCAGGAGTAAAACTAGACGATTGTCATAAGGCTGGACAAGCAGTAATCGAATTATTGAAAAAAGATATCCGCCCTCGAGATATTATGACGAAGGAAGCGTTTGAAAATGCGATTACTATCGTGATGGCTCTTGGTGGATCAACGAATGCAGTCCTTCATTTATTAGCAATGGCTCACTCCGTAGATATTCCACTTGGGTTAGATGACTTTGATCGGATTCGCTTAAAAGTTCCTTTTATCGCCGACTTGAAACCAAGCGGAAAATATGTCATGCAAGATCTTTTTGAAGTAGGTGGCGTTCCTGCAGTGATGAAGTTATTACTGAATGCCGGTCTTTTACATGGAGATTGTTTGACGGTTACTGGAAAAACAATTGCTGAAAATCTTGAAGAATTCCCAGATCTTTCTAAAGACCAGGATGTAATTCGACCTCTTTCTAATCCAATTCGAAAAACTGGAACGCTTGTTGTTTTACGTGGGAATCTGGCCCCAGATGGTGGGATTGCTAAAATGAGCGGGTTAAAAATATCTGCATTTACGGGTCCTGCGCGAGTCTTTGATTCAGAGGAGGATGCAACAGATGCACTCTTACAGGATCAAATTCAAGAGGGGGATGTGATTGTCATCCGCTATGCAGGACCAAAGGGGGGTCCTGGGATGTCGGAAATGCTAGCGATCACCTCGATTGTGATTGGAAAAGGGCTAAATGAAAAAATTGCGCTGTTGACAGACGGAAGGTTTTCAGGAGGCACCCACGGTTTTGTGGTGGGACATATTTGCCCAGAAGCACAGGTGGGTGGTCCAATTGCCTTTCTCCAAGACGGTGATGTGATTACCATCGATAGTGATAAGCAGGAACTGTCATTTGCTGTTTCAAATGAAGAACTGGAAGCACGCCGAAAAAAATGGACACAACCACCACTCCGATATTCACGTGGGGTGTTAAATAAATATGCCCGACTTGTCTCATCAGCGGATAAAGGGGCCGTAACAGATTTAGACTGAATATGAAAATAGGTGCCTGCCCCCAAAACTTTAACGCAATGGGAGTGGGGCATCTTTTTATTTTGCTTTAGTCATTGTAAGCCGTTTACGAGCTGAATTTCGTTTTTCAGTAATCGGAATATGCTTTAAAGCTCTTCCTAACCCCAGTTAATTTATGATTGTAATCCTCTAAAAGAAATTCCCATTTTTAGAAAATTAAATTTTTATATAAATAAACACAGCAAGGATTGAGAAACGAGCTACAATGTTTAAAATAAGAGTATACAATGATCGAAAATAAGAAGAAGGAGAGGATATCATGCCATTAGAAATCATTCGAAATGATCTTACCAAAATGAAGGTTGATGCGATTGTAAATGCTGCAAACACAGATTTGAGAATGGGTGGTGGTGTTTGTGGAGCGATTTTTCAAGCTGCAGGGGCGGTTGAATTACAAGAAGCCTGTGATCAAATTGGAGAGTGTCCTACTGGTGAGGCTGTTATAACAGACGGATTTAAGCTTCCAGCTAAATATATCATACATACGCCAGGTCCTATTTGGCAGGGTGGATCAAAAAGGGAAGCGGGGCTGCTCAAAGAATCCTATGAGAACTCATTGACATTAGCCGTCAACCACCAATGTGAATCGGTTGCCTTTCCGCTTATATCCACAGGTATTTACGGTTATCCCAAGGAAGAGGCTTTACAAATAGCGGTATCGACTATCAGTTCTTTCTTATTACAACATGATATTCTCGTTTACCTCGTTGTTTTTGACAAAAATTCCTTTTGCTTAAGTCAAAAATTAGTTCGCTCGATTTATGAATATATTGATGAGCATTATGTAGAAGAAGCTGAAATCATATTTCAGCGAGATCGAAGCGAAGTATTATGAGGAAATGAAACTCATTCAAGAAGCTGATGACAGTCTTCAGGAACATATGAGTGGAATTGAAAACGAATCATTAATTAACCGCTTAAATCGAACTGGACGAATCATTTTCAGAGATGCTGTTGCGTTTAATCGATGAAAAAGAGATGACAGATGTCGAGACTTATAAAAGAGCGAATATGGATCGTCGGTTATTTTCAAAAATCCGAAATGGTGTTGATTATTTACCGAAAAAGAAAACGGTGCTTGCATTGGCGATTGCTTTGCAATTGAATGTTGATGAAACGATGGAGCTTTTGACAACTGCCGGTTATACATTGTCACATAGTATCAAGTTTGATGTGATTATTGAGTTTTTCATTCAGCAGGCCAACTTTAATATTCATGAAATCAATGAAGTCTTATTTGCATTTGATCAGCCCTTACTTGGTGCTTAAAATGTCGCTTCCAAAGCGACCTATTTCTTTTCAATCATTGTTATCCTTAAATGAAAGAACGGAGGATGATGATGATGAAAAATAATCTTACAGAATTAGTGTTTATTTTAGATAAAAGTGGCTCTATGGCTGGATTAGAAGCAGATACAATTGGCGGTTTTAATGTGATGCTTAAGAAACAACAAAAGGCTGACGGGGATGCATTTGTTACAACGGTTTTATTTAATCATGATTACGAATTATTGCACGATCGAATCCATGTAAAAGGCATTTCAGCTATGACAGAGAAGGATTATGAAGTGGGAGGCACAACAGCGCTATTAGATGCAATTGGTTTTACGATTCAAAAAATCAAAAATGTCCAAAAGCGAACAAGTGAGTCCGAGCGTGCGAAAGAAGTGCTGTTTGTCATTACTACAGACGGAATGGAAAATGCCAGTAATGAATTTACAACAGAGAAAATTAAAGAAACGATTCACGTTCAAAAGGAAAAATATGATTGGCAATTTATTTTCCTTGGTGCCAATATCGATGCTGTTACAACAGCTGCACAATTTGGTATCGAGGAAGACTTTGCTGTCGATTATCATGCAGATGATATTGGAACGCAACTAAATTATGAAGCAGTAAGTGAAGCTGTCAGCAACCTTCGCAATGGTAAAACGATTGATCGAAGTTGGAAAGAAGAGATTGAAAGAGATTATCAGCAACGTTTAAAACATTGACGATTTAGTGAAATAAATAAAGGGTCCGTTCCCCGCACTGCTAAAAATGTAAAGCAGCGGGAGAACGGACCTTTTATTTATTTCGGCAAGTTTATACTAAAGCATGTACCTTTACCGACTTCGCTATTTACTTCAATCATACCGCACATTCCATTGATGATACTGTAAGAAACCATCAATCCGAGCCCAGTACCTTTTTCTTTCGTTGTAAAATAAGGTTGACCAAGACGATCCAATTGTTCTTGTGACATTCCAACGCCTTGATCACTAATATTAATTTGGACTCTGTCTGGGGAACTAGACAAGTGAATGTGCATCTTTCCTCCATTTGTTTTTTTCATAGATTCTATGCCGTTTTTTATAATATTGATCAAACATTGTTGGAACTTTTTTCTGTCACCCATCAACATGATTTGGTTATTCTTTGAATCTTGTATCGTTTGAACGATTTCAACACCGTTCATGTTTGCCAAAGGTATAATGACATTTACAGAACGTTGGATTTCTTCAATAATATTAATCTCTTCATTTTTTCCGATGGCTGGTTTAGCGAAAGTTAAATAATCACTGATAATATCAGTTGCTCGATCTAATTCCATTAAAGAAATATCTACAAATTCCTTTCTTTTTTCAGGATCTGCTTCTTCAGATAATAATTGAATAAAACCTCTAGTTACAGTAAGTGGATTCCGAACCTCGTGTGAAATACTTGCAGCCAAATGGTTAACCATTTGTAATTTTTCAGCCTTAATCAAGTTTTGTAAAATATTTGAGTATGTGCGAATGCCTTCCCATAGGATGGTTGAAATGATAATGGCTAAAATATTAACAAGAAAAAATTCAAAGAGATATATGCCTCTTAAATGATCTGAGAAAAAAGTAGCTTCTAATACTTGTGAAATGACAATCGCAAAGATTAATAAAGTCAATGACAGTATAAGTTTTTGCTTCAACTTCATTTTTAAATAATATTTGGAAAGGACGCAAACGGCAATTCCGACAATAATAATGACGGCGGCTGCCGTATAAAAACCAGATCCACCTAATAAGTAACGGATGGTTAAAGCTGTAAACATTTGGACCAAACCTAGTTTATAACCACCGTATAAACCAGCTAAGATAAATGGTATAAAGCGTAAATCCCAAATATTATCTCCGCTGGTCATTAATGGGAATAACATCGACAGTATAAGCGTAGTAATAGGGAATAAAGCGATTTTCCAATTTTGTAATTCTTTCGTTCGGTATGCATAGGTAGCCATATAAAGGATTTGTAATAAACAAAGTGCTAGTAAAATAATTAAAAAACTAATCAGTAAGTCTTTTGTCCCGATATCCATATGAGTGTCGTGTCCTTATTTGAGTAGTATGATAGTAAAACAATAAAAATATACGAATGATTAAGCTAGAATTTTTTGTGCATAAATTATTTAGTAAAGCGTTTACATTCCGTTTAATACTAATTGTACTGTTTAAGCATATAATATGCTCATGTAGTTCGTTGAAATCTAAAAAGGGTGTTCTTATATACTAATAGATTTAACGAGAATGAAATTATTTCTACAATTCTAAATCGAAAGGAGTACTGTACATGTTTTTAAAAGAATTAACTAAAAAGGGTTTCGTCACAATTGATTATAGTAGAGACGGATTATCGCAAACAATCAGGGGACGAGTGTACCGTTTTGATTTGTCTAAGCAAATCCTTTTGCTAAAAGACGAGAATCAACAGGTATTCTCCATTCAATTATCTTCTATAAAGAAAATAAGTTAAAGCCTTTAATTAAAATATTAATCAGGAAGAAATAAATTATATTATAATAATAATCTTATTATCCCATCTTATGATGGGTATAATCAAGGGTTCTTTTAAAATTTTTATGGAGTGCCAGGCACCATCCAGAAATTGGATGGTGCCTGGCACTGTTTTTATTTATAAAATGTTTCTTTTTAATCAAAAATAATAGGACAAGAAGTGCAGAGAGAGGAGGATATAAAAGGTTTGAGAAACTACCTTATCTCTATTTGGAGTGTTTTTGATCCCATTTATTATTATTTTACCGCTAAAACGAATCTGTCTAGTAAGGAAGGGAATATTTTTCGGGTCCGACTGACAAAATATAAAGGGAAGAATTTTGTCCTTTCAGATGGGACAAAGATTAACAAAAATGATTTGTTAGTAAAAATACATCTTCATAATAGTAAATTATTGAAAGAGTTTAAAAATATGAAAAGTGAATTAAAAAAGGCAAGAATGATTTACAAATACGTAAGAAATTCTTTGCCTGAAATGGACCACTATATTCAAAATCATCCATACTCTAGTAGGATTAAAGGAATTATTGGGATTTCAACTTTATATAAAGGGAGTGAAAAGCTTGGTTTTGAGGTTTTTGATCTCTCAAATCCATTTTATAAATGGTTTAAACAAATTACATTATTGCCGATTGGCATGTTATCCAGCGAAAAAATAACAATTTTAACGATATGGAAAACCCATAAACCAAGTTATTTATTTATGTCCACTGAAAAACTTTCTAAAATGTATAAAAAATAATAGCTGCGATCAAGAAAAGGCTGTGAAAAGAAACAGCCTTTTTAAATGGCCTCCACTGCTTGACTTTCTGAAGGCTTCAATGTTAATTCATGAATCGTTATTTCAGGTCGACTACCTACGCGGATATTCACCCCTGTTTGTCCAAGACCTTCATTGATATAAAATGGCTTTCCATCATAGGTATGCAAGCCTTTAATCATATTCATACGTGGCAATTTTCCCATCTTTACTAAATGGAATGCCTTAGGATAGCAAATCTGTCCTCCATGGAAATGTCCGGAAAGTAAATAATCAAAGTGATATTGCTTCATATTTAATACAATATTGGGATCATGAGTTAGTACTAAATTTGTTCCAGGTTTGATCCCATCATAAGCGGAAGTCAGGTTACTTCTTTTTGTACTGTAATCATCGATGCCAATAATATTAACCCAACTTCCATGGATATGGAGAAATTCGTTTTCATTTTGCAACACTTTACAGTTATAAGTTTCTAGGGTATCTATTAGTTTTTGTAAATTGGGACGGCGAAGTACATAATCATGGTTGCCCAAAACCGCATAGATTCCATATGTTGCGTTTAATTTGTTGAGTACTTTTAAATAAGGGATCAGCTTAGGAATGGTACGCTTGCGGTCGAGATAATCTCCAGTAAGGGCAATTAAATCAATGGGTTCATCTTTTAATTTTTCATAAAGCTCATTTGGAGAAATAGAGATATTTTCTAAATGCAGATCAGAAAGCTGAAGGATTCTTAATTTTGAATGATGACGACTAGTACAATCTGAATCAATCGTACACGTATTGATCACAATGTCCTTCGTATTTTTATAGGCTTTCTTAATTGAAATATAAAGAATAATCACAAGCCCTATTACTAATAATAATTTCAAATACGACGCCCCCTTATTCGAAAATTATACTAGAATAGGGATTTTATTTTTACAAGTAAATGATGGAAATAGGTGTTTGGCATGGATCATCACTGGCACTTAAAAGGAGTTGATAAAGTGATTCTACCAGTTATTGAACAAATTTTGATTGGGGTTCCACAAACCTTTGGTGAAAAAGAGGCTCTTTTTCCAATGGATCGAGAATGGACAAAAGGAAGGGGAAATTCAAGTGGGGGATTCTCTGCAGCTTATCGAAAGACCATTCCCCGAGTGGACTGTTGCAACATGTAATGATGTGATGCATAACCGAAAACGCGACTTAGAACTTTCTGCCAAACTTGCTTCTTGTGAGCTTCTTGCACCCAATTGGCGGGATACATTGTTCAAACGAATAAAAGGCGAGGAGAAAGATATTCGCAATCGTGTCATCGGTCCGAATGAGTAGTCAGGAGACAATGTAAAAGTCCAATCTCTCTTACGTTAGAGACTGGACTTTTTTAAAAAGTAGTCCTCCGATCATTTAGATGTCTTTTCCGATAATAACCTTTTTAGTTCCACTTGATTTTCTTTTAAAATGTTCATTTCTTGTTCTAATCTATCTAACTTCTCTGTCATCGGTGTTAAGGCTTTTTTCAGCATGTCATGTAACCGTATCGCTTTTTCGTTCGTAGTTGAATCCATTATTGATTCCCTCCACTATACAGATATATTCCAACTTATTTTACCTTAATTATTATATTAAAACAGTACTTAATGTAATAATGTTAAAAAAGTTATCACCTCAAAACTTTTTTAAAAAGACGAAATAATCGTTTAAATGCAAATTCATCTATTGTTTTTAATAAAGTAATAGTTTAAAATCTAAGAACTAGATAGTTATGAAATCGTTTCCTTATTGATATGTAATTTTACTAAAATAATAATCTTATGAGGATAGAAGAGAAAGGATAGGTACGGATGGAAACTTTACAAATACAAGCGAAAATGAAATTTGAATCTTCAATTATGCATGAGGTTGCTGCAGAATTTGAAAAGCGTTCAGGATATGAAGTAACCGTAATTGGAGAGGCTATTATTGATACGATTTGCGAACTAGAGTCGGAGATGATTACATTATATCTTTCAAAACCAATAGATAATGGCAAAACAATGAAGGAATTAGCGGATAAAGGTGTGTATACCTTTAAAGAAGATCAAAAGTATGGTAATAACACAGTTTCAGTTGGAACTGGGAATGTGTTAGATAAAGAAATCCAAATCATCATTGGCGAGGAATCAGCAAATGAGTATGTCCAACAAGTCATTGCAATGGACGTTATGCTTGCTACATATACAGTAGATAATGGTTTGTATATCCCGTCTCAAGAAGTGGAAAAAGCGATTACATCTAAAACAATTTCCTATCATTCTAAAAAATATGTTACATATGATGAAAATTCTCAACCGATCATTACATTTTTACGACCAACAGATGCACAAATGATTCATATTTTAAAAGCAACTGGACGCTATGGATTCGGTTTAATACCTATTTATGCTCGTCCAAGTGATCATTTTAAAGAACATCCATTTGGTGAGTTGAAATTTATGGATACGCGCCAAAGTGAAAATGGAAAAGAATCGGTTACTTCCGAGCTCGGAAATTTACTTGCGCTTGAAGTTCCTGAGTATAAAAAATTAATCCTGAATATCATGAACTTTTTATTATTGGAAGTTGGTTATGATTTCCATGAATTAAAGAAAATGGGAGTCCAGCTTAACGGCTATAATCATGGATTCCAAGTTCGCCTACTTTATGATGAAAGCGTAGTACTTCAATCTGAAAATGGTACTTATAACGCAAAACCAATTGAAGAGGTAAGAAAGTCTTATTAAGAATTTTTTGTACAAAAATGACTAAGCACGTGTAATATAACATTAAATAAATAAACTGTAATATTTTTTCTTGTTTTAGAGCAAACTATGAGGGAAGGGGAAAAACCTCTCTCATTTCATCTTATAAAGAGCTGATCCCAAATAAAAGTGGATCAGCTTTTTTTTATGAAAGAAGATATCAATTTCTGCAAGAGTTCATAAAATTATGAATATTTATTGTGAAAAAGTTGGTTGTAAATATCAAAACTTCATTGTTATAATGGTATGGGTTTACGTTTATGAAATATTTTTTACTATGGATTAATCATTTTACAATAACTTTACAAAGGTTACGTAAAACTTACAAACTACTGATATTCTAGAGAAGTGGCAAGTAGATAATTTTGGAGGTTTAGAAATGAAGTTTATTAAAAAAATAACGATAGGAATATTGGCACTATCCATAGTTTTCGTGATATCTGCATGTAATCAGTCTGGTGGCGATAAAACTGGATCCAATGGTAATAGATATACATTATCGATTTCTGGATCTACATCTGTAGGACCTTTAGCTGAAAAATTAGCCGATAAATATGTAGAAACAAATGGTATAAAAATAGAGGTAAACCAAATAGGTTCTTCTGCTGGTATAACAAACGCAACAAATGGTGTGTCAGAAATCGGTATGTCATCCCGTGATGTGAAAGAGGAAGAAAAAGCGAATGGTTTGAAAGAGACAATCATTGCATACGATGGAATTGTTGTAGTAACCCACCCGAGTAATAAAGTTAAAGAACTAACAATGGAACAGGTAAAGCAGATTTTTACGGGTAAAGTGACAAACTGGAAGGAGCTTGGTGGAGATGACATGGAAATTGTCGTTGTCTCAAGAGAAGATGGATCTGGGTCGCGGGATGCTTTCCAAGAAATTATCGATTATTCTTCTGGTGAATTAGTTAGAAGTGCAATTGTTGCAAGTGGAAACGGTAATATTAAAACGACTGTTGCTATGAATAAACATGCTGTCGGATTTATTTCCTTTGAATATATTGACGATTCGATATCCCCAGTAGACATTAATGGTGTGGAGGCTACAGTAGAAAATGTGATCGAGAAAAAATATAGCTTATCACGTCCATTCTTGTTTGTTTACAAAGAGGAAAAACTTAGTACAGAAGGACAACAATTTATTGATTATATTTTAAGTCCTGAAGGGCAAACCGTTGTATTAGAGGCGGGAATCATCCCAATAAAATAAGAGATCAAATCAAAGATGTATTGTTTGATCCTTTCTACATAGATAACTTTATAAAATGTTATCAAAATCGTCGCCCAGCTCTAACTTGTCTTTATTTGTAGGAATAACAAGAGCAGTGATAGTGGGGCGCTATTTTGATGCTTATGTCGAAAAATGTATGTACATAAACATTGTACGTTTAAGCAATTTTGGAGGAATAAAAAAATGTCAAGCCCATCTATTGAGAAACAGACGAATGAAATCGAAAAATCAAATAAAAGAAAGTATTTTCTGGAGAAGTTATCAGGAAGGGTATTCCTTTTCTGCGCACTTCTTTCAGTTATTTGTTTAGCATTAATCATCGGTTTTGTATTTTATAAAGGGTTCCATCCATTTGTAGCAGATGGTTATAGTTTTATTGATTTTCTATTTGGAGTAGATTGGGTACCAAGTGAAGATCAATATGGTATTTTCCCAATGATTGTGGCATCTATATTTGCGACAATCGGAGCCTTAATCATTGGCGTTCCGGTAGGATTATTTACAGCGATTTTTTTAGCGGAAATTGCACCTAAAAGTTTGGCTAAAATTATCTCACCTGCTGTACAGTTACTCGCAGGGATTCCTTCTGTACTATATGGGGTTTTCGGACTTGCGATTATCATTCCTTTTTTGCAAAATAATTTTGGCTTAGCAAAGGGACAAAGCTTAATTGCTGTTATCCTTGTGCTCGCGATTATGATGCTGCCTACAGTTGTTACAGTATCTGAAACAGCGATAAGAGCTGTTCCAAAAACGTATCGTGAAGGATCGCTAGCTTTGGGATCTTCTGAAATCAGAACGATTTTTAGAGTGGTTGTACCAGCGGCTAAATCAGGAATTATGACAGCGATTGTGTTAGGGATGGGAAGAGCGATTGGTGAGACGATGGCTGTGATATTAGTAGCAGGAAATAGTCTGCTTATCCCAACGAGCCTAACTGATAGTATACGTCCGCTTACGACTAACATTGCGTTGGAAATGGGATATGCAGCAGGAACCCATCAAGAAATGCTGTTTGCAACAGGGATTGTATTATTCTTCTTTATATTATTATTAAACTTTGTATTAGCGAAGATCAGTTCGAAAGGTGGTAATTAAATTGAGAAGGTTTAAAGATAGTTTCATGCGAGCTCTTCTGTGGTTTGCAGCT
This sequence comes from uncultured Bacillaceae bacterium, assembly GCA_963787345.1. Lineage (GTDB taxonomy): Bacteria > Bacillota > Bacilli > Bacillales > Cytobacillaceae > Bacillus_BD. The sequence goes on along the minus strand of CAWBCW010000004.1, from coordinate 6,382 downwards.
TTCTTAACAATTGCCGTTCTAATCACGATTGTTGGTTTTATATTTTATAAGGGGTATCGATTGATTAATTTCGAATTTATCTTTAGTGACTTTTCGCCCGTAGGTGGCGGAGGTATTTGGCCAATGATTGTAACAACCATTTATACGATTGTTATTTCATTAGTTATTGCAACCCCAATTGGGATTTTGGCAGCTGTATACTTGCAGGAATATGCCAAGCAAGGCCGTTTAGTAAGAACCATTCGTTTTGCTACTGAAAGCTTAACAGGGATTCCTTCGATTATTTATGGATTATTTGGTGCTGTATTCTTTGTAACCATTTTGAAATTTGGAATGTCGATCATTTCTGCTTCGTTGACATTGACGATTATTATACTACCAGTCATTATCCGAACAACAGAAGAATCATTAAAAACCGTTCCTAATTCGTATCGTGAAGGCTCACTAGCTTTGGGAAATACGAAACTACAGACTTTATATAAGGTGATTTTACCAAGTGCGATGCCTGGTATTTTATCTGGTATTATTCTTTCGATTGGGAGAATTGTTGGTGAATCGGCTGCTATCTTTTTAACAGCTGGAACCGTGGCCGCATTGCCAGAAGGGATTTTTTCATCCGCAAGAACATTAACGGTGCATTCTTATTTGGTTACACAAGAAGCAGGGGATATTGAACTTGCTTCCGCAGTAGGGATTGTCTTAATTGTGATTATATTGGTATTGAATCTTTTAGCGACGTTTGTATCAAAACTATTTAATAAAGCTGATTATTAAAGCCTCTTTTCTCAAACTTTGTTGCTTTTGGTGAAATAAAATTGGGATTGACGTTGTTATCACGTTGACATTGGCCATTATTTTTGAGAAAAGAGCTACAAATTAATTACGAATGCGCAAATTAGCTATCTTTACGTTAAAATCGGCCTTTAGATTTTAACAACAAACTTTACGAAAATAGCCTTATTAAAGTTGAACGTAATAATGTATGGAAGGGAATTTTTTGAGATGATTCATCAATCTAGTGGAGTAACGAAAATTAATGTGAATGATTTGAATTTATGGTATGGGGAAAAACAGGCTCTTTATTCGGTATCATTGGATATTAAAGAGAAAGAGGTTACAGCTTTTATTGGTCCTTCTGGCTGTGGTAAATCAACTTTTTTACGTACACTCAACCGAATGAATGATTTAATTGATAGTGTGAAAATAAGCGGTGATGTGATCATTGATAACGGAAATATATATAAAAGCAGTGACGTGATCAAGTTAAGAACAAAGGTCGGCATGGTGTTTCAAAAAGCAAACCTATTTCCAATGAGTATTTACGATAATGTGGCATATGGTCCTCGTGGGCAAGGGATCAAAAATAAAAAAGAATTAAATGAGATTGTGGAAGAAAGTTTGCGTGGTGCAGCGATTTGGGATGAAGTAAAAGATCGTCTAAAAACTTCGGCACTAGGTCTTTCAGGTGGTCAACAGCAACGTATTTGTATCGCCCGGGCGATTGCGATGAAGCCGGATGTTATTTTAATGGATGAGCCAACTTCAGCATTGGATCCAATTTCAACGCTAAAAGTAGAAGAATTAATTACACAAATGAAAAGCGATTATACGATCGTTATTGTTACTCATAATATGCAACAAGCAGCTCGGGTTTCTGACAAAACAGCCTTTTTCTTGAATGGTGAAATTATTGAATACAATGAAACAGATATTATCTTTTCGAGACCAAATGATAAAAGAACGGAAGATTATATTACAGGTAGATTCGGTTAGGGTAGGCACAATCCAGAATTTGTTAATTTTCTTGAACATGAAAACTCGTCGATTTTGACGAGTTTTCTTTTTATATAAGGCTTCTATGTACTCAACTAGTACACAGTAAATGTACTTGAAGTCTGGTAATCAAGTAGTTGATTTCATGCGAAAATATCTTCTTCGATTTTCCAACTTCGTTTCGCACCAATCTTGATTCCACTCTTCTTTTAACGTCGCCAACACACTTGCTTTCGGATTTCGATAATGAGTTTCACAATGTTCTAGGATTTCATCGACGGTCACCCAATCTCCTTCTTTAGAACGCATATAATCTTTAATTCTATCAATTGTAATGGAATAGGAAGTGACTCCTTCCCCTTTTTTTACACCGCCTATTTGGGTTTTGTGGTGTTCTCTAATTTGTCTGCGAATCCGTTTATAGGCTTTTCTTTTATCAGCAAGAGGGTTATATTGAGCAGCAATGGAAACTTTGGTACTTCGTTTCCCAACTTGAATTAAGCCAATTTTATAGGAAGTTAAGATTTCTTTTACGCATCTTGGAATCGCTTGTTTCCGTCTCGGTATTGCAATATAAACGTAATGACCTAAGCGAACGCGTTTTAGCGCTTGGTCTATTAATCGAAAACTTAAGGAAGTTTTCATTTCTACAATGTAATTGATTTCCCCATTAATCCCTAATACATCACAGTTCATCACTTCTCCATAAACCTCGGAGCATCCTTGATCGATTAGAAACCTCTTCACAGGTTCAAATAGTTCAGATTCTTTCATTCTAATTTTTCTTAGCTCCTCTCTGATAAGAGTGCCAGGCACCATCCATAAAATGGATGATACCCGGCAACATTTAATTAGCTTTAGTTTTCATAAGCCTTTACTAATTCAGCAATATCAAACTTTTTCATTTTCAAAAAGGCTTCTGTTACTTTTTCTAGTTTTTCTGGTTCATTTTTAGACATCATTTCATTCATGATCGAGGGACTAATTTGCCACGAGATTCCGAATTTGTCCTTCAACCAACCACATTGCTCAGCTTCAGGAACGGCAGATAATTTTTCCCAATAATAGTCGATCTCTTCTTGTGTATCACAGTTAACTAGAAAAGAGATGGCTTCGTTAAACGAAAAATCATGTTCATGTGCACTTTCCATTGCAACAAAATCAAGATTTTCAAGAGTAAATGCTCCGTGCATGACTGCTCCCGGTTTATCGGGTTCCGCCCCCTCACCATATTTGTGGATATGGTCTATATGTGAATTTTGAAATACGCTCGTATAGAAGGTAATCGCTTCTTCGGTATTTCCATATTTTTCTCCAACAAATAGAAGGGAAGGTGTTATCTTTTGTTGGATGTCACTGTCCCCGATATGCATGATTTGCCAAGAAAGTCCAAATTTGTCGACCAACCAGCCATATTTTTCACTAAATGGATAAGTACTTAAAGGCATGAGTGCTTCGCCACCATCAATCATTTTCTCCCAAAGCCTATTAACTTCCTCTACAGTACTACAAGAGATAACTAGTGAGATGGCCGGTGTAAACTTAAAGTAAGGTCCAGCAGATAGCAGCATGAATTCCTGACCTGCGAGTTCAATCGTGATCATTTCGCTTGTCCCAGATGGCGTACTATTAAGAATGGTTTTGTTCTTTAGTTTGGAATCCTCGAATAAGGACATATAAAATTTGGAAGCTTCATCCGCTTCTTTGTCAAACCATAAGTGTGGAATTACCTTTTGCAATGTACATTCCTCCTTGAAATAGGATGTTAAACTTTCTTATTAAGTAACGATTTATATTTATCGTAAAATGAAGAAAAATGTTTAAAGTTTACATTAGTTATCATACACTTTATTGTTTGCTTTTAAAATGACGTAACATCACTCTAATAATGCAGTGAATGGCAAACATAACAATGGATATCCTAATAATCTTGTAGGCATAAATAAATGATGTGCCAAACCGTTCCGAAAGATCAAATATGGGGAATGAAGAAAAAGGGACCTTCGTTTATCGAAAATCCCTTTTTCTTCATTTAATTTCTTTATATCGTAAACTTCTTACCTACTACCATAAGTTTTTGAGAAAAGAAAAATCTTTACTACCCCTCTGATGAGGGTGATTGAGTTTGAAATTGCGATTGTACTTGACTGATTATTGTTTGAATTTGTGCAACTTCACTTGATGCTTGTTTTAATGATTCCTCAGCAAGTGTAGGGTTTGCTGCAGATTGTTCAATGGCTGACGTGATCATATCTTTTACAATCGAAGATACAGCCTCAGCTTGTTTCAATTTGTTCGTATCGAATTGGTTTGTCATTGTTTTTCCTCCTATTCGTGTTTTAATACAACCTATAGAATGCAACCATTAGGATGTTTTATACTTATTTTTGAATGTAACTTTATGGAGGAATACAAAAATAAGTAACGAAGGGGGGAGTCACTATCAATATCGCCTTGTTGATTTTAAAGGGGGGAAAATAGAGAAAACGATCCTTATGGTTATGGGTAGTTTAAGTTTAATTAATTAAACCCAATACCTTTGTTTAATTGCGTTCCAGCTCATGTTATAATAAGGAACTTAGGATAACTCCAACTTTTACTTATAATGAAAAAGTTGACATTTAAAGCAATAATATATAGAGGTGTATGAACATTAAAAAACGATGGACGATTGATAAAATTAAAGAATTTGTTGAGAAAAATTCGGAGAGTAAATTGCTAACGACGGAATACCACGGTTTTTCGCAAAAGTTACTATTTAAATGTGCATGTGGGAATAATTTTGAAAAGACATTTACGAAATTTAAGAATAACCATCAGCGTAAATGTGATGTGTGCCAACCGCCAAAAACATCACGCTAATTGTATAGCAATAAACGAGTGCTAATTTCTACTAAAAAGAAGTTAGCGCTATTTATTTTAGGAGTAAATCATAATGATCTAAGAAAGGAAGTGTTAGATCAATGGATTTACAAATGGTGATGGAGGAGCTTGAGGCTCTTGGCAAGGAACGGATGAAGAAAATGTACATATCCAATGGAGCACATGAGCCACTATTTGGTGTGGCTACAGGAGCAATGAAGCCAATCGCAAGGAAAATAAAAATCAATCAACCTCTGGCTGAGGAACTTTACGCCACAGGGAATTACGACGCTATGTATTTTGCAGGCATCATTGCTGATCCAAATGGCATGACTGAGTCCGATTACGAGCGTTGGATGGATGGAGCCTATTTTTATATGTTGTCCGATGCTGTCGTTTCGGTCACTTTAGCTGAAGCAGATATTGCACAAGATGTAGCTGACAAATGGATCGCAAGTGGGGAAGAATTGAGAATGTCAGCGGGCTGGAGCTGCTATTGTTGGCTTTTGGGGAATCGTAAGGACCATGAATTTTCTGAAAGCAAGTTGGCCAGTATGCTTCAATTAGTAGAAAAAGCGATTACTGATTCACCCCAACGAACGAAATCTTCGATGATGAATTTTATCTATACGGTGGGAATTTCTTATTTACCACTCCATGAAATGGCAGTTGAAACGGCAAAGGCAGTGGGCACAGTCGAAATCAAAAGGGAAAAGAAAAAAAGCAGTTTCGTAAATGCTTACGAAAATATTCAAAAGGAAATAGAAAGAGGAAGGCTTGGTTTCAAACGTAAATATGTAAGGTGTTAAGAAAAGCGGCAGGAACCGTCCGTTTCTGCGTATGTAGGAACCTGTTTTGCGACTGAGACAGTTTTATCGAAGGCTCGTTTCTCAAGACTTTGACGCTCTTGGAGAGTTAAAAGGAGAATCAACCTCGTAATCACGTTGAAACTGGCAAGTACATGCTTGAGAAAAGAGCTACAAGCTAATTACGAATGCACAAAATAGCTAGTTCTACGTTAAAATCGGCCTATGGATTTTAACAACAAACTTTACGAAAACAGCCTTTGTTACAGAATAAATTTTAGAATTGATTAAAATCTTCAGGCATTTGATCATAGATAGAAGTTCTGTTTGTGGAAAGATGTTTAAATAGTCGATGGTTTTCCTATGTTGCTGGACTCTGGAAGGAGTAGAAACGTTGAGTGAATAAGGACGTAAAAGGGGAAGCATATGGATACTTTTGAAAAATACAAATCATGATTTAAAAAGTCAATCTTTTGAAGGAGTATTCAATTATCTAAATGAAATGAAGGGCGAATCTAGAAGTGAAACGAGATTCGATTATATAGATTCTCTCATTTCGGCAACAGGAGTTTTTCTAGCTGTTAGTATTATAGGTTTGTTGGCTGTTTTCTTCCGTTATCCTATGGCCATCGGTCCTTTAGCGGCAAGTTGCGTTCTCGTATTTATTGCACATAGTGGCCCCTTATCTCAGCCTAGGCAAGTCATTGGAGGGCATATACTCTCTACTGTTACAGGACTTATGATTTGGAGTATTTTTGGTAAAAGTTTAATGATTATCGTTATATCATTAGTGATAATTTTAATTCTAATGTTACTCACAAATACGAGTCACCCACCTGCAGCAGCAAGTGCCCTAGTAGCAATCAACTTTGAAACAGGATGGGGATATCTGATTCCGATTATAATAGGTGCCTGTTTACTCGTTTTAATTTCCATTCTCT
>CAWBCW010000003.1:0-52155 GCA_963787345.1 uncultured Bacillaceae bacterium | reverse complement strand
AAATCTATATATGCGTTAATGCACCATTAGGCTCTGGTAATTCTTCTGCCACGATCCGATTCATTACGCAAAAATGTTCAAAAAATTTCTGTGTGATTTCTTGTTCCTCTGTGTCGCTTTTCAAAGAAACAATATCACGTAAAATTTGGGCTACCCATTCATTATCAAAATAACGGTATTTACCTGTATTCCAAGTCATTCTCTCAGGAGTTTTTTCATTTGAACAATATTTCCAAAAAGGCATCTTATCGGATTCCTGTTCTGTAAGTTGAAGCTTGAATTCTGAATGAGCAGGAATAAACCCGTCTTCACAAAACTTACCGATGAAATATTCACTCCACCATATAAACACCTAATATACGTCTGTCTTTTTCAGGCATATCGGAATCTCTTTCTGTTAAAACACAAACACTATTTTGGTATAGGCGGGTAGGCTTTTTTGGCTTTCCTTTGTTATTACCGCTTTTTATTTCGCCAGTAAAAACCTTCCACTCTGTAAAAACATTACTTCGCTCTTCTTCGTCACACCAAAAAGCCAATTGTGATTTGGGATGAAGTTTATGGTTCTTCATAAGCTTTTCATGTTCTGTGCGAAGTTGTTGTTCTTTACGTTGAAGCTCTTTTTCTTCTTCTCTTATCCGTTCTTCTTTCTCACGTTCTATTTTCTTTCTTTGCAAGATCTCATCAAGTGAGCTGGCAGCACTTTTATCATGCAGCTTTAGGAAAGTTCCAAATACGTCGGGATAAACAAACTTTTTCTTCTCCGTTGCGAAATGTATTTCTATGATAGAATCACTATGTTTCACAACACTACCTTTTCCAAAACGCTTATGTGTTACTTCTTTGTTGATCAGATTCATTAATTTTGACCTCCTTGTAATACAAAACTTGGTTTACTCTATTAGAGCCACTTGTTATCCGATTCAATTAGCTTGTATTTCGAGATAAGCTCTCTAATGGATCGAAGCCAAAGTTTCTGCAGTGCCTTTTATCTTATCTGGTTGTTGTCCTAAATAGGTATTTAAACTGCTGATCCCATTACAACTTTCCTTTTCTCCAATTCCTTGGATTTGAAGAAGTGATAAAAAAAACGCACCCAAATCCTATCTGCAAAAAGATTACATAAGAATTTAAAATACGAATTAAAATTATTTATAATATTATTGTAACATATTTTGAAAAAAATCACAAATTAACTGTTGACAACTTAAATTATTATGATGTAAAATAGGGGATTATTTTGCCTTATACACTTATATTATCATACATATTCGGATAAATAAAAGATCCCTTTTACCCTTACAGAGAGGCTTCTCATAAGTTAAGCAAACTCATGAGAAGCCTCTTTTTTTCTTGAGTAACGTGGGGAAAATATTTTTTATGATTTGAATGCCTTTAAATCTATCCCCGTAGCTCTTGTGTAAGGGCTTATCTTATTGTTTATTATAAGAATCTTTATGAATGCTACCTGCGAGAGAAACTACTTTCATACTATTCATTTCCTTATATATATTCGATGAAATTATTTAAAAAATGCATTATAATATTTAAATAAAATACGTACGCACATCATTGTATGACCGTATGGAGTGCAAACATTAGAAGGAATTCGCGTGGAATCATATAAGAGTAGTAGAGTTATCGCTGTTATCTTTTCGATCCATGCGTTATTGTTTTGATGTAAAAAGCCGTTGCAATATCTAAGATTTTAGAATAACAAAGAGGGTGCCTTGTTGAACTTGAATCATTCAAAAGTAAATGTGTTTAAGAAGTTTATATTAAACAATCGATTTGTGATATTTCTCACGATCTTATTGTTAATTGGTTTAAACTTTCTCGTCTTTAACAAAGTTTCATTTATTTTTAAACCGATTGTGGTCCTAATACAAACGGTGGTATTACCGATTGTTTTATCCGCGATCGTCTATTATTTATTCGTTCCGATTGTGGATTTTTTTGAAAGAAAAGGCGTTAAAAGAGTTTATAGTATTCTCGTTCTTTATCTAATCATCATAGGAGTTCTTACGGTTCTTATTGTCTTGGTTATTCCTTTCTTGCGTGATCAAATTATGAGGTTAGTTGAAAGTTTGCCAAACTTGATCATTGACGTAGAAGTGATGATCGAACAAGTCATTGGAAGTCAATTTCTGCATCAAGTACAGCAAACGTTAAATTTCAATGTTTCAGATATAGCTAACCAAGTGTCCAACCAAGCATCTACGATATTAAACTCAACTTTCACAGGGATTGGGAATATTATTGGATCTGTTTCTAAAATGGTTATGGCCATCGTCACAGTTCCATTTATCTTATTTTACTTGTTAAAGGATGGGAAAAAGTTACCGGGTTATATTCTTAACTTTTTGCCAAGATTTATGCGTAATCACACATTTACAGTATTAAAGGAAATGAACAAGCAAATTAGTTCTTATATAAGAGGGCAAATCATTGTCAGCTTTTGTATTGGTATTCTTATGTTTATTGGGTTTGCTATCATTGGACTTGATTATGCACCTATATTGGCCTTAATCGCTGCTTTTACAAGTGTGGTTCCTTATCTTGGTCCAGCCATCGCCATTACACCGGCATTGATTATTGCGGTCGTAACGTCGCCATATATGTTACTAAAACTGATTATTGTTTGGACAATTGTACAATTAATTGAAGGAAAATTGATCTCACCGCAAATCATGGGAAGAAACCTCCATATCCATCCAATCACGATTATTTTTGTTATTATCATAGCAGGAAATTTATTCGGTGTTGTCGGCATTCTTTTAGCGGTGCCAGGTTATGCGATCTTGAAAGTAATTACAACCCATTTATTTGATTATTTTAAAATGAGAAGCCATCTTTATGAGGAAAATGAGAATCGGAAAACCTAAATTATATTTGTGATAAGTAAAGGGTGCGTGGTCCAAGAGGGATTACGCCCTTTTTTTATTAAATTATTACACGAACGAAGCGGCGTTGGTCTTCAATTGAATTTTAAGGTGGTCCAATAAAGGTGATTGAATTCGCCTAGTTCTTATTATATTAACCCATTAGTTGATTAAGAAGTCATTGATAATTAAAGAAATCGTAAAGTGGAAGTAATTAAACTTAACATGACAATAATGACTCTGAGCGGAGTAAGATTAGTGATTTTTTCAATAAAGTTAGAAATCTCCTTACCGTATAAATTCCCCAATTATATGCAAAATATGGTAGATAATATGAATTTTAAGGAGGTTTAACTTTGGCAGAGAATAAAGATGTGGATGCTTTAAATGGACAGGATGTGAAACGGGAGACGTTGACAACACGTCAGGGCCATCCTGTGAGCGATAACCAAAACATCCGAACGGTTGGAAATCGTGGTCCAGCCTTACTCGAGAATTACCACTTTATTGAAAAGATATCCCATTTTGACAGGGAGGAAATCCCGGAGCGGGTCGTACACGCACGAGGAACCGGAGCATTTGGTTATTTTGAAACGTACGGAAAGGTTGGAGATGAGCCAGTAGAAAAGTATACGCGGGCAAAAGTATTTTCCGGTGCGGGCAAGAAAACCCCGTTAATGGTTCGCTTCTCCACGGTAGCAGGGGCGAAGGATTCACCGGAAACCGCCCGGGATCCGCGTGGCTTTGCGGTAAAAATGTACACGGAAGATGGCAACTGGGATTTGGTTGGGAACAACTTGAAAATTTTCTTTATCCGGGATGCGATGAAGTTTCCTGATATGATTCACGCGTTTAAAGCGGATCCGGCTTCGAATGTGCCAAATCCTGAGCGGATGTTTGATTTTGTCTCCCGTTCACCTGAAGCCACCCATATGATTACATTCTTATTTTCACCATGGGGGATTCCCGCAACCTACCGCCATATGCAAGGTTCTGGTGTAAACACCTATAAATGGGTGAATGCCAAGGGTGAAGCTGTGTTGGTGAAGTACCATTGGGAGCCGAAGCAAGGGATCCGGAACTTAACCCAAGAAGAAGCAAATGCGATTCAAGCGAAAAACGTCAGTCATGCGACACAGGACTTATATGAAGCGATTGAGCGTGAGGATTATCCAGAGTGGGAGCTGTTTGTGCAGATAATGGAGGATGGGGATCATCCTGAACTCGATTTTGATCCGCTTGACGATACGAAGCTGTGGCCAGAGGATAAGTTTCCATGGCTGCCGGTAGGGCGTATGGTTCTCGATCGGAACCCTGTCGATTTCCATTCGGAGATTGAGCAAGCCGCCTTCGGTACAGGGGTTCTTGTTGATGGGATGGACTTCTCGGACGATAAAATGCTGCAGGGGCGTACCTTTTCTTATTCCGATACGCAGCGCTATCGAATCGGTGCGAATTATTTGCAGTTGCCTGTAAATGCACCGAAAGCACCTGTGCGTACGAATCAGCATCGTGGACAGATGGATATTCGTGATCCGAAAGAGTCTGGTGAAAATCCGCATATTAATTATGAGCCATCGATGCTTGGCGGCTTTGAAGAAGAGAATACAGAGGGGCGTGCACCGCATCAACCGATGTACCATGCAGCAGCGATGAGTGCCCCGATTGATCGTCCGAATAACTATGGTCAAGCGGGCCACACGTACCGAAGCTTTGAAGATTGGGAGCGCGATGAATTAATTAAAAATCTTTCAGAAGCACTTGCGGTATGTAACAAACGCATTCAGGATGCTATGATCCATCACTTCACTCAAGCCGATGAAGACTATGGCCGCCGTGTGAAGGAAGGAATGGAAAAGATAATGAAAGAAATGCAAGAAACGAAGGCAGAAAACACCGTTCCTGGCCGGGAATCAGGTAAATCAAAATACGGCCTTAGTTCATTAGCTGCAAACGAAGCAACAAAAGATGCCGTAAAGAAAAGCCATGAAGCCGATCCTTATTAATTGAAAATAAACGTAAGAGGCTATAAGTTTTATGTGAAATAATCGACTTATAGCCTATTATTTTTGCACCTTTCCCCAGCCAATGTTTCGTTTGAAGTTTCGAGAGAAGAGACGTTTGTTATAATAGAAAGAAAAGGTCCTTACTCCTAATAATAGTTTATGTTTAAATGTCCTCAATTTTAGCTAATTCCCCATGTTTGTTCGGATTTTTTCCTCTTATGAAAAACCATTTCGCTGCATCCAAATAAACATCTTTAATATGCAAAATAGAGGGATTCAATCTCAGTCCCTTCATCCCATGCGTTATTTGAGGGGGCATTTTTTGTAAAAAAGATCGGAGGTGTGAGAATATGTCAAATGACATTCGTCTATCAGTACGAAACCTTGTTGAATATGTTTACCGAAGCGGAAGTATTGATTCACGTTTTCGCTCCCCGTCTACTCTGCTGGATGGGACAAGGATTCACCAAAAAATCCAAAAAACGTACCAAGAAACCGACCAGAAAGAGGTGTACCTGCGGACGGAAATCCCTTATCGTCATCTCTCCTTCGTCATTGATGGTCGCTGTGATGGGCTTTTGTTTCAAGATGACATAGTGATCGTGGATGAAATTAAGTCATTTTCACAAACGCTCGACAAACAGGGCGACGGCTATCCCGTTCATTGGGCGCAGGCAAAAATGTATGCCTATATTTATTCGAAGGATCATGAGTTTATGGATATGACGGTTAGGCTAACCTATGTTCATGTTGAATCAGATGAAAAAATATATTACGAGAAGAAGTTTTCTTTTTCAGAGTTAGAGAGTTTTGCCTTTGAAATGATCGAAGGGTACGCCCCTTATGCGATGAATAAGCACGAACATCTTATCAAGCGAAATGAAAGGATTAAAGCACTCCCTTTTCCATTTGAAAGTTACCGTGCGGGGCAACGGAAATTAGCAGGAGCCCTATATAAGTCCATTCTAGACGAAAAAAGCCTATTCGTTGAAGCTCCAACAGGCATTGGTAAGACGATTTCAACGCTCTTTCCGTCTGTAAAGGCAATAGGAGAAGGTCATTTGAAGCGTATTTTTTATCTTACGGCGAAAACCATCACCCGAACAACGGCAGAGGAAGCATTCACGAGAATGCGTACGAGTGGACTTTGTCTCAAGACGATTACGATAACGGCCAAGGATAAGGTTTGTTTTAAGGATGAGACGATTTGCCAGAAAGATGTTTGTGAATTTGCAAACGGCTATTACGATCGAATCAACGAGGCCATTCTTGATATTTTAAAACATGAAGATGGGATTACTCGTGAAGTGTTGGAAACGTATGCCCGAAAGCATCAAGTCTGCCCGTTTGAGTATTCGATTGACCTTGCCTATGAAGCAGATGCGGTCGTTTGTGATTACAATTATATTTTTGACCCGCGTGTATCACTCAAGCGGCTAATCGAAGAACAAAAGAAGTCAACCGTTCTATTGGTCGATGAGGCGCACAATTTGGTTGACCGAGGTCGGGAAATGTTCTCCGCTCCCTTACAAAAAAAGACATTTCTTCAATTAAAGAAAGATTATAAAGGGACGAATCAAGGGATTTATCATTCTGCGAATGAAATCAATGCATGGTTCATCGCTTTAAAAAAGGAGAAAGAACAGAATGATTTTGTCTTGGATGAGCTTGACGATCAGTTGAAGCAGTTCCTCCTGTCTTTCATGGAGGTTGCTGAACAGGCCTTAAAAACAGATCCATCTTCTCATCTATTGGATGCGTATTATGAAGTGAGGAATTTTTTGAAAATCGTTGAACTTCTTGATGATTCTTATGTCATTTATGGTGAGAAGGCGAGAAATGATCTACAAATTAAACTATTTTGTATGAACCCGGCCAAACCTCTTCAGCAAATGGGGAAAGGGTATCGATCGAAAGGTTTTTTTCTCTGCTACGCTTTCGCCACTTCCGTATTATCAAGATATCCTAGGCGGTCAAGAGGGGGATTACTTCCTCTCTCTTCCATCCCCTTTTTCTTCGGATCAGACAGATGTTTTCATTAAACCATTGTCTACCCGTTACCGAGATCGGGATCACACAAAGACGGAGATTGTTTCAATCGTACAATCCTTGCTTCATCAACGTCCTGGTCATTATTTAATCTTTTTCCCATCATATCAATATTTATTGACCGTATATGATCTGTTTCAACGAGAAAATCATGAGATCCATACACTGGTTCAACGTACGGGGATGACTGAAGAAGAAAGAGAAGCTTTTTTGGCTGCTTTTCAGCCAAATTCAAGCGAAGCGTTACTGGGTTTTGCTGTCCTTGGTGGGATTTTTTCTGAGGGAATTGATTTAATCGGTGACCGTTTAAATGGCGTCATCGTTGTTGGTGTAGGGTTACCTCAAATTGGCTTTGAACGGAATTTGATCAAGGATTATTTTAACAAGCAAGGAAAGAATGGTTATCATTATGCCTATGTGTATCCTGGCATGAACAAGGTTCTCCAAGCGGGGGGAAGGTTAATCCGCTCCGAAGAGGACCATGGAACCATCGTCCTCATTGATGATCGCTTTTTGCAGCAGCCATATCAGCAACTTCTTCCGGAAACATGGAGAAGGTTCCAAGTGTTTTCCTGATTATTTCCCATTCTAGAAAACGGTGTGTTGGGCCTCTATCCATCTATATAAAGGTAAGGGGTGTCCGCCATGTATTTAAGATTTACTGTTTTTGCATAGTGCTAGGCACCTTTTTCTTTTTTTCACTTTGGAACTGAATTTATTAGGGGAATTTATGATGAACAAGCAAAGAATCCTATTTATTAAAAGGTAGATATTAATATGATTAAAAATTAAGTAAAATTACGCTTGCTATTTAAACATACATCTGTTAATATGAAGAAGAGTTATTTTTGTTCTGTTTCAACCTAAGAAAGATTTTGTTTTTCGTCTAAGGTATTTGAGCAAGGATAGTAACATATCGTGTGGTTATCGCACTAGGAGGCAACAATTATGGAACAAGGTAAAGTTAAATGGTTTAATGCAGAAAAAGGTTTTGGATTTATCGAGCGTGAAGCAGGAGAGGACGTATTCGTACACTTCTCAGCAATCCAAAGTGACGGTTTCAAATCTTTAGACGAAGGTCAAAGCGTAACGTTTGAAATTGAACAAGGACAACGTGGCCCACAAGCTACAAACGTTCAAAAAGCTTAATAATAGCTTAAAAAAAGACCCACATCTGTAGGGTCTTTTTTTTGCTTTAGTTAGTCTTTATTATGATTAATCTGTGTCACCTTAAGAATAAGGCCATAAGGAAAAGGTCAACAGAAAAAGTCTAGATTCTAGAAAAGGGCTCACGAACAGTCGTGAGCCCTTTTCGATTGTCAAGAGGCAGTCTTTTTGGAAATCTTACGATGACGGGGGATTTGATTTCATCCACCGCAACTTTTCATTTTCTGTAATTGCATTTGGAATATTTCTACTTGCCAAATAATAATCAATTGTAGTACGTTATTAACTCATAAAGAAAATAATCCAAAATAGTAATATAAAGTTAATGCCTAAAGAAAGCGAGGAATGATTATGAATATCCCTCTACAAGAACCTGTTCTCATCTTTGGTTTTGCGGTGTTAATTTTTTTGGTATTCCCTATTCTAATGGGGAAACTCAGAGTACCTGCTATTATTGGACCCATTATAGCAGGAATTATTGTCGGACCAAACGGGCTAGAAATATTAGCACGTGATTCGACCATTGAATTGCTTGGAACTGTCGGATTGTTGTTTATCATGTTTATCGCAGGGCTTGAGTTGGATCTTGATGGTTTCAAAAAACACCGAAATCGTAGTATTTTATTTGGCCTCCTCTCGTTTGCAATCCCATTAATACTCGGTACAGTAGTAGGGCTATGGCTTGATCTCAGCATGCTATCCGCCATTTTATTCGGTGCTATTTTCTCTACACACACCCTTTTAGGGTACCCAGCTATTAGTAGACTTGGCGTTACGAAAAACAAAGCGGTAACAACAGCAGTTGGCGGTACATTATTAACAGATAGCTTGGCATTGCTTGTTCTTGCTGTCATAGCAGGGGCATCCCAAGAGAATTTAACATTTGGGTTTTTGCTATCCCTAATTATTGCAACCACCCTTTTTGCTGTAGTCGTTTTAGTTTTTACCCCTTATGTGACAAAGTGGTTCTTTAAACGCTCGAATAATGAAGGAACGTTAGAATTTAACTTTGTTCTGGCTATTTTATTTGTTGCAGGAGCCATCTCGTTGTTTGTAGGATTAGAACCCATTATCGGGGCTTTCTTGGCCGGTCTAGCCTTAAACCGGTACATTTATGATCATGGTCCATTAATGAATAGAATCCGTTTTACAGCAAATGCATTATTTATTCCGTTTTTCTTGTTATCTGTAGGGATGTTAATGGATCTTCGTGTTCTTGTATCCAGCCCGGATGCATTATTAATCATCCTATTAATCACAGTTGTAGCGGTTGGCAGTAAATATATTGCCAGTTGGATAACGAGTAAAGTATATGGTTATTCCAAGACAGAAAACAAAGTAATGTTTGGACTTTCCACTACTCATGCAGCAGCTACATTAGCCATCACACTTGTTGGCTATCAATTTGGATTATTTGACCAGAAAATCATCAATGCGGTCATTGTAATCATTTTAGTTACTTGTATTTTGGGTCCATATTTCAGTGAAAAATATGGTAGAAAACTGGCCATTGACCAAGATCAAACGGTACTGGATGATACGCTTCCTGAACGTATATTAATCCCAATAGCGAATCCTAATACAATGGAAACTCTAATGGATTTAGGATTTGTGTTAAAAAAGGCGAAAAGGACAGATGAACCTATTTATCCATTAACAATCGTTCAAAAGGATTTGAAACAGGCAGGCAATGAGGTAGCTCAGGCGGAAAGAATGCTTGGACGCGCGATCATGTATGCATCAGGGGCAGAGGTTTCAGTTAAAATCTTGACACGTGTGGATCATAATATTGGATGGGGAATCGAACGTGCTGCTACAGAAGAACGAATCACATCAATCATCGTGGGATGGGATGGTGTAGGTGACGGGGGCCAAAAGATCTTCGGGAAAGTGATTGATAATTTTCTTGAACATACCTATCAACGCTCACTCATAACGAATATTAAGCAACCGTTGAATACGATGGAACGGGTGATTCTGATTCTGCCAAATAATGTCGTTTACAAACCGGGTTTTGAAGATTCCCTTTCAATTATTAAGGGAATGGCTTCACAACTCAGTGCAACAATAAAAGGCCTCGTTATTCGCGACGATTTGGAAGCCTATAAAGCAGTATCCCAACGAGTACAACCGAATATTGAGGTCGGCTTCCAATCGGTTGAAAGCTGGAATTCCCTTTATGAAAATGAGTTGAATGATGTGAAATCAACCGATCTTGTCATTTTATTAAGTGCTAGAAGAGGAACTGTGGCATGGCACCCGGAATTAGAAGCGATACCGAAAACACTAGCATCAATGAATCTAGAGAACTTCATCGTATTCTACCCAACGGAAATGAAGGAAACAGACATTCGCGGCTCACGCGGTACGGAAATCCCGAAAGACTTACTTTTTAAAAGGGATTATGAGGAATAATGATATTTTAAATTGGATAAAAAATAAGCCCTCTTGCCATATCAACGGTTGTGGCAAGAGGGCTTATTTTTTGTTAAAGTCATATTAACAAGAAAAGTGATGAACTCTCGTTAATAATGTTTTTTAAAAAATGATCGTAGTTTTTGTTAAGACCTAATTGAAGGAGATTTTAGTATATGATTATTCGAGAAATGAAAAAAGAAGACAATTTAAGAGTAAAAGAAATCATACAAGATTCATTAAAGTCGCATGGACTAGCGATTCCTGGAACGGCTTATTTTGACCCGCAGCTGAACGATCTTCACCAATATTATAATAGTTTAAAACACGCGAACTATTGGGTGGTAGACATAGAAGGAGAAGTTGTTGGTGGAATTGGCATAGCGCCGTTTAACGAACAGGACAACGTTTGCGAATTACAAAAGCTATACTTAACTCCAAAAACACAAGGGTTAGGTTATGGAAAAATGTTAATGGAGACAGCTTTGTCATTTGCCTCTAAACATTATGAAAAGTGCTACTTAGAAACCATGCACGAGTTAAAAACGGCCTGTGTATTATATGAAAAATTTGGATTTACACTTTTACAAGAACCGCTATTTGGTTCTGACCATTCGACTATGAATGCGTGGTATATAAAAACTTTGAATGAATCATAAGAAAACGTTTTAACCGCGTTTTCTCCTCAATAACATAAATCATTGTGAAATACCTACAACGCTTTCAATCATTTATTTGACTCCCAATAAATGATATACTGATTTGTACATACAAATGAGAGGTGAAACGAAATGAAAATAGATGAGTCTATTTCATCTATGTGTTTATACTTTACATCGAATCGTTTTGCTCGTTACATGACAAAGATTGCTGAAGAAGCTTTCGCAAAGATCGAACTGTCTCCTGCATATGTATATCTCTTAATAATTGTGAATCAGTATCCCGGAATCAATCAAAAAGAATTGTGTGAAAAGTTATCAATTGCCCCTTCCACAAGTACAAGGTTTATCGATAAACTCGAAAAATTAAACTTAGTTTATCGGCAGTTGGAATGGAAAGAAACACATATACATTTAACCGAGAAAGGGATGCAGCTTACTGAGGAGATTGATGGGTGTTTTGATGAATTTCGTAAACAGTACACATCTATTTTAGGAGAAGAGCAAAGTGATGCGTTAGCTAAAGCTCTATATGATGCAAATGAAGTTTTAAAAAAAGAAAAAAATTAATTTTTTTTCACTAATCATTTGTATATACAAATGATTGGTGAAATTGAATAAATAATAAAGAAAGGATTTGATTCAAAATGAATACTTTTCAAGCGTTAGTATTAGATAAAGTGGATGATCAAACCAAGTTAGAAATAAAACAATTAAGTATGGAGGATCTTCCCAAGGGAGAAGTAACGATTCGAGTTGCCTATTCAAGTGTGAATTTTAAGGACGGTTTAGTGGCCATTCAAAGTCAGTTTGTAGATTCTTATCCTTTAGTACCCGGAATTGACTTAGCCGGAACAGTTACTGAGTCTACAGATGAGCGATTTAAATTGGGTGATGAAGTCATCGTGACGAGCTATAAGTTAGGAACAGGGCATTTTGGTGGATTTAGCGAAATGGCACGTGTGCCTGCAGAGTGGGTTGTTCCTCTTCCAAAAGGATTGACTTTAAAAGAAGCGATGATCCTTGGAACAGCTGGATTTACAGCAGCGTTATCTGTTCAAAGGCTAGAAGATAATGAGTTAAATCCTAGCCAAGGTCCTGTATTAGTAGCCGGTGCTACGGGTGGAGTTGGAAGCATTGCTGTAAATATTTTGGCTAAGAGAGGTTATGATGTTGTCGCTAGTACAGGCAAGTCCAATGAAGAGGCCTATTTGAAAGGATTAGGGGCCAAAGAAATTATTCATCGTAATGAAATTATAGATACCGACGGGGCGCCAATGCGTGAAGAAAAATGGGCTGGAGCAGTCGATCCTGTAGGTGGGAAAACTCTTCAGTACATCTTAAGTACATTGAAATATGGCGGATCTGTAGCGACATGCGGTTTAACAGGTGGGATAGAAGTTTCCACAACTGTTATTCCTTATATTTCAAGAGGGGTCAATTGGCTTGGCATTGACTCGGTAGAATGTCCAATGAAGAAACGTTTAAAAGTTTGGGATCGTCTAGGTGATGATTTAAAACCAACAGCGTTAAATGAAGAGATGGTCAATGAAATCTCATTAAAAGAACTACCGGGAGTATTGGCTAGTATTTTAGAAGGAAAAGTACGTGGAAGAACACTTGTTAAACTATAATAAGCCATTCTTCTTAGATCGTAAGCAGGGTATTTCATAACAAAGATATGGACTTGAAATAAAGCTGTACCGTCACCCCCTTTGGATACTTTTATCTAAAGGGGTGTTTTATGTCGTTGCGAAGAATCGAATTTTAACAAATGCTACAAGAAAATTTTTACATGCGGCTTTTTGTTGTACCTTTAGTTATTAACTCAGGGGCTAGAGGACTGACGAGACAAATGATACTAGGCTAAATGAAATATATATTTAATAAAATGCATTATATATATTGCATAATGAATGATATATTGTATAATATAATAAAACAGGGGGTGTTTAAACCATGAAATTTTTTAAGTTGCCGAAAAAGAGAGTTGATGAACGATTAGAAAATAGCCGTAATAAGATTTATAAAGAGATATATGGGATTATTACTGTTATTTGCTTAGTGAGTTTAGGTATTAAGAATTTTATCTTAGAGGCAGGAATGGAAGAGGTGGTTTTAGAATTATTGATTTTGTTTGTAAGTGGAGTTTACTTTTTAGCTCGTTCTATTTTCTTAGGTCTATATTGGGATGAAGTGGAGCTACATGACCGTCAAAGTAAAATACCGAAGAGCAGTAAAACAATCTATGTGAGTGCTGGCTTTGCTTTAGTAATTGCTATATTCATGGGAATCAATAGTGCTGTTTCCTATGCAGATAGTAGCGCTCAAGGTTTATGGTATTTTGTATCGGTCTCGCTCGTATCGATTATGATATATTTACCTGTTTTACTTATTCTGTCAGGTGGAATATACTTGCTAGCGAAGAAATTTGGTATAAAGAGTGACAAAGAATGATTGTAGGTGAGTTCCTTGAAAAACATGAGATTAAAACTAGCTAGGACCGAGAAGGACTTATCGCAGGAAGAATTGGCTCAGATTGTCGGAGTCTCAAGAAATACCATTGGACTAATCGAGGCCGGAAAATATAACCCTTCATTAAATTTATGCATAAGTATTTGTAAGGCCCTGTCTCGAACATTAAATGATTTATTTTGGGATGAAGAACTTTAAAAAGGTTGTGAAATTCTGTACTTGAAATAACAGGGATTTAGCAACCTTTTATACTTTTTCATGCTTTCTATATTCCGCAATCAGGCGCAATCCTTAATAAAGAATTGTGCCTTCTTTAATTATAAGACGTCAAAAATAGAGGAGGTTAATGTTGAAGAAAAAAACGAAAAAGAAATGGTTATACTTTTTTATTGGAGTGGCTTTGTTGCTTTCCTTTTTTTACTTCCAAAACAATTCCATCGTAACAAGTGAATATACGATTAGTTCAGAGAAGCTTCCACAAAACTTTAATGGATATAAAATTGTTCAGCTATCCGACCTACATAGTAAGTCTTTCGGGCCTGACCAAAGGGACTTAGTTAAAAAAGTGAAAAGGTTAGAACCGGACTTAATTGTGTTTACAGGTGATTTAATAGATTCGGATCGATTTGATGAGCAGCCTAGTCTAACTTTGATGGAAAGGTTGGTTCAAGTTGCTCCTGTTTATTATGTGACGGGTAATCACGAATGGTGGTCTGGGAAATTCGATCCATTAGAGGAAAATTTAAAAAACATCGGTGTACAGGTGATGAGAAATAGGGCAGAAGAAATTGCCATTGGAACGGACAAAATTCAAATGATAGGAATTGATGATCCGGTCTATGGAGTAGAATCTAATGTAGAAAGAGCTAAAACGGAAGAAAGTATTATACATTCAATTGAAGAAATCGAAAGAGAAGATTATTTTCAAATTCTGTTATCACATCGCCCCGAAATGTTTTCTCTTTATCGTGAATATGGATTTGATGTTGTTTTTTCAGGACACGCACATGGTGGACAATTTAGAATTCCTTTTGTGGGTGGCTTAATTGCTCCGAACCAGGGATTATTTCCGAAGTATACAGCTGGAAAATACGAATCAGATAACACGACAATGATTGTAAATAGAGGACTTGGAAATAGTGTTATTCCAATAAGAATTTTTAATCGCCCAGAAATTGTCGTACTGACATTGAATTCTGTTAAATAAGGGATCTAAATGGATGCTAGTTTTAGACGTAAGGTTATGAATAAATTGATAAAACTATGAAATGGAATATCAGGCAGCTTCTATTATGAATATGAAGGGTTTTTATTTTGTAAAATGATCTTGTATTGGGTATACTCACTTTTGTTAAACAATGAGTCAACCGAATAATAACTGTTGAAGAGGATGGTACTTATGACAAAAACATCGATAACAACCCTTAAGATGGAACGCAACTTTGATGTTCCAGCAGAAAAAGTGTTTGATGCATGGATAAATTCAGAATTGCAAAAGAAATGGATGTTCACCATGGAGCATACAAATAAAGTGGCGGAAAGTGATCCCCGTGTCGGTGGAAAGTGGGAAATCGTGGATCATCGGGATGGGAAAGATTACCGAGCGGTTGGAGAATACAAAGTGGTGGAACCTCCAACGAAACTCGTATTCACATTCAGTATGCCTCAATTTAGTGATTTAGCAGATGACATTACAGTGGAAATCAAATCGCATGAATCAGGAAGTGAAATGATTTTTACACAAGAAATTACCGTGATCCATGAAGAAGGTTGGACCGCAGAAGATATTGAAAAAGCACATGAAGAATGGAAAAAAGAGACCGAACAAGGTTGGCATTATATGTTTTTAGGTTTAAAGCAATTAGTAGAAACAGGAAAAATTAACTATCCATCTTTTTAACATACATAGAAAACGATAAAAGGGGCTTCTCATAAGTTATATAACTTGTGGAAGCCTCTTTTGTATTTCTGAATTTTGGATTGATCTTACCTATTAAAGGTTTGTTGTAACGTCTCCACCTTTTCAGAGTGATACTGTTAAAAATGTCTTTTAATTTCCCTGAATATTCCATATAGTTAATACAATTTATCTATAATCGTTTATAATGATGATAAAACATTTAAGGGGATACATAGAAATCGTATGTGCATAAAAAGGGGAGCGGTGGGATGATGTTAGAAAAAATAAAGAGATTGCCAGATAAGACACTATTAATGATAGGGTTAACAATACAATTAATAGCAATGACATTTGTTGTAGTTGTAGGTTTTATTAATGAGATAACGATTGATGGTTGGATAAACTTTATTTTCTATGCACTCTATTTTATCGGCCTTCCATTTATTTTACTAGCTTATGATAAGAGACGTAAAAATAAAAAAGATGAAGTGTAATACTTCTAATTTTCAGGCGAGGGGGAATCAGATTGTCGCATGAACAATTTAAAGGAATAAGTATTATTTCATCTTTAATAGCTATAGCAGGGCTAGTTCTAATGTTTTCAAGTGTTTCTTTAGGGACCTCTTTAGGGGATTCTTGGCTAGGAAACCAAGAAAATGGGATCGCTGATACTAGTCAATACAATATGGTTGTTAGTACCTATAAAAATAACTTTGTTATCATTGGCAGCATATTGTTTGGTACCGGTTTTCTATCAGCTATAGTTATTTACTGTACATATGTATTTTTCCGTAAAAATGAGAATAAAAATCCAGTTTAATTGTTATTCATTTAACGAATTTAGCCAGAAGTCCCCTATCCTCAAGGAACGAAGTGAATAGGTGGGGAAGGTTCATTTGTCAATAAGCGTAAATCAATTAAAAAGGTCTTTCATCCATTCGCTAAATTGGTGAAAGACCTTTTTCTTATTCTCTAGTTAGATCATCTAAGTTCTATCCGCTTCTTCTGCAGCGGATTTGTGCTAAAATAACGATCATTTAAGTGATATCATTCACAATTAATATTATGTAAAACTTACATAATCAAACCTCTAAAATGATGATTAATAACCATTGAAGTTAACAAATTCTCCTACTGGTTTACGGTAACCGCGTGGCCGTACTTTATCGACACTTTTACCAATGGTGATCATCATAAGGGGCTGTAAATGATCTGGAATATTAAACTCTTTTCTTAATTCCTCTACGTTGTGGACGTGCATTGGACAAGTATCAAATCCAAAATGCTTTGCACTTAACATAAATAGCATCGCATGAATGCTGACATTTCGAGCCAACTCCACTTCTAAATCCGTTGCATTTTCTTTTAATCGATTACTGTAGCCTTTAATTTGTTCCATTGTCATGTCATAATCGACTTCATTCATCATTTTTAACATTTTCATTGGACTATAAATTTTTTCAACCTCGGACATTTCAATACTTTTCTTATTTCCCATGACAAAAATCACAGCACTAGCGGTATGAATTTTATATTGGTTATAGGCTAATTCCATTACTCGTTCTTTCTTTTCTTCGTCTGTGATTACTAGATAGTCGGTAAATTGTAAGTTGTACGCACTTGGTGCCGACTTCGTTAATTCAAAAATCTTATTGAAATCTTCTTCTGTCATTTTTTCAGTTTCAATAAAATTAACTGCCGAATGGCGAGCTGTTACCAATTCTTCAAAATTCATGTTGTAATCTCCTTTTTCTCTATGTTGTCATTAAGCTAATTTTAAATCAGAAAGCGGTATAGTTCAATTTTACGATAAAAAAGCGGAAGAATGCCCCTTAATTCGTTGAGGGGATGAATTCCGTTTATTTTTGTTTTAGGTATTGTCAAAATAATAGTCGGTCAGTTATAATTAAATATAGAATATACGTTCGTTTTTAAGGGGGAGAATTGAAAATGAAGACAACTGATAAAATCACAAAACCAAAATCATTACCTACCTCCCCAACGTTTATTTTAGAAAGAGAAATGGATTGCAGTCCTAAAGATATTAAATTTATCAACGCATTATTGAATGATGCACGAATGATTCAAAACACTGTTTTGGCTATGGCTAAAAAACGATACAACCGAATGATTCAAAGCAAACCTCATCAAGGCTTATATAACGAATTGAAGGGTATTAATGAACAAATTGAATTGTCGCCTAAAAATAAAGAATTGAAAGGAAAACGGAAAAACGTCATTTCCGAATTGAAAGAATTAAGCAATAAATACCGATTAAATAAAACTGAGTTTGAAAAAGATGCTAAGATTGTTCGTGCTTATTATCATAACCGATTGGATTCTGTTGCTGCACAAAAGGCAGCTGACCGAGCTTGGATTTCTTTTGATAAATACTTAAATAAAAAGTCCAAGAGAATACACTTTCTTCGCTTCGGAGAAAACATGTCTATTGAAGGGAAAAGCAACGTTGCAAGCGTTGTAGTAGGATGTGTAGAAAAAGACTTAACAGTCAGGTACGGTTCCTATTATTTTAATTTAAAACCGATTAAAAAGAATGATTTGTATATGAAAGAAACGACCTCAAATATTCGATATTTCCTCGAAACATCACCTGAGAAAAATAAAGCTGTTCAAGAAAATAGCAAATTAGCTGTTTCTTATTTGAATGGAGAAATCACCAAAGAATCTTACCTTAAGAACTTCCAAAGTACCTATCGTGTGAAATATAATCGGATTGTTAAAAAGGTCATTCGCGGACGTGATCGTTTTTTCTTGCAAATGCTTCTTGAAGGTCGTCCTGTTCCTAAACGTAAAAAAGACGGTAGTTTTCGACATCAATTAGGTAAAGGGAAAGTCGGTAATGACTTTGGTACTCAAACCGTTGGTGTAGCAAGTGACAAAAAAGTAGCTTTGATTAATCTGGCTGATGAAGTCGATCCGATCGATCACAAGATCAAATTAACCCAAAGAAAGATGGACCGTTCAAGAAGAAATTCTAATCCTGATCATTTTCGAGAGGATGGTACGATTAAAAAAGGGAAAAAGAAATGGACTTATTCGAAGCGATACCAAAAATTAAAAAGTAAATTAAAAGAACTTCATCGTAAAACGGCAATAAAAAGGAAGTTAGCTCACCAAACGCTTGCGAACCGTTTGATTCGTTTAGGAGATAGTTTTATTGGAGAAAAAATGAATTTTAAGGCTCTTCAAAAACGAAAAAAGGAAACAGAAAAGAATGAAAAAGGCAAATTCATCAGTAAGAAAAGGTTCGGAAAAACTCTCGCAAATAAAGCCCCTGCTTCATTTGTTTCTATATATAAAACAAGTGTAGAAAACTTAGGTGGTACTTTTCTTCTTGTAAACACAATAAAATTTAAAGCCAGCCAGTACGATCACACAACTCAGAAGCTAGTGAAAAAACGCTTATCCCAACGCTGGCATATATTCTCTGACGGTACGAAAATTCAGCGAGATTTGTATAGCAGTTTTCTTTTAAAGTGTAGCAATCAAACGTTGGATAAACCAGATTTCAAACAATGTGAAATAGAATTTGCTTCTTTCAAGGAAAAACACGATTATTTTATTAAGCAAGTGATCGAAGAAAATGTAAAGATTAAAAACAGCGGCATTAAACCGAATATACTTTCTGTTTGAATAAGAAGTTGGGAGGTTGACCATCTTCCAACTATAAAATCAAGCGAAGGCACTTGTGCAAACACGTTCAGAGGAACGTGATTCTTCGCGAATGTTCTGACACAATTAAGGAGTGTAGGTACCTACGGGGACCTTCGAAGTTGGTTGTTTAAGAACCTCGGTATTTCAATGCCGAGAGGTTCAGTATATATTCTTCAAAAGTGTTAGACTTCACTGAACTACAAAATAAATATACTTAAATCGAGATATCTTACTTGCAATATTATAACTTGAGGTGTAAAGTGATAGTAACGAAAGGAAGTGAGCCATATTGAGAAAGAATACTCTCGGTTCATTAATTTGGTTGCGTACTACTCGTTTTACGCATCAAAGTAATTTACTATCTAATGAATTCTTAAAACCGTTTGGGATTACAGTTGCCCAATTTGATGTATTAAATCAGATTTCTACTTATCAGCCGATTACGCAAAGTCAGCTTGCTGTTAAAGTAACCGTGTCCGAAGGTGGAATTTCTCGTATGCTCACTCGGCTCGAACAAGAGGGATATATACAGCGTAAACAAGATTGGAAAACGAAATGGATTACGCTTACCTCAAAGGGCGAGGATAAAATGAATGAAGTATTCCAACACCAACTGTCTTTCCAAACGTCGATTGTCAATGAGTGCCTGACAGAGGAAGAGCAGAAAACATTATATAAGCTCATGACTAAATTACAAAAAAATACTGAAGATAAAATAGAGAAATAAAAAGTCGATGATAAGTGGTAGAAATTCAATGCCACTAATATTTTAAACTATCACTTGATTAGTAAATTGAATATAGAGGAGGGAGGTATCTATGTATACCATTCCAGGACATCATCACATTTCAATGATTACAAAAAATGCAAGTCAAAATAATCACTTTTACAAACAGGTGCTAGGTTTGCGACGTGTAAAAGTAACGGTGAACCAAGATGATCCATCGATGTATCACCTGTTTTACGGAGATAAAATAGGCAGCCCGGGTACTGAACTTTCATTTTTTGAAATCCCACTAGTTGGTCATACACAGCGTGGTACAAATGCGATCACAAAAATTGGTTTACTCGTCCCATCAGAAGCAAGTTTAATCTATTGGCAAGCGCGTTTTGAGGAATACGGTGTGGAACATAGTGATATTACAACATATGCCAATCATCCAGCTGTACACTTTGAGGATCCTGAGGGTTTACGGATGGTTCTTCTTGTCTCAAACGGGGCGAAGGTAGAACACTGGGAAACATGGGGAAAATCCGATGTGCCTGTCGAGCATAGAATTCAAGGGATGGGCTCTGTGGAAATGACGGTAAAAAGACTTGATAAACTAGCAAGCACGCTTACAGACATGTTTGGTTATACAGAGATCAGCCGTAGTGATGACGAAGCGATTTTTCAGTCTATCAAGGGAGAGGTCTTTGGAGAAATCGTCGTGAAATATTTAGATGGTCCGTCTGAAAAACCAGGCCGAGGCAGTATTCATCATTTAGCGATTCGGGTAAAAGATGATACAGAGCTCAAGTTTTGGGCCGAAAAAGTAAAACAAAGAGGCTTCCATTCCTCTAAAATAGTCGACCGTTTCTATTTCAAGAGCTTGTATTTCCGTGAATCAAACGGAATTCTCTTTGAAATTGCAACCGATGGACCAGGCTTCACCATCGATGGAGACGTCGAGACGCTTGGGGAAACGTTAGATTTACCCCCATTTTTAGAAGACCGTCGAGCTGAAATTGAAAATAATCTAAAACCAATTGAAGAGTAAAAAATAAAGCTTTACTATCAAAATTGAATTTTCTAGGAGGAAAATGGAATGAACCATTTAAAAGGAATCCATCACGTAACAGCGATCACGAGTAGTGCAGAAAAGAACTATGAATTTTTTACTTATGTTTTAGGCATGCGTTTAGTGAAGAAAACAGTCAATCAAGACGATATCCAAACTTATCATTTATTCTTTGCTGATGATAAAGGGAGTGCCGGAACAGACATGACATTCTTTGACTTCCCGGGCGTTCCGAAAGGTGTACATGGTACGAATGAGATTTCAAAGACCTCATTCCGTGTACCAAGTGACGAAGCATTAGAGTACTGGGTAAAACGTTTTGATCGTTTAGAAGTCAAACATACTGGAATCCAAGAACAATTTGGTAAGAAAACTCTTTCTTTCGTTGATTTTGATGATCAATCCTATCAATTGATTTCAGATGAATTCAATAAAGGCGTGGAGTCTGGTACACCTTGGCAAAAAGGTCCGATTCCACTAGAATATGCGATTACGGGTTTAGGTCCTGTATTTGTTCGTATTTCGATGTTCGATTATTTAAAAGAAATGTTAGAGAAAGTTCTATTATTTAAAGAGACAGCGGCTGAAGGCTCCTTTCATTTATTTGAAGTAGGGGAAGGCGGAAATGGTGCCTCAGTCATTGTCGAATACAACACGGTTCTTCCACAAGCCCGACAAGGTTTTGGCACAGTTCACCATGCTGCATTCCGAGTTGAGGACCGCTCTGTATTAGATGAATGGATCGAGCGATTGAATAGTTTTGGAATCCCTTCATCTGGTTATGTAGATCGTCACTTTTTTGAGTCATTATATGCAAGAGTTACACCACATATTTTATTTGAGTTTGCTACAGATGGTCCTGGTTTTATGGGAGATGAGCCATATGAAACCCTTGGGGAAAAATTATCTTTACCTCCATTCTTAGAGCCACAACGTGAGCAAATAGAAAAATTAGTTCGCCCGATAGATACAGTGAGAAGTACAAAAGAATTTGTGAAAGAATGATTTCTAACGTTATATAGAAGCCGCATGTTAACCGCCAATTTTTGGAATAGGCGAGAAAAGCAATCTTATAAGTTGACTCAAATAATATTTTAATATATCGTTAATTAAAGATAGTTATTTTAAATATAATATAATCCGAGAGAAAAAAGGAGATTTTAATATAATGAATGTACTAGTTATAAAAGCAAATAACCGTCCAGCATCAGAGGCAGTATCAAGTAAAATGTATGAAACGTTTATGGAGAACCTAGAGGGCGTTAATGTTACAACGTTTGATGTTTTTGAAGAAGATATGCCATACTTTGGCCAAGATTTATTTAATGCTTTTGGTAAGATGAGCTCAGGCGAAGAATTAACAGACATTGAACAACGAATTGTAGCTGCTAAACAAAAAGCGAAAGATGCTTTATCAGCAGCGGATATCGTCGTGCTTGCATTCCCATTATGGAACTTAACGATTCCTGCAAAATTACAAACATTTGTGGATTATGTATATGAAGCAGGCTTTACATTTAAATATGATGAAAATGGCCAAGCGGTTCAATTGATGAAAGATAAAAAGGCTGTTATTCTAAGTGCACGTGGAGGGGACTACTCTTCTCCTGAAGCAGCACCGATGGAAATGGCTGTGACTTATGTGAAAAATGTATTCGGTGGAGTATTCGGAATGGAAATCATTGATGAAGTGATTATCGAAGGCCATAATGCGGCACCAGATCAAGCTGAAACAATTATTGCCCAAGGATTAGAAAAAGTAGCTGCTGCTGCAAAGAACTTATCAGCAGTAAAAGCTTAATTCCATCCACAGGGACGTCCCAAAGTTTGCCAAATTATACTAGTTAGACAGACTTATACCCGGGTTAAATAAAGGAAATGTTGGCTGTATGACGTATGGAAAGACTCTTTATTCAAGCGGATGAAGAGTCTTCTTATTTAAAGATCAAACAAGGATGTAGTAGTTTCTAGTTCTGAAGGAATAGAAGTACATCTTTTTAAGGAAGTCTGCCTGCTTTGATACGATCTTTCCTTTGTCAGAGGTACGTAAAGCGCATGCGAGAGGAAAAATGGTCTTGAAGATTAAGGCATAAAAATAGCGTTAAATCTGAGAGTCGATTATTATCCTATTTATGGGTGTGTTATTTGATAAGGTTGGGTCGCGAGTAATGCTGATTCCTGCGACGATTGTTCTCGCAGGAACAATGTTTATGTGTAGTCGATTGACAGCAGAAACACTGAAATTAATTTCATGAAATATGGTACATAAACAACGGCTTTACACAAAATATAGGATTAGCACTTATCGATTCCAAGTTTGTGATTGAAGGTACAGAATGAGAAATACAAGTTCGAAAACGAAAGTTAAAAGCAGTTATCGTAAAGCCGCCATTTTATAAATGAGATAAATAGGGAGGACAACATAATGGAATTTCGTTATTTACCAATGACTGAAACCGATAAAAAAGAAATGCTAGATAAAATCGGTGTATCATCCACAGAAGAACTGTTTTCTGATATTCCGAAAGAAGTTAGACTGGACAGGGAATTAAACCTTAAACCACTAGTTAGTGAATATGAGTTGAAAAAAGAACTAACAGAAATGGCAAGTAAAAATGCGAATTTAACAGAATATCGTTCATTTTTAGGCGCTGGTGTTTATGATCATTTCATTCCATCAGTCGTTGATCATGTCATTTCCAGACAAGAATTCTATACAGCCTACACACCTTATCAGCCGGAAATTACACAAGGTGAACTGCAAGCGATGTTTGAATTCCAGACAATGGTTTCTGAATTAACTGCAATGCCTATCGTCAACTCTTCCTTATATGATGGGGGAACAGCTGTAGTTGAAGCTGTAAACTTGAGTGTAACTCAGACAAAACGCAAAAAAGTTCTTGTTTCAGCTGCTTTGCACCCTGAGTATCGCCAGCTTGTTGAAACAGCTGCAAACGGGAAGAAGCTTGAAATCGTCGAGATCAATTACAAAGATGGTTTGACTGATTTAGAACAATTGGAAAAAGAGCTTGATGAAAATACTGCTGCAGTTCTTGTTCAATATCCTAATTTCTTCGGTCAAATCGAGCCGCTGGAAAAAATTAATAAGCTGATTAAACAGCAAGAGAAAACAATGTTTGTTGTTTCCAGTAACCCACTTTCACTGGGCTATTTAACACCTCCAGGTGAATTCGGGGCAGATATTGTTGTTGGTGATACGCAAGTGTTTGGTATTCCGGCACAATTTGGCGGGCCACATTGTGGTTATTTTGCAACGACTCAAAAATTAATGCGTAAAGTACCAGGACGCTTTGTTGGTGAAACGATAGATAAAGATGGAAAGCGCGGCTTCGTTTTAGTATTACAAACGAGAGAGCAGCATATTAAGCGTGAGAAAGCAACATCAAACATCACATCAAACCAGGCATTGAATGCTGTAGCAAGTTCAGCTGCAATGAGTGCTCTTGGTAAGAACGGTGTTAAAGAAATGGCAAAATTAAATATGCAAAAGGCAAGATATACAAAGAAAAAGTTAGAAGAAGCTAACTTACCAGCTGTATTTAATGGGGCCTTTTTCAATGAATTTGTAATTAAACTATCCAAACCAGTATCTGTTGTAAATGATCATTTATTTGAAAAAGGATTTATCGGCGGATTTGATCTTGGCAAAGCATATCCAGAATTAGAAAACCACATGCTGATTGCCACAACTGAAATCCGCTCAAAAGCAGAAATCGATGCTTTCGTAAAAGAAATGGGGGATATCAATGGCTAAAGAAAACTTTCCATTAATTTTTGAACGCAGTAAAGAAGGCAGATCGGGATATAATTTACCGGCGCTTGATGTTCCAGAAGTTAATTTGGCAGAAGAGCTTGAGGATGTATATATTCGTAAGGTCGATGCAGAACTTCCTGAAGTTGATGAATTGGAATTAATGCGTCATTATACAGGCTTATCCAACCGGAACTTCGGTATACTTACTGGATTTTATCCACTGGGGTCTTGTACGATGAAATATAATCCAGTGATTAACGAAGATGTTGTCAGACTCCCTGGATTTAGTCATATCCATCCATATCAAGATCCTAAAACAGTTCAAGGTGCTCTTGAATTAATGTATGATTTGCAAGTACATCTTCAAGAAATTACAGGAATGCATGAAATCACATTACAGCCAGCTGCTGGTTCACAAGGTGAGTGGACTGCATTGATGATGATTAAAGCCTTCCACGAAGCAAATGGCGATCATCACCGTAATGAGGTAATTGTACCTGACTCATCACACGGTACAAATCCGGCTTCTGCAGCAGTTGCAGGATTTAAGGTTGTTGAAGTAAAATCAAATGAAAAAGGGTTAGTTGACGTTGAGGATTTAAAACGTGTAGTAAATGAAAATACTGCAGCTCTCATGTTAACCAATCCGAACACTCTAGGTTTGTTTGAAACTGAAATCCTTGAAATGTCAGAGATTATTCATAGTGCGGGCGGAAAAATGTACTATGACGGTGCAAACTTAAACGCTATTATGGGTTACACTCGTCCAGGAGATATGGGTTTTGATGCGGTTCACTTGAACTTGCACAAAACATTTACTGGTCCACACGGTGGTGGCGGTCCAGGATCAGGTCCGATTGGAGTTTCAGAAGAGCTTGCTCCGTTCTTGCCTAAACCGGTTATCCGTGAAAACGATGGTGTGTATGAACTTGACTACGATCTTCCAAAATCCATTGGTATGGTGAAAGGTTACTACGGAAACTTTGGAATTAACGTGCGTGCATATACGTACATCCGTACAATGGGAGCAGAAGGATTGAAGAAAGCTAGTGAGTACGCTGTCCTTAATGCAAACTACATGATGCGCAGTCTTGAAAAAGAATATGAACTTCCGTTTACACAACATTGTAAACACGAGTTTGTCTTATCCGGTAGTAACCAGAAGAAACTTGGCGTGAGTACATTGAACATTGCCAAACGTCTATTGGATTTAGAAATTCATCCGCCAACTGTTTACTTCCCATTAATTGTAGAAGAGGCAATTATGATCGAGCCTACTGAAACAGAATCGAAAGAAACATTGGATCATTTCATCGATGCAATGCTTCAAATTGCTGAGGAAGCTAAGAACAATCCAGAGATTGTTCAAGAAGCTCCACATAACACAGTTGTAAAACGTTTAGACGAAGCAACTGCATCTCGTAAGCCAGTGCTTCGCTATCAAAAGTAATTTGCAAAAGAAGCAGAAGAGAATCTAGAATCGTTTAAAAAGCACCTTATAATCCGGTGTTTGACTATCTTGATGAAACAATGGCTGCTCGTAAGCCAGTGCTTCTCCCTATAGAAACAATAAGATTAAATGAAAAAGACCTCTGCATAAAGTTTAGCAGAGGTCTTTTAATTATGCTTTGATTTCTCATTTCCTTCAATTTCATATTTCAGTTATCGGTATAACTCCTAAACAAATTCTCTTTACATATATTTAACTGTTAAAGGGGAAATTAAGTTCTGTTTGAAAAGTGGCGTGCATTTCCTAATTGAAACTGTTCAGTAGAGTATTAAAGATTTTCTTGGATATCTTATATGGGATTTCATATTTAGTTAACAAATAGAAAAAGTTGCTAAAAAGATGCATTCTTTATTTAAAGTTTCTTATATTATAAATGAACAAACGTTGGGTGTTACAGTTAGTCTTGGTATACCGGTTGATCCTAAATATGGATTCATCGTAAGACATTTCATTTCTCATGGAGATCAAGAAAGAAATTAGAAAATGGTTTGTTTTTTTAATTCATTAAATCAGTGTTACAGTTGATCAAGAGGGGAAATGATTAAAGAAATGTTGGAGCAGGCGTCAATCATCAAGTTAAGTGTACGGTACAATCATTTACCTAAATAATGAATTTATCTATTTTTGGAGAGGATTTCCAACCGATCAAGTACAGAACGTATTCAATGAAGGGAGAAAGATTTATGAATAATAAGCAATTTGAACGAATCCAAACAGGAAAAGGTTTCATAGCAGCTCTAGACCAGAGCGGTGGTAGTACTCCTAAGGCACTGTCGACTTATGGGATTAACGAAAGCAGCTATTCCAATGAAGAGGAGATGTATACGCTCGTTCATGAGATGAGGACGCGAATTATCAAGAGTCCCGCTTTTGATTCCCAATATGTTTTAGGTGCCATCTTGTTTGAGAACACAATGGATCGTTTTATAGATGAGCAATATACAGCTGATTTTCTATGGGAGAAAAAAGGGATTGTACCTTTTCTGAAAGTTGATAAGGGGCTTGCTGGACTTGAGGACGGAGTTCAGCTCATGAAGCCGATTGATGGTTTGGATGATCTTTTGAAAAGGGCAAATGAACGTAACATCTTCGGGACGAAAATGCGCTCGGTTATTAAGGACGCCAATCCTTCGGGGATCAAGAAAATTGTGAAGCAACAGTTTGACGTTGCGAACCAAATTGTAGAAGCTGGGTTGGTCCCGATTATCGAGCCGGAAGTGGATATTCATAGACCGGATAAGGCAGAATCGGAAAAGATACTAAAAGAGGCGATGCTGGATCAATTATCTACCCTTGGAAAAGATGTAAAAGTCATGTTTAAACTTTCCTTACCGACAGAGGACAATTTCTATAACGAATTAACGAAGGATCCGCATGTTGTCCGGATGGTAGCTCTCTCAGGCGGCTACACACAATCCGAGGCCAATGAAAAGCTAGCACGGAATCACGGAATGATTGCAAGTTTCTCACGTGCCTTAACAGAGGGACTATCTGCTGATCAAACAGACGATGAATTCAACACGATGCTGTCTAAATCGATTAAGAGCATTTATGAGGCCTCAAACAAATAATAGCGGTTTATTTTAATGAAATGGAGTGAAGTCAAATTTTTGATTTTACTCCATTTTTGTTTACGCTGAAAAGTTACTGAAAAAGAAGGTTAAATGGATCTCTATATTTCATTCTACAAAAAAGCAATGAAAATTGTGGCACCCTTGATGGTTACTTCGTTTGAATTCAACTATTTTTCAACCTATAATAAAGAAAAAAGGGAGAATGGATCATGACTAAACCTCGAATTTATAGCATGAGTTTTGCGAAAGTTTATCCCCTTTATGTTACTAAGGCGGAGAAAAAGGGACGTACGAAAGAAGAAGTTGATGAAATCATTCGTTGGCTGACAGGGTATAGCGAGGAAGAGGTAGAGTCCCATCTGGAAAAACAGACAGACTTTGAGACCTTTTTTGCGGAAGCTTCCGGACTGAATCCTGCGCGGGCTTTGATCAAAGGCGTGATCTGTGGTGTTCGAGTGGAAGACATCGAAGAACGAACGATGCAGGAAATTCGTTATTTGGACAAGCTGATCGATGAGTTAGCAAAAGGAAAATCAATGGAGAAGATATTGCGGACAGAATAAACGAAGAAACACTGATTTCATTTATGGAACGGTGTTTTTTTGTTGAGGAAACATAATCTTGAAGTTTCAGATAAGTGGGTTCAGTAATCTGATTTTTGACTATGAGGTTGATCATTATCTTTTATATAGGAATCGCCCGAAGTGTTAATTGAATTTTCAAATAAATATATACATAATAGATGATATATAACGTATGATTTATATCAGTTGAAATAATAAAGGAGTAATGATCTTGCCCCCTAAGAAAAAATTTTCCAAACAACAAATCATTGACTCAGCTTTTGAAATTGCACGAAAGGAAGGGATAAACGGGATCACCATCAGAAACGTCGCTAATCATCTAGGAAGTTCGATTGCACCCATTTACGTTAATTTTAAAGATGTTGAGGAACTAAAACAGTCGGTAATAATGAAAATCGTTGAGATTAGCAAGAGAATGTTAGCCCAACAAGATTCTGGAACTCCATTTCGTGACATGGGCATGGCAAGCCTTCGCTTCGCTAAAGAGTATAGTGTGCTATTTAAGGATTTTGTGATGAACCCAAACGATTATCTGGATCAATATAATCAGGAGATGGGTGGCGAATTCCTTGGCGCAATGAAAAGTGATTCAGACCTCGAGGGGTTTACGGAGGAAGAACTGTTGGTGATTTTATTGAAAATGAGGATTTTCACAACTGGTTTATCGATGATGACTGCTAACGGAATGCTGCCGGAAGAATGGAGTGAAGAAAGGATCATTGAATTAATGGACAGTACTGCTGTCGATGTCATTGCTGGTGCACGCCTTCGAAAAAAGGGAAATTTAAAATAAAAGCATTCGACTATAAAATAGGCAAAAGAAAGAATGGATGGGGGGAAACTGATCATGAATTGGATCAAGGTGCTATTCGTATGTTGTTTTGCAAGTTTACTAGTGTTTTCTGGTACCGGGACCACCGCCTCTGCTAGTTTCATAGATGCCACTGAAATAGAGGCGTTTATGGATAAGGCCATAGAGGAGAAAATGGAGGAGTTCCATATTCCTAATGCAACGGTTTCGGTTGTGAGTGATGGAAAAGTAATTTTGGAAAAAGGATATGGATATGCTAGCTTAGAAGATCAAGAGAAAACTAATGGAGCAACGACAATGTTTCGGCTTGGCTCGGTTTCTAAACTGTTCACATGGACGGCAGTTATGCAGCTTGTGGAGCAGGGGAAACTGGACTTAGATACCGACATCAATGAATACCTTGATTTTGAAATTCCCTCCAAATTGGAAGTTGGCGGTCTAGTTGAGACAGAACCGATTACGCTGCATCATCTTATGACCCATACACCCGGATTTGAGGACTATCCGGATTCCATTTTAAGAATATCCGCGGATGAACAGTTGCCGCTTCATGAATATGTACGGGAACACATGCCAGCCCGTGTATTCCCTCCTGGAGAAGTTACAGCCTACTCTAATTATGGGACTGCTTTGGCAGGCTATATTGTCGAGGGGGTTTCAGGT
The DNA here is from genome assembly GCA_963787345.1 of uncultured Bacillaceae bacterium. GTDB lineage: Bacteria > Bacillota > Bacilli > Bacillales > Cytobacillaceae > Bacillus_BD. The sequence continues at coordinate 22,229 of CAWBCW010000003.1, read as the reverse complement.
ATTCCTTTTTCGGAATATGTAGAGAAGAATATTTATCAACCATTGGCAATGAACCAAAGTACATTCCGTCAACCATTGCCAGAGGAACTCTCCCCGAATTTGGCACAGGCTTATCGGTTTGTTGACGGCGAATACCGTAAAGGCGATTTTGAATTTCTGCCTGAGCCCGCCGGAAGTATGAGCAGCACGGCAGGGGATATGGCGGAATTTATGACTGCCTATTTAGAAGGTGGAAAAAATGAAGCTGGAAGAATTCTTGAAGAGAAAACGGTTCAACAAATGTTTAGACAACAGTTTACCCAACACCCTGCTTTAGATGGAATGACTCTCGGTTTCATGGAAAAAACGATCAATGGGGAGCGAGTCCTCTCTCATGGTGGAAATACGATGCTCTTTGATGCGGGGATGTATCTTTTGCCAGATGAAAATATTGGTCTATTCATCTCTTATAGTGGGGGCAACTTTCTCATTCATACAGAGATTATTCAGGAGTTTATGGATCATTATTTTCCTTCTGATGTAACAGCAACTCCTTTACCCCCGGAAGGTGCGTTTGATCGTTCGAAAAAGTTTGTTGGCGAATATCATCAAAATCGTAAAAGCTTCACGACATCAGAAAGCATCCTTAGCCTCGTATCAGGAGTGATTCGGGTTGATGTGAATGAAAGCGGCGATTTGTTGGTGAACCATATTGGGGTAACGAACAAGTTCACGGAAACGGAGCATGGAATCTACCAAAATACGAGGGAAGGAACGACTCCGGATGCGTATGGCGAATTTCGAACGATTGTTTTTAAAACAGACCCTTTTGGTAACATTATGTTAACGGTTGATGGACCGATGACTTATTCGAAGGTGCCTTCGTATGCAACAAGCGGACTCACTTTTTTATCGATCATGATGGCCTTACTGTTATTTACGGGAAGCCTTATTTATTGGGGGATCGCCTCGATTGTACGGATTTTCAAACGGAAGAAAACGCAACAACGAAAGGGTGCACTGGCAGCAAGGTGGGTTGCTATTGTGTATGGTCTATTCTTTTTAGGAATGGTTGCGGGAATTGTCCTAATAAATGAAATCGATCCTGTATATGGATTGCCAAAGTCTGCTTACAGCACTTTGCCATCATGGGTCTCGATTGTCGATCTATTTCCATATGTGCTGGTACTTTCGGGAGTCGCATTGCTTTTCTATACGGTGCTAGCCTGGTGGAAAAAATACTGGGGAATCCCAGGCCGTATCCACTATACGCTTTTAACGATGGCAGCATTGAATGTCATGTGGATTTTTTGGTATTGGAATATTATTTGAATCTAAATCAAGCTTAAACATCTCTGTTTAAGCTTGATTTTTAATTACTCTGTTACTGAAATACTTCCGTTATGAGTCGTTAGTTCAACCAGGTTTTCTCCATTTCCTATCGTCGTACTTCCTTGATATTTATCTAGGATATTCACATTCCCATTGTGGACAGAGACATTGAATCTAACGTTCGTTGGTTTTTCTTCAGTTTTGATTGTAATCTTTCCGTTATGAGAGATCAAATTGATGTTTCGATCAAGGTCCTGTGTGATAAGTGAGATTCCTCCATTTCTCGTTTCCGCTTTTACATCCCCCTCAACACGATCGAGCGTAACTCTTCCGTTACGTGACTCAACAGAAATCGTTTGTGCGATGATCTCTTTCATGTTTATTCTTCCATTGTTTGTTTCTGCAATAATTGTAGGTGAATGAACCTCATTCAATTCAACCCGGCCGTTATTTGAGTGCAGCTCCATCCTTTTTGAATTTAGCTTTTCGATCGATACCCGACCGTTATTAGCGGAAACATTCAATGAGTCATACTGTTTTTGGGGCAGATACACATTGATTTTTAATGGTTTTAATACATTAAAAATATCGAAGTTGAACCAGCTGCGCTGTTCCTCATGATACGTAATGAAAAGTGTTGAATCTTCAATGTCCGTAGTAAATGAACGGATGATGTTAGTGGATGTTTCTCCTTCTAATGTTACTTTTATAGAATCATCGGTTGTAGGTAAGATGTTCACACCGATATTATCTGTGTCTATATCAATACTCGATACCTGCTTATGGTCGATGACTTTTTCTTCTGAGATCGGTTCTGGATCAATTATCCGATAGGTAAGGAGACTTCCTACAATCCCAATAATAATAAGAACCCCCGCAATTATTGAAAGTTTCCTTTTATTCATCGCGCTTTAAACCGCCTTTCACTAGTGATGCATTGTATTTTAAATAACGAACAAATCCATTTATCGCTAGCTTCGTTATCTTTAACATTGCAATGACAACAAAATAGCCAATTCCACAAAATACGAATGACATAAAAAGATTAAAGAGTAAAAATGCACTTGGACGTACGATGGCTTCACCAATAACGAGAAGCGGGGAGACTAAGAAAGATAATCCTACGGTCCAACCGGAAACGATAAGTGAAGCTAAGACAAGGGCAGGTCCAAGAACAATGAGTAAATTGAAAAAGCCTAATCCAATGACTGCCCAAATGGCTCGGATTATATTTCCTGTTGATGCACTTGTTGTTACTTGATCAAGGTGATAATTCGTTAATATCTCTTTAGCGATTTGAGCAGGGGACCCTAAAGATTCTGCAATTTCTTCTTCGGATTTCCCTTCTTCTAATCCGAAAGCAAAGTGCTCTTCGTAATCTTGCAAAATATCTACACGTTCCGCTTCAGGCAATCCTTTTAATGAATGACGAAGCTGTTGCAAAAATTTATTTTTCGTCATGGTTCACACCTTCCTTTATTAATTGATTGACTCCATTTGTGAATTCGTTCCATTCATCAATCAGTTCATACAAATATTCCCTTCCTTTATCTGTCAGCTTATAGTACTTCCGTGAAGGACCTTCTGTAGATTCTTGTAAGTATGTTGTGAAATAATCCTCTTTTGTTAACCTTCTTAATAATGGATACACAGAGCCTTCAGAAATTTCGATTTGGTCGGAAATCATTTGAACAAGTTCGTATCCGTAACGATCTTGTTTATCCAATAGTACGAGGACGCAGAGCTCTAGTACGCCTTTTTTAAATTGTACGTTCAATGACGAATCACCCTAACTTGTTTTATTTACTACTGTTTATTGTATAGTACTGGTTCATAAAAGTATCAAGCATAAATAATATATCACTAGGTACTGTTTATTGCAAGGTACTAATAAAAAAACAATACTTAAAGATTTCGAAAATATAAATGGATGGATAAAATGAAGGGGAAAATCATCGGCTTTTAATTCGAGAAAACGGTTTGGATTCGCTTCACCGATGGGGTGGGAGGTTTGAATTAGCAGTAAGGATTAGATATACTCGTAGTATCATAGGGTTGGAGAGGGTGGAGCCGAAAAATTGTTTGCGTTTCTTTCATATTTTGTTTCCCTTATTGTCATCGTGATATCGGTATTTACAACGCTTTTTTTCAAGAATGAATTAGAGGAAATGTTTGCAGAAAAAAAGACCGTAGTTCCTTTTCATATTTGTAATGTGCTCATTAGTTTAATCGTTTCTGTTGCGGTATATGCTGTAATGGCGATTTATGTTGTTGGGCATGAATTCAATTTTATCCTCCAATCAGTCATCTTTTTATTTATCATCTTACCTATTTATCTCTTTGGAAACTTTGCATTTGAAAGGTACAAAACGATCAATCAAAAATACAGGACCACAGAGAATGAAAAGGTGGTTGTCCTTAACGAAAGGTACTTAAAAAGGAGAAAGAGGAGTGCAAAATTAAAAAAGTATAATTCAATTTTTAAGGAAAAGTAAATTCAGAAAAATATGGTAATTAAAGTGAGATGATGGGAGAAGCAATCGAATGATTTGATGCAAAGTGGTAAGCTAGATCATCAAAATATTTTCAAATGATGAATTAAAGGAACGAATGGGTTTGTTAATAAAGTGAAGCTTTTATACAATGGGGGTTTTACTGCCTGTCATGACGTGTGATAAAATATTGTACGGAACAAAATACAAAAGGTAAGGGAAACATGTTTGTGTAAGCTGCTTCCTGCATCACGAACTGCATCATAGAATTTGGAGGTATCTAGAATATTGAAACAAACGAAACTGTGGACGAAAGACTTTATTATTTTGTCTTCCACGTCTTTTTTCATTTCATTAGTCTATTTCTTACTAATGACAACATTGGCGGTTTATGCCATTGAACAATTTAATGCTTCAGAAAGTATGGCGGGTCTTGCGGCGAGTATCTTTGTCATTGGGGCTGTCTTTTCTCGTCTTTTTACGGGCAGATATATTGAAGCAATCGGGCGTAAAAAGGTGCTATTTGCTGGGCTTGGTTTATTTTTGATTGCAACGTTGCTCTACTTTCTTGTAACGAATATGTACCTACTATTGTTGGTTCGCTTCATTCACGGGACCGCATTCGGAATATCAACGACGGCTTTGGCTACCGTTGTGATGGACATTATCCCCAAGGATCGTCGTGGAGAAGGGGTAGGCTACTTTTCATTGAGTGGTACTTTAGCAACATCGATTGGTCCATTCCTTGGACTGCTTATTAGTCAGCACGGGAACTATTCTACGATTTTTATTATTTGTACCCTTCTTTCTGTCGTTAATGTCATAGTCTCATTGTTTTCAAAAATACCACAGTCGACAATAAAAGATGACCAGCACAAGTCTTCCGAGGGATTCAAATTATCGAATTTCTTTGAGAAAAAGGCTGTCCCAATTTCATTGATGATTACCATCATGGGCTTTTTTTATTCGGGAGTTTTGTCTTTTATTACAGCCTATGCATCGAAAATCAATTTAATTGATGCGGCAAGTTTCTTCTTTCTTGTTTATTCAATCGTTCTCCTAGCCTCGAGACCATTCACAGGAAAATTATTAGACCAAAAAGGAGACAACTTTGTTATTTATCCGGCTATCCTTTCATTTGCAATTGGTCTATTGATTTTGAGTCAATCTAGCAATAGTTTCACCTTTCTCTTAGCGAGTGTGTTCATTGCACTTGGATTCGGAACGATGCAGTCCTGCTTTCAAGTCATCGCGGTAAAAGAATCACCGCAGCACCGGATTGGACTCGCAACTTCTACTTTTCTTATTTGTATGGATTTAGGAGTAGGAATTGGCCCCTTTCTATTAGGTGCGATCATTTCGTTACTCGGCTTCCGTGGACTGTATTTGGTATCAGCCATCGTCGTTTTTTTATGTATTATTTTATACTTTACTTTACACGGGAAAAAGGCTGCAAAAGATGCAAAACAAAAACGGTACTCACGGGCAGGTTAGAAAGAGGAAAATGAATTAGCGTTCTCTTAAAAACCCCTGAATAGTAAAAAGTTTCTATTTGGGGGTTTTATAGAAAATGCTTGTTAGGCTACGGTTAACATGCAATAGCTGTAGTTTGGACAATTGGGGAAAAGGTCGCTTAAAACTCTTTAACTGGTTAAACTTTGAAATTATACATTTGTTTATATATACTAGAATAGAAGTCGCATTTAGACATAACTATAAAAATAAAAGTCTAGGATTTATATAATTAGGAAGGTGGAAGTTAAATGAATACGTTAGTAGCACAAGAAAGAAAAGATAATAAGAGGTCTGCATTAAAAGCATTACGAAATAATGGAGGTATTCCTGCGGTTGTATACGGAGGTAAAATTGATACTGAATCAATTAGTGTTAATAGTAAAGACTTCCAAAAGACAATGAAGGACGTTGGGAGAAATGGAATTATCTCTCTAGATCTTAATGGAAAAGCAAAAAGTGTAATTTTAAGAGATTATCAAAACGATTCAATAACGAAGGATATCCTTCATATCGATTTTCTTCAAGTTGATAAGGACACTGAAATTAATACAAAAGTGAGCGTCATCTTAACAGGAACATCTGAAGGTGAGAAAGCCGGCGGGATGGCTAAACAATTCATTCACGAATTGGATATAACTGCAAAAGCGACTGATATCCCTGACACAATTGAAATTGATATTACTAGTTTTGAAATCGGTCATTCTGTACAAGTAGCAGATATTAAAAAGGACTATAATAACTGTACGTTCCTGAATGAGGATGACGAAACAATCGTACTGATTGACTATGTAAAACCTGAAGCTGAAGAAGAAGAGGCTGCTAGTGAAGTTGCCGCTACTACAGAAGCTTAATTCATCTATGTCTGCATCTTAATCTAGTAAAAATATGCGGGGAAAAGTTGAAGAAATAGGAATCAAAATTACGCCATTTTACGCTCCTATTAATGCTCGATCAAGCTGAGCAATTTCAAGTTTTTTTAACCTGTATATTTTTTCTTTTTTAGTATAGTTAAGACGGAAAAAGATGTCAATACTTTTTAGTGATTTTTTTATCTTTATCTATAATATTTTAAAAGAGGCTTCCTATAAGTGAAAAACTTGTGGGGAGCCTCTTTTTTATTTCCAGTTTATGGATGATGATTAGCACCTTTTGGTACCTATCTGTTTCACCTTTACAGTATTTTATTTTTCTGTTAATATGAACAAGTTCATAAAAAAAACATGTTCCGAAATGGCTGTTCACTTATAGAGTGTTAGGAGGAGCCTTGATCAATGAGCGTGAATAAGAAAGAAATTCAGCGGGCACGTATGTGGCGTTATTTTCTAGATGCCGCAACGGAGGTTATTGTGGAAGATGGGATTGATCATTTTACGATTAGAAAGATAGCGGATAAAGCAGGATATACCAGTTCCACCGCTTACAATTATTTTAAAGACTTATCTCACTTAAAGTTTTTTGCAGCTATGCGGTTTACGACAGACTATATTAATGACCTTCCCCTTTACTTGCAAAAAGGGAATAATACAGTCGAGAGATGGTTATACAGCTGGGAATGTTTCTGCAAGCATTCATTTGAACATCCGAAAATTTATTCTGTTATTTTTATGGATGATCTAGGAACAGTGCCCAGAAGATTTATTTGAGCATTATTATCAAATCTATCCCAATGATCTGATAGGACTTCCTGATGAAATTAAAGATATCGTAATGGAACATGGTTTCGCTAAACGCAGTGCACTGTATATTCAAGGAGCAGTGGATGAGGGATTTATAACTGAACAAGATGTAGACTTAATTGCTGATCTTACTTTATTGATCTGGAAAGGCATGATGAATACCGTCATGAATAACCGAAGAGATTATACAAAGGAAGAGGCGATTGAGAAAACGCTTTATTACGTTTATAAAACGGTACGAAGTGTTGTTGTACCAGAGAAGCAAAATGAAATTCAGGTATCATTTGCAGAACATTTCTAATATTGATGACTAAAATGTTAACAATGTTCGTAAGCTCTAATTTTCTTCAGGTAATCTGTTTTTTTTATTCCATTTTTTGAACATGTTCATTTTATGAATCAGTTAGAAGCAAAGACTGTCAAGAACGAAGGAACTAGACAAAGATCTAAAGGGGGAGCGCGTTTGATACAGCTAAAGAAGGTTAATAAAGTATATGATGATGGTTTTCAAGCTTTAAAGGAGATCGATCTAACCTTTGAAGAAGGAAAAATAAATGTTTTGATTGGGCCAAGTGGTTGTGGCAAAACCACGACTATGAAACTATTAAATCGATTAACGGATTTCACAGATGGTGAGGTGATCATCGACGGGAAAAATATTAAAGAAATGAATCCCATTGAATTACGTAGACAAATGGGCTATGTCATTCAGAATATTGGTTTATTCCCTCATATGACCATCTATGATAATGTCGCTACTGTACCTAAGCTACTAAAATGGGACAAGCAAAGGATTAGGAAAAGAGTAGACGAATTACTAGAAATGGTGAATCTTGATCCAGAAACTTACCGGAACCGATATCCTTCAGAGTTAAGCGGTGGGCAGCAGCAGCGAATTGGTGTTATTCGGGCTCTTGCAGCAGAACCTTCTACGATTCTTATGGATGAGCCGTTTAGTGCACTGGATCCAATAAGCAGGGAACAGCTGCAGGATGAACTCACTCGTCTCCAAACAGAAATCAATAAAACAATTATTTTTGTTACCCATGATATGGATGAGGCAATCAAGATTGCAGATCAAATTATTTTAATGAAAGATGGCCAAGTCGTTCAACAGGGGACACCTCAGGAACTATTAACAAATCCGGCAAATGACTTTGTTAGAGAATTTATTGGTGAGGAAAGATTAGAAACCACATTCCCTTCGATCAGTGATTTTATGAAAGAAGATTATCCTTCCATTTCATTAAATCAATCGGTTGATAGCGCAATCGAAATGATGGCGAAAAATGAACTGGTGGAAATGCCAGTAGTTGATGAAAAAGGAATCTATAAGGGAATAATCAGCCTTTATCAAGCGATAAAAACGAAAAAGGAAAAGGTCTCATCGATTCTAGATGATTCCATTCTGGCGTTGCATTCCAGTAGAGATGTGAATTCTCTCATGCAGGAATTCACGAAGAGGGAGCTTAGCTTTTATCCAATTCAATCTGATAATGGGAAGCTAGAGGGAGTTGTGGAACGCTATCAGTTATTCCAATCACTTCAGCAATTTTATCAGAATAAGAGTGGTGGCCAAACATGGAAATAATAACAGATTATCTCGAGTTTTGGCAGAATAAATTCGATTCCATCCTAACCTATACGGTCGAACATTTATTGATTTCATTTGTCGTCATTTTGTTGTCTGTCGTTGTAACGATCCCGTTAGCGGTTTATATGACGAAAATGAAAAATGAAAAGTTGAAAAGTCTTATTTTTAACATTGCGAATATCTTTCAGACGATCCCGACCGTCGCTCTGCTTGCGATCATGATTCCTCTGATGGGAATTGGGTTTGCACCGGCAGTTACCGCTCTGTTTTTATATGCATTGCTTCCATTGCTGCGAAACACATATACAGGCATCAAATCCATCGATCCGAGTATTGTAGAAGCGGCAAAAGGAATGGGGTTTAGTACCTTTGGAAGACTATTTAAAATTGAGCTGCCAGCAGCCTTTCCTTATGTCATGTCAGGGATTCGTGTAACAACGGTATACATCATTAGCTGGACAACTCTCGCCGCCTTAATTGGTGCAGGTGGTTTAGGTGACTTAATCTTAGCTGGAATTGGCTATAACGATAAACATATGATTTTTACCGGAACCATTTTAGCGATTGTGATCGCCTTATGTTTAGACTTGATCATGAGTAAATTTGAAAAGAAATTTATTAGGGCATAGAAGCCAGACACTATTTAACCGAATGGTTGTTTTCTATTAGTCTTTAGTGTACGTTCCGATCAATTAACTCCCTTCAGCATACCGAAAGCTTGTGGCAGGTATAAAGTCTCCCCTTCTATAAGTGGGATGAATGCAAGCTTTTGTCTATTCGCTGTGAGTTCAAAGCCTGCTGAAAAGCTTGACTTGAGCCTCCGAGTGAGTCTTTAGACTTTTTAAGGGGAATTTCTCGAATGAACTTAGGGGTGTGTCCGGACGCAGGTTCGACGGACGAATTTGATTAAATGATAAAAAACCATTGCACACGCACATTAAAGACTAATGATTAAACAGTAATAGTGCAACCAAAATTGTACAAACCAAAACTTTACAAAAAGGGAGTTTTACAAATTGAAAAAAATCTTAACAGGTAGCATTATGGCCTCTTTATTATTAATAGCAACAGCATGTGGAAATCAAGGTTCCGCAGAGGGTGGAGAAATTTTTGAGTTTGGTGCCCAAAAGAATACCGATCCTAAAATTATGGGTCAGATTGTAAAACTATTAGTCGAAGACCAAACGATTCATGAAGTGAAGATTACGGAAGATATTCCGGCTAGTCCACAGATTATGGGAGCCATCGACAGAGAGGAATTTGACTTTGCGACCCTTTATTCTGGTGAAGTGTATAACAATCATTTTGATAAAGATCAGGTAGAGTACACAACAGATCCCGGGCAAACGTTAAAACAAGCACAACAGTTGTTTGGTGAAAAATATGATATGAAATGGTATGACTCAATTGGATTTAGTAATCAATATAGCATCGCTGTGAAACAGGACTTTGCGGAAGAAAATAAGATTGAAACGATGACAGACCTAGGAAACCATGCGAGTAATTTAACCCTTGGTACAGATAACTCTTGGATTGAACGTGCGAATGATGGATATAAAGGCTATCAAGAAACATATGGCTATTCGTTTGGAGACGCAAGAGGAATGGACGTTGCGTTAATGTACAAAGGGATTGAGAGCGGAGATTTAGATGTAGTTACTGCTTATACGGTAGACCCGCAAATTTTGGAGTATGAATTGAAAGTTTTAGAAGATGATCAGAAATTCTTCCCTCCATACGATGCTTCTCTAGTCGCAAGAAATGCAGTCATTGATGAGTATCCAGAGGTTGCGGAAGTTCTTGATTCAATTGTTGGTTCTATCAATACGGAAGAAATGACGGAAATGATTCGTGAAGTAGATATTAATGAACGCAGTACTGAAGAAGTAGCAAAAGAATTTTTACAAGAAAAAGGATTGTTAGACTAAAAGAAGTAGGTGGTTAAAAGATGGATTTTATCACAAGTTTGATTCAATATATGATGGAAAACAGCAGCCAACTATTGTCTTTAACGCTAGAACACATCCTTATGGTAGCCTCCGGGATTGGCCTTGCCCTTCTCGTAGGAATTCCTTTGGGAATTATTGCAACAAAATACGAAAAGCTGGCTCCGGTTATTCTCTCTGCTACAAGTATTTTGCAACTAATCCCAAGTTTGGCGATGTTAGCGATTCTTATGCTTTATTTTGGACTAGGTTTTAAAACAATGGTGATTTGTTTGTTTCTCTATTCTCTTATGCCGATTGTACGAAATACGTATGTAGGGATGAAAGAGATCAATGATAGCATTATTGAAGCTGGAGTAGGTTCTGGAATGACAAGTTTTCAATTACTAACAAAAGTGCAGTTTCCATTATCGATTCCCTTTTTGATGGCTGGTTTACGTGTGGCTGCTGTTATTGCAGTTGCTGTTGCCTGTATCGGTCCTTATATCGGAGCGGAAGGATTGGGAAAAGAGATTATATCAGGAATCAGTTTGCAATCGGATGTAAAAATTTATGCAGGGGCCATTCCGGCAACCCTTTTAGCGCTTATTGCTGACTTCGTATTAGGAAGATTAGAAAATAAAGCGAAGCAGCGAATCGCGTAAATCAAATTTTAATGAAAATAATAAAGTGAACTTCCATTGGTGAGGGAGAGGGAGATTCCTTGCCCTCACCAATGGTTCGTGTAATATTCCGATTAATCCTATTGAAATAGGGTCAAGAGAAAGGATGAAACCATGGTTTTTAATATAAAAGATTCAGAAAAGCGTCGTACAGTAACAGAGTTTCCTCATGAAATAAAAAAGTTGGAACATATTCGGATTCCGATGTCAGATGGAGCAGAATTAGCAGCTGATATTTGGCTGCCGGTTGATGCCGAAGAAAACCCTGTCCCAGCAATTTTAGAATATCTTCCCTACCGGAAAAATGATTTTACAGCCATTCGGGATTCGGTAAGACACCCTTATTTCGCTGGACATGGATATGCAAGCATCCGCGTCGATATAAGAGGAGCAGGCGATTCGGATGGGATTTTACTAGATGAATATTTAAAGCAAGAGCAGGACGATTGCCTTGAAGTGTTCGATTGGATCAGTGCCCAGCCTTGGTCAACCGGAGCTGTAGGGATGATCGGAAAGTCTTGGGGAGGATTTAATGGCCTCCAAGTGGCAGCCCGCAAGCATCCGGCATTAAAAACGATCATTACGTTATGCTCTACAGATGACCGATATGCAGACGATGTTCATTACCGTGGTGGAAATCTATTAGCCTCCGATATGCTTTGGTGGGCCTCGACGATGTTCGTTTACAATACGAGACCTCAAGACCCACAGGTAGTTGGTGAGAGTTGGAGAGAGAACTGGTTCGACCGTTTGAAAAATACCCCGCCATTTGTAGAAGAATGGGTGAGTCATCAACGCCGGGATGATTATTGGAAACACGGCTCCATTTGTGAGAATTATTCCGATATTGAAATTCCAGTCTTTGCGGTAAGTGGCTGGCAAGATGGTTATACGGACGCGGTGTTCCGGATGCTAGAACATTTACCAAATGAAAGCAAAGGCTTAGTTGGGCCTTGGGCACATGAATATCCAGAAGTAGCGACACCAGAACCGAATATTGGCTTTCTGCAAGAGTGTCTTCGCTGGTGGGATCAATGGTTAAAAGGAATAGATACCGGCATCATGGACGAGCCTAAGTTGATTTCATGGATTCAAAATAGCGAGCTTCCACAGGTGACCTATGAAAAACGACCGGGAAAATGGGTAGGTGACAATTCATGGCCTTCCAAACATGTGCACGGTCATAAGCTATGGTTGAAAGATCAGGAATTGCTTTTTGAAAAAGCAGAGGCAAACCCTGTTGCGATCCCAAGTGTGCAGGAACACGGATTTTATTCCGGGGTATTCTGTCCATTCGGTCAATCAGGCGATCTTCCGGCTGATCAGCGGTTAGAAAACGGAAAGTCTGTTGTCTTTACTTCAGCGCCTTTTGAAGAAACGGTTGATTTATTGGGACATCCATTCTTTCATGCGGAAATTTCCTCTGATCAAGAAAATGCCTTGTTGGCGGTTCGTTTGAGCGATAAAGCACCAACAGGAGAGTCGACGTTGATTAGCTGGGGAATGTTGAATTTAAATCATTTGCAGTCCCATGAACACCCAGAAGCATTGATCCCTGGGAAAAAATATAAAGTGGCTGTAAAGTTGGATGTACTTGGCCAACAGATTCCAAAGGGACATCAGTTGGAAGTTGCTCTATCCCCAACGTACTGGCCACAAGCTTGGCCATCTCCAAAACCAGTAACATTAACGGTGTATCCTGGTGAGAGTACGTACATGGAACTGCCTGTACGAGAAGCTCAGCCCGAAGATGAAACTTGTGGCGATCATTTCCAAATCGCTGAAACGGCACAAGTGATAGAAAGAGAGATTTTAAGAAAAGAAACACGAACAAGAGAAGTTCGCCATGATCTCGTCAATGGGATTTGGAAGCTCGAGGACTTTTCTGATGAAGGTGAGAGAAAACTTCTTACAAACGGCGTAGAGCATGGAAGTAAGAACAAGAACACGTTCATCATTAAGGAAAACGATCCATTATCCGCAACCGTTATTTGTGAATGGGAGCTTAAAGTAGGAAGAGATGACTGGCAAACAAAAGTAGAAAGTTACAGCGAAATGTCTAGTGACGAGAACAATTTCTATTTAACTAACACGCTCGTAGCCTTTGAAAATGAAAAAGAAGTATTTCGAAATACATGGAAAAAGGAAATTCCAAGAGACTTTAACTAAATAAATGTAGGTAGGGACGATTTCTGTTCATCATTCGATAAAGAGTGATGCAGGAATCGTCTTTTTTTGTTTGCAAATTATCGATGGTGATAGGCATCTTTTTTTTAAAATGTGATTAGAGTCCTGATTTGAATTTTTGGATTGATGTATGATTCATGTAGTTACTTGAGAACAATACTCATTTCCAATTAGGAGGATTATATAGATGATGAAACATGTTGCTTTAAAAGAGGATATTTATTGGGTAGGTAAAATTGATGATCGGGAAGTTCCGTTCCACCGTTTAATTTTAGCAAAGGGAACAACTTATAATGCATATTTACTAAAAACAGAAAAACCAACGGTCATTGATACGGTTGATATGGAGTATGGCCGCGAGTTTGTTGAACACTTAAGCCAGTTGATTGATCCAAAAGAAATCCAATACATTGTCATTAATCATACAGAACCGGATCACTCAGGAGGAATGGCCGCATTAGCGAATAAAGCTCCGAATGCGACGATCGTTTGTACTGAAATTGCTGTACCGGAATTAAAAGAAATGTATAAACTTCACAGCAGAAATTTTCTAGTTGTTAAAGATGGAGATACATTAGATATCGGTGGTAAAACGTTAAGGTTCAAAGAAACGCCTTACCTTCATACAGAAGAAACAATGATTACGTTTTGTGAAGAAGATAAGATTCTTTTCCCTTGTGACATTTTCAGTACACATGTTGCGGTAAATGAAGTTTTTGCAGACGAAGCCGGCTTTGATATCACAGATGACTTTGTTGGTTATTATAACGCAATTATCCATCCACACCGCAGATATGTGAGAACCTTAATTGATGCTTTAGAAGACATGGATGTGGAAATGATTGCTCCATCACACGGATTTATTTTACGAGAAAATATCCAAAAATACATTGATCTATATGCAACGATGAGTGCGGATAATGTTAAAGATAAAAAGGTAACGATTGTTTATACAACAATTAGAAAAAACACAAAGAAAGTGGCAGACCATTTAAAGAGAATATTTGAAGAAAATGAAATTCAAACAGCTGTTTTCAATGCAGATAAAGCGGATAAGACAGAGATTCTTGAAAGTATAAAAGAAGCAGATGCGGTCTTTATCGGAAGTTCAACGAAATATGCGGATATGATTGGGAACCTTGAAGATGTTCTGAAAGACATGGTCGAGATGAACCTTGAAGGAAAAATTGGCGCTGCCTTTGGTTCATATGGATGGAGCGGCGAAGCAATTGAAGTCATCCAAGATTATTTAAGCCAAACGAATATGGATGTTCAAAGTACATCACATGTCATTAAAACAACAGGAATGACGCATGTAGAATTCCCAGTGAGAGTGAGATTCTCGCCAAAAGATGAACAACTAAACAAAATCGAACATTCAGCAACATTTGTAGCTGATTTATTAAGAAGCGCAATTTAACTTCCTTCAGCAGGGGGAAATCCTCTGCTGGACGTATTCGATCAAGTGAAAGGGATGAGAAAGTGGGTAAGAATTATTGCATAATCGGCACAGGTGTTGCAGCGGTAAATGCAGCAAAAGCAATTCGCGATAATGATGAAGAAGCAAATATACATGTTTTTGGAGAGGAAAAATCCCTTCCATACAATCGGATTAAATTATCAAAAGACCTATATTCGGATTTAGGAAGTCCAAAGGTTTTACTCAAAAAGGAAAAATGGTACGAAGGTCAGAATATTAACCTTCATTTAAATACAAAGATTACAGGTTTAGATACAGACTCCCAATCGATCGCAACGGCAGATGGCGAAACGATTCACTATGATGAACTGCTTATTTGTACTGGAGCTAAAAACAGAAGGCTTACGATCGATGGTGTCGATAAAAAAGGAGTCTTCACAATTCGAGAAATGCAAGAGGCCGAGGAGTTCAAGTCTTTCGTTGAAGATAAGCATCATGTCGTCATCGTTGGCGGTGGTGTACAAGGGCTAGAAACAGCTTGGTCCATCCATCAAGCTGGTAAAAAGGTTTCCATTGTTGAGGTTGGTCCTAGATTAATGGCGAGACAACTAGATGAAAAGACTTCTAATTTATTAGAAAAGAAATTAGAGGAAGCGGGAGTCCCTGTTTATTTCAATACATCAGTCGAGCAAATCATTGGTGGAACTGAAGTAGAGGGAGTGAAGATGAGTCAAGGAACGATTTTATGTGATGCGGTTCTTTATTCAATCGGTGTCATTCCGAATCTAGATATTGTTCAAAATACGTCTATTGCAACGAATCGTGGAATTCTCGTAAATGATCGAATGGAAACAAATGTGGACCATGTGTATGCAGCCGGAGATGTTACAGAATGGAATGGGATAGTCGCAGGGCTTTGGCAGCCGGCAATGGACCAAGGAAAAGTCGCAGGTAAGAATATGGCATCTTCATCTGCGGAGTACCAACAAACGATTCCTTCTACAGTCTTTAATGCATTCGGTTTTAGTTGTTTTTCAATTGGTCTAGTAAATGAAAACGAATGTGATACGACACTGTTTGAGGATGATGGTGCTGGAAAATATACGAGGATTTTTATAAAAGATCAGAAGTTAGTCGGAGTTATTTCCCTTGAAGGAGTTGTCGCGTCACTCCCATATAAAGCGGCGATCGAAAACCGGGTATCATTGGACGGAATCGATTTAACTTCCTTCAGCAAAAGTCTCCCACTTCTACAAGCGATGAGATGAGTTACTTATGGCAAGTATTTATCAAGTTCAGTGAGGGGTTCAAACCCTCGAGCTGAATGAAGCTAAAGCCTCCGGCGGATGCCTCGGATTTTTTATCGAGCAAGATCGATAAAAATCCGAGCGCAAATTCGACGGGCGAAATTGATAATAGGAGGAACATAAAATGAAAAAGTATATTTGTATTCCATGTGGGTATATTTATGATCCAGCCATTGGCGATCCGGATGAAGATGTAGAACCAGGAACAGCATTTGAGGATTTACCAGAGGACTGGACATGTCCAGTTTGCGGGGAAGATACTGATCAATTTGAGAAAGTAGAAGAATAGAGCGTTAGAATACTAACATTACAAATAGCATAGCAAGTTTCATATAAAAAAGCAGGTTAGGGATAAAGCTCCCAATCTGCTTTTTTATGTTAGTAATAATACTCTAATTCGGACAAGGTGGCATAAAAAGGAGGAGTTCGGAACGCCGTCGATAAGGAGAGTACAGAGAACTCGGTCCGAATTCCGCCCTTTATCCAATTTATTTGTACTCTCTCTGAAAAGTAACAAACATTTTAATATGGAAATAGTATAAATGTGATATAATAGCACAATTTATCGCTCTTTGTCATGATATAGTCAAAATAATAACGCTTGCAATAAGAGAAGCAAATGATTAAAATTTTGAAAACAGGTGATGTGATATGGGAGAACATACATGTAATTCTGTTAATCATAAAAGGACAGATCCTTGTCCGAAAAAAGTTCCGATTTTCAGTTCTTTATCGGATGAGGAAATCTTAAAAATTTCTAAAATGACAAAGCATATTTCATTTGAAAAGGGCCAAATGCTTATTGGGGAAGGCGAGAAATCAGATACCCTTTATATCATCAATAAAGGAAAAGTAAAATTAACGAAATATACGATTGATGGAAAAGAGCAGATTTTATATATCATGGCAGCGGGTGACTTTTTCGGAGAGTTGAATCTTTTTATTGAAGATGAAGAAAGTAATTTTAGCGTGTTTGCCATTGAAAATACAGTCATCTGTCAGTTAACGAAAAGAGATATCGATCAAATTATGCACGAAAACCCTGACATTTCAATCAAGCTTTTAAGGGCACTGTCGAAAAGGTTGGTTCATACCGAAAATTTAGCGCAAAACTTAGCTACGAAGGATCCCGAGGTTAGAATTATTCATATGATCCTAGAATTTTGTCAAAAGTTTGGAACAACGATCAATAACGGGGTTCTTGTTCATCTGCCGATCACGAGAGAAGAAATTGCCAGCTATGTGGGAGTGACACGTGAAACGATCAGCCGTAAATTTAGTAAGTTTGAAGAGTTAGGGTTAATCACCTTATCTGGCAATAAACAAATCATTGTCCAAAACCAGAAGGCTTTAAAAAACTATTTAAATTGTGATTGTTCCATATAACATTAGATTGAATCGATACAATGAAACTTCTATCAGTGAGAGATGGACAAGATGCTCGCTTATGGAAGCTTCTTTTTTTCGTCTCGAATGGCTGGTAATTGATGCCTTTGCGTTTAGGAGATTAAGAGTTTAAAATTAATCGTATATTAAATAGACAGGATAGAAAAGGATTCCCTCATCTGGGATCAGTTGTAAAAAGTAGGGGAGAGAAGAGGAAGTATGGAACAGGGAAAAGAAAAATTTCCGTGGCTGATTTTAGTACTTATGTCCAGCGTTACTTTCATGGGGATTTTATCCGAATTAGTGCCGTCGGGAATTCTGCCTGAAATGAGTGAAGGATTGAATGTATCTTATTCAGCTATCGGGTTATTAGTCAGCGTTTATGCGATTGCATCAGCAGTTGGAACAATTCCGTTAATTACTTGGACGATGTCAGTGAATCGAAAGAAACTTTTAACGATATTAATGTATGTATTTGCGGTTTCTAATTTAATCATAGCATTCTCTTCATCTTATTATCTGATCGCTGCGGCTAGACTTGTCGGCGGGGTCGCTGCTGGAGTATTGTGGCCAATGGTTTCTGCTTATGCGATGCGGCTCGTTCCATCTAACTTACATGGAAGAGCGATTGCTGTAACGATGTCTGGATCAACGTTTGGACTAGGAATCGGTTTACCGGTTATGACAGCAATTGGTGTAGAGTTTGGCTGGAGAATTGAATTTGGCGTACTTGCTATTGTTATTTTTGTTATTGCCGTATTAGGACAAATGATCTTGCCTTCTGTTGAAGGAGAAAAGCGAACAAAAGCGAATTCACCCCTTTATATCATTCGCAATAAATCGGTAGTCATTTGTTTAGTTGTGACACTGCTTACGATTATGGCCCATTACGGATTGTATACGTATATGGCGCCGCTTGTAGAACAATTTAAGTTTGCCGGCGGAATAAAGATGGCCTCCGTCTTATTTGGCGTAGGAACGATTATTTCTGTTGTCATTGCGGGGAAAGTGATCGACGACCGTCTTGGAGCTCTGACCGTATTCATGTTGACTTTGGCGTTTGCAACGATGTTTTTGTTTATCGCCTTTAAAGGAATGCCGATTGTTTCCCATTTTGCTTTCCTATTATGGGGGGTATCTTTCGGGGCACTTGTGACAATGTTCCAGGCGGCAGTAACGAGACAAGTAGACTCCGGAAAAGACGTTGCAACATCTCTTCAATCGAGTACTTTTAATTTTGGAATTGTGTTAGGAAGTGCACTCGGCGGTTCGATTTTAGAGCATTTGTCGGTATTGCATATTGTTTATGTAACGATTGCATTACTCATTGTTCCGATCTTATTCAGTATTTTTTCGAAAAAGACATTTTGGCAAAGGGATATTAGTGGAGAACCTAAATCAAAAAATAAAGTAGTTTAAGATAAGAATCAACCTTTCAATAAGGAAGAGTAAACCTCACGATAGGGATTGCTCTTCCTATTTTTTACGTTAATTTTTAAAAATATGGATGCTTCCTGGCGTCTAATTGAATATTCCATTTGAATTATCAAAGTTATTGTATTACATTAATATTAGTTAGAAAATTCTGATTAGTGCACTGTCCTAAAATATTATAGATTGCAATTTTAATAGCTAGCTGCACTCTATGAGTTTTTTGATCATTTTACTAGCAAAGGGGGAAACAGAACGATGAATAGTTTAAACGTCTTTGTTACCGTTGGATTGACGATTGTTTTTATTTTTGCCTTATTAGTAGTTGTTTCTGTAAGCGGCTTTGTCATTATGATCGCGAGAAGAGACCGAGCACAAAGTCAGCATGCGATTAGAAAAAATTTCCCGATTATTTCTCGGATTCGCTATATTTCGGAACATCTCAGCCCGGAATTAAGACAATACTTTTTTGAAGGGGACCATGAAGGAAAGCCGTTTTCAAGATTGGATTTTCAATTTATTGTAAAAGCAGCGAAATATGCTAAAACCATTATTGCATTTGGAAGCAGACGAGATTTTGAAAAGCCTGGTTTTTACATACGAAATGCCTTTTTTGCTAAACAAATCGATGAATTAGAAGCAGATAATGAAAAGCACATCCAAACGAAGAAGTATGTGATTGATAAAGATACCCTCTTTGCCCGTCATGAGCATAGTGAGGAAGGTCAACTGAAACCGTGGCATTATAATGATCGTGATGCAGTTATCGTCGGAAAAGAAACTTGCCGCCATCCGTTTACGATCAAAAGCCCAGTAGGCATGAGCGGGATGAGCTATGGTGCCTTAGGGGATCATGCGATTACAGCTTTGTCTTATGGAATTAAAGATGCCGGTGCCTATATGAATACAGGTGAAGGTGGATTGTCTCCTTATCATTTGAAAGGGGGAGCGGATATTGTTGTGCAAATCGGACCTGCCAAATTCGGGTTTAGAAATCCTGACGGAAGTTTTTCCATTGAGGAACTTCGAAAAAAGGCGGACATTCCTCAAGTAAAAGCATTTGAACTTAAGCTTGGTCAAGGAGCTAAAATCCGCGGGGGTCATATTGAAGGTTCCAAAGTAACACCTGAAATTGCTGAAATCCGTGGCGTAGAGCCGTATAAAACGATCGATTCACCAAACAGATTTGAAGAATTTGATGATATGGATTCAATGATGGATTTTATTGAAAAGATAAGAGAGGTCTCAGGCAAGCCAGTCGGAATTAAAATGGTTATTGGCAGCGAGGAAACGTTTGCTGAATTTGCGTCCTATATGGCAAGAACGAATCGTCATCCAGACTTTATTACGATTGATGGGGGCGAAGGCGGGACAGGAGCTACATACCAAGCGATGGCGGACTCAGTTGGACTTCCAATTAAACCAGCTTTACTGATTGCGCAAAGGGTATTAAAGAAATATAATGTGCGCGACAAGGTCACTCTTATTGCTAGTGGAAAATTATTTTCACCCGATCGAATTGCGATCGCGTTGTCTATGGGTGCGGATGTCGTGCAAATTGCAAGGGGATTGATGATTTCCGTTGGTTGTATCGGAGCGCAGAAGTGTCACTCCAATGAATGCCCGGTTGGTGTTGCAACAACAAATCCGAAATTACAAAAGGCGTTAGTGATCGATGAGAAAAGATATCGGGTTACGAATTATCTCACGACTCTACGCGAAGAATTATTCCTATTAGGAGCCGCAGCAGGACTGACATCACCAAGGCAATTCAATGAAAAACATATTGTCTATGTTAACGAAGAGTATCAAGTAAAACCGATCGAACAGATTAAAGATGAAAAAGAACTGCAATTAATTTCATAAGTTTGCTAAAGTGCGAGGCACCTTCCATAAAGTGGAGGGTGCCTCGCACTTTTTCGTGGGGGTAATGCTTCACCTGCCCTCTTGTCTTTCTATTTTGATTTAGCGAATAGAAAACAAATATCATAAATAAGACCGTAATATAAAATAACATTTTCCAAATGAGAGGTTTTGTTTCAAACCTAATCCTTTTGTGGGTTAGGTTTTTTTGTGCAAAAAAACAAAGCCAAGTAGGAACAGAAAGATTAAATGATTAAAATCAGGGGATTTTATCACCATAATCGGGGATTCCCCCGATGTAGAAAAAATATCCTGGGTCTTACAATAAAGATAAGAGTTGTAATTGGGAGGGTACATCATGCAGGCAAATATTGAAACAAATCAAAAAGAGGAAAAATCTATTAATCGTGCTTTTGCATCCCATTTTGCCAAGTCTATGTTTTTGGCAGTTTGTGGACTCGCAATCTTATCCTTTATTGGAACAAGAATGTTTACTCATATTGATTTAAATTTATATGGCTATATGGTTGGAACGATCGTCTTTCTAGGGGGATTTTTCTATCGCTTTATTGCTTGGGCAGAGAGACCGCCAACCAAATTAATGATTAAAAAAGGTATCAAACTTTTATTTAGAAAATCAACCCCAAAAACTTCTGTAGAGCACCTTGCTACCTACAAGTTTATTTGGAATAGGGGAATTTACCGATGGACGCAACACGTGTTAATTGGCTGGGGATGTGTTCTTGCTATATTAGTCACTTTCCCTCTTGTGTTCGGCTGGATGTATTTCACGATGGAGGATAATGGCTACTACAACATTATCATGCTAGGGATGCAAGTTATGACGGTAAAGGCTGATGGCCTCCTTGCTAATCTATCTTACAATGCATTAAATATTTCAGCTGTGATGGTGATCACAGGAGTCTGTATGGCTCTGTATCGCCGCTTGAAAAACATGCAGGCAAGAGCAGAACAAAAATTTCTATATGATTTTCTCCCGCTATATATGCTGTTATTAGTCAGCATTACGGGATTAGCACTTACATTTATGAACATCTTTTTAGATGGCACAGGGCAGCCAGCTATGTCTTTGATCCACCAATGGTCCGTGATTATTACATTAATCTATCTTCCATTTGGAAAACTTGCACATATTCCATTCCGTCCGATGAGCGTTTTAGCTAGAAACTACAGAGAGCATTATGCGGAACAATCGATGAAAAAATGTAAAGTTTGTGGAGATGAATTTGTGTCAATCGAACAATCAAAAGACGTTGTTGAGGTTCTTGGTGTGAACGATATTGAATTTCAAGCGAGGGAAGGCTTCCATCTTGCAGAGTTATGCCTTCCATGCCGAAGAAAATACCGGATTGCTCAATTCTCCGGTTTTGCAACCCATGAGGTAAAAGTGAAGGAGGCAAACCAAAATGCAAAGGGAT
>CAWBCW010000002.1:0-36164 GCA_963787345.1 uncultured Bacillaceae bacterium | reverse complement strand
CCTATTTTTTCTTTTTCTTCACAAACCCTAATACATATTGGAACGCTTTGATTTTGAACAAATAAGAAAGAATGACATAGAAAATTCCTGTTGCAACTACACTTAACGATAAGTGCACATATTTATTAAATCCAGTTAATAACGTTTCGACATAGCCTAAAGCGAAAATCAGAATCACGGTCATAATCGCCATTTTACCGATTTCAACGAGAGTAAATCTCACTTTACTCGCTTCAAAGGAGGTATTTTTCTTAATAAATAGACCTAAGACAATCGCTTGGTAAAGCATCGAAATTGTAAATCCTAGCGCTACCCCACCATGGGATAAAAACTTTGATAGCACAAAGCTTAACGTGATATTAATCGCTACAGCTGTCGTACTAGAAACCATTAAGATTTTAGAGTTGTCTAGAGCAAGAACACAGCGAATAAAGTATTCACGAAGGGCGACAAAGATCAGACCAATCATGTAAAAAATCAAGGCATAGGTCGTCTTGTCTGTATCTTGGGCATCAAATGCACCACGTTGGAAAGCAATTTCAACGACTGTTCTTCCTGAAACCGTCATGACAAGAACAATTGGAATACAAATATAAATAATCGTACGCATCCCATTTAAAACTAATGAAGAATACTCATCATCTTTTCGGTCCTTTACAGCTTGTACAATCGACGGGTAAAGAACTGTGATAATCGACATCGCAATCACACTGAGCGGTAAATACATCAGTTTATTTGAATAGTTAAGAGCGGAAATACTTCCCTCTGGTAATCCAGATGCGACAACACGATTAATAATCTCATTGATTTGCGCGGTAATCGATGTGACGATTACTGGCAGCAGAATGATAAAACTTGTCTTAAATTTACCCATGTACTTTTTAAAGGAGAAATTAAGTCCAATTTTATGCTGTCTAAATTGCGGGTACTGAATCAAAAACTGAAATACGGCCCCGATTAATGTACCAATGGCCACCCCATAGATTCCTAAAGTTGCCGTAGAAACCACCGTGAACAAGATGATAATTAAGTTACTCGGAATCGTGACCATTGCTGGTGCAAAAAACTGCTTATTAGCATTTAAAACACCTGTGGCAATTGCCGATAAGACAAAAAAGCAAAAGCTTGGAAGCATGATCAACGTTAAATCAACAGCTAAGTCTAATTGAGCGTCTGTGAAGCCAGGAGCAAACAGCTTCGTAAGCCATGGAGCAAACAACATACAGAGCGCAATAAAAACAACCGAAATGACGAACAGGAACGTACTTAAAGCACTCATCATCCTTGAGGCTTCTGCTTTATCTTTATTTCTTTCTTCAATATAGATTGGAACTAATCCAGTTGTAATGGCCATACTAATGGCCGCAAATAAAAGAGTAGGAATAACAGCGGCAACGAAATAAACATCTGATTGAGCAGAGGCTCCGTAGAAGGCGGCAATAACGGTTTCTCGACCGAAACCAAGTAGCTTCCCAATTACCGTTACAATCGTAACCAAACCCACTGCTTTAACAATATTATTTTTCATAGAAACTCCTTACTGACCATAAATAATGCTCTTTTCTCAAACCTTTTTACTCTTGGGTAGAAGAAAAGCTGATTGTCCTTGTTTTCATGTTGAATTAGGTTATAATTTTTGAGAAAAGAGCTGCAAACTGTATAAATATGCACAAAATAGCTTTTTCTACGTTAAAATCCTCCTTTGGATTTTAACAACAAACTTTTTGAAAATAACCAAAGTTAATAACCATTAGGTATCATATCATTTTTCATTTATGGGTGCCATAACGGATTAAGGCAGAATCGACTTTTTACCCAAAAAAATCAGTCCCTGCCATTTGGAGGGACTGTATAAATTGATTATTTATCATCTAAACTGACTTTTTGAAAATTGCTCTTTTCTCAAATTTTGTTACTTTTGGTGAGAAACATGGCTAATTGTCCTTACTTTCTCATTGACATAGATTTTAATTTTTGAGAAAAGAGCTGCAAAATTAATCAGAATGCGCTAAATAGCTTTTTCTACGTTAAAATCGGTCTTTGGATTTTAACAACAAACTTTACAAAGATACCCTCTGAAAAAGGTAAGCAATCAGAATAGCTAAATAGATAGAGACTGCTGGAGCTGTTAACACATGTCCTGCTGTATAAGCAACACCAAATCCGAGAATAATCGAGGCTCCGAAAAGAGCTGACTCTAAATTAAACTTATCCTTTACGTTTCTTAAAATATCTACAATAATGCGGAAAGCCAGATAAATGAATGGCAGTAAATAAACAATAAATCCAACGATTCCAAGGTTGAAAAAGAGATCATGGAAATCCATTTCAATTGGATGTCCTTCATTGGTATTATTTCCGCCATACCCCATACCAAATGCTTTTTGCACAAGTGGTGCTTCATTGTAATCTTCCTTGTAAAGAGCTAAGAAATCTTCACGGCCACTAAAGACAATATTTTCAACCGCTTTTCGCTTCCGCTCAGTCTCTTCTTCCTCTAGTAATTCTTGATCTGTCGGTGGTTCATATAAATCAACCCAGTCAACGTGAATATTCATATTGACCGCCACTGGTGAAAATGGTGTATAAATGGCAAACAAAGCTAAAAGTATAAAATTAATCAATAAATTGACCTTAACCGGCTTGTTATCTTTCAGTTCTTTACGTTTTCTCCAAAACTCATAGATTGTGATCACAAAAGCAATCACTAAAATAAGAAGAGCGGCTCCATATCCCACTTTTGTTCCTAATTCAAACATCGAAAATACCATAAGCACAATCGGAATCCATAAATAGGTTTTGTTTCCTTTTACCGTTTTCATGATGGTAAAATAAAGCGCAACCCCAAATCCCATTGCCAAAATCGCCCCTAATTCATTTCCTGCAAAGAACCAGCCTTGATGACCGACCTTGTTACTTCCATAACTATTAATTTGCGTGCCTGTAATCTTGGCAACGATCATGACAAGCGAGATGATGAACATCGAAATATATATGTATTTCTGAACTGTTTTTTGCAAGCGCTCATCGTTTCTAATCTTATTAAATAGCGTAATATAACCGAATATTAATATAGGGAAATAGACAATTTTAGCGATATTTTTCACTTCACTAAATAAGGAAAACGAATCCTTTACAAAATAATTGCTTATGAACCCAATTAATAGAACAGCACCAAATAATAGGAGAAAAAGAAACATTGGTTTTCTGAATGGATTCTCTTTTCGAAGAATGTAAATAAGAATGAGGGCCATCACGCCAAAGCGGATGAAAATACCAAAAGTTAAATCGATTTCAAGAATAAATATTGAAAACGAAGTTAATATATCGATCACTGGCTGTAACAATATAAAGAAAATTAAAAAATATTCAAACGTCCATTGACGTTTTGTTAATTGGTTACTCAAAATCATATCCCCCTAAAACTTTCAATCAAAAAATACTGTGTTCCTTGAACACATCTTATTTAGTTTTAACCTATACCTGAAGTTCATTCCACCTTTCACTATGTACTATTTATTCGATATATTTCTACAAATTTAGTTTTTATTTTATCTTATTTAACACAGCTTGTACATAGAATTAAAACGAACTTTACATGAAAGATACATTTGAACTAGACTATAGAATTACTGGAAAGATCTTAAAAATAGGTACAAGAAACCCACACATTTCAAAAATCAAGCTGCCACCTATTTGAGTTTCCCCAAACAGAAAGCAGCCGTTCTCGATCTATTTTTTTTTATAAATATCTTGAATCGTTCTAATGATTAGCCCTTGATCATGTTCCTCGACCTTTTTCTTGCTGTTCGTTATTAATTGTTGGCGAAGCTCCTGATCGGTTACGACTCTAATAATTTCTTCAGAGAAAGCATATGTATCCTTTGGATCAATCATGACTCCTGCTCCTCCGTCCAATAGGTACTTAAGACCACCAACGCCACTTCCGATCACAGGAGTTCCGCAGGCCATTGCTTCTAATGCTACTAATCCAAACCCTTCATGATAAGAGGGCAGGACAAAGACATCAGCAACCGACATCCATTTCGAAATCTCCTCCTGCGGCAAGGCAGGGTGAAGATAAACATCGTTAACACCATAATTGGCAATGGATCGTTTAAGTCTGAAAACAAATTCTTCATCCTTTTGACTTCCTATTAAATGAAATGAATAATTACTAAAACGTTTTTTTACAGAAGAATAGGCTTTTACTAACTCAATTAACCCTTTTTCAGCGGTTATATTTCCAACAAACAAAATCATTTTTTTACAGTCATTCAGATGGAGTTCCTGTCTTGTCTTTTCTTTATCCATAACAGGTTTAAAAATGTCTAGATTGACCCCCATTGACAAAGAGGAAACCTTCTCTTTCTCCACCTTATATTCCGTAATCACTTCATTATATAATTCTTGGCCGACAGTAATCACATAATCTGCATGATTCAAAATAATTTGTGTGCATTTTTTAATAATTGGACTCTTCTTCGGCATTTTCGACAAATCACTGCCATGAACCGTGATGACCATTTTCTGCTTCCATATCTTTTTCATCATTAACCCGAGTAGACCCGAAGGAAAAACATAGTGAACATGTATAACCGAATAATCCTTACCCCTTAGCAAAAACAATAAACCTTTCATAAACCAAATAAAATATTTCTTAAATAAGTGCCATTTTTTGGTTAACGGATCCGTATTCGCAAGGATATCAATGGAGAGGCCATTTTGTCGGAGTTGTTCCACTTGGTTATGGATAAAAATCCCAAATGTTTTATGCTCCTTACTGGGATACATATTCGTGATCAATAGTATTTTCTCTTTCATGACTATAATTCACCTTCCCTTTTTCAAACAACCCCCCATAAAGAAAAGGATAAGAACCTCGTCCTCATCCTCACTATAACCTTGTTAAGTTAGGTCCGTTCTAGAATAATAAAAAGTAAAATTTCAGACAGTCATGAATTTCATTGTATCAGGAAAATCAAATCTGCTTTTACTTCAATTTTATCGAAAACATCCCCGACTGTATGAACAAATCATAACGAAAATATCGTCATTGGTCTAATGAAAAGAAAATGACCAATATGACAAACGTGTTACAGTCTACTAAATGGAGTTGTATGGTACAGCAAAACTTATTCCGAATCACCGAATTGTATTGCAATCCGTTATGCTTGGATTATGTATATATAGCAAATTCCTATATAAAATCACAAAAATTACTTCTCTACAGAAATCTAACACTTATTATATCGAAATTCGCCCATTTTTTATAGTGCTTTATGAAAATATTTCTATATAGATGCTTTTTCCATAAATAGCTTTTTTTAAGGCTTGTTAAAATCAAAGCAACAAATTTAGAAAAGATCTTTTTCAAAAAACTACTACAATGGAAAGTATCATTATATAATGACATATATAGACAATTTACACAAGAAAAAGGATAATTTGTAGGATCTCGTCATATTTGCAACTTTTTTGGTTGGAAAGGATTCATTAATTCGTTATTATAAAGTGAAACTTACATCTGTTATGACGTAATGAAGATAGAGTAATTTATCAATGATCGTTAAAAACTTAAGATTAGAAAGGAGATTATCTCTTTTTGAATATCGTTATTTCTGGATTTTATGGATTAGGCAATACAGGGGATGAAGCGATTTTAGAAGCGATTATTTATAATTTACGTGATGAGTTAGAAAACCCTGACATCACGGTATTTTCCCTCTCACCTGAAAAAACAGCCCGCGAACATGGTGTGCATAGTATCTACAGGGGTTGGCGCCATGATTTCAAGGCAAAAATTAAAGCTTTGCGGAAAGCCGATCTCTTAATCAGTGGTGGTGGAGGTTTGCTACAGGATACGTATCCGACTCGTTTCCTATTCGGCCCGCTTCCTTATTATTTACTGATTGTTTTGTTGGCCAAGCTATGCGGGACAAAGGTCATGTTTTTCTCTCAAGGCATCGGACCGGTCAATTCGACTTGGGGAAAAATATTAATGAAAGGATTGGCCAATCTTGCGGACTTTGTTACGGTTCGTGACCAATATTCGAAGGATTTATTGATCAAACTCGGAGTGACTCGTCCCGAAACCGTTGTTACATCTGATATCGTTTTTGCCTTTCACCCGCGAAAGGATACAGCCTGCATGGACAGTCTTCCTGCTTCGATTCGAAACAAAGACAATCTAGTGGCGGTGTCCGTGCGTCCTTGGTTTGAAAAAGTAAAGCAATTCGAACAGGTTGCGCAAATTCTTGATGAATTAATCGAAACCCGAGGAATCACACCAGTGTTTGTACCGATGGAAGGCCATCATGATGAAGCTGCAAGTGAAAAAGTATTATCACATATGACGCACCGGGATCATTGCTATGTTCTTGGAACTGATTTTACACCGAATCAGTATGTTAATTTTATTGGTCAGTGTCAGTTAACCATTGGAATGAGGCTGCACGCCTTAATTTTTTCAACGTTAACAAGTGTTCCACATATTGGATTAAGTTATGATCAAAAAGTAGAAAGTCTCTTAAAACGAAATGGAATGTGGGAGTTTTCAGCTCGATTAGAAGAAATCGAAGTTGATAAACTGATACAAAATGCTCGTTATTTATTGGATCATCACGATACATACAAACAATCGATTTCTGAGCATGCTTCCCAATTGAAACAAGATGCTTTACGAAATGTGGAGTTGTTAAAAGAGAATTTTAAAGGATATAAAGGAGACGTACAGGATGAAAATTTTGATGGCTACCGCTTATGATTATCCACATATTGGAGGTTTGTCTACCCATGTGTCGACTCTGAAAGCCGGCTTAGAGTCAAGAGGGCATGAAGTAGATGTGCTCTCCTTTTCGAATACCTCTCCAATGATGCGAAAATTATATGCGCAAGGACCAAGCTTTGTCCTTAATAAAATCAAAAAAGGGCGTGGCATCATCTGGAGCCACTATGCCCGAAAAAAATGCTTAGTCCAACTGTTGGAAAAAGTTACATTGAATCATTATGACATCATTAACGCTCAGGATCCGATGGCCACGTTAGCCGTACTTGACACGGACATGCCTGTTGTTTCGACCGTACATGGCTATATGGCCTTTGAAGCGATTAGTAAAGGAATTGTCGATGAAGGGAAGTCCTGAGGCCAATGAATTGCAGGAACTCGAAATCAAGGCCTATCAAGGTACACGGGAAATTATTACGGTTGATCAGCGTCTTAAAAATTACGTAAACAAGGTTTCCGGAGTCGAAGCCACTTCCGTAAAAAATTTTATTGATATTCACAATTTTAAACCAGATAAATCGAAAAAGAATGATCTCCGCAAACAATATAGCATTGCGGAAGATAAGTTAGTACTATTTGTACCAAGGCGAATGATTCAAAAGAATGGGGTTATTTATCCTACACTGGCTCTTCCAGCTGTTTTGGAAAAATATCCACAAGCCCACCTGATTTATGCGGGAGGCGGGAATCAAGTAACGGAGATTAAGAAAATCATCACGGAAAAAGGCTTAGAAAACAACATCACTCTGCTTGGTGAAGTCCCACATGAAAAAGTAAAAGATTATTATGCATTGGCAGATATTGTCATTGTACCTAGTGTCCATTCAGCTGGCGTTGAAGAAGCGACGTCGATTTCTGCTCTTGAAGCGATGGGCTCCGGTACCCCGTTAATTGCTTGTGCAGTCGGCGGATTAATGGAAATTGTCAATCCTGGAGTAGATGGAGTTTTAATAGAAGAAAAAAATGTAGAGCAAATGTCAGAGGCGATTATCGACTTTCTCGACCATCCGGAAAAAGGAATGGAAATGGCACAAAGGGCTCGTGAAAAAATTGAAAAAGAATACTCTCATTTAGCTGCAGCGGAAAAGTATGAAGAAGTATATAAGCTAGCTTTAAATCAAAGGGAAAAACAACTTGTTTGATCTTAAAAGTTACCCTAATTAAGGCTATTTTCGTAAAGTTAGTTGTTAAAATCCAAAGGCCGATTTTAACGTAGAAATATGTTATTTTGTAACTTCGAATAGTATTTGCAGCTCTTTTCTCAAAAATAAAATCCAATGTCAGGATGAATACAAGGTTAATAAGCTTTTTTTCTATCCAAAAGCAACAAAGTTTGAGAAAAGAGCCTTAATTAAATGTGGCCCCATTTGTATATTTTTTCAGGGAGTCGACCACAGAAAGTGAATGAACTGTAATGTCAGGATTAAAAAAAACAGCGATTTGGATGACGCTGCTCGCAATCGTTGTCAAGCTTTCCGGTTTTTTACGGGAGAGCATTATTGCCAGACAATTTGGTGCCAATGAATATACTGATGGATATTTACTGGCCTTTTCTTTTATTACGTTAGTGATTGCGATGATTTCCGGTGGTTTTAATAATGTCTTTCTTCCTTTATATGTGAAGCATTGGAAGCATCAACCAACTCGGACGGATCACAACGCCAATGGAATTATGAACGGTACCTTTTTGCTCTTTTTGATTGTGACGATCGTAGGGTATTTCTTTGTTCCCGATTTCGTTCCATTTATCTACGGAGCAATGTCTCCCGAAACAGAAAGAGTTGCCGTTGAAATTACTCAGTTTTTCTTTCTCTTTTTGGCTGTGATTGCCTTGAACGGGATTCTTGATTCTTATTTACAAGCGAAACGAATTTTTGTACCATCACAAATAGCCAAATTACTGGCCACCTTGATGGGGGTTGTGTTTGCTTTACTTTTTTCCGAACAATGGGGAATTAACAGTTTAGCTTACGGGTTTATTGTCGGGACACTTTTAGGAGTGGGACTGCAAATCTATTATTTGAAGGGTAGCGAGTTTCATTGGAAACCCACCCTCAAGGTGGAAAAGGAATTTCGTTCTGCTTTTCTCGTTTTGCTGGTTCCTTCCTTATTAAATTCGGTCGTCGGGCAAGTTAACATGTTTGTCAATAAAATGTTTGCTTCCGGTACGATTGAAGGGGCTGTGACGTATTTAAACAATGCTTCACTGTTAGTCAGTGTCCCCCATTCGATCTATGGAACGACGATTGCAGTGATTATTTTCACCTTATTATCGGAACAAATTGAGGAACGTAAAAAGTTTCAGCAGACGTTTTTCATGGGGATGCAAGTGTCTCTCACGACTTTAATGCCGATTGCGATTGGACTTGCCTTAGTCGGCGATGCTGCAATTGCCTTTATTTATGAAGGTGGAGCTTTTACGGAAAAAGACACGATGCAGACGTATAAAGCCTTGCTTTATTATTTGCCGATGATTGTGACACAAGGATTGCAATATATCGTTTCAAAATCGATGTATGCCCGTGGGAAAACCTCGATTGTATTTCGGATTAGTGTAACGACGATCCTGTTAAATGTATTCTTGAATTGGCTGTTTGTTGAGCCGTTTGGGTTCGCAGGATTGGCACTAACTAGCTCCTTTGTATCGGTTTATTATTTAGGAGTTACAATCCTCTTTGTGTACAAAGACTTTGACCGCGGTGAATTCACGAAACTATTTATGCTGTTTGTTCGGGTGCTTATTCCAACGTTGGTCATGGCAGTGCCTTTGTGGCTGTTGAAGGAATTTACACCGGTTTCAGAATTACCAGCGATTGTGGAATTGATGGTTTTGGTTCCACTTGGAGCTCTGCTTATATGCAGTCGGATTGTATGTCTTTTATCGTCAGGCATTTTACCAACTGCTTCGGGTTGTGAAGAAGAAGAACTAGTGAGTGGCGATGGTTCACTGTATGTTTTGGTCATCATGGAATCGTTCATGATGACCTTTTTTTGCTAGCCTTTATTTTGGGGAATCACCTTACCTGACTGATTCCCTTTTCACAGTCTCATCGTCCTTTTTCGACACCACCACACCTGCTCCCCAAAAAGGTAATTTTCAATTCCCCAAAATCTCTTCTCAACAAAAAAAAAAGAGACCCACTCCTCAACGAAGAATGGGTCTCCCACTTTGTGATTATTTAACAATTGAAACAGGTGTAATGTAAGATCCGTGAATATACACTTCCTGGGCATCCAGGGTGATCGGATAGGACCTTGTACCATCTGTTCTTGTGTCGAATCCAAGATTGCTACGGGCATGCCGGCTTTTGGATACGTAAAGATGATTTTGTCTTTTGTCGTTGGACCACTACGAGCATTTAATTCTTTTGTATTTGTGAGACCAATTTCATATTTTCCGAAATCCTTACTTCCTAGGAATTGGTCGGCTTGGTACATGTAACTTGCATTCTTTTGTCCCCAATATGGATCAGATGCATATCTCACATTGACTCCGATGGCTTTGTTCCCCAATGCAGCACCATTGGCATAGAAAGATCTTGTTAGATTTAAATATTTTTCATTAAAATACTGACCTGTTAAAGCTTTAATTGAATCCTCTGGCGTTTTAAAAGAATCAGCCTGATCTGGATTAGAATCAACGGCATTGATACCAAATAAGTTATTTTTAGTAAGAGCTTTTGAGCTCATGCCAAAATCACTTTCATTGATGGCAATACTCAAGATCATAAGAGCATTAATTCGTTCATTCTTTTCAGCTTCTTTCAACGCTGTCCCTAATCCTAGTAGTTTACTATTCTTCGTAGCATCTTTATAACGTGCATGACTAACTGGATTACTCTTATATAGATCTTCACGCTGCTTTAATGCATGATTAATATAAGTATCCAGCTCCGCAGCACTATAGTTCGTCACTGTGCGCACTGGCAAATAATTAAAATATTGATAAGCTGTTCCTACCTTTTGGCCAGCTTTATTGAAAAATACACCGCCATCCCAGCTATAATACTGGTCACCTTGCGTTTAAAAAGGAAGGGGCTTTTCCGACTACATAGGAAAACGAGCCTTTTGTACTTTGATTATAAATCGTAAAAACTAATTCGCTATTACCATTAACAGAATAATAGTTTCTCTTTTCAACTTGTTGATATGGCAGTAGAGTTACTTCACTTTGTTGCACATAACCCTGTCTTCCTGCCAAATTCACCTTTACATATTGATCCGTAGATTCTATGTATTCCATCTCTGATTGTGGAGGTACATACGTCATACTATTTTTAAAACCAGGTTCTTCGTAAATGGTGGTTGTCGCTTTACCAGTAGAAGGATTGGAAATGACTAATCCTGCCGACATGCTAATAATTTTATTGTTAAAAGTAACGACTTGATTTGACTTCGTTGCAGCTTTTTTAGCGTCTGCATAGGTTTTGTAGTTTTCAGAACCGGCAACAAGTTTCTTATTTCCATCTATGATTGCTACTTTATATGTATCGTGCTCTTCTTTAGGTTCTTCCTTAGGTTCTTCTTGGTTCTTCTTTTACTGGTGGCTCTTCCACATCAGGTGTTTTTTCAATCACCGTTAGCATCCGAGAAATAAAAGCTGCAGCTTGAGCCCGTGGTCGCCGTTTGCTTTTGGACGAAATTCAAATTTTCCATTCTCTAACTGGATATCCCACTGATAATTTCATCGTGCACATTTCGCGCAACAGCAAGGATATGGGATCCACTAATTTTATGTATCTGTAAAGTTCAACGGAGCTTCACTTCTTGCACTTTTAGATAATCATCTAACGCATTATCAATGATTTGAGCTGCCTGTTCTCTAGTAATCTGGTCATTCATACCAAATTGACCGTTTCTATATCCTTTAATAATACCCTGCTTGACTCGCCCGATAAATATCATCAGCCAGCTTAGAACTCAGTTGGTACATCTGGAAAACTTGCCTTTTCTACTTGAGTCGATTCAGGCAATTTTAACGCTCGCGTCATTAATGCAGCAAATTGACCACGAGTTACATCCTCTTCCGGCCGATATTCTCCCTCACCGTAACCTTTCAAAATCCCGAGCTGAATCAATTTTCGCATTTCTTGTTCCAACTGTGATTCCAGTAATATCATCCTCAGCTGCAAAAACACTAGAATCACGAATGGAAAAGAAACTGGCTGCCAACAAGAAGGCGAAAGACAAATGACATTATTTTTCTCTTCATCCCTACTCTCCTATTCTTTAATATGTCATATTTCTCTCCTATTCTACCATAAATGATGAAACTAATTGGATATTCTTGGAGGAAAAAGGAAACTTTTTAGAAAAAACAGTCCTAAGCTTGATTGCTTAGGACTGTTAATCTACTTTCCTATTTGACTTTAAAAATTAACTTGCTATATCTGTACGGATTATTCCTATTGATTCCATTCAGCCAAAGTCTTTGATAAAAATACACTAAACTCTGCTCTAGTAATGTTCAGTCTGGCCCAAATGATCCATCTGTAAAACCTCTTGTAATCTGTAGATCAGCCAAACTATTGACAGCCTCATAATAACGATTTTCTGAATCGACATCTGTAAAATATCGTTTACTAGCATCTGGAAGATCAAACGTTTGCTTTAAGATGACAGCTATCTCACCTCTAAGAATCGGGATGCCCGGTCTAAACGATGATCACCGGAAACCCAGAATGATTCCCTGCCTCGTTGCACTGTTGATATAACCAGAAGCAAAATAATCATAGGGAACATCTGAAAAGCCGTATTGCTTTTTTCTCCAGGTAAATTTATCGCTCTGCCTATCATCGCTACCGCTTCAGCACGCGTGATTGTATTTCCTGGATAAAACTTACCATTCTTATTTCCTTTAATAATTCCCTTTAAAAACAAATCATTGACTTCTTTTTCATACCAACTTCCTTTTGCTACATCAGGAAATATCTGAAATCTTATCATTCAGGTGGCTGAACTAATCCATATCCATATTCACGGTCTTTTCCCTTTATTACCAAGATCCAATGCATTATTTTGCATATTCTTCGGATTGATGCACCACTTAAATAAGGGTATGCCTGTTTATATAAAGCAGCCATTCCTGCAACAAATGGAGAAGCCATTGAAGTACCAGTCGCTTCCGCATAAGATTCATCGCCACTTCCATTATATGTGCTGAAAATATTTTCACCAGGAGCAACAAACTCTAAATCGCTGCCATAATAGGAAAAATCGGATCGTTTTAAGTTTTGATCAACAGATCCAACAGCAATGACTGATGGATAGCGGGCTGGATATAAAACCTCGTCGCTCACAATCCCCGGAAAATTCCCTGATGCAGCAACAATAAGCATTCCCTGATCATAGGCTTTTTGTAACGTTTGTTCTAATAGCTGGGTACCGCTGCTAGAAGTAATACTTAAATTAACAATGTCCAACTTCTGCCTGCATCGCCCATTCGACCCCTTTAGCGACATCGGATTGGTTTCCTTCTCCATTCTTGTCGAGGACTTTTACGGCATAAATGCCTGCATCAGGAGCGACACCCACCGTGCCTATTTCATTATTCTGGGCGGCAATAATTCCCGCCACATGGGTTCCATGACCATTATCATCATTATAGGATGTGTTACCTTTAATAAAAGAAATTCCTCCCGCCAAGCGGAGATCTGGATGATTGGTGCGCACACCTGTGTCAAGAATTCCAATTTTGACTCCTTTACCCGTTAAATCGGCCTTTGCGGCTTGATTGATTGCCAATTTTTGATAGCCCCAATTCAGCTTTTGCTCGGTAGTTTTAACGGCTGGATCAGGCTCAACAAGACGAACACTTGATGAGGCTTGAAGATCATCCCTCATTGAAACTGGAATCGTGACAGATGCAGCCTGATAATCTTCAAATAAATGATGAACTTCAATCGATGGATTGTTTAATAGATTTTCATTGATTTCGTTTTGAAAATTAATAATCACTCGTTCTGTTCGTTCTTCACCACTAACCTCAAAAGGAGTAAGCAAGATCAAAATGAAAAGAAATCCCAACCAGTATTTACCTTTTACCATGCTAGTCCCCCCTTGTAATCAAAATCAAAACACTAAATAATATTAAGCTATCCCTATTATATAATAGAAGATAGTGAAACTGTTTGTCTATTAATCGATTATTTTATATTTTTACTATATTAGCCTACTATTTATAGATAATGACTTTCCTCTCTAAAATTGGACGAAAAAAAACGGACATGCACTGTCCGTTTTAATTCTTCCAATTAAAGTAGTCGACAACCCCTTGCGCAATCGCTTCAGCTGCTTCGTCTCGATACCAATTGGATTTTAGTTTTCTCGCATCTTCTGCATTTGTCATAAAACCTAATTCTACTAATGCAGCTGGTAGCGGGTTTCGATAGATTACATAGAAGTCCTTGTCTTTAACACCACGGTTTCTTGTATCCATCGCTTTATATAATCGATTTTGAATAAAAGTGGCTAATTCTTACTATCACCAGCACGGTTCGTATTTGAACTATAAAACGTTTCCGTTCCACTTGCACTAGCAGTAGCTGCATTTCCATGGATACTAATAAAGGCATCTGAGCCAGAATTAACACCAATTTGTACTCTTTCTTTCAAGGAAGGATATACATCTGAAGTGCGCGTCATGACCACTTCAATGCCTTTTTTCTTTAATAAACTTTCCACTCTTTTAGCCATATCAAGTGTCAATTCTTTTTCGATTATCCCATTTCCGGATGCCCCTGGATCCGTTCCACCGTGACCGGCATCAATGGTAATCTTATTCTTTGCTTCTTTTACTTGCGTTGAAGATAAGTAATAGCTATTCACATATCCAGCGACATCCCCTGATTTGATGTATGCCCAATCTCCTTCATAACGATAAATACTGACTTGATTATTCAATTTTAATTTTCCAACAATCGAATGATTGGAATTTGGACCGGAACGAACGTTTAATACGTCATGACTAGCCACTTTTACATAGGCTTCTTTAATAGGTTCCTCTTTAACAGGTTCCTCTTTAATAGGTTCCTTTATTATTAGAAATCCGATATTCTGGGTTTAATGCTCTTGCAACAAATACAGAAAAATTCTGACGATTCACTTCTTCTGTTGGACGAAATTTACCATCTGGATAGCCTTCAGTAATCCCAGCTGTCGCAATTTTATTAATTGCATCGTATTGGCGCCCTGTTGGAGAGATATCTGAAAAGCTAACATTACTAGTCTCCTTTAATTCAAACGCCCCTATCTAATAGATAAGCCATTTCAACGCGGGAAATGGTAGCATCCGGTTTAAATGTTCCATCCTCATATCCACCTATAATCCCTTTTTTAACAGCGGACTGTATGTATCCTGAAGCCTTCGCTGATGCCCCCACATCTGAAAATGAAGTGGCCCTTTGTGTTCCGTCTAAATTAAGTGCTCTTCCAAGCATAATCGCTGCCTCACCACGGCTTACATTTCGGGTTGGTTTAAAAGTCCCATCCTCGTAACCGGAGATAATCTCTTTATCTAGTAAGAAATTAATCTCTTTAGCAGCCTTACTTGGAATATCCGATAACTGAGCTGCCGCTTGACTATTTCCAACATAGGAAAATAGAACCACAAATGCAGCTATTAATGTAAAAACCGACATTCCTACACGCTTCAACATTGTTTCCAATATTCCCCCCTTCATGAATTATATTCCAAGTCATATTGTATCATATCTTGTCATATAAAATTAATCATGTAATCAAAATTTAACATTAAAGAATTCTTTTATCATTCATGTTTCTGAAATAAATCATTCATCATAGGAAAAAGGAAAATTCCGTAAAAATATAATTCTAATGCACCGTAATATATGAATTCCCTCTAATAGTAGAGATTCGATGAAATCTATCATTTTAGTTGTCTACGAATATTTATATAATTATTCTAAATTATTATTCTACTTCCGTAATGTTATGGTAATATTTAGTAATATTATGGTAATATTTACACTGTAGATTAAAAAGGGGGAGCAATATGAAGAAATGGTTAGCAAGTACGGTTCTATGTTTCTTGGTTTTTTCAGGGATTTTTATTCCTCATACAAGAGCAAACACAAATCAAGAATTCAATGATTTATCTAGTAATCAACGATTCTATGAGGAAATTCATTACTTAGTGAATAAGGGGATCATTACAGGTTTTCCAGATAAGACATTTCGCTCTGATCAGGCAGTAACTCGAGAACAGGCTGCGATTATGATTGGTCGTGCTTTGAATTTAGATGGTTCGAAGCGTACAACAAAATTCAAGGATGTTTCTGTTGATTCAGAAGCGTCTGGATATATTGCATCATCGGTTGAAAAAGGAATCATAACCGGATTTCCAGATGGTTCCTATCGACCTAGTCAACCCGTAACTCGTGGGCAAATGGCCATATTTTTAAATCGGGCATTTCCGCTTAAAGAGGGTAAAAGCAATTCTTTCAAAGATGTTAAGTCTGGTATAGCCGCCTATCAAGCCATTCTTAATGTTACGGCAGAATCGATTGCGAGTGGATATCCTGACGGAACCTATCGTC
The DNA here is from genome assembly GCA_963787345.1 of uncultured Bacillaceae bacterium. Taxonomy (GTDB): domain Bacteria; phylum Bacillota; class Bacilli; order Bacillales; family Cytobacillaceae; genus Bacillus_BD. The sequence goes on along the minus strand of CAWBCW010000002.1, from coordinate 19,820 downwards.
CAGACCTGAATGTAACACGTGGTCAATTTTCCGCCTTTATGGCACGTACATTAGAACCATCGTTTAGAAATATCTCGCATCCGCAGTTCCTATAGAGGATCATGTTCCAGTATATGATAACCACTTACTACGAATGTGCCCATTGCTTATATGAAAAAGAATCAACCTATGGTCATCAATAAAGATTATGATGGATATTGGTGGCAAGTCAAACTAGGTAATGGTTATGGTTATGTGAGCAAAGCAAATGCTAGCCACTCAGAGACTTGGACAACCAATAACGTGAATCCTGGATTAGCCAATTCAAACAAAACCATTATAACGAAAGAGGATACGAATGTATTTGATAACCCTAACGGTTCATTAATGGGTACAATCAAAGCAGGATATCGTTATCCTGTCATTGCCGAATTTGGAACTAACTGGTGGAAGGTTGACTTTGGTGGACGTATCGGATATATAGCTAAAAATCAAACAACTGTAGATGAAGGCATTCCGATCCTAATGTATCACCACATCTTAACGCCAAAGGAAAAAGCTAATTCTCCTTTTGCTAACGCAAATACGACAGTTACTACAATAGAGTTCAATCAGCAAATGCAATATCTAAGAGACCATGGATATACAACGATTTCCCTGCTTGATTTAGAAAGCTACCTGAACAAGTCCATGAACTTGCCAGGAAAATCAATCGTTATTACATTCGATGATGGCCTTATTAGCACACGTGAATACGCGTATCCCGTTCTCAAGAAGCATGGATTTGTAGCAGAACAATTCATTATTACAGGTCGAATACAGGCTTCACCACCTGCATTTAATTGGACGGGCTTACAATTTTTCAGCCAACAGGATATGGACAACATGGCGGATGTGTTCAATTATGGGAGTCATACAAATGCGCTACATAATCTTAACAATGGTGTTAGTGATGTCATCTCTAAATCAGATCCTGTAGTCTATTCCGATTTTCAGAAGAGCAAGCAAATCTTAGATACGAATCACTTTGCCTATCCATTTGGTCAATATGATTCAGCTACTATAAATACATTGAAAAGCTTAGGCTTCACAATGGCTGTTACAACGAAGAACGGGAAAATAAACCTTGGAGAAGATATGCTTCAATTGCAAAGAATTAATATTGTTCCAGGAATGTCGTTAACTACATTTGCTAATGCCGTTAACAATTAAGGAAGAAAACAATCTTAAACATAGAAAAACCCGAATTTGCGGGCACTTATTCATTTTGTGCCCTTTATTCGACGGTTTTATTTCATTCTATAAAGTGGACTGACCTATTGTTCATTAAGTTCTAATCTTATTTCACATCTGTAATGCGACCTTCAATTTGTGGATCAACTGTTTTCAGCTTTTGTACATAATCACGTAGGTTTTCCCAATCTGAAAAGCCTAAATCGGTTACTTTACCTGCTTCATAGACTTCTTTGAATACATCATAGCCATCTCCACCTTTAGCGGTAAAGGCATTTGTTGCTATCACATAAGAAGCATTTTCATCTAGTTCTGTATACGTACCATCTTCATTTTTCACTTCTACCTTTACAATACGACTGCCAGCCGGTTTTGAGCTATCATAAGAATATTTCATACCTGATACATGTAAGAAACCGCCGCTTTCCTTCGGAGCTTGACTTACGCTATGTTCAAGCGCTTCAAGAATTTGCTCACCTGTCAATTCCATTGTTGCTAACGTGTTACCAAATGGTAAAACCGTAATGATTTCTCCAATTGTGATTTCACCTTGATCAATGGCAGCACGGATACCACCACCATTTTGCATAGCAATCACTGTTTCAGGATTGAATTCCTTCGCTTTATCAAGCATTCCATCTGTAATTAAATTACCAAGAATGGTTTCACTATTTCTTACACTTACGTCAGAATCAGAAAGTCTTGGGTTAGGCAATGCATGAACCGCTGTCGCACCAGATGGAGCATTCTTCACTTCAGCAATTTTATCAGAATATCCCTTTAATTCTTTTGCCACTTCAGGGTCTTCTTCTTTGTCAGCAGATTGAAATTAACTCTCCTGCTCGACCGATTACAACTCCGTTTTCATCAAACTCAATATCCACTGTACCTAAGTAGTTATTATATTGATAAGCTTGAACAATAACTGTTGGGTCTTTATCTGCACCCTTATCATCTTCAGCGATCACGACTGGTTGATCTAATTGTGTATGGCTGTGTCCACCCACAATTAAGTCAATACCGTCAACCCGTTTAGCCAGTTCAAGATCATTATCTACAGCAGCATTATCATCATAACCAATATGTGTTAGGGCCACAATTTTATCAATACCTGCAGTTTCAAAAGCCTCAACTGCTTTTTCTGCTTCTTCAATATAATTTTCAAATTCTACTTTAGGGCTTGAAAGACTTACTGTTTCAGCTGTTGTTAAACCGAAGATACCAATTTTCTCTCCGTCTACTTCTTTTACAATTCCTTTATAAATATTGCTATCCTCAGCATTTTCCTTCACTTCATCTTTAAAGAGATCTTTAAGATCACTATCCGTTGAAAAATCAATATTAGAGCTAACAAATGGGAAATTAGCTCCCTTGATGAAGTCTGCCAATTCTTTATGACCTTCAGGGGTTGAACCTGAATCAAATTCATGGTTTCCGAATGTCATAGCGTCATAGCCCATAAGATTCATAAACTTTAAATCTGCTTGTCCTTTAAACTCATTATAATAAAGCGTTCCAGTCAACACATCTCCAGCATCAACAAGAAGTGCATCTGGCTTTTCAGCACGAACTTCTTTGATTGCAGTTGCTTTTTTAGCAACATTGTCTAAATTTGCATGTGTATCATTTGTATGCATAACAGAAAGTTCAAAGTTGTCTTCTTGTGCATTTCTTTCTTGTGCTTGTAAAGCTTTATGAAGGAAAATCGCGTAATCACCACGTTTTGCATTGTCTTCTACGCCAAATTTAGTTGCTGATATCACCTTCAGTCACTTGATTTGCAAACAAAGCTTGAACGGCTGATTCATAACGATCCGCAACATCTGTAAAAGAAAGCTTTGCAATTTCATTTAATTTAAAGCCTTTTTGAATCCAGATCGCTAATTCACCACGAGTAATCAGATCATCTGAACCAAAAGTATCTTCTGCTTTTCCTTGTGTAATTCCAGCCTTTTTAAGAGCATTCACCGCACCTTTTGCTCTTGCCGGAACATCTTTAAAGCCTGAGTCTGAAGCATTCTTTGTATCTAATTTTAATACATTGGCCAATAAAATAGCTGCATCCACACGTTTAATATTTTCCCCAACACCGAATGAAGTGGAAGTTAATCCTTTTGCACCTGTTGAAACCATAAGATCTACTGCTTCTTTATAGCGCTCTGATACATCCTTAAATTCATTACCTGCTGCAGATACTGCTGGTACAAGTGCACTTGTAGCAATAACAGCTGTTGCTGCGGTAGCGATAAATTTTTGATATCCCTTTTTTTCCTTACCCATTCTATTAATCATCCTCTCTATTATCACTTATGTCTATATTCTATTGAATTTTTCCTATCTTGATTTATATAGGTAATCCATACTATTAAATAGAGTAATAGCATGATAATCGTAGGATTTGCCCAAGACAAATTATACTAGAGAAAAGGGAGGATATTTGTCGAATTTTCACTTTCTTTACATAAACTTTAGTTTATTTACACAACCTTGCTCCAATTTTAATATTGATAGATTTATAAAGAAGTAATGGGTATAAAAAACACACACTCGAATCCCGAGTGTGTGTTGATTCTTATGACTAGCTCTATTCTTCAATAGCTAAATGGGCTCTATATAGGAACAGGGCAAAGTCTCCACGTTTAGCAGATTGATCTGTTCCGAAGGCTGTCTCTGAAATTCCATTCGTAATTTCATGGTGGACAAGAGCAGAAACCGCATTTTGATAGCGATCTGATACATCTTTAAATGACAGTTTTTGGTTTCCAGCATCTAATTGATAGGCTTTTTGAAGCCAGATAGCAAGCTCGCCACGTGTAATTTCTTGATCAGAAGCAAAGGTTGATTTAGTTTTTCCATTTGTAATCCCTGCTTCCTTCAATGCATTGACTTCTTTCATAGCACGTTTAGGTACATCTTTGAAATCTGAATTCGGAGCTGTATTCAAATCAAGCTCAAGTGCTCTCGCAACAAAGACCGCTGCATCAACACGTGTTATATTTTTTTGGGTACCAAAGGTAGTAGGTGTTAATCCTTTAATACCTTTAGAAAATAGGAAAGCAACAGCTTCTTTATATTTATCTTCTACATCAATGAATTCTATTACCGCTGGCATTGGAGTTAAATAACCATCTTTAAGATAGGCAGAGGAAATATAGCCCGTTTTTCCATCCTCTGTTTTAACAGGATACCAGACAAATTGGTTCGGTGCTGCACCCTTTTCATATTCAAAAACGCCAGTAATTTGTAACCCTGTATTGTTCACTTACTTGAAATCTTCCATCATTCAATGAAGAATTAGGTTCTTTTCGTACGTTCACTGACTTTCCAGTCACTGTCACCCAATCACCTGTTTTAATAAAATAAGCAGAATTATGTGTATGATTGACAGTATACTCGTCCTTTACAAACTTAATATTTTTGTCGCTTGCCGGATTATATTGGAAATCTTCTGTACTAAAGTTAAACTCAGCTAATTGAGTACCACCTAGAAAGCTATCATTCTCAATTTTGGCAAATACTTTTTCCTGATAAGCATTTGTATTGACTGAACCATCTTCCTGCTTAAGCGGACTGTTGACAGGTTTAATCCCATTATAAGCCATAACAGGGAAATACCAATTTTCAATTACATATCTGTCTGCTCCTTTAATCCCAGGAACTTCACGTGATGCAATAAGCTTGTACTTATCGTTCAGAATTTCAATTCCTCTTTTAATATTATACTCGATATCCGTTTTCAGTCTTTCTTCCTCAGATGGATCATAATCGGTTACCTGCATAATGCCGATTCCATTGTCATCAGAAACAAGAGGAGCTCCATCTTTATATTGATTCCAGCCGGATTCTTCCATTGCAATAGCTTTCACGACTTCAGGAGGAATCTTTGCGTCTATGGCAGCTGTTGTCAACATCTCGTTAATTTCTCGAAAAGTAGGGTTTTGATTCTGAGTGATTTCACTAGAAGCACTATCAAAGCTGTTTCCAGTTTCTGCAGCGGCCTCCCCATAGAATAAGCCAGTTGCTAAAGCCGTCACTACTCCCAACTTTAGTAAAGATACTTTCATTTATACATTCTCCTAACTATTAATTTCATAATCTATTTCTATGATAACATATATAAATGATCTTTTTCCTTAAATTCTTTTTTGTATACAAAGTAAGGCTCTGTAGAAATATTCCACAGAGCCTGCTAGTTATTTAGTTTTGAAGACTATATGATTGTTAGAGTTGACTTCAGCACTTCCTAAGCTTGCTGCTGATACCTTTTCGTCTGCAATTCCTTCATACCAAACATTATTATCTTCATCGTAAATAGTAATCTCACTGATTCCTGCTTCCGGAATTTCCGTTGTTACAGAGAACTTACCATTCACAACATTTGCTTCGATTTTAATCGTTTCATCACCATTTGGTAATTCAATCTTCACTTTCTCGGTTCCCACAACTTCTCCCGTAATCGTTACTGTGTTATCCTCATTCACTTTGCCTGTTACGTTTGTAATCATAACCTCTGGTACATCAGCATGTTGTTTCTCAGCCTTTTGTAGGAAAATCGCAAATTCACCACGTTTAATTGGATCATTCGCACCATAGCTAGTTTCCGTTTTACCATCTGTTAGACCAGCATTGTAAATTGCTTGAACGTATTCATTAAACCTTTTGCTTACATCATTAAATGGATGTGCATTTCCATTAGTAGGAAGCTCATATGTTAGAGCCATAATCTTCGCCATTTCTGAACGTGTCATGTAATCTTGAGCTCCAAATTGAGTTTCTGATTTCCCATCGATCACTCCTAGAAACTTTAACATATTCACTGCGTTTTCAGCACGATTGGGTACATCCGTAAAATCAGATTGGGGTGCTACCTTATCCTCTAACCCTAATGCTTTAACGACCCAAATCGCTGCATCCGCACGTTTGATTGATTGATCTGTACCAAATTGGTCCTTTGTTAAACCAATTGAAATCTCATTCGATACCAAATAATCAACTGCTTCTTTATAACGGTTTGAAACATCGTTATAATCTGTTACTGAAGCTGCTGAAGCTGCAGGCACCACGGCAGTTGCTAAAAAAGATGCTGTTACTGTTGTAGCTAATAATTTTTTAATTGTTTTACTGTTAAATAACATCTTGATACTTCCTCCTCATTTTATCCTATCTACTTCATCCAATAAAAAATATATTTTTATAGTGGGTTTTACTAACCACAATAAATCCCATCATTACTGGTTCATTAATCCTATCAATCATTCTATCAAACTACTTTTATTTTTCTATCGTATGTTTGTAATATTAATAATATTTTAATGTTATTTACGTTAACTTAAAATTTGCACATAAATTCTGGAGGAGATTTATTTTAGATTTGTTATTATATTGCTAATAACTTGCAAATAAAAAAAGCCTTGCAGAATCTGCAAGACTTCTTTAAAAATTATTTTGAAGTATTCATAGAATTATATATAGCAGCTGTAAAGAATTCACGAGATGCATGATCTGTTGCTTTATATTGACTCCCATCAAATAATGAAGTTGTATCAATGTTGCTCATTGCTACGATGGCATTATACGCCCAATAAGATGGTGAAATATCGCTATAAGGACTTCCAGCTGTTTTAACTTCACTGTTACTCGCAAGTTCAAAGGCTTTTTGAAGAATAACAGCCATTTCTGCTCGCGTCATGTTTGCATTAGCGCGATACGTTCCGTCTTCAAATCCTCCAATAATGCCTAACTCCTTCATTGCAGCAATATCTTTAGCAAATCGTAGCTTGATGGAACATCTTTAAAAGAGTTTAGTATTCTTAGGCTCATACTTTAATACTCTATTAACAATAGCCGCCGCTTGTCCTCTTGTTACATTGCTTTCAGGACGGAATGTACCATCATCATAGCCTTCGATAATGCCTTTAATTCCTAATGTTTTAATCGCTTCATAAGATTTACGCTTTGCATCAACATCATTGTATTCTCCTGGAGCCAGTTTGTACTGGTGCATCCTCCAGCACACGTGTTGCACCGTAATATTTCGAACCATAGTAAGAACTACTTAGAGAATCTACTTTTACCCCTTTACTTGATGAGGCATGTAGAAACTTATTATCTCCTATGTATATTCCTGCATGTGTAATCCCTTTTTTATTATATGTCTTATGGAAAAACACCAAATCGCCTGGTTTTAATTCTGATTTAGCAACTTTTTCTCCTGCATTATATTGATCTGCAGCAATTCTTGGTAGACTAATACCAACTTTGTCGTATACATATCTCATATAACCTGAGCAATCAAATCCGCTTGGTGTCGTTCCGCCCCATTTATAAGGTACCCCTATGTATTCTTTAGCAATTTTCACTACCTGGTCTGGTATGGCCGCCGCAGCCGAGACCGATTGAAATGGTAGAATGATAGTCAGGAGCATGGCTACAATCAAAAAACTAGTTACTTTCCGTTTCATTATGTCACCTCAATACCCTTTCCGTCGAAATTTATCATATTTCCTCGAACAATATGAACTCAATGACTATATTCTACCAAACTTTCCAGTGTTTTTATTTTACCGTTTCATTACAAATTCATATAGAATTATTACAGTTGTGCAAATATATGACTTAAATTTACAAAAAACCCTAATTCCACTATGAAATTAGGGTTTTAAAGTGTAGTTTTATATCAAAAAACCGAACATTCTATTAATCTGTAAAGTTTGACAAGTCCAACTGATGCCCATTACTTAGAGCGAAATTCTTCATTTAGAGCACGTGCCATGAATGCGGCAAACTCGGCACGGTTTAGAAGTCGGTCAGGTTGGAATGATCCATCCGGGTAGCCTTCCGCAATCCGTTCTGCAATAATTCGCTTCACATGAATATAGGCTTTGCTATCTTCTGGAATATCATTAAATACATAATGTGCCTCTTCTGTAAGGTCGAATGCTCTTGAAAGTAAAATAGCCATTTGCCCCCTTGTCACTGTATCACCTGGGCGGAAGCTGCCATCCGGAAAACCAGTAATAATGTCTTCGCTAACCGCTGAAGCAATATAACCTGATGCCGTGGAGGTTGATGCCACATCATCAAAAGTAGTCTTTCGTTTCGTTCCATCTAGATTCAATGCTTTTCCAATCATAATCGCTGCCTGGGCACGCGTAACCGTTTGGCTCGGACGGAAATCACCATTTGGAAAACCTTCAATTACCTTCTGATTAAGTAGGTAGGTCATTTCTGGGTAAAAACGATGTGAAAGTGGTACGTCTTTCATACCAAAGACTCCAACACTAACATGCTTATATGCTTTTACTACCTTGGCACCTGGGAAATAGAATCCTAGAATGTCTGTTACATCATGCCCCACTTTCGCACGATTCCTTGCACCCCATTGACTTAAGCCAACACCATGACCATCACCGCGACCTTGAATCTTAATCATCTCAGATGTATTTTCTGTTTTTTCAACTAAGTAACTCTTCATGATACGGATTCCGACCATCGTCCGAATCTTTGAAGCTGAAACATCCTTGAACTCTACTTTTTTCTCACTTAACGTTCCATTCGTTTCTTTCACTAAAAATTCTACTATGATTGAACCTTTTGTAACCCGTCCGCCACTCAGTGGTGCTGAAAAGGACAGTTCTGGAATAGCCGTAATTTTGGTTTCTTTTCCTTTGTAGCCATTATGTGCTAACCAGTTTTTAATATTTGCGGTAATGGTTTGATCCTTTTCTTGTACACCTTCCCACCATGAATGAGCATTATTTAGGTCTTTATCCCCTATATCAATTTGTGTTTTATGAATATCTAGCAGCCACAAATCTTTTGGATCATATGGGTCATCTTTTACAACATAATAGTCCATTGGTGCTGAACCCCATGCATTAGCATTCGATTCCGTCTTGCCGCCATTACTAGCCGAGAAGACCCCATCAACTAGTTTATGACCATCTTTTAAAACCAGCCCCTCTGTTTCTTGTACTGCAGCATCGGCATTCGGTGGTGCTACATACCCACCGTAGACTTGATAGTTGATGGTATCATCAATCATCGAACCTGAACGTAATAAAGCATAGCTTCTTGCTGCAACGGTCTGTGCCTTGACTGCTTCCTGTTCCCATAAGGCTGGCATCTCAAATGGAACCACTCCTTTAAGATATTCTTCCATTTGAATATGGTTGATTGGTCGAATCACGTCTTCCCCACCAACTGTTTCGCGAGTAAATTGGAAAAATCCTTTATACTGACGCTTATTAATAGATAGAAGATTACTAGATTTATCGGGATAGATCCTGAATGTATCAAATGTCCCAATTAATGTGGATGCCTGATAAAGTTTTAATTGGCCGGTTTCAAGTTGTAATTGATATTCAACGCCATTTTTTAATAGAACCTCTCGATCCTTTGTGACATAATCACCTTGCGCTTTGAGCGTCAATTGCTTTTGATTTCCCAAATAATTTTTTAGTTTGATTTTCATGATTGGTTCGGTTGTGGCCTGTACGGATGTACTCGGTAATACTGATAAGATTAGAATGAAGAGTAAAAAGAAGAGAAAATATTTACGCAAAAAAGAACCCCCGTTTGCTATGATAATTTGCAGCCAGTTAGATGCTAGATACGCAGAAGAAGACATTATGCTATGGGTGCATATAGTCTCCGTTCATGAATTTAAATTAGGATAAAATAGGAAAAGACCGTTCAATAGATTCATAGATTGGCAAACCTCGCTATTCATTATAAGGGATATTTACCTGTTTGCTGTTCGTTAAATACTTCCAGTTTCATAGTGATTGGAACATAAAATGAGGGTTTACTAGATACTAAAAAAGCCTAGCAGAATAACCCTACTAAACTTTTCTACAAAATTAATATTCTATTAGCTTTGCAAAATATTAATAGTCGCCTTACAAATTAGTTTTGGTCTTGATTCATTGTTACAATCGTTGAAAAGAATTTTTTATGCCCTTTAGGATTATGGATTTCATCAAAGTCATTGATGCCATCCCCATCGGTGTCTAGATTTAATGGGCTCGTAAAATAGATTCGTACCTCTTGATAGTCTGTTAATCTATCTCCATCCGTATCCGGATTATAAGGATTGGTCCCTAACATTCTTTCTTCGTCATCCGTTAAACCATCACAATCACTGTCATTTAGACAATCGCCATCGTCATCATCAACTTGTACCTTAGGCAAACTTTGTAGGATGAACTCTAAGCGAATGATACTATTTAAGATAGAATTTACATTTTGACCCTCTGGCTGGGATACATCTACACTATTTAAGACGTAAAGTGTACCCCATGAATAGGTTTTACTAAATTCCTGCGATTGATGAATAGCTCCATCCTCTAGCACAAATCTTTCGTCAAAATCTTCTACTTTGTAATCATTAATAAAAATGGATTGCGCAACCCTTACAAAGGTTTGTGTCGCTTTCTTGACAATTTCTACACCATTTGTAACCGCTGCTTTAATATTTAATGAACCTTCGCTACTATCTTTTATAGAGGCATCCGCTTCAACACTTTGAGACTGTTGAATCTTAGCATTTCCAAAGGTTTCAGAATCATGATAAACAGTCATCTCTACAGCTGTTTCTTCTTTCGCAGTATTCGTTTCATTCTTTGGTTTGATTTCTCCTTCTTGCTTAGCTTCAATCTTAGCTTCCATTTCTTGTACTACTGAATCAATAGCATCAGGGGTTATAATGGACTGATTCTGCTCTGTAGCAATGGTTGAATCCTGGCTTTGTTTTTCCTTCTGATTCATCTTAAGGGACTGACTATATTCTACAGTCACATCTTGTTCTTGATGGGCTTCCGTCTTTTCTGCATCTTTCACTTCTTGTTTTTGTTCAGCGATAATTTCTATTGTTTGGTCTTGTTTATAGGAATCGCTATCTTCAATCTCAATATTTTCATGTTTTGTAGTTTCAGATTCTTTATCAGACTGCGTTTTCTCTTCTGTAACCTTACCTTTATCTGAATTCTTTTCAAGTGTTGAGTCATTCTCAGAATCAGGTTGTTGTGTCGGTTGATTTGCCGAATGAGGGGCCTTTACTGGTTCAGATGGATTGTCAACGATTTCATCTTCAGCCTCCGATTTGCTTGTTTCTTCATTAGAATCAGCATCCGTTTCTATAGCATCTCCAGGAGTTGACTGACCCTGATTGGTTTCAGACTCATAGTCCTGCTCTTGTTCGATAGAATCTGCTGTTCCACCAGTATCGACGGTTTGTCCTTGTTCTATTGTCACATCAATGTCTTGTGCTGATTCTAAACCATTAGGTGACAGTGCCCATGCGGATGTACCTCCAAAAATCAATAATTGAACCGTTAATAAAATTGCAAATATTCGTTTTGTCATTCTACACTTTCCTTTTATCTAAAATTTTATATGCTACTTTAAAAAAGAACGCATATGTTCTTACACGAGAACAATTTACCATACCTTTTTCAAGTATTCAATATAAACTCCACCCTTGGAGCAGAGTTTATATTGAATTTTCTATTGGAGAGAATTAAACAGATTCTTTTCGAATTTACGTTCACTTCTATCCTTATTTTTAAGAAATATACTGTAAAACTAGCCATTTTATTGTCATTTATTAAATTTATTGAGAACCAAAGGAATTTTACTAAATTGATGGAATATTTCTATATAGAAGTGCGAGATTCGGAAGCTACCATTTTTATAAAAAGGGGGTTTAAAAGAACAGGAAAATCCGAATAAACTCGTTAGATTCCAGAGATAGGTGCAGGCATCCACTTAGCTAATATCGAGAGGAGAACCGTAATGAAAGCAATTAAAATGCTCGTATTGCTATTGTTGTTGACGTTGTTCCCGCTACAATCGGTCTTAGCAGCAGGTGAAAAAACATGGGATTCCTATTTTCCAAGGGCCGATTTTTTCTATGAGCATTGGGCATATGAAGAAGTCTCGGACCTTATTTACGCCGATATTATTGACGGTTATGTAGACAGCGATGGCTTTATGTACGTGAGACCTAATGAAAATATTACACGTGCACAGTTTGTGAAAATTATTGTTTCCGCTCTTGATTTAACGAGTGAGGGTCCTGGAAAAACATTTAAAGACGTTAAATCTACTAAATGGTATTCCGAACCGATTCGAATCGCTAGTGATTTAGGGATTATTCATGGTAATACCAATAATCAATTTCTTCCAGATCAACCGATCACACGGGCAGAAATTACAAAATCATTGTGCTAGCATTTGAAAAAACAGTCGATTTTTCCAGAGGTCAGGGGAAATCGTTTACCGATGTAAATGCGAAAAGTTGGGCTTATAATTATATTCGCAAAGCCTCTGCGGCTAATATTGTTATGGGATATGGCAACGACTTTAGGCCAGCGACCCATGCAACCCGTGCTCAATCCATGGTCATGATCCACCGGGCGCTTCAACAAGAAAATTCAGCAATTCCGAAAGATGCGGATTTATCAGCCTTTTTAAGCGGATATATTAAGAAAGAAAATGATTTCATGGAAGCAAAAAATGCAAATAAACTGGCCATCTTATATAACGAAAATGGAACTGGCCTTTTTAAAGCAGAAAAAAGAGAAACGATAGAATGGTTGTTTTATGAGGAACCAGGAACCAAAACGACTACCAAGATTAACGATGACAACTTAAAGTTAGCGTTCGTTAAAAAAGCAAATCGTTTCGCAACGATTAAGGCAACAGGCATGATTTTCAACATTAAGATTGAGGGTTCCAACTACAAAATGGAACTGACTGAAACAATGGACATTCAATACAACTTGAAAAAGGACCCCACAAGTGGCAAATGGAAAATCTACAACTACCATCCTCTCTATGATGAAGAAGCTGTGATGAGTACGCTAAATGGTAAAATTTTGTCTGAAGAATAAGTGATTATAGGTGAAAGGTAAATGCCCTGGCAGAATTGACAGGGCTTTTTCTGTTGATTAAGTTGAATGAATAATAATAAGTGTTAGCGGTTTTAAAAAGGACGAGAAACAGATATATTTTCATATTGATTATGCTTAGTCTCTTCCATCGCGCTTATCTAAGCTTCCACGATAAGCAGCAAGGTAAATAAGAGCTAATCCATCGCTTACAGACAATTCGCCTCGATTAAATTTATTTCTCCATTCCGGATCAATCGCTTGATCACCATGGATCTTTTCTTCAGATAGCCTTAATAGCATTACCGACACGGCTTCTTTTAAGTATTATTAGAAGGTACAAACATTTCTTCTTCCTCCTCTTGTTCTACTGGAGTATTGTGTATTGTTATTGTTATTCTTTTTCCTTAGATTAAACGCTTTTTCCAAACCAACAACATGTGCTCTCGCCACATCATGAATCCAATTGCTGTCCTTCATTTTTGCTGAGTCTGAAGCACTGTCAATAAATCCACTTTCCGTTAAAATCGCTGGCATTCGGGATTCTCTTAACACATGAAAGCTAGCCTGTTTTTTTCCACGATCACGTAAATCGATGACTTTTAGAATTTCATCATGAATGAAATCTTGGTAGGTCGTGACTGGTTTTCCAGAACCACGATAGACAAACGTTTCAAAGCCTGTACCGCCGCCAGCATTGATGTGAATCGACATAAAATAATTGGCACCCCATGCATTTGCATCTTTGGTGCGTTGGGATAAAGAAAGAAACGAATCTCCTGTACGACTCATCCGAACAGTGACATCCTGATACTCCGATTCTAAAATGTCTCGAATTTGCGTGGCGATTGATAAGGTCACGTCTTTTTCCATAATCCCATTACCAACTGCTCCAGCGTCACTGCCACCATGACCAGGATCCAAGTACAATTTAAACATTATTTACCACTCCCTGATACTTATTTATGTGGCACTTCATCTTTTTGTGCAGACCAATGAAATAGGTCCTTTTCATTATTTTTTTAAAATAAAATTTAAAAACTAGGGCTTTCAATCTGATTATTTCAATTTTTATAACAACTTATTGTGTTCTTAATAAAGAATAGCTATAATACTTAAGAAAGGGAAGGAAGAAGGTAATAATGTATGGAAACTGTGGTTGGTAAGCCATTGAGATATTATCTTCCCTTTCTTTCGAAAAACGCCGGGATGGTTCTCATTTTTCTATTAGGTGCCCTTACAGGTAAACCATCCATAAATTGGAATCTAATAGAACTAACTGAAGTAAATTTCTAAAAATACACATCTTATTAAAAAAGTACCCTATAACAGACTTTTCAGGTCTATTCTATAGGGTACTTTTTAAAATTTTTCAATTAGAATGTTCATTTTAATAAGTTATCCGTGGTTTTATATTTGTTCAAAAGCTCTAACCGCAGCTTCTGCCACTTTCACATCATTTGGTACTGCACTACCACTTACTCCAACTGCGCCGATTACCTTCCCATCTTTGACAAGAGGAATTCCGCCACCAAAAACGACAATGCGTCCATTATTGGTCGTTGTTGGGCCATATAATTCAGTATTCGGCACTGTCACATCAGCTAAATTAGAAGTTGGCATTTTTAAGGCCACAGATGTCCAAGCTTTATTTTGAGAAATATCAATGCTCGCTAGCCAAGCATTGTCGGGATGGTCACAGCGACCATTGTTCAAACACAAAATAATTTGCAAATTTAATATACTCCGTTACAACGCTTTGGATATCTTCTCGATCCTTGTACCAGCCTCTAGCTTGGTATGGATCGTAAGGGGTTGGAGCAGAAAAGATATCAACATCTACATCAGCCAATGCCTTTTGAAAAATAAGTTCTGAGCGATGCGAGTGAAATTTAGAGGTAACGAGAAGTATTTTATCGACTTCCGGTCTATTTTTTAAATACTGAGCAATCGCAACTGCCTCATCTTGTGTGCTCTGAGCATTGCCAGGTAAAATCATGATATCTTCTTCTGCAATTCCTGATTCTGTTAAAACCTTGTAACTGTTATCGACATCGCCGACAATCGTAATCCCTCTTTCCTGAAGCTCCTCATATCCCGGTAAATGGGATCGTACCATAAGAATACGCTCTGCCTTGCCCTGTTGATAGAGGTCAACCGCTCCCAGCGCCCGATCACCGACACTCCCCATGAGCAAAACAATCACCGCATCATCTAGATCCCCAATCTCATCTTCCTCCACTAACCAAACTCCTCCAAAGCGAAGAAACACGAATACCGCCACCATAAACAAAATAATCCCTACTACAATAATTCGATTTCTCTTTTTCAACATTTTCTCCCCACTTATGTTTGGTTCATTTATAGTATTCTACCTATTTTTAACTATTTTATCATATTGAATGGACAAGCACCTTCATACTTCCTTTTTCACTTTTCACACTCCGAAAACGGGCCTTACTTCCTTATTCTGTTTACCTTTTCCACCTTCCCTTCTCTAAAAAGGGCAGAACACAGAGAGATACAGGGTCATGCTTAGTCCCCCATTTCCCTTGTTCATTGATCTAAAATACAATTATCTAAAAATTAAAAATATTATTTACACTAGATTATATATATGCTATATTCTTAATGACATAACAGTTTTACTTCAACCGTATAAAAAGTGAGTTATGATTTTCTTGTAGAAGGGGGCCTATTTAGATTTCATTTATGTATTTGTAAGGGGTTACAGTTTAAGTTATATAACTTGAAACTAAAGAAACTAAAATATTCTGTTATGAATCGAGGAGATGTTTATGTCACAACAACAAACGCAATTTCATGAAATCCCTGCACAAAAGAAAGAAAATAGTATTCCATATGAAAGACTAATTCAAACCGAGGAATTTGCGGATTTATTAAAAAGGAAAAAGGCATTTATCATTCCGACTACTATCTTTTTTCTAATCTTTTACTTTACATTACCAATACTCGCTGCTTATACCAAAGTACTGCACACAGAAATTTTAGGAACGATTACGGGTGCGTGGATTTTTGCTGGCCTACAGTTTTTACTCGTTTGGATCTGCGGATTTATTTACGTTAAAAAGTCAGAAAATTATGATAAAGTAGCAAAAGCGATCTTACAAAAGTATAGAAAGGAGATAAGTGAATGAGCGCACTCTCAATCCTTCTCTTTGTAGGAATTATTGCCTTAACCCTTTTAATCACATACTTCTCTTCAAAGAAGACAAAAAGTACTAGTGACTTTTACACAGCCGGTGGTGGATTAACCGCTACACAAAACGGCCTAGCTGTAGCTGGGGATTTCATGTCGGCCGCTTCGTTTTTAGGAATCACCGGAGCAATTGCCTTAGTGGGATTTGATGGGTTTTATATGAGTATTGGAAATCTATTAGGTTTTCTATTTTTACTCTATTTAGTGGCAGAACCTATGCGAAATCTAGGAAAGTACACCTTAGCGGATATGATGACCTCTCGTTTTAAATCCAACAAGGTTCGAGGTACAGCCGCTGTCAGCACACTCGTCATTTCGATCTTTTATATGATCGCACAGTTAGTTGGTGGCGGTGGTCTGATTAGTTTAATGTTAGGGATTGATTACTGGTTTGCCGTTGTGATTGTTGGTGTTTTAATGACTGTTTATGTTATTTTTGGAGGAATGACGGCAACAAGCTGGGTTCAAATTACAAAAGCCGTTCTTTTACTCGGTGGATCATTTGTGCTATCTTTTCTCGTTTTTGCAAAATTTGACTTCAGCATCATTCAAATGTTCGAGCAAATCAAATCAGCAAGTCCATTTGGAGAGGAGTTAGCCAACCCAGGAAATAAATACAGCAATGGATTGGATATGCTTTCTCTTAATCTTTCACTTGTTCTGGGTGTAGCAGGACTTCCGCATTTGTTGATCCGCTTTTTCACCGTAAAGGATGCAGTGACAGCAAGGAAATCAGTCGTCTACTCTACTTGGTTTATCGGGGCCTTTTTCCTAATGGTGGTCTTCCTTGGATTTGGAGCTACTGCCTTTGTAGGCTGGGACAACATTATAGCAGCTAATCCTGCTGGAAACTTAGCGGCACCGATGCTGGCCTTAGCGATGGGTGGAGACTTCTTATTTGCCTTTATATCAGCGGTAGCCTTTGCGACTATTCTTGCTGTTGTTTCGGCTCTAGTTTTAACATCAGCCTCTGCTTTTGCCCATGATATTTATGGACAAATCATCAAAAAAGGAAATATTACAGAAAAGCAGCAAATGAAGGTAGCCCGTATTTCTTCTATTACGGTAGCGATTGCTTCTATTCTTCTATCACTAGTCGCACAGAATTTAAACGTTGCCTTTTTATCTGTTCTAGCTTTAGGCATTGCGGCAAGTGCCAATCTACCAGTTATGTTACTCACCATCTATTGGAAAAAGTTCAATGCAACAGGTGCTGTAACAGGGATGATCGTTGGGTTAGTCAGTTCTGTCGTTCTCGTTTTGTTAAGTCCGAATGTATGGAACCCGACACCAGGAGCTGCAATCTTAACGGGTGATCCACTATTTCCATTAGCAAATCCGACTATTTTTACCGTTCCATTAGGTTTTCTTGGAGCTTATTTAGGAACCGTCCTATCTGCCCGTAAAAAGAAAGCGGACACAGGAAACTTTGAAGAGGTACTGTTTAAATCGAACACTGGTTTTGGAATTAGTGCACCTGAAGAACATTAATTTAAGGTCAAAAACCCGTTAAGCTTACTCTTAACGGGTTTTTGAGTGTGAGGCAACATAAAAATAAAAGGCTGTTTTCGTAAAGTTTGTTGTTAAAATCTAAAGGCCGATTTTAACGTAGAAATAGTTATTTTGCGCACTCGCAATTAGTTTGTAGCTCTTTTCTCAAAAATAATGGCCAGTGTCAACGTGATAACAACGTCAATCCTTTTTTTATCTCACCAAAAGCAACAAAGTTTTAGAAAAGAGCCAAATAAAAAGACAAATTGGTAGAACCATCAGCAGTTAGTCTATACTTTCCCACCTAAAACAAACAGAACCCCATAGTGCTATTCTTTGAGAAAAATTAAATTGTAAACAAAAATAGGGAATAATCCTTACAAATTATAACAATCGCCATTTCAAAAACGAGTGAAAGGGAGAAAAAAGTATCGATACATGATATGACCATATTGAGAAAGAAATCCTTATATAGATACAATTACCGCGCTAAACATGAGCTGAGTCTATTCTCCATTTAATAGAAAATAGTAATCTAAAAGTTCTACAATCAGTATTTATTATCTTATTATAATTTTGACAATCATTTACATAGTTTTCACCTTATTCATACCTCTATTTATCATTTTAAATTTATATTAAATCTATCGTAGGCAAATTTAAATAATTAAAAATGGAGGATCAAAGAATGGACAATTTTGAAGATAAGGGTTTTGATAGACGAAAGTTTCTCAAAATCAGTGGTGTAAGTACTTTAGCATTAACATTAGGAGCAACAGGACTTCCTGGAGAATTATTAGGCATGGAAACTCCAACAGCGTCTGCGAAGGCAAACTATGAAAGAAAGTTACATTTTAAAGCAGACGGCAAATTTAAAATTATACAATTCAATGACACTCAGGACGATGAAAGAATTGACCGTCGAACAATCGAATTAATGGAAAAAGTACTAGATGCTGAAAAACCAGACTTTGTTGTTTTAAATGGAGATAATATTGCTTCCGGTGTGGATTCTCCTCTAGAAAATAAACAAGCCCTTAATAATCTAGCACAGCCGATGGAAAAAAGAGGAATTTACTGGGCCATTACGTTTGGAAATCATGATGAAGATTCAACCGCAAAGAGTGGTCTTGACGAAGAAGCCATGCTTGAATTCTATATGTCTTATCGTCATAATCTGAATAAACCTAGTGAAAAAGGAATTACAGGAACGGGGAATTCCAATATTCTGATTCATGAATCTAAAGGAAATAAACCGGCATTTAATATTTGGTTATTAGACAGTGGACGGTATGCACCTTCCAATATTGCTGGACAAGACTTTAAAGGATACCCAACTTGGGACTGGCTACGTGGTAACCAAGTGAAATGGTATTATGAAACATCTGAGGAAATTGAAAAGCGCTATCGTCGTAAAATTCCAGGTTTAATGTTCATGCATATTCCTCTATGGGAGCATCGCTTTATGTCGTTCTCAAGTGTGGATGACCGATCTGCAGCTGCTCGCGAACGCGCCGTGCAAAAACATCAAATTGTCGGTGAACGAAATGAGGATGAATGTCCAGGGCCTTTTAATAGTGGCATGTTTTCAGCGATCTTAGACCGCGGTGATGTTAAAGGCGTTTTCTGTGGACATGATCACATCAACACGTATCATGGAAATTACTATGGTGTATTACTTGGATATGCAGGTAGTGCCGGTTTTGGTACTTACGGTCTTTCAGGTGCAGAAAAGAACAGACTTCGTGGGGCCAGAGTATTCAATTTAGACGAAAACACAGAAAATGTCTTAGTCGACACACATATGGTTTTCGCCAAAGATTATGGCATCGATTTAACTCCAAACGATCAAAGTATGGACCCTCTACCACTGTAAAGGTAGCAGAAAAAAGTGTACACAAGGAGTGTACACTTTTTTCACCTATAGTCATCTATTCGTAGTTTGTATCACAACTATCATTGCCGATGCACCAGTCCCCTTGCCCCTCTGTTCACCCGCAGGTTTA
>CAWBCW010000001.1:0-11672 GCA_963787345.1 uncultured Bacillaceae bacterium | reverse complement strand
TGCTTTTTCATCAGACTTTAGCACAGTCCACGCATAATTCGATTATGGTTCATTTAATGAAAACAATCTCTGATCATATGGACAAGGCGATGAAAGAAATAGGCAGGATAACATTAGGAAATCCAAAATTATCGAAAGAATCCTTAAAGAACACCGAAGTATTTACCAGGCAGTCGCCGACCAAGACCCAGTTTTAGCACAACAAAAAATGCTAGAACACCTCGGACACTTCGAAATGAAATGATTAAGTTCTATAAAATTGATAGGGAGGGTAGGTAGATGTAAACGGAAACGGAGAAAGATCTATTTTGCTCTTCATTTCTACTCATTTCCCTTCAAAAATTTACTTCTTAGTGTCAACGTGATCACGCCTTTAGTTGGAAGGAATAAATGTATTGAACCTTCCTCCACAAAGCATTCTGGGCAAGGAACCCGCCCCTTTTGCCTTTTTGCAAAGTAATAAGGAAAATCTCAATCATTGGACCCATTAACAAACAAACCACAATGGTTCCGATCCCAATTGGACCACCTAATAATAAGCCTACTAAAAGTGCGCCGCCTTCAATAAAAGTAGTAGCGACTTTTACAGATAACCCAAATCTTTTATGGACAGCCAGCATGAAAGTATCAATAGGTCCCGCTCCTAAATTAGAAAAAATGGTAAGAGCTGCACCTAAAGAAATAAGGACAGCTCCAAAAATTAAAAAGAATACTTTCCAAATAATTGTTGTAGGCGTTATGATAAAATCCAAATATAAAAATAAATCAACAAACAACCCTAAACAGATCACATCTAATAGGGTTCCGATTTTTAACTTTTGTTTATGTAATATAAAAGCAACAGTTAATAATAATATTCCTATTGAGATTGAGGCAAAACCTATGGAAATGGATGTTTTTTGATGTAAGCTTATATAAAGCACATCAAAAGGCTGAACTCCTAACTCTGAAACTTTAATCATATGTACGCTACCCAAAGATAATGCTAATAATCCAATAAAAAACAAAATTACCCTTCTAATCATTTATTTCTCCTTATTTAACTAGTAATACTTTAGTCATTTTTCAATATATTAAATATATACTATTTTTTAATAATATTGTGTAAAAATTTGATTAATTTTATCTATTTTTCGGAACAAGGAGACAGGTGTATCGACCCGGCCATGAAGAAAAGCCCTGCAGAAATTCCCCACAAGGCATAAATTCTAAAAATATATTGGAATAAAATAATGTCTGTCCCTCTGTCCCACTTATTCAATCCACTGATCCAATTTCTTTGTTTCTGGCACTGATAGTTTCCAGCCTGAGAATTCTTTGACGAGTTGCCATTTGCCTCCGAATTTTTGTACCAAGATACTTCCATCATCTTGATAGTCACGTGATGTCATTTCGAAGGAGGCAACTGCCTTATCGCCGTCTAATGAATCTACGACAACCTTTGTTACGTTGTTATCAATATTGTTAAGAAGTCCTTCTTTCCATTTATCATAGTTTACTTTTTTCTTTCGTCCTGAACTAAATAAGTCGTATGCAGATGAATAATAGTCATATCCGATATAGTGATAATGCGAATATACGGCCTCTTCAACAGCATAAATTTCCTGTTCCCTGTTTCTTGCCGCTTCTTCTTTACGCTCTTTTTCCTTTTCGATGATCGAGTCATCAATATATAAACGAATCGATTGATCTTCCTCTGTTACAGCTACTTCTTCACTTTTCAGTTTGTGTCCCTCTTGTGTAACCTCAGCATGAATTTTCACGGTTCCATCTGTCAAAACCGGGCCAAATGTTGAAAGGTCATTTACTGTTTTTTCCGTACTTTCTCCATTTATAAAAACAATCGCGTCCTCATAGTTAGAAGAAAGAGAAACTTCATTACCCGTTACATCTAACTCTACTGTAATGGTTTTTTCATCGTAGTCTGACGGAACGATGACCTCTTTAACAGTGGCAGATCCATATTTTCCTTTATAAGTACCTATTATTTCGTGTTCAATGGGTAAAAACGGTCCAAGCGTCTTCTTTTCATCTTTTTTTATGTCGCCCTGTTTTTGATCATTAAGAGTAATAGAGACTTCTGGTTGGTTAACGGTTATTTTGAAATAGACCGGTTTAAAGCTTAAACCATATTGATTAAATAAAAGCCATTTATTCTCTGTTTCTACTAAGTTTAAAAATACGTTCTTTTTCTTTTTTGTCACCATCATATCATTGTCTTCTAATGCAACAGCCTCTTCACGTAATATTTGAATGGTATCAGCATATATATCTGGATGGGCCTCATAATAATTGAATAGCGTTTTTACTTCCTTTTCCTTTACCTCCATTTCATCCTGACCACTATTTAATAACTGAACCACTTTTTTCGTATCTTTCTGTTCAATGGCTTTTTCAAACTCCTGAACAATCTTTGAGGGATGATTTTTAGAATCATAGATTTTATAACCTGCAAACAAAGCTGCCAATAAAATAACGATAATGATAGCAAGAATCCAAAACCCTTTTTTGTTTAAAAAGGTTGGTTGCTTATTTTGTGAACGTTGCTTCGTTTCGATATCGCTGTGACAACTCTGAGAACTCAACCATTTCCCCACAATTTGTACAGAATTCCTGACCTGGTTTCAGTTCATTTCCACATTTCTTACAATATTTCACCTTGACACCTCCGATAATTTCAGTTTTTTTACATA
Organism: uncultured Bacillaceae bacterium; assembly: GCA_963787345.1. Lineage (GTDB taxonomy): Bacteria > Bacillota > Bacilli > Bacillales > Cytobacillaceae > Bacillus_BD. Next base: position 8,979 of record CAWBCW010000001.1, on the reverse strand, counting down.
TTCAAACTTTCCTAATATATAATACTATTATACAACGAAGTTTAGGAATATAATCCCATTTTTGTCATTCTTTTTAACTATTAAATGATGAAGGAGTGTTAGATATGGCTGATATTTATGAAAAAATTGGAAGCGGTATTAACAAAATTCAAGGGAATTTACAATCATCCCAAAGTATAAGTCAATATAAAAAAGTGATTCAGGAAGCAAGTCTGAAGAGAACCGAAATTCTCATTCAATTAGGGGAAGAAGTATACAAGAAATTCCGTGTTAAGGAAATAGAATCAGAGGAACTGAAGACTCAAGTTTCTTCATTAATTGAACTAGATCAGAAAATTTATCAGTCTCAACTGGCGATAGCAGAGTTATATGCTCAATCAAAAGAGCATTCCTGTCCACAATGCGATGCACCGATCACAGAAGGAGATCGGTTCTGTGGAGGTTGTGGTTCTAAAGTGGAATTGCAAGTACCTAAATCCGATAGTGCCACAAAAATCTGTTCGACTTGCCAAGAAAAAATCCCTGAAACGGCCCAGTTTTGTAGCTGTTGTGGTGTAAAAATAGAATAACTTAGGGAAGGAGAATGCAGAAATGTATTGTAAAAATTGTGGTCAAAATAACCCGGATTGGAGTAACTACTGTATACATGATGGCACTCCACTCAAAAATTCCAGTATCAAGTCAGAGTATAAAGTTAACTCCTAGTGATGGGAACTATTGTTCAAATTGCGGTCAAAATACATCTGTTGCAGATAATTATTGCTCGGTTTGTGGCCATTATCTATTAAAACTGACAAAAGTCGAGGATGAACAAAGAGTCCCTACACAGGATAAGCAAGGAATCTCTTTGAAAAAGAAATCGATCTCATGGAGTCCTGGATTTATCATTCCTGTTTTAAAAAGAACATTAGCTCCAGCAATCATTGCTTTTGTTTTAATGTTAGTTTTGAACTTTTTATTTTCTAATTTCTTTCATGCTATGAATGAAGAATTATTTGAAATGGCTTTTAATACGACTACGGAAGATATTGCTTATGAGATATCAGAGGAATTTGACGTAAATGTAAAGGCCCCCGATGAAGTAATTGGATTTACAGATTTTGTCATGGCCTCGCACCAGATGTCTCCAAAATATGAGCTTGAGGCGATGTCCAATATCTATGGGGAAGTTGAAAAAGCAACAGGTAAACTCGACTTAAACGGTGAAAGCATTCTGTTTATTCTTTTACCTTTGATTGCGCTGTTTGCGGCTGGCATTATTTATCGAAAGAAAAACCCGGAGATATCGATTCAATCTTTCCTTATCAGTGCTGTTGGAATTGGGATCCTATACAGTCTAATGGTCACCATATTATCCTTTTTCAGCGGTTTCGATTATAAATTGAATCTTTCAGAAGCCGGAGACAGTGTCTCAATTAAAATAGAAACCACTTATAACTTCTTTTTCGTTTTTATAAAAAGTTTATTAATCGGAACTGGCTTTAGTTTATTAGGGATGCTTTTTAGTATTGATTATCGTAGAATAACGAAACATCTTGAATCCTTAATGCCATTTGGAGGTGCCATCCACCAAGGGTTTTCTGCTTTTGTCAGAGGTTTTGCACTTGTTTCTGTCATTATGATTGTCATTCTTGCAATCAAAGTAAATGATTTACAGAAGAGCTTTGAATGGTTAGGTAATCCGTTCATCAATCAATTATTTGAACACTCTGGAATGACGGTTGTCTTTGCCGGAGTTGGGCTTTCATCCTTGATCTATAGCATGCTTCATTTTTCTCCATTGTCTTTCAATATGACACAGTACGGATTTAACGGGGAAAGTGCTGGTATCAGTTACTCAATATTCTCCGGTTTTAAGTACCATGGAAGTGCAAATGAATTGGATACTGCTCAATTGGATTATTACATTAGTGCTTATGACATTGATCTTTATTTAAAGCTTGCCATTATCATTCCAATCCTATTTTTACTCATTGCTGGTTATTTCTTGAAATCACCAAATCGTTCTATTTATCTCTCATTAGCCATTTTTAGCCTTGTCTACAGTCTATTCACAGTTATATTAGCTTCCCTTGGTTCCATTGCAATCGAGGGTGAAATGAGAATACTTGGAGAGCAAACTGAACGTGTCAGTATTACACTAGCTATCAATCTATTTAAAGTCTTTATGGGAAGCTTTATTATGTCCTATATCGCTGGCTTTGCGGGAAGTTATCTGCGTAAATTATTGCACAAACCTGTAAATTAATTTGAGGGGAAACAAGAAAAGGAGAAGAAAGGTGACAGGCACGATCCAGTTTTTGGATATTACCTTACCTGTCACCTTTCTCGTTAACGTATCGGGTCTGACCCCCTTGAAAAAAGGAAGGTATCTATTATGGCTTATTGCAAAAATTGCGGAAATAAATTAACTAATAATCAAACGTTTTGTACCCAGTGTGGAACAGATCATCAAAAAGATTCTGACGAAAAAGTTAGGAAATTCAATTCTCAAAAAAGACCGTTTTTCTCAAAAAAGAGCTGGTTATACATCATTCCCATACTAATTATTCTCGTTAGTGTATTTGGTACACATTTGTATTTTTCCCAACAATATAAACCAGAAAAAGTTGTAGATTCATTTGAAAAAGCTGTTAACAATAAAAATGAAAAGGCAATTATCGATATCATGAATGAGGTCAAAGCGAAATTTTACTCAAGGAAGAAGATGTCGATGGCTATATTCAATATTTGACTTTAGAAAATGATTTTCAGAAAATCATCCAGGAATTAAAAAAACAGTCAGCTCATATTGAAGGGAATACCATTCTGCATCCAATTAAGGATCGCTATGGAAATGATTTACTTCTACTGAAAAAGACAGAGACGAAGAAGTGGGGAATTTATGATCAATATGTGATTGAAGCGATTCCCTTTACGCTAAACCTCTCTACTAGTTTCTCAGATACCGAGATAAAGTTGAATGGAATTAAGGGAAAAACATTAACCACTACTGAAAAATATGTGGAAATAGGCAAGCTTTTACCAGGAAACTACACATTGGAGGGTGAGTATAAGGGTGAATATGCTCACTTAAAGTCCAAAGAAACCCTTGATTTTTCTAAAGCTGAGGAAAATATACTCTATCATGATATCGATTTAAAAGGTGCCTATGTAAATATTGAATCAAATATTGAAAATGCCACAGTTTTCATCAATGGAAAAGACACTAAAATCACAGTATTAGACGCAAAAGAATTTGGCCCTTTCGCAACAGATGGATCAGTGGAGATCCATGCAGAAGCAAAATCACCAAACGGGGTAATGAAGTCAGATACCGTCACGGTTAGTAAAAATACCAATATTTATTTAAACTTTGAAGAGATTGAAACTGGAAGTTCTGAAAACCTAAAAGAATCGGATCAAAATAATCATGAATCACCCTCACAGAAAGAGACAGAATCATTTTCATATAACACGTATAAGAATGACAGATATGGGTTCACAGTAGAATATCCTACCACATTCACAAAAGGGGAAGAACCTACAAATGGCGATGGTAGGAAATTTTATAACCGTGATAGTACTATTCTTGCCTACGCAGGCCATATCAATATCATTGAGGACAATGAAACCATTGAAACTTACTACTACCGTGCTCTAGAGAATGCACCTAGCTCGATTGCTTTCCAAAGGTTGGAAAGTGATTGGTACGTCATTTCTTATTATGACGGAGGTAACATTGTTTATCAAAAAGAGATTATAGGCGAGGATATTATTTCAACATTAATCATAACCTATCCATCTAGTAAACAAGCTTATTATGATCCGATGGTAAATAGGGTAGCAAAAAGCTTTAAGGGCGGAAGAACTGAGATAGGTTTTTAACTACAAACTAGGAGCACATGCATGTTGGATAATGGGGATGGAATATTGTCCCAGGCTTGAAGCAGATAGTTCTACGACATTCGGCCGTAAGGCATAAATTGTAAATAGATGTTCGTACAGATTAATATCTGACCTGGTGTGCCTCGTTTTACTATTTAGATGAGTGGGACATCCCTGTCGCGAAATCCATGTTCAAAAAAAGTTCATTATTGCAAAATGGAGGAAAGTGATCATCCAATCAGAGTGATGATCACTTTTTTTATTGGGACAAGGGACCTGTCCCCCAGTCCCACCCCTTGTCACTCCAACTTACCTCTGTTTCTACCGTAAATACCATTGCTTCCTATCTATTGAGTAAATCGATTGCTATCGGAAATATGAATTGATTTTTCCGGTTCGACATTTTTCAGCATAAAATGCTATTCTTGTTTTGTAGAATACAAGGTTTACGGAAATGCAAATAATATGCCCAGATGAAGAATTTGAAGAGTGCAAGAAGAATTGGTTCAGATCATATTATTGAAAAAGAATTTTGCTTGATACGAGTAGATTTTGTGTAGGATTGCGAAAATCTTTTTTGAGGTAATGTCATTATTAAAGAAAGGCGGTATGACGCTTCATTTGTTGAAAACTATACACATGGATTTCTAGAGTTATTCGATTATGTGAAAAGTTTCGCAAAATAATATGCATCAGAGATAACAAGAATTCCCGCAGAAACGATTATTGAACTAGCTCGTGAATTGTCTTCTCGAAAGAAAGTGGCACTATTGACGTTCTAGGAGGAATGCTAGTGTAAAATAGCAAACCTGGTAAACAGATTGTTCCATAAAAGTACTAACATTATCTGTTGCTGTTGCTCTTTTCTTATTGGCAGCCAAGACATGATGTTGCCTATTTGGGAAGAGAATAATAATTATAGGGTTTGGTGATTTGATGAATGATGTTAACAATGTAGAAGTAAGAAATTTATCTTTCCAATATAATGGCAGTGAAAAAAGGATATTTAATGAAATTAATATGAGTGTACCTGCTGGAGAATTTGTATGTTTATTAGGACCTTCGGGTTGTGGTAAATCCACTTTGTTAAGACTCTTGGCTGGTCTTGAAATACCTAGCGCTGGTGAAATTTCATTTGGTGGTGAACTTATAAAAAGGGCTAGTCTTTCAAGAGGGGTAGTATTCCAAGATTATGGATTATTCCCATGGATGACTGCAGGAAAAAATATAGTTTTAGCCTTAGAACAAAAGTATCCAAAGAAGAAGAAAAAAGAGTTAATTTCTATTGCTAAAGAGATGCTTAGAAAAGTTGGACTAAAAGAGGAGGTCTTTGATCAATTACCAAAAGAACTTTCTGGTGGTATGATGCAACGTTGTGCAATTGCAAGAGCGTTTGCGATTGACCCTCCAGTTTTATTGATGGACGAGCCTTTTGGTGCACTTGATGCTGTTACTAGAGCAAAGCTACAAGATTTGGTTCTTGAATTATGGGCACAAGGGAATCCAAAAAAGACAGTATTCTTTGTAACTCATGATGTAGACGAAGCTTTATTATTATCAAATAAAGTGTACGTATTAGGACAATCAGGTAATGATGTAATCTTCGAAACCAATGTTTCAGATGAACAGAGATTAGTAAGAGGAAAGAATGATAATGATGCTACAGTAGATTTGCGTAATGAGTTAATTCATTATATTAATATGGATGTTTCTAATAAAATTAAAAATTCAGAAGCGTAAAACATAAAAGGAGTTAAAAATAATATGAGTAAAATTGATTTGGAAAAGGTTGGTTTTGGTACACTTGCAATTCATGCAGGTCAAGAACCAGATGCTTTATATGGTGCTCTAGCAACTCCAATTTATCAAACATCTACTTTTTGTTTTGAAACTGTAGAAGAGGGAAGCCAGATTTTTAGTGGCGAGATTCCTGGATATGCATATTCAAGAGGTGGAAATCCTACAACTGCTACATTGGAAAGGAAAGTGGCAGCATTGGAGTGCGGAGAGGAATGTGTAGCAACTGCTTCTGGAATGGGTGCTATTGGTTCTGTATTTATTGCGCTTCTTGAGGCTGGAGATCACGTTATTAGTGGTGAATGTGTTTATGGGTGTACCAATATGGTGCTAAGAGAAACACTTGCAAAATTTGGAGTTGAAGTCACGTTTTTGGATACAAGTGACTTGATCGCAGTAGAAGCAGCAATTAAAGAAAATACAAAAATGATTTATTTTGAAACACCTACGAATCCAACAATGTTGCTTACGGATATTAAGGCAATTTCTACTTTGGCACACACAAAAGGAATTCGCGTTGTGGTTGATAATACATTTGCACCACCTCCAATACAATACCCATTAAAGCTTGGGGCAGATATTGTATTGCATAGTGGAACTAAATATATTAATGGCCATGGAGATGTTATCTGTGGTTTTGTAATTGGAAATGCTCCAGATATTGGAGTTATTCGCAAAAGTGCTGCAACAAAGCTTTGTGGCTCTACACCTAGCCCATTCAACTCATTCTTAGTATTACGTGGCTTGCAGACAATGGAACTGCGTATGATGCGTCATTGTGAGAATGGCCTTGTTATTGTGGCAAAATATCTGGAAAGTGTGCCTTATGTAGAAAAGGTTTACTATCCAGGACTTGAAAGTCATTCACAATATGCACTTTCAGAAAAGCAGATGAATGGACAATATAGCGGAATCGTCGCATTTGAACTAAAAGATGAAATCAATGGTATGGATAGCTTTACAGCTTGTAAAAAAGTTGTTAATCAGATGAAAATGGTATCGATCGCTGTGAGTCTTGGTGATCCTGCAACTTTAATTCAGCATCCTGCGAGTATGACCCATGCGATTATGTCACAAGAAGATCGTAAAGCAGCAGGAATTAAGGACGGTTTGATTCGCCTTTCTTGTGGACTTGAGAATAAGGAAGATATTATTGCAGATTTTGAACAGGCATTTTCGATTTTATAGAGTGCATGTAGGAAATCTTATAGTTTGAGTTTTAATTGTAAGAGATATTATAAACAGAATAGAAGAGAGAGTGGAAATTATGAAAAAAAAATTTATTTTAATATTACTATCAATGGTAATGACATTGGGTTTGGTTGCTTGTGGTAGTAATGATAATGCGTCCGTTGAATCAAAGCCTACTGCTAAGACAGAATCTGTGGTAAGCGAAGAAAAGCCTGAAACTGATACGATCACATGGGCTCAAGGTATGAGCGGAAATGTTTTGGTTAGTATTGCAAAAGAACAAGGATACTTTGATGATGTTGGATTGAAAATTAACGAAATTCCTTTGGATGCAAAATCAATTAGAAGCTGTTATAACGGGTCGAGTTGATATTGCGTCAAACTCTGGTACAAATGGACCGATACAGATGATTTCAGCAGGTGATGATATGGCAATTATTGGAGGTTTCATGCTTACTGGTTCTATGCCTATTATTGCTGCAGAAGGTACAGAATGGAATGGACCTGAGTCTTTACTTGGAAGCAGATATGGCGGTTCAATTGATAGTTATCCAGTTTTTAGACGGATTATATGGAGACGGTCACGATTTGGAAAAAGAAATTCAATTTGTAGAGGGTTTAACTGATGGGGACGAAATAGCTGCTATTCAGAGAGGTGAACTTGATTATGCCATACTTGGTACTGGAACTATGTATCAGGCATTGAATACAGATGGCATTAAGATTGTTGCTTATAATGATGATATTACTCCAAATTATCTTGTTGTCGTATGGTAGCACGTAAATCTTGGGTTGAGGAGAATCCGACAACTGTTAAATTGCTAAATATGGCTTTGATTCGTGCTCAAGCTTATTTTGAATCTCATAGGGAAGAAACAGTAAGTCTTATGGCCGAACAGTTGAGAAGCTACTGAAGAATATGTTGAAGCTTATATGTTGAATGAACATTATAGAATTAACCCCGACCCTGTTAAAAACGTTTTATGGATTACCATAAATATATAAGGATGCTGGTGGAATTGTGAAAGCTGATGATAGTGTTAATCTAGAAGACAGTATCTACTCTGATTTATATAAAGAAGCACTTGATGAAGCAGTTGAAAAATATGGACATGAGGATCCAGAGTTTTATAAAAATGCTGTAGCCTTTTATGAGGAATATAATCTTTAATAAATGTTCTAGTTTTATTATAAGCAAAGATTTAGATAGAAAATCTGCGTTTATAGTAAATAAGTGGAGGTTTGGTTTCAATAATGAATAAAATAAAATCATTTATAAAAAATTACTGGGTTACAGTTTGTATATGTCTGGGGTTAGTGTTAATTTACCAATTTATTGCGGTTAACAATTTGTACAGTTCAATGATGTTTCCTCCAATTGCGCAAATCTGGGAGGCGTTTGTTAAAGATATAGACTATTCAAGTCTTAACTTAATTTCATCTATCAAATTGTTAATTCCATCAATTGCAATTACTTTAATAATTGCTTTAGGTATAGGAATCCCTGTTGGTATGAATAAGCGTTTGCGCGATACTTTACATCCTATTATTTATGCATTTAGCTGTGTTCCGTCCATTTTGCTTTCTCCATTTATAGTTTTGCTCTCCCCCAGTTTTTGGTGGGCATCAGTTATCTTAATTTTATATGGTACCGTTTGGGCAACATTATTCGCTACTATTACAGGTATTCAGACTATAGATAAGCGATATCTCGATAGTGCGGCTACATTGGAACTAAGTGGGTTTAAAAAAGTATTTAAAGTTATCCTCCCTGCAGCAAGTCCATCAATTTTATCTGGTTTTGTAAATTCATTGCGAAGCTCTTTCGTAATGCTTGTGTTTGCTGAAATGTATGGAGCAGGTGCAGGGTTGGGATTTTATGTAAGAAAATATGCTGATTTAGGAATTTACACTAATATGTGGGCTGGATTTATTTTCATGGTTCTTGTGCTAGTAGTTGTAATGCAATTGTTTGATAGATTAAAAGAATATATGCTTAGATGGACAAATTAGGAGTGGGACAAAGGAAAAGTGAAATATACTCCAAAAAATGGATAGTTCAATAATGATCTGACACCTAAAGTTAGTTTTATATTCGCAGCTAGTTGGCTGGTATGGATGTAT